>NZ_CP070506.1:1601130-3079760 GCF_016925675.1 Pseudomonas hygromyciniae | reverse complement strand
TAGGAGGGGTCGGTGATTCGCGCGGCTCGAGTCATGCTGGCATCGCTTTTATTGTGGTCGCGTAACCGATAATGCCCCGTTGCGCAGCACCTCGCCAGTATTTAGCGCGTGCGGTTTTTTGCCTCGATCCACTGCGCCATGTATTGGGTACTTTTATGCAGATGATGGCGCAACATGCTGCCGGTAAAATTGTTGCGCCGATGTTGTGCCAGTTCGTCACGGCAGTGCTGCAGGCGTTCGACCAGCGCAGGGCCGTGGAGTGACGCGCTATAGCGCTGGGCGAGCAGCAGGCGGCCATGTTCCTGCGCCTCGGTCCAGGCTTGCCGGTCCTGGTACAAGGCCACGGCGGCATCGGCCAGGGCCGTGGCACTCTGGGCGATCAGCCCTGGCCACGGTTGTTCGTCGGTCATGCCTTCGGCGCCGATGGGCGTGGTGATACTGGGCGTGCCACAGAGCATGCCGTCGGCCAGCTTGCCCTTGATTCCGGCGCCGAAGCGCAATGGGGCCAGGCAGATGCGGGCGCCTGACATGACTTGCAACGCGTCTTCTGCCCAGTTCATCACATGAAAGCCCTGGGCCGGGTTATGCAGCGCAGTGGCCTTGGGCGGTGTGTAGGCGCCATAGATATGCAACTGGGCACCGGGCAAGCGCTGGCGAATCAATGGCCAGATGCCGTTTTTCATCCATAACACCGTGTCCCAGTTGGGCGCATGGCGGAAATTGCCGATGCTCAGGAAATGCGCGCGGTCTTCATAAGGCACAAACGCCTCGGTGGCCGGCGCGACCATCAACGGGCACCAGTGGAGCAGGGCAGCGGGCACCTTGAAGTGTTCGGTCAGCAACTGGATCTCCACATCGGAAATCATCAGGCTGATATCGCAGCGGTAGATCGCGGCGATTTCGCGCTTGGCCAGGTCGGTATCTGCCATCAGCTGGAATTCGGCGTCCAGGGCCGGGGCGAATAGCGGGCCGAAGTCATCTGCCGCCGGATGGTCCTTCAGGTAATCCTTCAAGCGCTGCTGGCGGGCATCGCGCAGGCTCTGCAAATCGGAGGTTTCCAGCACGCGCAAGGCATCTGGGCACTGCTTCTCGACACGCCA
Organism: Pseudomonas hygromyciniae; assembly: GCF_016925675.1. NCBI lineage: Bacteria > Pseudomonadati > Pseudomonadota > Gammaproteobacteria > Pseudomonadales > Pseudomonadaceae > Pseudomonas > Pseudomonas hygromyciniae. Next base: position 3,078,660 of record NZ_CP070506.1, on the reverse strand, counting down.
GCCGAACTGCTCTTCCATCATGAAGCGATCGAACAGCACGATATCCGGGGCCAGTTCCCGGATAAATTCGTCGAAACTGCTGTTATTGAGCTCAATGGCGCATTCGCGAATGCCCAGTGCGCCGAGGTCCGCCTTGTGTTCGCCGATCGCTGCCGGGCTGCCGAAGGTTATTTCCCAGCCTTGAGTAAGAAAACTCTCAAGGATCTGCATCATATGCCCGCCCGCAGCCGAGGAGCGGGGCTCGGGCCAGACATAACCAATGACCAGAACGCGGGTGGCAGACGGATTGTTCAACGATGAATTCCTTCAAGGGCAGGGCAAAAGCGGCGCAATTAAACCACAGCCGCCCGGCCCGGGCGCAGTCATGACATTTTGTGTTCGGCCATAGGTGTCAATCGCACTTTGTGGTTAACTTCGGCCTTTCGAATTCGTTTCATCTAACCCAGCATAAGGATTCCGTTCATGGCTCAAGTCACCCTCAAAGGCAACCCGGTCCAGGTTGAAGGCGAGTTGCCGCAAGTTGGCACCCAGGCCCTCGACTTTTCCCTGACCGCAGGCGATCTGTCGGACGTCACCCTGGCGACCTTCGCCGGCAAGCGCAAAGTACTGAACATCTTCCCAAGCGTTGACACCCCGACCTGCGCGACTTCGGTGCGCAAGTTCAACGCCCAGGCCAACGACCTGAACAACACCGTTGTACTGTGCATCTCCAGCGACCTGCCATTCGCCCAGGCGCGCTTCTGCGGTGCCGAAGGCCTGGAAAACGTGAAGAGCCTGTCGGACTTCCGCAACGCCGATTTTGCCGTTGACTACGGTGTATCCATTGCCGAAGGCGCCCTCATGGGCCTGACCGCCCGCGCCGTGGTGGTCCTGGATGAAAACGACAAAGTGCTGCACAGCGAACTGGTTGGCGAGATCGGCAATGAGCCAAACTACGACGCGGCCCTGGCTGTGCTGAAGTAATTGTTCCGGCGCGTTACTGTCGCTTTGCAGTAACACGTATGATGCATGCTTGCGGCCTGGCCTAGTCCAGGCCGTTTTTATTTGTGCTTCAGCGGTTTAGCCCAAATTGCTGAGGTTTCACCTCGAAAAGTAAATGTTTGTAAGCCCGAAGGTAAATAGCCGGTAAAGGCGCTTTTCTTAACGCGCCTCAGTGCTTATCTTTCAGCCTCCCAAAGAAGAAGCCCTCGCATCCAATGGTTGATCAATCCATGCAATCGTCTCCCCGTAGTTCCCGCCGCTGGCTGTTTGGCTTGTTTGTCCTGTTGGTGATTGCCGGCCTGTGCTGGAAGTTCTGGCCCACAGGCTCTGCCCAGAAAGAGGCCCCGGCGGCCAGGACCAGCAAGACGGGGATGATGCGTCCCGGCTTCGGCGGCTCCGGTGCTGCGGTGCCCGTGCGAGTCGCACCGGCGGTCACTGGCGATTTCCCGGTGTACTACAAGGCGCTTGGCACCGTGACGGCGCTGAACACCATCAATGTGCGCAGCCGGGTCGGGGGAGAGCTGGTCAAGATCGCGTTTGAAGAAGGGCAGATGGTCAAGGCCGGCGACCTGCTGGCGCAAATCGATCCGCGCAGCTACCAGAACGCCTTGCTCCAGGCCCAGGGCACGCTGCTGCAAAACCAGGCCCAATTGAAAAACGCCCAGGTCGACCTTGAGCGTTATCGCGGCCTGTATGAACAAGACAGTATTGCCAAGCAGACCCTGGACACCGCCGCCGCGTTGGTCCTGCAATACCAGGGCACAGTCAAGACCAACCAGGGCGCGGTGGATGACGCCAAGCTCAACCTTGAATTCACCCAGATCCGCGCGCCGATCTCCGGCCGTGTCGGCCTGCGCCAACTGGACGTCGGCAACCTGGTGGCAGCCAACGACACCACCGCCCTGGCAATCATCACCCAGACCCAACCGATCAGCGTGGCCTTTACTTTGCCGGAGAACAGCCTGCAAACCGTGCTGGCCCGCTATCGCACCGGCAACAAGCTGCCGGTGCAGGCCTGGGACCGTGGTGACCTGCAACTACAGGCCACCGGCGTACTGCAGAGCCTGGACAACCAGATCGACGTCGCCACCGGCACCCTGAAATTCAAGGCCCGTTTCGATAACCAGGACCAGGTGCTGTTCCCCAACCAGTTCGTCAACGTGCGTCTGTTGGCCGACACCCTGAAAAATGTAGTGCTGGTGCCGTCGGCGGCAATCCAGTTCGGCACCAACGGCACTTTTGTCTATGCCCTGGACGGTGACAAGAAGGTCAAGATCCGCACGCTGGTCATTGGTGATACCGATGGCCAGAACACCGTGGTCAAGGACGGCCTGGCTGCGGGCGACCGCGTGGTGCTGGAAGGCACCGACCGCCTGAAGGACGGCACCGACGTGGAAGTGGTCAACGACAGCAACCAGGTGCCCACCACACCCACTGAACATTTGCAGGGCAAGCCCGCGGCACAAGGCGAAAGCAGCCCGGCGGCGGATGCCGGCAAGGCGCAAAAGGCCGGCGCATGAACCTGTCACGGCTGTTCATCCTCAGGCCCGTCGCCACCACCCTGAGCATGCTGGCCATTGTCCTGGCTGGCCTGATCGCCTATCGCTTGATGCCGGTGTCAGCCTTGCCCCAGGTGGATTACCCGACCATCCGCGTCATGACCCTGTACCCCGGCGCCAGCCCGGACGTGATGACCAGCGCGGTCACCGCGCCCCTGGAGCGCCAGTTCGGGCAAATGCCCGGCCTGACGCAGATGGCCTCGACCAGTTCCGGTGGCGCCTCGGTGCTGACCCTGCGCTTCAACCTCGACGTCAATATGGACGTCGCCGAGCAACAGGTGCAGGCGGCGATCAACGCGGCGAGCAACCTGCTGCCCTCGGACCTGCCGGCGCCCCCGGTGTACAACAAGGTCAACCCGGCCGACACCCCGGTGCTGACCCTGGCCATCACCTCCAAGACCATGCTGTTGCCCAAGCTTAATGACCTGGTCGATACGCGCATGGCGCAAAAAATCGCGCAGATCAGCGGTGTCGGCATGGTCAGCATCGCCGGCGGCCAGCGCCAGGCGGTACGGATCAAAGTCAATCCCGAGGCCCTCGCCGCCAACGGCTTGAACCTGGCGGACGTGCGCAGCCTGATCGCCGCCTCCAACGTCAACCAGCCCAAGGGTAACTTCGACGGCCCGACACGGGTGTCGATGCTCGATGCCAACGACCAGTTGGTATCGCCCGAACAGTACGCCGAATTGATCCTGGCCTACAGCAACGGTGCGCCACTGCGCCTCAAAGACGTCGCGCAGATCGTCGATGGCGCCGAGAACGAGCGCCTTGCTGCCTGGGCCAATGAAAACCAGGCCGTGCTGCTCAATATCCAGCGCCAGCCGGGGGCCAACGTGATCGAGGTGGTGGACCGGATCAAGGCGCTGCTGCCCAGCATCACCGACAACCTGCCCGCGGGCCTCGACGTGACGGTGCTCACCGACCGCACCCAGACCATCCGCGCCTCGGTCACCGATGTGCAACATGAATTGCTGATCGCCATTGCCTTGGTGGTGATGGTGACGTTCCTGTTCCTGCGCCGCTTCAGCGCCACCATCATTCCGTCGATTGCCGTGCCGCTGTCCCTGATCGGCACCTTTGGCGTGATGTACCTGGCCGGTTTCTCCATCAACAACCTGACCCTGATGGCCCTGACCATCGCCACCGGGTTCGTGGTGGACGATGCCATCGTGATGCTGGAGAACATTTCCCGCTACATCGAGGAAGGCGAAACGCCACTGGCGGCCGCACTCAAGGGCGCCAAGCAGATCGGTTTCACCCTGATTTCCCTGACCCTGTCGCTGATTGCGGTATTGATCCCGCTGCTGTTCATGGCCGATGTGGTCGGGCGGCTGTTCCGCGAGTTTGCCATCACCCTGGCGGTGGCGATCCTGATTTCCCTGGTGGTGTCCCTGACCCTGACGCCGATGATGTGCGCGCGCCTGCTCAAGCGCGAACCCAAGGAAGAAGAACAGGGCCGCTTCTACAAGGCCAGCGGCGCCTGGATCGACTGGCTGGTGGCTGCCTACGGGCGCAAGCTGCAATGGGTGCTCAAGCATCAACCGCTGACCCTGCTGGTGGCCATCGCCACCCTGGGCCTGACGGTGGTGCTGTACCTGGTGGTGCCCAAGGGCTTCTTCCCGGTGCAGGACACCGGGGTGATCCAGGGCATTTCCGAGGCGCCGCAGTCGATTTCCTTTGCCGCCATGAGCCAGCGCCAGCAAGAACTGGCGAAGATCATCCTCGAAGATCCTGCGGTGGAAAGCCTGTCGTCCTACATCGGGGTAGATGGCGATAATGCCACCCTCAACAGTGGCCGCCTGCTGATCAACCTCAAGCCCCATAAAGAGCGGGACTTGAGCGCCGTCGAGGTGATTGCGCGCCTGCAGCCGACGCTGGACAAGCTGGTGGGCATCCGCCTGTTCATGCAGCCGGTGCAGGACCTGACCATCGAAGACCGCGTCAGTCGTACCCAGTACCAGTTCAGCATGTCCTCCCCGGATGCCGAGCTGTTGGCGCTGTGGAGTGGCAAGCTGGTACAGGCCCTGAGCCAGTATCCGGAACTCACCGATGTGGCCAGTGACCTGCAGGACAAAGGCTTGCAGGTATACATGGTGATCGACCGCGATGCCGCCTCGCGCCTGGGCGTGTCGGTAGCCAATATCACCGATGCGCTCTACGACGCCTTCGGCCAGCGGCAGATTTCCACGATCTACACCCAGGCCAGCCAGTACCGCGTGGTGCTGCAGGCCCAGTCCGGCGAAACCCTGGGGCCGGATGCGCTGAACCAGATTCATGTGAAAACCACCGATGGCGGCCAGGTACGCCTGTCGAGCCTGGCCCGCATCGAGCAGCGCCAGGCCCAGTTGGCGATCACCCATATCGGCCAGTTCCCGGCGGTGATGATGTCGTTCAACCTGGCTCCCGGCGTGGCCCTGGGCAAGGGCGTGGAACTGATCAACCAGGTGCAGAAGGACATTGGCATGCCGGTCGGCGTGCAGACCCAGTTCCAGGGCGCCGCCCAAGCGTTCGAAGCTTCGCTGTCGAGCACCTTGCTGCTGATTCTGGCGGCGGTAGTGACCATGTACATCGTGCTTGGCGTGTTGTACGAGAGCTACATCCACCCCATTACCATCCTCTCGACCCTGCCATCGGCAGCGGTGGGGGCCCTGTTGGCGCTGCTGCTCACGGGCAACGACCTGGGGATGATCGCGATCATCGGCATCATCCTGCTGATCGGCATCGTGAAGAAGAACGCGATCATGATGATCGACTTCGCCCTCGATGCCGAACGCAACCAGGGCCTGGACCCGCAGACTGCGATCTACCAGGCGGCGCTGCTGCGCTTCCGGCCAATCTTGATGACCACCCTGGCGGCGCTGTTCGGTGCGGTGCCCCTGATGCTGGCCACCGGTTCCGGCGCCGAGTTGCGCCAGCCCCTGGGCCTGGTGATGGTCGGCGGCTTGCTGTTGAGCCAGATCCTTACCCTGTTCACCACGCCGGTGATTTACCTGTACTTCGACCGCCTTGGCCGTCGCTGGCGCAAGGCGCCAGAAACGCTGGAGCCGGTTGAACCATGAACCTGTCCGGACCTTTTATTCGCCGGCCGGTAGCCACCATGCTGCTGAGCCTGGCGATCATGTTGCTGGGGGGCGTCAGTTTCAACCTGCTGCCGGTGTCGCCCTTGCCGCAGATCGACTTCCCGGTGATTGTGGTCTCCGCCAGCCTGCCTGGCGCGAGCCCGGAAGTAATGGCGTCTACCGTGGCGACGCCCCTGGAGCGCTCCTTCGGTTCGATTGCCGGGGTCACCACCCTGAGCAGTTCGTCCAGCCAGGGCTCGACCCGGGTGATCCTGGCATTTGATTCCGACCGCGATATCAACGGCGCGGCGCGGGAAGTGCAGGCCGCGATCAACGCCTCGCGCAACCTGTTGCCCAGCGGCATGCGCAGCATGCCCACCTACCGCAAGATCAACCCGTCCCAGGCACCGATCATGGTGCTGTCGCTGACCTCGGACGTGTTGCCCAAGGGCCAGCTGTATGACCTGGCCTCCACCATCCTCTCCCAAAGCCTGTCCCAGGTGCCGGGTGTGGGCGAAGTGCAGATCGGCGGCAGCTCCCTGCCGGCGGTGCGTATCGAACTGGAGCCCAAGGCCCTCGACCAGTACGGCGTATCCCTGGATGAAGTACGCGACACCATCGCCAATGCCAACGTGCGCCGGCCCAAGGGCTCGGTAGAAGATGGCGAGCGTAACTGGCAGATCCAGGCCAATGACCAGCTGGAAAAGGCCAAGGACTATGAGCCGCTGCTGATCCGCTACCAGGACGGTGCAGCGTTGCGCCTCAGTGACGTGGCGAAGATCAGCGATGGCGTCGAAGACCGCTACAACAGCGGCTTCTTCAACAACGATGCGGCGGTGTTGCTGGTGATCAACCGCCAGTCCGGCGCCAATATCATCGAGACTGTCAAGCAGATCAAGGCGCAGTTGCCGGCGTTGCAGGCGGTGCTGCCGTCCAGCGTCAAGCTCAACCTGGCCATGGACCGCTCGCCGGTGATCACCGCCACCCTGCATGAGGCGGAAATGACCCTGCTGATTGCCGTGGCCCTGGTGATCCTGGTGGTGTACCTGTTCCTCGGCAATTTCCGCGCCTCGCTGATCCCGACCCTGGCGGTACCGGTGTCGCTGGTGGGCACCTTTGCGATCATGTACTTGTACGGTTTTTCCTTGAACAACCTGTCGCTGATGGCCCTGATCCTGGCCACCGGCCTGGTGGTGGATGATGCCATCGTGGTGCTGGAGAACATCTCGCGGCATATCGACGACGGTATCGCGCCGATGAAGGCGGCGTACCTGGGGGCCAAGGAGGTCGGTTTTACCCTGCTGTCGATGAACGTGTCGCTGGTGGCGGTGTTCCTGTCGATCCTGTTTATGGGCGGGATCGTCACCAGCCTGTTCCGTGAGTTTTCCATCACCCTGGCGGCGGCGATCATCGTTTCGCTGGTGGTCTCGTTGACCTTGACTCCGATGCTCTGCGCACGCTGGCTCAAGCCTCATGACAAAGGGCAGCAGACTGGCTTGCAGCGCTGGAGCCAGAAGGTCAACGACCATATGGTCGCTGGTTACGCGCGCAGCCTGGATTGGGTGCTGCGGCACAAACGCCTGACTCTGCTCAGCCTGTTTGTGACCATCGGGGTGAACATCGCGCTGTATGTGGTGGTGCCAAAAACCTTTATGCCGCAACAGGACACCGGGCAACTGATCGGTTTTGTACGCGGCGACGACGGCCTGTCATTTAGCGTCATGCAGCCGAAGATGGAGATTTTCCGCAAGGCTGTGTTGAAGGACCCCGCAGTAGAGAGCGTGGCCGGCTTTATCGGGGGCAGCAACGGCACCAACAACGCCGTGATGTTGGTGCGGCTCAAACCGATCAAGGAGCGCAAGCTGTCGGCCCAGGCGGTGATCGAGCGCCTGCGTAAAGAAGTGCCTCTGGTGCCTGGTGGCCGCTTGATGCTGATGGCCGACCAGGACCTGCAATTTGGCGGTGGCCGCGACCAGACGTCCTCACAATATTCCTACATCCTGCAAAGTGGCGACCTGGCCGCCTTGCGCCTGTGGTACCCGAAAGTGGTCGCCGCGCTGCGTGAACTGCCGGAACTGACCGCCATCGACGCCCGCGAAGGCCGTGGCGCGCAACAGGTGACGCTGATTGTCGATCGCGACCAGGCCAAGCGCCTGGGCGTCGACATGAACATGGTCACCTCGGTGCTGAACAACGCCTACAGCCAGCGGCAGATTTCCACTATCTATGACAGCCTCAACCAGTACCGGGTGGTGATGGAAGTCAATCCGAAATACGCCCAGGACCCGATCACCCTCAATCAGGTGCAGGTGATTACCGCCGACGGCGCACGGATTCCGCTGTCGACCATCGCCCACTACGAAAACAGCCTGGCCGACGACCGCGTCAGCCACGAAGGGCAGTTCGCCTCCGAAGACATTGCCTTCGACATGGCCCCCGGGGTCACGGTGGAGCAGGGCACGGCCGCTATCGAGCGGGCGATTGCCAAGGTCGGCTTGCCCGAAGACGTCATCGCCAAGATGGCCGGCACCGCCGATGCCTTTGCCGCCACCCAGAAAAGCCAGCCGTTCATGATCCTTGGCGCGTTGGTGGCGGTGTATTTGGTGCTGGGGATTCTGTATGAGAGCTACATCCACCCGCTGACCATCCTCTCGACCCTGCCGTCGGCCGGGGTCGGCGCGCTGTTGTCGATCTATGTGCTGGGCGGCGAGTTCAGCCTGATCTCGCTGTTGGGCCTGTTTCTGCTGATTGGCGTGGTGAAGAAAAACGCGATCCTGATGATCGACCTGGCGCTGCAACTGGAGCGCAAGGAAGGCATGCAGCCTCTGGAATCCATACGCAGCGCATGCCTGCTGCGCTTGCGACCGATCCTGATGACCACCCTGGCGGCAATCCTCGGCGCCTTGCCTTTGCTGCTGAGCACCGCCGAAGGCGCGGAAATGCGCCAGCCCCTGGGCCTGACGATTATCGGCGGCCTGGTGTTCAGCCAGATCCTGACCCTTTACACCACTCCTGTGGTTTACCTCTATCTCGACCGCCTGCGCCACCGTTTCAACGGCTGGCGCGGGGGTGCGTACCGACGCTGCCCTGGACACTCCGCTATGACCGCAACGCACCTGCCTGTAGGCGCTGGCTTGCCAGCGAAAATCTCCAACGAAAACGCTGGGCACCTGACTCACCGCCGCGCCCTCAGGTTTTTCGCGAGCAAGCTCGCTCCTACAGTGTTTTGCGCCATGCTCCTGAGTGCCTGCGCCATTGGCCCGGATTACCAGCGCCCACAAGTGGCTGAGCCGGCGCAGTACAAAGAAGCCCAGGGCTGGCGCCAGGCCGCGCCCAGCGATGCCCTGGCCCGTGGCGCCTGGTGGGAGTTGTATGGCGACCAGCAACTCAACAACCTGGTGGACAAGCTCAACAACGCCAACCAGACCGTGGCCCAGGCCGAAGCCCGCTACCGTCAGGCCCAGGCTACTGCGCGCAGTTCCCGTGGCGCCTTTTTCCCCACGGTCGACCTGAGCGCCGGTAAAACCCGCGCCAGCCAGGGCACCGGTAGCAGCAATGCAAGCCTGAGCAGCTCCAGCAGCGGTATCCGCGACACCCTCAACACCCAGTTGGGTGTCAGTTGGGAAGCGGATATCTGGGGCAAGTTGCGCCGAGGCCTGGAAGCCAGCAACGCCAGCGAACAAGCCAGCGCCGCCGACCTGGCCGCCATGCGTTTGAGCCAGCAGTCGGAGTTGGTGCAGAACTACCTGCAACTGCGGGTCATGGACGAACAGACCCGCCTGCTGCAAAGCACCGTCGAGACTTACCAGCGCTCGCTGCAAATGACTGAAAACCAATATCGCGCCGGTGTCTCCGGCAAGGACGCTGTGGCCCAGGCCCAAACCCAGCTTAAAAGCACCCAGGCCAGCATGATTGACCTGATCTGGCAGCGCGCACAGCTGGAAAACGCCATTGCGGTGTTAATTGGCGAGCCTCCCGCCACGTTCAACCTGGCGGTGAGCAAGGAAATTCCCGCTTTGCCGCAGATCCCTGCCAGCCTGCCATCACAATTGCTGGAGCGCCGCCCGGATATCGCCTCGGCCGAGCGTGCGGTGATCGCTGCCAACGCCAATATCGGCGTAGCCAAAACCGCCTACTACCCCGACCTGACCCTGAGCCTGGCCGGTGGTTATTCCAGCAGCACCTACGCCGACTGGATCAGCCTGCCCAACCGTTTCTGGTCGGTGGGGCCAAAACTGGCGATGACCCTGTTCGACGGCGGGCAGCGCTCGGCGGAAGTTGACCGCGCCGAAGCCTCCTACGACGAAACCGTGGCCAAGTACCGCCAGACCGTGCTCGATGGCTTCCGCGAGGTGGAAAACTACATGGTCCAGCTCAAGGTCCTGGAAGACGAGGCCGGCGTGAGCAACCAAGCCCTGGAATCTGCCCGTGAATCCCTGCGCCTGACCCAGAATCAGTACAAGGCTGGCCTGATTGCCTATCTGGATGTGGTTAACGTCCAGGCCACGGCATTGAGCAACGAACGCACCGTGTTGACTTTGTTGCAGACCCGGCTGGTGGCCAGCGTGCAGTTGATCGCCGCATTGGGCGGCGGATGGGACGGCCAGATGCAGCCACGCGAAGAGTAATCGGTATCTCTGACAGCAGTTGGTGAGATCCAGCGCGGGGCACAAAAAGTCAGCGTTGCGCAGCAAACTCCAGGCTGCCACCCCCCCTGTGGCGAGGGGGGCTAGTCCCCCCGTTGGGTGGCGAAGCCGCCCCAAAACCATCCCCCCTCGGTCTATCTGACAGCAGTTGGGTGAGGCCATTGGGGCGGCTTCGCCACCCAGCGCGGGGCAAGCCCGCTCGCCACCGACAAGAGCGCTCGCCACAGAGAAGGTTGTTCGTCAAAGGGCGATTTCAGGTGATGGCCTTGTGACAATATTTCACCTGTCCAAGAATTTTTGTCGCTACAATCCCGGCTTTTCCCGGCATGGATGCCGCTCGCACTGTCATCCCTAGAGAAGCCCCATGCTTACCGGCAGTTATTCCCCCCGCACTGGTCCTGATTTCCCTACTGGTGGCGATCCTAGCTTCCTATACCGCCCTTGACTTGACCGGCCGCATTGCCACGGCCAAGGGGCGGGCGGTGTACCTGTGGATGGCCGGCGGGGCACTGGCCATGGGCTGTGGCGTATGGTCGATGCATTTTATCGGGATGTTGGCGTTTAGCCTGCCCATCAGCCTGGGCTACGACATCGGCATTACCGCGCTGTCGCTGCTGATCGCCATGCTGTCCAGCGGCTTTGCCCTCTGGCTGGTCAATCAGCCGCGCTTGCCGGCCTGGCAACTGGGCTTCGGCGCCTTGATCATGGGCGCCGGCATCAGCGCCATGCACTACACCGGCATGGCCGCCATGCGCATGACCCCGGGGATCGACTACGACCCCACTTTGTTCGGTGCCTCGCTGCTGATCGCCGTCGGTGCTTCGGCAGCTGCCCTGTGGATTGCCTTCAACCTGCGGCGCAATACCCCTATGTACGCCTGGCGCGGGGCGGCGCGGCAGTGGTGATGGGCGTGGCCATCGTCGGCATGCACTACACCGGCATGGCGGCAGCCCGTTTTGCCGATGGCAGCTTTTGCGGGGCGTCGGTGGACGGCCTGAGCGGCAGCGGCCTGGATAACCTGGTACTGGTGACCACCCTGGCGGTGCTGGCCATCGCGCTGTTGACCTCGTTGCTCGACGCGCGTCTGGAAGCCCGTACCGCCTTGTTGGCCGATTCCCTGTCCCAGGCCAACCAGGAACTCACCCATCTGGCCCTGCACGACCCACTCACCGGCTTGCCAAACCGTACGCTGCTGGCCGATCGCATTCAGCAGGCGATGCAGTTGGTGGCGGAGCAGGGCGGCTGTTTTGCCCTGATGTTTATCGACCTGGACGGTTTCAAGCCGGTCAACGATGCCTTTGGCCATCATCTGGGCGACCAATTGTTGCGCGAAGTGGGCCTGCGCCTGCGTGAAGACCTGCGCAGCCAGGACACCCTGGCCCGGATCGGTGGCGATGAGTTCGTGTTGCTCGTGCAATTGAGCCAGCCCGACGATGCACTGCGCCTGGCCGAGCGCCAGGTGGGCCTGATCAACAAGTCGTTCCGGGTGGCCGAGCATGACTTGAACATCTCTGCCAGCGTCGGTATCGCTCTATTCCCCGGCAACGGTGCAACGCCCCAGGAACTGCTGATGAATGCCGATGCGGCGATGTATCACGCCAAGAGCATGGGCAAGAACGGCTACAGCTTTTTTGATGTATCGATGAACACCAACGCGCGCCGGCAGCTGCAACTGTTGCAGGATTTGCGTAATGCGGTGGAGCAACAGCAGCTGCGCCTGCATTACCAACCCAAGTTCGACGCCCTCAGTGGCCGCGCTGTCGGTGCCGAGGCCCTGTTGCGCTGGGAGCATCCACAACATGGCTTGTTGCTGCCGGACAAGTTTATCGAGCTGGCGGAAAAGACCGGGGTGATCATTGCCATCGGCGACTGGGTACTCAACGAAGCGTGCCGGCAAATGCAGGTGTGGTACGCCCAGGGGTACCGGGACTGGCGCATCGCGGTCAATCTGTCGGCCCTGCAGTTCTGCCATGCCGGGCTGGTCTCCAGTGTGGCCAACGCCCTGCAACGTCACCAGTTGCCGGCCAATAGCCTGACCCTGGAAATCACCGAAACCACCGCCATGAGCGATGCCGATGCGAGCATGACGGTGTTGCAGAAGCTCTCTGAAATGGGCGTGGACCTGTCCATCGACGACTTTGGCACCGGTTATTCCAGCCTGATGTACCTCAAGCGCCTGCCGGCCAACGAGCTAAAGATCGACCGTGGTTTTGTGCGGGACCTAGAGCATGACAGTGATGATGCCGCCATCGTCTCGGCCATTGTCGCCCTGGGCCAGGCCCTCGGCCTGCGCATCGTCGCCGAAGGGGTCGAGACCGACATGCAACAGGATTTCCTTACGCGTCTGGGCTGTGATTCGTTGCAAGGCTATCACCTGGGCCACCCGCTGCCGCCGGATACCTTCATGAGCGCGATCATGGCCAAGGAGCAATTGCCCCCGCCGCCTACCCAACCCTGAGATCAATTGACCCCGGTCCATGCAAAACCTGGCAGGCGCAGGTATTCTTGGATCCAACAGCTCAGGTTGAACGGGGAGTCAGTACACATGGACAAAGTCGTCATCATCACCGGTGGCAGTCGTGGGATCGGGGCCGCCACGGCGTTGCTGGCGGCCCGCCAGGGCTATCGCATCTGCATCAATTTCCAGTCTGACGAAGAAGCCGCCCTGCGTGTGCTGGAGCAGGTCCGCGCACTTGGCGCCCAGGCCATCGCGGTGCGCGCCGACGTGAGCATCGAAGACGAAGTGATCAGCCTGTTCCACCGCGTCGATACCGAGTTGGGGCGCGTCACCGCGCTGGTCAACAATGCCGGCACCGTGGGGCATAAGTCGCGGGTCGATGAGATGTCCGAGTTCCGTATCCTGAAAATCCTCAAGACCAATGTGTTGGGCCCGATCCTGTGTGCCAAGCATGCATTGCTGCGCATGTCACCCAAGCACGGTGGGCAGGGAGGCAGCATCGTCAATGTGTCCTCGGTGGCGGCACGCCTGGGGTCACCCGGTGAGTACGTGGACTATGCAGCCTCCAAGGGCGCGCTGGACAGTTTCACCATTGGTTTATCCAAGGAAGTGGCGGGCGAGGGGATCCGGGTCAACGCGGTGCGTCCGGGTTATATCTTTACTGACTTCCATGCCTTGAGCGGCGACCCGGATCGGGTCAGCAAGCTTGAATCAGGCATCCCCATGGCCCGTGGCGGGCGTCCGGACGAAGTGGCCGAAGCCATCATCTGGTTACTGTCGGACAAGGCCTCGTATACCACCGGGACCTTTCTTGATCTGGGCGGCGGTCGCTGATCCTGCCTGGGTGCTGAGAGCCCCCCAACAAAGGGGGGGCTACCTGGCTTTTCGTGGCGAGCGGGCTTGCCCCGCGCTGGGTGGCGAAGCCACCCCAATCGCCTCACCACGTTGTGCCAGATATACCGAAGTGGCTGGTTTTGGGGCCGCTGCGCAGCCCAGCGGGGTACAAGCCCCCTCGCCACAGGGGGCGTTGCAGCAGGTGGGAACTTACTGTGGATCGCAGACTTTCTGTGGCGAGCGGGCTTGCCCCCGCGCTGGGTGGCGAAGCCGCCCCGATAGCCTCACCACGTTGTGCCAGATATACCGAAGTGGCTGGTTTTGGGGCCGCTGCGCAGCCCAGCGGGGGACAAGCCCCCTCGCCACAGGGGGCGTTGCAGCAGGTGGGAACTTACTGTGGATCGCAGACTTTCTGTGGCGAGCGGGCTTGCCCCGCGCTGGGTGGCGAAGCCGCCCCAATCGCCTCACCACGTTGTGCCAGATACACCGAAGTGGCTGGTTTTGGGGCCGCTGCGCAGCCCAGCGGGGGACAAGCCCCCTCGCCACAGGGGGCGTTGCAGCAGGTGGGAACTTACTGTGGATCGCAGATTTTCTGTGGCGAGCGGGCTTGCCCCGCGCTGGGTGGCGAAGTCGCCCCAATCGCCTCACCACGTTGTGCCAGATATACCGAAGTGGCTGGTTTTGGGGCCGCTGCGCAGCCCAGCGGGGGACAAGCCCCCTCGCCACAGGGGGCGTTGCAGCAGGTGGGAACTTACTGTGGATTGCAGATTTTCTGTGGCGAGCGGGCTTGCCCCGCGCTGGGTGGCGAAGCCGCCCCAATAGCCTCACCACGTTGTGCCAGATATACCGAAGTGGCTAGTTTCCCAGCGGGAGCGCCCTCTCACCAACGACACGAGCCTGTGTCAGAAGCTGCCTAACGCCTGATACCCCTGGCGCGCAAACTGGTCCAGGCGGTCTGCCTCCGAGTCATGCAGGATGGTGACGCCCAAGTCGGAAAACCCGTCGATCTTGCCGTTACGTTCCTCGCTGCCCTTGAGCTTGTCTTCGTCCAGGTTATCAATGAAGCGCAGCACTTTTTCCAGGTTGTAGGCCGCATCGGCGCGGGCCTGGGGGTCTTTGTTGGCCTGCGTCCAGTCCCCCCACGTGGCGCTTGAGGTCCGGCTGGAGCTGAAAGCGATCATTGCCTGCAAGGAAGTCCCTGAGCACCGGGCTCTGTTCGATAATCCTTTCTGCCGAACGATGGTCACCTGTCGGGCGCCCGGTTGGCCCGTTCAACTGGCGAACTTCGCGCTGTTCAGCCACCCGCATGTAGTTGGGTGGGAGCGGCAGCGGAAGATGGAAGAAGGGCGGCAGTACACCTCGCATGAAACGTTTCCTTAGCTATGGAGAAAATGGACCCTCCTACGTGGTACGTTTCAGTGTTTGGTTCCATGTTCAAGTACCGGCCCTTAAAACGAACGCACAATGCGCCCCAACGTTTCCATGGCTTTTTCCGCCGCCTCATCCCACGGACTGCCGTAATTCAAGCGAATGCAGTTGCGAAAGCGTTGTGTCGGCGAAAAAATCGGCCCCGGCGCGATGCTGATACCTTGGGCCAGGGCCATCTGGAACAGTTTCAACGAGTCGGTCTGTTCTGGCAGTTCCAGCCACAGGAAATAGCCGCCAGCGGGCTGGCTGACCCGGGTTTGCGGCGGAAAGTAGCGACCGATGGCCGCGAGCATGGCACTTTGCTGCTCTTCCAGGGCATAGCGCAATTTGCGCAGGTGCCGGTCGTAGCCGCCGTGTTGCAAGTAATCGGCAATCGCCGCCTGGGCGGGCATCGAGGCGCATAGCGAGGTCATCAGTTTCAAGCGTTCGATTTTTTGTGCATAACGACCTGCCGCCACCCAACCTACACGGTAGCCAGGGGCCAGGCTCTTGGCGAATGAACCGCAGTGCATCACCAGGCCTTCGGTGTCGAACGCCTTGGCTGGCTTGGGCGCCTGTTGGCCGTAATACAACTCGGCGTATACGTCGTCCTCGATCAGCGGCACCTGATGGCCGCGCAACAACTCAACCAACGCCTGCTTCTTGGCCTCGGGCATCGTTGCACCCATGGGGTTCTGGAAACTGGTCATACACCAGCAGGCCTTGATCGGGTAACGCTCCAGGGTCTGGGCCAGCGCCTGCAGGTCGATGCCATCGCGTGGGTGTACGGGGATTTCCACGGCCTTGAGCTTCAAACGCTCAAGCACTTGCAGGCAGGCATAAAACGCCGGGGCCTCGATGGCCACCAGGTCGCCCGGTTCGGTCACCGCCTGCAGGCACAGGTTCAGCGCTTCGAGGGCGCCGTTGGTGATCAGCAATTCCTCCATGGGCAGCATCAAGCCGCCGACCATATAGCGCAGGGCAATTTGCCGGCGCAGTTGCGGGTTGCCTGGCGACATGTCGGTGACCACCATGCGCGGGTCCATCTCGCGGCTGGCGCTGGCCAGGGAGCGGGCCAGACGTTGCAGGGGGAACAGCATCGGGCTGGGGAAGGCCGAGCCGAAGGGCACGGTCTGAGGGTCCTTGATCGAATCGAGTACCGAAAACACCAGCTCACTGACGTCCACCTCAGTGGACTCGTGGACATGGGCGCTGACCGCCGGCTCCGAAAACGGGCTGGGGGCATGGGTATTGACGAAATACCCGGAGCGCGGCCGCGCGCGGATCAGGCCACGGCGCTCCAGCAGGTAATAGGCCTGGAACACCGTGGATGGGCTGACGCCGTACGTCTGGCTGGCATAGCGCACCGACGGCACGCGCTGGCCCGGTCCGAGGACACCGGAGCGGATCAGTTCAGCGATGTCGTCGGCAAATTTCTCGTAGCGTTTCATCGTGATCCTAGGTCTACACAGGTCAAAGTGTGGGAGCGGGCTTGCCCGCGATTGCGGTGTATCAGTAGCAGATAGTTCGACTGACACACCGCTATCGCGGGCAAGCCCGCTCCCACAGGGGGGGTATCAGCGGTTCAGCGGCGCCACAAAACGGCTGTCGGCGACACTATAAACACTTGGCTCATCCATATCCGTCACCTTGAAACGGATGGTTTGCGAGCTGCTGCTCGGTTTGTCACGGGTCAACGCCACCGAAACCGGCAGATCCGTGATTTCCCCTGGCGCCAGGCTGACCTCGGTCTTGCCCTGCAGCTCGAAGCCCTCGCCATCTATCAGCTCCACGCGGTAATCCTGGCGCTGTTGGGTCTTGTTGATGATCTTCAGGCTGTAGATGTTCTCGATCAGCCCCTGACTGTTTTCCCGGAACATCCCACGGTCCTTGGTCACGTCAAGCGAGACCATTGGCCGCTGCACCAGCGCCATTACCAATGCGGCGATCATCACCAACAGCACCGCACTGTAGCCGATCAAACGCGGTCGCAGCAGGTGGGTCTTGCCACCCTGCAACTGATGTTCGGAGGTGTAGCTCACCAAGCCGCGGGCATAGCCCATTTTGTCCATGATCGAATCACAGGCGTCGATGCAGGCGGCGCAGCCGATACATTCCATCTGCAGGCCGTCGCGGATATCAATGCCGGTAGGGCAGACCTGTACGCACAAGTGACAGTCGATGCAATCGCCCAGGCCGACCTCGGCCGGGTTCACATCACGTTTGCGCGGGCCACGGCTTTCGCCACGGGCAGCGTCGTAGGAAATGGTCAGGGTGTCCTTGTCGAACATCACGCTCTGGAACCGCGCATACGGGCACATGTGCATGCACACCGCTTCACGCAGCCAGCCGGCATTGATGTAGGTGGCGCCGGTAAAGAACAGCACCCAGAACAGGCTGACACCGCCCATCTGCCAGGTCAGCAGCTCTTCGGCCAAAGGCCGGATCGGGGTGAAGTAGCCGACAAAGGTCAAGCCGGTCAGTACGCTGATCGCCAGCCACAGCGTGTGCTTGGCGGCGCGGCGCGCCAGTTTGTTCACGCCCCAGGGCGCAGCCTGTAGCTTGATCCTTTGGTTGCGCTCGCCTTCGGTGACTTTCTCGCACCACATGAACAGCCAGGTAAACGAGCTTTGCGGACAGGTGTAACCGCACCAGACGCGGCCGGCAAACACCGTGATCGCAAACAGGCCAAAGGCACAGATGATCAACAATGCCGACAACAGGATGAAGTCCTGGGGCCAGAAGGTCGCGCCAAAGATATGAAACTTGCTTTCAGCCAGGTCCCACAACACCGCCTGGCGCGAGTCCCAGTTCAGCCACACGGTGCCAAAAAACGCCAGGAACAAAAAGCCTGCGCCACTGATACGCAAGTTGCGGAACAGGCCGCTGAAACTGCGGGTGTGGATCTGGTTGTCGCTGGATTTGGCCTTCATCTTCTTTGGATGTGCAGGCTCGAAATTTTCTACTAATCGGACGGGGATTCTATCGCTCATGGTCTTTCGCTCATCAGCCTCCATCAGGCGGATGAACTATGGGCCCCGATCTGTTTGCATAACAGGCTCAGGTAAATCGATAAAAAGCGGATCAGATGGGTTTTTACGCCGGCCCTGCGACAATGTGCAGCACCCCCGCAAGCCGTGGGGCCGGTGCCTGGATCAACAGTGCCCACAGCATGCTGATCCAGATCAATCAAATCACCGAATCACCGTCGGTGGCCTTGAGGTGCTTACGCCCATCGATGGCGCCGGCGACGGTCAAGGCGTCGGCTTCAGCCTCGGTGATATAAATCCGTTGGCCGTCGATCTCCACTGCAGACATGGATTTATCACTGTCGGTGATCACCATCACATCCCCCACAGGAAGGCTGCGCTCTTCGCCGCTGTCATCGATCTTGAAGTAACTGGTCTGGTTTTCGGTACGTACGGGCATGGTGTTCTCCTGGTTGCAGGGCTCTGTTCTTTAGGTCCCGGCCCCTGGTCAATGGTTCGGCGCAACTGACTGGCGGTCGTTGCTGTCCATCTCCTATCCGCCCATGAAAATGTTCAGCGTGATGCCAAGGATTGTGAAGCTATTGGACAAACCTTAGCTGCAGGCTCCTACACGATAACCGGCGGCATCGTCGTCGGCGGCTCTTCCTTTGCCGGTGGCACGCTTTCTGGAGGTTCCTGCTCAGGAATCGGCTCAGGCTCGGTCGGCGGCAGGGTGGGTTTGTCGATATTCGGATCTGGGGTTTCAGCTGGAATCGGGATGTTCATCGCAGTGGCCTCGTTTGTGCTTTGCTCAGTCGGTGGACAACCGTCATGGCCGTTTGATTCCCGCCCGGTGGCGGTACATCCACCTGAACTTTTCCAAGGCCACCGGGCTCGGACCATATGTAGCCGGCTCAGGAAGAGCCCGCTTGCGGCACTGACAATCAAGCACAAGAGCGTCCATGGGGCGTAAGGGGAGATGCTCGATGACTGCTGAAAGACCCGCACTACCACTGTCCCAGGCACTGTTGCTGCCCAGGATCGCCATTGAAGACACCACCCCTGTGATCGACGCCGGCGCCTTTGCGGTCAAGGCGGTGCAAGGCCAGCGTATCCAGGTGACGAGCAACGTGTTTGCCGATGGCCATGACCAGTTGGCGGTCGTGATCCGCTGGCGGGCCTTGAGTGAGGACGACTGGCACCGCGTGCCCATGAGTGACCAGGGCAACAATGCCTGGCAGGGCGCGTTCAGCGTGATCGAGCAAGGCCCCCACCAGTATTGCGTCGAAGCCTGGATCGATCATTTCGCCAGTTTCTGCTACGAGTTGGGCAAAAAACACATGGCCGGCGTCCCCGTCAGCCTGGAACTGCAGGAAGGTCGCAACCAGGTCCTGCAAGCCGCTGAACGCAGCGAAGGCGAGTTGCAGGAGCACCTGCAGCAATTACACCAGCAGCTCTCTGGGCTGCTGGAAACCGAGCAGGTCGCGCTGTTTCTGCACGAAGACAGTGCACAGTTGATGGCCCAGGCTGATTTGCGCCCCTACCTGAGTATCAGCCCGGTGTATGCGCTGGATGTGGAGCGCCCACAGGCACTGTTTGCCAGTTGGTACGAGCTGTTCCCTCGCTCGATCACTGACGACCCAGCGCGCCACGGCACCTTCAATGACGTGCATTCGCGCCTGGCGATGATCCACGACATGGGTTTTGACGTGCTGTACTTCCCGCCAATCCACCCCATTGGCCGTAGCCACCGCAAGGGCAAGAACAACTCATTGAGCGCCGGCCCCGATGATCCCGGCAGCCCGTATGCCATCGGCAGCGAGGAGGGGGGCCACGACGCAATCCATTCGCAACTGGGTACCCGCGAGGATTTCCGCCGCTTGGTCGCGGCCGCCGCCGAGCATGGCCTGGAGATCGCCCTGGACTTTGCCATCCAGTGCTCCCAAGACCACCCGTGGCTCAAACAACACCCCGGCTGGTTCAACTGGCGCCCGGACGGCACGATCAAATACGCGGAAAACCCGCCGAAAAAATACCAGGACATCGTCAACGTCGACTTCTATGCCGCCGATGCGATCCCCAGCCTCTGGCTGGAGTTACGCGATATCGTGCTGGGCTGGGTCGAGGAGGGGGTCAAGACCTTCCGCGTCGATAATCCCCACACCAAGCCGCTGCCATTTTGGCAATGGCTGATCAGTGACGTACGGGCCCAGCACCCTGAGGTGATCTTCCTCGCCGAAGCCTTCACCACGCCGGCGATGATGGCGCGCCTGGGCAAGGTCGGTTACTCCCAGAGCTACACCTATTTCACCTGGCGCAACACCAAGGCCGAACTCAGCGAGTACTTCACCCAACTGAACCAGTCGCCCTGGCGCGAATGCTACCGGCCGAACTTTTTCGTCAATACCCCGGACATCAACCCAGGCTTCTTGCATGAATCCGGCCGCCCGGGCTTTTGATCCGCGCCGCGCTGGCCACCATGGGCTCGGGCCTGTGGGGTATGTATTCGGGCTTTGAACTGTGTGAAAGCGCACCCGTACCGGGCAAGGAAGAGTACCTGGACTCGGAAAAGTACGAGATCCGCCCCCGGGACTTCAGCGCCCCCGGCAACATCATTGCCGAGATCGCCCAACTCAACCGCATCCGCCGGCAAAACCCGGCGCTGCAGACACACCTGGGCCTGACGCTCTACAACGCCTTCAACGACAACATCCTGTACTTCGGCAAGCGCAACGAGGATGGCAGCAACTTCATCCTGATCGCCGTCAACCTCGACCCGTTCAACGCCCAGGAAGCCCATTTCGAGTTGCCGCTGTGGGAGATGGGCTTGCCGGACGACGCCCAGGTCCAGGGCGAAGACCTGATGAATGGCCATCGCTGGACCTGGTACGGCAAGACCCAATGGATGCGCATCGAGCCTCACATGCCGTTTGGCATCTGGCGCATCACCCATTCTTGATGCTGGCGGCGATCAAATGTGGGAGCGGGCTTGCTCGCGAAGGCGGTGTGTCAGTCAAGTATCAACTCACTGATCAACCGCCTTCGCGAGCAAGCCCGCTCCCACCTAGATCGAGCCCAGTGTCTGAGTTTTTTTGAATTTTCCAGGAGTTTCCAATGGCGAAGAAACCCAAGGCTGCCACCTTTATCAAAGACCCGCTCTGGTACAAGGACGCGGTGATTTACCAGGTTCACGTCAAATCCTATTTCGACTCCAACAACGACGGCATCGGTGACTTCCCCGGGCTGATCGCCAAACTCGACTACATCGCCGACCTGGGCGTGAATACCATCTGGCTGCTGCCGTTCTATCCCTCGCCACGGCGTGACGACGGCTATGACATCGCCGAATACCGTGGCGTACACAGCGACTACGGGACCATGGCCGACGCCAAGCGCTTTATCGCCGAGGCGCACAAGCGCGGCCTGCGGGTGATCACTGAACTGGTGATCAACCACACGTCCGACCAGCATCCCTGGTTCCAGCGGGCACGCAAGGCCAAGCCCGGCTCCAGTGCGCGGGACTTTTACGTGTGGTCCGATGACGACCAGAAATACGACGGCACCCGCATCATTTTCCTCGACACCGAAAAATCCAACTGGACCTGGGACCCGGTCGCCGGCCAATACTTCTGGCACCGTTTCTATTCCCACCAACCGGACCTCAACTTCGATAACCCGCAAGTCATGAAAGCCGTGCTGTCGGTGATGCGCTACTGGCTGGACATGGGCATCGACGGCCTGCGCCTAGACGCCATTCCCTACCTGATCGAGCGCGACGGCACCAACAACGAAAACCTCCCCGAAACCCACGATGTGCTCAAGCAGATCCGTGCCGAGATCGACGCCAACTACCCCGACCGCATGCTGCTGGCCGAAGCCAACCAGTGGCCGGAAGATACCCAGCTGTACTTTGGCGACCAGAAGGGCGATGACGGCGATGAATGCCACATGGCCTTCCACTTCCCGCTGATGCCGCGCATGTATATGGCCCTGGCCCAGGAAGATCGCTTTCCGATCACCGACATCCTGCGCCAGACCCCGGAAATTCCCGCCAACTGCCAATGGGCGATTTTCCTGCGCAACCATGATGAGCTGACCCTGGAAATGGTCACCGACAAGGAGCGCGACTACCTGTGGAACTACTACGCCGCCGACCGCCGCGCGCGTATCAATCTGGGTATTCGTCGACGCCTGGCGCCATTGATGGAGCGCGACCGCCGACGCATCGAGCTGCTCAACAGCCTACTGCTGTCGATGCCCGGCACGCCGACCCTGTATTACGGGGATGAAATCGGCATGGGCGACAACATCTACCTGGGTGACCGCGACGGCGTGCGTACGCCGATGCAATGGTCCATCGACCGCAATGGCGGGTTTTCCCGCGCCGATCCGGCCAGCCTGGTGCTACCGCCGATCATGGACCCGCTCTACGGTTACCAGTCGGTCAACGTCGAAACCCAGGCCCAGGACCCACACTCACTGCTGAACTGGACCCGCCGCATGTTGGCGATCCGCAAGCAGTCCAAGGCATTTGGCCGTGGCAGCCTGAAAATGCTCTCACCGAGCAATCGCCGGATCCTCGCCTACACCCGCGAATACACCGGCGCCGACGGCAAGCACGAAATCATCCTGTGCGTGGCCAATGTGTCGCGCACCGCCCAGGCGGCGGAGCTGGACCTGTCAGCCTTCGCCGGCATGGTTCCGGTGGAAATGCTCGGTGGCAATGCATTCCCACCCATTGGCCAGCTGAATTTCCTGCTGACCCTGGCGCCCTATGGCTTCTACTGGTTCGTGCTCGCCACCGAAAACCAAATGCCCAGCTGGCATGTGGAACCGGCCCAAAGCCTGCCGGATTTCCCCACCCTGGTCCTGAAAAAACGCCTCGAAGAGTTGCTCGAAGCGCCATCGCGCACCACCCTGGAGCAAACCTCGTTGCCTACCTGGCTGCCCAAGCGGCGCTGGTTTGCCAATAAGGACGCGGCCATAGACAGTGTGCGCATCGCCTATGGCGTGCGGTTTGGCGATGCGCAGCACCCGGTGCTGCTCAGCGAGATAGAAGTGACCAGCGCCGGGCAGACCAGCCGTTACCAATTGCCCTTTGGCCTGCTGGGCGAAGACCAGTTCACCAGCGCCTTGCCGCAACAACTGGCCCTGGCGCGGGTCCGCCGGGTGCGCCAGGTGGGCTTGATCACCGATGCTTTCAGCCTCGACAGCTATATCCGCGCCGTTATCGAAGGCCTGCGTGCGCAGACCGTACTCAGCAGCAGCGATGGCGAGATTCGTTTCGAGCCGACCCCGCAATTGGCCGATCTGCCGGTGGGGGACGAGTTGCAAGTGCGCTACCTGGCGGCTGAACAATCCAACAGTTCGGTGGTGGTGGGCGAAAGCCTGGTGCTGAAGTTGATTCGCAAAGTCAGCGCCGGGGTCCACCCGGAACTGGAAATGGGTGCCTACCTGACCGCCGCCGGCTACGCGCATATCTCGCCCTTGCTGGGCTCGGTGATCCGTCGCGATGCCGAGGGCCAGGACAATCTGTTGATGATTGCCCAGGGCTATCTCAGCAACCAGGGCGATGCCTGGAGCTGGACCCAGAACAACCTGGAGCGGGCGATCCGCGACGAACTGGCCCAAGCCATTTCCGAACAGGAACAGCACTACAACGCCCTCGGTGAACTGGCCGACTTCGCCGGGTTGCTGGGGCAGCGGCTGGGGGAGATGCACAACGTCCTGGCCGCGACTACGAGCAATCCGGACTTCCAGCCTGAAGTCACCTCGGCCAAGGACTGCCAGGGTTGGGCCAAGCAAGTGGGGGCCCAGGTCGAGCGCGCCCTGCAACTGCTCAAACAGCATCAAAGCCAATTGAACCCTGACGATCAGGCGTTGGTCACTCAACTGCTGGCACAGAAAAAGTTCATCGCCAGCCATGTGCAGGATTTAGCGAAAGCCACCCTGGGCGGTTTGCGCATTCGTGTGCATGGGGATTTGCACCTGGGCCAGGTGCTGGTGGTCAAGGGCGATGCCTACCTGATCGACTTCGAAGGCGAGCCTGCCCGGCCGCTGCACGAGCGCCGGGGCAAGCACAGCCCGTACAAGGACGTCAGCGGTGTGTTGCGTTCGTTCGACTATGCCGCCGCCATGGCCCTGAATGTGCAAGCACAAGGCCTGGATCACTCGGCCGACGCCGATGCGGCACGCCTGCGGGTCGCCGATCGTTACCGCAGTGAAGCGCAACAGGCATTTATCCAAGCGTATCAACAGGCTACGTCTACACTGGCGCATGATTGGCAGAATGCCAAAGGGGCGCAGGCGGCATTGGCGTTGTTCAGCCTGGAGAAGGCTGCGTACGAAGTGGCCTACGAAGCGCAGAACCGTCCGACCTGGTTGGCGGTGCCATTGCGTGGGTTGCATGGGTTGTTGGCCAGCCACATTTAGGAGGCTTCCTGTGTCAGACCCTTATTCAAAACCGCAAGCAGTGGGAGAAATCATGAGTTTTACACACAAAGAACCGCTGCAATCGACGTTCAAGATCATGCCTGCCCCCAAGGATATCGAAGCCCTGGTGCGAGCCGAGCACCCGGATCCGTTCGCGATCCTCGGGCCCCATGAGGACGAGGCGGGCGGTCAGGTCATCCGCGCGTTTTTGCCCGAAGCCCTGAGCGTCGAGGTGCTGGCGCGTGGCAGTCACGAGGTCCTCGGCAGCCTCGACGCCACCCCGGTCCCAGGTTTGTTCATTGGGCATTTCGCCACACGCCAGGGCTACCTGCTGAAGATCCAGTGGGCCGGCGGCGAGCAGATCACCGAAGACCCCTACAGCTTTGGCCAGTTGCTCGGGGAAATGGACCTGTACCTGTTTGCCGAAGGCAATCACCGCGACCTGAGCAACTGCCTCGGCGCCCAGGTGATGAGCGTTGACGGCATTCAGGGCGTGCGTTTTGCGGTGTGGGCGCCGAATGCGCGGCGGGTCTCGGTGGTGGGCGATTTCAATATCTGGGACGGGCGCCGCTACCCGATGCGCCTGCGTCATCCGGCCGGGGTGTGGGAGATCTTTATCCCGCGTCTGCAACCGGGGGCGGCCTACAAGTACGAAATCCTCGGCGCCAGCGGCATCTTGCCGCTCAAGGCCGACCCCATGGCCCTGGCCACGCAACTGCCGCCCGACACCGCGTCGAAAGTCGCCGCACCGTTGCAGGTGCAATGGGCAGATGAGGCGTGGATGCAAGCCCGGGGTGAGCGCCAGGCGGCCAGCGCGCCGCTGTCGATCTACGAACTGCACGTCGGCTCCTGGCAATGCGAACTCGACGAGTTGGGCGAAGTGGCGCGCCAGTACAGTTGGCGCGAGCTGGGCGAGCGGCTGATTCCCTATGTGCAGGAACTGGGTTTTACCCATATCGAGTTGATGCCGATCATGGAGCACCCCTTCGGTGGCTCCTGGGGCTATCAGCCGCTGTCGCAATTTGCGCCCAGCGCGCGCTTCGGCTCGCCCGATGACTTTGGCGCGTTCGTCAACGCCTGCCATCAGGCGGATATCGGCATCATTCTCGACTGGGTGCCCGCGCATTTCCCCACCGACACCCACGGCCTGGCGCAGTTTGATGGCACTGCACTGTACGAATATGGCAACCCGCTGGAAGGCTTCCATCAGGATTGGGACACCCTGATCTACAACCTGGGGCGTACCGAGGTTCACGGTTTCATGCTGGCCTCGGCGTTGCACTGGCTCAAGCATTTCCATATCGATGGGCTGCGGGTGGATGCGGTGGCGTCGATGCTGTATCGCGACTATTCGCGCAAGGCCGGCGAGTGGGTGCCCAATCGCCACGGCGGGCGTGAGAACCTGGAAGCCATCGACTTCCTGCGCCATTTGAACGATGTGGTGGCGCTGGAGGCCCCTGGTGCCCTGGTGATTGCCGAGGAATCCACGGCCTGGCCCGGTGTCAGCCAGCCGACCCAGCAGGGCGGCCTGGGCTTCAACTACAAATGGAACATGGGCTGGATGCACGACTCGCTGCATTACATCCAGCAAGACCCGGTGTACCGCGCCCACCATCACAATGAACTGAGTTTCGGCCTGGTGTATGCCTGGTCCGAGCGCTTTGTACTGCCGATCTCCCATGATGAAGTGGTGCACGGCAAACACTCGCTGATCGACAAAATGCCCGGCGATCGCTGGCAGAAATTCGCCAACCTGCGCGCCTACCTGAGCTTTATGTGGATGCATCCGGGCAAAAAACTGTTGTTCATGGGCTGTGAGTTCGGCCAATGGCGCGAATGGAATCACGACCAGCAACTGGATTGGTACCTGCTGCAATACCCCGAACACCGGGGCGTGCAGAAACTGGTGGGCGACCTCAATCGGCTGTACCGCGAAGAACCGGCACTGCATGAACAAGACGATGCGCCGCAAGGCTTTCAGTGGTTGATTGGTGACGATGCGATCAACAGCGTGTATGCCTGGCTGCGTTGGGGCAAAAGCGGCAAGCCCGTGTTGGTGGTGGCCAACTTCACCCCAGTGCCCCGTGAGGCGTACAAGGTGGGCGTGCCCCTGGCCGGCCGCTGGAAAGAGCTGATCAACAGTGATGCCGACACCTATTCCGGTTCCAACTACGGCAATGGCGGCGAAGCCTTTACCCAGGACGAGCCGCTCCATGGGCAGGCGGTATCACTGTCGTTGAATCTGCCGCCATTGGCGGTGCTGATTTTGCGTCAGGAGTAAGCACCAAGGAGCCGGCTTGCCGGCTCCTACAAATACAGTTACCACTCTCTTTGGAACATTTTCCTACGTCAGATCCACACATTCGTGCCGGTGATCAAGCGTAGGTTCCTACTTCCCTCGTACGTCGCCGTGTCTGTGTATCACTGCCGGAGACGAACACACCATGACGTCAGTCCACCTCAACGCGCCACGTACGGCCGTGACTCCTCTCAACGTGCAACCCGTAGCCACCCACGACAAGCCTGGCTTGGCGTTGATAGCGCCAGCCGAGCAACCCAGCGGTTGGCAACGGGCCGCGGTGCGCGGAAAGCTGGCGGACCTGGACGAGATATTGAGGGTTCTACACGAGCTGAAAGCCTCGAAGGATCCCGGTGGCTTTTCCAAAAAACATTTGTTTCTCAACAAAGACTCACCGCTGATACCGCCCAATGGCTCTACCCAGCCTGGCACCAACCGCCTCGACAACATGCTCAAGTTCTACGGCGTGGTGCCGTCCGCCCCCAACACCCCCGCTCAAGTGCAGGCGGCAATTGATGCCGCGCAAGATGCCCGCAGCGAAATTGCCTTGGGCCTGGACGATCATTCGAGCGATGTGGACGGCTTGCTGCAGCAGAAAAATGACGGCGCAATTGCCCAATGGGTGAGTGAGCTGGAGACAAAGTACAAAAAGCCTTTGCTCGGCCTTTTGACCGAAGGCCTTTCCCCCCAGACGCTTGCCAACGCCCAGGGCACGCCCGCTGCGGTGCTGGAACAAATACTCAAGTCACCCAAGGCCGATGATCTGATTCAACAGTTACTGAGGAAGCTGAGCGGGACGGGGCCTGCGTTGGATGGCATTGTCGCGCCAGAGGTCAAGATCAAGTTATTGATCAAGGCGCTGGCCCTAAGCCTGGACCCGGTGCCGGGGCGTAAAAACGCGCAGATTGCCGGCTTTGATCTGGCGTCCAGCGCCCATTGGAGCCAGGGCTACCCGGCGATCAATGCGCAGTTCAGGCAACACCTGGTCGATTCAAAGCAACTATCTGCCGAACAGGCGTATCTGGCGGCCTATCTTCTGCGGCCACAGTTTCCGGCCGACTTTGCCGTGCGCGATATTCCTGCAGACCTGCCGTACAAAGGAACCGCCGTATCCGTGAACTTTCAGCACGGTGTCAGACTGGCCGAAGCCCTTGAACCGGGTTCATCGCGACGCATGGGGTTTCAAGCGCTGGTTGATCTGCCTGGCAAGCTCAGCCAACAAGCGACCACCGACGAGCAATGGTCGCTTATCGCCTCGACCCGCATTCCGGCGACGTTGGACTGGGCTGTGGCGCAAGGTGTACTGCCACAAAAGGCCGACTATTCGTCGCAAGAGATTAACCAGGCGGTTGAGGCATTTGATGCCCATGTCGATACGGTGGTAGAAGCTACCCAGCAACTGGGGGCTGACGTGCCCATGCGCAAAAATTATTTCGAACGCATGGCAAAGGGCACCTCACGCACTGAAGTGCTGTCCCTGGTAAGTCCGCTTTTTGCCCTATACAGGTATCTCAGTGGCGAAAAACTCACCCCTGCCGAAGTCCGCTATCAATACCCTGTTTATGACGAAGACACATTCAAGGCGAAGTTTGACAAATACCTGGCCGATACCAAGACAGCCTATGGAAAACTGGTTTGCAGTTACTTGTCCCAGTTGCCAGTACAGGACCGCAGGGCGATTGAACAGGGTGACGTTACGGTTTATGCACTGCGCACCAAACCCGGCTCCGACAATGAAAGCGATGACGAGAAAAAGGCGGCAGTGACGCGCCCGGCGTTTGTGCTCAAGACGGTGCATGAGGGCGAAACGAGCTATTACGAAGTCAATCCGGTCAAGGGCATTGCCCGGCGTCGCGACGACTTGAAACCTATTCTCGAATCCTACAATCACGCCGATAAAAGCTATGGCAAAGACTTCATTTCAATCGAACACACCACCGAGGGCGAACCGTCTGAAGAGTTGGTGGTGCGCAATACCAGCCCAGACAGCAAGGCCAGGTTCAAGGCGCAGTGGGCGGCCTACAAGGCAGGCATTGGCCCTAAACCCCCAAGTTTTTCTATCGTTGTGCCACAGCAGCTCGCACACTTTTCGGCGTCGTCCGCCCAATCTAACAGTGCAATGCCGCAAACCCTGACGTCCGAACGGTCTGCGGCAATCGCGGTGACCGTTACTGAAAAATTGTTTTATGTCGATCCAGACACTTTAAAGGCATGGGCAGCGTCGGACCCCGAAAGGGAAAGCGAGGCGCAGAAAAATGATGAGATGTTCTGGCAGCGCGTCAAAGGGACTGCCCAGATGGTTATTCCGTTCTGGAGTGGCATTGAAAGCCTGGTCAACGGTGATACCAAGCAGGGTATTTTGGATCTCGCCGGCGATGGACTGATGACGTTTGCGGGCCCAGCGGGCAAGTTTGCTGCGGGTTCGGTGCGCCTTGTATCCACCGCGGGCAACATCGGTTTACGTGCACTGCTGCCAAAGTTTGGGCCGCTGGTAAAGAAGTTCGCAGTTTCAGTCGTGCGCAATTTGAATCCCCTTGATCCGGTAATGCCCGCTTTCAACACCAAGGCAGGCAACTTTCTCAGGTTCAAGGGCGCGGATATCAAAAGTATTCAGGCTGGCATCACCCAGTTCAAACAATCCGCCGCTCTCAAGTTGCCCGGCAGGGGCCGTTACGACATTACCCCGCACATTGCCTTGACGCCCAGGCCCTTGGCGCATGGGCAGACCTTGCGCGTGGCCGAAGGTCTCTCCAGCGATCAGGTGCGCGTGTTGACGCGACACAAGTACAGCGACGTCATCGTGGGCGATGACGTTTATCGCTATAACCCGGAAAAGCCCGAGAGCCTGATCAAACTTGGCGGCGCGGATCATACCGGGCCGCTCGAAGACTTGGTGCCAACCTGTGGCGCTGGGGGCAAGAGGTCCAGGCGTGACGTCAATGACCTGTGCTACACCAAGCAGATCGAGCCTGGCGGAACCTCAGTATTCCAGGACGCCCAGGCACTTGAACATCGACGCCTGATTCCCGGTGCCGGGCAGGCCAACGGGCCACGGACCGTGATTCATGAGCACCGCCGTTACCGCGTCAACGAAGCGGGCAACCAGGAACTGTTGCCGCTGGCGAGTGCGCAACCTGTGGCCTACAAGGCGCGTACCACCGGGACCCTGGTCAACGAGCCGGATTTTGGCTACGACGACTTTGGTCTGCCCCGGGCGATCAACCGCGAAACCGTGGTGATCAAGATGGATGTGATCAGCGACTTGAGCAACGATCAGCGGGTTGTCAGAGGTTTCAAGATCAACCATGACAATCGCCAATACGTGGTGGTCGAGGCCGATACCGGTGTGCATTACTACAGCGAACTCAATGGTAACGGCCAACTTGATTTTCATCGCATGACCCGTAACGACCCGCTGGACGTTGAATTCATCAAACAGTACGACCAATACAAGGATATTTACGGTTTTGTGGCCCAAGGCCTTCCAGACAATCCGTTGGTGGTATTGCCCAGCCTTGAGAGCCTGATCAAGAAAATCGTTGCCGACGAACCCATGTCGCCCGCAGAAATCAGCCATCTTGCCAACGTCTTGAAGGGGCTTTCCCCCGAGAAACAGCGCGAAGTCCTGATGGGGGGTGTACGCGGCGGGAAGCAACCCCGGACATGTGGTGGTCGCGGCAAAACCGATTCGACTTGCGCCGATCAAGAAACCGGCTGACTTCGCCCAGTTGCCGGTCGAACAACAGAATCGCGTGTATGCACAAGAGGCCAGGGCAGCGGTTGACGAGCAGTTCCAGGCCACTGGCATCCGCTCAGCCAATCAACAGGTTCCCGGACTTGCCGGTGAGGTCGTGCGTAGCGAGACGGCAACGCAAATGGTGGGTTGGCTTTACACCCGCACGGGCGCGCCGAACTATAGCGAAATGGTGCTCAAGACCGGTGCCGGCAATTGTGACCAGATGGCCAAAGTCGCGGTTGATACGATCAATGCCAGTGGTGGCCGTGCACGGATCGCCCAGGTCAAAGGCCATACCTTCGCGATTGTCGGCGGCCCACCGGGGCAGCCGCGCAGCAAAGGCTTTGTGGGGACGGAGTGGGACGACGCCTGGGTCGTCGATCCCTGGGCCGGTATCACCTGCCGGGCAGCAGATTATCCCGCCGCGTTCAAGGCGCGGATGCAGGAGTGGAGCCAGTCGGGCAGGCGCATCCTGATCAGTGATGGAGGGACGCCACCGCGTTCGGTATGGAGCGATCCCATGGAGCCGCGCTGGATAAGCGCAACCGTCGATGGCGAAGCCCAAGTGTTCCAATAACCCTGCGCCCTAGAACTCCATCCTGACGCCAACGGTGCCCTTGCGCCCATCCAGGGCATTGCTGTCCAGATTGCGCTCATAGCCCAACTGGCCATACAGGCTGATCTGCTCGGACACCTGCAGGGTGGCGCCTGCACTCAGGTCCAGGGTGGTGGATTTTTGCTCGGTATCGATATCCGTCACACCGTTGAAACGCACCCGATTGGTTCCTGAGGAGGCATGCCAGACATCGGCGCGCAGGTAGGGCTGGACCGGCATCGAGGCCAGGGTATAACTGCCTCGCAGCCTGGCGCCGAGCCGGGTGGTGATGGCGGTATCGGCGGAAAACGACACGTCGGAGACCCCGTCATTCTGGCGATCGAGCCGGGTTTTATTGGCGATCACCTGCAATTGCGGCTCCAGCACCCAGTTTGGCGCGACGGGCAGCGGTATGCCCACTTCCACCGAACCCAGGACATCGTGACCCTTGGTCTTGAGCTTGAGGCCCCGATCAGACTCGCTGCTGCCATGGAGGCGGGTGCCCATCAGCACGGCATCGACGTACCAGCCATACGGGTCGATCAAGGTCCAATACACGCCCAGGCTATCGCCACGCAAGGTGGTGTTGCCGGCATCCAGATGCTGCCAGCCGCGGTTGAAACCATCGATATTGCCCCGCAGGCGGCTATGGCCGACGAAGAAACCTACACGCTGTGTCTGGCCGTTGGCCGTGCTCCAGGCATGCAGGTCGCTGCCCACCTGGAAGCCTGTGACCGAGCTGTCCAAGCGCGGGCTGACCGTGCCGGCATAGGCCTGGCGGCTGCTATTACCATAGACCCGGCCCCAGCCCGCCGGGAATGAACCGCTGGCGGTCTGGCGCGCCTGGTCGCCCATGCGCTCATGGTAGGTGCCGAGCATGGCCCGCACCGTCTGCTGCGCCGCCGGAAACAGTGCCGAATACACCGGGACTTCGGGGCGATAGATCGGGATCGGCGCGTCACCGGGAACCGGCGTTGGCAAGTCCACCGGCGTGCCTTCGCCGGGAACCGGCACCGGCAATGGCTCCACAGGCTCCTCGGGGGTGGGGAGCGGAGCCGCCACAATGGCCGAGCGCAAATACCACTGCTGCTCGGAGCCTGCGCTGACACCGCCTTTGAACAGAAAGTACTCGTACGCCCCAGCCGACACTGAGCCTCCCGCCAGGCTGAAGGCCCGATCGCTCCCCGTCGCCCCGTTGAGTGCTTCGACCACCTGGATGCCGTTGCTCAGGGTTTCGGCGCCAGCCCCACCCAGATTGCTGACGTTGAGGGTGGTGCTGCCCTGTAGCGTGCCCAGGTTCACCACCAGTTTGTCACTGGCCGAGCCATCGCCGGCCAACACACTTTGCAGCGCCATCTGGCCATTGTTGCCGGTGTAGTTGCCATTGACCGTCAAGCTGTCGGTGGCGCTGGTGCTACCGCTGGTCATATCGATCAGGCCGCTGTTGTTGAGGGTGGCCAACTGCCCGGCAGTGATGGGGCTGATGGCGCCCAGGCTGACCGACAGCACACTGCTGCCGTCGATATTCAAGGCGCCGGTACCGGTGCCGGTATCGCCGAGCTTGAAATCCCCAGCCAGGGTAAAGCGCGAGCCATTGTCCAGGTTGACCTGTTCCCAGTTGGCGTAGCGCTCGGCGTTGGTGGCCTGGGTGTTGTCAAAGGTCAAGGTATCGAGGCCCAGGCCGCCATCGATCAGGGGCGTCGCGGCGAGGGTGGCTTGCGTCAGGTTCTGCAGCAGCGCGGTGTCGTTGTCCGGGCCCATATTGACCGTCGAATTGATCGTGCCGGCGCCGATCCAGTTGAACTGGTCGTTGCCAAAGCTCATGAGCACCTGGCCGTTGACCACGCCGCCGGTCAGGGTGAACAAGTCGTTGCCGCCGCTGACACTGACGTTGCCGCCGATATAGCCCCCGGAAATGCTGATGGTGTCCAGGCCAAACCCGGTCACCAGGTTGCCGTTGATCCGCCCTCCCAGCAGGGTGTAGAAGTTGTTGTCGAGCTTCATGTCGACCCGGCCGATAGTGCCCGCCGATTGGGTGGCCACATCGCCATCTTCAAACGCCCCCACGATCTCGCCGCCACTCATATTGAACGTATCTCGACCGTCGCCCTGGGCCAGGCTGGCGACACGACCGCCGCTTTGTGCGTAGGCATCGATGCCATCGCCCTGGCTGATCGCGCCAACAGTGCCGCCGCTGACTTGGATGCTATCGGCCCCGTCGCCCTGGGTTACTGCGCCCACGACCGCATCCAGTTCCACCCGGAAAATATTCGCCCCGTTGCCCATGTTCAGCGCGCCCATGCTGCCCGAATGCGCTTGTACCAGATCGTGGCCGTCGCCAAATGTCACGGCGCTGGTAATTGCGCCATTGCCACCGGCAGGCAGGTTGAGAGTGTTATTGCCGTTGAGATCGGTAAAGCCGGGCGTAGTGCCACTGTCGCAGGTGGTGGTGTCGTCGCCGACCGTGATCACAGGTGTACAGGCCGCGTAGGCCGGTAGCGAGAGGGTTGTCATCAGGGTCGCGCTGGCCGTCCAGGCGCTCAGGTGCAGCAGAGAATATCGCCGTGTGCTCATGATCCATCCTCGGTCGATGGCAGCTGACATCCCGTCGCCTGCAGGGGGCAGGCACGGTACGGACCATGGCAACAGGAAGCACGATAACGATAAGGGACGGCTGGTTCCGTTTCGTAAAACATCGCCAATGCAAGGGGTTGGCATGGCTTTCTCGACTGCACCTGAACCTGTGCAGTGCTTGTTCCACGTTAGCAACAGCCGCAAAGGGCTGCCACTGTCAGAATTAACAGGTATAGACCAGTTACAGGAACACAATCTCGTAGGGCTCGCGCATCCGCTCCAGCAACACCGGTGGCAGCATCGGCGCCAGGCCGATCAACGGATCGCCCAGCAATTGGCTGGCGTAGGCATGGGCGGCGTGGCGTTTGCGCGCCACGCTCCAGGTGTCGAGGCGCACCTTGCGCGCGCACTGCCAAGGCATGCGCCCGGCCTCGCGGGCGGGCCGATGCCAGGCCCAGATCGGCAACTCCAGCAGACGCGCGCCGGTCAGCGCACAGGCAATGGCGGTGGCGCGACCGACGGCATCGTGGTCGTCATTGCCGTCATTGCGCCAGGTGGTAAACACCGCATCGCCAGGTTGCAGGTAGCGGGCGATGAATTGGCTCAAGAGCTGTTCGCGACCGGCCAGGTCGTTGTCGCCAAAGCCACCGCGAATCCACTTCAGGCTGTGCAGCGGCAAGCCAAGGCGACGCAGGGCCTCGACACTTTCCTGGGGGCGAAACACGCTCAGGCGTTGCGCCGACCACTGGTTGGAACCCGGATGACTGGCACTGCCGTCGGTGATCGAGATCAACTTCAAGGGATAGTCAAGGGCACTGAGCAGTTGCAGCAAACCACCGCAGGCCAGCACTTCGTCACCCGGGTGTGGGGCGACTACCACCACCCGTGAGCCGGCAGGTACCAAGAGGGAAGGGCTGATGGTGGGGATTTGTGCCAGTTGCGGCGCGCTGTTCCAGATTTGCGCCGGCGTAGGGCGACCGTCGTTCAAAGTGGCGGGTTTGATCAATGTCACATCCTTGTCCTGATGATGCAGGTCGTGCCCCGTTAACGGGTCGACTCTCCTTTTTTATCGCGCAGGCACCAAGGCCTGAGCGGCACACTGGCACTTCGAATCCTGAATTGCCGTGCATTAGTATTGTTCATCAGCCGGATTTCGCCGAGTAAAGTTGCAATTTTTTCAAGATGGCTGCATCAGGCCTTTCAAATAGTCGCCAAAACCGCCCTGTGCGCGGCAGTCCAGGCGCGCACTGGTGATGACTTGGGGCGCATGGCTCCAGGCAATGGTTGCGCCACAACGCTCCAGTTGGCGAACCAATTGCACGTCTTCATGACAGGGCAGGGGCTCAAACCCGCCGGCGCGCACATAGGCACCGGCACTCACGCCCAGGTTGGCCCCATGGATATGTCGATGCCCATCACAGGCTTGGTAGGCCTGGTGGTAGCGAATCTGTGCCGTCTGGTCAAAGCCTTCGCTCCAGGCATCCACCGTGACCGTGCCGCAGACCGCATCTACGCCCAGGGCCAGTTGCGCCACCAGCCAATCGGCGGCGACGCGGCTGTCGGCATCGGTGCACGAGATCCAGCGGGCGCCATGGTTGAGCAGGTATCGCGCACCCACCCCGCGTACTTGGCCGACATTACGGGCTTCCACGCAGAGGCTGTGCACCCCGAACGCCTGGGCAATGGCGCTGCTGCGGTCGGTGCAGCTGTCGAGAACCACCAGGATCTGCACCTCCTCGCCGAGCAATCCCGGATGGCTGGCGGCGATCATCGCGGCCTTCAGGCACTCGGGCAACAGCGCCTCTTCGTTGTGCACCGGGATCAGAATGCCGATCATCGCAGGCCCTCACGGTGGGCGACCGAGGCGCTTTCGCGGGACCACAGGTCGAGTAGGAAATCACTGTCAGCCACCTGCGCCACGCGCGACATGCCCAGGCGTTGGTGCAACAACTGGTGGACCTGTTCCGCCGTCTGTGGGCAGCCGTCGATAGGCGGGCGCCAGTGGCAGGCCAGCACCTGCCCATCGTGGGTCAACGCCGCCAGGACCTGCTCGATCAACACGCACAGGTCGTCGTGGTCGAGGTAATAGCACCACTCACTGAGCACGATCAGCTCGAATCGACCTTCCGGCCACTGTGCCGGCAAGCGGCTCTGGCGCACCTGGGCGTGGGCAAAGCCCTGCAGGCGCGCCCGGGCCAGGGCCACCGCCTGGGCTGCGGTGTCGCAACACAACAGCTGATCGCAGCGCGGCGCCAGTTCGGCGCTCAATTCGCCATTGGCGCAGCCGGGTTCGAAGATCGACGTATAACGGGGTTTGCTCAGCAATCCCAGGGTCAAGGCGCGTTTGCGCTGTTCATACCAGCGCTGGCGAAAGGCCCAAGGGTCGTCATTGTCAATAAACAGCTGGTCGAAATAGGCGGTGGCAACACTCATACAAACACCACTTCAAAAGGTTGCAATAGCCGCTCCAGCACATGGGGCGGCAATACGGGCGGCAAGTCGATCTGTGGGTCACCCTCCAATTGGCTGGTGAACGCGTGCAAAGCATGGCACTTGCGCGCTACGGCAGCGGGCGCCAGGGCGATTTTGTGCGCACGGTGCCACGGCACCCGTGGGTCCTCGGGGGTTGCCCAGTGCCAGGTCCACACCGGCAATTCGATCAACTGTGCGCCCACGGCCCGAGCGGCCTGGGCACTGGCGCGGCCCACGGCTTCGTGGTCGCAATGGCCATCTTCGCGCCAGGTGGTGAACACCACGTCCGTGGGCTGCAGGTGCTGCTGGATAAACTGCGCCAATGCCGGTTCCCGCGCCTGTACCTGGCTGTCGGAGAAACCGCCGCGCAGCCAGGTCAGGCGCTGTTGCGGCCAACCCAGGCGTTGCAGCGCCTCGGCGGACTCCAGGGGGCGCACCTCGCGTAAGCGCTGGCGGGGGCCAGCGGGCCGAGCCGGGGTGGCTGGCGCAACCATCGGTCACCGACACCAGCAACAATTCGCGCCCCAGCGCGGCCAGGCCTTCTAACAGGGCCGCCGCAGCCCAGCACTTCATCATCCGGATGGGGCGCGATGATCACTGCGCGTGCGCCTTCGGGCACCAACTGCGCCACGTTGACCAGCGGTAGCGCGGCGACCCGCGCTGAATCTTGCCAGGCGCGCAGTGGGGTGCCCTGGCCGACAATCGGGTTGGCTTTCACAGTTGCCACGTTCCTGCAGATTGCTGCGACAGCTGCTGGCCGAGGGCCGCCAGGTCTCGCTCGGCATGGCTTTGGCGCAAGTACACCGGCAAGTCGGCGATCAACTGGGCAAAGTGCGGGTCCAGGCAATATGGCCCGGCCCCCATGGCCCGCCCAACATGATGGATGACCTCGTTGGCGGCGGCTTCAATTGCTGCCCGCGTGCGGCGTGCCAGCAATTGGGCATTGGCCAGGGGCTGATCGTCGATCTGCCGTGCAGCCTTACGCAACACGGTCGCGGCGGCGTACAACGCCATATCCACCGCGCCCAGATGCGCCAGTGCATGGGGCTCCTCGCGACGGTGACAGTGTTCGCGCAGCGCTTCGGCCAAACGTTGCGCCGCGCCGTACCAACACGCGGCGATGCCGACCCCGCCTTGCCAGAACCCCGGGCGCTGCAGGTAATCCCCGGGCCCGCCGACGGCAACCGCGACGGCGTTGTCGAAAACCACCTCGACACTCGCACAGGCCCCTCATGCCCACGGCTTGCCAGCCGTCGCCGGTCACGTCTACACCCGGCTGATCCATCGCCACCGCGACCAGCTGCTGGCGTTGCTGCTCATCCCAGGTGGTCAATAATCCATGGCTGACCACCGCAGCGCCGGAGCACCAGGCCTTGCGGCCCACCAGCCGCAGTTGGGTGCCAACAGGTCTGACCTGCACCCGTGCCGCCGGCGGTTCGGCGGCCCACATGCCCCAGGTGCTGCCCGCTGGTGGGGCTTGGGCATTGAGTTCGGCCATGATTGCCAGCGCGTCTGTGTGCCCTTCATACAGCTTGCACAGGCTCAAGTTGTGGCCGGCCACCTGGGCCAACTGACTGAAGCGCAGCAGCGTTTGCCCGCCACCGGGGCGCGGCAATTGGTCAAGGCCAGCGTCCACCATGGCTTTGAGCGTCAGGCCAACGCCCTCGATGTCAGCCAGTTCGTGGCGATTGAGTTGGAGAAAATCGTGCAACGCCATTTCACACCTCTTCCTCATGTTGTAGCTCGAACAGTAGCAGCGAGCGTCCGGTCACGGCGTATTCGTGATCAAAGTCGAAACGTTCCTGGCCGCGCACGGCCGGCTGGTTGGTGTCGACCATGCAAGTCCAGAAGCCGCCATCGGGCACTTGGGGCAAACGGAAATTCACCAGGTCATGGTGCGCGTTCACCACCAGCAGCAGCGTGGCATCGGCCCCTGGCCGGCGAATCCCGGTTTCCTGGGCGCGGCCATCCATCAACATCCCCAGGCAACGGCCCTGGCTGTCCTCCCACTGTTCGATGGTCATTTCGTTGCCATCGGGAGCCAGCCAGGTCACATCCTTGACCCCGATGTCTTCGTTGTAGTCGCCCACCAGGAAACGCCCGCGACGCAGAATGGGGTAGGCCAGGCGCAGCTTGATCAGGCGCTTGACGAACTTGAGCAAGGACTTGCCATCTTCATCCAGCTCCCAGTTGACCCAGCCGATTTCGCTGTCCTGGCAATAGGCGTTGTTGTTGCCGTGCTGGGTGCGTGCGAACTCGTCCCCGGCCACCAGCATCGGCGTGCCCTGGGCCAGCAACAGGGTGGCGAAGAAGTTGCGCATCTGGCGCAGGCGCAGTGCGTTGATCTCGGGGTCTTCGGTGGGGCCTTCGACGCCGTGGTTCCACGACAGGTTGTTATTGCTGCCGTCCTGGTTGTTCTCGTCGTTGGCTTCGTTGTGCTTGTCGTTGTAGGACACCAGGTCGTGGAGGGTGAAGCCATCGTGGGCGGTGATGAAGTTCACCGAACTGTAGGGGCGCCGCCCGCGCTGGTTGAACATTTCGCCGGAAGCGGTCATGCGCCCGGCAAAGTCGGCCAGTTGCCCATCATCGCCTTTCCAGAACGCGCGCACGGTGTCGCGGAAACGGTCATTCCATTCCACCCAGCCTGGCGGGAACTTACCAACCTGATAACCGCCGGGGCCCACATCCCAGGGTTCGGCGATCATTTTCACCTGGCGCAGCACCGGGTCCTGGCGGCAGGCGACCAGGAAGCTGTGGCGCTCGTCGAAACCACCGTGATAACGCCCGAGAATGGTCGCCAGGTCGAAGCGGAAACCATCCACATGCATCTCCGTGGCCCAGTAGCGCAGGGAGTCGGTGACCATTTGCAGCACGCAGGGATGGCTCAGGTCGAGGGTGTTGCCGGTCCCGGAGTCGTTGATGTAGAAGCGCTTGTCGTCGGGCATCAGGCGGTAGTAGGAGGCATTGTCGATGCCGCGCATGGACAGCGTCGGGCCCTGCTCGTTGCCTTCGGCGGTGTGGTTGTAGACCACATCGAGGATCACCTCCAGCTTGGCTTCGTGCAGGTGCGCGACCATTTCCTTAAATTCGGCGATCTTGCCACTGGCCAGGTAGCGCGGGTCGGGGGCAAAGAACGCGATGCTGTTGTAGCCCCAATAGTTGGTCATGCCTTTTTGCAGCAGGTGCTGGTCATTGACGAAGGCGTGGATCGGCAGCAGTTCCACCGATGACACGCCCAGTTGGCGAATGTGCTTGAGCACATCGTCGACCATCAGCCCGGCGCAGGTGCCGCGCACAGCCTCAGGGACCGAAGGATGGCGCATGCTGATGCCGCGCAGGTGGGTCTCGTAGATGATGGTGCGGTCCCACGGTGTGCGCACGGGCTGGTCGTTGCCCCAGGTGTGGGCCGGGTCAATGACTTTGCATTTGGGCACGAAGGGTGCGCTGTCGCGCTCATCAAAGCTCAGGTCGGCATCCGGGTGGCCGATGGTGTAGCC
This sequence comes from Pseudomonas hygromyciniae, assembly GCF_016925675.1. Classification (NCBI taxonomy): domain Bacteria; kingdom Pseudomonadati; phylum Pseudomonadota; class Gammaproteobacteria; order Pseudomonadales; family Pseudomonadaceae; genus Pseudomonas; species Pseudomonas hygromyciniae. The sequence continues at coordinate 3,039,142 of NZ_CP070506.1, read as the reverse complement.
AAACAGGGCTTCGGACCACTTGAGCTCGCCCACCAGTTGCTTGGCGTAGGGGTCGATCAACAATTTGTGATGGTTGAAACGATGGCCATTGGCAGGATCGTAGGCGCCGTAGACGCGGTAGCCGTAGATCAGCCCCGGGTGGGCGTCGGGCAAGTAGCCGTGGAAGGTCTCGTCGGTGTATTCCGGTAGTTCGATGCGCTCAAGTTCCACTTCGCCGGTATCGTCGAACAGGCACAGCTCGACTTTGGTGGCGTTGGCCGAGAACAGTGCGAAATTGACCCCAGACCGTCCCAGGTCGCGCCGAGGGGGAAGGGCAAGCCTTCACGAATCCGCGATGGCTCGGTATCGGGTGTCTTGGTCATAGTGGTGTTGCTCCTGCAAAGTTTTTTCGGGCCGAACGGGGCCGTGCTGACATCAGGTCAGATCAATCGTTGAGCTGTTTTGTAGGAGCCGGTGCGCCGGCTCCTACGGGAGGGTGGTCAGCCGACGGGCTTGCGTGGGGCTCGGGGCTTTTTGGCGGCGGCGGGTTTTTTCAGCCGCAGGTTTTGCCTTGGCCTTGGTGCCGGCCTTGGGTTTGGTGGGGGTCAGTGCCTCGGCTTCGGCCAGTTTGCGGGCCATTTCCCAGTGACGGGCTTCCTGGCCTTCGGGCTTACCTTCGGACTCCCAGATCTGATACGCGAATTCACGGACGCGCTTGTCTTCGGTGCTCATCGCAATGCTCCTCACAGAAAATTTCAGCTTTCTCGATCGTCAGAATGGATAAAGACATTCACCGACATCCCCCAGGGCTGCGCTGATCAGTAGCTCCTTGTTGGGTGTGACTACACCTGTTTGCAAAAGTCCCTTCCAATTTTGCATCGTGGCGTCGAACGGTAATTGGATCCGGGTATCGCCCCAAACCTGCGCATCCACCCGGGGTTGGGCGCTGTTTTCAAGCAGCGCGTGGGTCCAGCGCGGCACCACCACCAACAGCCATTGGCCCTGATACTCGCGACTGAAGGCAACCACCCGTTGGGCATGCCTGCCCAGCACTTGCAGTGGTTCATAGCGGCCCCTGGCAAACAACAGTGGGTGGGCCTTGCGCAGGTTCAGCACCTGGGCAATCAACGCCTGTTTCAGGTGCCCGTCACGCCAGCGCTCAAGCAAGTCGCCCGGTTCTGCCGCCAGTGCCCGTTGCCGGGCGCTGAAGTCCACCGGCCGCCGGTTGTCCGGATCCACCAGGCTCAAGTCCCAGAATTCGTCGCCCTGGTACAGGTCCGGCACACCTGGCACGGTGTTGCGCAGCAAGGATTGCGCCAGCCCGTTCAGTGCTCCGGCGGGGCGTGATGGCCTCGGCGGCAGCGTGGATCGCCGTGCGCAAGGGCAGGCCGATCGGGTCGAGCAACAGGCGCGTGAGGAACGCTTCGACACCCTGCTCATAGAGGTCGTTGGGCGCGCTCCAACTGCTGTGCAATTTGGCTTCGCGCAGGGCTTTTTGTTGCCATTGCCAGAGGCGTTGCTGGTAGTCGTCGATGTCTTGCAGGTCCAGGGGCCAACTGCCCAGCAGCACCTGGTAGAGGATCAGCTCATCGCCGGCCGAAGGAATGCCCGGATCTTCGCGCAACGGCATAGCCAGCCGGCGCCAATGCTGCACCTGCTCGACATACCACGGCGCACATTCACTGAGCACCGCCAGGCGCGCGCGGCTGTCTTCGCCGCGCTTGTGGTCATGGGTGGCGGTGGCCAGCAGGTTATCGGGGAAGGTCTGCAGGCGCTGCTGATTGGCGGCATGAAAGTCAGCCAGGGGCGCGCTGAACTGCTCGGTACTGAAGCCTACGTCATTGCGCGAGAGCAATACCGCCGAGCGGTAGAAGGCGGTGTCTTCCACGGCCTTGGCGGCCGCCGGCGAGGTCAGTTGCTGGAAGCGCACGCAGGCGTGCTTGAGGATCTTGCGCGGTTGCCCCACGGGACGCTCGCGCCAGGGTTGGCCACCGAGCCATTGTTGCAGGCAGTCGAGCACTGGCCAGTCGGCTTCGCTCAAGGTCCCTCGGGCGCCGGCCAGGGCCTGCTGGAACACGCTTTCGTCAGCGGCACCACGGCCACAGGCGCTGATATAGGTGCGGTATACCGGAAAATGTACGACCAGTTCCTGTAAGGCGCGGCGGATCGCGCCCAAGGTCAGGTCACGGCTCATCACGTCCGCACGGGCCACTTGCAGCAGGGCCTGGGCCACGCTTTCAAAATCCCCGGCCAGGGAGCCGTTGAGGACCTGTTGCCGGGCCAGCCAGGCTTCCTCGATAAATGCCGAAGGCCGTTCAGTGGCCTCGCGCCAGAGCCGGGCCAAGGCGTCGAAACCCTGTGGGTCGTGCTGCACCAGCGACACCTGGTTCATGAATTCATAGCCGGTGGTGCCATCTACCCGCCAGTCTTCGCGCAGGGTTTCGCCGGCGCCGAGGATCTTCTCGACAAAGATCGGCAAGTGGCGATCTGGTGACAATCCATCCACGCGCCGCCGCAACTTGCGGCAGTAACCCCGTGGATCGGCCAGGCCGTCGATATGGTCGATGCGCAGGCCGTCCACCAGGCCCTCGCTGATCAGTTGGAAGATCTTGCTATGGGTGGCCTCGAACACCGTGGTGCGCTCCACCCGCAGGCCGCCGAGCTCGTTGACGTCGAAAAAGCGCCGCCAGTTGATGTCATCCGCTGCCGTGCGCCAACTGGCCAGGCGATAGGCTTGTTGTTCGAGCAACTGATGCAGGCGGGCAAAACCCTGGGGGTGGCGCGCATCAAATATTTCCAGGGCCTGTTCGATGGCCGTCAGGGTCAGTGGGTCCTGCGCCCGCTGCGCCAGTGCCTGTTTCAGGCTGGCGGCCTGGGGCCAGGCATCGGCCTGATACGCCAGGGCGCTGAAGCGGTCGGCCAAGTCTTTGAGGGGGGATGGGCGCGCAGGATATCGCCGTAGTCACTGGGGCAGATCGGGAAGCGGTGTTCGTAGTGTTCGACAAAAAACTGCCCTGGGCTGGGTCAAAACCCAGGGGCAGCGCGCCGCTTTGCAGGGCTTCGCCGTAGTCGCTACCGAGGAAGGGCATCAACAGTTGGCCCTTGAGCAGCGGGTCCGGTGAGTGCCACTGGATATCGAAGAACTCGCTGTAGGGACTCAGGCGCCCCCATTCCAGCAGGTCCAGCCACCAGGGGTTGTCGCTGCCGCCGACGGCCATGTGGTTGGACACGATGTCCAGAATCAGGCCCATGTCGTGTGCCCGCAGGGCGGCCACCAGGCGGCGTAGCGCCGGTTCGCCGCCAAGCTCTGGGTTGACGGTGGTCGGGTCGACCACATCGTAGCCATGCATCGAGCCAGCGCGGGCCTTGAGCAGGGGCGAGGCGTACAGGTGGCTGATGCCCAGGCTGGCGAAATACGGCACCAGCGGCACCGCATCATCGAGGGTAAAGCCCTTATGGAACTGCAGGCGCTGGGTGGCCCGTAGCAACACGGCGTTCATCGGTCACGCTCTAGGGCCTGATTGCGCGCCACAGCCAGCAACTCCAGGCGCCGCGAGGCGTTTTCATCTTCGAGCAACTGCGCAGCATCCCTCGGCAAGCGCCGGCGCCAGTTGGGATGGGTGTCGATGGTGCCGGGCAGGTTGGCTTGCTCTTCGACGCCCAGGGCATCTTCCAGGGGCAGCAACACCAGCGGCGCACGGGTGTGGCCGAGGTAGCGCACGCTGGCATCAAGCATCTGGTCGGTTTCGTTGCGCAGTTCATCGCGCAAATTTTGCGGGTCTTGCACCAGGGCCTGGCGCAGTGCCTCGCGCTCACGCTGACGGTGTTCGCTCCATTGTTCCACCGTGGGCGTGTCGATCAGCCCCAATTGCACATTCCAGTCGATATCGCGGCTGTGCCACCAGCCATAGAGTGTCGGCAGGTCATGGGTGCTGGTGGTGGCCAGGGCGTTGTCCGGCCAGTCGAGGATCGGCGTGAAGCGCCCGCCATGGTCCTGTTCAAACAACAGCACGCGCATGCCAAGCATGGCGCGGGCGCTGAGTTTTTCCCGCAGACCCTCGGGCACCGTGCCCAGGTCTTCGCCCAGCACAATCGCGCGATGCCGGCTGGATTCCAGAGCCAGCAGGCGCAGCAAATCGTCTACCGGGTAATACAGGTATGCGCCATGTTTGGGCGAGGCGCCCTTAGGGATGACCCATAGCCGTTGCAGGCCCATCACATGGTCGATACGCAAACCGCCGGCATGGGCGAAGTTGGCCCGCAGCATTTCGATAAACGCCCGGAAGCCATTGCGCTTCAGGCCTTCGGGGGAAAACGCGGAGATGCCCCAGCCTTGGCCGGCACGGTTGAGGATATCCGGTGGTGCGCCCACGGTAAGGTCGGCCAGCAGTTCATCCTGCCGGCTCCAGGCCTGGCTGCCGGCACCGTCGGCGCCCACGGCCAGGTCGGCAATCAGGCCGATACCCATGCCACTGCCCCGTGCAGCTTGCTGCGCACGTTCAAGGCAGCGGGCGATCAGCCATTGGTTGAAGACATAAAAACCGATCGCCTCGGCCTGTTCGGCGGCAAAGTGTGCCAACGCGGCGCTACCGGGGTCGCGCCATTCCTCGGGCCACTGGCGCCAGTCGAGGCTTTCACCGTTGGCGGCGCGTACGGCCTGCACGGCTTCAAAGCGGCAATGGTTTTCCAGGGCCTCGCCACCGGCCTGACGGAAACTCTGGAAGTCCGCCTGCTGCGGGTGTTCGCCCTGGCAGAAGTCCTCGTACAGGGCCCGCAGTAGGCGTTGCTTGGCCTTGGCGGCGGCGGGCCAGTCGATCAGGCTTTGTTGTTCCAGTTCTTGCAGTTCATCGGCCAGCCCCGTGGATTCGATGGCGCTGCGCAATGCGCGTTCGCCGAGGATGCAGCCGGGGGAGGCATACAGGCTGTTGAGGAACAGGCGACTGGACGGTGAATAGGGGCTATAGCGCTCGGTATCGGCACCGAACATCGCGTGCAGCGGGCTGATCGCCAGGGCATCGACGCCCCGTTCAGCCGCGGCGCGGGCCAGTTGCTCCAGGGCCTGGGTGTCACCGAACCCACCGTCGCCGCTGCGGCGCAAGGCATATAGCTGGGCGCTCAGGCCCCAGGCGCGGGCGGGCTGACTGTCCACCGCCTCGGCGACACTGAAACACTGATGAGGGGCAACGGCCAGGGTGAAGGACTGGTCGGCGATATGCACCTGGTGGTAGCCCACGGGCAGGACGCCGGGCAGTGTGGCTTCGGCATCCAGCGTCAAGCTTTGGGTGTTGCCGTCTTCAAGGTGAACCTGGCACGGCGTGTGGGGGGTGAAGTAAGCCGCCAGGTCAAGGCCGCTGCCAACGTCCACGGTCAACAGCGGCGCCAGGTGCCTGTCTTGCTGCACGCGCTCGAGGTCTTGCAGGCTGGCGGCGATGGCGGCATCGGTGTCGGCGGGGTGGCCGAGGCCTTGGAGTACGGCGCGCAACGCGTCGGCACTGACATGCTGCGGGCGGCCGTTGGCGTCGATCCAGTCCACCGCCAGGCCCGCACGGCTGGCGAGTATTTCCAATTGCGCTTCGCTCAAGAGTGCTCTCCAACAGATGATGAGGTGTCACCCGGCGTCAGGCTGACGCGGGCAGAGAAGGGCGTGAGTAACTTAGGGTCGCTGCTGGTGCTGAACAGTTCGTGGATGCCGGCCGGGTGATGCAGGGTGGCCGGGCTCAGGTTGAGATCGATCTGCAACAGGCGGCCGTTGCCCAGGCGCCAGCGTGCCGACACCGCGCCCTTGCCCAGGATTTGCACGCCGAGGGCGGTGCTGCCGGGCAGATGGGGGCACGATATGCTGCCGGCGCAGGCCCAGTAGTTGCCGATACAGCACCGCCGGCGCCTGGGTAAACCGTGGCATGGAGCGCTCAAAGGTCTGCAGCGCGTTGGGGTCGGGAATCTGCGCACGGCGTGCGGGGTCACTGAAGGCGGCGAATTCAGCAAATTCATTGCGCCGGCCTTCGCGCACCGCCTCGGCCAGTTCGCCGTGATGGTCGGTGAAAAACAGAAACGGCTGTGGGGCGTTGACTTCATCCCCCATGAACAGCAGCGGGATCATCGGCGACATTAATAGCAGCGTGGTTGCCGCCTCCAAGGCCTGGGGCGAACACAGTTGGTGCAAGCGCTCGCCAAGGGCGCGGTTGCCGATCTGGTCGTGATTCTGCAAAAACAACACAAAGGCGCTGGGCGGCAAATGAGCGCTGGGCTCGCCGCGCCGGGTACCGTGGCGCGTGGTTTCGCCCTGGTAGATAAAACCTTCGCCCAGGCAGCGGGCCAGTTTGGCGGTGGGGTCGTCGGCAAAGTCGGCGTAGTAGGCGTCCGTCTCGCCGGTCAACAGCACGTGCAGGGCGTTATGCCCGTCATCGTTCCATTGCGCGTCGAAGCCCTGCTGCAACAGGCCGGCCTGGTTGAATTCGTTTTCCAGCACCAGCCACACGTGGCGCCCCGGGTCTACCTGCTCACGTATCCGTTGGGCCAGCGCCGTCAGGAACGTCGGATCGTTGATGGCATGCACCGCGTCCAGGCGCAGACCGTCGAAGCGGTAGTCCATAAGCCACATCAGGGCGTTGTCGATAAAGAAGTCGCGCACTTCGCGGCGGCGAAAGTCGATGCCGGCGCCCCACGGGGTGTGGCTGTCTTCGCGGAAAAAGCCTTTGGCATACTGGCCCAGGTAATTGCCGTCGGGACCAAAGTGGTTGTAGACCACGTCGAGGATCACCGCCAGGCCATGCTCATGGGCCGTGTCGATCAGGTGTTGCAACTGCTCGGGTGTGCCCAGGGATGCCTGTGGTGCGTAGGGCAAGACCCCGTCGTAGCCCCAGTTGCGTTCACCGGGGCATTGGGCCAAGGGCATCAGCTCGATGGCGGTAACGCCCAGCTCTGCCAGGCGTGGCAGGTGCTGCTCCACAGCGGCGTAGCCACCCAGTATCCCCACATGCAGCTCGTAGATCACCGCTTCATGCCAGGGCCGGCCTTGCCAAGTGCTGTGGCGCCAGGAGTAGGCCTGGGGATCGACCACCACGCTGTCGCCATGCACATCAGCATGCTGCAGGCGTGAAGCAGGGTCCGGCACGTCCCGCTCACCATCAACGGTGTAGTGGTAGCGGGTGCCGGCCCCACAGCGTACATGGGCGACAAACCAGCCCTCTGCCTGGGGCAGCATGGGCACTGACTGACCATTGTGCAGCTGGACGCTGACATCAGACGCATCAGGCGCCCACAGGGCGAAGCGGGTATGTTGCGCATCCTGCATGATCGCGCCGTGGGGCCATGTTTCCAGAGTCCGTAACGGCATCTATTCCAACCTCTTTATGCTTTCGCTGATTTTCCCAGCGCTTTCGCTACCAGTTGCTCGTAAAGTTCCGCATAGGGTTCTACCGCCTGGCACCAGTTGAACGGCGCGGCCATGGCTCGGCAGCGCATGGCGTTGAACAGGCCTGGGAAGGCAAACACCTTGAAGGCGCGGGCGAGGGCGGCTTCGTAGCTTTGCACGGTGGATTCGTCGAACAAAAAGCCGGTCACGCCGTCTTCGATGGTGTCAGCCAGGCCGCCGGTATTGCGCGCCACCGGCAGCGAGCCGAAGCGCTGGGCGTACATCTGGCTCAGGCCGCAAGGCTCGTAGCGCGAGGGCATCAACAAAAAGTCGCTGCCGGCAAACATGCGGCGGGCATCGGTTTCGTTAAAGCCGATTCGTACCCCAATGCGCCCGGGGAACCTCAGGGCCAAGGCACGCATGGCTTGTTCTTCTTCCGGCTCGCCACGGCCGATAATCGCGATCTGCCCACCGTTTTCCACAATAAAGCCGGCGACGGCCTCGGTCAGGTCCAGGCCTTTCTGGTACACCAGGCGCGACACCACGGCGAACAGCGGGCCGGTGGACGCGTCCAGGCCGAATAGCTTGCGCACATGGCTGGCGTTGACCGCCTTGCCTTGCCAATCGCCGATATTGAAGGGGTGATCCAGGTGCGGGTCGGTGGACGACTCCCAGCTTTCATCGATGCCGTTGGGAATACCACTGAGCAGACCTTGCTGGGTCTTGCTGGCAAGGAAGCCATCCAGGCCGCAACCGAACTCGGGGGTGGTGATCTCCCGGGCGTAGGTGGCGCTGACCGTGGTGATATGGCTGGAATACGCCATGCCGGCCTTGAGGAAGGACATCTTGCCGTAGAACTCCATGCCTTCCTGTTGCAAGGCATGTTCGGGAATCCCCAGCTCCGGGGTCGAGGCCAGGCTCACCACACCCTGGTAAGCCAGGTTATGAATGGTGAACAGGGTGGGGGGTGCGTGACCCACGCCAGTGCATATAGGCCGGCGCCAGGCCGGCTGGCCAGTCATGGGCGTGCACCAGGTCCGGGCACCAGTGGATTTGCGCGAGGTTGGCGGCAATATCAGCGGCGGCCAGGCCCAGGCGGGCGAAGCGGATGTGGTTGTCAGGCCAGTCGCGACCGTTGTTGGCGCCATACGGCGTGCCTTCGCGCTCGTACAGTTCGGGGCAGATCAGGACATAGATGACCAAGCCATCCTTGAGGTCCATGCGCCCGATCTTGCACGGCGGCAGCGCAGCATGGCCGCCGAGTTCGCCGATGATATGGATCGGGTTGTCGCTGTCCAGCACCTGGCGGTAGCCCGGAATCAGCACGCGCACATCGTGTAGGTGCGCCATGGCCCGGGGCAGGGCTGCGGACACATCTCCCAGGCCACCGGTTTTCACCAGATCGGCCAGTTCCGAGGTTACAAACAGGACTTTCTTGCGATTGGGGTTTTGAGACGAGACCGGCCGCACCACTGTGCCAGGCAGGTCAACCAAGGCGGTTGGCCCCTCGACCGGCTGACTGAAACGCTGTCCCTGAATTCCCGAAGTGGCACTGATCATAATTCTCTCCCATGTGTGAGTCAGCCGAGAGCCTGGCGCCCTCAGCGAAAGTCAACCGCGTCCTGCGGTCACGCGCACTAGCACTGCACAGACTGGCAAGGCTTATGCCAATTGCACCGAACTGATAAATAGATTGGATGGGCGGACGTCCGGCTGGCGCCGGTAGCGTGCGTCCTACCTTAAACCTGACCTACGGCAGAGTTGGAAAGTTTAGATTTATTGCGGGGGCTTTTATTCTGATCGTGACCCATCGGTCATGAGTCTAGGGCACAGGCCAGAGCACGCAAGGGCTGTAGGATAATGCTGTAGGACAATTTTATTTTTTCAGCCGGGCGCTTCCCTTGCCGGCGCTGAGGCCTTCGTCAACGGCGCACTTCTCAAGGTCGCCATCGCCGGCAAGCCGGCTCCTACAGGGAAATGCCTCTTCGTGGGGCATCGGGGTTGGGCTGCTCGATAGAGTGCAGTCGCCTACTTAAAGTGATTTGTTAAGAGTTTATATCTATATAAATCAATATCTTACTATATGTACTTAAAGTAAATAATCAGATCAGGCTGCGCAATGCCTGCCCACTGGCCCACGCCTGGATGTCGTCGATCATCTGCCCATAGAACTGCCGGTAGTTGTGCTCGCTGACATAGCCCACATGGGGTGTGGCCAATACATTGGGCAGATGGCGAAACGGGTGATCGACTGGCAACGGCTCATGTGCGAACACATCCAGCGCCGCGCCCGCCAATCGCCCATGGCGCAGCGCATCGATCAACGCCGCCTCATCGACGATCGGCCCGCGTGCGGTGTTGACCAGGCGCGCGCTGGGTTTCATCCAGCCCAGGGCCTGGGCATCTACCAGGCCACGGCTGCGCTCGCTGAGTACCAGGTGAATCGACAGAACATCTGCCTGCTCGAACAGCTCGCGCTTGCTGACCCAGGTCACCCCGACAGCCGCCGCCCGTTCTATGGTGAGGTTTTCACTCCACGCAATCACGCGCATGCCAAACACTTGGCCAAACTGCGCCACGCGCTGGCCGATGCTGCCCAAACCGAGGATGCCCAGGGTCTTGCCATGTAGATCGCCGCCCAGCCCTTGCTGCCACTGGCCGGCGCGCAAGGAATTCGCTTCGGCCAGTAGATTGCGGGTGGAAGCCATGATCAGGGCCCAGGTCAGCTCGGGCGCCGCGTGTTTGTAGCTGTCGGTGCCACACACCTGGATGCCCAGGGCCTTGGCGGCGGCGAGGTCGATGGCCGCGTTGCGCATGCCGCCGGTGACCAGCAATTTAAGGGCCGGCAGTCCCTGCAACAGCGCCTTGTCGAAGGTTGTGCGCTCACGCATCAGGCAAATCACCTCAAAACCCTGCAAACGCTCGATCAGGGTCGCGGTGTCGGCGGGATAGTCATGCAGGAAGTGCACCTTGCCGATCGCTTCCAGGGCGGACCAATCCACTACGTCACGTGCCACATTTTGCCAATCGTCAATGACTGCTATCTGTACTGACATGCACACCTGCCTAGGGTTAAGTGGAATTAGAGCGCCTTGAGTCCTTGCAACAGCGCCTGGTGAAAGTGCGCGGGTTCTTCCATCTGCGGGGCATGGCCCAGGCCTGGGAACTCCACCAGCGTTGAATGGGGAATGAGCTTGGCCACCTGCTTGCCCAGTTCGTTGTAGCGGCCGATCCTGGCCTTGACCTCGGGCGGTGCGTTATCACTACCGATGGCGGTGATATCAAACGTACCAATCAGCAGCAGGGTGGGCATCTGCAGGTCCTTGAACTCGTAGTACACCGGCTGGGTGAAGATCATGTCGTAAATCAACGCCGAGTTCCACGCCCCTCGTTTGTGGCCAGAGTGTTGATTGCCAGCTGCTGGAAGCTGTACTGATAGTGCTCGGGCTTGCTGGAGGTGCAGAAGCCGATCTGGTACGGCGCGATCAACCCGGTAACCGGCTTCACCGACGCCTCCCAAGTCGCGCCACAGAAGTTCTTGTCGTGCATCAGCGGTCATTGGCAGGGCTTTTGGCGGGCACGTCCATATACGTCAACCTGACGGCGCGCTTGACGATGTAGAATTATTTACTACGATTAACTTTGAATCGATTAACTATCAGGAGCCTCTATCATGGCAACCCCAGGGAAAACCCGATCTGTCACGGCTCACGTCCCTGAGCAACTGGCCCAAAAAGTCGATTTGATGGCAGAACGCCTGGAGCGCTCCAAAAACTGGATCGTCAGACAGGCGCTCTCCGCTTGGATCGACCAGGAAGAAGAACGTAGCCGACTGACACGCGAAGCCTTGGCAGATGTTGACGCTGGACGCGTCATTGATCACCAAGCAGTCCAAGCCTGGGCGGACAGCCTAAGCACCGACGCGCCATTGCCGGTACCACGCTAATGGAGTTGAAGTGGACGAGCAGCGCGCTGTCCGACATTAGCCGGCTTTATGAGTTTCTGGCCGCGGTGAATCAATCTGCCGCCGCACACGCCGTGCAGCGCCTCACAGCCGCGCCAACGACGCTGTTGGCCAACCCACGCATCGGCGAACGTCTGGAAGAGTTCGAAGCAAGGGATGTGCGCCGAATTCAGATCGGCCAGTATGAGATGCGCTACGAAATAGTGGACTCCACAATCTATCTACTGCGCCTGTGGCACACCCGGGAGGATCGGTAACCTGTTAACTGTTACATCCAGTGCAGCGTCAGCATTGCCACCACGGCATAACGAGCCGCCTTGGCCAGGCTGACGATTAACAAAAAACGCCATAGCGGCTCCTTCATCACCCCGGCCACCAGGGTCAGTGGATCGCCAATGATCGGTACCCAACTGAGCAGCAGCGACCAATGTCCCCAGCGTCGATAGTGGCTACGGGCCTTTTCCAGTTGTGCGGTGCTGACGGGAAACCAGCGGCGGTCCTTGAACACTTCGACCGAGCGCCCCAACAACCAGTTGACCAACGAGCCCAAGACATTGCCCAGGGTCGCGATCCCCAGCAGCAACCCTACCGAGTAGTTGCCATTGAGCAGCAGCGCGACGAGTACCGCTTCCGATTGCAGTGGCAACAGCGTGGCGGCGCCGAAGGCGCTGAAAAACAGCCCTGCATAGCCTGCGAGCATCAATCAGTGGGCCGGGTATTCGGCGACCACTACATCTTTGCCTTCGCGGGTCAGGCCAATGACTTGATAGGCGTCGCTCATGCCATCCATTTCCATGCCCGGCGAGCCCATGGGCATGCCCGGTGCGGCGATGCCCAGCAGGTCGTCACGCTTGCGCAGGGCCAATACCTGATCGGCGGGTACGTGGCCTTCGACGAATTTGCCGTCGATCACCGCGGTATGGCAGGACGCCAGGCGGGGTGCTACGCCCAGTCGCTGTTTGACCGAACTCATATCGGCTTCAACATGGTCGTTGACCTTGAAGCCGTTGCTTTCCAGGTGGCTGATCCACTTCTTGCAGCAGCCGCAATTGGCATCACGGTGCACGTCAATCGGGATCAACTCGGCGGCCTGGGCCAGGGTGGATATGAACAGGGCCGACAGCAACGTCAGGCGCAGGGTGGTTTTCATAGACGGGTCCCATGGGGTACGGAGTGCGCAAAGAGGGCGCATTGTCCGCGCTTTTGCGCAGCAGGTCAGGTGGTTATGTTTCGAAATTATACGAGCACGCGACAGCCCTGCAGCTTAGTGCCCGCAGCTTTCAGCAAGCTGAGAGAAACATGACAAGTTTGTCAGTTCAGGAGGTTTCCAGGCGCTGCTTGAGCTGGTCCAGGGCCTTGTCAGACAGCTCAATCATGCGTATTCGCAAGGTTGCCAGCTGCAGTTCGGTGTCATAGCTCAGGACACGTTTGAACAAGGTGCCACTGCCATGGGGCTGGAGGAAGTAGTGAATGCAGCCGTCGACGACAAGGGAAGTGAACACGGTCTTGAACTCCCGTGGCCGCACCGCAATCTGCACTCGGTAACTCATGGTGACACGTACCCCCATCAGGTCGATGACCTCAGTAAACCGCTGGCCGGCGGGTAATGAACCGCTGGTGCCGGTGTCTGCGCTCAGGGAGGTGGGGTGCCATTCGTGCCAGCGGTCGGGCTGGGTGACGTAGTCGTAGACGGTTTCGATGGGGGCTTGGATGAAGCGTTCCTGGCTGATTAGCTCGACGCGGCGCGAGTGCTCGACTGCATTCATGACACACCTCCTGTGTGGCTAGGAACTGTCAGAATAGTCGCACTTGCCAAGAGTGCGCGGTGTGATCGGCTTTTATTGCTGGCTGATAATGATGCGGGGCGGCGGGTAGAACCTGCGCAAGATGAGTCATCTGATTGCACCCTGCGCCTGTAGAATCGCAATTAAAAATGCACTTTTTAGACTGTCATATCTGACAGTTTCAATTAACGGTGACTCGCCTTTTAATAAGCATGTTCCTCATTTGCCCAACCATCATGCAGGGTGAGAAAAATGCCTACTAATGCGCGTCCGGAAATCAAGAGCAGCGAAGTTAAATCAAATGGCACCATGGAAGGTGAGGTTTTCATCGACACCGTTTATAGCTATCCATTCAAGGCGAACTTTGTTCATTACGTGAACAATCAGTCCCTCATACAACTGTATGGCAGCCAAGGGGAGTCACAGGACAGCACAATTATTGCTGTATCACTAAGAGCGAGAACCCCCTCAGGCTTTTATGAGTTTGATGGGCCGGAAATCACCGATATGAGCTATTCCCCACCGAGTGGAGAAGACCCATGGATGGTGACCGGTGGTGGCCTCGCCGTCACATTTAATGAAGATGGAAAACGGGCTAGCGGAACCCTGCAAGTTTTGGCCAAGCGTGGATCTAAAAAACTGGATGCGACGGTGAAGTTCAATATAAGCAATCAATGAAAAACACCTTGAGTGATGATTGTTCCCGATCAAGAGGACAATCATCAATTTCGCTCAGATCTGATAGTTCTTCAGTTCCCGTGCAATCACCATCCGCTGGATCTCACTAGTCCCCTCATAGATCTGGGTAATCCGCGCATCCCGGTAGTAGCGTTCTACTGGGTAGTCTTCCAGGTAGCCATAGCCGCCATGGATCTGCATCGCCGAAGAGCAGACCTTCTCGGCCATTTCCGAAGCGAACAGCTTGGCCTGGGAGGCCTCCGACAGACACGGCTTGCCGGCACTGCGCAAGCGCGCGGCATGCAGGATCAGCAGGCGCGCCGCATTGAGCCGGGTCTGCATGTCGGCCAGCAGGTTGGCCACGCTTTGGTGCTCGATGATGGCCTTGTCGAACTGCACCCGGTCACGGGCGTAGGCCAACGCGGCTTCAAAGGCCGCACGGGCGATGCCCAGGGCCTGGGCGGCGATGCCGATGCGCCCGCCTTCCAGGTTGGACAGGGCAATGGCCAGGCCCTTGCCGCGTTCGCCCAGCAGGTTGGCTTCGGGAACTGTGCACTGGTTGAGGGTCACTGCGCAGGTGTCCGAGGCGCGGATGCCCATCTTGTGTTCGGTGCGGTCCACGGTAAAGCCTGGGGTGTCAGTGGGGACGAGGAACGCCGAAATACCTTTCTTACCCAACTCTGGGTCGGTCACCGCGAACACGATTGCCAATTTGGCACGCTTGCCGTTGCTGACAAACTGTTTGGCGCCGTTGATCACCCACTGGCCATCACGCAGTTCGGCACGGGTGCGCAGGTTGTGGGCTTCGGAGCCGGCCTGGGGCTCGGTCAGGCAGAAGCAACCGATGGCCTGGCCACTGGCGAGCTGGGCCAGCCAGGTCCCTTTCTGTGCAGGTGTGCCGTAGTTGAGGATTGGGCCGCAACCCACTGAATTATGGATACTCATCAGCGCGCCTACCGCACCGTCACCCGCCGAAATTTCCTCGACGGCCAAGGCGTAGGCCACGTAGTCCACGTAGGTGCCACCCCCATTCTTCCGGTACCACCATACCCAGCAGACCCAGCTCGCCCATCTTGGCCACCAGGCCATCATCGATCCAGCCGGCTTTTTCAAAGGCCTGGGCATGGGGAGCGATTTCGCCTCGGGCAAAGTCGCGCGCCATGTCGCGAATCATGACTTGTTCTTCTGTAAATTCAATATCTTGCATAAGTTAGTTTCCGTTCTTCGCGAAGTCTTGGAAGAAGCTGTCGACGTGGTTCTGGTCCAATGCCGCTAACGTTGGCGGGTTCCAGCGCGGGGATTTATCCTTGTCGATCAATAACGCACGCACGCCTTCGATCAGGTCGCCACGGGCAAACCATTGGCGGTCCAGGTGCAGTTCCAGCGCAAAGCAGTCCGCTAGAGGCAGGCGCCGGCCACGTCGCAGCATCTGCAGGGTAACGGCCATGGCCAACGGGGAGCGAGTCTGCATCAACTGGGCGGTAGTCACGGCCCATTCATGGCTGTCGGCGACGGTCACTTGCTGCAATTGCTCGACAATGCTCGGCACGTCCGGCTGGGCAAAGAAGTGATCGATGGCCGGGCGCAGGGCGGCCAGCGGCGCATCGGGCAGTTGTTGCACCGCAAGCTTGGCCAGCAGGCCTTGCAAGTCCTTGAGCGCTGAGTCGTTCCATTGCAGGTGGTCAAGTTTCTGGTCCAGCTCCGCAAGCTTCGCGCTGTCCAGGTACCAATCGGCGAGCCCGCAATACAACGCGTCGGCGGCGCGGATCTGCACGCCAGTCACGCCCAGGTAAATCCCCAGCTCACCGGGAATGCGCGGCAGGAAATAGCTGCCGCCCACATCCGGGAAATAACCGATGGCCACTTCCGGCATGGCCAGGCGACTGCGCTCGGTCACCACCCGCAGATCGGCGCCCTGGACCAGGCCCATGCCACCGCCCAGGACAAAGCCGTCCATCAGGGCAAGGACTGGCTTGGGGTAGTGATGAATGGCCAGGTCGAGGGCATATTCTTCGACAAAGAAGTCTTCATGCAGCGTGTCGCCGCTCTTGAAGCTGTCGTACAGCGAGCGGATGTCGCCACCGGCGCAGAACGCCTTTTCACCGGCGCCGCGCAGTACCACCGCGTGCACCTGGGGATCAGCGGCCCAGGCGTGCAAATATCTCGACAGGCTACGGACCATATCCAGGGTGATGGCGTTGAGGCCGGCGGGGCGGTTGAGGGTCAGGTGGCCGATATGGTTGCGTACTTCGGCCAGGACGCTGTCCTGGGAGGACTCGGTGCTGCGTGTCGCCTGGGACTGAGCCTGAGCAGTCATCTGTAACTCCCTGCTTTTATTGTTCTTTATCAAAATGTTCGCGGGCGAACCCTCTCCGGATCGTACCAGTGCAAATTTGCCCAGTACAAGCCGGAATCCTGCAGGTCATCTTTGCATTTATGCAGGGGGGTATTCGATAAAAAACCAGGGGCGCCGCGTTTAGACCCGGCTGGCCAGTACCTGGCCAATGCTACGGCGGCGGGCATGGTCTTCGGCGATATGGATCAGCTCTTCGAGCTCGGTGGGGGTGACGTCGAAAAACTGCTCCATTTGCGCCAGCGCCTGCTCCAGGTCCACTGCGGTGATTTTTGCATCCACCTGCGGCGACGCCGAAGGCACCATCACCGGCGCCTCGGCGGGGCCCTTGGGGTAGCGGGTGCGCGTCAGGTTGTTATAGGCCAGGGCCGAGAGCAATAACGTGGCAGCGCCCAGCATGACCGGCCCGACTTCTTGCCAGCCCAGGGCGATGGTGGCCGGGTCCGCCAGGACCAGGGTCATGGCCAGGCCACCCGAAGGCGGGTGCAGACAGCGCAGCCAGCACATCAGGATCAAGGCCATGCCCGCTGCGAGGCAGGCGCTGCCCAGAGTCCGTCCCAGTACGCGGGCCACCAGCAAAGCCACCACGGTGGCGCACAGGTAGCTGCCGATGATCGACCACGGCTGGGCGAGGGCGCCCGATGACACGGCGAACAACAGCACAGCGGAGGCGCCCAACGGGCCCAGCAGGTGCATGGCCACTTCCAGGCCATACACCTGGGCGCAGAGCCATACGGTAAACAGGGTGCCCAGGGCGATGCCGATGGCGGCACGGCTCCATTCGGCGGGACGGGTATTGATGGCAGCGGGTAACCAGCGAGCGAGCATTGCGGGGCAGTCCAATCTTAAAAGGCGATCAAAAACGATGCGGGCCAGCGCCTCCAGTAGGTTTGTGCATAACTGAGTGGCATCGGGCAAAAAAAGGGCTTTGCGGTGTTCCGCAAAGCCCTTCGAAAGTTCCAACATTTGGGGGAGGAACCGGTGCAGTGTGCCGTTCAAACAAAACTGCCGCCAATGCATATTAATGCAGGTTAAGTGCAGTAATTTTGCATCAAACCGGCTCGTGCCCTGGGCCGACCTTGCCCAATACACGGTCGTGGTTTTCGGTGCTGTCCAGCGACTTCTGCACGCTTTCCCGCAGCCGTGGGTCGCTGGCCAAGGGCCCCTTGAGGGCGACAAGGGCGTCGCGCAGCTCCATCAACCGAGCGAGGGTGGGTAGCGGGATATAGCCGATGTGTACCGGCTCGATAGGCAAGGGCTCGTCAGGCACGGCAGCAATCCTCTGAGGCGTCTTTTTGAACGCCGACGGTAACTATGTGGCGCAATGTAAAACGAGTGTAACCCTGGGGTCATAGGGCTGATAGAGGCGCTGCTACCGGCATTTACGGATACAAACGTAGGAGCTTTCTTGATAAATGGCCCTCAGTCAGCAACCCGCTCCAAATGCAGCAACACATAGGTGTTTTTATCGAACTGCCCTGTGAGAACCGGCGTCAACCCGTGCCAGCGCGGCTCGTCGAGACGCATAAAGTCCGCCTTGTCCATCACCAGCCATGCTGGCACCGGCAGCGCAGCCAGGTCGGCAGGGGTCTGGGTGAACAGCGGCACCCGATCACACTCCACATTGACCATGAACTTGATGGCCTTGGCGTCTTTACCCAGGCCATGCAATACCAACGGCGCCGGTTGTTGCCGGATCAGCGCATGAGCCGCGCGGGAAAAGGTGCGGGTGTCGTACAAGCGCCGCTCCAGGGGTTCGACCACCAGGATATACACGCTCCACACCGCCAGCACCGCACAAAACGCCGGCGCGACCGGGCGCCAGCGCCATTTGAGGAGTATCCCGGCGACAAGGATCTGCAAGCCCATCAACAGGCCCAGCACGCTGTTGAAATGCTCCAGCTGCGCACCAAAGCGATGGCGCGCTACCAGCAGCGCACCGATCAACAGCCCCGGGGTCAATGCCCATAACCCCAGCATCAAGCCCCGCAGCCCTTTGAACAGACGCCCATTGGCCGTATGGAACGGGTACGCGGCGATGATCGCCACCATGGGCATCATGGGCAACACATAACGGGCTTTCTTCGCCTCGGGGATCGACAGGCCGAGCATCACGATCAAGCCCGCCGCGGTACAGCCCACCAGCAGCTGCCAGCCGCTATCAGTCGTGCGCCGGCCATTGAACAGCACCGCAAGCAGCGCCAGCAGGGCCAACGGGTATGCCAGGGCGTAGTTGCCCAGGGAGCTGGTGAAGTAATACAGCACGCTGCTGGAACCTTCGCGGCCATCCATGCGCCCGAGGAACTGCATGCGGATCACGTCCTGCATAAAGGCCTCACCGCCACTGACCTTGGCCAGCAACAGCAGCAGGCCCACGCATGCCACCAGCAACGCCAGGGCCAGCAGGCCGAAGCTGAACAACCGGCGCCACTGGCGGTTGAGCAGGTAATAGCTGCACAACACGCCAGTCGGGATCACCAGGCCGATGGGCCCGCGAATCGCGAAACCGAGCAATAACAGGAGCAATAGCCACGGCAGGCGCCGGGGGCTGGCGAAGTGATCGTGGGCATAGCCCAGGTAAAACACTGCCAGGGTCACCGCCGCCAACATCTGGTCCAGGGATACCGAGCGGGTTTCGCTGATAAATGTGCTGCTGAGCAACAGCAACGCAACACTCAGCAACGCCCAGCGCCGGGAGTAGGGCGCGGTCAGGCGGTAGACCAGGGCGACGATGAGTGCCGACGCAATCGCCGTCGGCAACCAGGCACTGAGGCTGGTGACGCGCCCCAGGGGCAGCGACAACAGCCAGGTCAACAGGGTTGAGGTGGACAGGTAATCGGCATACGGCTGGCCATAGGTCGTGGGGAAAAACCCTGGCCCATAGCGCAGCATTTCCTGGGCGAACAGCACGAAGCGCGAGTCGAAGCCGATAATCGACTGGTCCCAGTTGCCGGCGATAAACAGCAGCAGTGCCAGCAGCCCGACGGCCCAGGACTGGCGGCGCAGGGTTGCGCCGAGCAGGTTGTCCACGCCTCAGACCTCCGCCAACTGTGGCGTCCACTGTTGTTGCGGGATCGGCAAGTCGCACGATTGCCCACGGCCCATGGGGAAGTAATGGAAGCCCTTGCGCGCCAGGCGCTCGGCGTCATACAGGTTGCGCCCGTCAAAGATCACCGGCGCCTTGAGGCGTGCGTGCAGCAGGTTGAAGTCCGGCGCCTTGAATTGCTGCCACTCGGTGCAGATGATCAAGGCATCGGCCCCGCCCAGGGTCGATTCCGGGGTGCCCATCAGCATCAGCCGCGGGTCATCGCCGTAGAGTTTCTGGGTTTCCTGCATGGCCTCGGGGTCAAAGGCGCGTACGTTGGCGCCGGCGGCCCATAGCGACTCCATCAGCACCCGGCTCGGCGCGTCGCGCATGTCGTCGGTATTGGGCTTGAAGGCCAGGCCCCATAAGGCGAAGGTCTTGCCGCGCAATTCGCCTTTGTAGAACGCGCGGATCCGCTCGAACAGCTTGCTTTTCTGCCGCTGGTTGATGGCTTCCACCGCTTCGAGCAGGTCACTGGAGCAATTGGCTTGGCGGGCGCTGTGGATCAGCGCGCGCATGTCCTTGGGGAAGCACGAGCCACCGTAGCCGCAGCCAGGGTAGATAAAGTGGTAGCCGATCCGCGAATCGGCACCGATGCCCAGTCGCACCGACTCGATATCGGCCCCCAGGTGCTCGGCCAGTTCGGCGATCTGGTTGATAAAGCTGATTTTCGTGGCCAGCATGCAGTTGGCGGCGTATTTGGTCAGCTCGGCGCTACGCACATCCATGAAGATGATGCGGTCATGGTTGCGGTTGAACGGCGCGTACAGGTCGCGCATCGTATCGCGCACCTCTTCGCGTTCGCAGCCGATGATGATCCGGTCGGGGCGCCGGCAGTCGGCCACCGCAGAGCCTTCCTTGAGGAATTCCGGGTTGGAGACGATATCGAACACCAGGCTGCGCCCGGCCAAAGCCTTGTCGATATGCGCACGCAAGGTGTCGCCGGTACCCACCGGGACCGTGGACTTCTCCACCAGGATCACCGGCTCGACACGATGACGGGCCACCGCATCGCCCACCGACAGCACGTACTTCAAATCGGCCGAGCCGTCTTCGTCCGAAGGCGTGCCGACCGCAATAAACAGCACTTCGCCATGCTCGACCGCGAGTTTTTCCTCGCTGGTAAAGGTCAACCGGCCATTCTCCAGGTTTTCCCGGACCAGGCTGGCAAGCCCCGGCTCGAAAATGCTCACATGGCCCTGTTGCAGCAGGCGCACCTTGTTTTCGTCAACGTCCATGCAGATCACATCGTGACCGACCTCGGCCAATACGGTGGCCTGTACCAGGCCAACGTAACCACTACCAAATACGCTGATTTTCATGGGGCATTCCTGGGGCTTGTGTTGCCAATACGACGGGAGTTGATTGTCAGGACGCCGAGGATGACCAGTGCCACCCCCAAGGTCCGCGACAGGGAAAAGGGTTCGTTGAAGCCCGGCAGACAGACCGCCAGCAGGTACACCAGGACGTAGCTGATACTCAGCAACGAATAGGCACGTCCCAGGGGCAGGTGCTGCAGTGCGCCGAGCCAGCAGAGCATCGACAGCGCGTAGGCCACAATCGCCATGGCCACTATGCCCAACGCCAGCGGATCCACGGTGGCGTTGCCGAGCGCAGTGAGCCAGTCGGCGGGCAAGGGCAGGCGCGTCATGCTCCAGCGCATGCCCAACTGGGCGACGCTGACCAGCGCCACGCTGGATAACGCCAAGGTAAAACCGCGCAACCGGCTCATACCTGGCCTCCCAGCAGCAGCACGCCCGCCATCACCAGGGCCACGCCAAGCCAGTGGCGGCGATCCACCGCTTCATGGAACACAAAGCGCGCCACTAGGGTGATCAAGACAAAATTCAGGCTGAGCATCGGGTAGGCAATCCCCACCTCCAGGCGTTGCAGCACCAGCAGCCACACCAGCAGGCCCAGACCCAGGCACAGCAGGGCCAGCCACAACCAGGGCGAGCGCAGTTTCAAGGCCCAGCCCGCGGGCAACTCACGCCAGCCTTCGACGGCATACTTTTGTGCGATCTGGCCCAGGCAGGTCAGCAGGCACGCGGCCAGAAGCAGCAGCAAGGTGATCACGGCACCACCTGTGGGAACACCAGGATCACCATGTTGCCTTGCTCATAGCGTTTGCCATCTTTGGGCAGCAACTCGACTTCGCGTACTTCACTTTCACCCTTGACGCGCATCACCACGCCCACCGAGCCCTGTTGGCGGGCCTCGGTCATCCATTGCTGGACTTGAGTGGTGTCGACCCGGCGCTCGGCGCTGTCGGGGTAGGCCAGGCCGTATTTGACTTCGCCCTGGGCGTCGTACAGCGTCACGTCCGGGCGCTTGAGCCGCCACGCCAAGGCTGACGCTG
This sequence comes from Pseudomonas hygromyciniae, assembly GCF_016925675.1. Taxonomy (NCBI): domain Bacteria; kingdom Pseudomonadati; phylum Pseudomonadota; class Gammaproteobacteria; order Pseudomonadales; family Pseudomonadaceae; genus Pseudomonas; species Pseudomonas hygromyciniae. The sequence goes on along the minus strand of NZ_CP070506.1, from coordinate 3,017,586 downwards.
CGCCCAGGTCGTTACTCAGCAAACGGTTGGTACCTGCCAATTCTTGGGCATGATCATTAATGAACGGGTCCGGTGTCTTGTTATTGACCACCGAATGCGGCAACGCCGCTGGCACCAGGGCCACCAGCAACCAACTGCCCAGTGCCGGCGCCGCCCACAGGCGCAACGGGCGTGCCGCCTGCAGCAGGTTGGCGATGATCCAGCCCAGCAGCACGATAAACACCAGCACCAGGCTCGACAGTTCCTGCTGGTGGGCATAGATCGGCTTCTTCAATTGGAAGTACACGATTGCCAGCAGGCCCAGCACCCCGAGGATCAGGTTGAGCCAGCCATTGATCCGCAACACCCGGCCACGGGCCTGGGCCAGTTTGTCGGCCAGGGTATAGCCCATCAGCAATGCCAGCGGCAGCAGGCACGGCAGGATATAAGCCGGCAGCTTGCCCTTGCTCAGGCTGAAAAACGCCAGGGGCATCAGCAGCCACAACAGCACAAAGCCGGTCTTGTGGGAGCGTTTGTCCTGCCACGCCTGTTTCAGGGCGCAGGGCAGCAGGGCCAGCCATGGCAGGCTGAACGCCGCCAGCAACGGCAGGTAGTACCACCAGGCTTCTTCGTGTTGGGCATCTTCACCGGCAAAACGCTGGATGTGTTCGTGCCAGAAAAAGAAGTTCCAGTAGTCGGGCTCCTGGGCATGCACCATCAGCGCCCAGGGCAGGCTGACCACAATTGCCACCACCACCGCGACCAAACCATAGGTCAGCAACTCACGAAAGCGTTTTTGCCAGACCATATAGGGCAGGGCGACCAGCACCGGCAGCAGCCACGCCAAAAAACCCTTGGTCATAAAGCCCATGGCGCAGGCAAATCCCAGCAACGCCCAGGCGCCAAGCCGGGCGCGCCGGCTGCGGCTGTCGATACACAGCCACAAGGCCACGCCGCTGAGGTTGACCCAGAAACTGAACTGCGGGTCGAGATTGGCGTAGCCACCGGACATCGCCACACTGACGAAACTCATGTACAGCACAGCGCTGACCAGGCTCTTGCGTGGGTCATTCCACAGGCGTCGGGCCATGAAGTAGACCAAAAGGATGCTCAAGCCGGTGGCCAGCGCAGAGGCCACGCGCACACCAAACAGGTTTTGCCCGAACAGGGCCTGGCCGAGGGCGATCATCCAATAACCGGCTGCCGGTTTTTCGAAATAACGGATGCCCATAAAGTGTGGCGACGCCCACTTGCCGGTCAGCAGCATTTCCTGGCTGATCTGCGCATAGCGGGTTTCGTCCGGGATCCACAGGCCATGGGTCACCATCGGCAACAGGTAGCACAGGCCGAAGACCAATAGGAGCAGGGGCAGGGCCCAACGTCGGATCATGCCTGTTGTACTCCCAGCCAGCCTTCGCGGCCGCCGAGTACGCCGCGTGTCAGATGCGCCTGGGGCAGGCTCGCCGGGTCGGCCGGCAACAAGTTGCCCAAGGGCTGGAATTGGATGCCGCGCTGCCCTGCCTGGGCAAGCAACTGGCGAAATTCGTTGGCCATCAGAATCCCTTCTACTTCTGCGTGGATCGTATAGACGTTGAGTGTCGATTCGGTGAACCGATCAAGAATGAAGCCGTTGAAGTCCTTGGCCGCGACCTGTGGCCCAACCACCTCGTCGAAGGTCGGCAAGTCCACCGGGATCTGTGGCGTGCCGGCACTGCCGTCGGCGAGTGTCGGGCGAAACAGGCTGGTGCCGCGACAATCGCTGTTGTAGCGCAAGCCAAAGCCTTGCTTGGCCTGCACCACACGCTCGTCGGCGCGCCAGCCAGCAGCGGCGGAACACTCCACCGGGGTACCGAGGATATCCCTCAGGGTGTCGAGCCCACGGCGTACCTGTTCCACCAGTTGCGCATCGCTCCAACGCCCGGCGTTGGCCTGCCAGCCATGGTGATCCCAGGCGTGCAGGCCCACTTCGTGCCCGGCGGCCTTGGCCTGGCGCATCAGGTGCCCCAGGTCGCGGCCAATGGGCTTGCCCGGCCAGGCGGTGCCGGCCAGCAGGATGTCCCAGCCGTATAGCCCGGCCGCGTTGGAACGCAGCATCTTCCACAGGAACTGCGGGCGGATCAGGCGCCACAAATGTCGGCCCATGTTGTCCGGGCCGACACTGAAGAAGAACGTCGCCTTGATGCCGGCCTCGTCCAATAACTCCAGCAACCTTGGCACCCCATCACGGGTGCCTCGGTAGGTGTCGACGTCAATGCGCAGACCTGCCTTCATTATTTGCCTGCTTCGCTGGACTGGGCGATTTCCAGCATCGCTTCACGCAGGAAGAAGTCCAGGGTGTTGCCGATGGTTTCGCTCATTTCCACGCTCGGCTCCCAGTTCAGCAGGCGCTTGGCGTTGGCAATGCTTGGCTTGCGGTGCGCCACGTCCTGATACCCGGCGCCGTAGAACGCCTTGCTTTCCACTTCGCGAAAGCCGGCGAACGGTGGGAAGTTGCCACGCAGCGGGTGGGCCTCGAACTGGCGCAGCAGCTCTTCGCCCAACTGGCGGATGCTGGCTTCGTTGTCCGGGTTGCCGATGTTGATGATCTGGCCGTTGCACGCATCGTTATCGTTGTCGATGATCCGCGCCAGGGCCTCGATGCCATCGGCGATATCGGTGAAGCAACGTTTTTGTTCGCCGCCGTCAAACAGGCGGATCGGCGTACCTTCCACCAGGTTGAGGATCAACTGGGTGATCGCCCGAGAGCTGCCGATACGCGCAGAGTCCAGGCGATCCAGGCGCGGGCCCATCCAGTTGAATGGGCGGAACAGGGTGAAATTCAGGCCCTTGGCGCCATAAGCCCAGATCACCCGGTCCAGCAGTTGCTTGGAGACCGAGTAGATCCAACGCTGCTTGTTGATCGGCCCCACCACCAGGTTGGAGGTGTCTTCGTCGAAGTTCTGGTCCTGGCACATGCCATAGACTTCGGAGGTCGACGGGAAAATCACGCGCTTGTTGTACTTGACGCAGTAGCGCACCAGCTTGAGGTTTTCTTCGAAATCCAGCTCGAACACGCGCAGCGGGTTGCGGGTGTATTCGATTGGCGTGGCGATGGCCACCAGCGGCAGGACCACGTCGCATTTCTTGATGTGGTACTCGATCCACTCGGAGTGAATGCTGATATCGCCTTCCACATAATGGAAGTTGGGGTGGCTGCGCAGGCGCTCGATAGCGTCGCAGCCGATATCCAGGCCGTAGACTTCGTAGCGATCATCACGCAACAGGCGCTCGGACAGGTGATTGCCGATAAAGCCGTTGACGCCCAGGATCAGCACGCGGGTACGCCGTGGCTTGCGGCCCGACTCGGCGCCACGCAGCAACGAGCCATCCACCAGACCCAGTTCGTCCGCCAGGGCAGGGCCTGTGAGGTACAGGCCGTGGTCATTGCGCTGGCCGAAGTTGATCACCAGGGAATCTTCACCGCAGGCAATGCGCAGCGGGTTGACGCTGATCACGCGGCCGGGCGCCTGGCCTTCGTTGCCCTGGACCACCTCGGCTTGCCACACGATCAGTTTGTGCTCGCCCACGGCACAGAAAGCACCGGGGTATGGCTGGGTCACGGCGCGCACCAGGTTGAACAGCTCTTCTGCGGGCTTGCTCCACACCAGCTTGCCGTCTGCGGCGGTGCGGCGACCAAAGCAGGTGGCCTGGCTTTCGTCCTGGGCGGTTTCGCTCAGCTTGCCCTGGGCCAGTTGCGGCAGCGCATCGCGCAGCAACTGGGTGGCCGCCTCGCGCAGTTTGGCGTGGAGGGTCAGACCGGTGTCGCTGCGCTCGATCATGACCTTTTGCTGGGCGAGAATCGCGCCGGCATCGGCACGCTTGACCATGCGGTGCAGGGTCACGCCGGTTTCGGTTTCACCGTTGACCAGCACCCAATTGGCCGGCGCGCGGCCACGGTATTTGGGCAACAGGGAGCCATGCAGGTTGAATGCGCCCTGGCGTGCGGTGGCCAACAGCGCCTCGCCCAGCAGGTTGCGGTAGTAGAACGAGAAGATGAAGTCTGGGTTCAGCTTGGCGACACGCTCGACCCACAATGGATGGTTGGCGTCTTCCGGCGCGTGCACCGGGATGCCGTGGCGTGCGCACAACTGGGCGACCGAGCCGTAGAAGGTGGTTTCTTTGGGATCGTCGGCATGGGTGAACACTGCCGCAATGTCGTAACCCGTAGCAAGCAGGGCTTCAATGCCTGCACAGCCAATATCGTGGTAAGCGAAGACAACAGCTTTTGAACTCATGACGGAACCTGACTGGAAGGTGAAGTGGAAGACTGGGAGGAGGGCAGGCCATCGACTATGACCACCGGCGCGGGTGCTGCTGGCTCATTGCGCAGCACCTTTTCAATAAAAAAGCGTGGGCGGGCGCGCACATCGCTGTACATGCGTCCCAGGTACTCGCCCAGCAGGCCCATGCCGATGAACTGGCCGCCGGTAAACACAAACAGCACGGCGAACAGCACGAACAGGCCATCGCCGGCCCAATCGGCACCAAAGGCCAGGCGCATGACGATCAGGGCGAACGCAAACAGCATGCCCAGGGCCGCTAGGCTGAAGCCGACGATGGACAGCAGGCGCAGGGGCGTGGTGGTCATGCAGGTCAGCAGGTCGAACATCAGGCTGATCAGGCGCATGGGGCTGTATTTGGATTCGCCGTGTTCGCGCTCGGCGTGGTGGACCGGGATCTCAGTGGTATGGCGCGCAAAGCCGTTGGCCAGGATCGGAATAAAGGTACTGCGTTCACGGCAGGCGAGCATGGCGTCGACGATGGTGCGCCGGTAAGCACGCAGCATGCAGCCGTAATCGGTCATGGCCACCCCGGTGGAGCGCTGCACGGCCAGGTTGATCAGACGCGAAGGCCAGCGACGGAAGGCTGAGTCCTGGCGGTTGTTGCGCACGGTGGCGACCACGTCGTAGCCCAGGGCGGCTTGCTCGACCAGGCGCGGAATCTCTTCGGGTGGGTTTTGCAGGTCGGCGTCGAGGGTAATCACCACCTCGCCCCGGCATTGTTCGAAACCGGCCATGATTGCCGCGTGCTGGCCGTAGTTGCGGTTCAGGATCACGGCGACCACAGGGCTGCCTGGCTCGCTTGCCGCGTCTTCCAGCAATTGAGCGGAACTGTCACGGCTGCCGTCGTCCACCAGGATGATTTCGTACTCATAGGCCAACTGCTTGCACGCAGCACGGGTACGACGCAGCAATTCGGGCAAGCTCTGTTCTTCGTTGTAGACCGGAATAACGATCGACACGCAATGAATAGGGTAGGGTTTCAAAGATTCATGACCTCGGGTTAGAGCAACTTTGAGCGCAGAAATGACAACAAGCAGCGGATGAAAGTGCGGGCGACTCAATAAAAAAGAGCCGCTTGCAGAAAGCACCCTGAGTAAAGCCCATAACGGCCAAAGGTAAAGCTTTATCAAAGGGTTAGTCAGCAAAATCCGACTTGCCCCAAGTAATGCGGGCAAGATTAAGCGCAAATGTGTCCAACGAATATGAAAGGCAGATGAAAAACTCGTTTATTTGGTGGGCAGACAGCTAGTGTTCAGCTAGACAATAGCAACGCAGACAAACGATAACTGTTTGCACTGTAGTCAGTATCTGTAAGTGCCTTAGTGCGTATTCACGTTGAATTAACCCGCTTTTTTAATTCATGGTGCCTGCAGAATCTTCTCTGCATCCCCCTGCCAGTCCCGGTAAAGTAAGCGGTCTCTTGCCTGGGTAGTCGGATGAATAGCGTGCAGTTTTTACGCGGCCAGTTACGGTCGGTCTTGGTGTTGGTGTGGATGACGCTCGGGGTCGCGCATACAGCTGCGGCGGACGAGGAAACACGGCTGACGCCGCTGGACCAGGTTCCGCTCGGGGTCGAGGTCCGGGGCAAGCAGGTGGCAGCATATAGCTGGGACGATCGGCAGGGCCGCAACCTGCTGGTATTGGCCGAACAGGAAGCCGGCGAGCGCGATGATGACGGTACGCAGTCGGCGTCCATCTATGCCGCCCAGTATCTGTTGGAGGGGGATCGCCCCAAGCGCCTGTGGATGCTGCATGACGATGTGCAGCGCTGCGAATTCGACGCCAGCCTGCACTTCGATAACACCGCGACCCGCGTCACCGACCTGCTGGGTGACGGCCTGAGCCAAGTGACCGTGGGCTACGCGCGCACGTGCACCAGCGATGTCAGCCCCCGTGAGTTCAAGCTGATCATGCACATCGGCAAGTCACACAAATACGGGCTGCGCGGTGTTGACCGCTATGGTGCCAGTTGGTGGGACGAAGAGGCCGGCGCGCTGCGCGGCATGCCGCTGCCCACCGATTGCAGCGTTGCCGGGCAGCAGGCGTTGGTCAGTCAATACAAGGAGCAGGGCACCGACCTGCCTTTGCCAGGCTGCTACACCGACGAGCAAGACTTCGCCAAGGCGCCCGCCAAGCTGTTGGCGTTCATGCGCCAGCAGTGGTTTGCGTTGATGCAAAAACAAGACGCTGACTGGAGCCAGCAGCAAAGCCCGGCACCGGCCGAGGATGAGCCCTAGTTTGGTATGCAGCGCCGACCTGCGTTAGACTCGGCGCTCGCCAAACCACTAAATATCGAGATTAAACATAGGCTTAGTCTCGATATTTAATCTCAAGGCTGATCTATTTTGACCGAGATTTCCCGCAATCCCCTGACCCTGTATCTCGCGCGCCTGGCGCCTTCCAGCCAACTGACCATGCGCTACGTGCTGCAAGATGCTGCCGACCGCCTGGGTTTCGAAGAGATCAACCTGGAAGATATCGACTGGCACCTGCTGCAACCGGAACACGTGATGGCCTTGGTCGCCGTGCTGCGTGAAGACGGGTACGCGCCCAACACGTCATCGCTGTACGTCAATGCCGTGCGCGGGGTAATGAATGAAGCCTGGCGCATCAGCCTGATCAGCCAGGAACACCTGCTGAAGATGCGCTCGGTCAAAGCCACCGCCGGCACGCGCTTGAGCCAGGGGCGCAACCTGCGCCGCACCTTGATCCGCGAGTTGATGGACGTCTGCGCCGCCGATCCAAGGCCACAAGGCCTAAGGGATGCGGCCGTGATCGGGATCCTGTATGGCTCGGGGATGCGCAAGTCAGAGTCGGTCAACCTCGACCTGGCCCAGGTGAACTTTGCAGAACGCAGCCTGCGGGTGATGGGCAAGGGCAATAAAGAGTTGATCAAGTACGCGCCCGCCTGGGCGTTTGCCAAGTTGCAGGCCTGGCTGGAGTTTCGCCGCGAGCATTTAAAGGAAGGGGAACAGGACGATACCTTCCTGTTCAACCGCATCCGCCGGGGCAGCCATATCACCCGCGAACGCATTACCAAACATGCGATTTACTACATCGCCCGCCAACGTGGCGAACAAGTGGGCGTAAAGATCATGCCCCATGATTTCCGGCGCTCGTTTATTACCCGGGTGATCGAGGAACATGACTTGTCGATTGCGCAGAAACTGGCGCACCACACCAATATCCAGACCACCGCCAGCTATGACGTGCGTGATGATAACGAGCGGCGGCGGGCAATTGATCGGTTTGATCTTTGATCGCTGGAGAGCGAACACCCCCCTTGTGGCGAGCGGGCTTGCCCCGCGCTGGGTGGCGAAGCCGCCCCAATAGCCTCACCCCGTTCTGCCAGGTACACCGAGGTGGCTGGTTTTGGGGCTGCTGCGCAGCCCATCGGGGGACAAGCCCCCTCGCCACAAGGGGGAGTTTTAGCAGTCTGAAACCTGTTGTAGACCGCTAGCTTTTTGTGGCGAGCGGGCTTGCCCCGCGCTGGGTGGCGAAGCCGCCCCAATAGCCTCACCCCGTTCTGCCAGGTACACCGAGGTGGCTGGTTTTGGGGCTGCTGCGCAGCCCATCGGGGGACAAGCCCCCTCGCCACAAGGGGGAGTTTTAGCAGTCTGAAACCTGTTGTAGACCGCTAGCTTTTTGTGGCGAGCGGGCTTGCCCCGCGCCGGGTGGCGAAGCCGCCCCAATAGCCTCACCCCGTTCTGCCAGGTACACCGAGGTGGCTGGTTTTGGGGCTGCTGCGCAGCCCATCGGGGACAAGCCCCCTCGCCACAAGGGGAGCTTTAGCAGTCTGAAACCTGTTGTAGACCGCTAGCTTTTTGTGGCGAGCGGGCTTGTCCCGCGCTGGGTGGCGAAGCCGCCCCAATAGCCTCACCCCGTTCTGCCAGATACACCGAGGTGGCTGGTTTTGGGGCTGCTGCGCAGCCCATCGGGGGACAAGCCCCCTCGCCACAAGTGGGAGCTTTAGCAGTCTGAAACCTGTTGTAGACCGCTAGCTTTTTGTGGCGAGCGGGCTTGCCCCGCGCTGGGTGGCGAAGCCGCCCCAACAGCTTCACCCCGTTCTGCCACAGCGCTCCCACTTAACCATGAGCCAAAAGCTGCTTTTTAAAGACCTTGAACGCTGTGGCACACCAATGCCTGGCGCTCGTAGTTCAGCGCCCTGTTTTGTTCGGGCAATGCATACGACGCAGTGCATTGCTTATCATCCCACTTGATCGTCAGGCTGCCCTGGTCCTCTTCGACCAGTACCAAGGCATTGCCGCTGGGGTCGGCGATGGCCAACTGCTTGCCGCTAGCGTCTTCCAGTGAGGCGCCGAACGCCATGGGCTGGTGCTGTGCATCAAACAGTTCAAACAGCACGCGCCGCCCGGTTTTGCCGCTGTAGCGGGCCAATACCACCGCACCGCGGCGCGGCACCAACTGCTGCGTGGCCTGGGTGATTTCAACATCACCGCCCAAGTCACGGGTGTCGAGGCTGATCCAGTTCACCCGATAAGGCTGTGCCGAGGGCACGACGGCATAGCCGTTGCGCCCGGTTTCAACCCCGCTGTAGCTGCTGACTTTAGCCCCGCTGATGCCCGGCACCTGGACCAAGGCAAAGGTTTCGCTGACGGTCTGCCCCAGGTTGATACCACCGGCGTGCGCCACCACCGAGCCGGCAACGTTAAGGTTTTGTGCGTCATACCCACGGCCCTGGCTATACCCCAGGCTGATATCGGCCATGGACGTGCGGCTGTTAATGTTGGCCGATCCCGATTGGCCACCCGTTCGGCTATGCCCGGCCTGGACCGAATAGAACACATCGCTGGTATCGGCCACATAGCCGTTGATACCTGCCTGGGTGCTGGTGTCGCCTCGCTGCGTGCTGGTGGTGACGAATGCGCGCGGCGCCCGAGGCTGACTGCCCAGGGGGAACGAAAAAGACAGGTTGAACTGCGTGTCGGAGTCGGGTGCCCCCCAACTGACAATTTGCTTGGTGCGGGTCACGCCCAGGTTGTAGCTCAGATCGCCCCAGTTGTTGTTGTACCCAGCCGAAAAGCTTTGGGAGCCGCCACGGTTCCAATAGCGCTGGTCGCTGGCGTTTAAGTAGAGGCTACCGAACTCGCGGTTGCGCCCGATGCTTTGGTTGATCGTCAGGTCGGTGCGGGTTTTCGAGTTGCCCGTACGCTTGACGGCATCTTCACTGGTGTCCTCGACGTGGTCGGTCAGGGTGCGGTAACCCTCGGTCGAGTAACGATAGGCGGCCAGGGTGAAGTTGGTGTCGGTACCGGCAAAGGTCTTGGCATACAACGCGCGCACGCTGTTGCCCTGGGTCGTTTGCCCTTGGGCAGCGCTTGAGGAGTGAGTGACGTCCATCGACACGGCGCCCAGGGATGTGTTCCTGCCAACACCCAGGGAAAGCGCCTTGTAGTCTTCGCTGACTTGCAGGCCGACAATCGCGCTCAGGTTGCTGGTAACGCCGTAGGCGAGGGTGCTGCTGACAAACTGCGGGCTCGCCAAGCCGTCAGCATTGCTGCTGAATTTACCGGCCGACACGCTGTATTTGACCTGGCCTTCACGCACCATGATCGGCAGGCTGGAGAACGCCTGGGTGGTCACGCGCCGACGGCCGTCGGCCTCGATGATGGTGATTTCCAGGTCGCCGTTCGAGCCGCTGGGGTAGATATCGTTGATTTCGAAGGGCCCGGGCGCGACGTTGGCGGTGTAGAGGATGTAGTCGTTCTGGCGGATTTCTACCGTGGCGTTGGTCTGCGCCACGCCCCGAATCACCGGCGCATAACCGCGCTCGCTGTCGGCGCGCATGCCTTCATCGGACGCCAGTTTCAGGCCTCGGTATCGCACGCTGTCGAACAGGTCGGTATCGGAAAAGATCTCACCGGCACTGAACTGGCCCTTGAGCGCCGTCACGTCATGCTGCACATAGCTGCGGTTGCTGGTGAAAGTGCTCGGCCGCCCGGTGCCGCTGCTCAGGTTCGATTCGTTACGCAAGCGCCACGCGCCCAGGTTGATGCCGTTGCGCAGCCCCAGGTTGTTGTTGATGCGCGTCTCGTAGTCACCACCTGTGCGGCTGCTGTTGAGTTGATAGTTGATAAACGCCGCAGGCACGCCTTCGTCCCAAAGCTCTGGGTCGACATAGCCGCGTATACCCCGTTGCATCGCAACCTGCGGAATGCTCGCCGCCAGGCGCAGGCGACTGGCGTCATAGCGCAGGGTGGCCTGGTCGATCAGCGTCGGTAGGTCATAGCAGTCCTGGGGCTGGCTGGAGTCGAGCTTGCCTTGGGTTTGCAAGAGGGTCAGGTCGATCCCCAGTTGCTTGAGCAAGTCCACCGTCAGGCACGCATCGACCCGGCCAGTCTGTGGGTTGCGCTTGAAGTCGATGTCGCGACGGCCCACCAGCACTTCGTTGCTGTACAGGTCAACCCGGTAGTTACCGGGCAGCACGCTGTTGGCCGACAGCAGTTGCTGCAGGTCTACCGACGATTGTGCGCCCTGCAAAAAGGTGGTGTTGAACATTTTCAGGGACGGCTCATCGGCAATGGCCCAAGCGGGCGAGCCGACAAGAATGGCCAGTGACAGCGTACTCAACTTAAGTGAAGTGCAAGTTGAGTACGCGCGTATCGTGCGCTCGCTAGATAGGTAATGATTGGGCCTGCTGCCTGGAAGAAAAAACATGCAAAGAACCTATATCATCTCTGTTTATCGGACAGGCGAGGCTCGCGAGTACGCACTCGAATCGAACCTGAGGAATTAACGGGAATACTTATTGCCTGATACGCGTCTCAGTGGCCTTGGCCGCGGTGCGCGTCGAAAGTTGCGCGCTGTATTTATCTTGTGCGCCATAGTCGTTAATACTGGAAAAAGACAGCTGTAAAGTATCGTGGCCTTTCAGCTGTTTAACGCTGAACTGTTTTTCGGCGCCCGGCGCAATCATTGTCGAGTCGCTAGCCAGTTCCGATTGTTGCCCGGCCTGCAGTTTTATATCGGCCATGGATACGTGATACAGGGCGGCCGCAAAAACTGAGTGCAACACCTGACCTTTCCGGTACGGTGCTGCCACTATGTCCTATCACGAACTCAGTATCCCCGAACGTGCGACCCTTCAACTCGGCCTTGCCCAAGGTTTCAGCCAGCGGCGAATTGCCCGGATGCTCGGCCGCTCCCCCTCGACCATCAGCCGGGAGCTGCGCCGCAACCGGGCCCCTGGCACCCGCTACCAGGCCTGTGCTGCCCAGCAGCAGATGCAGGTCCGCCGCCAGGTCTGCAGGCCTCAGTGCAAGCTGCTGCCGGGCAGTGAGCGCTTCGAGCTGGTCGTCCATATGCTGCGTGAGGGTTTGTCTCCCGAGCAGATTGCCGGCAAGCTGCGCAGCATGAACATACCCAGCCTCAGAGAGGCCTACGTCTGCCGCGAGACGATCTATAACGCGATCTACGCCCTGCCGGTCGGTGGCCTGCGCAAGGAGCTGATCATCTGCCTGCGCCAGGGCAAGACGAGTCGCAGGCCGCGCTCTGGCGGCGTCGATCGGCGCGGCCAGATCCCTGAAATGCTCAGCATCCACGTGCGCCCGCCGGAGGTCGAAGACCGGCTGATGCCAGGCCATTGGGAGGGCGACCTGATCAAGGGCAAGGCCAATGCCTCGGCGGTGGGCACCTTGGTGGAGCGTACCAGCGGCTACCTGATGCTGATCAAGATGGCCGACGCGACGGCGACCTCGGCGCTGGAGGGCTTCAGTGCGGCGCTCAATGGCATGCCGCTGGCGGTGCGCAAGAGCATGACCTACGACCAGGGCCGGGAGATGGCGCGGCACGCCGAGATCACCCAGCGGACCGGGGTGGCGATCTACTTCTGCGACCCGCACAGCCCCTGGCAACGCGGCAGCAATGAGAACATCAATGGACTGATCCGCCAGTACCTGCCCAAGGGCACGGACTTGTCGGTGCATAGTCAGGAAGCCCTGGACGCCATCGCTTTGCAACTGAATATGCGACCGCGCAAACGCTTCGACTTCAAATGCCCGATCGAGGTGATGGGCGAAGTGATGCAAGAAGCCGTGGTGATGCGGCATGATGCTCCCGCTTCAATTCAATAACCGTGTTGCACTCAGATCCTGCAACCGCCCAGGGTCGGGTTTTTTACCGTCAGCAACGACTCTGCGCCGCGCTTGACCAGTTGCCACTCCAGTTGCGTGGGGGCCACCAAGGCACTGCCTGGCAAACCGGCGGGGCGGAAAAAAATCTTGATGCGCTGGCGTACCGCCAACTGCAAGGTGTTTTCGGTGGTAGCGGCCTGCGGAATTTCCTGCACATTGAGCCAAACCACTGACTCACGATCCGTCGGCATGCCTGCACCCTCGTAGAGAATGCGCAGCAGTTGCTGCTCCTTGGCAAATATCCGCGCCAACGGCGGGGTCACGGCGAAGGGAGCTGCATTGGCTTGGGCATCACTGGCGTCGACCCAGGATTGAATCAATACATCCTGATTGCCGTTACGCACGGTGATATTGGCTTCCTTATGATCGCCATCGAAGACGATACGGGTGGAACTCAATGAAATGCTGGCGGCGACCTGAGTGGCCACAAGCAGAGTCAACAGCCCCAGGCCTGCGGCAATGGAACGAGGCAACATGATGTCTACCGTTTGGTGGTCGGATGAAGAGCGAGGCCCGAAGGCCCCGCATGTGTCGGGTAACGCGTGGGGTTTATTCGTATTGCAGGATGAACGGCAGGGTGGCATCACCGCGACCAGCCGTGGAGGCGCCGGCTGCACCGGTGGTGACGTAGGCTGCGGCAAAGCTCAAGGTTGCGTCGCCGCCCTCGGTGCCTTGGCCGTGAATGCCGCTTTCGATGCGCGCGGTCGCCGCAGAGCTGAGGTCGATCAGTGCGCCTTTGCTGTCAAGCAGGGCGATACCGACGTTGCTTGCGCTGCCGTTACCCGGAGTCAGAGCGAGGACCTTTTTACCAGTGACCAGGCCCGAGCCGCCGCTGTTGGCGTCAAAGATCATCGCCACTTTGGTGCCCTTGTTGCAGTTAATGCTGAGATTGAAGTCCTTGGCTGTCACGCGGCCCGCTGCCGGGTTTTCAGCGGTGCCCATGTCTTTGATCGAGACCGCGCCCATGTCTACCGAGATCTCGCGAGCGGCGTTGGCACCGTCAACCGAGCAAGCGTCGTTGTTGATCACGCCGGTGAAGGTGATTTTGCCGCTGCCGCCCAGGGTAGGGGTCGACGTGCCGTCGGCAAATGCACTGGCGCTAGCAATAACTGACACAGCGATAAGGGCCAGGGAAAACTTCTTCATGATGATGTCCGTTAGTGTTGGTTGTAGAGAGGGGTTGAAACTGCCAACGAACAATAGTGATTCTGTGCCTTAGAGAGAATAAGACGATTCTTATAAAGCACTGCGGGGTGAATTAGTTAAAGGCGGCAATACTTGATAAAGCGCGGACTAGTTGAAGATATTTTGCGCCAGGCAATAAGCTAACAAGTCCTGATCACTACTAACTTCAAGTTTGCGCATGGCGGAAATTTTTTGCGCACTGATAGTCTTTGAGCTTCTATTCTGGCTGCGCGCTATATCACTGACACTTCTGCCTGAAATAAACAAACGCAATATCTCGAATTCCTTCGGCGATAGAGTCGAGAAGCGCTCATCGATCGCGGTCATCGACTCGACAACCGAAGTCTTGGCCGGCTCCAGGCTGCGATATAACGCCTGTTGCGCAATTGACTTGAGGGCCACCTGGATTTCGGTATGCAACTGGCTTTTCTGGATGACGCCCACCACGCCCATCTCTTGTAGACGGGTCAGGATCAGATGATTGGAGATCATGGTCAGGATCAGAATCTGCACCTGGGGGAAATGCCGCTTAAGGTATTCCACCAGTTTTAAACCATCGCCGTAGGGTGAATCGCCGGGCATGTTGTAATCAGTAATCACGATGTCGATGGGCTGCTGTTCAAGCAAGCCGATGAGGCCCGCCGAACAGACCGCTTCGCCAACCACTTGAAAGCGCGCGTCTCGCTCGACGAGCTCTCGCACCCCCAGGAGCACGATGGGGTGATCGTCCGCAATAACCACAGTGAAGGTTTTCATAAGGGGTGCCCGTAATGCTGGTTCTGTAAGTGAGAAAGGCTCATGGCTGCACGCTGAGCAAGGCTGAAAGTCTACTGCTGACCTGGTTTATGCGCATCTCCAGCGCGGGGTTGAGCCGGCCGCAGGCCAACTGGCTTTCCAGTTCGATACACGCCTGGGCCAGATCCAGCGCTTGCACCGCCCCCAAGGCGCCGGCCACTGAGTGCAAGGTTTCGGCCAGGCGCCGGCAATCGCGTTGCTCAAGTGCGGCGCTGATGCGCTGCAGATCGTGCTGCACGCTGCTGACAAACAGCGGGCGCATTTTTTCCGACATCTGCACCGTGTCGATCACCGCTGGCAAGACGCGTATCGTCGGTTTGCACAGCTTGATCAATTGCGCGCGCAGGGTTTGCAGGCTCAAGGGCTTGACCAGCCACGCATTCATCCCGACTGCCAGGCAACGCACGCCTTCTTCGCGCATGGCATTGGCGGTGACACCGATGATCGGCAACTGAGGGTCGTGCTCCCTGAGGGTGCGGGCCAGTTCGTAGCCATTCATCAACGGCATGTTGACGTCCGTCAGCACCAGGTCGAAAGCCTGGGGTTGCCACAGGTGCATGGCCTGCTCGCCATTGTCTGCCAAGGTTACGGTGCAGCCCAGCGCTTCCAGTTGCTCCTGGATGATGGCCTGGTTCACCGGATTGTCCTCGGCGACCAGAATACGCAGTTGCAACTGCCCGGCGCTCTGTTGTTCGGCGTGCTGCACGGCCTCCCGCTTACCCTGCTGCGCCAGCGAGACCACCGAGGCAATGGCACGTACATCATGTATATCCACTTCCCAGCCTTTGGCAGTATGCAGCGGTGGGCTGTGCGCGCCCGCCACACACAATACCCGCGGCCCGGCCCAGGCCAATGGCGGGCCTGCGGGCAACATATCCACCAGCACGGCCTGCAGACTCTGTTGGGCCAGGGGCAGCCCTGCCACTGAGGCCTGGATACCCAGGCGGCCGAGCCAGGCGCACAGCGACTCTGCCAGCTCGCGCACCGGCGCCTGCACATACACCGGCGTAGTGCTCGGTTCAAGAGGCGTTAGCCCCGGCAACTCCCCCCGGCCTAACGGCAAGCTCATCTTCAGGGTGAAACTGCTACCCAGGCCAGGTTCGCTGACGACCTTGATCTGGCCGTCCATCATCTCGGCGAGCCAGCGGCAAATCGGCAGGCCCAGTCCGGCGCCGCCTTTGCCGGCGGTGTCCGGAGCCTGGTAGAACAAGTCGAACAGCTTGGCTTGCTGCGCCTGGCTGATGCCCACGCCAGAGTCGGTCACTTGCCACTCCAGATCCACGCTATCGGCCCCTCGGCGAAGCGCCCGGGCGCGAATCACCACGCGCCCTATGTCGGTAAATTTGAGCGCGTTGCTTACCAGGTTGTTGAGAATCTGGCGGATACGCATCGGGTCGCCGACCACGCAGTCCGGCAACTGCGCATCGATGCAGCCATACAATTGCAGGCCCTTGCGCTGAGCGAAGGCGGTGTAGGTGTGCAAGGTGTCTTCGAGCATGTCCAGCGGGCAAAACTCGATGGATTCGATTGCCATCTGCCCGGATTCGATTTTCGACACGTCGAGCACATCACTGATCAGTTGGAACAACGTGGCAGATGAGCGTTGGATGGTGTGCAGGTAGGTTTTCTGGCGCGGGTCCAGGGCCGTCAACCCGAGCAGCTCCAGGGTGCCGAGCACACCGTACAAAGGTGTGCGGATTTCATGGCTCATGGTTGCCAGGAACAGCGTCTTGGCTTCATTGGCCGCATCGGCGGCGCGCCGGGCATCTTCCAGGGCCAAGGCATCCTCAATATGCCGGGTGACGTCATTGAACGCATAAAGCCGCACATCCTGGCCTTGATAACGGGTCGAAACAAAGCCGACCTGCAGGTGCCGGCCTTCGATTTCCAGGTGGGTTTCGCCACTGTCGGCGCTGTCGTGGACACGGCTGAGGGCCGCCACCAACCTGGCGGTGCCGGGCCATTGTTGGGCGCGCTGGTTCTCGATCAATACCTGGCCATCGGCGCGGCCCACCACACACAGGCCGGTAGGCGCGGTGTCGATAATCACCCGACTGAACGCTACGCTTTCGGCAATACGCTCATGGGCCTGGCGCGCCGGACGAATCACTTGCTTGCGATACCAGCGAGTGCCCGCCCAGACGATGGCCAGCACTGCACAGAGAAACAGCGCGAGGCTGGTCAGCGGCCACACGGCATAGCGGAAGAAATGTTTGTAGCTGACCCCATAAATCGCAGTCCACTGCGACTCGCCATTGCCGGTCATTTTGAACTCCAGGCCGCTGGTGCGCAGATTCAGCCCTTCGCTAAGGGACGACGCCAGAACCTGGGGCCCCGTCAGCGTCTGCCCGGCAGGGGAGATCAGGCTGAACCGATCGTAGATGGACGACTCCATGGTGCGTTCCACATCGTTGACGTGCGCCATATCCAGCAAAGTGGCAACCACCACCTGGTTATTGCCTTGACCCGCGCGTATTACCTGGGGGTTCAGGGTTACGCCGATATACGCCAATAACTGCGGAGTCGCAGGGGCCTTCTCGGAGGGGGTGTAGGCTTCCCAGTAAAGTCGGTCATCCACCCGGGGCAACTGCTCAAGCCTTTGCTGCACTGCGTCGGCCTGTTCGGCCGTGGGGCCATTGAACGGGGTTTTGCCGCCACGCTGGTAGCCGACCGCAGGCACCGCAATGTGGTAGTTGACCAGACGGTTGAGGATAAAGACGTGGGGCGATGCGTAAGGCGACGATGACCAGAAAGCGCTGTAATAGCTGGCCAGGTGCACCCCAAGGGCAAAGATTTTCTGCTGTTCGCCAGGCGTGACCCGTTGCGCCTCGAACCGCACACTGAAGGGCACCGAAAAGGCGAACTCGCGACCTTCATAGAGGGTGTCGTGCATGTCCAGGCGTTGGCTCTGAAGGCTGGCCTGGGTGTTTTTGTCGCTGATCAGTTCCCGTTGGATAGCCGGCTGCGCCAGGACCCGGAGAAAGGTTTCCTGCTCCTGGATGTTTTCCATCAGCCGGGCAAAATGAAACCCCACGGCGGCATACTGTTCATCGACGATCCGCTGCAGCGCCCAATAACTGGTGCCTGCCAGCAAAAACGCGACGCCGAGCACCCCCATGAGCCCTTTGTTCAAGCGCAGTGAGCTGCGGGTGAATGCTTCCAGGATCGCGTTGTTGTGCTTCATTGATGGTTTTCGCAGGCGGCTGAGAAATCGGCGCTGGATGGAGTTTACTCCTTATACAGGTTAGACAAATCCGGGGCGTGGGCTAATGAGATATCGCTGGGCCATCATTGTTCAACAGTTGTTGAAATTGTTCTGACGACACCGCGTGGGAAATCAGAAAACCCTGCACCTGGGTGCAATCGATTTTGCGCAGCAGTGCCAGTTGCTGGGGTGTTTCCACACCTTCGGCCACGACAGTAAGACCCAGTTTGCGGCCCAGTGCGATGATGCTGGCCAGGGCCGAAGCCATGCCTTCGTTGTCATGGCAGCCCTGCACCAGCGCCTGGTCGATCTTGAGTTCGGTAAACGGGGTCGACACCAGGTTCAGGTAAGAGCTGTAGCCCTTGCCGAAATCGTCCTGGGACAGGCCAAAACCCTTGATGCGCAGGCGGCAGGCGCCGGCGTAGAAGTTGCTGATGTCCTGGGGCACCGAGCATTCCATCAGCTCGAAGCAGATCATCCCCGGGATGCCTTGGTGGTCCAGGACGAACGCCAGCAGGCGGTCTGCCAAGTCATGGCTGTTGAGCAGGTGGGTCGGCAAGTTGATCGACACTGGAATCTCATAGCCGCGCTGGCGCCAGCGTTCCTGGGCATGGATCGCCTGTTTGAGCACCAGCCATAGCAGGCGTTCTTCCAGGTCGAAGGTCTTGATCGCCGGTAAAAACGCGGCGGGCAACATCACCCCTTGCTCGGGGTTCATCCACCGCACCAGCGCTTCAGCGGCGACAATCCGGCCGTTGGCCAAGGATTTTTTCGGTTGGAACCAGGCCTGGATCTGCCCGTTGCCCATGGCCTGGAGGAGGGTGTGCCGGTCAATGGCCGGCGGCGTAGCTGGCGCGGGGGACGGGCTGCGATCCTTGTGGTTGAGCTGGCTGACCAGGCTGCGCAAGGCGTCGGCCGCGACCGGCTTGGAAATCAGGCCGATGACTTTCACATCGAGATTTTTCGCCACCAGGCTGGCCGCCATCAACATACGCCGAGAGGCGGCACTCATGATGGCCAGGGCAGGCTTGCAACGCAGGGTCGCCAGGCTCTGGATAAATTGCACACCATCCATGCCCGGCATCAGCAGATCGGTCAGCACCAGATCGAAATCACGCTGTCGCAATCGCTCCAGTGCCTCGTTCCCATCCTGGGCAGACTCCAGCATAAAGTCGCCCAATTCATTGAGCAGGTTCTGCAGGTACAGGTGCTGCAGGGGATGGTCCTCGACGATCAAAATACTATAGGGCTTCATGGGGGATCCGTGTGTAGGGCTCCAGGTAGTTGAAGAGGGCCCGCAACGCAAAGGGTTTGACCAGGCAATGGTTCATTCCGGCGGCCAGGCACAAGTCAGCCTCGCCGCGCATGGCGTTGGCGGTTGCGCCGATGATGGGCAGCGCGCAACCTTGGCTGCGCAACTGCCTGGCTAATTCATAGCCGTTGACTCTGGGCATATTCACATCCGTCAGTACCACATCGAAGTTGGAGGCCTTGCACAACTGCAGCGCTTCATGACCATCGCAGGCCAACTCCACGGTGCAACCCAGCTCCTCAAGCTGGTCACGCAAAATCAGTTGATTGATAACGTTGTCCTCGGCCACCAGCACATGCAGGTCGAGCTTGCGCAGTTCGCGCTTTTGCACCTGCTCGTCGACCCGGGCGACCCACAATCCTTGAGCCTGGCTGACCGCCTGGTGAATTGCGCTTAGTTGGTTGAGGTTGGCATGCCACGCGCCGGTCTCGGCGTTCTGGCCATTGCTGCTGTTGCCACTGACCAGGATTACGGGGCCAGGCCAGTCGGGCATCAGGGGCTGTTCGATGGCGCCGGGATGCAGCTCTAGCAGCAGTTGACCGTCGGGGTGGGTGGGTTGGCCGGTCTGGGCCCGGGCGCCCCAGCGACGCAACCAACCGCTGATGGATTGAGCGAGTTCGGGAATCGGCGAAACCACGTAAATCGTCTCTGCGAGCAAGCTGCCCATGGGCGCGCAGGGCGCCACTTCGAGGGGCAGGGTCAGGCTGAAACTGCTGCCCAGGCCCAGTTCGCTGACCATGCGGATATGCCCATTCATCAATTGCGTCAGGCGCTGGCAAATCGGCAGACCAAGCCCGGTGCCGGCCACGACGTTGGTGTTGCCTTCGCTTTGATAGAACGGCTCGAAAATCATCGCCTGGTCTTCCTGGGCAATGCCTTTGCCGGTGTCGGACACTTGCCACAACACGCTGGAGCGCTCGTCGTCGCGGTCGAGCAACTTGACCCGTAGCACCACGCGCCCGTAGTCGGTGAATTTCACCGCGTTGCTCAATAGGTTGTTGAGGATCTGCCGCAGGCGGGTGACATCGCCCATCAGCCGTTCGGGTAACTTGGGGTCAAAGCAGGCGTAGAGCTGCAAACCCTTGCCCATTGCTGCCGCGGCGTAGCCTTGGATGATTTCATTGACCAGGTCCAGGGGCGAGAACTCGCTCAGTTCCAGCGCCAATTGCCCCGCCTCGATCTTCGACACATCCAGCACATCGCAGATCAGTTGCAGCAAGGTGGCCGAAGAACCCTCTATGGCATGCAGATAGTCTTTTTGCTGGGCATCGAGGCTGGTACGGGCCAACAATTCCAGGGTGCCCAACACGCCGTACAGCGGTGTACGGATTTCGTGACTCATGGTCGCCAGGAACAGGGTTTTCGCGGCATTTGCCGCGTCAGCTGACTGTCGGGCTTCTTCCAGGGCCGCTTCCACTTGTTTGCGCGCACTGATGTCGCTGAATGCACAAAACAGCACGTCCTCACCTCGATAGCGGGTGGGTGCGCTGCTGAGATAAAGGTGGCGGCCGTCGATGGTCTCGAAGTAGTCACAGTCTCCGGAGGGCTCACCATCGAATGCCTGGCGGATCCAGCCGGCGCACAGTGTTTCACGCTCCAGGCCGTTCCCCAGCCACTGCTGGGCCAGGGTGTTTTCCAGCACCACTTGGCCGTCGGTGCGACGCAGCACGCACAAGGCCACCGGCGCAGTCTGGATCACGTCGCGCCCGAAGGCTTCGCTTTCAATCAGCGCCTGGATGCTATTGATTGACGGAATGATGAAGCGTTGATTGACCCGGCGCATCAGCAGCCAGATCAACGTTACGCTGAACAGGCAAAACACCAGCGACCCGAGCAACTCACGCCATAACCCCCGCACCACATCGCGCAGGTTGATCGTGTACATCAGTTGCCAGTCCGAAGATTTCAGTTGCTTGCGGATCACCAGGTGATCCGGCACCAGGCCATCGCCGACAAAACCGAAAAAATTCTCGCCCTTGGGCTTGAGCAAGGACTGGTCCTGCCGTGGGTCATGGCTATTGGTAAACACCAGCATGCCCTGGGAGTTGAGCATCATAAATTCGCCCGCACTCTGGTCATTGAGGGTCGTGGAGACCTCTTGGCTTTCCATCTCCAGGCCCAGCCAGCCGGAGTCGGGGTCGCGCTCATCCAGCAAAATGAACAGGTAGAGGTGGGAGTGCCCCTCGGTCTGATCACTGAGCCAGAGTTCGCCGGGGTCCAGTGGGTTGTGTTGCTTCAACGCCCTGAGGCGGTTAAGCATGCACTTGGAAAACGGCAGTACCTGCGGCGTCGAGTCGTAGAGCCGGGTCAGTTGCGGATTGGGGCCGGCAGTCACGTAGAGCAGGTTGACCTGCTTGGTCTTTAGGTAACTGCGCATGCGCGAGGTCAGCCAGATGCTCCACTGATGGCTTGGTGTGTTGCCCAGCAGCAGACGCTGCTCTTCGCTGGAGGCTGGATAAACCTGGGCCTTGGCCTGGGTGGATTTGCGCACCGCCGACAGGCTCAGGCTTTCGAGCAGTGCTTCACGGGTGGTGAAAAAAGTATGAGCCTCGGCAATGGCGCTACTCATATAGCCACGCCGCTGGGAGATGTCATTGTTGAAGGTGGAGAGCAGGAACGTGTAGACACCGCTCAAGATGCCGACCAGTAAAACGGCGGCAAAAAGACGAAGCAGCCTTCTGGCTGCTTCGGGACGGGACAGGACGGGATTGATCTGCAGCAGATAACTTTTAAATCGCATCGGCGGATTTTAATCGGCCACCCAGTGCCTGGGCATAAGACGATCCTTAAAAGCCGCCGCGCTCTTACTTGTAAAACATATCGACCACGACCGCTGCATCGAACGCACCGGGAACGGGCAGGGTGCGCCACTTCAAGTCAGCCCTGAAGTCTTGGCGAGTGGTTTGGTTGGCACCCTTCATCTGGGCCAGGGGGAACCACTCATTGAAGGGTAGGTTCTGGTTCGTATAGTCCCAGGACAACGCGATGCCCACGGAGCTGTTATTGGCGGGCACCAACAAGCCATTGATCACGTTACCGCCGCCCGGGGTGGTGGCGAAGCGTGCGCTCACCGTATATGGGGTATCGCAGGCTTTACGCAGGCTCAAGCTGAAGGCAGCGGTGCTGGCCACTTCGCCGATCTGCGCCTTGCGCGAGGGCTTGGGGAAGCTCACCACATTGGGCGTTATCGTCAGGTCGGGGGTGCAAGGCACGAAGCGGATGTCGTTTACGCCGGTGACGATGTAGTTGAGGTTGCTGTTGGGGCGGTTGTTGAGACCGGTAATACCGTCCAGTTGAAACACCCGGTATTGCGACAGGGTACTGGCCTGACCGTTTTGTGGGGTGGTACCAAATTTCTCGATAAACACGCTGAAGTTGAGGGTGAACCGGGCCTTGTCCCAACCGACGCAATTTGACAGGGTGCAACCGCGGTCGGAGTAGAACCCAGTCCCGTACTTGCCACTGCTTTGGGTGATGGGCACCGAGTTATAGCGAATCCCGGCGCGAATGCCCTGGCCAATACTGACGCTTGCCGGGTTCAGGTAAAAATACACTTCCTCGCGCCCATGGTTAAAGTCGTCCTTGCAAATCACATTGACCGAGCGTGGGCCCGACTCCCAGATAATCGTGCCATCTGGCGCATCGGCCGCCACCGCCAATGCGGTACCCAGGGGGGCGGTGTCGGCGACCGAGCCGCTACCGTCCACCCGGCAGGCCAACGCGTAGCTGGTAGCGGGGAGGGCGGCGCTGGCAAGCAGGGTGGCTACGAGCAAGTATTTAAGAGGTGACATAGGTCGGTATTCCCCGCGATCTATCACTTGAGGGCCGCACGATGGCGGGCCTGCAAGCCGATATCGGTGATTTCGGTAAAGTTGATTTGGCTTCCGGCGCTGATGGGGGCCTTGGTGGTGAAGACTTTGCGTTCACCGGGCTTGAGCAATATGTAGTCATCCAGCGCCTGAACCTGGCCGCCGGAATCGCTCTGCACATCCACCAGGGACAGATGAAACGCGGTTGGATTGGTGACGGTTACCGATTGCTCATCGGCGCGGCTCCACACCAATTGCTGCACGGCCTCGGACGAGCTTCCCACAAGCCCAGGCGGGCGATAGAACAGCTTGAGGCGCTGGCGCACGGCAAATTGCACGCTGTCGGCGGCTTCCGGTTTCAGCGGGATTTCCATGACGTTGAGCAGGAACATCGATTCCACGTCGCCGGGCAAGCCTTCGCCGGCGTACAGAATGCGCAGCAGGTGGTGCTGTTGAGCATCCAGGCGAACCAGCGGCTGAACCACGGCGAAGGGCACCGGCAGGGTCCCGTCATCGTTCTCGCGAGTGACCCAGCTTTGCACCACCAATTCACTGGGGGGACTGATTGACGATATTGATGCTGGCTTCTTTATATTGGCCGAAGTAAATCAGGCGCGTGCCTTCAATCTTGACCGCCGCCTGCGCACACGGCGCCAAGGCCAGCAGCGCGGTAAACAGCGCGCTGATCCAGAGCAGGGAGCGGCACAATGGCAAATGGTTGAGAGGTGACATGAGGGCCCGTAGCTTTCGGAGTGGCTTCGGGGGGCATGTTAGGAGGTGGATGCCGGGGATTCTCTCAGGCGATTCTTAAAAGGGAGAATTGCAGGCTCAGGGCTGGGGTGCTTTCTGCTTGACACCACCTCCCGACGGGCGCATCAGGCATCTGCTCGATAAAGCCAATGGCTGCCGGCTCGCGTTTCTGCAGTGCACCCAAGCCAAAGCACAGGGCCTTGAGCCGTTGACCTAAACCTATTATAACTAAACTAAACGACTATTTAGTTTAGTTATAATTGAAAGGAATATGTCCAGCGGGAGAGGGCACCTCAAAGAACTTTCGGCAGTTCCGTGCCATTCAGCATCTTATTGCCTGGGCCTATGAATTCGAATTCATCGCTGTAAGCGTAAATTTGTCTAGTGGCATTGCGAATAGTGCTGCTATTAAGTGCAGCAACAGCTTCTCTGTCTAATGAAATTATTCTTTCTGTTGCCTCATAATCACCGATTACAGCAAAATTCTTATTCAGTGGAATAAATACGCTCACATCTTTTAATGCAAAACCGAGCCCCCAACCATCGTCAATTCGAGATGGGTGAGGTATTAGGTTTACGGGGTAATCTGAGGTGACAAACCCTGGTGAATCTTCGCCAGCTTTAAGGAAAATCCATTTTCTATCGAGTAGGCATTGATGAATATCTCCAATAATATTCAGCATCCAGTGATGCATGTTTAGATGTATTCATCTCTAAGGCAGCAGCAGCCCCTGGTGATTTCAAACCGTCCTGTCCCAAAGCCGAGATAATAAGTATCTGGTTAAGAGGTTGGACGCTCTCCGCAAATGATTGCCTATCACGTGGGTTTCTAGTCGCGAAAAGTGAAAAAAGTAGCAGGACAGCCTCACGATCCAACGCATTTGAAAAATTACCACATTCTAAAACTCGCTTGAGTGCACTAAGTGAAGGTCCCTCAAGCTCATTTGCATAGGTTGTCTCAAGAATATTGGGATCTGGATGGCCGTCTAGCCGGTTAAAGTGATCCTCTCCGGCGACCTTTTTTACGTTTTGCGGAAATCCTTTTTTGGCATCCAGGTCAACGCAATGGACGACATAATGCTTTCCTGATTTCGCAAAGCCTCTCAAATATCCAGCTGAAACATAGTGGTGGTAGATCGGTTCGTTCATATCAGACTCATGGTCGTGCCATTCGATGTGTTGAAGGTAACTGGGGTTGTGCCGAGATAAAGGAAATTTAGGACATTCGTCCTGTAAATGCCTGTAATTACGTTGTTTTTTGTTTGTTCTATTTGCGGCTTAAGCCAATGCCTAAAGGGCTGTCATCCCGTATCTAGCTATGGCTTGCGCCGCAGTAACGAGCCAGCCGCATTCTCCTCGAAGGCTCTAGCCTCTTCGATATAGCCGTGGACGGTGCTGTCGTGCCGCCAGCCACCCTGACGCTTGATCTCCAGAAAGTCCGCCCCAGCCCGATGGGCGCTGGTGGCCAGTCCACGGCGCAGACTGTGGCTGCTCATCTTGGGCACATACGACAGCCCCGCTGCTTCGGCACGGGCCGACAGGATGGTATTAACGCTACCCTCGTGCAGCGCCACCTCGCCGATCACGCCCCAGCGACTGATGCGCCGGAACAGTGGCCCCTGCTCAATCTGAGCGGCATCCAACCAACACCGTAGCGCCTTTGCCGGGCAGCAGACGCAGTCGCCGAACGGAATCGCCTTGTCCAGTCCCTCGCCCTCCTGATCGGTCTTGGAGCGCGGCAGCGTGATCCGCAGACCTTCCCGCTCCCACTGAAGGTATTGCACCTCCAGCGTGACCAGCTCGCTGCGGCGGAACGCACCGAAGTACCCCACCTGTAGCAATGCGCTGTCACGCAGCGCGGCGAGCCCTTCGAGCGCGTCCAGATGCGTCACGATGAGCTCGAGATCCTCCAGCAGCAGCGCCTTGGCTTTGTGTCGCGGCCGCCCATGGACTCGCTCAATCCCGCGCATGGTCTTGCGGACGGTGGCGCTGGCGGCCGGATCGGGAAAGCCCTGATAGCGGTGCCATTGCGACAGCGCGGTGAGGCGCAGCGCCAGGGTCCGCGGGTTCAACACTACCGCGAAGGCCAGCAGGTAGCGAATCAGCGCCGCTTCATCGCACGGCAGGACGCCGCCCCAGGCCTGAAAGTGGCGGATCGCCGAGCGGTAGGTGCGTCGGGTGTTGTCGGAGGTGGCCGCCGCAAGAAAACGCTGGTGTTGCTGGGCCAACTGCTCGGGCGTGGCAAGCGTACCGGAGGTACGCGCCGGCCCCGCTGGTTCGTCGAGTGGTAGCGAAGGGAGGTTTTCGTCGTGATTGCTGGTCTTCATCCAGAAACGCCTGTTTAGGCCGTGTGTACCGCAGATTATAGGCGCGAACATTGATCGTGAGTATTTAACCCACGATAACTGAGCTTATCGTGGCTTAGCTGGCGGTCTCACCGGGCT
Organism: Pseudomonas hygromyciniae; assembly: GCF_016925675.1. Lineage (NCBI taxonomy): Bacteria > Pseudomonadati > Pseudomonadota > Gammaproteobacteria > Pseudomonadales > Pseudomonadaceae > Pseudomonas > Pseudomonas hygromyciniae. The sequence continues at coordinate 2,991,632 of NZ_CP070506.1, read as the reverse complement.
TAGCTATTCTGTACTTAAACCGATGTATTACGTTGTCCGTAATACGGTACGAAAAAATCCGAGGTAGTGATGGCCCGTTCTGGCGTCCTTTATGTGCATGTCGCCCAGGCGGCGGCCCGGCTCGTGGCCGCGGGCCACAGCCCGACGATCGACCGCATCCGCGCCGACCTGGGCGGGACCGGCAGCAAAAGCACGATTGCCCCCCTTGTTAAAACGCTGGAAAAGCGCGCATCCCGGCACGGTCGCGCAGGCCGAACTGGGATTGCCGGCGGAGCTCGTCCTGGCGGTGAAAGGGGTGTACGAAAAAAGTTCAGGCGGATGCGGTCCTGCAAGTCGAGCAGGCTGAGCAGATTCATCAGGCCGCCACCGCGGCATTGCAGGAGCAGTTGCAACAAGCTTTCGTGGAGCACGACGCGTTACTCACCGTTCAGGCGCAACAGGCCCAGGCGTTTATTGAGGCAAACGCGCGCATCCAGGTGCTGGCTGAAACTGTGCACCGTCAGGAGATTGCTCTAGCGAGCCTGGGCAGTGAGAAGCTCGGATTCGAACAGCGCCTGACTGATCGCGCCTGCGAGGTGGCCTCACTGACCCAACAACTGCAGCAAGCGCAGGTGCAATCTGAGCATTACCAGGTATCGGTTGCTCAGCAACGCGCCGACGAGCGCCAGAGCGCTGAACAACGCCACAATCACCTGGAACAAGAATTGAGTGCGCTCCGGCAACGCCTGCTCGCTCAGCAAGCACGTCTGGGCGAGCTGCAAGCTCAGGAACAACGCTTGGCACAAGACAACGATCGCCTACAGAGCGCCCTGCTCACGACCCAGGACTCGCTGACGCAGAGCCGCAGCGCGCATGAGCAGGCAGCGTTTCAGCTCACCGAGCTGAAACGAATCCATCAGGCACTAGAGCAGCATCATGGCGCTAATGAGCAGCGTTTGGCTGAGAAACGGACGAGCCTGGCTGTGACCGAGAAGGAACGGAGTCTTCTGGCAGAACGCTTAACCCGAGCTGAAACCCAACTGACCGAGGTGACCACAGACAAGCAGCTCCTCCTGCAAGAGAAAGCTGTGCTGTCCAGTCAACTCGCGGAATTCAGAGCGCAGCCGTGAGCGGTCTTGTATGGCTAATGGCGCGCTCACTAGGCATGCGCCACAACGGAGCGAAAGAGGCTCGACGCAATGGCATAAATATAGATATTTATGATCTAAGCAGTCGTCCATTTAGAAGATTGTGCCGTGCTAGAGTCCTCACGCTCACGCTCACGCCCCGCAAGCCGTAACCCAAAAGAAATCTGAGAGTAGCCATGCTCGATAAACTGACCCACCTGAAACAGCTGGAGACGGAAAGTATCCACATCATTCGTGAAGTGGCCGCCGAATTCGACAACCCGGTGATGCTCTACTCCATTGGTAAAGACTCCGCCGTGATGCTGCATCTGGCACGCAAGGCATTCTTTCCCGGCAAGCTGCCGTTCCCCGTGCTGCATGTCGATACCACATGGAAATTTCAGGAAATGTACCGTTTTCGCGCAAAGATGACTGCCGAGATGGGGCTGGATTTACTGGTGCACATTAACCAGGACGGTGTGGCGCAGAACATCAACCCCTTCACCCACGGCAGCGCCAAGCACACCGACATCATGAAGACCGAGGGCTTGAAGCAGGCCCTGGACAAGTATGGTTTCGATGCCGCCTTCGGCGGTGCCCGTCGCGATGAAGAGAAATCCCGCGCCAAGGAACGCGTGTACTCGTTCCGCGACAGCAAGCACCGCTGGGACCCGAAGAACCAGCGCCCCGAGCTGTGGAACGTCTACAACGGCAAGGTCAAGAAGGGCGAGTCGATCCGTGTGTTCCCGCTGTCCAACTGGACCGAGCTGGACATCTGGCAGTACATCTACCTGGAGCAGATCCCGATCGTGCCGCTGTACTTCGCCGCCGAGCGCGAAGTGATCGAGAAGAACGGCACGCTGATCATGATCGACGACGAGCGCATCCTCGAGCACCTGTCGGACGAGGAGAAAGCCCGTATCACCAAGAAAATGGTGCGTTTCCGCACCCTCGGCTGCTACCCGCTGACCGGCGCGGTGGAGTCCACTGCGACCACGCTGACCGACATCATTCAGGAAATGCTCCTGACCCGTACTTCCGAGCGTCAGGGCCGCGTCATCGATCACGATGGGGCCGGTTCCATGGAAGAGAAAAAACGTCAGGGCTATTTCTAAGCAGGGGTTAATATGTCGCACCAATCCGATCTGATCAGCGAAGACATCCTCGCCTACCTGGCCCAGCACGAGCGCAAGGAATTGTTGCGTTTCCTCACCTGCGGCAACGTCGACGACGGCAAGAGCACCCTGATCGGCCGCCTGCTGCACGACTCGAAGATGATCTACGAAGACCATCTGGAAGCCATCACCCGTGACTCGAAGAAAGTCGGCACCACCGGTGATGATATCGACCTGGCATTGCTGGTCGACGGTCTGCAGGCCGAGCGCGAGCAGGGCATCACCATCGACGTGGCGTACCGCTACTTCAGCACCGCCAGGCGCAAATTTATCATCGCCGACACCCCCGGCCATGAGCAGTACACCCGCAATATGGCCACCGGTGCTTCCACCTGCGACCTGGCGATCATCCTGATCGACGCCCGCTACGGCGTGCAGACCCAGACCAAGCGCCACAGCTTTATCGCCAGCCTGTTGGGCATCAAACACATCGTTGTGGCCATCAACAAGATGGACCTCAAGGGCTTCGATCAGGGCGTGTTCGAGCAGATCAAGGCCGATTACCTGCAGTTCGCCGAGGGCATTTCGCTCAAGCCGAGCTCGCTGCACTTCGTGCCGATGTCGGCGCTGAAGGGCGACAACGTGGTGAACAAGAGCGAGCGTTCGCCTTGGTACACCGGCCAGTCGCTGATGGAAATCCTCGAGACCGTGGAAGTCGCCGGTGACCGTAATTTCACCGATCTGCGTTTCCCGGTGCAGTACGTCAACCGTCCGAACCTGAACTTCCGTGGTTTTGCCGGCACCCTGGCCAGCGGCATCGTGCGCAAGGGCGACGAAGTTATCGCCCTGCCGTCGGGCAAGGGCAGCAAGGTCAAATCCATCGTCACCTACGAAGGTGAGCTGGAGCAGGCCGGTCCGGGTCAGGCGATCACCATCACCCTGGAAGATGAGATCGACGTATCGCGCGGCGACATGCTGGTGCATGGCGACAACCGCCCGCAGGTGGTCGATAGCTTCGACGCCATGCTGGTGTGGATGGCCGAGGAGCCGATGCTGCCGGGCAAGAAGTACGACATCAAATGCGCCACCAGCTACGTGCCGGGCTCGATTGCCAGCATCAATCACCGGGTCGAGGTGAATACCCTGGAAGAGGGCGCGGCGAGCAGCCTGCAGTTCAACGAAATCGGCCAGGTGCGCATCGCTCTGGATGCACCGATCGCGCTGGACGGCTACGCGCATAACCGCACCACCGGCTCCTTTATCGTCATCGATCGCCTGACCAATGGCACCGTCGGTGCCGGTATGATCATCGCCGAACCAGTAGGTGCTCAGGGTTCTGGCGGCCATCACGGCAAGCTGACTCACGTTTCCACCGAAGAGCGCGTCAGCCGTTTCGGTCAGCAGCCCGCCACCGTGCTGTTCAGCGGCCTGTCCGGCGCTGGCAAGAGCACCCTGGCTTACTCCGTGGAGCGCAAGCTGTTCGATATGGGTCGTGCGGTCTATGTCCTGGATGGCCAGAACCTGCGTCATGACCTGAACAAGGGCCTGCCGCAGGACCGTGCCGGGCGTACCGAGAACTGGCGTCGTGCCGCCCACGTGGCGCGTCAGTTCAACGAAGCTGGCCTGCTGACCCTGGCCGCGTTCGTCGCCCCGGATGCCGAAGACCGTGAGCAGGCCAAGGCGCTGATCGGTGCCGAGCGTCTGATCACCGTGTATGTGCAGGCTTCGCCGCAAGTCTGCTCCGAGCGTGACCCGCAAGGCCTGTACGCAGCTGGTGTCGACAATATCCCGGGTGAGTCCTTCCCCTATGACGTGCCGCTGAATGCCGATCTGGTGATCGACACGCAGAGCCTGTCGGTGGAAGAAGGCGTCAAGCAGGTGTTGGCGCTGCTACGTTCGCGCGGGGTCATCGGATCAACACACCTTCTGGATCAAACCGTGTAAAAGACCGACAAAAGGCATTCAGCAAATGGCTCGACGTGTTCGAGCCATTTGCTTTTCCCCTTGAGCAACGAACAATCACTGATCCTCGCCCAACGTATTGACTGATCGTTCGGGATCGTAGGCCTCTAGAGTCAGGTTTACTTCCGTACAGGCGCTCTTCAATGTTGCAAAAAGTTCGTGTCGCCTTTTGATATCGAGCCAGACACACGACAGAAACTCGCGCTGAGGGAGCGTGAGCTAAAGCGAACACCACACTCAAGAACACCACGCTACCGAACAGGATCGCCTTCGACGAACAAGGATTGCTTCGCCGCCTCACTAACCGCCACGACGGCGGGATGGGTCAGTCTGCGCTCAATGGAGATTGCGTAGTAGCGCACCATGACCTCATGGGCGCAGCCTATGACCTCGACCCCATACTGATCCCCAATTTCATTGCTCAGTATTGCCGGCGCAGGGAAAATGCCGGCACCGGCCTTGCCGAAGGCTTTCATCAGTGCGCTGTCGTCGAACTTACCGATGATGTGTGGCTGGATCTGTTGCTCGTTAAACCAGCGCGTCAGCGGTGCCTGCACCGCCACCTTATCTCCCGGAAGTAAAAAAAGGGGCACCGTCCAGGGAGCGCGGAAAAAGTCGATCGGTAGCGCGCGGCCAGTTCCGGCACCGCATAAAAGGCGACGGTGCATCGCCCCAGCTCGTGGTTATAGCCTTTCACCCCCAGCTCGGAGGGCAACGGCCGATCAGCGATCACCAGGTCGAGTTGGTGGATGGCCAGTTCTGCGAACAATCGCTCTAACTTGTCCTCGTAGCATATGAGACGCACAGGCTCTGCGAGTGCCATTGCTGGTGCCAACAACTGATAGGCGAGCGATTTGGGCACGGCGTCGGCAACCCCCACCCGAAACGACTGTTCTCCGCTGCCGGCACCACTGCGTAACGATTGTTCGAGTTCGTTGCCTATCTGGAAGATCTCGTCGGCATGGGACAGCGCCAGTTTTCCCGCAGACGTCAGTTCGAGACGCCTACCAATACGGCGGAACAGATCCGTGCCCAATGAACGCTCAAGCTCGGCGAGCTGACCACTAATCGTCTGGGGAGTGAGATGCAGCCGTTCGGCGGCACGCGTGATGCTTCCGGCCTTAGCGACGTTCCAAAAATAGTGAAGCTGTTTGTAGTTCAGCATGGGCAGTGAGGCTCACTATCAGTCTGTGGCGAATTAATCGCAAAGAATAATCTGCTTTTCTTGATGCAGAAGCAAACCTAGGATTACCCCATGTAACCCCGCATTGGGGTTAAAGGAGTATGGGATGCAAATCGACATCCAGACCCGCGATATCACGCTGACCGAGGAGTTGCGTGCCCATGTAGAGCGACGGTTGCAGTTCGCCCTAAGTCGCTTTCAGGATCAGGGGCTGCTGATCACCGTCTGCCTGTCCGGCGTGAGCGGGGGCAGCGGGGAGGATCGCCACTGTTACCTGCAAATTCGTGCCGAGGGCTGCCCCGATGTCTCCATCGAAGACACCGAGGCAGACCTCTATATCGCGATCAATCGCGCAGTGGAGCGCGCCGGACGAATGCTGGAGCGCCAGTGGCAGTGTGCCCACAATCATTTGAATGGCCCGTTTCAGTGAGGTTGATATGAGTGGATTTGATAGGCCTGGATTTCTTGCGCAAGTGGCATTGAGTTTTAAGCGAATACGGGCGCGCACCTGGCTGATTCTGGCGGCGGTGATGCTTGCTTTAATCGGCCTGCTGGTTTGGGCTGGCATTGCGCTCCTGTCCTGGTTGTGGACTCAGGGGTCGGTCGTGACCGACGCGGGCAAGCGTTTCGCCGGTGACGCCATGACCCAGGTCGAACAGGTTGCGCCCGGGCTGCGAGAGCAGGCCGAGCAGTGGGTGCCTGCGGGGGTGAAGGAACAGGCAGGCAAGTGGTTGCCAGGGCTAGGCACGGATCTGCCAGCGAATGACGTCAGTGGCAACGACGTCGGGCCAGTGTCGCGTTTCCCCGGCTTGGTGCGCAGCCACTTTGCGCGCGACGGGCAGACCGTCGAGGTGCGCTACGCAGGGGGCGCGCCATTCGAAGCGGTGTTGGCGCACTACGTCGCAGGCTTCGCCGCAGCCGGGTATGCCCAAGAGGTGATGTCCGCTACCACCGAGGGCGAGCAACACCGCTTCAGTCGTGGCGAGGAATCTATCGACCTCTCACTGCTGCGTCACCGCAGTGGCCAGGTAGAGGTTCGTTTGAAACTGTCGTCACCGTGATTTTTGAGGTGCTCTATGCGATGCGCGAAAGCCCTCTTTGAAAAACAACCCAGGACTTTGATATGAGCCCTACTATCTCCATCGGCGAACCCTGGATGTGGGCCGTCTTCATCGCTTTCGTTCTGATCATGCTGGCGCTGGATCTGTTCGTGTTCGGCGGCAACAAGGCGCACAAGGTGAGCGTCAAGGAAGCGGGTGCCTGGACGCTGGCCTGGGTGAGTCTCGCGCTCGCGTTCGGCGTCGGCCTGTGGTGGCATTTGAACGGCACGGTGGGGCCGGAGATCGCCGACCAGAAGGCGCTGGAATTTCTCACCGGCTATCTGATCGAGTGGTCGCTATCGGTGGACAACGTGTTTGTCTTCCTGCTGATCTTCACGGCCTTCCACGTCCCAGCCGAATACCAGCGCCGGGTGCTCATCTACGGTGTGCTCGGTGCCATTGTCATGCGCGCCATCATGATCCTCGCCGGAGCCTGGGTGGTGCGCGAGTATTCCTGGGTGCTCTATATCTTCGGTGCCTTCCTACTGATCACCGGCATACGCATGCTGGTCATGGCGGAGAAAGTGCCCGATCTGGAGCAGAACCCGGTTCTCAAGTTCGCGCGCCGGCATCTGCGCATTACCGAAGACTATCACGGCGAAAAATTCAGCGTGCTCAAGGATGGCGTGCGCTATGTCACGCCGCTGTTCCTGGTGCTGATCATGATCGAGGTCACCGACCTGGTGTTCGCGGTGGATTCCATTCCAGCCATCTTCGCCATCACCACCGACCCCTTCATCGTCTTCACCTCCAACATCTTCGCCATCATGGGCCTGCGCGCGCTGTATTTCCTACTCGCTGACGTGGCGGATCGTTTCCATCTACTGAAATACGGCCTGGCCATGGTGCTCACCTTCATCGGTGCCAAGATGCTGATCGCGCCCTGGTATCACGTACCGGTGCAGGCTTCGCTCGGCATCGTCGTGATCTTGATCGGCTCGAGCGTAATTGCCAGTTTGGTCGCCACGCGCAGAGCAAACTGATATGCACTTTACCCACCATCTCTACCGGGGTCAGCGCGTCGCGCTGCTCACCCAGCACGGCAAGGAAAAGGTGCTCGCGCCAGTGCTGGAACTCGCGCTCGGTTGCAGGGTGGAGCTTGTCACCGGGTATGACACCGACCTGTTAGGTACCTTCACCCGCGACATCCCCCGTGCTGGTTCGCAGATAGAAGCTGTGCGCCAGAAGGCGCGTATCGGCATGCAGATTTCCGGACTGCCACTGGGGCTTGCCAGCGAAGGCTCCTTTGGCCCTGATCCGTTCGCGGGAATGTTTCCCTGGAACATGGAATTGCTGATTTTCATAGACGATATCCGCGCAATCGAGGTGGTCGGCGTCGCCCAGGGCAATGCAAAGAGCGCCCACCTGCTGACGGCCAGCTGGGCTGAGGCCGAATCCTTCGCCCACCAAACGGGATTTCCCGAGCACCATCTGGTGCTGCGTCCTGACAGCGAGGCCGATCCGCGTATTCGCAAAGGCATCGCCTCTTGGGCGACGCTGGAGGCCGCCTTTGCCTGGGCGCGGGAGCAATCGGCCAGCGGCAGGGTTTTTCTCGAAACCGACGGGCGCGCCCATGCCAATCCCACGCGTATGGAGAATATCCGCCGTGCGGCTGAGGATCTGGCAAAAAAGCTCTGCTCGCTGTGTCCAGCCTGCAGTACGCCGGGGTTCTGGATCGTCGAGCGCGTGCCTGGGCTGCGTTGTACGGACTGTGATGCGCCGACCCGCGAAACCCGCGCCGAGGTTCATGGATGCCTCAAGTGCGCGCATCGCGAGACCCGCGAGCGCACCGACCGGCAATACGCCGATCCGCGCTATTGCGACTACTGCAATCCCTGAGGAGCCATCCATGAGTAAGACGCGCCTGACCTTGACCCGCCCCGATGACTGGCACCTGCATCTACGCGATGGTGACGTACTGGCCTCGGTACTCCCCGACACGGCGCGGCGGTTTGCGCGCGCCATCGTCATGCCCAACCTCAAGCCGGCCGTGATAACCACGGCGCAGGCGCTGGCTTACCGCGAGCGCATCCTGGCGGCGTTGCCGGCGGGGATGTCATTCGAGCCGCTGATGACGCTCTACCTCACCGAGGCCACGCCGCCCGAGGAGATCGCACGGGCCAAGGCGAGTGGTGTCGTGCATGCGGTCAAGTATTACCCGGCCGGCGCGACGACCAACTCCTCAAGCGGTGTGAGCGACCTGAAACGCATCTACTCGGTGCTCGCGGCAATGGAGCGGCACGACCTGCCGCTGCTTATGCACGGCGAGGTGACCTCAGCGGACGTCGACACCTTCGACCGCGAAGCGGTGTTTATCGAGCGCCATCTGGAACCACTGGTGCGTGAGTTCACCGGCCTGCGCATGGTGCTGGAGCACATCACCACCGCTACGGCCGCCGATTTCGTCAGCGAGGCCCCGGAAAACCTCGCAGCGACCATCACTGCGCACCATCTACTGCTTAACCGCAACGCGATGTTCGAGGGGGGCTTGTGGCCGCACCATTACTGCTTGCCGCTGCTGAAACGCGAGACGCACCGTCGCGCGCTGGTTGCCGCTGCCACCGGAGGCAGCCCGAAGTTTTTTCTCGGCACCGACAGCGCGCCGCACTCGCGTCACGCCAAGGAGTCCGCTTGCGGCTGCGCGGGCATTTATACCGCGCACGCTGCGATCGAGCTCTACGCCGAGGTCTTCGAGCAAGCTGCAGCGCTCGAGCGGCTGGAGGCGTTCGCCAGCTTCCATGGGCCTGACTTCTACCGGCTACCGCGCAACAGCGACAGCATCACCCTGGAGAAGCAGAGTTGGACTGTGCCCGAAACGGTCCGTTTCGGGAATGAAACGGGCCTACCATTGCGCGCCGGGGGAACGATTGCGTGGAGACTCATCGAAGCATTGCCTATGCAGGCGAGATGATGTGGGACGTGCTCGCTGCTAGCAGCCTGTTGAGCCAGCGCGGCATGCCTGTATGCTCGCGATAACCACTTCAAGGATTTTCGAGATGACTGAGATCACTGACAACATGCGCAAATATTCCTCCCTGGTGGTGGATGGCGTCGAGGCCGCCCCGGCGCGCGCCATGTTGCGCGCCGTCGGCTTCACGGATGATGACTTCAAGAAGCCGCAGATCGGCATCGCCTCGACCTGGGCCAATGTCACGCCCTGCAACATGCACATCAACAAGCTCGCGGAAGAAGCCGAGAAAGGCGCGAATGCGGCCGGCGGCAAGGGTGTGATCTTCAACACCATCACCATATCGGACGGCATCGCCAATGGCACCGAGGGCATGAAGTATTCGTTGGTGTCGCGTGAGGTCATCGCCGACTCCATCGAAACCGTGGTCGGCTGCGAAGGCTTCGACGGTCTGGTCGCCGTGGGTGGCTGCGACAAGAACATGCCCGGCTGCCTGATCGGCATGGCACGGCTGAACCGACCCGCAATCTTCGTCTATGGCGGCACCATCAAGCCCGGCTACGGCCACACCGATATTATCTCGGTGTTCGAGGCCGTAGGGCAGCATGCCAAGGGCGACATCGACCTGCTCCAGCTTAAGCAGATCGAAGATACTGCGATTCCGGGCCCAGGCTCCTGCGGCGGCATGTACACCGCCAATACCATGGCCTCGGCCATCGAAGCCATGGGTATGTCGCTCCCTGGCTCCTCCGCGCAAAACGCCATCTCGGCTGACAAGGCCTCGGACTGCTTCCGTGCCGGCCAGCAGGTGCTGGAACTGCTCGCGCGCGACATCAAACCGCGCGACATCATGACCCGCAAGGCCTTCGAGAACGCCATCTGCGTCATCATCGCGCTGGCCGGCTCCACCAACGGCGTGCTGCACTTGTTGGCCATGGCCCACGCCGTGGGTGTGAAATTGACCCTTGATGACTTTATCGAGATCGGCAAGACCACGCCGGTGCTGGCCGACCTGCGTCCTTCTGGCCAGTACATGATGTCCGAACTGGTCGCCATCGGTGGCATCCAGCCGCTGATGAAGCGCCTGCTCGATGCAGGCCTGTTGCATGGCGATGTGCTCACCGTCACCGGCAAGACCCTGGCCGAGAACCTCGCCGACGTCGCCGACTATCCGGTCGATCAGGACATCATTCGCCCCTTCGACAACCCGATCAAGAAGGACTCGCACCTGGTCATTCTGCACGGCAACCTGTCGCCGACCGGTGCGGTGGCCAAGATCACCGGCAAGGAAGGTCTGCGCTTCGAAGGTACTGCTCGCGTCTACCACGGCGAGGAAGCCGCGTTGGCCGGCATCCTCAACGGCGAAGTGGTCGCCGGCGATGTCATCGTGATCCGTTACGAAGGCCCCAGGGGTGGCCCGGGCATGCGCGAAATGCTGTCGCCGACCTCGGCTGTGATGGGCAAGGGGCTCGGCAAGGAAGTCGCACTCATTACCGATGGCCGCTTCTCCGGCGGCTCACACGGTTTCGTGGTCGGTCACATTACACCGGAAGCCTTTGATGGCGGTCCGATTGCACTGGTCGAGAACGGGGATGCCATCACCATCGATGCCGAAACCCGCGAGATCAGCGTTGCTGTGTCGGATGCCGTGCTGGCCGAACGCCGTGCACACTGGACACAACCGGCACCGCTCTACACCCGAGGCGTGCTGGCCAAGTACGCCAAGCTGGTATCCAGCGCATCGGAAGGTGCCGTCACCGACAAGTAAGAGGTTGCCATGAATAACTGCAGCGTTTGGACGACGGCCTTGGCGCTTGAGGCTATTGGTTATGCACGCAATGCCAGAGTGGATAAGGGTGATTTTCTGTCGGCTGAAGGACGTGGCGGGGGCTTGTTCTCCGTTGCTGACGAACGAATTGATGCGGACCGAGCCAAGGCCTGGCAGGGCTCTTCGGCCGGGTTTGAGATAGCCCCGCTCTTGGCTCAGATGACAATCTACATAAATGAAAAGGTGCAGTTATGGCCCCGAAAACACTGGTAGTTGATATGGGCGAACCCCTGGAAGAGGGGCTGGAAATTTGGGTCACGTGCGGAGTGCACAGTTCCCTGACGTTCACTGGAGTCTGAGCATGACGCTGTATGGAAGTATCCGGGAAGAAATATTGTACGCCGCCGGAGTTTTGCGCGGCGGCGGCTTGGTAGCCTTCCCCACCGAGACCGTCTACGGCTTGGGGGCAGACGCCGCCAACGAGCGCGCTGTGGCGAACATTTTCACTGCGAAGGGCCGCCCCGCAGATCACCCCCTCATTGTCCACCTTGCCGCGGCCGATGAGATCGAGCGCTGGGCGCGGGATATCCCCGACTCAGCCTGGAAGCTCGCAGAACGCTTCTGGCCCGGTCCGCTCACGCTGATCCTCAAGCGCGCGCCGGGCGTGCTGGACGCGGTGACCGGTGGCCAAGACACGATTGGGCTGCGAGTGCCGGATCACCCCGTGGCGCTGGCGTTACTCAAAGCGTTCGGCGGTGGCATCGCCGCACCGTCGGCCAACCGCTTCGGCCGCGTCAGCCCCACCTCGGCAGCCCACGTGATCGCAGAGTTTGGAGATGCGGTGGACTGCGTCATCGACGGTGGTTCGTGCAAGGTGGGCTTGGAGTCCACCATCCTCGACCTCAGTGGGGAGTACCCGCGCGTGCTGCGTCCCGGGGCGGTGATGCCCAACGTGCTTACTCGTGTCCTCGGCGAATTGCTCACCGTGAGCGCGGGCGGTGGCCCACGGGCACCGGGTTGCCTGGCCTCTCATTACGCCCCGGATACCCCGCTGCAACTAATAGATGCGACGGAAATCGAGGCAGCGGCCCAGTCGTTTCTGAACTTCGGACAATCGGTTGCAGTTCTGTCAATGCATCCGCCGGCAACCAACGAGGTCGGCTGCCGCTGGCTAATGATGCCCGCCGATCCCAAAGAGTACGGGCAGGTGCTTTATGCGCTCCTGCGCGAAATCGATACCTGGGATTGTCACTGTGCTCTAGTCGAATTACCGCCCGCCAAAATGGAGTGGGAAGCGGTGCGCGATCGCTTGAAGCGTGCTGCTGGCGGCAGGCAGGCCGAACGGGGTTGCGCATGAGCATGTTGATGCTGGTTCGCAGCTTGGAGGATTTGGCGTGTAGCTGTATTGAGCTGAACGACTTCTTCTCATTTAGACGCAAATACTATCCGGAAACGGTTCTCGAAACGCTGCTGGGGATATGGATCGATCCGCGCACGGCGGCGGAACCTCCGGGCGCACTGCTGCATAACCAAGCCGCCTATCGCCCCGTTCGCATCAGGGAAACCGTCGGGCTACAGGCCATCTGGACGCTTTGCTGGCTTGAGACGCCAGCCGGAGAAGACCGCGGCGAGGTGTCCCGCCGCGATCTCTTGGGCGCGTTGATTGAGTCAGCCAGCCTGTGGCAGGACGGTATGCCGTCAGGGCGCTTCATTCCTGTATTCCCCAGCGAAGCACCTTCGTCTGAAGCGCAAATCGAGATGCGGAGTCTGCTGGCGCGGTACTCGCAGCACCTGATGTCACCCTGGTTTCAAGACTCTGCCACGGGACTGCTGATCCATCCGGATGTGTACGACACTGCGCAGGAGGGGATATGAATAGCCGAGGGTTGCGTTTATCCGAAGTCGCGCACTGGTTTGGTGTTACGACACCTGAGCCGGATGCGTTTGTGCGAGGCGTGTGCATCGATAGTCGGTGTGTGCGGCGCGGCGATTTGTTTGTTGCACTGCCGGGTAAGCAGCATGACGGCCATGATTTCTTGACTGAGGCCAAGCGTCGAGGTGCGGTCGCCGCAGTGGTCAATCGGCAAGGGCATGCCGATTTCTGCCAGTTAGTGGTGCCCGATACTGTATCGGCGCTGGGGGCTGATGGCTCGCGCGTGGCGTAGCAGATTCGAGATTCCGTTGATCGCGGTCGCCGGGAGCAACGGGAAAACCACCGTTAAGGAGATGCTGGGGGGCAATCCTGCGCAGGGCCGCCTCGGTTGCGGTTTTAGTGACACACGGCAATCTCAATAACGAGATCGGCGTTCCGCTGACCTTATTGCGCTTGCGCGATCGACACCGTTTCGCGGTGATCGAACTGGGTGCCAACCACCCCGGTGAGATCGCGTTGCTAGCCGACCTCGCCCGCCCCACCCTTGGGTTGATTACTAACGCAGGACTGGACCATATCGCGGGCTTTGGTGGTTCGGAGGGGGCGGCACGGGCCAACGGCGAGATGTTCGCGGCGATGGATGACGCCGGAATTGCGCTGCTCAACGCCGACGACCCTTGCTTCCCTATCTGGACAGCACTGGCGAACGGACGTCGGATCATCGGTTATAGCCTGTCGAGCGCGCAAGTCGATGTACAGGGGGCGTGGCATTCCACGGCATACGGCGGGCGGCTCGTGATCCAATCACCGTGGGGGGGCCTCGACATCGAACTGGCGCTGACTGGCCGACACAATGCTGCCAACGCCCTGGCGGCTGCTACCGCGGCGCTGGTGCTTGGGGTGCCCGCGAACGTGATCGCGGCGGGGCTTGCCGAGGTACAGCCCATCAAGGGACGGATGCAGCCACTGGTTGGTTTGCACGGCGCCCGACTGATCGACGACAGCTACAATGCCAACCCTTCATCGTTGCATGCGGCCTTGGCCGTGCTCGCCGACACCCAGGGAGAGCGGGTGCTGGTACTGGGGGACATGGCCGAGTTGGGTGAGACGGCCATGGAGTGGCATTGTCAAGCGGGGCGATCCGCCCGCGCTGCGGGCGTCAACCGATTGTTCGCCCTCGGGGAGTTGTCGCGACATGCCGTTGACACCTTCGGGCAGGGCGCGCGGCACTTCCAGAGCCACGAAGCGTTGGCGTCCGCGCTGCGCGACACCCTGCATGCCAATATCACCGCCTTAATCAAAGGATCACGCTGCATGCATATGGAGAATCTAGTCGACGACTTAATTTCACATCCATCGAAACGAAATAGAGAACAGTAATGAATGTAATCGATCCTATTATCCTGTTTTTTCTGCTGGGTCTCGTCGCCGGTCTGCTGCGCTCGGAGCTGCGTCTTCCGGCCGCGATTTACGAGTTCGTGAGCATTCTGTTGCTGCTCTCCATCGGCCTCAAGGGTGGTATCGAACTCGCCAAGCAGCCGTTCGGTGACTTGCTGCCGGATATGCTGGCCGTCGTGGCGATGGGCTTTTTCCTGGCGCTGCTTGCCTTTCCCGTGCTTCGTTACGTGGGCCGTTTCAAGCGCGCAGATGCGGCCTCGATCGCAGCTCATTACGGCTCGGTGAGCGTCGGTACCTACGCCGTCGCGGTTGCCTATCTTGGCTCCCGCCAGATTGCCTTCGAAGAGCACATGCCACTGCTTCTGGTGTTGCTGGAGATTCCCGCCATTCTAGTCGGCATCATACTGGCGCGCGGCCTGTCACGGCAGACGCGATGGAGTGAGGTTGCCCATGAAGTGTTCCTGGGGAAAAGCATCGTGTTGCTGGTCGGCGGCCTGCTTATCGGCTGGGCAGCCGGACCTGACGGATTGTCTTCGATCAAGCCGTTGTTCTTCGATCTCTTCAAGGGCATTCTGGCCCTGTTCCTGCTGGAGATGGGCTTGATCACCGCGACACAGGTGGGCAGCCTACGCCGGTACGGGCTATTTTTGGTTGCCTTTGGCATTGGCATGCCCCTGTTTTCTTCGCTAGTGGGCATCGGGCTGGGGCTGGCACTGGGCTTGTCCGTCGGGGGGATAGCCATGCTTGCCACGCTGGCCGCCAGTGCTTCTTACATCGCGGTACCCGCCGCCATGCGCATATCGGTGCCCGAGGCCAACCCCCACCTTGTCGCTGGCCGCTTCGCTGGGCGTCACATTCCCGTTCAATGTCTTGGTGGGTATCCCAATTTATTATGCGCTCGCCGTGTGGGCGCACACGTCCCTGGGAGGATGAAACTAATGGAAGGACATACGCGCAAGCTGTTGACCATCGTCACAGAAGCAGCAGTCGAGGGCACTCTGATCCGGGATATCGAGCGGTTAGGTGCCCACGGATACACCATCACCGACGCTCGTGGCAAAGGCGGTCGTGGCGTTCGCAATGCCGGCTGGGAGGCGAGCGGTAACATCCGCATTGAGGTGGTGTGCGATGCCGATACAGCCTCAACAATCGCCACCTACCTGCAGACGCATTACTACGACAATTACGCCATGATCTTGTTCGTGAGCAGCATCGACGTGCTACGGTCAGAAAAATTCTGAGCGAGAAGGGTAAGGGCTGTCGTGGTGACGGGATGGCACGAAAGTATACGCATGTGTTACAGCAGCGCTTTCGTGCTCGGAGCTTTGACTTGATTGATCTTTAGTATCAATTACTTAAGGTTGTTTTGGCGGTTTTGGCGCGAATCCCGGCCAACCCTCAGGCTGAGCCATGGCAACGTTGCTTGGTCGCTGATGGCCCATCCGAGACACTGGCTGTCACCATTGCGGCCATCACCCGTGAGACGTGGGCATTCACAACCTGAATTGGAGAAGGCCACCATGTCGCCGAAAGAACTCAAGGTTGATCGGGAGTTCCTCGGAGACGGTTCCGTCGCTTACAAACTGCGCGATGTCGAGATGGGTGAACTGGGACACATTCTGTTGCAGCCCACCCATCAGGGCGACTGCAATGCATACGAAATGATTTACCTTACCGATGGACACTTCGAAGAGAGGAAAGCAATTCTGCCCCCATCGATACCGTAATGGCAGCTTTGAAGATGACCCGCCGCCAGCTCCGAAATCTTAGCGGGCGCAGAGCATCACATGGAGTTCAGAGCAGTCACCGGCCATGGAGGCCAGCACGAAAACGACGCCCTCCTCAGTAGTTCCGAAGGATCGCCGCCATTCGGGGTAGCGCTTCTGCTCGGGGTTGGAAACAGCAAACCAGTGAATCTTACTTGCTCATCTACTTAGTCTTGAAGGGTAGCAATGTCGAATGCGGCAGAGGGTATCCCTCGACCGCTGCAAAAACTTGATCGAGCACGTCCTCGGGAGCATCGAGTGTGCCTAGGATCACGTAGAGTTCGGATAGCAGCTTGCCTTTGGCCGCTCGGTCGAAACCCGCATCGCCACCGACTGATTCAGCACCATCGAAGGCCTTGGACACCGTGTCTTCGGCAATTAGGTAACGGGCCCCGCAGTCACAGAGGAAGGGGTGTTTGGCGTTGTAAAACCGATCCTGAGCCTCCCAGCCATGCAGTCTGATTTCTATGGGTTTTCCGCACTGGGGGCAGAAGGTTGGTTGGACGTCCGTGAGATAGAGCATATGTAGTGGCAATACCTTTCCTGGTTCGCCCCCTCTGAGTTGGAGGACGACGCGATACGCGGTATTGTCGAGCGCCTGCTTTAGCCATGTCTAGGAAAGGTACAAATGTCCCTCACGATAGGGGCTCCTGAGGCGGCGAAAGCTAATTGAACTTCGTCGAGCACCTCCTGCGAAATGCTTGCTGAGCCCTACGTCATGCGGCGCCGTTGTAGTTGCCTATTTCCAAGGGCTTACTGCTCATGGTCGGGTGTTAGATTGACCAAAGGGGATATCGCTGCTTGGGCAGAATGCACCCACCCAGCGAGGGCCTCAAGATCCTGTTGTAGCGATTCGGCCTCCGACCAGATGCAGGCATTCTCAGTAGGTACAGTCAGTGGAGCGCCCTCTACAAGGGTTAGGGTCATCGCGTGGAGCTTCAGCAACTCATCACGGACAGCCACAACTCCACCCAGCTCAGCCAGACAGGTATCCAGTCGATCCACCAACAGCAGAATCTGGGAGGTGTCAAAGCTATCTCGCAACCTGTCCAGTGCAGCGGCATCCACTTCGCCGTAGGGCGTCACTCGAAACGAAGCGGGTGGAATGTGCATCAGTTCGTCTCCTCAACTCTGTTATTGGGCATCGTTTGTCCACGAATTGAACCCGCGGCCTGCTGGAAAATGGAATCCTTGATCCAGGGTTCCGGTGGACGCTTGAGGCTGAGATTGAATTCGCCAAAGCGTTTGACGTTGCTGGTCAGGTAAGGGCTGAGAAACGATACGTCTTCATCGGTAAACTGCCAACCATCACGGGCTAGCTTCTGCAGGATCCGCATCATGTCGACGGTGTTCTGCAAGATCACCGAGGAAGCGATCATATCGTTGTAACGCAAGCGCTTCTGTTGCTCATCTGGATCGTTCTCGGCGATGACATCGCCGCCGAAGGATAGCCACTTCGAGAAACCGTTGTAGGACTCGATCTTGTTGGTATTGGCGGTTACTTCTTGGCGCAACTCTCGGTTGCCGATCCATTTGAGCAGGAAAATGGTCCGGATCACACATCCCAGCTCCTGCGCTGCATGGTAGAGCTTGTTGCGCCGACTGTAAGAACCGAGTTTACGCAGCAGCATTGGCGAAGATATTTTGCCGGCCTGAATCGACAGCGCCACCTGCATCAGATCCTGCCAATGGGTTTCTATTTGGCTCCAGTTGACGGTATCAGTGAAGAGGCTGTTGATATGCTTGTACTTGGCCGAGCGATCGGGCCGATACATGACCAGGTTGCGCCAGTTGCGGATGCGAGGCATTAGATTGATGCCCAGCAAATGGGTGAACGCAAACACTGTTGCGGACTGGCCTTGGGTGTCTGAATAGACCGTATCGACTTCAACGCTATGATCCGCTTTCAACAGGCCCTCGATGACATAGATGGCTTCCCAGATGCCAGGTGGAATGAAGTGCTGAAAGACTGCGATGTAGTTATTTGCCACATGTCGGTAGGCGACTGCGCCCATCTTCCGGTAACGGAAGTGGTAGCCGGCGAGCAAGTTTTCATCGTAGAAGTCGAATTGAGTCCCGTCGGCCGCGACCGCCTTGCCGTCACCCCAGAGCTTGGGCAGATCGAGCTGGAGATAAAGTTCGACCAACTCCCGGTTGGCCTTATCCAGCTTGTCGAGTGGCAGGTGCCGACGATTGGTGTAAGACAACATGTGCGGGGTCACGTTACCCGCCAGGTGGCGAGCGGCCTGGTTCGGCCCTAGGTTGCAGCCCATGGCGAAGATCGTCATCAGGTAGCGCTCGGCCGGCTCCTTCAGTTTGGGATCGCTGCCGGACATCGGCCCGAAATGCCGGGTGAACTGAATCCAGTGTTCGATGTTGGCCATGATGTCGAGCACATGCCTGGCAGGCATACGCTGTGTGATAGCCGTTTGTAGCGAGATTGCTGAAGGCGGGATGTCACGGGCGACCACTCGGCGCAGCACAGGATCACCGGCCTCATTAATCGACACATCACCGCGGCAACTGGGAAACTTGTCATCCAACTGCTGAGCGGTACTCTCAAGTTGCTCCTTCAAGCTGGCGACAAACTCTTTGGCGGTACTCGGCAGGCCAACCTTTGCGCAGTACTCCGGCAGACGCGCCAGACACTCATCCCAAGGCAGTAACTGTTTGCGGTAGTCAGCAAACGACTCCGAGCCAAGTACACAGATATCACCCGAGCGAAGCTCATTGGCCAGATGGGAAAAAACGCAGACTTCCAGGAAGCGCCGATTGGTCGGTGGCCCTTCGCTGGCGGCGCGACGCACAACTTTGATCCAACGATCCGAGGCGAACGCCAGGTCCACATGCTCGTCGATCCATTCCCTATGCAGGATCTCGTTGGCCTGGACCAAGTGCAGCGCCTCGATAAGCGAGCGATCCTGGGTGGTTGGCTCCAGTTGCAACAGAAGACTCAGGCGGAACAGCAGTGATCGATGGGATTTGAAGTGCTTCCAGAGTAGTGGGAGATAGTTACTGCCGCCTGTGGCCTGGACTTCGGCGCAGGCCTCGCGAAGGTGATCAAGACTCCCTTCGGGAGACAGATACTCGCGAATCAAGCTGCCGGCTTCCTGATCACTTGGTTCTTGGCTGAGAATTTGAATCACGCCATCCAAGGTGGCCACGAGCAACTCTAGCTTTTTGCGCTGACGTAGCTGGATTTGCTCCAACTCTTCCTTGGCTCGCTTGTGAATCGTCGCGATTCGCTTGATGAACATCTCAGCAAGGTGATCCCGTGCTCGTACACGCATCAGGTAGATCAGAGCCAGCATCAAAGTGTAGCGCTTTGGAAGCGAACAATCCTTAAGCTCTGAAACATCCGTTTTCTCCGCTTGATTCGCAAAAAACCAAATCTTGGTATCAACGATTCCCTCAAAGATGGCGTCGAGGTCACCGAATCCCCCCAACCAACTTAAGTGGTCGATCAATATCTCCAAGTGTTTGCGAGAGGGCTTCTTGGGGACCTGCTTCAGGGCATTGAAATCGCTTTGGCAACGACCGAAATCGGTGTCAAGAAGCTCTCTGAGACGGTAGATCACATCTATCGGAGCTCTATCGACGACTCGATTGAAAATCTTTTCCTGGAGAGCAACTTGGGCGTCTTCAGCTGCGTCATTGAGCGTCGAGTAGGCCGGGAGTTCGTAGCCTCGCTCAAGCAGCTCGCCAATCAGGACATTGATGACATCAACGCGCTGATCAAGGACCTCCGCCGCTTCGTGGGCAGTTTTCTCGGCAATTTTCAGAGCATCGCTCCCATAAAACAGGGGTGATCTGTAGATATTGACGGATAGCTGTTTGATGGCGATACAAGGTTCGGGGGGTTCGCATAACGAGGCGCTATACGAACCCCGTAACGGAGGCAAGACCTGACATGATTGACGATTTCAGTTGGAATCTCTTCAAGACTGGGGAAGTAATGAAGCTGTTGGAATGTTTTCAGCAGAACGGCTAACCCAATGGTAAGAGCAGGGCTTTTAGCCGTTCTAGAGAGCCATTCGAGCTCAAATTCTGAGAGCGAATAGCACTGATGAAGTTCTTTCGTCGACAGGTGCGCTGGCAGCTTCGGATAGGCTGTGCGCTCCAGAGAGGCCATAGGGTTCGTCCCTCAAGGAAAAGCAAAAGCTTCAGCATAGACGGCTAAACTTGGGACGAGGAAAGGCAACACAGAAAAATATTTAAATCCTAGCAACATCATAAGGTTACAGAGCGAATGTCCTAATTTTCCCTTATCTCGGCATGACCCCTAATTCATGTCCCCCCGATTTTCGCGTCCGCGAAAACGCCGGTGTGAGCCAGTGCCAAGCTTCAAATCTGACCGCCAGAGCCCCCCAGCTCCGTACATGATGGTTCGCATAATGTATATTATGTTAAACGATAGCTCATATCATGGATGTCCATGAGCTGCCTAAGCCACTGACTCGCGACTGTCTGTGCTTTGTCTCTATAAAGAATGCTGATCAGCGCTCATTTTTTGTATCTGCACAAAACTGGACCCTCACTTCAAAACCCTCCTCCCTTCCAGTCGCCGGCGAAACCAAGGTCATGGTGGCGCCAACACCTTGCACAATGGTTTTAGCAATCGCCAATCCCAATCCGGAACCGCTGACTTCGCTGCGCCCCCGAACAAAGCGCTCCGTCAATTGCTGCAATACCGACTCGGGCACTACTGGGCCACCATTGACCACACGCAGCAGCGCCTGTCCCGTGATGCTGACTTCGACCGGTTGGTTCACAGCGCCGTACTTCAAGGCGTTCTCGATCAAGTTGCGCACCAGAATGCCGAAGGCATCTGGATCAATCGCCGAGTACACACTGGCCTCGTCTGGCAGTTGCAACCCGATCCGGTGCCCGTTGCTATGGTTCCACTCATCGACCACATGGGCCAACAATGGGATCAAGTCCTGGGGCGCTTCGGCCAACAGCCCGCCGCCCTCGGCCTTGGCCAGTTGCATGAGTTTTTCCGAAAGCCGCGCCAGGTCACGCAGCGAGTTTTCGATCTTTGCCGCTCGCAACCGCAACGATCCTTCGGGCGCTTCGTGATGCAGTCTCTGGATTTGTGCCAACGTCGCCGCCAGCGGTGTACGCAGTTCATGGGCGCTGTTGGCCGTGAAGCTTCGCTCGGCCTCCAATGCCTTGCGCAAACGCTCCAGCAGGTGATTGACCGCGTCAGCCAAGGGGTCGATTTCTGCCGGCAGTCGCGCCACTTTGATCGGTGACAGGTCGCCGGCACCTCGTGCTTCCACGGCACGACGATAGGCCAACACGCTGCGCAGACTGATGCGGACAAATAACCACGTGCCCAACAGGCTGATGGGGATCAGCGCCAACAATGGCAACAGCAAGGCAAACAGGGCTTCGCGCGCCGCTTCACGACGATGCCCGAGAGGTTCGGCGATCTCGATAAACAGTGTCCCTCGCAGCGCTGAAGCAGCGTACAGACGGTACTTTTCAGTGGTGGAAAATCCTTCGCGCAGTTGTTTGTTGAAGATCTTCGGGTTGGCGTCATGGGACTGCATCAGAATCTCGCCTTTGGCGTCGCGGACCAGGTAGGTCAGATATTCCTTATGCACTTTCAGGGTGGCGATGTGTTGGGCCTCTCGGGACTCCTCACGGTTGCTGATTTCGAGCACCGCCAAGGGCAGGATGCGTTGCGCGGTCTCTTCGAGCGCGCTGTCGAACGCCTCGTTCAACTCATGCTGCACGACCAACCAGGCACCGACGGTCGCCCCCAGCCAGAGCAAGGTCATGCCCAGTGTCAAACCCAGGCCCAGGCGCTTTTGCAGGCTTGAGGACTTCATACAGGCATCAACCGATAACCCATGCCGCGCACGGTTTCAATCAGCTCGCGCCCAAGCTTTTTGCGCAGGCGACTGATATAGACCTCGATGGTATTGCTCTCGATTTCGGCGCCAAAGGCATACAGGCGTTCCTCGAGTTGCGACTTCGACAGCAATGCCTTAGGGCGCTGGACAAAGGCTTCAAACAGCGCCCACTCTCGGGCCGTCAGGTCCACGGTAGCACCGGCACGCTGTACCGTGCGGGCGCTCATATCAACCTGCAAATCACCGAGCCTGATCTGCGGGTTGGGATTACCGCTGTAGCGTCGCGCAACAGCGGCCACCCGGGCCGAGAGTTCGAACAGGTCAAACGGTTTGACCAGGTAGTCGTCGGCTCCCGCATTGAGCCCGGCGATGCGATCGGAGATCTGATCCTGCGCGGTCAGGATGATCACCGGGGTCACGTCTCCGCCAGAACGCTGCTGCCGCAAGAAATCCAGTCCGCGACCATCCGGCAGCATCAGGTCCAGCAAAATCAGATCGTATGGCGTGGTGCGCACGCTATTGCGAGCATGTTCCAGACGCTGCACCCAATCCACGGCGTGGCCGTCATCAGCGATCTGCTCGCGCACCGCCTCCCCTAGCCCAGGCGCATCCTCGACCAATAAAACCCGCATCTGACTCCTCCTGTGATGGTTGTCGTGCAGCACCCTAACTGCCTTACCTGACGCGAATCTGAAGATTCAGCTGGTTGTCAGGAATGCTCCTTAGGGTATGCCACTGACGCCGAGACGGCAGGAGACAGATCATGAAATCAGCGTTTATCGCCAGTACCGCTCTGTTGAGCGCGCTGCTCAGCGGTTATGCCTTGGCCGATGACGATTGCAGCGACCCGGTCAGCGACTGGCAGCCGCGCGAAATCTTGCGCCAGCAGGTGGAGCAGCAATGGGGCTGGAGCGTACAGCGCATCAAGGTCGACGACGGTTGCTACAAGCTCAAGGGCGCCGACCGCAAGGGGCAACACCATCGAAGCCCGCTACGCCCCCCGCCTCCCTGCGGTTACGCACGTTGCAAATCAATTTCGGCGATGACGGCGACGCCCGGGACTACCTCGCCCGCCCTGCCCGCGAATGATCATTGCTGATGGTTCACGGCTGTTCAGGTTGCTGTCAGCCAGCAGGTTCAGGCTCTAGCCATATCTCACATACAGGACATCCCAATGAAAAAGATCATCGCTGCAACCTGCCTGCTCGGAGCCATTGCCCTGCCTGGCTTGGCCCAGGCCCGTGAAGTAACCCTGACGACCCAACTGAAAAACTACAGCGGGAACGATGCGTACCTGGCGATCTACGTCACCGACGCCAATGGCCAATACCAGAAGACCCTTTGGGTGGCCGGCAAGAAGGCCAAGTACTACCGGCACTTGACTGACTGGGCTCGTGGCAGCGGCATGAATCCGAGTGAATTTGACGGCCTCAGCGGCGCGAGTGTTGGTAGCGGGCAGACGCTCAAGGTCAGCGTTGAACTGGCAGACACCTTGATTGATGCCGGCTACCAGATCCGCATCGACAGCGCCGTGGAGGACAAGCGTGACGCCCGAGCCGACATCAGCGTGCCTCTGACTTCCAAAGGTTCGGGCACACCGGCGACGGGCAGCACTTACGTCGATGCCTTTACCTACGACCTGTAGTTCCTGCAACCACTGGAGGCTGAACATGCTTCGTCAGTTCCATTCTCTGCCCGGGCTGATTGCTGCCCTGCTGGTCATGTTATTGGCCATCAGCGGTGCGGTAATGTCCGTCAATCCAGCACTGGAACGCCTGCAAAGCACGCCGGCGGCCGCCGGCCAACTGAACGTCGGCCAGTTGGCCGGGCGCGTCGCCACGTACTTTCCCGGTGCGGAACAAATCCAGCGCACCGCCTCAGGAACCGTCATCGTCTACTACAACCAGGACGGTCGGTCCGGGGCCGAAAGGGTCGATCCAATGACCGGCCAAGGCCTGGGCACTTATCAACCATCTGCCTTCTCACGCTGGATGAAAGACCTGCACCGCTCGCTGTTCATGGGGACACCGGGCCACGGGGTATCGGGCTTGGGTGCGCTGTTCATGTTGATCCTGTCGGTGTCCGGCGCTGGGCTGCTGGCCCGACGTCTGGGCGGCTGGCGCAATCTGCTGCGGCCACTGCGCGGTACGTTCAGCCAGCGCTGGCATGCTGAAGTCGGCCGCCTGGCCCTGCTCGGGCTGTTATTGTCGGCCTTAAGCGGCCTCTATATGTCCGCCACCACCTTCGGTCTGATCCCTGACGGCACTCAGAACGAGCCAGCCTTCCCCACTCACATTAGCACCGGCCAGGCAGTGTCGGTGGCGAACCTGCAAGCCTTGCAAGCCACCGACCTGAAGGACCTGCGTGAACTGGTCTACCCGAGCCCCGGCAACCCACAAGACGTGTTCTCATTGCGCACCAGCCAGGGCGACGGTTATGTGGACCCGGTCAGCGGCACCTTGTTGTCCTGGCAGGCTCACGACTCGATGCACAACGCTTACGAACTGATCTACCAGTTGCACACCGGTGAAGGCCTTTGGTGGCTGGGCCTGCTGCTCGGGCTCTGCGCGCTCTGTGTACCGTTGATGAGTGTGACCGGCATCTTGCTCTGGTGGCGCCGCCGCAAATCCGTCCCGAACATCCGCCACAACAGCCCCGCGCACTCCGCCGACAGCGTGATTCTGGTGGGCACTGAAAACAACAGCACGTGGGGCTTTGCCAACACCTTGCATGAAGCGCTGCTCCACGCCGGGCATCGCGTCCACAGTGCGGCAATGAATGATTGGCAAGGCGATTACCGCAGCGCCGAACGGCTGTTCATCCTTACTGCAACCCATGGCGACGGAGATGCGCCGGCCTCGGCGTCGCAATTCCTGACACGACTGAGCAAAGTCGGCGCCAAGCCTGGCCTGCCGTTCGCGGTACTGGGTTTTGGGGACCGACAGTTTCCACAATTCTGTCAGTACGCCCTTGAAGTGGAGGACGCGCTGGTTCAGGCCGGTGGCACGGCACTATTGGGGCTGGAAAAAATAAATCGTCAGTCCCCTCAAGAATTTTCGCGGTGGGGCCATGCGGTGGGTAGTGCACTGGGACATGATCTGACCCTGGTCCATACCCCGGAGCAACCGCGTACCCATCAACTGGCGTTGCAGGAATGCATTGTCTACGGTGAGCAGGTCAATGCGCCGACTCACATTCTGCGCTTCACGGCACCGGGCGAGATGCCGGCCTTTCAGGCTGGGGATCTGGTTGGGGTACTGCCGCCGGGGAGCGCTGTCCCACGCTTCTACTCATTGGCCAGCGGCTCCGACGACGACGTGCTGGAAATCTGCGTGCGCAAACACGAAGGCGGTCTGTGCTCGACATTCTTGCATGGCCTGAAAATTGGTGCGTCGATTGAAGCGTTCATTCAGCCCAACCCACAATTTCGACCAGCTTCGGGCACGCACCCGGTGATCCTGATTGGCGCCGGCACCGGGATAGGTCCCTTGGCCGGGTTCATCCGTAACAACAAGTCCCGACACCCGATGCATTTGTATTGGGGCGGACGCAACCCCGACTCGGATTTTCTCTACGAACCGGAGCTCAACCGCTATCTGGCGGATCGACGCCTGACTGCTTTACGCGCCGCGTTCTCACAAGTCCAGGACCGCAGTTACGTGCAAGACCGGTTGATCAGTGATGCCCTGGCCTTGCGTCGGCTGATTGAAAAAGGTGCTCAGGTGTTGGTGTGTGGCAGCCGCGAAATGGCCAAAGGCGTGATGCATGCTCTGGATGAAGTGTTGGCGCCGCTCAACCTGAGTGTGCTGACCCTCAAGTCACAAGGACGCTACCGTGAAGATGTCTACTGAGGTGCAACGCTACAGCCTGAACGGCGAGACCATGGGCACCCGCTACACCGCGCTGTTCTACGCCAATGCGGGCATCGATACCGACGAAGTCGGCCGTCGTCTGGCCCAAGCGGTCGACCGTGTGGACCAGCAAATGTCTAGTTGGCGAGCCGATTCCGACCTCAACCGCCTCAACGCAGCCCCCGAACAGGAGTGGTTGGCGGTGCACAAAGAACTGATCACGGTGCTGGCTGCCGCGCTGCGGGTCAGTCAGCAATCAAGCGGCGCTTTCGACATCGCTGTGGGTGATCTGGTGGACGCTTGGGGATTTGGTCCCGGCCAACAGTCGATCACCGAGCAGGCAATGGCGTCAGCTCCACCGCGCGCCCGGATGTCTGCCAGCGCTGCGTTGGTGGTGGACCTGCAACGTAATCAGGTGCGCAAACGTGCGCCGCTGCACCTTGATCTGAATGGCATCGCCAAGGGCTTCGGCGTCGATGAGCTGGCACGCTGCCTGGAGGGCTTTGGCATCACTCGCTACCTGGTTGGCATCGACGGCGAGATGCGCGCCCGCGGCCTCAAGCCTGATGCACAACCCTGGGTGGTGGCCATAGAAAGGCCCTGCCGGGGCGCGCGTGAAGTTATGGGTGTGATGGAACTTAGTGACGCCGCCATCGCGACGTCTGGAGACTATCGACAGTGGGTTGATGTGGGTGGGCAAACCTATGCCCACACCATGAACCCGGCCACCGGCGCCCCGCTGCGCAACCCATTGGCGGCAGTCAGTGTGGTGGCGTCCACGTGCATGCTCGCCGATGCCTGGGCCACGGCGCTATTGGTGCTGGGCGAAATCGAAGGCCCGCGGCTGGCTCAGGAGCGTGGGATGGACGCGTTGTTCGTGCTGCACGACGGTGACCAGTTCAAGGAAATTTCTATAGTCGGCGGCCGATTGCAGGCGCACATTGAACACCGTCCGATTGATCCGTCCAACGACAGTGAGTCCCGCTAAACCATGAAATTCACGTACAGGCACACCGAGTCTCATCGCAGCGATCGTATCGGCTGGCTGCGCGCCGCCGTTTTGGGGGCCAACGACGGGATTGTGTCAACCGCCAGCCTGTTGATCGGCGTCGCTGCCGCTAACGCCAGTCACTCCACTTTGCTGGTCACCGGGATGGCCGGGCTGGTCGCGGGCGCCATGTCCATGGCGGCGGGGGAATACGTCTCGGTGCATTCCCAGGCGGATACCGAGCAAGCCGACCTGTCTCGGGAACGGGCCGAATTAGCGAGCAACCCAAAGGCCGAACACATTGAACTGGCGAACATTTACATCCATCGCGGCGTATCGCCCGAACTGGCGCATCAAGTGGCCGATCAACTCATGGCCCATGACGCGCTGGGCTCCCACGCCCGGGACGAACTGGGCATCAGCGAGGCTCTCACGGCCAAACCGCTACAGGCCGCCCTCGCCTCGGCTGCCAGTTTCGTGGTCGGCGCAGCATTGCCGCTGGCGGTGACCTTCATCACCCCAGCAAACAGCGTTGTGCCTTGGATTGGCGGCATGTCGCTGGTTTTTCTCGGCAGTCTGGGGGCGATTGCGGCCAGGGCTGGCGGTGCCAGCGTGGTGACTGGTGCCTGGCGCGTGACGTTGTGGGGCGTGTTGGCCATGGGCATCACGGCGCTGGTGGGGTCGTTGTTCGGGGCTGTGGTCTAGAACACCGCCGCTTGAGCAACATCAACAAACGTGCGCTTCGAATGGATTAACTTAACCTGACTTTCGCTGACCCAAGGAGTCCCCATGCCTGCCAGAGACGAGTGCTATTCGAACGCGCCACCGAGCGCTGGAAAGCGCAGCTCGCCGGCATTGTCATTGAACAACCCGTGGGTGGCTTGGGCGATATCGTGATGGTGCCGCCAGTCGTCGAGGCTCGGGAGCGCGGCGTGCTGCACGCGGTGCGGCCGTTCGTGCGTTTTACCGAGACCGGCGTGATATGGGCTGATGGCTCGCAAACGCCGTTCGACGCGGTGATCTGGTGCACCGGCTTCCGCCCTGCCCTCGGCTATCTGGAATCACTGGGCGTGTGTACCGCCGACGGGCGCGTGGCCGTCAACGGTACGCATTCGATTCAAGAACCGCGTTTGTGGCTGGTGGGTTATGGCGACTGGACAGGCGCCGCTTCCGCGACACTGATTGGCGTGACCCGAACGGCGCGCAGTACCGTTGCGCAAATCGAGCGCTTTTTGATGGAACAGTGAGTCGGCGCACCTCAGTTCAGTCAACGCTTATTTACGTCAGTATCAACGTCCTTTATCAGCACTTCTGCGCAGGAGACGCAAAATGAGCATTGATTGGGTCAACTTTACGCCATGGTCATCCCTGGGCGGAGGAGCCTTGATTGGCCTGGCCGCTAGCTTGTTCGTTCTCGTAAATGGTCGCATCGCAGGCATCAGTGGTTTGATTGGAAGCGTGATGCAATTGAGCAGCGAAGGTTGGAAAGAGAAGGCGCTATTTCTTCTTGGTCTGTTGCTTGCGCCATTGTTGTGGGGAGCATTTACCGTGTTGCCGGAGATAGCGATTAGCGCAGAGTGGCCCACGCTGATTATTGCGGGGCTGCTCGTGGGCGTGGGAACCCGTTATGGCTCCGGCTGTACTAGCGGTCATGGAGTTTGTGGGATCTCTCGGCTGTCAGCCCGATCCATCACGGCAACGATGTGCTTCATGTTCGCCGGCTTTGCAACTGTGTACATCATTCGTCATGTGGTGGCAGCATGAAATTGATCAAGTTGACCGCGTTTTTTGCCGGCCTGATCTTCGGCGTTGGTCTTCTCCTGGCAGGCATGGCGAACCCCGCCAAAGTATTGGCTTTTCTTGATGTGGCCGGGGCCTGGGATCCGTCGCTCGCACTGGTGATGGGTGGGGCCATCGCAGTAGCGCTTATCCCCCTGAATTGGGCGCGTAAGAGCAAGCAGTCTTTGCTAGGTGCCCCCATGCAGCTACCGATGAAAAGAGAGTTGGATGCCCGCTTGATCGGCGGCAGTCTTATGTTCGGTATAGGTTGGGGAATTGCGGGAATCTGCCCCGGGCCAGCGGTCGCTATTTTGCTGACAGGGCACGCACAGATCATCATATTCGTATTGGCCATGTTAGCCGGTATGTACTTGTTCTCTTTATTGGAACGTCGACGCACGACCTGATCAGGCGATCCCCGTGAAAGCGAGTGACGCAAGCGCAATCAGGCTTTTACACCCGCTGAGATGACAACGGCCCGACCGGCTAAGCCTGGCGCGTGACATTGTGGGGCGTATTGGCGATGGGTATCACGGCGCCGGTGGGGTCGTTGTTCGGGGCTGTGATCTAGAACACCGCCGCTGCTCGATAAAAAAGGCGCCCGATCCTCGATGGGGCGCCTTGGTTGCGTTGACGACTAGACCACGCCGACGAAATCGCTCGCGGTCAGCGCGATATGCCCGACCAGATCGATCTGGATATCGGCCGCATTGCCAGTGTTGACGTTGCCCTCCACATACGTGTGATCGACCCCGCCGACATTGACGAAGTGGTACTTCAATTGCGCCTGGTTGTTGAATTCGTTGCCGGCGCCATTCCACTCGCCAAGGAAGGTGAAGTCCTGATTGCCTGCCGCTCCAGCGCCGGAGGTCCGAGCATCGATCAAAGACAGATCGATGTGGTCGGTTCCGTGCACAAAGTCGGTGATCACGTCGCGGCTTGCGGTCGATGTACCCGAGTCGTTGACCGAGCTGAACACAAACATGTCCGCCCCTGCGCCACCGGTCAACGTATCGCGGTTGCCATTACCGGTCAGCGTGTCGGCGCCGCCACCGCCGCTCAAGGTGTCGATGCCACCCTGGCCGGTCAAGGCGTTAGCGTTGTTGTCGCCGGTCAAACTGTTGGTGCCACTGCTGCCGATGACATTTTCCACGCCGACCAAAGTGTCGTTACCGGTTTGCGAACTGCTGGCCAGGCCGGTGCCCAGGTTGACCGTGGCGTTGGACGAAGTGCCCGACAGGTCGTAGGTGTCGGTGCCAGCGCCGCCGTCATAGGTGTCGTTGCCATCGTTGACCGACGCCAGGAAGGCGTCATTGCCCAGTCCGCCGTACACATTGTCCAGGCCTTGCCCACCGACGAGGGTGTCATCACCACTGCCGCCGTCGATCCAGTCGTTGCCGCCCTGCCCCTGCACCAGGTTGCTGGCCGCATCGCCCTGGATATGGTCGCTGCCCGAGCTGCCAGTGACGTTCTCGATTCCGGTCAGGCTGTCGCTGCCGGTCTGCGCGCTGGCTGACGTGGCGGCCTGCAAGTCCACCGTGGCCGCCGCCGAGGTAGCCGACAGGTCGTACGTGTCGGCGCCCGAACCACCGTCGTAGTGGTCGTTGCCATCATTGATCGACGCCAGCAGCGTGTCGTTGCCCGCTTCGCCGAAGACGAAGTCATTGCCCGCCAGACCGCTCAACAGGTTGTTCCCACTGTTGCCATGGATGGCGTTATCCAGTGCGTTACCCGTGCCGTTGATGTTGTTCGAACCGAGCAGGGTCAGGTTTTCGACGTTGGCGCCCAAGGTGTAGCTGAGCGACGACATGACAGTGTCGGTGCCCTCGTTCAGATTCTCCTGCACCACGTCGCCATTGGCATCGACCATGTAGATGTCATTGCCGGCATTGCCGCGCATGGTGTCGTTGCCGGTACCGCCGTCCAGCAGGTCGGAACCGAGGCCGCCATTGAGCACATCGTTACCCGAGTAGCCCATCAGGATGTCCTGATAGTTGGTGCCATTGAGTGTGTTACTGAAGAAGTTGGTGCCCTCGATGAAGCGTCCAACCGCCTCCGACGGGTCGGACGTGAGTTGCTCCACCGTGCCGTTGTTATCGGTGTAGGTCGTGACCACCCGCAGTTGCTGACCAAACTGTGCCGCGGTCGGCGCAAAGGTCGACGCATTTGCCCCGGCGATACTCAGCCAGGGGGCTCCTACCAGCGCTTGCCACTGATAGGAAAACCCACTTGGCCCGGGCAAACCGTCGGCGTCCTGGATCGCCGAAGTGTTGGCGGTCAGTCGGTATTGTGCAGGCACCGGACGACCGGGGGTGGTCGGCGCAGTGGCAAAGCCCGCCAACTGCACATTGCCAGTCGGCAGATGGTTGGTGATGTTCAGGTTGATCGTGCGGTCGGCGAAACGCAGCTTTTCCACACCAATCACGATGTCGGTGCCATCGACATTCGCTGCGCCCACCCGCAAATCGACAACTTTGAACGCAGTGATGAGTTCACCGCCGGGGCGCGTGTCAGTGAATTTGGTGATGCTGTAGTCGGCAAAATTGCCACTGTACAGCGCCGCATCCGCAGCGCCGTCAGCGGTGCCGGCGGCTGCATGGTTGTCACCCAGAATGAAATCAGGGCGAGTCGATTGCAGGCCAGTAAAGTGTTGGGCAAAGCCCTGACTGGCGAGCAAATGGTTCAGATCGGCCAGCTTGATCGAGTCACCGACGATCACGTCATTGCCGCCATTGCCTTGGGAAACATCATCACCACTGCCGCCAATCAGCCAGTTCTCCGTGGCATTGCCGATCAGACCCGCCAGAGGATTGGCCGGGGTAACCATGTTCGGCCGGCTATCACTGAAGTGCGAACCGATAAGCCCTTCGACATCCGTCAGCAAGGCGTTGAACGGCTGGAACAGCACGCCCGTACCCGGTGCCGCCACGACGTTCTGATTGTTCAGGTCAGCCGCCGCGTCCAGTGCAATATTCACATCGCTGAACGCCGCAATATCGAAACCGACATCCCCAATCGCTTCGTCACCATCGCCCTGGCCGGGTGCACCGCCGAGGCCCGGCAACAGAATGTCGTCACCGGCACCACCGAACTCCTGGTCACCCGTGGAGCCACCGGAAATGATGTCGTCGCCGTCTTCACCGAACAGAATGTCCGGGCCGTCACCGCCGTAGATCTCATCGTTGCCGTCACCGCCATGCACCAGGTCGGTGTCGCCACCGGCATCGATGTAGTCATTGCCGGCGCCACCATATAGTTCGTCAATTCCGGCTTCGCCATAGAGGTGATCGTTACCGCCACCGCCAATCACCACATCCAGCACACCGGCGCTGGTCCCGGCATAAATGGTGTCGTCCCCTTCCCCGCCATCGAGGAAGTCTTCGATGTCACCGCCGTAGATCACGTCGTTGCCGTCGCCGCCGTAGATATGGTCGGCGCCGGACTTGCCGTCAAGGATATCGTCGCCACCTTCGCCGTAAATCGTGTCATCGCCATCACCGGCGTCGAGCCAATCGTTGTAGTCGGTGCCCACCAACACTTCGTGGGAGTTGTAGCCCACTGCGGCCGTGCCGTCGGGGTTCTGCCCTTGGTCTGGACGATAGTCGCGGATGTAGGTTTGCGCCACATGGGTTTCCGGGTTGGCCAGACTCATCAGCAGACCGTTGCCGCCGATACCGCCGCTGCCGCCAGTGGAATAAACGCCTACATGGTTGGCTGCGATCAGGGTGCCGTACTTGTGCTCGCTCTTGTACGCGGTGGCACTGGCGCCGGAATCGGTGTAGCTCAGTTCGATGTAGCTGTCGGCATAGCCGAACACATCACCGGCCAGGTGCCGGGCGTCGGTGGTGCGCTCGATAATGTCCTTGAATTGCTCGGTGACCACCTGCTCGTTAAGGTTGGTCATCGCTGGCAACCCGAGATCGAGGCGGTACAGGTAGTAGAAGCGGTCGCCGTCCATCAACCGTTCCATTTGATCTTCGAAGATCGCGTTGAAGGTGGTGCCGAGTTGACCGGTGTAGACATGTTTTTCCGCCAGGCCACCGATCCACAGGTCGATCGCGTTGTAGCCGTCATAACCGGCCACGTGATTGCCGTTGGCGTCCGCCGCGCCGGAAAGGAAATACGCCGCCTGTTCGGCCGTGACGCTGCCGCCGGCATAGTTGACGGTGAGCCCTGAAATATCAGCATCGATAATCGCCTGGGCGTGGGCTTTATCACCGTCGAAGGAATATGCAGCGATGAAGTTCACCAGGGATTCAGGATGAATCATGTTGTTGGCGAAGTCGCTCCAACTGGTATAGGGCGTCAGGCCATCGACAATCAGGTTGGTGTGATGCTGCGCCCCGGCCGGAGAGGCGCGCTCGGCAATCAGTGCGTCGTGAATCTGCTGGCGTGCCTGGTTCAGGGTCGGCAGACCCAAATCGCGACCACGAGCCAGGTTGATGGTCGCCAGGTCCAGTGGCTGGCCGAGCAAACCCTGTTGCAGCGCCGGAGTCACGAACTCGTCGATTTCGTTGCTGATCTGCCGGGTCATGCCCAGGGCAATCGCGGTCGGCCCCACTTCGGCAAAACCGCCAGGATTAAGGAACGCCTGTTCCAGTGCGTAGTGGGTAATCGCACCGGTCAGGTCGTAGCCTCCGCTGGCATTTTTCTCTAGGGCATCGATGGTTTCGCGCAGTTGCGAGTGGCCGAAGCGGAATGCGGCCTGACCATATTCCAGCGAGATATTGGTGTTGATGCCCGAGTCGTAGGTCACGAACTCAGGCAGGTCCGGGGTGATCAGGCGTGCGTACTGGTCGATCGCCACGTGCTGGTATTCCATTTCTACGGTGAGCTTGGCGGCATAGAACAACTTGTCCTGATCCCACGACACGGTGACGCCGTCAGCCAGGGTGAAGTTGCCGTTGGCATCGCTGTAGAAACCACCGCTGCCGTTGCTCACTTGCACCTGCCAGTTGTGCCGCACCGTGGCATCGGCTTGTGCCAGCACCTCGTGCTGCAGGTTGATCAGTTGCACGTTGTGGTCTTCGTGGAAGACGTGGTGAATGGCGGTCAGGCCGAAGTTTTCGTTTACCCGACCGTCACCGGCAATATAGTGATCGCCCACCGATTGCAGCAGCAACTCGTTGGCCACGGCGAAATCGGCACTGCCGGTGGCGCTGATCGAGAAGTCGGCGAAGTTGACGAAACTGAACAGGTTCTTCGGCCCGGAGTTGTCGTAGTTGAAGACCATGCCGTAAGGGTTGTTCGCGTCGAAAGTGATGCTGGTGATGTGCGCATCCAGCGACATCAGTTTCGCCTGATCGATGTGCGCATCGTCGAAGTGCGGGTTCATGTCCAGCAAGATGGCTTCGCGGGTGTAAACGGCCTGCACACCGGCAGTGGTTGGGTTGGCATCGAGCACATGCCCATGGGCATCGCGCACACGGAAGTTGGCGATGTCGTCCCAGGTCAGGTCGTCACGACCGGTGGCCAGGACATGGGCGCGCAATTCGCTCAAGGTCGGCAACGTCTGGTGCGTCACCACGCCATTGAGCGTCCAGGCTGCTTCGTCACTGAGCGTAGTGCCGTCGAACAGCGCCGCCCCGGCAATGAATTGACCAGGATGATTAGGGTCCGCCACCCACTGGCGCAGCAATTGGGTCACGGCGTCGTTGGCACCGTAAGTCTGGTTCTGATCGATGTAGGGCGAGTCGAGGTTGACGTATTGCGCCTGGCCTTGGCCGTCCACTTCGCTGACCGTCGCGCGATGAACCTTGATCGAATACACCGGTTGACCATCTGGGCCGATGGAGCCGTACAGCGGATCATTCGGGGCCAGAGGAATGGTGATCGTCGCGTTCTGGTTCGGTTTGTTGATGAAGTCCAGGCCATGGTCGAAAAACTGCCCGAACAGGGTGAACCAGCCGGTGGTAGACGGGTCGCCCGACACCGTGTTCTGGTTACGAATGTAGTACTGGCCGGAGTCCGGCGACGTGGTATCGAGTTCGCCGATGGCGCCGAGAATGCCAGGATCGGTGACGATCGCCACACCCGTTGCAGTGTGCTGGATGTGCCCATTGGCATCAGTGGCGAACGTCACCCCGCCACTGACAATCGTCTGGCTGATCATCCGGGGCGTGTAGTCCACCAATGAGGCTGTCGGATCGCTATACAGTGAACTATTGTCAGTCATGAGTGTGGCGCCGACAGGTACGCCCTGCCCGGTCAACGCCGCGTTGCTCAGATTCTGATGGACGTAGTGCGTGTAGTCGGCATGGGTCAGGCGAATGAAATCCTGGCCAAAACTGCCCCAGGCTTGGCCATCCTGGGTCAAGTTGTTGAAGTGCCCGGAAACGTTGCGCAGGCCGATCGGGTCGCGCGCGCCGTTGTACCAACTGGTTTCACCAGGCGGAACATCCAGCGGGTTGAAGCTGCCCAGCAGACCGAGCACATGCACGTTGCCATCGGAACCGTCGTAGCCATACAGCGGCTCACCCGCAGTGTTGTAGCCCACGATGTGGATGGTCGGGAAAGACACCTGCTGCTCAAGGAACGAAATATCGTTTTGATTGAGGGTGAAGCGCTTTAGCTCATACATGGCAATCTCCAGATATCCGCTGAGTAGCGAGGTATTCCAACCGACTTATCACGATCATCACGGAACCGACGTCATGGCAAAAGATGCAAAAGTCGAATCAAAAAAGCAGACTTTTGTCGGTGATCAGACTGAGACTTTGGTCCAGCCCGCCGCTGCTGTCGGGGCCGGCAACACCCGTCACTGGTTCCAACGAATCAAGACCCAGACGCGCAACCTGAGCCGCTCCACCCAGTTCGTGATTGCCGCCGCACTGATCCTCGGACTGACGATGTTTTTCGTCGGCAAATTGGTCAGCACAAGGATCGAACGGGCAGCCGTGCAAAGCGCAGCCGAGGCCGGCGCCCACTACATGGAGGCGTTTCTGGAGCCCTACGTGCAGGAGATGAGCCGCGATAACGGGCTGTCGCCTCTCAGTATCAAATCCCTGGACCGGCTCATGGAAAGCCGTTCGCTGAAGCGCCACATTGTCTCGATCAAGATCTGGCGAGCCGACGGCACGGTGGTGTACAGCA
Source organism: Pseudomonas hygromyciniae (assembly GCF_016925675.1). Taxonomy (NCBI): domain Bacteria; kingdom Pseudomonadati; phylum Pseudomonadota; class Gammaproteobacteria; order Pseudomonadales; family Pseudomonadaceae; genus Pseudomonas; species Pseudomonas hygromyciniae. The sequence goes on along the minus strand of NZ_CP070506.1, from coordinate 2,955,882 downwards.
GACAAATCGATCACCAATCGCAAGTTCCCGATGGACGAGATCGCCGAGGCACTCAAGGGCAACGTGGTCACGGACCTCGAGGATCTGGATCAGGAAGAAAACGAATTCGAACGCCGGATGAACGTGCCGCTTTATGAAATTTATGCGCCGCTGCGCGAGTTCAACACCGGAAAAATTATCGCGGTGGGAGAGTTCTATGAACGAGCCGAGAGCCTCGAGCAGGAAATCAACCGGGTGCGCCAGCAGGTCTGGATGGTGGTAGGCGCCGCAACCCTGGCGATGCTGATGCTGCTTTTTTTCCTGGTAAGAGGCGGAGACAAGATCATCCAGCGTCAGCAAGTGGCGTTGCGCCTGCGTCTGCTGGAACAAACCCGGTTGCACGTCAGCAATGCCGCACTACAGCGCAAGATGACCACCGCGACTCAGGAGTTTTCACGGATCAACGAACTGACCCTGCGCCGTATCGGCGCGGACTTGCACGACGGCCCGGCACAGTTGCTGACACTGATTCTGATCCGGCTTGACGACCTGGCCGAGAATTGCTCGGAGGTCGATCAGGAGTCGATGGAAACCATTCGCGGCGCGGCGACCGATGCGTTGCGCGAGGTGCGGGACTTGTCTCGTGGACTGGCCCTGCCAGAAATCAATGAACTGACGCTGCGCGAGGAATTGCAGTTGGTGGCCCAGCGGCACGAGCAGCGCACTGGCACCAAGGTCGAACTGATACTGGGGCCGCTGCCCGATACCGCGCCCCTGCCGCTGAAACTGTGCATCTACCGGTTTGTGCAGGAAACCTTGAACAACGCCTATCGGCATGCGCAGGGCCAAGGGCAGGTCGTGAGTGGGAACCATCTCAACGGCAAGTTGATGGTGACGGTCAAGGACGACGGCCCGGGCATGGCCGCTGACGCGCTGCTGATCGACCCTCACGGCCGGACGCGGCTGGGGCTGGCGGGTTTGCGTTATCGTGTCGAATCGCTGGGGGGGGCAATTCAGCGTTGATTCATCCCCCGGCAAAGGCACCTCGGTGAACGCACAACTCAAGCTGTAGTCAGGACCCCCTGCGTGCGTCCATAGGCGTCGCCGCACTGATGTGCAGCCGGTCAATGGCTTCGTGTTCCCAATAGCGGCGCAGGGCAGTGACGGCTTCCACCCGATTGCGCGCATGCAGCTTCTGCATCACACAGGTCATGTAGTATTTGACGGTTTTTTTCGCTGATCAACAACTTGGACGCGACTTCCTTGTTAGTCAGGCCTTTTGAGACTTCACGAATGATCTGCTCCTCCCGATGGGTCAGGTCGATCTTGTGTACTTGCGCTTCATGTTTTTGAAATTGCTCAGCAACTTGTTGGCGAACTCCGGGGTGATGTAGGTATCGCCCCGGGCGACCGAGCGGATCGCCAGCACCAGGTCCGGCCCACTCACGCCTTTCAAAACATAGCCGCGCGCCCCGGCTTCCAGCGCGGCGTAAGCATCATCCTCAGACTCGGACACCGTCAGCATCAGCACCTTGACGTCCGGCAACTGCGTGGCAATGAACCTCACTGTGCCAAACACATCCCCCGGCATATTGACGTCCATCAGCATCACATCCGGACGCGAATGCATCGCAATAGTCCGGGCATCGTCGGCACTGGCGCCCTGCTCCACCACTTGCAGGTCTGTTCTTTTTCTCAAGGTATTGGCCACACCCTCACGCAACAACGGATGGTCATCAACAATGCCGATACGGATAAACGGGTTCATGACGCGCTCCTGGGCGGGCAAGTGTGCGGACACCATTGATTAATAGCAGCTAACCCGCCCGAATGTGAGGCGTTTGTCGGAGAAGCCGGGGCTCGGGGCTTGGAAAATTAGACTTAGGTCGCACGAAATTTTCCCGCCAAACATCCGTCTTCCTGACAATTTTGTGAAACAAACGCTGGCAACTCTCTGTTTATCAAGGATCTAAAAACCGCCAATAAAACGCCGCCAACACAAACCCGGCCCGCGCGCCCATCCGACCAACAGTCGCTCTCCTACGCTGAGGGACATAAAACCTCAGCATTGGAAACTTCCGATGGACAAGAAAACCCGCCCGAGATCCGAGCTTGCCGAGGTGCTTTTCCGGTTGCGCCACACCTTCTATGCGCTTGCCGGGTTCAGCGGTGTGATCAATCTGCTGATGCTAGCGCCGGCCATCTACATGCTGCAGGTGTATGACCGGGCATTGGTCAGCAGCAACCTCACCACGTTGCTGATGCTGACGATCTTGATGATCGGGTTGTACACCCTGCTGGCGATGCTGGAGGTGGTGCGCACGCGCGTGTTGATCCGGGTCGGCAATCGACTGGACATGGCCCTGAACCGGCGGGTGTTCAACGCTTCGTTCGAACGCAACTTGCAACGAGCTGGCGGCAGCCCGGCGCAGGCTCTGCAAGATCTGGCGCAAGTACGCCAGTTTCTCACTGGCAACGGACTGTTCGCGTTCTTCGACGCACCGTGGACACCGATTTACCTGTTTGTCGCCTACTTGATTCACCCCCTGCTCGGAATCGTAACCCTGTGCGGGTCGCTGATCCTGGTGGCCCTCACCTGGCTCACCGAAATCGCCACCAAAAAACCGTTGGCCGAGGCCGGGCTGGCCGCGCAAGTTTCCGGCACATTCGCCAACAACAACCTTCGCAACGCTGAAGTGATCGAAGCCATGGGCATGTTGCCGGCGATCACCCAACGCTGGTTCGCCAGCCACCTGCGAATCCTGGAAATGCAAACCCTGGCCTCAGACCGGGCGGCCTATATCAGTGGCCTGGGGCGTTTCGTGCGGATCACCCTGCAATCACTGATTCTCGGCACGGGCGCTCTACTGGCGATCGAAGGCTCGATCACCCCCGGTATGATGATCGCGTGCTCGATCCTCAGCGGCCGGGCGCTGGCACCGGTCGAACAACTGATTGGCGCATGGAAACAGTTGCTGACCAGCCGCCGCGCCTGGTCGCGGCTCAAGCACCTGCTGCAAGAATTTCCGTCCCGCGCCGATGCGATGAAGCTGCAACGACCGTTGGGCATGCTCACGGTGGAGCACCTGCACGCCGGGGCGCCGGGCATGAGCCAATCGATCATTCGCGGCCCGCACTTCAATCTGTCGCCCGGTGAGTCTCTGGGCATCATCGGCCCCTCCGCCTCGGGCAAATCGACTCTGGCGCGGTTGCTGGTGGGCATCTGGCCGCCGCAAAGCGGAAAGGTGCGCCTCGATGGTGTCGACGTTTACCTCTGGAACAAGGAAGAGCTCGGCCCTTGGGTCGGTTATTTGCCCCAGGATGTGGAATTGTTCGAAGGCAGCATCGCCGACAACATCGCCCGCTTCGGCGAGGTCGACAGTGACGCCGTGATCGTCGCGGCAAAACGGGCCGGCGTGCACGATATGATCCTGCGCTTGGCCCACGGTTACGACACAACCCTGGATGTGGACGGCAACCCGTTGTCCGGCGGGCAGCGCCAGCGCATCGGCCTGGCCCGAGCGCTTTACGGCGAGCCCGCAATCATCGTGCTCGACGAGCCGAACGCCAACCTCGACGACGCCGGGGAAAAAGCCCTGATCGAGGTCCTTGAAGATCTGAAGATTCGGGGGTGCACCACGGTGCTGATCTCCCATCGTCCGAGCATCCTAGGCACCGTCGATAAAGTTTTGATGCTGCGTGAGGGCAGCACCCAACTGTTCGGCCCCCGCGAGGAAGTGTTTGCCACGCTGCGCCAGACCAGTGTGCTGCCGACCGTGGGCGCCCCCCACCCTGTCAGCCGTTCGCGGGAGAGAATAAATGAGCGCCTTGAGTGTTGATCCTCGCGGCCAGGAACTGGTGCGCGCGGGGGGCCAATATTGATGTCGATGACCATCGCCCGGCGCGCTGGGGCGTGTTGTTGGTGATCCTCGGGTTTGGCGGTTTCCTGCTCTGGTCGTGGCTGGCGCCGCTGGACGCGGGCATCGTCGCCAACGCTACCGTCAAAGTGACCAGCAACCGTAAGACCATCCAGCACCTCACGGGCGGCAGCGTCGAAGCGATCCTGGTGCGCGAAGGTGACAACGTCAGCAAAGACCAGGAACTGGTGCGGCTCGACGCCACACAAGCACTCTCGGAACAAGGGGGTGGTCAACGCGCAGTTCATCGCCACCATGACCATGGAAAACCGTTTGGAAGCGGAGCGTGACGGCTTGCCTGACGTGGTATTCGCCCCGGCGATGTTGCAGCGCTTCGCCGGCAATGAACACCTTAACAACGCCATCAACCTGCAACGTCATCTGTTCACCACGCGCCGCACCAGCCTGGAGGGTGAGGTTGGCATCCTGCGCGAGTCGCTCATTTCCGCCGAAACGCAGATCAAGGGTTTGCAGCGCATCTACGGTGCCCGTTCGGCGCAGATCGGGTTTCTCAATCAGGAACTGGTCGGAGTGCGCCAACTGGCGGCCGAAGGCTATGTGCCGCGCAACCGGATGCTGGAACTGGAACGCGCCGGTTCGGACCTCAATGCCTCCCAGGCTGACAACCTCAACAACATCGCTCGGGCCAAGGGCCAGGTGGCCGACATCAAGTTGCGCATCCTTCAGCGCGAGTTCGATTACCGCAAGGAGGTGCAGTCGATGCTCGCCGATGTGCAAAAGGAAAACAGCGCCCTCACTGACCGCTTGCAGGCCCTGGATTATCAGGTGCGGCACACGGTGATCCGTTCGCCTATCGACGGCATGGTCCAGGGGTTGAGCATCTCTACCATCGGTGGCGTGATCGCCCCCGGTTTCAAGATCATGGAAATCGTTCCGGCCCACGAACCGTTGCAGATCGACGCGATGATCCCCGTGCAAGCCATCGACCGCATGACGCCGGGTCTGCCGGTGATGATTTCGTTCCCGGCGTTCAACCATGTGCAAACACCCAGCATCCCGGGGAAGGTGCTGACCATCTCCGCCGACCGCTTGCTGAACGAGGAAAACAAGCAGCCGTTTTACCTGGCGCAAATAGAAGTGACGCCGGCCGGCATGGCCATGCTCGGCAGCAACCACATCCGCGCCGGCATGCCCGCGTCGGTCACCATCAAAACCGGTGAGCGCAACATGCTGAGCTATCTGCTCAAACCACTGCTCGACCGCGTCAATAGCGCCTTCAAGGAGCAATGACATGCCCGACGCCCGCCTGCTCATCGCTGTTTTGGTTTGCGCGGCATCGTCTGCTCAGGCGCTGGACCTGCGCGAAGCCTGGAACTTGATGCAGTTTCAGGGTCCGACTTACCTGTCCGCCGGGCACGAACGCGATGCCGCCCTGGAAAACCGAGCCATTGGCCATTCCGGGGTGCTGCCCAAAATCGGCATCACCGCCTTCGACAACCACATCAACGGCACGCAACAACAGCCGGACTTTTACGGCAACAGCCACACCAACGACCTGAACTACAATTCCCGTGGCGCGACCCTGCAATTGCGCCAAACCCTATTTAACAAACAGAAAATGGCTGAGTACCGCCAAGTCGAGTACCAGGCCGACTACGGCGTGGCAGTGTTCGATGGCAAAGCGCAAGATGCGGCGGTGAAACTGGCCGGGCGCTATTTCGACGTGCTGCTGGCCCACGAAACCGTGGAGCTGTCGATGGCCAAACTCAAATCGTTCAACGAGCAAGTGGCCTCGACCCAACGGCGTAAAGACCTCGGCGATGGCACCATCACCGACGTAGACGAAGCGGCCGCCCGACGCGACCTGGCCCAGGCTGAACTGATCGAGGCCGAGGACAGCGTCACCGTGGCCCGACGCCTTCTGCAGGAATACCTCGGCCAGCCGCCCGAAGACATCGCCACACTGCAGGACACGTTTCCGACCCCGCCCCTGCAACCGGACAACTTGCAGGAATGGATCATCCGCGCCGGCACCGACAGCCCTTCGATCCGTGCCCGGCGCTTGAACGTCAACACCGCCGACGAAGAAGTCGCCAAGGCCAAGGCCGGGCACTGGCCAACCCTTGATCTGGTGCTGGGTTACACCGCCGCCGACAGCGAAACCCTGTCCACCCAAAACCAGCGCAACCGCTACACCTCGGCCGGGCTGGAGTTGAACATTCCACTGTACAGCGGCGGCTACGTCAGCGCCCGCGCCCGGCAAAGCGTCGCGACCCGTGATCAGGCCGAAGAAGACTTGAACGCCACCCGCGAAGAAATTATCTCCAGCACCACCCGGGAGTTTCACGGCGTACAAAGCGGCGAAGCGCGCATCCACGCCTTGGAAAAAGCGGTCAAATCCAGCGAACGCTCACTGGACTCCTCGAAAAAGGGTTTCCTGGCCGGCAGCAGTACCAACGTCGACATCCTCAATGCCCAAGAGCAGATCTACACCGCTCGCCGCGACCTATTCGAAGCCAAGCTGCGTTACCTGCTGACCAAATTGCGGCTGGCGGCCAATGTTGGTGCCCTGGGAGACGATGACATCGCCAGTGCCAATGCTTATCTGGGACCGAAACTAGCGTTTTGAGCCTATTCACGGGATGCTTGGGTAACATCAATAAGTACCCGCTCCCTAAGGATTACGTCCCCGATACTGCATGGCCAGCATCACCGCAAGGCACATGGCGCCTGAATACGTATTAGTGACCAGAACATCGAAGTGCTGTGGGGCTTGCACAGCAACTCCTTCTGCCTCGGGGTACGCAAGTGGGTGCAACTCCCCCCATCAGTTTGGCGCCTCAAGCACATCCGGACGGTACCCTCCGCGTTGGCGTGAGTAGAGCCACAGACTGGCAAAGGCGATGATAAGCACCCCCGGCAGTAAGGCGACCACCAACAACGCCCTAGCTGTGTCGTATTGATCCATTAACGAACCGATTGCCGGTACAGCGACCATCACCGACAGCATTCCCGCGCCGCCCATCAGGTTGATTAACAACGCTCCGCCCTTGGGCAGCAATTCGCTGGTTATGGCGAGCATGGTCGGCCAGAAGAAGGTTTTGCCAACTCCGAACGCCGTTACGCAGAACAGCGCCACGGCGCCCGTCCACCTGCCCTGCAGAGCGCTTTGTCCTGACAAACCGAGGCCGAGCAAGCCTGCCAATGTCAGTACCGCACTCAGGGTCAACACAGCAAAGGGCGAGTAGCGCGCGAAGATCCAACCCGATGCGTATTGCCTGAGAATGAACATCAAGCCTGCGGTGTACACCAAGAGCAGGATGCTGTTGCTGCCTAATTGAGGTAGCAGGTCAACCATGATTTTCGCGAACCATTGGTCAGGCGCCAATTCGGTTGCCGCCGTCACCCACATCAGCAGCATCAGCAAAATGAACAGCGGACGCTTGATTTGGGCGAACATAACCGCGCTGGACACCCTGGCGCTGACCCGTTCGGTACTGGGGTACTGCAAAGGAATGACCAACATCAGGTAACCAAGGGTCGGCAAGGTCACCACCGCCAATTTGACCTGCCAGGACAGGCCCAACTGCCCTAGGGCCCAGGCGATCAAGCCACCCACAATCAGGCCCATCGGCCACCAGGCATGCAGCCGGGTGAGCATGCGGCGTTTGTCACGCTTGAACAGCGTAGCGACCAGCGGATTGGTCACGCCTTCCACAATGCCCTGGGCAATACCCGTGAGCAGAAACCCCAAATACAGCACGGTAGTGCCCGTGGCCGCAAACACATCGTCAATGGGTTGGCCGCTGCTGTTGGCCGGAGCCAGTAGAATCAAGGCAATACCCAGCAGATAACCCAGCCCTGACGCGATATGCAGGCACTTCATCCCCAACCAATCGACAATCAGGGCGCAGAAAATAATACCCAGGGTAAAGCCCCAAAACACCGATGAAATCGTCAAGCCGATCATCGCGTTGGACAAGTGGTAGTCGGCGCTGATCGATTGCAGTACGTCCGCGCGGATGGAAAAAATCATTGAAGTCACCAGGAGCGACAAGCAACTGGCGAAGAACAGTTTATTGGCCTGAATCATGGTCCCGCCTCCTGTTCACTGAGCTTCTATTTCGGCAAGCCGGTAGGCCAGGCAAAAGCCGTCCATGGGCATCACCGGGCAGCCCCCAATCATGCGTGTATGCCGGGCGTGTTCGGCAAGGATCTCGACGAACAGGTCCGAAGCACCGTCAAGGACCTTGCTCGTGGGAAACTGTCCGGAGGTCATCAGCGTGTTACCTACAATGTTCCAGGGCACACCGTTGCCCAGCACAGGTGCCGGGCGTGGCTGGTGTAAGTCGGGGGCCTGCAGGCGTAGTTCGGGTGTATTGAGAATATTCATGGTGAGGTCCTATGCTGTTGTTATTGTCAAGCACGCCGACGACGCGCCTGGACGCTATACCGAGGTAAACTCTGTTGCTGATTAGCTAAGTGGGACGAGCCAGCAGAACTGCAAGGACGACGCCGCCCTGCAACACTTGCGCAATGACGCAATGATCTGAGGGATGAGTCGCCCAAGAAACACGCCCCCCAACGATTGCAACCGCAATTGGACCTGATCCAGCCCTTCACAACGCAACGACATGTGGTCGAGCTGTAACGCGCCCATGGCTTTTCCTGGCATTGATTGAGCGACGAGTTGAAGCGCCGGCGCATGGCATGGGCTGCGCGGATCGACAATTAATTATCGGTCGATAAATAAAATAGGGCAACAAGTTATCTATTGATAATTTATATCGGCAGTATGAAAACACTCCCATCCGTGGGTATTCGGGATGGGAGCCGCTTAGATGGAGTCAGCGCCTGGGGCGTAGGAAGATTGTCGTCGGCCACTGGACGCGCGCAGTACCACGGTTAAGCAGGCTGAACTGATCCAGTTTTGCGCTGCAGTTGCGGTCAAGCCCGGATGGCAAGCACGCGATAAATCTCAGAAACCACCTGCGCCGTTGCGTTTTCGATTGTTCCTTCATTACGACATGAAACCCAACCATGATCTGCGACCGCTCGCTCGAACGTCTCGGTACAAGCAACATGTTCTTCCAGCCTATGGATCACCGTACTGTTCAGCCCACGCCGTCGCGCCGCAGCCCTCGCCCATGAAATATCCGGGGCGGTGACAATCCCCACATGCAGGTCTGGCACTTGCACGTTTCGATCAATGTTCAATTGCAGAATCTCTGCAAACGGGATTATCCGGCGGAATGCGGCATCAGATGGGTACCAGCGATCAATCAGCACAATGCTATCGGGTGGCTGTTTAGCCAGCACGTGTTGGGAGATCCACGCACGGCTGTCAGCGAGGCGCGCACAAATCTCCCACTCCAGGTCCTGGGAGGGATTTCTGATGAGTCTGTTAACGAGGGTCATTGTCGCCCCCCTAAAGGGATCGCTTTTTTTCTCGCAAAGTCGGATCACCTTTTTGTCATCGGCCCTCAATACTTGCGTAACGGCTTCTAGCAGTGTGGTTTTGCCGGTGCCCTTGGGGCCATCCAGAGCTACAAACAGCGCACGACTCATTGTCGCAGTTCAACCAACCGCTGGTTGTAGCTGTCACGTACGCACGCCTGTTTGTCGTCTGCCTTCCAGCAATCGTTGCGCCCCTTGATCCAGCCACGTTGCTCCGCCTTGAGCCGCTTGGCCTGGCTGCCGGCCTTTTCAAGGGCTGCGCTGTAGGTGCTCGCCATTTGGCGATCCAGGATGGAAAGCGCTTCGCTGCCACAAATCAGTGTCTCTATTGAACTGGACAGGTTCGCGCTGCAATTGAACGAAGGTCCCGTCTGGGCTTGTGCGTTGAGGGCCAATCCTGCTGCGAGCATGGCCACTGGTAACAGCGCCGTCCGGGTAATTGAATGCATAATGGTGTTCCTGTAAGGGTGTGAATGAGCGGCGCGATACGGGCCCACGGTGGCGGCTGCAACGCGTATGATTCTTGCACGCTTTCTATATGTGGCACTGCATAGGTCGACAATGGCAAAAATCAGCGTTAGCAACAAGGCGACCACGCCAAGCCGAAAAAATCTCGCGGCCGCCGATCGTCAGCAGCAGATGGTCGAACGGGCGATCACCCTCTTCGCCCAGAAAGGCTTCGCGCTGACTACCCGTGAGTTGGCTGAGGGGCTGCAGGTGACCCAACCCCTGCTCTATCGCTACTTTCCCAGCAAGCAATTACTGATCGAGCAGGTGTACCAGCAGGTGTTCATGAACCGCTGGGAGCCTGAGCTGGAGCAGCAGCTCAAGGACCGTACGCGTCCTTTAAGGGAGCGGCTGATTGATTACTTTATCGGTTACACCCGGACCATCCTGAGCAATGAATGGGTGCGGATCTTCCTGTACGCAGGCCTGCAGGACCCGGAGTTGAACCAGCGCTATCTCAAACAATTGCACGAGACGGTGTTCCTGACGATCATCGAAGAACTGCGTCATCAGAAGCAACTGACTGCACCGCTGGATAAACATGCGCTGAGTCTTGAGATTGAAGTGCTGTGGGGCTTCCACAGCAGCTTCTTTTACCTGGGGGTGCGTAAGTGGGTGTATCAGATGCCTGTCCCTGAGGATCTGCCCGAGCTGATTACCCTGCGGGTCAATGCTTTCCTCGATGGTGCCCTGCATAACAAGGCCTAGTGAAGGCTGTTTACGGGGCTTCGATTTCCGCAAAGAGATACACCAGGCAAAAGCCATCCATGGGTATGACCGGGTTAGTCCAGATCATGCGCGAATGCCGGGCTTGTTCGGCGAAGATTTCGACCAGCACGTCAGACGCGCCATCCAGAGCTTTGGGATGCTCATGGAAGTCCTCCGCCACATTCAGTACACCTTCCAGCCGATACACCTGGCGGATACGGCTCAAATCTCCCACCGCATCCTTGAGCTGGGCAATTGCATTCAATGCCGCCAGGCGGCAGGCCGCGTACCCTTGCTCCAGGTTCAGGTCGCGGCCCAGGCGTCCACGGTACAGCAGCCGGCCATCAATCCAGGGGAATTGCCCGGAGGTCATCAGCGTATTGCCAACAATGCTCCAGGGCACGTAGTTACCGAGGGCCGGGGCGGGAACGGGCAAGCTGATGCCGGCGGCCTGCATTCGCGATTCAGGGGTGATCATGATGTTTTCCTGTTTTTTTTTGTGTTCAGGCCAATGGAGCCAGCCAGGAGGCAAGAGTCTGCGGGTTGTTCAGTAGCCAGGCCTCAGCCGCCTGGTCCGCACTTTTACCCTGGCGACTGATGGCGTAATCCAACTCGGCGACAATTGCATTGCTCAGACGAATATTATCGAGCACCTGCAGTTGCGCCTCGCTGAACCGCCCCAGACGATCAACCCGTGCCAACAGCACCGCGCGGTCGACACTGCCCAGCAGCCCTTTGGGGTCCTTGAGATCGCGGATTCGATGACGGAAATGCAGGAACTGTGGATGCCAAAGTGGCACCACGCCCCATCTGCCCTCCTCGACCAGCGCCTCGAACGCCGCCACGCATTCTTCCTGGGTGCCGGTGCGAAACTGGTAGCCCGCCGCCCTAAGGCCGTAGTCCTCCATCATCCGCAACGAAAATCGGGTAATCCCGGCGCCCGGTCCAATCCCCTGGATCAGCGTGCGCATACGGGCGATAACCTCGGGCTTGCGCAGGTCGTCCACATAGTCCACCTCTGACACAGGCACATAGTCGGGCACTCCCCACAACGCATACGGGGTGTAATGCAGGCCCAACTCGCGGGTGGCGACCACCTCTTCCACACGGGCTTTGTACATCCCGTGGCTGGACGGAATCCACGCCGAGGCAATCATGTCGATACTGCCAGCGCGCAACTGCTCGAAATTGGCCTCGTGCAGCGCATACGAACGCTCCACCATAAAACCCATACGCTGCAACACCGAAGCAACCACCGCAGCGGTCGCGCGATGAAAGGACAGGTCAGTCACACCGAGTCGCACCATGGCTGGGTTCCTCTGAGGGTTATTGCCACGGGCCAGCAGCGGCGCCAATAGCGCTGCGCTGCCTAAGGCTTGAATAACACGTCGACGTTTGAAGTCCATCAGCAACGTTCCGCAGACGGGCCAATGGCAAGGCTCGCCATGGCTTCGCCGACAATCCGGGTCCCCGGCACATAGTCAAAGATCATCTCGATGGTGATGCCGTTGGGGTCTTCAAGAAACAGCTGGTGCTCTCCAATCTGCGGAATCACCCGTTCACGAAAGGCGATGCCCATCGATTGCAGGCGGTTCTGGACGGTTTCCAGCCCTTCGCAACGCAGCGATACATGATCGAGGGCGCCCGACCCGTAGCCACCCTGCTTGTCACCCAGATAGGCCTGCAGGTCCTTGTCACCGCCCACCACACTGGCGATATGCAGGAGTGGACGGCCGCCGGCATACATCCAACAGCCGGGGAAACGAAAATCCGGGCGGGGCCCAGGTGACAGGCCAATCACACGCTCAAAAAACTCGGCGGTCTTGCCCCACTGTTCAGTGCGAATGGTGAAATGGTCGAGCGCTATTACTCCCATGTTCCCTCCTGGCGTTACGGATCAGAGACGTTGTGGTTGTATATTTTATCATCCGATAACTTATTTCAAGAGGTAATTTATCAACCGATAACTTGTGCCCAGGGTTTACTATCACGCTGTTCATTCATCTAGAGTTCCCCATGGCCAACCACGACCTCAGCTTCACCCCCGACCTCGATCCCGACTCGATCTCTTCCGACGTCATTGGCTTCAACGGCATCCTGGTCTCCACACAGATTCCGGTGCGCGCCGATGGCAGCCTGGAACTAGGCGATATCACCGCGCAAAGCGAATGCACCCTGCAAGCCCTCAAAGTCGCGCTAGAACGCGCCGGCAGCAGCATGGACCGGGTCATGCACTTGACCATCTACCTCACCGACATGGCCGACCGCGCCGCATTCAACGAGGTGTACAAGCGCTTCTTCGCCAAACCCTGGCCAGTCCGCGCGGCAGTTGGCGTGGCGGCATTGGCGGTGGACGGCATGCGCGTAGAAGTCACGGCGATGGCGGCCAAGGGCTGAGCCCAGCGCGCCATTGGGCATCCAGCGGGTGCCCACCCGGCAATTCACGGCTACAATGCGCGCCTCAACCGTGACAAGCCTGACTAAAAAAACTATGTCCTTGCCCAAGCATCACCTGGAATTGCTCAGCCCTGCCCGCGATGTCGCCATCGCGCGCGAGGCTATCCTGCACGGCGCCGACGCCGTGTACATCGGCGGCCCAAGCTTCGGTGCGCGCCACAACGCCTGCAACGACGTGAGCGAGATCGCCCAACTGGTGGAGTTCGCCCGTCGCTATCACGCCCGGGTGTTCACCACCATCAACACCATCCTGCATGACGACGAACTGGAGCCGGCCCGCAAGCTGATCCACCAGTTATACGATGCCGGGGTTGATGCGCTGATCGTCCAGGACCTGGGCGTGATGGAGCTGGATATCCCGCCCATCGAACTGCATGCCAGCACCCAGACCGACATCCGCACCCTGGCCCGGGCCAAGTTCCTCGATCAGGCCGGGTTCTCCCAACTGGTGCTGGCCCGCGAGCTGAACCTGCAGGAAATCCGCGCGATTGCCGATGAAACCGATGCCGCCATCGAGTTCTTCATCCACGGCGCGTTGTGCGTGGCGTTCTCCGGGCAGTGCAATATTTCCCATGCGCAAAATGGCCGCAGCGCCAACCGTGGCGATTGCTCCCAGGCCTGCCGCCTGCCCTACACCCTCAAGGATGACCAGGGCCGCGTTGTTGCCTTTGAAAAACACCTGCTGTCGATGAAAGACAACAACCAGAGCGCCAACCTGCGCGCCCTGGTAGATGCCGGCGTGCGCTCGTTCAAGATCGAGGGCCGCTACAAAGACATGGGCTATGTGAAGAACATCACCGCCTATTACCGCCAGCGCCTGGACGAAATCCTCGAGGACCGCCCGGACCTGGCTCGTGCCTCCAGCGGCCGCACTGCGCATTTCTTCCTGCCGGACCCGGAAAAGACCTTCCACCGGGGGCAGTACCGACTACTTTGTCAGTGACCGCAAAATCGATATCGGCGCCTTCGACACCCCGACCTTTACCGGCCTGCCAGTTGGCGTAGTGGAAAAAGCCGGCAAGCGCGACTTGCAGGTCATCACCCATGAGCCGCTGTCCAACGGTGACGGTCTGAACGTGCTGATCAAGCGCGAAGTCGTGGGTTTTCGCGCCAATATCGCCGAGCCCAAGGGTGAGTTCGAAGAAGACGGTGCAAAACGCTACCGCTACCGCGTCGAGCCCAACGAGATGCCGGCGGGCCTGCACCAGTTGCGGCCCAATCACCCGCTCAACCGCAACCTGGACCATAACTGGCAGCAAGCGTTGCTCAAGACCTCCGCCGAGCGCCGGATTGGTGTGTCCTGGCAAGCCTGCCTGCGCGAAGACCAGTTGCAACTGACCGCCACCAGTGAAGAGGGTGTGAGTGCCAGCACCACCCTGCCCGGCCCGTTCGGCGTGGCCAACAAGCCGGAACAGGCGCTGGACACCTTGCGCGACCTGCTCGGCCAACTGGGCACCACCCAGTATCACGCCACAGCCATCGAGCTGGATGCGCCGCAGGCGTACTTCATCCCCAACTCGCAGCTCAAGGCCATGCGCCGCGATGTGATCGAAGCGCTGACAGTGGCCCGTGTCGAGGCCCATCCCCGTGGTGGCCGCAAAGCTGAAACCACACCGCCACCGGTGTACCCGGAGTCGCACCTGTCGTTCCTGGCCAACGTGTACAACCAGAAGGCCCGCGATTTTTACCACCGCCATGGCGTGAAGCTGATCGACGCGGCCTACGAGGCCCACGAAGAAACCGGTGAAGTGCCGGTGATGATCACCAAGCATTGCCTGCGCTTCTCCTTCAACCTGTGCCCCAAGCAGGCCAAGGGCGTGACCGGTGTACGCACCAAGGTTGCGCCGATGCAGCTGATTCATGGCGATGAGGTCCTGACCCTGAAGTTCGACTGCAAGCCTTGCGAAATGCACGTGGTCGGCAAGATCAAGGGCCATATCCTCGACTTGCCATTACCGGGCAGCGGTGTGCAGCAACAGGTCGTGGGGCATATCAGCCCGGCCGACCTGCTCAAGACCATCCCCCGCGCGCCACATTGAGTAAACCCACGTCCCTGTAGGTGCCGGTTCGCCGGCGCCTACAGGGGGGCGTTTGGATGGCGCCAACTCTGGCTTGACACGCCACCACCAACCCCGCTGCAACCCCGCCGCCGCTAGCAATATCGCCGCAACCCCCCAGCCATTGTGCCCAGCCCAAGCGATGCCCGTAGGCCATCCAATCAATCAGGATCGCCGCAATCGGGTAGATGAACGACAGCGCCCCGGTCAATGCCGTCGGCAGCTTTTGGATCGCCCCATAGAGCAGCACATACATCAGTCCCGTATGCACCACACCCAGCGTCAACAGCGCACCCCAAGCATCGACGGGCGCCGATAGGCTGTGCCACGAAACCAGCGGCACCAGCAATACCGCACCGGTACTCACTTGAATCAGCGCCAAACAGGCTCCAGCGCCTGTAGAAGGCAAAAGGTGATCCTTACCTATTCTTATTAGGCAAAACCGCAAATCTGCTTAAGGAGCCCAGGATGATTGATGTTATCGACCAACAACTGATCGCCGCCCTGATGGACGACTCGCGCTGCTCGCTCAAGACCCTGGCGGGCATTACCGGCCTGTCCTCGCCCAGCGTGGGCGAACGTTTGCGACGCCTGGAGGAGCGCGGAGTCCTGAAGGGCTACACCGTGGATATCGACCCGAAACACTTTGGCTATATGTTGCAAGCCATCGTGCGCATCCGCCCCCTGCCCGGCCAATTGCAGGAGGTGGAACGCCAGATCCAGGCGATTCCGGAGTTTACCGAGTGCGACAAAGTCACTGGCGATGACTGCTTTATCGCGCGACTGCACGTACGCACCATGGACCAGTTGGATACCTTGCTCGATCGTCTCAACGCTTACGCCGAAACCAACACCGCCATCGTCAAGAAAACCCCGGTCAAGCGCCGGCTGCCGCCGTTGGCCGACGGGCGTTAGCCGTCCAGACCTGGGCGTAACCACGGAAAACCCCTGCGACAATAACGCTGGAATCCAAAGTCAGGTTCACGTCACACATCGCTTTTGCAACGTGTGGAAGTGAACATGGCAATGGAAATGTCGAATACCGCAGCACCTCAAGGAACACAGGAACCACCCCAAGGATTGGGCGCCATCCCCGGGCAAGACGCCACGCCAAGGGAAGCGGCAGATAGAGAACTGGCGCAGCTCTATGCCCGGCAACTATTGGAATGCGCCCGGGTCCAGGAAGTGGTCGATCCGGGCGCGTGGGTTTTACTCGCCCTACCGCCCGGCTCAGCCTTCGCGCAGTGGCAAGCGCACCTGCATGCACTGCTTTACAGCGACCCCTTTAAAGTCTGGGCCGATGAGCAGCAGGTTGACCTATCCAAAACCATCCGGCTCGACAGTCAATCGGGACACATCGCCTTTAACGTCAACGGCACTGACAAGCTGTTTGGCGACCCGGCCAGCGATGTCCCCTTGCCTGCAATCTGGCCGCTGCTGGCCAGTACTGCCCAGGCGTTCGGTGCAGGCAGCTTTGTGCTGCCGGCGGACCCTCGCGCCAAAGGTGCATCCCTCGCTGCCGTCGGTCATTTTTATCAAGTGCCGGTCATGACGACCAAGACCGAACTCGAGCAGCAGGCAGCGCTGGTGAGCCATCGCGACTTTACGCCCTCGGCCACTCTCCAGGCGGCAAGATCCGAAGAGGCCTTCGCCGAGGCACAGCGAACATTCGGTGATCTACTTAACCTGCATACGCTATCTGTGCAGCTTGCGGCCCTGGCGCAAAACGCCAGCCCCTTGCCCGACAGCTTGAAATCCACGCTGTTTACTCTGGCCGCCCACTCTTCTGCGCTGAGTCGGGAACCGCTGGCGCCTGGTATGTCTTCCAGCCTGCAACGGTTTATCGAACGCAGCGGCTTTTTACAGCCGCAGAACGCGGCGCAGTTGATCAATCTTGCCAGTTACCTAAAGCGCCCGCCGCTGAGTAGCCCCGAGCATGGCAACTTTGGCGGCGCTCTCGCCTGGCCGATTCCGCCCAACGAAACCCAACGCCGCGAATGGATTGAACGCCTGCAACAAAGCGCTCATTACACCCCGGGAAATGGCGTACTCGATTACCTGGCAACCCACGTCACGCCTGGCGCTCCCGCAACCCTGCACGCCACCCGCAGCTGGCTTGGCCGCATGCTGCGCAGCGCCGAGGCAAAGACTTTGGGCGAAACGTTCCAGGGTATCTCGCTGCTTTCGCCCGACACTGACCTGTTACTCGCGGCGATCAGTGCAGACCTTGATCGCCAGACTGACGTCGATGGCAAACCAGGACGAAATATCGTCGCCGGGTTTGACCTGGCCCAAAGCACGCACGGGTGCGCCCACCCCTCAAGCGTGGTCGATAACTTGCTGGAGCACCTGATTGGCAAACGCTCGATGACCCGTGACAAGGCGCCCATTGCAGTCTGCTTGTTGCTGTCTCACCGAGCGCCCGCCTTTCTCGTCAAGGAAATCCCCCGGCATGTAACCTGCGGCTCCCACACATGGGCCACCTTCTCAACCGCCGTCGCCCGTATCGAAGCGCAGGCTCCTGGGGCGTCGGCGGCCATGGTTTTCTCCCAGGTCATGGCCTGGGCGGACCTGGCACCTGTCACCGCGCAGCAGGCAGCGGTTGAGCAAGCCGCCCAGCGCGTGGCGCTCAAGGACTGGGGCGTGGCCCAGGGATTGCTGGCACACAATGCCCAGGACAACTACACCGACGACCAGCTTGAGTCCCTGCGCGAGGCGTTCAATCGGCAGCTCGACGAACTGAAAGCGGCCTCCACCGCCCTGCAGATCGGCATGCCCCAGCGCAGGAAGATGGCCTTGGCCGAGCTGCAAAAGGTGTTCGGCGAACAGATCCCCTTTGACGACAAATGCATCACCGACGCCGGGGCACATCGCGACTATCGCGGGCCATATTCGGTACTGGACCTCTACATGGCCGGGAAACTGGACCGTCCCAAAGGCATCATCACTGCGCGTCAGGCCGGCCTCGGCGCCCTTGGCACGGCATCACAGCACACGCGCTTGAGCCTCAACTACTGGGTTTCTTCCAAGGCTGGCGTGGATATCAGCAGGATCCTGGCATCCCGTGCGCAGTTGCCGGACGTCGACCGCTTGTTCCGCCTGGCCTTTTACGCCTACAAACCGACACTCAGAAAAAACTTGCCCGTCATCGGCAAGCACCTGATATCGCGTTTGCCCCTGGACGCACGCCGGCGCCTGGAGTTCGGCAAGCTGCAACTGTTCAAAGTCAGCAAAGCCACAAAACAGCCTTCCCTGCATATTTCCAGCAGCCCCATCTACCACTACGCCCTTGAGCCGCATCGTCTGTTGCTAAAAACCACCCTTGCCGGCGTTGCGCAAATGTTCGAGTACGACGTCAAGCAGCAGAGCATCGTGCGCCGCCCCGAGATGGACAACGCCCAGCGCGGGCTGCTGAACGAATACAGCAAGGACACTCTCTATCTGCAACCGTTTCACCCCCAAGGTGCATTTGCCCCTCCTATCACCCAGGCAACCCCCGACACAGGCCTGGTACCTTCCAGCTATTTCAGTGCCAGGACGGCGTACATCGCCGCTGCAATGGTCCAGGAACGGGCACTCAACACGATGCAGGCCCAGGCAAAAGGCCTGACCACGTTTGACACGGAATTCAACGCCGCCAAGTTTCTTCACAACACCATCATGAGCTTGATTCCGCTGCGATCGGCCATCGCCAACTTCCAAGAAGGCAACGTCGGCGCAGGGCTGGTGGATCTGTTCCTGGATATCTTTGGCCTGGTGATGGCGATCAGCAGCGCTGGTGCTTCGCTGGGCGCCAGGGCCACGATCAACCACGGGCCCAAGGTCATTCGGCTGCTCAACAGTGCAAAACGAGTCGCTCTGGTGACGATCAACGTCCTTAACCCCCTCGGCGGTGTAGATGATCTGGGCCGGTTGATTATCTGGGGAAGCAAACAGGCGTGGTTCTGCGCCGGCAAACTGGCCGGGAAAGTCGCCGATATCAGCGGGCTGACCGGGCAGGCGCGGCGGTTGGGGGCCCTGGAAAAATACGACTTGCTCGCCGCGAGTAAACGTTTTGATGCGGCGGCCACCGGCAACTTCAAGGTCATCGATGAGCTGTTCGAAGGTACGGCGGTATTTCATGCCGGCAAGTGGTTTGCCTACAACCCCGTCACCCGCGCGCCCTATGGCAAGCCCCTGGCCGTGTTCAACCCGAAAAGCCTGGCCATGGGCGGTACCGTCAAAGAAGTCCGGGCCTTGGGCGAAGGTTTTCTGATGTTTGAAGATATCCACCGGGGTTGTCGTCGTTTAAGCCTGGACGCCCATGGCGTCATCGCGCCGGGCCATGAGGCGGCCTCGATGAAAATCAATGGCGAACTCATGAGCCCCAACGAGATGCTCGACTACCTGAAGGCCTGCGGGGTGAAAATTGATCACTATGACGAAATACGCCTGACGGTATGCGACTCGGCAACCGGTGGCGAACAATCCTTTGCCGCACGCCTGGCACGGCAGATAAAAAAACCGGTCAAGGGCTACGAGGGTTCTATGTATGTCGATCCCAATCTTGAATCAATCCACCTGGACAATTTCGTCAACCGTGCGGCACGCCGGGATTACCTGGAGCGCACCTTCCTCGACACACCACGTAAGGTGCAAAACAAGTATGTGGAAATTGGTCGGCTAGACGATGGGGTCATGAAATACCATCCCGACCCCCGTTACAAACCGGTGAACTTTTCACCTGAGGGGGTCGCACTGCCCAGGAAAAAACGGGCCTCAAGGCCAATGACCGAAGGGGAAATTGAGCAACACGAGCGCCGATTGGCCGCAGCGAACAAGCAGCACGACGAGCTCAACAACAACATCACGGATTTCAGCGAGTACGACGACTTCAACCGTTAAAACATCGTCCGGGCGCTGCTGGTCAACCGGTCACGCCCCCGGATTATCCACCTGGATATAAAACGCAAACGCCGCCAGCAGCATCCAGAACACCGTGAACAACCAGGGTGTACGCACCGAAAACAGCAACGACTTGCGATAGCCCTTGTGCGACGACTCGGTCTCGCAGAACAACGGCGATTCATCGTAAGCCAGGCCCATCACCGGTTCACTGCGCAACAGTTCGCTTTGCTTGAAGTGCCAATGGTCAATGATGTCGTAGGCCGCACGAATGCCGGGCCAGGCGTTGAGCGAGCTGAACACGCCGAGCATCGCCAACAACAGCGGCACCACCAGGGTAAACAGCTTGCCCCACTCGGGGTTGAGGTTGCCCATGCAGGACACAAAGGCAATCACCAGGAACGACTGCGCCGTCAGGTAGGCATCGGTGCGGTTGGCAAGGATGGAGGTTTCGTATTGGATTTCCCGGCGATAGAAATCCAGGCGGTCCTTGGGCGAACCAAAAATCTTGGCGTCGTGTTCGGTATGGTCGGTCAGCGCCGATTCGGGGCTATGGGGGGAGATGATCCTGGGCACGATCGGTAATCCTTACGCTGCGTAATCCCCTTAGAAGAACCGGCGATGCCCGAAGTTCAGGTCAATTGCCCGCACCGTTGTGGAGCATGGCGCATGCCTGGCGCGCACTGCACTTGCGCAGGCCGCCCCGATATCGGGCTGGTACACCGTTTAATCCCTATAAACGCGGTTTCGGCACAGCCATTGCTTTACTCCTCAAACCCCCTGCCTGCCCAGGTGAACACAGGAGCAAACGTTACCCCCCGACTCAGAGCCGACTCCAAAAGAAAGTAAGGACAAGGTCCGTTGGCGCCAAAAGCCACGGGCTCATAACAATGCGGTTTTTAAAGCGGCAGTGCCTGCAACGCTACACCCGGCACTGACAAGGTAATTGGAATGGCTCGATCTTTCTTTGACGAAATGAATGACGCAAATGGCGTGTGCCGTGCGCACTACCAGGATTTTTCCCGCTGGCTGGCCAACACCCCACCGGAACTGCTGGCCCAGCGCCGTCGCGAGGCCGACCTGCTGTTCCACCGCGCCGGGATCACCTTCACCTTGTACGGTGACGAGCAAGACACCGAACGCCTGATTCCCTTCGACATCATCCCGCGCAGCATCCCCGCCAGTGAGTGGAGCGTGATCGAGCACGGCTGTATCCAACGGGTCAATGCGCTGAACATGTTCCTCGCCGATATCTACCACGACCAGCGCATTATCAAGGCCGGGATCATTCCCGCTGAGCAGGTGCTGGGCAATGAAGGCTATCAAAAAGCCATGGTCGGCCTTGACCTGCACCGCGATATCTATTCCCATATTTCCGGGGTCGACCTGGTGCGTGATGGCGACGGCACCTACTACGTCCTCGAAGACAATTTGCGCACGCCCAGCGGCGTGAGCTACATGCTCGAAGATCGCAAAATGATGATGCGCCTGTTCCCGGAAGTGTTTGCCAAACAGCGCATCGCGCCCGTGGATCACTACCCCAACCTGCTGCTCAAGACCCTGAAAAGCGCGAGCCGCCTGGACAACCCCAATGTCGTGGTGCTGACCCCTGGGCGCTTTAACAGTGCGTTTTTCGAGCACGCGTTCCTGGCCCGGGAAATGGGGGTGGAACTGGTAGAAGGCGCCGACCTGTTCGTGCACGACCTCAAGGTGTTCATGCGCACCACCGATGGCCCGAAAGCGGTGGATGTGATCTACCGGCGCATCGACGACGCCTTCCTTGACCCCCAGGCCTTCAACCCAGAATCCATGCTCGGCGTCCCCGGCCTGGTCGCTGCCTACTGCGCCGGCAACGTAGTGCTGGCCAATGCCATCGGCACCGGCGTGGCCGACGACAAATCCATCTACCCCTATGTGCCGGAGATGATCCGCTTTTATCTGGATGAAGAACCGGTGCTGCAGAACGTGCCGACCTTCCAATGCCGCAAGCCCGCTGAGCTGTCCCATGTCCTGGCGCACTTGCCCGAACTGGTGGTCAAGGAAACCCAGGGCTCCGGCGGCTACGGCATGCTGGTGGGCCCGGCCGCCTCGGCTGCCGAAATCGAGGACTTCCGCCAACGCATCAAGGCCCGGCCCCATGCCTATATCGCCCAGCCGACGTTGAGCCTGTCCACCTGCCCGACTTTTGTCGAAAACGGCATCGCACCACGGCATATCGACCTGCGCCCATTCGTGCTATCGGGCAAGGAAACCCGCCTGGTGCCGGGCGGCCTGACCCGAGTAGCGCTGCGCGAAGGTTCATTGATCGTCAACTCGTCGCAAGGCGGCGGAACCAAGGACACCTGGGTGGTGGAGGGCTGAGTATGCTGAGTAGAACCGCCGCAGATCTGTATTGGATGTCGCGCTACCTGGAGCGCGCGGAAAACCTGGCGCGCATGCTGGAGGTCAGCTACTCGCTGTCGTTGATGCCCCAGGCCGGACGCAGTGATGGCCTGGACGAACTGGCGATGTCGCTGCTCAGCAGCGGCACCCTGGACAGCTATCTGGAGCGCCATCAACAGCTGGACGCCGAGCGCATGCTGCACTTTTTCGCCCTCGACGAGGAAAACCCGGCCAGCATCTACAACTGCCTGCGCGCTGCCCGGGGCAATGCCCATGCGGTGCGCGGGCGGATCACTGCCGACATGTGGGAAAACCTCAACGCCACCTGGCTGGAAATGCGCAGCATCGCCGCCGGCGGCCTGGCGCGCCATGGCATCAGCCACTTCTGTGACTGGGTCAAACAGCGCTCGCACCTGTTTCGTGGCGCCACCTCCGGCACCATCATGCGCAACGATGCCTATCGTTTTATCCGCCTGGGCACCTTTGTCGAACGCGCCGACAACACCTTGCGCCTGCTGGATGCGCGCTACGAGATGTTTGGTGAAGAGTCCGAAGAAGTCAGCGACCTGTCCGCCCGCGGTTACTACCAGTGGAGCGCCCTGCTCCGTGCCTTGTCGTCGTTCGAGGCCTATACCGAGTTGTACCCCAATGCGCTGAATGCGCGCTCGGTGTCGGAGCTGCTGCTATTGCGCAGCGACGTACCGCGCTCGTTGCATGCGTGTATCGAGGAGTTGAGCCATATCCTCGCGGATCTGCCGGGCAGTTACGGCCGCACGGCCCAGCGTCTGGCTGCGGAGTTTGAAGCGCGGCTGCGTTACACCGGTATCGACGAGATCCTCGAAGAAGGCCTGCACACCCGGTTGACGGAGTTTATCGACACCGTGCGCGAACTGGCGCGGGCCATCCACAGTTCGTACCTGGAAGTGGTGTAGGCATCGCTTCGCCTTGTAGAAGCGGGCTTGCCTGCGATGGCCATGAGTATCTACACAACTCTTTGGTGGTTTTTGGGGTTGGGTACATATCCGTTGCTGCGGTCATGGCGGCTATGGGTTCCGCCCTTACGGCGGGTCACTTTTGGAAAAGAGCCCGGAGTGCCGGCCCAGCCAAAAGTAACCAAAAGGGCTCTTGCCCCACCACTCGGCACCTCGCCTAGGCTCGGTGTGCCCGTAATCCGACATTGATTTGGGGGGCCGCCGCGATGGGCCATCCATGGCCCAGCGCGGCTAAACCGGCGTCCTGCCGGTTTACCCCCCAAATCAATATCGGATTGCGGCCAGCGTGGTTTGATGGGGCGCCTAAGATCAAAATCACAAGCAAAACGAGGCGGCCTGACAGCCGACCTGATCGTCGAAGCGTGCGCGTACCCTTGTGGGAGCGGGCTTGCTCGCGAATGCAGTCTGTCAGTTGATAAATGTATTGACTGACACTCCGCATTCGCGAGCAAGTCGAATCGTCGCACCGCCGCTCCCACAGGGGAAAGCAGCTCCGCGCTCTGGCGTTGCTGTTGCTGTTGCTCTGTTTTTGATCTTGGGCGCCCCGTCAAACCACGCTGGCCGCAGGCAGGTATTGCGCAGTGGGCACCCCGGCAGGATGCCGGGGTAGCCGCGACACGGCCATGGATGGCCGATCGCGGCGGGCCCACGGAGCAATGCCTGACTGCGGGCATGCCGAGCCTAGGCGAGGCACCAAGTGGTGGGGCAAGAGCGTTTTGCTTACTTTGGACTGGGCCGGCACTCCGGCTCTACAAAAGTGAGCCGCCGTAAGGGCGGAACCAATAGCCGCCGTAACCGCAGCAACGGATATGTACCCAACCCCAAAAACCACCAAAGAGTTGTGCAGATACTCATGCCCATCGCGATCAAGTCCACACAGCTCTGCTGTTTGCTCCAGCCATATAACTGTCAGTTTGGATCATTGATCCCCCCTCGCAGCTGCTCTTATGGTTGCTCAACACTCATAAGAACAGGTACAGACCATGTCCGAAGCTCTGCAATTATCCCCTGGGGCCGCCCATACCCTGAAGCGCTGGCACACCATGCTGGCCACTGCCGACCTCAAGGCCCTGCCCGAACTGCTGGCGCCTGACGCGGTGTTTCGCTCGCCGATGGCCCACACCCCCTACCCCGGCGCCGCCGTCGTTTCGATGATCCTCAACACCGTGTTTACCGTATTTGAGGACTTCCGCTACCACCGTGAACTGGCCAGCGCCGACGGCCACAGTGTGGTACTGGAGTTCAGCGCGCGAGTGGGCGACAAACAGCTCAAGGGCATCGACCTGATCCGCTTCAACGAAGAGGGGCAGATCATCGAATTTGAAGTGATGGTCCGCCCGTTGAGCGGCCTCCAGGCCCTTGGTGAGGAAATGGGCCGACGTCTAGCGCCTTCCAAGGGCTAACTCTGCAGGAACGCCAGCATCAACGTATTGACCTGCGCGCCCTGCTCCACCTGGATCCAGTGCCCGCAGTTGGCAAGCACCTGCTGCTCCAACTGTGGCACCACCTCGGGCATGCGCTTGAGGGTGTGCGCCTCAAACACGCCCACTGGATCACGGTCGCCGATCAAAAACAGCGTCGGTTGCAACACCTGCCGGCCCGCCAGAAACTCGGTGCGCTGCCAGTTGCGCTCGAAGTTGCGATACCAGTTCAGCGGCCCGCGAAAGCCATTGGCAAAGGTTTGCACATAGATATCCAGATCCTGCCGGCTGCACCAGGCCGGCAAGGCACCCGGCAGCGCGACGCCGTCCAGCAAGGTGGCGGTGGCCGGCTTTTGTTGCAGGAATACATCCTGATCCTGCATGAACAGACGCAAGGTGCGTTCGATATCGGCTTCCAGTTCCTGCTCCGCCACGCCGGGTTGCTGGAAGTACAGGATGTAGTTGAACCGGTCGGCATACAGCTCGCGCATGATCTCGATCACCGGTCTGCGGGGGCGACCGGCGAAGGGCACCGACATCGTGACCAGGGCGCTGATGCGTTCTGGTTCCAGCAAGGCCAGGTGCCAGGCCACCACTGCGCCCCAGTCATGGCCGACCATCGCTACCCGGTGGTGGCCGAACAGGTCCATGGCCCCCTGGATATCCGCGCACAGGGTCAACAGGTCGTAGTCGGCAATCTCGGCAGGCGCGCTGCTGCGCCCATAGCCCCGCATTTCAGGCACAAATACGCGATACCCGGCGGCTGCCAGCACGGGGATCTGCTGGCGCCAGGAGTGCCAGCATTCGGGAAAGCCATGGAGCAGCCACACGGGCGGGCCGCTCTCGGGGCCGGCGATATGCAGGCTCAATTGAATGCCGTTGACCTGGATCGTCTGTTGTTCGATAGCACTCATCACACAGCTCCATGGGGGGACTGCTGCAGACTGCCCCACCGGCGCACCCCGCGCCAGCATCATTGACGGAGCAAATACCTCAGGTCACCGACCACCAGCGCGGCAGCAATGGCCGTACCTTGGGTTCGGCAAAACGGTCATCGATCAGCATCACCACCCCTTGGTCCTGCTGGGTGCGAATCACCCGGCCTGCCGCCTGCACCACCTTCTGGATCCCGGGATACAGGTAGGTGTAGTCATACCCCGCCCCGAACATCGCACCCATGCGCAGTTTCATCTGCTCGTTGACCGGGTTGAGTTGCGCCAGGCCCAGGGTGGCGATAAAGGCGCCAATCAGGCGCGCGCCAGGCAAGTCGATACCCTCGCCGAACGCCCCGCCCAGCACGGCAAACCCCACACCCTGGCTGTGCTGGGTGAACTGGTCAAGGAAGGCCTGGCGCTCGGCCTCGGCCATGCCCCGTGATTGATGCCAGGTAGGAATCGACGGATGCCGTTCAGCCAGCAACTGCGCCACTTGCTGCTGGTAATCGAAACTGCTGAAAAACGCCAGGTAGTTGCCCGGCGTACGTTCGAACTGCTCGGCGATCAGCGCGACGATGGGCGCCAGGGACGCTTGGCGATGCACAAAGCGCGTGGAGATGCGGTCGATGATGTGTACCTGCAACTGTGCGGCATCGAATGGCGATTCCACGTCGACCCATGCGGTATCCAGCGGCAAGCCCAGCAGGTTGGCATAGTAATGCCGGGGGCTCAGGGTCGCGGAAAACAGCACGCTGCTACGGGCCGCCGTCAAGCGTGGGCGGATAAATTCGGCCGGCACCACGTTACGCAGGCTCAAGCGTGAGAAACGCCGCTTGGCCTGTGGATCGCGCTGAGCGATATCAAAAATAAACTGCTCGTTGAACAGCTCCGCCACCTTGGCGAACTGCAACGCCTCGAAGTAAAAGCCTTGCAGCTCGCCCGTGAGCGCCTGGGGGTGATCATTGAAATACTCGCCCATGGCACTGGTACACAGGGCCAGGGCCTGCAACAGCTTGTCCGGTTTGCTGGCATAGGCCTGATACACCTTGACCTGCTCCTTGTGCAGCGCATTCCATTCACGGTTGAGCCGCTGCAACGGTTTTTTCAACGGCTCGGGGGCGGCATCGCGCAAGGTCTTGAGGGAAAATTGATCGAGGTCGGCGCTGTACATCGCGCGGCCCCGCTCCACCAGGTTATGGGCTTCGTCCACCAGCACCGCGACCCGCCATTGGTTGAGCTGGGCCAGGCCAAACAGCATCGCGCCAAAATCGAAGTAATAGTTGTAGTCGGCGACCACCATGTCGCACCAGCGCGCCATCTCCTGGCTCAGGTAATACGGGCACACCCCATGGGCCAGTGCCACCTCGCGTAGATTGCGTTGGTCCAGCAACCGGACCTTGGCTGCCGCCTCGCGCGCGGCCGGCAGGCGATCATAAAAGCCCTTGGCCAGCGGGCAGGAGTCACCGTGACAGGCTTTGTCCAGGTGCTCGCAGGCCTTGTCCCGTGCCACCAGCTCCAGCACGTGCAATGGCAGGTCGGCACTGGCGTGCAGTATCTGCACTGCGTCCAGCGCCAGTTTGCGGCCAGGGGTCTTGGCCGTCAGAAAGAACAGCTTGTCCAACTGCTGCGGCGCCATGGCCTTGAGTATCGGAAACACCGTGCCAATGGTCTTGCCGATCCCCGTGGGCGCCTGCGCCATCAGGCAGCGCCCGGTGCTGACGGCCTTGTACACCGACTCGGCGAGGGTACGCTGGCCCAGGCGAAAGGCCGCGTGGGGAAAAGCCAGGGCGGTGGCGCCGGCGTCGCGGGCCAGTCGCCGTTGCGCCTGCTGCTCGGCCCAGCCGAGAAACAACGCACACTGGCGATTGAAGAACGTCTCCAGGTCATCAACCGCACACACTTGGCTTACTACGGTTTCGCGCTCGCTGACGATATCGAAATACACCAGCGCCAGCCCGATCTCGGGCAGCCCCAGCTTGCTGCACATCAGCCAGCCATAGACTTTGGCCTGGGCCCAGTGCAGTAGCCGATGGTTGGCCGGCTGGGCATCCAGGTCGCCACGGTAGGTCTTGACCTCTTCCAGCACATTGCGATCCGGATCATAGCCATCGGCGCGGCCGCGTACGGTCAACTGCTGGTAGAGGCCTTCCAGGGCCACTTCACTCTGGTAGTGCGCGCTACGGCGGGACGCCACGGTACGGTGGCCGAGCATGCCTTCCTGGGCACTGGGTGAGGGGGTGAACCGCAGATCAAGATCACCCACCTTGGCGGTAAACTCGCACAATGCCCGTACCGCAACGGTGTAGCTCAAGCGCCCTGCTCCGCCCAGCGTACATAGCACACGGTAACCGGCATCTGGTGCTCGCTGCAGAACTCCAGCCAGCGCAATTGGTTGTCCTGCAGGCGGTCGCCCGGGCCTTTGACTTCGATCATGCGGTAGGTTTTTTGCGCCGGCCAGAACTGGATCAGATCCGGCATGCCGGCACGATTGGCGCGGATATCCAGCAACAGGCGGTCGAACCAATGCCGCAGGTGCGCGGCAGGCAGGCAATCGAGCGCCTGCTCGAGCAACTCTTCGCTCAACACATTCCAGAACACAAAGGGCGACTGGATCCCCCACTTTTCGGCGTAGCGCTGGCGGATCGTGGTTTTGTAGCGCTGGTCATGCAGTTGGTCCAGGCAGGCGGCGAACAGGTCGGCGCGGCGCTGCTGGAAGTCTTCACTGTGCAAATCCACCGGCCCGCGCTGGAACGGGTGAAAGAACGAGCCAGGCAACGGCGCGAAGATCGCCGGCCAGCACAACAGGCCGAACAGCGAGTTGATCAGGGGTGTTCTCGACGTAGTGCACCGGCCCCGCTTCATCCTCCAGATGCGCCTGCACGCAGAACTCGACGGCGGCCACCGGTTCCGGGAATGGCAGTTCCAGGTCCAGGCGCTGGATCACCTGGGGTTTGGGCTTGGGCTGCGCCGGCTCGCCCAGTTTGCGCCGCAACCGCGGCAGGACCCGCAACAGGTGCTGCTGCTCGGCCGCGCTTTGTGGCGCGGCCTGGGCCTCCAGGGCCAGGACCATCGCCTGGGCGAAATGCTCCTGACGCTCGAGCACCCGGATCAGCCGTGCGCGGGCGCCGGGATAGGCACACTCGCGATAGATCACCTCGGCCAGGGCCAGTTCAGCAAGCCGTTCGCAATGCTGGCCAACCTGGAACAGCAGCTTGGCCCGACGTTTCTCCAGCCAGGGGTTATCGGTGCTCAGCGTGGCAATCTGCGCCAGCACCTCTTCCAGCGGTTCGCCCGCCTCGAAGGTCTGCTGGCATTGATGCAGGAACAGCAGGCCAGACACATCGTCACGATGGCGCAGCCCCCGGGACTCGGCACAGAACTCAACCTTTTCGTAGGTGTAGATCCCCAAGTCCGCCAACACAAATTCCGACCAGTCCTGGTACAGGTTGCCGAAGAACATCAGGCGCAGGCGGTCACACAGGTCCATCACCGTCAGGCTGTAAAGGCGCTCGTCCAATTGCGGGCACCACTGTGCAAACGTCCGTGGCTCGGTGAACCGCGTCGATAAGCCGGGTAGCCAATCGGATTTCTTGCCCCTGGGCAGCTCGATCCAGGGCTTGAACGCCTGCAGAACCTCGCCTTTTTGCAATTGCCCCCACACCTCTTCAATCGACAGCAGGCCCTGCTCACTGACCCAACCGTGGGCCAGCAACGGCTGCACGGCCAAATCAGCCGGGCCGATCTCGACGTAATTGAGCTTGCTTGCCCGAAAATGCACGCCCTTGCGCATCACCATGCGCACCAGCAACGCTTGGGCCGGTTGCGGCAACTGGCTGAACCGCGCAATGAAACGCTGTTCTTCATCATCCAGCACGTCGGCATAGCGTTGCCCGAGCCAGTCGAGCACTTGCTGGAAGTTATGCAGGTAGTAGAACGGGTCTTCGAGGGGGTTGGACATGACGGGCACTTGGGCAAACACTGGTTATGCATACAGAGTGCCGTCGCCAGGCCCGCGTTGCAATCGCTAATAGATCAGTGGCGCACGCAACTTTTTGTATAAAAGTGATCAGATGGGGGTGGATCCGCGTAACATTTGTTGCCCGCAGCCGTTGAGCACGGGGTTTTCGAAAGATGAGAGTAAGGGTTATGAACATGAAGAACTGGTGCCTGCCGCTGGCTGTGATGACGTTTCTGGCATTGGCCGGTTGCTCGACGCCGACCGTCGTAACCTTGCAGAACGGTACTCAGTACCTGACCACAGACACGCCGAATGCCAAGACGCCTGATGGTTTTTACGAATTCACCGATATCGCCGGCAAGCGCGTACGGGTCAAGGCGGCGGATGTCGCGACGGTGCGCAAGGAAGACTGACCGAA
Source organism: Pseudomonas hygromyciniae (assembly GCF_016925675.1). NCBI lineage: Bacteria > Pseudomonadati > Pseudomonadota > Gammaproteobacteria > Pseudomonadales > Pseudomonadaceae > Pseudomonas > Pseudomonas hygromyciniae. Next base: position 2,925,849 of record NZ_CP070506.1, on the reverse strand, counting down.
CACTGTAGGAGCCGGCTTGCCGACTCCTACAGTTTGTTTTAGGTGATGACGAACGCCTGCGCCGACAGGCTGCCAAGTCCCACTCCCACCAGCGTCACCGAGTTATCGCCGAATGTCAGCAGCGTATCGCTGCCCACGGCCTTGGCATGGTCGAGGTAGTTGTACTGCCCGTCCACCCCCCCGCCAACCCCATGAACACCAGCTTGTCCGTCGACTGATAGCCCAGGATCCGGTCCTGGCCGAAGTCGCCGTCGAACAGGAAGGTATTGCGCCCGCCGCCCCCTTCCAGCAGGTCATTGCCGGCACCGCCCACCAGTACATCATTGCCCTTGCCGCCGATCAGGTGGTCATTACCCTCCAGGCCAAACAGCCACTGCCCGCCATCGCCCGCCTTGAGCACATTGGCGCCGGTATCGCCCTTGAGCGACGTCGCATAGCCCGTCAGGTCCTTACCCGCCAGCAGCCCTTTGTCGGTCACGCTGTGGGTCACATCCTTGCTCAACAGCAACAGATAGCTTTCCTTGCTCACTAGCGCGCCCATGTCGCGGGTCAGGCTGATGCCGCCTTGGCCGTCGCGGATATACAGGGTGCCCGCGCCATCGTTGGCCACCTCGACGTTTTTCAGCGACTGCTGCAAGTCCAGGGTATTGAACCCCGAGCCGCCGAGCAGGATGTTGTAGCCACCGCCATCACGAAAAGTATCGTTGCCTGCACGGCCCTCCAGGTAATCGTTGCCCCGGCCGCCCTGGATCAGGTCATTGCCGTCGCTGCCGATAATGAACGTGCTGCCCTGGTGGGCTTCGGCGTTGCGATTGAGGTCCTGCACCCAGGTATTAGCGCGGGCCGGGTCGGACAGATTGGCGACGACGATCGTCGAGTCGCGGCTGGTCAGTTCATAGAACTTCGACTCAAGGATGCGGCTCATGCCATCGCCATAACCCGTGGGTAAATGGGAGATCCACGTCGGCAGGTTGAGGATGGAAAACGGCAGGATGTTCCACAGCGTCGAGGCGTAATGGTCGTTGAAGCTGACGATGTTGTCGGCACTGGAGGCGTGCGGTTGGTCGTGCACGCCCAGGGACGACAGATTGAACGCCGAACCGTCGAGGGCGCGATAAACCGGGTCGTTTTCGTAGCCGATGTTCAGCACCTTGTCGCCACTGCTCTGGGTCGGCGAGGCGTAGGCGACATAGTTGGCGTCCTGGTAGAACCCCGCCCAGGTGTGGTTGCTCAAGTCCGCCATGCTATTGACCGCCAGGCCACCGAGGCTATGGCCGCTGACCAGTACATCCTGGCCGCTCAGCCCCTGCGCGCTGGCATACGCGGCGACTTTGCCCAGCAAGGTGCCAAACGCCTCGCCTGCGTAGTTTTTGGCATAGTCCGCCGGCCCGAACGCGGCCAGTAAGTCACTGATCACATCGCCGATAGAGTCGACAATCAGGTTCTCCCTGGGGCCCGATGTGCCACGGAAGGCGATGCCGATTTCCAGCAGTTTGCCGGCGTCATCGTATTTGCCCAGGACCTCGACCTGGGCACTGGTATAACCGGCTTTCTCGCCAAAGAAAGTGCCTCGGGCATCGACCTTGCCGGCATAGTCCAGGGTGCTGGCGCTGATGGGCGTCCAACCGGCCTTTTGTACCGCGTCGAGGGCGGCTTTTTCCGAGTCCGGGTTCCACGGGATGCCGGGGATCACGCCCTGGGAGTCGGTGCTGCCCAGCAACGCCTGCACCAGGGTGGCCGGCAAGCCCAGGCCGAAGCCGTTTTGCTGATAACCCACGGCAAAGCCGTTATCCAGGTTGTGGTAGGAGTACAACGTGATCGCCATGGCGTCGGCGAACAGGGCTTTGGAGTCTTCGGTGGTTAGGTTTTTGTAGTCATAGACACCCATGGTATTGCCTCTCTTTTGTTGGAATTGTCGAGAAAGCCAAGACAGCTGGAATGCGGTAATAGTGGGGGCTGCGGTGCGACTTGCCCGCGATGGCCATGTATCTGCACAACTCTTTGATGGTTTTTGGGGGGGGTGTACATATCCGTTGCTGCGGTTACGGCGGCTATTGGTTCCGCCCTTACGGCGGCTCACTTTTGTAGAGCGCAAAAGTAAGCAAAACGCTCTTGCCCCACCACTCGGTGCCTCGCCTAGGCTCGGCATGCCCGCAGTCAGGCATTGCTCCGTGGGCCCGCCGCGATCGGCCATCCATGGCCGTGTCGCGGCTACCCCGGCATCCTGCCGGGGTGCCCACTGCGCAATACCTGTCTGCGGCCAGCGTGGTTTGACGGGGCGCCTAAGATCAAAAGCCAGATCAAAAGCTGAGCAACAGCAACAGCAGAGCCAGAGTGCGCAGCTGTTCCCACATTTTTTGGATCTTCAGGGTCTAGAACGCCCAGTCGAGGCTCAAGCCCACGCCATGGATTTTTCTCCTTGCTGGCCAGCAGGCCGTTGTAGTCAACGTTAAGCCGCGCATCCTTGCTCAGCGCCAGGCTGGCCCGTGCGCCGACCAATGCGGCATCGCGCACCATCGGTGAGCTTTCCACGGCAAACGCGGTGCTGCCCGAGGCAAACGCCAGGTGGCGCTCGGAATCGGTGGCGCTGAGGTTGTGCTGCCAGCCCAGGGTGCCGGAAACGTCCAGAGCGTGATGGTCGCTGGGGTTGAAGGTCTTCAAAGCACGCACGCCGAGGGTGCTGAGCACCAGGTCGCGGGTGTCATCGCCGCCCTTGAGCGCCGCCGCATCGCCTTTCTCGCTGAAGCCGTCGCTGTCCAAGTGCACATAGGCCAGGTTGGCGAATGGCTCCAGCGCCAGCGGTTGCAGGTTCAGGCGATAAGCCGCTTCGGTGAAGAGCTGGGTGCTGCGGGCATCGACCTTGGCTTTCTGCTTGCCGGCGACTTCGCCGTATTGCAGCTCACGCTTTACATCGGCGCGATGCCAGCTGTAGGTCGCCCCGCCGCTCAGGCGCCAGGCGCCGATTTCGTGCCCGGCATAGGCGCCAAAGTGGTAGCTGTCCACCGATGCCCGCGAATGGGTGCCATCGCCCATGTTCAGCGAGGTATCGCTGTAGCCGGCGACCAGCCCCAGGCGTGTGTCTTCATCCAGTGCACCGTCCACACCCGCGAGCAATCCGCCGATGGAAGTGGTGTAGCCCGCCGTGTCGCTGCTGCTGTCGGTTTTACCCCAGGCGCCAAGGGCCTTGACCCAGACATTGCCGCGGGTGTCGATGGTTTGTGGCGAGGCGCCCATTTCACCCTGCTGTAGACGTTCGCCCACCGCTTCGCGCAGGTAGCGGTTGTCATTGATCAGGGCGGTTTCCAGGGCCGGGTAGATTTCCCCTGACAACTGTTGGAACGCCCCTTGCGCCGAGGCCGCACTCGGCGCCAGCAGCAGGCTTTCATAGACGCCATTACCCGCGCCCAGTTGTTCGGCAGCGCCCGCCACGGCGCGCTGGTTATCGGTTGCCGCCACACTGGCGAAACTGTTGGCGGTCCGCGCGACATCCAGTTGCACGCCGTTGGCGCCATAGTTCAGGTTGCCGCCCACAAACAGGTAGTTGGGCAACACCTGCGCGAAGCTGCCGGTAACTCCCCCAGCCGCCTGCAGGATGTTGTACTGGCGACCGATCAGGCTTTGCGCCTCGGGCTGGCTGAGCAGTGTCGGGCTGTTTTCCAGGGCCAGGGTCACGGTGCCGCCGTTGAGGGTGGCCTTGCCACCGGCGACGATACGGTCGCTGCTGCTATTGGACAGCTCTACCGCATAGGTGGAGCCGGCGTCGAAGTTGATATCCCCGGCCACGTTCAATGTGCCGATGGAGTTGCCCGGCGCTACCGTACCGCCGTTTTTCGCGTGCAGCGCGCCGATGCTGCCGGAGCCGCCCAACACGCCGCTGTTGCTCACAGTGACCTGCGATGCCAGCGAGCCATTGACCGCCAGCAGGCCTTGATTGACCAGGGTCGGCCCGCTGTAGGTGTTGTTGCCGGTCAGCACCAGCGTACCGATGCCCTGCTTGGTCAGGCCACCATGCCCGGAAATGTCATTGCTCCACACATCCCGCCCGCAGTGCACATCGTCACACAGGCGCTGGGTGGGCTTGCCGGCGTCGACCACCGCCCCTACCCCCCGGCAAGTCCGCGACAAACTGGCCGCTGCCGTAGCCGCCCTCGACGCGGAATTCGGCCGGAATGTCCTCGGCAGTGATGAACATCCCCGGCCCGCTGACCGCCTTGCCCAGGTTGATCATGCCCCAACCGTATAGCGCGTCGATGCCCGGCGCCCCCAGGTCGGTGGCGGTGGTCTTGAGCAGCGTGGAAATCTGCTCGCCGCTCATATACGGGAAACGCTCCATCAACACGGCGGCGGCGCCTGCCACGTGGGGTGCGGCCATGGAGGTACCGTTTTTGTTGTTCCAGCCCAGGGTCATGTTATCGACCGTGGTGCCCACCATCACCGAGCTGTAAATCGCCGTGCCGGGGGCCGACACACAGAAGCTGGCGGCATAGCCGCAACGGGACGAGAACGTGCTGATCACATAAGGGTTGGGGCTGTTAGTGTCCGCGTTGCGTTGCAATGCCGCCACCGACAGCCAATTGGGCGTGATCTCGGGTACGAAGTACGCCAGACCGGAAATCGCATCGGGGTTGTTCAGGTTGTAGTCGTTGCCGGCCGCGAAGATCGTCAGCACCCCGCTGCGCGCCGCGTTGATCGCCCCGGTGTAAGCGCCACCTGGCGCGGTGCCCAATAACGGCTTGATCTGGTCGAACTGGGCCTGCGCGTCGCTCAGGCCGAAATGGGGGAACGCTGGATCCTTGCCACCCTTGGCAAACTGATCGCCAATGCCGATGCCCCAGCTGTTGTTGATGATGCGTGCGCCGTTGGCCACCAGGCTGTCCCAGCCGGCCTGGTACACCGCACCGTCGTTGCCCAGGATGATCCCGTCTTCGGGGCCCGGGTCGCCGTTCTCGGCACTGAGGATCTGCGCGTTATAGGCCACGCCGTGCATCGGCCCGCCGTTGCGATCGCCAGCGGCGATGCCACCGACATGGGTGCCGTGGTCGCCCAGCTTTCCGTTGGAGCCCTGGGACGGTGTGCCGTCATAGCGGAACGGGTCACCGGCCTTCACTGGGATATAGGGGTCGGTGTATTGGCGGATCCCTTCAGTGACCAGGGTCTGCACCTTGCCCGGGCTGGAAAACTCGGGATGCAGGGCATATACCGGCTGATCGAAAATCCCCAGCTTCACGCCCTTGCCACTGTAACCGGCGGCATACGCCACATCGGCATTCACCGCCCCCAGGCCCCAGTCGGCCTTGAATTCATTGCTGCGCCAACTGGCGACATCCCCCAGTTTGCCGGTTTCGACGTAGGGTGCGGCCTGGGCGGTACCCAGGCTGGCCAGGCAACACAGCAACGCGCCGTATGGCACGCGACTCAAGGCTTTGAGCGGGTAGCCCGGGCCTGTTGGGATGGCGGAGTGAAACCCTCGTTGTTTTGCGTTCACGGTGACCTTCCTTAGTTTTGTTGCGTTTGTTGTTCTTGTTGTTGGAGCCGATTCAGAACTGCCAGTCGAGGCTCAGCCCCACCCCTTGATTGTTTTCCTTCGCGCCCAGTTGGCCGTTGTAATCGAGGTTGACCCGCGTGGTGTCACTCAATGCCAGGCTGGCTTTCAAGCCCACCAACGCGGCGTCGCGCTGCAACGGTGTGCTGCGCACGGCAAACGAGGGGCCGCCAGCGACAAAGGCCAGATGTTCCTCGGACTCAACCGGCGTAAGGCTGTGCTGCCAGCCCAGGGATCCGGAGAGTTCCACTTGCTGCTGGTCATTCAGAGACAGGGTTTTGAGGGCGCGCAGGCCCAGGGTGCCAAGGGTGGCGTCGCGCCGATCACTGCCGCGTTGCAGGGCTGCGCCAGCGCCTTTTTCATGGAACCGTTCGCTGTCCAGGTGTACGTAGGCCAGGTTGGCGAACGGTTCCAGGGCCAGGGCTTGCAGGTCCAGGCGATAGGCCGCCTCGGTGAACACCTGAAGGCTGCGCGCATCCAGCTTGGTTTTTTGCTTGGCGCTGACGTCAGCGTATTGCAGGTCACGCTGCACATCGCCGCGATGCCAGCTGTAGGCACCGCCCAGGCTGACGCGCCAGTTACCCAGCTCACGCCCGGCATAGGTGCCCAGGTGATAGCTGTCGACATCGGCCGACGAATGCGTGCCATCGCCCATGTTCAGCGAACTGTCGCTATAGCCCGCCATCACACCCACACGGGTCTGCTCGTCCCACTGGCCATCGACCCCCAGCAACATCCCGCCGATAGAGCGGGTGTAACCGGCGTATTCGCTTTGGCTGTCGGCCTTGCCCCAGGCACCGAGGGCCTTGATCCACAGGTTGCTTTCGCCCGTGACAGGCACATGGCGCAAGCGCTCACCGACGGCATCGCGTACATGGCGGCTGTCGTTGATCAACATGGCGCCCACCGCCGGGTAGATCTCGCCAGACAACTGCTGGAAGGCTTGGCGGGCAACCACGCTGGAATCACTACTCAGCACGCTTTCATACACTGGGTTGCCAGCCCCCAACTGCTCGGCAGCCGCGGCCACGGCGCGCTGGTTGCGGGTCGCCGCGACGCTGGCAAAGCTCGCATCATTGCGGGCGATCGCCAGTTGCACGCCGTTGCCGGTGTAATCGAGGTCGCCACCGAGAAAAAGGTAGTTGGGCATTACCGCAGCAAAACTTCCGGTGATACCGCCCGCCGCCTGCAAAATGGTGTACTGGCGACCGATCAGGCTTTGCGCCTGAGGCTGGCTGAGCAAGGTCGGGCTGTTTTCCAGGGCCAGGGTCACGGTGCCGCCGTTGAGGGTGGCTCTGCCGTCGGCAACGATACGATCACTGCTGGCGTTCGACAGCTCCACGGCATAGGTGGAACCAGCGTTGAAGCTCACATCGCCACTCACGTTCAAGGTGCCGATGGAGTTGCCCGGCGCCACCACGCTGCCGCTATTGGCCTGCAACGCGCCAATGCGTCCGGAGCCGCCCAAGGTCCCGCCATTGTTGACCGTGACCGCCGAGGTCAACGAACCATCAACCTTCAACACTCCGCCATTGACCGTGGTCGGGCCGCGATAAGTGCTGTCGCCACTGAGCACCAGGCTGCCGCCGCCGGACTTGATCAGGCTGCCTTGATACACACGCAGGGCGCCAGCCGCATCACGGGCCATGCCCACCGCGTAGTCCGTCTGTTCCTGCTGGCTGGCGCCGGCGCCGATGCCATTTCCCCAGCCCTTGTCCTGCAAGGTCTGTTGCCAGGCCAGGTGTTCGGCGCGGTCTTCGGCCTGGCGCTGCAGCAGCGCCTTGTCGGAGATGCCATTGCTCCACACATCGCCCTGCCCGACAGCCAGGTTGACGTCCATGGGGCCGAGCAACTGCCCTGGCCCATGCATCGCCCGGCCAAGGTCCGGCACGCCCCAGCCGACCTTGGCGGTCGGCGCGTCGGTCAGCGAACCATCCAGTTGCGTGGCCGTTGTCAACAACACCTGCAAGGCCTGCTCGTTGTTCAAGTACGGGTAGCGCTCCATCACCAGCGCCAAGGCGCCCGTAGCATGGGGGGCCGACATCGAGGTGCCGGATTTGACCGCGTAACCGCCGCCGGGAATGGTGCTGTCGATCTTCGCGCCGGGGGTGGAGATGCACCAATACTTGGCGATGCCACACTGGTTGTACTTCTGGTTATTGGCCTGGTCCAGGCCCGACACCGCCAGCCAATGGCCTTCGAGTTCCGGTTCAAAGTACGGCAAGGCTGAGCGCACGCTGGCGTTGGCGTAGCCGCTGTTGCCGGCGCTGAACACATTGATCACCCCGGCCCGGGCCACATCGGCAGCGGCTTCCAGCCAGGTACCCTGGTTGAAGTGTTGGGCGTAGGCCGCGTGCAGGTCGCCCAGGGTCTGGTAGCTGACATCCTTGGGCTGGCTGCCCCAGCTGTTGTTGATCGCGCGCACCCCGGAATCGACCATGGCGCTGTACACCGCCTTGAAATACTGGGGATCGGGCGTCGGGCCAAACAGAAAGCTGTCGTTGGCGTTGGTATTGCCCACATAGAGCTGCGCGTTGTAGGCCACGCCATGCATGCCAATGCCATCACGCGCAGCGCCCATGGTGCCGGTGACGTGGGTGCCGTGGGAGTCGTTGTTGGGGCTCAACGCACCGGTGGTGGAGAACGGGCTGCCATCCACATAGGTGCCGTTGGCTGTCACCGGGTGAAAGCGCTCCGGGGACGCTTCGGGGTGGCTGGCATCGAAGCCCGAGTCCAGCGCGCCAATCTTGACCCCGGCACCGCTGATACCCGCCGCATAGGCTTGATCGGCCTGCATGCGCCCCAGGCCCCAGTCCCTTTGATACTCCGCCGAGCGCCAACTGGCGGGGTCGCCCGGCTTGCCGGTTTCCACATAGGGCGCGGCCTGGGCAGTGCCCAGGCTGGCCAGCCCACACAGCATGACGCAGTGATAGCCTCGTTGTTTCGCGCTCACGGTGACCGTCCTCACTTTTCTTGTGTTTTTTATTCAGCGCGGGGCTGGGCCGAAGGCTTCGTCGACCTTGGCCAGGTCGGTGTCGCGCAGGTTGCCCGCGTAGTAATGCAACTTGGTCCAGGCCATCAGGTAGTCGTAACGGGCCTGGGCCAGGTCGCGGCGGGTGCTGTACAGCTGCTGCTCGGCGTTGAGGGCATCGAGATTGACGCGCTCGCCGCCGAGGATGCTTTGCTTGGTGGACACCACCAGCGCTTCGGCCGAGGTCAGGGCTTTTTGATAGGCGCGCAGCTTGCTGACCCCCGACAGGCAGGCACTGAACTGGCGTCGCAACTCGATCAGGGTCTCGCGGGTCTTGCCCTCCAGTTCGTACTCGGCCTGCTCCATGGAGCGACTGGCCTGGCGGGTGGACGCCGATACGCCACCCCCGGCATACAGCGGCACGCTGACTTCAATGCCGATGGTGTTGGTGTCGTAGCGCTGGTTGTAGGTGTTGCCGCTGTCGGATTCCTGCTGGCGCGAACTGGCATACGCAGTGATCCGCGGCAGGTGCCCGGCGCGGTTGCGTTCCACTTCATAGCGCGCCACTTCCACGGCCTGGCGCTGGGAGGCCAGGGTCGGGTTGTTGGTCAGCGCCAGTTCGTGCCAGCTGTCGTAGTTGGCCGGGGCCAGGGTGAAGGCGGCAAAGTCGCGGCTCAGTGGCGCCAGGTCGGCGATATCGACGCTCTGTACGCCAAGCAATGCGCCCAGTTCGCGCAGTGACGCGTCCTGCTCGTCAAGCGCCTGGATCTCTTCGGCGGTCGCCAGTTCATAACGGGATTCGGCCTCCAGAATGTCGGTACGGGTGCCCTCGCCTTGCTGGAACAGGTGCTGGTTCTGCTGGAACTGCTGCTCGTAGGCTTTCTTTTTTGCCCGGGCGATATCGATCTGGTCCTGGGCGAACAGGGCCTGGGTGTAATACGTCAGCACCCGCACCAACAGTGCCTGGCTTTTGTCGCGAAAACTCTCGTCGGCAAACAGCGCCTGGGCCACGCCCTTGCGGTAGTTGGCATAGGCTTCGTAGTCGAACAGCGGCTGTTGCAGGGTGAAGGTCGAGCCGAAGCTGTTGTAGTTGCGGTCGTCGTGATAGTGGCCGCCACGGCCATCGGGCAGGTTGGCCTGGGAGTTGTTGCGACCCTTGTTGTAGTTGTACGACAGCCGGGGCAACAGGCCGGCGCGGCCAATGGTGCGGTTTTCCAGGCCGGCGTCACGCTCCTTGATCGCACCGAGGAACACTGGATCGTTTCGCAGGGCCAGTTCATACACATCGAACGGGCCCATGGCGGCCTGGGCGCTGCTGCAGGCGAGGAGCAAGGCGATGAACAGTGGCTTCATGCTCATTCCTCGGTCAACGCCGAGCCGGCACGGTCGAGCAGCGGCTTGAACAGGTAGTTGAGCAACGAGCGTTCGCCGGTACGCACAAACATCTCGGCAGGCATGCCCGGCTTGATCACCAGGCCCTGGAGTTTTTCCAGGGAGGCATCGCTGACCGTGGTGCGCAGCACGTAATACGGCGCGCCGGTTTTTTCATCGAGCAACTGGTCGGCGGAGATCAGGCTCACTTCTCCCGGCACTCGAGGCGTGCGGCTCTGATTGAAGGCGGTGAACAGAATGTCCACGGGCAGATGGCTGCCGACCTTGTCCACCAGGTTCACCGGCAAACGCCCTTCCACTTCCAGGCGCGTGTCCTGGGGCACGATTTCCAGCAGGGTTTCCCCGGCTCGCACCACGGCACCCTCGGTATGCACCCCGAGGTTGACTGCGATGCCATCGGCCGGCGCGTTGATTTCACTGTGTTGCAGGTCAAAGCCGGCGGAGGTCAACTGCTGCTCCAGGGTCAGGCTGCGTAGCTGCGCGTCGGCCAGTTGGCTGCGCACTTCCTTCTGGTACTCCTCGCTGTGCTGTTGCAACTTGAGGCGCGATTCGAGAATGCCCTGCTCCAGGCGCCCGCTTTCGCCGCTGTTCTGCGCCAGGTCCTGCTGCACCTGGGACAGTTGACGCTGGTACTCCAGCAAGCGGTTGCGCGGGATGTAGCCGTTGTCGGCCAAGGGTTGCAGGTTGGCCAGTTGATCACGCAGCGATTGCGCCTGGGCGCTCAGGTCAGTGCGGGCGCGGCGCATGCCGTTGAGTTGGGCGCTGGCGCCTTCGATGCTGGCGCGGATCCCCGATTGCTCGCGGGCAAAGGCATCGCGCCGGCTGCTGAACAACTGGCGCTGGCCTTCAAGCACCAAGGCCAGCGCAGGATCGGCGGCGCTACTCAGTTCAGCGGGAAAGACCACCGCCGGTAAGTTATCGCGCTCGCTCTGCCAACGGGCGACGCTGGCCCAGGCCATGCGGTATTGGGCTTGCAGGGAATGCACGTCGGCCTGGCTTTGGGTCTGGTCGAGGCGAAACAGCGGCTGGCCCTGTTTGACCACCTCGCCTTCGCGCACCAGGATCCGGCTGACCACGCCGGGGCTCAGGGTTTGCACGGCCTTGCGCTTGCCGGACACCACCACTGTGCCCTGCACCGGGATCCCCTGGTCCAGCGGCGCGAGGCTGGCCCAGAGGAAGAATCCCCCCGCGCCGACCACCGTCATTACCCAGCCCAAACGGGAGAAAAAGCGCGCATCGCGCTCGGGAAAGGTCTGCTCTGGTTGCAGGCTGTTCTTGGTACTCATTGGCCTGGATTCCTTGCCGCAGGATATTGACGGTTCAAGCTGACGCCGGCCTTTTCACGGGGTGGCTCCGCTTGCCCGGACAGCGCCCGCAGCACCTCTTGGCTGGGGCCAAACGCTTGCAGGCGGCCTTCGTTGAGCACCAGCAGCTTGTCGGCCTGGGCCAGCGCCGAAGAGCGGTGGGTCACCAGGATCACGCTGCTGCCCTGGGCTTTCATCTGCATGATGGCGCTGGCCAAAGCGGCCTCGCCCACGGTGTCGAGGTTGGAATTGGGTTCGTCGAGCACAATCAGGCGCGGCCCGCCATACAGCGCACGGGCCAGGGCCACCCGTTGTTTCTGCCCGCCAGACAGGCCGCTGCCGTCGTCGCCCAACACCGTGTCGTAGCCTTGGGGCAAGCGAAGAATCAGGTCATGCACCCCGGCTTGCTGGGCGGCCTGCACCACCCGCTCCGGGTCAGCCTGGCGAAAACGCGCGATGTTGTCGGCGATGCTGCCGCTGAACAGTTCGATGTCCTGGGGCAAGTAACCGATATGGGGGCCGAGGTCGTCGCGGTCCCAGCGATGGATATCGGCACCGTCCAGGCGCACCGTGCCAGCCAGGGTTGGCCACACGCCCACCAGCACCCGCGCCAGGGTCGATTTGCCGGACCCGGAAGCCCCCAACACCCCCAGCACTTCACCGGCCGCGAGGTTGAAACTGACCTGATGCAAGGTGGCTACGCGCCGCCCCGGAGGGCCGGCGCTGACCTGCTCGAAACTCACCTGGCCCTTGGGCGGCGGCAACGCCATGGCCTGCGCCCCGGGCGGGAACGCCTGCAACAGCTCATCCAGGCGCTGGTAGGCCAGCTTGGCCGAGCTCCATTGCTTCCATACGGCAATCAACTGGTCGATGGGACTCAACACTCGGCCCATCAGGATGGTCCCGGCAATCATCATCCCGGCGGTCATCTGGCCCTTGATCACCAACAAGGCACCGAGCCCCAGCACCAGCGATTGCAGGAGCAGGCGCAAGGACTTGCTCAGGGAGCTGATCACCGAACCGGTGTCGCTGGCCTGGTTCTGCAAGCCGAGAAACCGCGAATGCACCTGGAACCAACGAGCGCGCAGCGCCCCCAGCATGCCCATGGCCTGGATAGTCTCGGCATTGTGCAAGTGGCTGGTGGCCAATTGGGTGGACTGTTGCGAGTAGCCGCTGGCTTCGCGCAACGGCTTTTTGGTGAGGTATTCGTTAAGGCATGCCAGCGCAATCAACAGCACAGCCCCAGCCGTGGCCAACACCCCAAGCCACACGTTAAACAGGAAGATCACCAGCAAGTAGATCGGGAACCACGGCGCATCGAAGAACGCAAACAACGCCGGCCCGGTGAGGAACTGGCGGATATGGGTCAAATCCCCCAAGGATTGCCCGGCGTGACCTTCGCCCTGTTGCAGGTTGCGCTCGAAGGCGGCCTTGTAGACCTGCAGGTTGAACCGACGCTCCAACTGGCTGCCGATGCGGATCACGATAAAGCTGCGCACCACTTCCAGGGTGCCGATAAAGGCGAAGAACCCCACCACCATCAGGGTCAACATCACCAAGGTGGTTTCGTTCTGCGATGACAGTACCCGGTCATAGACTTGCAGCATATAAATGGACGGCACCAGCATCAGCAGATTGATCAACGCAGTGAAGCAACCGACGCTGATCAGGATACTTTTATAATCGCCGAGGGCTTTAAACAGTGGAGCAGTGGGAGTGGTCTTCGCCATGTTGCCTGATCTTCCCTGAGCTGAAATACGCGCAATAGTCTGCCGAGCGCCCCAAACAAGGGGGCGGGCAACTATTTCAATAGTGCTTGATATGTTGGAAGTGACAGGCCGATATAGGTCGCGACCAACAAATACATCTATATCTGGCAGTTATAAGCCTATAACCGCATTACTTGATTATTGTGTGCGTTGCAGTAACAGCTCTAATCCAGAAGCAGAACGCGCGGTATATTCGCCTTCTTTCTGCCGATTCAAATGGGTTATACCGGTGCCCTCGGCATTCATCAGCCAGATACCGTCCGGGGTGGGTAACCAGGTCAGGGGTTTTTGCCCCAGCCACTGTTGCGCACAATCAATATCACCGGCCAGGCTGTTGGGTTGGGCGATCAGATCCAGCTCGCAGACCTGCTCCTGCTGGCGCAGTTGCCAGTGTCCAGCCAGTTGATCGGTGCTGGGTAAAACAAGGCTGCTTGCCATTGCGTGGGCTCCTGCCGACACGAGCAACGCCGGGATCAACCAGGCGGTTGCGTTACGAAAAATAGTCATCACCGTTACCTGTTTGCGATGAGCGAGGCTGTTGTGGTGAGCGGGGCTTGTTGTGGCGAGGGGGCTTGTCCCCCGGTTGGACGGCGTAGCAGTCCCATTTTTTAGGGCCGCTTCGCGCCCCAGCGCGGGGCAAGCCCGCTCGCCACAACAAGCCCCATTGCCACAACAAACAAGCCCTCCCACAACAACAAACCCCGCTCACCACAGGTCCTACGCCTTGATCAAGCCACGATATCGCTATAGGCCGCCTGGCCTACGGTGGTGACGAGGAAATCCGCCACGCCGTGCCCGGAAAAGTCCACCGCCAACGTGCCCAGGTTGGTACCCGAGGCATAGGTCAACACAGCATCACCGGCAGCACCAGTAAAGGCGTTGACGAAATGCAGGCCACCGCCTTTGGTGATGCCGGTCAGGTCGATCTTGTCCGAACCCGAGGTGAAGTCAAGGATCTGGTCCGCCGCACCTGGCCGGGAATCAGAGCTGGCACCAAACACAAAGGTGTCCGAGCCCGCGCCGCCCCATAGCTTGTCGGCCCCGCCACCGCCGTAGATCAGGTCGTTACCGGCACCACCCTTGAGGGTGTTGGCCACTGCGTTGCCGATCAGCAGGTCGTTGCCCGAACCGCCAAAGGCGTTTTCCACGGTCACGCCCTGGGCAATCGACACGTTACCCACCAGGCCGCCCACGTCGGAGAACGACGTCTCGTTGAGGTTGATTTTCTGGTTCTGGGTAAAGCCGGAGAAGTCCAGGGTGTCGTTGCCGCCACCGTCCCACACCGAGAACACCAGCTTGTCGGCATTGGAAGTGGCGCTGAGGTGATCACGCCCGGTGTTGGAGTTGAAACCGTAGGTGGTGTCACCGGCACGGGTGTTGTAGTTGGCACCGTAGAGCTTCTGGATCGCCGCGATATCATCGATCAGCGGGCCGGACGCATAGGCCTCTACCCCGCCTTTGGTGAAGTTCTGGTTGGTGTTGTTTTCACCCCAGTAGCTCATCACGCTGTAGCCACGGGTGTCCTGGCCGTAGTCCGCATCTTTGTAAGACGGGTTGCCGGTCCCGGCGTTGTAGTCGCCAGGGTGATCCAGGCCCAGGGTATGGCCGATCTCGTGGGTCAGGGTCTGGCGCCCGTAGTTGTTCAGGCCAGGGTTGATGTTGGCGGTGTAGCTGTTGTTGATCAGGTACCACGAGGTGCCATCCGTGCCGCTCGTGTGGTACTTCTCATTGGTGCCGGGCAGGTAGGCAAAGGCGGCGGCGCCGTCCTGGCCTGCGCTGTAGTTGCCGAAGGTCATGTGGAAGTCACCGCCCGAGGCTTTCTCGGTGAAGGTGACATTGGCCACGTCGGCCCAGGATTGCATGGCCAGTACGGCCTGGCCTTTTTGCAGGTTGCTGAACTGGCTGAACCCGGAGATGCCATGCTTGTTCATGGTTGCCGAGGAAGCCGAGGTCAGGAAGGTGTAGGTCAGATCGATTCTGCCGTTGCCGTCAACGTCCCGGTATGCCGCGTTTTCGCGCAGCAAATGGTCGGCTGCCTGGTCGACAGAGAACGAAGGTTTGCCATTGACCGTGAGGTTGCCGCCACGGTCGTACAAATGGCTAAAGCTATCGATTTGTGAATAGGCACTACTTGCTTGAGCTGCCGAGACAATAGCTTTGTCTTTTACTTTCGACATAAACGTACTTCCTTGTTTGCAAGTGGAACAGTTTTTGTCCGATATGACGCTCTCTGGCGAGATCGTCCTATCACTCGCCTCTTATGAAGGCGAAAGAAAACTGACACAATTCGAAATCACACGTCCAGTATTTTTTTTGCTGGAAAAGTGCACGAAGGGAATAACGCCTGCAAACACTGGGCAATAAGTGTTTATATTCTTTTTTTTAGACGGGATACCGGGAAGTTGGTTATTTAAATATTAAATAGTGCTAAATGATTAAATGCCAGACAGGTCACACTTTAATATTAAATGGATCCAATTAATTGATTGGGCTCCAATTTAAAAGTGTCACCGTGTCATTAACAACAATACATCCTGTGGCGAGCGGGCTTGCCCCGCGCTGGGGTGCGTAGCAGCCCTAAAAGCAGGCACTGCGGTTTACCTGAACGTCCGTGGAAGTCCTATTGGGGCTGCTGCGCAACCCAGCGCGGGGCAAGCCCGCTCGCCACAGACACAGACACAGCCGCGCCTCACCCCTTTAGCGCCAGCCTGTCTGGCGCATTGCCTCCAGCAGCGTCTGCCCATCCAGGCCCGGCACCAGCACGCCATCGGCGGTGGTCATGTCTTCCCCGGCGAGGATCGCGTTGATGATCGCCTCTTCCACCGCCTCGGCCGCGGCACTGAACAACGGTGAAATATGATCATTGTTGACCATGCTCAACGCCGTACTCAGGGGCAAGTCCTTGCGCCCGTAATCCGCAGGCGGCAGGTCATGATTGCCGGTGGCAAACGCCAGGAACAAGTCGCCACTGGAATCCTCGGTACCGCCGCCGGTGCGGGCAATACCGATGGAGGCGCGTTGCGCCAGGCGCTGGCACTGGTGCGGCAGCAATGGCGCATCGGTGGCGATGATCACCACGATGGAGCCCATGCCTGGGGTGCCACGCTCGGCAAACGGCGAGGCAATTTCCATCAAGTGCCGCCCCACCGGGTAGCCATCCACCCGCAGTTCCTGGCGCTTGCCGTGGTTGGCCTGCACCAGCACGCCAACGGTCCAGCCGCCCTGCTCCGCCGGCAACTTGCGCGAGGCGCTGCCAATGCCGCCCTTGAACTCATGGCAGATCATCCCGGTGCCGCCGCCGACGGCGCCTTCCTGCACCGGGCCGGATTCTGCATTGGCCATGGCCTGGAGCACATGCTCGGGACCGATGTGCTGGCCCCAGATATCGTTGAGCAGGCCGTCATAGGTCTCCATCACCACCGGCATGCACCAGTACACCGCCGGGTCAGCCAGGCTGTCGCGCTCCAGGGCAATCAGGGTGTCACGCACAATGCCCATACTGTGGGTGTTGGTGATCGCCAGCGGCGTGGTCAGCAGCCCGGCTTCGCTGATCCATTCCAGGCCGGTGGCGTCGCCATTGCCGTTGAGCACGTGATACCCGGCGAAGCACGGCTGTAGCCGCGCAGCACCGGCCCGCGGCTGGATCAGCGTGACCCCGGTGCGTACCTGCTTGCCATCGATCTGCTCCTTGAGCGTGCTGTGGCCGACCCGAACCCCGGGGACGTCGGTAATCGCATTCAATTCGCCGGGTGTGCCCAACCCCAACGTAATGCCCAATTGACGTGCGCGCATAACCACTCCTTACAGTTTCTGGAACGCCGGACTCGTCCGGCCGCTGATGCAATAGAGGATCACCGACAAGGCCAGCAGGCCGATGATAATCATGATGTCGCGCATGGACGCCGCGATAAACAAGGTAAACAACAGATAACCCGCGCCCGCCACCGCCAGCAACGCCGGCACCGGCCACAGGGGCATGCGGTACGGGTGCTCGCGGTCGCGCAGCAGCACCCGGCTCATCAGCGCACTCAGGGCGACGATCAGGTACACCAGCATGATCAACAACACACTGAAGGACGTCAGGTCCGCCAGGTTGGAGCTGAAGCTGAGCAGTGCCGAAGGGATCGCCAGGAACAGCGTGGCCAGCCATGGCGAATCCCAGCGCGGGTGGATACGGGTGAAGAGTTTATTGATGGTCGGCGTCCACAGCGCATCGCGGCCACTGCTGAACACGACCCGGCCGATCTGGATAACGATGGCAACGATGGCGTTGAACACTGAGAGGAAGATCCCGGCACTGACCAGCCGCGACAGGGTTTCATTGCCATGACTGGTCAGCAGGTAACCGATGGGATCCGGGCTGCTGATCATCTCACTGAGGGATGGGGCACCGATCAACAGTGCGGTAATTGGTACCAACTCGATCACCACCACCAGGCCCAGGGACCACAGCACCGCCTTGTGCACGCCCTTGCCACCGCACTTCATGTCTTCGGCCAACAACACCGCCGGGCCATAGCCGTTGAACGAGAACAGGCCGATGCCCACCGCGCCGATCACCAGGGCCCAGGGCGCCAAATGCAATACACCGTTTTCGACGATTTGCGGCTGGAACAGCACACTGGCCGGCTGCACCGGGTTGCCAAAGCCGATAAACACGATCACCAGCAACGCCGCCACTTCCAGCAACAGGCAGGTGCCGGTGATCCAGGCATTGAGCTTGATATTGAGGATGCCCAGGGCGTAACTGCACACCACAATCACCAGGGCCACGGTTTGTGAGTCGAACTTGGTGCCCAGGGCATTATTGAGGTACGTCGCCGCACCGGTGGCCAGTACCGGCGGGATAAACAGCAACATCACCAGTACGGTGAGGAAGGTCGCGTAGCCCGCCATTCCGCCGAACACCCGCTTGGCGTACACATACTCGCCACCCGCGCTGTTATGGGCGCGCCCCAGTTCGGGTAGCAAAAGGCGAACATCAACGCCAGTAACCCGGCCATCACAAACGCCAGGAACACGCCACTGCCGGCTTGCTGGATCGCAAACGGCGCAATGACAAACACGGAACTGGCCGGAGTCACCGCCGAAACAGTAATGGCCACCACATCGAACACACTCAAGGTAGGTTTCAGCACGCCGTCAGGCGCGGGGGTTGTGCTCATATCGTTATCCTCTTGTTTATTCTTGGTTTGAGGCAGAAACGAAAAAAGGGACGCCGGGAAATTTCGAATTGTTGTGTAGGAGCTAGCTTGCTCGCGAAAGACGTCAACGCAAACGCGTGCTGACTGGGTAACCGCAGCGCGCTCAGGCTTTTCGCGAGCAAGCTCGCTCCTACAGGGAATGTAGGGGTTGCCACTGCACCGGCCAATTCCCCTATTGGAGTACTCCCCTTGACGGGACGGGGTAAAAACCGAACTCTTGGCCGATCTTTCAGCCATCGGAACCCATCACATGAGCCTGTTTCGGGAAATCGGCATGCATGCGGGCCTGGGTCGCACCGTGTCGCAAATTGGCACCGAGCGTTTCTGGAAGCAATTGGTGCTGTTGCTGCACCAGAACCTGGCTTTCGATAACGCCCTGGCGATCTTCTACCCGCTGGATGGCCCGCCCCAGGCGCTGGAAGAGTACGACGCGCAGCCCACCAGCAAACCAGCGTCGATGCTGGTGTACCTCAATGGTTTGTACTTGCTCGACCCGTTCTTCCAGGCGTGCCGCGAAGGCTACGCCAGTGGCGTATACCGTCTGGAAGAGGTGGCGCCGGACCATTTCCGCCAGAGCGAGTATTTCCTCAATTACTTCCACGACAACGTGCTGGAGGATGAAGTGCAATTCATCCTGCAACTGCCTGGGGCAGGCACCTTGTCGTTGTCATTGGGGATGCAGCGGGTATTTACCGCGACGCAAACCGGGCTGCTGACGCTGTTGGCGGCGTGGGTGCTGCCGTTGATGCAGCAGCATTGGCAACAGATTACCCAGCGCGCACCGGCCGGCGAGGCGATGGCCAGCCAGATACGCGATGCGTTGAGCCATTTCGGCAGTGGCGTGCTGTCCGAGCGCGAACTGGAAATCGCCCGCCTGGTCCTGCGCGGGTTCTCGTCCAAGGCCATGGCCGAACGCCTGAGCATCTCGCCAGACACGGTCAAGGTGCATCGACGCCACCTTTACGCCAAGCTGGATATCTCGTCGCAGCCGGAGTTGTTTTCGTTGTTTATCCAGTCGCTGGGGCACGACCTGGATAACCCCTAGACCCGGTTGTGGCGAGGGGGCTTGTCCCCCGATGGGCTGCGCAGCAGCCCCAAAGCCAGCCACCTCGGTGTCTCTGATGAAACTGAGGGGACCTTATTGGGGCTGCTGCGCAGCCCATCGGGGGACAAGCCCCCTCGCCACAACAAGCCCCCCACCATGTCAGCGCCCGGTGCGGATGGTGTTCCAGATCCGTGTGCGAATGCGGTCGATCTTCATCGGCATGGCTTCGAGGGCGAACAGCTTGCCCATCATCTCCTCGCTCGGGTACACCTTGGTGTCGCTCTTGATCACCGGGTCTACCAGGCTGTCGGCAGCGCTGTTGCCGTTGGCGTAGTGCACGAAGTTGGTGATACCGGCCATCACGTCCGGGCGCAGCAGGTAGTTCATGAAGGCATAGCCGGCTTTTTCATCCGGGGCGTCGGCGGGCATGGCGACCATGTCGAACCAGATCGCGGCGCCTTCCTTGGGGATGTTGTAGCCGATCTTCACGCCATTCTTGGCTTCCTTGGCCCGGCTTTCGGCCTGCAGCACGTCACCCGAGAAACCTACCGCCACGCAGATGTCGCCGTTGGCCAGGTCGCCGGTGTATTTCGAGGAGTGGAAGTACGCAATGTATGGCCGCACTTTGAGCAGCAACGCCTCGGCCTTCTTGTAGTCCTTAGGGTCCTTGCTGTGGTGTGGCAAGCCCAGGTAGTTCAGGGCGATCGGCAGCAATTCCGGACCGTTGTCGAGGATCGCCACCCCACATTTGCTGAGTTTTTCCATGTACTCGGGCTTGAAGATCAAGTCCCAGGAATCCACCGGCGCGCCGTCGCCCAGCACTGCCTTGACCTTGTCGATGTTGTAGCCGATCCCGGTGCTGCCCCACAGGTACGGGAAGCCGTGTTCATTGCCCGGGTCGTTGGTTTGCAGGGCCTTGAGCAGCACCGGGTTGAGGTTCTTCCAGTTCGGCAACTGGCTCTTGTCGAGTTTTTTCAGGGCCCCACCCTGGATCTGCCGGGCCATGAAGTGGTTGGACGGGAAAACCACGTCGTAACCCGAATTGCCGGTCATCAACTTGCCATCCAGGGTTTCGTTGCTGTCGTACACGTCGTAGCTGAAACCGATCCCGGTTTCCTTCTGGAAGTTCTTGGTGGTATCCGGCGCGATGTAACTCGACCAGTTGTAGATTTTCACCGTCTCGGCGGCCTGGGTCAGGGACGCCACCAACATCAAGGGCAATAGGGCAATGGGTCTCATGGTTCGATTTCCTGGCGGTTATAGGGCTGTTTTTATGGCAGGCGATCAAGGATCAAAAGATTAGAGAATCAACACATAGGTCTTGCGCACGGTCTCCTGGATATCCCAGATCCCCGTGCTGTTGGCCGGCAACATCAGTGCATCGCCGGCTTCGATATGCAGGGTTTCACCGTCATCGGGGGTGAAGGTGCAGCGGCCCTGGATAAAGTGGCAGAACTCCTGGGCCACGATCTGGCGCCGCCAGCGGCCCGGGGTGCATTCCCAGATGCCGGTTTCGACGCCATCGCTGCGCTCCACGCTGAGGGTGGACGCCACGGCAATCGGGGTGCCGAGGGGCACAGCCACCGGGCTTGAGTCCGGCAGGTGGCGGTTAAGTGTGTCTTTGAACTGGGTAATGCTCATGGTCATACCTGCGGTGATTGAAGCGATTTAGTGCATGAAACCTTCCATGAAGCCGGCAATCCCGCTGGCCAGCTTGCGCCGCCAGGGCGCGGTGTGCGGATCGGCCAGGGTCTGGTCCTCGTGGACGAAGCTGCGAATGATCGCGTTGTAGCCCAGCCAGCGACACGGCTCCGGTTCCCAACCCTTGAGGGCTTTCAGGCCGCCATCGCGCAGCACCCACGGCTGCTGGACCAGCGGCGTATCGCGCCCCAGGATCAGGTCGGCCAGGGTTCGGCCACCCAGGTTGCTGGCGCCGACACCCTCCCCGCCATACCCTCCCGACAAGGCGATACCGCTCTGCGGGTCGCACAGCATGTGTGGCCGAAAGCGCCGCGACATACCGAGGTTGCCACCCCAGGAATGGGTGACGCGCACATGCTGCAGTTGCGGGAATAGCTCGCAGAACAGATAGCGGCGCAACTCCACCTCGCTTTCGGTGAGGTCGAAGTTGTGACGCAACTTGCCGGCAAATTGATAGCCACCGCGGGCACCGAACACCAGGCGGTTATCCGCGGTGCGCTGGCCGTAGGTGACCTGGCGGCTGCTTTCACCAAACGCCTGGCCCTGATCCAGGCCGATTTCCTCCCAGGTACTGGCAGGCAAGGGTTCGGTCGCCACGATCAGGCTCTGCACCGGCAGTTGATAGCGGCCCAGGGGCTTGAGCGTCGGGGCATAGCCCTCCACCGCCGGCACCACCCACGAGGCCCGGACCTGGGCCTTGTCGGTGCGCAGGCTGGCGGACTGCCAGTGGGTGACCGGGCTGTTCTCGTAGATCGCCACGCCCATGGCCTCGACCACCCGCGCCAACCCGCGCACCAGCTTGGCCGGATGGATCGTCGCGACATGGGGCGTATACACCGCGCCATAGGCCGAGGCGATACGGATCTGCCCGGCCAGTTGCTCGGGGCTTAGCCAGCGGTAGTCAGCGTCGGTCAGGCCTTGGCCATGGAGCTTGGCCAGGTATTCGCGCAGGCTGGCTTCTTGCTCGGGGTAGCGGGCGGCACAGTGCAGCGCCCCACCCTTGCGGTAGTCGCAGTCAATGCCTTCGCGCTGCAGAACCTGGCCGACTTCATCGGGGATGCCATGCAGCAGGTCAAACGAGGCCCGGCGCTGCTCGGCAGGTAAGCCGGCGAGCAAGCGGTCTTCGCCCAAGAGGTTGCCCATCAACCAACCACCATTGCGCCCGGAAGCCCCAAAACCGGCAGTCTGGGCCTCGATGATCACCACCTTGAGCTGCGGCGCGTGGCGCTTGAGGTAATAGGCGGTCCACAGCCCGGTGTAGCCGGCGCCAATAATGGCCACATCGACATCCAGGTCCTGCTCCAGGGAAGCACGCGCCTCCAGCGGCTCTTGCAGCTGGTCCATCCATAAACTGATCTTGCGCCATGCGGGCATGCCCAAACTCCACCACCAAACGTCGATGGCGTGATCCTAGTGCCTGGCTTCAGTCCTCGTCTTGCGCGCGTGCACGCAGGGAAATTTGTTTCACGTAGGCCTTGGGCGACAAGCCGGTGTGCTGGCGGAAACAGCTATAGAACGCCGATAACGAGTTGAAACCGGCGGCAAATGCCAGTTCATCAATGCGGATCGGCGGCGTGGCGCCATCCAGTGCCGCCAGCAAATGCTGCAGGCGGGCCTGGTTGACGTAGCGGTAGAAGCTTTGCCCCAGCACCTGGTTGAGCAGGTAGGAAATCTGGTTGCGACTGTAGCCACACTCCTTGGCCACCCGTTGCAGGTCCAGTTCAGGGTCGAGATAAGGCTGTTGGCGCTGGAAGTACTGCTGCAAATCGTTGGCCAGGTAGCTTAGTTGCTGGGGCGACAAGCCCAGGCGGCTGACGGTCGGCCGCGTGGCCTGGGACTGGGAGCGGCTGGTGGCGGGCTCGTGGACCAGGGAGGCATATTCGTTGACACGCCAGATCAGCCCGTCGCGCACGGTGATCGCCTCACTGGTACGAAACGACACCAGGCCCTGGCCGCCACGCAAGGTCACGCGGTACTGGATAAATGCGGTATCGCCATCGGTGCGGATGCGATCAGTGTGCTCGATGGCCTCGTCGGGGTCGCGGGGCATGCTGGCTTGCAGGTACTCACGCAACTGGTCGAAGCACACCACGCGGTTCTGGAAGAAGTCGTGGTACTGGATATCCGGGTGATAGTGCGCCATGACCCCGTCCAGGTCGCGGTGCTTCCAACACAAATGGTGGCGCAACACCACGTCGGCGGTCACTTGCGTCTGTTGCGGGCTATCGGCCGGGACGGTCTGTGACATACAACACTCGCAAACGGCTAAAGCCTGGAGCTTGCACAACTTTGCCGGGGGCTTCAATGGTCAAGTGACAGTTTTAAGTAATGGCCTTTTGCCTAAGCATTTGTAAGATATGACCCACGTCATACTTCCTGCAAGGAACTGCCGAACGGGTGGGAAAAACCCCGGTGCCAGTTGCGAGTGAGTGCTACTTTCTAAGCTTCACGGTCAGGACCATTGATGGGCCTGACACCCTTGCCGCGAGCTAAAGGAAGTGCTCAATGAACAAGGTTGGTCACATGAACAAAGTGACGTTCCCCAATGCATGCCAACTGATGCGCTGGCATTTTCACCCGGTAGGGTTTGAAGGCAGCATGGATGCGCCTGGCAGCATGATCGCGCGCTTGTTTGACCGAGCAAGTGGCGAAACCCTGATTGCCATTGCTGGCATTCCCTGTACCACGGTGATGAACGCCACGGAGGTGGAGCGGATTATCGAAGCGATTGAGCTGGAGCTTGAATCGTTCGTACGCCCGCAGTTGCGGCAGGCGTAGTTGCAGGGCTTATTGTGGTGAACGGGCTGGCTTTGGCAAACGGGCTTCTTGTGGCGAGCGGGCTTGCCCCGCGCTGGGCTGCGCAGCAGCCCTAGAACTGACGCCCTCGGTTTGCCTGACTAAACTCGTTGAGCTTATTGGGGCTGCTGCGCAGCCCAGCGCGGGAGCAAGCCCGCTCGCCACAAGAAGCGGGCTTGCCACAATAGGCCCACTTGCCACAGCAAGACCTCTATTTCACCTTCGCCACCCGGCGGTCATCAAAGAACACTTTGCCCCCCGCCACCCGATCCGACGCCCTTGGCGCATTGGTGCCCTGGCCATCCTGCCCTTCGACATACCAATAGCAATGGCTTACTGCCCGAGTAATCCCGA
Source organism: Pseudomonas hygromyciniae (assembly GCF_016925675.1). NCBI lineage: Bacteria > Pseudomonadati > Pseudomonadota > Gammaproteobacteria > Pseudomonadales > Pseudomonadaceae > Pseudomonas > Pseudomonas hygromyciniae. Next base: position 2,901,771 of record NZ_CP070506.1, on the reverse strand, counting down.
CATAGGCCAGACGCAGTACCTCGTCTTTTTGCGCATTGTCGTAAGGCTCCGCATCACCATCCTTGCCAAGCCCAGCCATGCGGTAGACCTGGTTCTTGTACGGCGAGCGGGTCAGGTGCTGGCAGTCACCCAGCAAAAACACCGCGTCCGCCTGCAACCCCTTGGCGCTGTGATAGGTCAGTTGTTTGAGACGGCGCAGGGTCGGCGGCAAGCTAGAATCAAGATTAACTACTGACTGAATATGCTCTTGAATCAATAGCTTATCGCTGCCTTTTCGATACAACATTAATACCGATTCGCCCCGCTGATAGTGCGCCTGCAACTGCTGCCCCAGAGCGGCTTCGTCCCGATCCAGCACCTGCACCGGTACCAGCGCCCTGGCTGCGCCGCTGGCCTTGGCCTTTTTACCGCTGATCGCCGGTGCGGCTTTAACGATATGCTCGGCGGCATCAATGATGTGCTGATGGCTACGGAAGTTCTCCCCGAGCATCACCCGGGTGGTGCTCGGGGATGGGAACTCCTTGTTGAACGCCATGAAGTACTTGGGCGAACTGCCACGCCAACCATAGATCGACTGCCAGTCATCCCCCACGCATAACAGCGAGGAATGCTGGGCACCACGCCCCACATGCATCGCTGGCCCACGGCTGCGGATCTCACGCAGGCTGGCACGGATCCACGAGACGATCTGCGGCGAAACGTCCTGGAACTCGTCGATCATCAAGTGCGACAGCGGGCGCAACAAGCCGTCGCTGAGCAACTTGAGGTTCTCCGGAGTGTTCTCGCCAAACAGCGAAAACATGCGGTTGTAAGTCATGATCGGTGGCGACTGGTCCAGCAGGTGATCTTCCAGGGCCTTCCAGAAAATACTCAGGGCCTCGAAGAAACCACGATCCGGATCATCCTTGGCAAAGCTCATCTGGCCTACGGCGGTGGGCACGTCCAGGCCGAGGTTTTCGATAAACCCGGCGGCGGTGACAAAACAGTCCAACAATGGCGCCGAAGCCAACTCGCCCTTGACCTTGTAATCAAAGCCCGGACCTGAGGTGGCGTCCCCGGCCAGGCTGCTCAACAGACGCTTGGATGATTCATAGTTATCTAGCCATATCAATGGCTTGCGGCAGAATGCTTGAAACAGTGTGCGCTTGACCGCCCATTCGGCGCGTACCGACAGCTTGGCCCCTGGACGGGCGATCTGCGGGTTTTCCCTGGCATCGAAGCCCAGCACCACCCAGGCATCCAGTTCGGCGCTGTAGCCGTGGCAGTGGAACGACGCACCATTGATTTCAACGCTCTGACGGTTCGGTTCGATGCCCTTGATCGGCCATGCGCCGGCGCGGAACCACAGGTCCTCGATCACATCGCACAGCTCTTCGTCACGCTTGGCCGCCAATTCGGTGACTGCCACGCGCTTTTGCACATCCGGGTGGTCGCGCTCCAGCTCCTTGAGCTGCAAGGCGTGCCGCGCCATGGGCGTAATCAGCTCGCGAAAGCGTGTGTGCCGGCCATAGAGCCCGTGATAACAGGCATTGAGCTGCTGGCGCTGGGCATCGTTGATGCGCAGGTCGAAGGGGTTGCTATCGGCCTCTTCATCATAGGTGCCGCTGTGCAGGTTCTCGAACGCCTGTAACCGCTCAAAGCCCGGCAGGCTGCGGACCATGGGCAGGATGCGTGAGTGAAAGGTACGCACCACGGCCTGGGCCTCTTTCAAACCAAGGGGTTGGCCCCACAGGCTGAGAATCTCCATGAGTTTGCTGATGAAATCCTTGCGCGACTCGCGGGTGAAGGTCACCACGGTCATGGAGCTCAGCTCAAAGCCCAGGTAATGACTCAGCAGCAGGATCCGCAGCACCAGCGACGTGGATTTGCCCGCCCCGGCCCCGGCAATCACCGAGGTTGATGGGGTATCGCTAAAGATCATCTTCCATTGGGCCACGCTGGGCTGGGCATGGGCCGGTAGCAAGCGCGCCACGTCGGCCTTGATGCGTTTTTTTCAGCTCTGGGGGTCAGTGGCAGGCGCCAATCGTCGAACAGGCTGTCGTCAACGCCGGGGGGCGCGGTGCTCATCGCTGCGAAAGTCACGAATCAACAGGACCTGGCGCCCTTCCTCGATGCCGTCACGCTTACCTTCCTGGTAGCCATACTCCACGCCAGCCTCATGCCCACTGCGAAAACCATCCGCCTGGCCATGCAGCCACGAAAAACGGTGCTGGGCCCGCAGGCGTGTCAATCCGTGGCCAAACAGCCGAGCAGCCAAGCGTTTGAACAGCGGCATTTGCGCCAGGGGACGCAGTTCGGGGGGCAGATCGGGGGTGTGTTGCGGCACGCGGACTCCTGCGGGGGTTGAGCGGACAGAGCGCCTATGGTCGCCGTTATGCCGCGACAGTTCCAGCCAATTGCTTTGGCTTCATGCAGTTAGGCGATGAAGTGAATATCAGGTCTAGTTCGGGATCTCGCAAACCAATCGAATAATCAGATGGGAATCAGGTATTTTTTACGCTTTTTATCGATCATGCCCTGGCGGATGATAGCCCCATCAACAGGAGACGATCATGCTTGAACTTCGACCTTTTACTTCCCTGGGCGGTGCCAATCACGGTTGGCTGGATGCCCATCACCACTTCTCGTTCGCTGAGTACCATGACCCCCAGCGTATGCACTGGGGCAACCTGCGGGTGTGGAACGATGACATCATCGCTCCAGGTACAGGCTTCCCACAGCATCCGCACCGGGACATGGAAATCATCACCTATGTGCGCGAAGGTGCTATCAGTCACGCTGACAACCTGGGCAACAAGGGCCGTACCGAGGCCGGCGACGTGCAGGTGATGAGCGCGGGCACCGGGATTGCCCATAGCGAATACAACCTGGAAGCCACGCCAACCAAGATTTTCCAGATCTGGATCATCCCCAATGAAGCGGGCCTGCCCCCTTCCTGGGGCGCCAAGCCTTTTCCCAAGGGCGAGCGCGAAGGGTTCGTGACCTTGGCCAGCGGCAAGCATGGCGACAATGAAAGCCTGCGCATCCGTGCCGATGCGCGCCTGGTGGCGGCCAACCTGAAGGCTGGGGAAAGTGCCGAATACCACCTGGATGCGGGACGTCGGGCGTACCTGGTGCCGGCAACCGGTGTGATCGAAGTCAATGGCTTGCGAGCGCAGGCACGGGATGGCGTCGCGGTACAGGATGAACGCGTACTGCGGGTGACCGCGATTGAAGACAGCGAAGTGGTGCTGGTGGACCTGGCCTGATCTTAAGCCAAACGCAAAAACCAATGTGGGAGCGGCGGTGCGACTTGCCCGCTCCCACATTTTTTTACAGCGGGGTGTCAGTTGGGGGTGATCGCACCATCCACCAACACCTGTGCCTCTTCCACCAGACGCTTGAGGTGATCCTCGCCAATAAAGCTCTCGGCATAGATCTTGTAGATATCCTCGGTGCCCGACGGCCGTGCGGCAAACCAGCCGTTTTCGGTCATGACTTTCAGCCCGCCAATCGCCTGGTCGTTGCCCGGTGCATGGCTGAGGACCTGCTGGATGCTTTCCCCGGCCAATTGCGTGGACGTAACCTGCTCCGGCGCCAGCTTGCCCAGCAGTGCCTTCTGCGCCGGCGTGGCCTTGGCATCCACACGGATGGCGAACGGTTCACCCAGGGCGTCGGTCAGGCCACGGTAGATCTGGCTTGGGTCCTGGCCTTTGCGCGAGGTCATTTCCGCGGCCAGCAATGCCGGGATCAGGCCGTCCTTGTCAGTACTCCACACGCTGCCGTCCTTGCGCAGGAACGAAGCCCCCGCGCTTTCTTCGCCGCCAAAACCCAGGGAGCCTTCGAACAGGCCGTCGGCAAACCACTTGAAGCCCACCGGCACTTCGTACAGGCGCCGGCCAATGCGCGCCGCCACGCGGTCGATCAAGCCACTGCTGACCACGGTTTTACCCACCGCTGCATCAGCACGCCACTGGGGACGGTTCTGGAACAGGTAATCGATGGACACGGCCAGGTAGTTGTTCGGCGCCAACAGCCCGCCAGACGGGGTAACGATGCCGTGACGGTCGTGGTCCGGGTCACAGGCAAACGCCACGTCGAAGCGTTCCTTGAGGCCGATCAAGCCTTGCATCGCATAGCTTGAGGAGGGGTCCATACGAATCTGGCCGTCCCAATCCACGCTCATGAAGCGGAAGGTCGGGTCGACTTCGGTATTCACCACTTCAAGGTTCAAGCGGTAATGCTCGGCGATGGCCGACCAGTAGCGCACCCCTGCTCCCCCCAACGGGTCTACACCCAGGCGCAAATCGGCGCTGCGGATGGCGTCCATGTCGATGACATTGATCAGGTCCGCCACGTAGCTGTTGAGGTAGTCATGGCGATGGGTGGTATCGGCTTTCAATGCCTGCGCATGGGTGATGCGCTTGACCCCGGCCAGCTTGGCTGCCAGCAGTTCGTTGGCCTTGGCCTCGATCCATTTGGTGACGTGAGTATCGGCCGGGCCGCCGTTAGGCGGGTTGTACTTATAACCGCCGCTCTGGGGGCGGGTTATGGGACGGGGTGATGACAATGCCATCGGCCAAGCCGCTGGTACGGCCACGGTTGTAGCAGATGATGGCGTGGGAAATCGCCGGGGTCGGCGTGTATTCGTCACCTTCGGCGAGCATCACATGCACCCCGTTGGCCGCCAGCACTTCCAGCGCACTGGCGCCTGCCGGGGTGGACAGCGCATGGGTATCGAGGCCCACAAACAGTGGGCCGGTGATGCCTTGTGCTTCGCGGTACAGGCAAATCGCCTGGCTGATGGCCAACACGTGCCATTCATTGAAGCTCAAGTCAAAAGAGCTGCCACGGTGCCCGGAAGTACCGAAAGCCACGCGTTGAGTGGAGATTGCTGCATCGGGCTGGCCGGTGTAATAGGCCGTTACCAGTCGCGGGATGTCCACCAGCAATTGAGCTGGCGCCGGTTTGCCCGCAAAAGGACTGAGAGTCATGCAAAAACCTCTGAAAAGAAGGATTCGGGAAAAGGATGCAGTTTACGAGGTGTTCGACCGCTATGGGGCGGTATCTATCCCATAATGATCAGCGATATTTCCTACAAAGCCAATTCATCCGTGCTGTCCCTGCTTGAGCGCCTGCGCCAACTCCTCCAACACCAGGTCCAGGCTGTGATGAGTGCTTGCCACATGGCTCAACCGAAAATTTTGCTGGTATAGGCCGCTCACGCTGAACAACTCGCCAGGGGCAATCACCACCTGGCGCGCCAGCATGTTTTGAAAGACCCGACGCATATCGACGGCCTCGGTGGAGCGCAACCAGTAGGTAGCGCCCGCCTGGGGCGCCCGGTACGTCACACGCTCGCCCAGATGTTGCACCAGGCGCCCATGCATTGCGTCGGCGTGCCCCTTGAGCAGTTCGCGCAACTGCTGCAAGTGCTGGTCAAAACGGCCATTGTGGTACAGCCGGGCGATTGCGCGCTGGCGAATGGAGGACAAACGGAACGCACGCAACAGGAACTGGCGCTGTAATTGCGCGCTCAGGTGCCGCGACAACAAATAGCCGTAGGGCGCTTCGGGGCCCATGACTTTTTCCAAGGAGGAAAACACCATCAGCCGCTCAGGATTAACCAGATCGCGTAGGTAGCGGCTGCCCGCCTCGAATTCCAGCCCGCCGTGGATATCGTTCTCCAATACCCAGCAACCCGCGTGCTCCAGCAACTGCGCCACTTGAGCCTGATCCGCCTGGCTCAAGGGCGCCCCTGTGCCAAGGCCCGGGGTCGAAGACAGCACCGCCAGTTGCACCTCCTCGGCCCGCAGTAGCTGCTGCAAATAGCCAAGGTCGAGCCTGCCCTGCTCGTTACACGGCCACTCGATCACACGCACTCCGGCGTCTTGCAGCAGTCGCAGGACAAGCCAGTCACAAGGCGACTCCACCAGTACCGCAGCCCCTCTAAGCGCCAACACCTCGATCAGAATGGCCAGCACTCCCCGCAGGTCAGCACCGATATACACGTCATCGGCCTGCCAGCACCGTGTGGGCGAGTGGGTATAACGCGCCGCCAGCGCCGCCCGCAGCTCCCAGATGCCGCACGGCTGGGAATAAGGCTGCAACTGGCGCGGGTACTGGCGCACCAGCTCACGCTCCAATTGCAGCAACGGCGCGTCCAGGGACAGCAACTGGGCCGGCTCATCGGCACTGAGTACCAGCATCCCCGGCCTGCGTGCCCCGACATACAGGCGCTCGAGTAGATCCCCCGCCGTGCAGCACGGTGTAGTGCTGGCAATGGGCAAGGCGTAGTAGCCGGACTTGGCCACCGAGTACACCCTGCCCTCCTTTTCCAGAAGCGAGTAGGCGTATTGAATGGTGGAAATCGATACATTCAAACGCTCTGCCAAGTGCCGCAAGGACGGCAACTTGACCCTTGCTTCGGTGCCCACTTCATTGATCAGGTTGATCATGTAGCGATAGACAGCCTGATAGGCGAAGTCAGCCTGTTTATCCCCCCTCATGACCTTTTCTGCCGGGGCAATGGCCGGTGTGGCACGCCCACCCTCAGTGCCCTGGCGCGCCATGCGGCACCGTGGCCTCATCCTCGCTGTTGATACAAGCAGCATTGGCCGCGACATGGGCGCAGTACAGGTGCTGCAAAAGCGCCAGGGGCAAGCCACTGGTATCGACAATCCAGTGCTGGATCAACTCTGCCGAAGGCTTGCCCTCAAGAGCCTTGTGCAGTTCGGGCAGCGCCACCAGCATGCCCGGATGACAGCGGCGCAAGAAGGCTTCCAGGCGCTGCCCTTGCTGGATAAACGGTGAAAACAACAGGCATACCAGTTGGCTATCCTCCAGGCCAAAGAACTCGCGAGCATAGGTCGCCGCCAGCACGCGCCCGTCCCGTGTCCCGGCTTGAGCAATCAGCAATTCAGGGATTTGCTTACGGCGCATAAAGCCGATGGCCTGCTCGATAAACCGCGTGACACCCTGCTGATAGTCCAGGCCCTGCAGCACTTGGGCGTGCAGGCCGTGCAGGTGAGCCATCAGCAACGGGTTGGCGTAGGCCGGGTTGCTGAACTGAAAGGCGAACTCATCTTGCTTGTAACCCATGAAATCATTGAGCAATGCCGTGCTGCCCTGCTCCGTTGCGCGCAACAGGTCGGCCACGCCAATGTAGGCCAGGTGACGGTGCACCTCCTTGGCGGACGCATCCTGTGCCGCGTAATGTTCGCCATACACATCGCGGTAATACCCGGCGCTGCAATCGTCCATGCGGGTGAACAGCGCGTTGAGCGCCAATGGCTGCCCGGAATGGCCTTTCATGCCCGCAGCGCGAGTGGTCCTGGCCAGCCACGCCAGGTATTGATTCTGCTTGCGTGGAGAATCACTGCTGACCAACGCGTGTACCCCACCGTCCCATGCAGTGATGCGACGATAGAAATCCCCCAGGGACAGGTAGCCGTCGTTGCACAAACTGGCGCGGATATCCCCCGAACTCATATGCCCGACCATCAACATGTTGCGCCGCCCCACCTCCTGCCCTGCGCTTGACGCCGGACGCAGGTGGTTGAAAGGCAAAACCTCCTGGTTTTCCACCATCAGCAGCTCGACCCTGGGGTCGTCATGGAAAAACAACGCGCTGTAACCACGGTGAATGCTGTCCAGCGCCGCTTGCGTCATCCCCGTATGGCGCAGGGTTGCCACACGCAATTGAAAACTCCTCGGCGCGCGTCCCGCGATGGTCAATTGCGCAGCACGCAGGAAGGCCAGTGCATAACTGCTGCTTTTACCGCCCCCATGAGCGACCAGCACCTTGTAGTCGCCGATCTGCTCCAGGCCCCCGGCCGCCACAATCAACCGCTGAATCAATAACTGAAGTGCGGTGCGCTCCGCCCGCGAGAAGTGGCTCAGCAATCGCTGCAAAACTTGCTGGTAAACATAGTTCATGGCTTGTTCGTGAATAGCGCTCATAGCTTTACTACCTGAGGTTAACTGTCAGTTTCGGGCATGCAGTTAGGCGTGCCTGTCCGATCTGCTGTTTACTTAGAGTTGACGCCTGTTGCGATTAAGGCTGATAGCTAAATGTTAGCACCGCACAACAAAGCGCCAGTTGGAACATCCTGGCGAAGATGCCATCACCTGCGAAGGAAAGCCCCTACACCGGCCCATTAGCCAGCCTAGGAATGGTCTTACAACCTCCTACTAGTCTTTAACTCGAATATTAAAGAATGATCTGACATATGCGCCGCAGGGTAAAAAAGGGATTTAGTTCGCGCACACTTAAAGGCTCTTTCTGCGGACCCATATCCTTGGGCCGGCATACAAGGCGATTTATTAGTTTCGGCGAAACGCTGTTTTGAGTTGTTTTCTGCAATCATTGCTCAGTCCTTGAGATGAAAGTGACCGGGCAATTATCAGCGCTTGATTGATGATTAAAAGATACAGACTCAGCGCAAAAACCAGTGCAGTTCGGTGGGCGGGGATTGAGTGCAGCGCCCAAGAAAAACGCCGCTGCTCTGGGATTCAGGGCAGCGGCGGGATCAAGGGCAGGTTTTGCAGGAAAAGAATCCCGGTACAAGGCTCAGCAAGGAGGTAGATCCAGTCCTTCTAAATGGCGTATTTGCCCCATGGCAAACACCCGTAGAATGTCCGTTTGCGAACATTCCCACAGATCAAACGGCTTCAACCTGCAACGCTACCCGCTCGCGGCACGGGCATTCATCCATATAACGATGGGCTTCGACGAACTGGTTGAAGGCAAATACCCGGGTCTTGAGCGGCACTAGCATGCCGTCTGCGGTCAACTGGTTGATCTCACGCAGGGCCCGCTGCAGCGCGGCCTGGTCCTGGGCAATACCAAGCTCGGGCTTGCCGGTGAAGTTGCCGATGCAGTGCACAAAGAACTGAATGTTCTTCTGGAACGCGGCACAGGCCGGGAACGGGGTCTGGTTGCCACCTTGCAGGCCGTACAACACCAGGCTGCCACGGGGCGCGAGAACATCGCCCAACAGCGACATCTGCGGGCCGCCCAGGCCGTCAAACACCACGTCCACACCGCGCCCATCCGTGAACTTGTTGATTTGCATCAGCAAGTCCTGCTCTTCGGTAACGATGACCTTTTCGGCGCCCAAAGACAGCAGGTATTCGCGCTCGTCAGGGGACTTGGTGGCAGCGATCACCCGCACACCCAGGGCCTTGCCCAATTGCACGAACGACGGCCCGGCACAATGGCTGGCATCCGTGACCAGGGCGAACTGCCCAGGTTTGGCCCGCGCCAGATCGATGTAGGCAAAGTAGGCAATCAACAACGGCGTGTAATGCACACTGGCCTGCACCGGGCTCAACACGTCCGGGTAGCGGGTCAGGGCCGAACGAGGCAGCACAATCACCTCGCCATACACCGGGTAATCATTGGGGCTTTCCGCCGGAAAGCTGGCAACCTTGTCGCCTACCACCAGATCGTCGACGCCCTCGCCTACCGCTACGACCACGCCCGCCATTTCATGGCCAAGGCCCGAAGGCAAGCGGGCATGGGAGGACGCCAGGTTCTGCCGCCAGAGAATGTCGTACCAACTGATGCCAATCGCTTCGACACGCACCTGCACTTCGCCCGGTGCGGGCAACGTGGCTTCATGCTCTTCGCACTTGAGCACCTCGGCCGGACCAAACTTGTGAAAACGAATCGTGCGGGACATCGCAAACCTCGCCAAAGTAACCTCTAATGCCATGAACTTTATCTGGGCTTTCGGGGCAAGGCCACCGGTCGCCATTAATAGTCGTCATGTCTGTCATTGATTCCACTGCCTAGGAAAATACGCCAGGCAGCGTAGGAAATCTGAATTAGCCGGTGCAGAGTACCAGCCTTTCCCCGTAAGATTCATGCCGGCCATTGTTGTCATGTGGCCGTTCACGTCAAGTTCGCTGAATCTGCCAGGACACAAGATGAACCGTAACGACCTGCGTCGTGTCGACCTGAACCTGTTGATCGTATTCGAAACCTTGATGCATGAGCGCAGTGTGACCCGCGCCGCCGAGAAATTGTTCCCTCGGCCAGCCGGCCATCAGCGCGGCCTTGTCGCGTCTGCGCGGGTTGTTCGATGATCCGCTGTTCGTGCGCACGGGGCGCAGCATGGAGCCTTCCGCCCGGGCGGTGGAGATTTTTGCCCTGCTTTCGCCGGCCCTGGATTCGATTTCCACCGCTGTCAGCCGCGCCGCCGAATTCGATCCAGCCACCAGCACCGCAGTGTTTCGCATCGGCCTGTCGGACGATGTGGAGTTCGCCCTGCTGCCACAACTGCTCAAACGCCTGCGCGCCGAAGCGCCAGGCATCGTGCTGGTGATCCGTCGCGTCAACTACATCCTGATGCCCGGCCTGCTGGCCTCCGGGGAAATCTCCATTGGCGTCAGCTACACCGCCGACCTACCGGCCAACGCCAAGCGCAAACTGCTGCGCCGCAGCCTGCCCAAACTGCTGCGCGCCGACAGCGTGCCCGGCGCCCTGAGCCTGGACGACTTCTGCGCCCGCCCCCACGCCCTGGTCTCATTCGCCGGCGACCTCAGCGGGTTTATTGATGAAGAGTTGGAAAAGCTCGACCGCAAGCGCCATGTGGTGCTGGCCGTACCGCAGTTCAATGGCCTGGGCACCCTGCTCGCCGGCACCGACATCCTGGCGACCGTGCCCGACTACACCGCCGAAGCCCTGACCGCCGCCGGCGGCCTGCGCGCCGAAGACCCGCCGTTGCCGGTGCGCAGCTTTGAACTGCATATGGCGTGGCGAGGGTCGCAGGACAATGACCCGGGGGAGCGGTGGTTGCGTTCGCGGATTCAGATGTTTTTTGGGGATCCTGAGAGTCTTTAGGTGTCGTTGGGCAGGCTGTTTAGCTGATCATTTCTGGCTTTCCACAAACCATGGAGCTCCATTCACTTCCAGTGGATTGCTACATTGGGGGCATATCTGAGGGCATACGTTGGATGGTTTGAAAAGGATGCCCCCAGCCTGAAGTCCAACAGTTCCCTTCTAGAAAAGTCACCCGTTGTTGTTCCCACACACCGCGGTGTGAAGGTAGGCCGATGAGATGCTCCCCTCTGCCCAAGTGCGTGAGCAACCGAGTGATACCTCCTGTGCAGTTAATATTTCAAGTGTAAGTCGCCAAGCTGAATTCAGGTATTACTCCGACGCTTTTCAAAACGCTGTCAAAAGTCGGCTGCTCACTCCAGGGGGCCAGCAGGCTTTACCAGACCTCTAGTTGGACAAAAGCTGCTAACGGTAAAGAGCAAAAATTCAGTAGGCGCAGTTCCTTGTCTGCCTTGCTGCGATATCTGACACACAGGCAGTCGTGGTCTGACAGCCGCTCTCAGCAATTTTCCGTCGTACGTGAATGGTTGCTTTCGGTTAGTCTTGTCGACTAGGAGCAGGGGAACAAGATGCAATAGGACGCCTGCATTGGATTGTCGTCAAGGAAGTCAACCGTAGCATGCACATCACTTTTGGCCTTTTCTTGGATACCCGTCAGGGTCCGTCCCCGACGAACTTCTTCAACACCCCGATAGTGGGCCGCCTCGGATTCCTGTCCCTGCTGGAGACCTACCTTGGTCTAAGCGCGCCAGAAGCGTCCAAGGCCAGGCGCGTGACCATCTACTCTGGCCTGCTGCGCGTCCATGACAACAACTCGCGCTTCTACAGTGAGTCCCTGAAGGCCGACAGTATTGGTACGGCTGCGCGCCTCATGGCCTGGCGTGACGAGTGGCGGCTTGGCGGTTGGGACGGCAGCGCGAATCCAGAGCATACTTCGCGAATCCAGGAGCTTGCCGCCATTGAAAAGGCAGCTCTCGAAACGCTGCCGCCCGGAGAGGCCGAGCGCTTGCACCTGGTGATACAGGCTCTGAGTGCGTCCGGCCCCCGGCCCCATCAAGTCAGTTCACCTGGTTGACCCGCCCGAGGACTTCCCGCTTCTCTGGCGGCAGGTGCTCGAGCGCCTGCCAGCGGTCGAAGTCCGACTTCCCGAGCCACAGGGAGAAGGCCAACTCCGTGCGTTGCAAGAGCAAGCCCTAACCGTTCTGGCTGGAGGCTCCGCGGGCAATCTGACCGTGCAGACCGACGGGAGTGTCTTGCTAGTGCACGCTCTCGCGGCCACGACCGCCGAACACTGGTTGAGCGCACAACACTCGCACCAGCCCGGCGACCGGCTGATCCTGGCTGAGGAGGCCGGCGACTCGCTAGATGTGTCGCTGTCCGCGACCGGCGGGGTCAACTGCGGGTTCGAACGCCCTAGTCAGCTCCGCCCAGCCCTACAGGCACTAATCCTTGCCTTAGAAATGTGCTGGGAACCAATAGACATGAACCGACTGCTGGATTTCCTGACGCACCCAGTTGGCCCATTCAGTCGTCCTGCGAGAGGCAGGCTCGCTCGTGCTGTCGCCAAGCAGCCTGGAATTGGGAGCGAAGCCTGGACGGCGGCTAAGGCCAAGATCGCAGCGGGTAACGATGCCCAGGAAGTAGCAGATGAAATTACCTTCTGGCTGGAGTCAGAGCGCTGGTCACGCACCGATGGAGTGCCGGTCGATGCACTGATTGCTCGCGTCGCCCGGATGAAGGAGGCTATGCGGCTTCGCCTCTCAGGTGAATCCGCTGATGCGGCGAGCTTTACGGCGGCGCATAGCCAATGTGCGGCCGTCCATGAAGCATTGATCGAGCTGGCTCGGCAAGGGTTGGCCACGGTGCTGCCTCGGCAAGTCGAGCAGTTGGTCGCCCACGCCACGCCCGCCGGGGCAACCAACCCCGCTGCGGTTTCCCATGTCGGTTGCATGCGCTCGACCAGCACGGCAGCCGCGTGCATCGAAGCAGCTGATGAGGTGATCTGGTGGATGCCATCTACGCCTGCCCTGCCCTCGCCTCTGCCTTGGTCTCCTGCCGAGGTGAACGCTCTTACTCAATTAGGTGTGCAGTTGCGAGACCCGGCGCGTGAGCTTGTATCGTTAGCACTGAAGTGGCTGCGGCCACTACTTGCTGCGAGAAAAAGATTCATCATCGTCTGCCCTCCCCCCGGTACAGAAGTACATCCGATTCGCCAGCTTCTTAAGAAGCTCGTACCGGATATCGAGTCCGCTTCGCTTGACCTGGACATTGCACTCGACTCCACACTTCTCGGGGTAACCGCCGAGGTGCTTGCACCTCAGTCGCTGCCCGCTACTCCACGACACATCCAACTCCCTCATCCCGTGCAGCTCGGCGACGCTTTACAGTCGTTCACTACGCTCAACGAACTCTTCAATGACGCAGCCCTATTCGTTCTGAAACGAGTGGCGAAGCTGGATCCGACCTCCGTCCTGGCGGTGGATGAGGACAACCGCCTGCTGGGTATCCTCGCTCATCGGGTGCTCGAGAAACTCTTCGCGCACAACGATGCCTTGAGTTTGTCAAACTCCGATGCCGTTGCGTGGTTCCGCGCCGAAGCAGACTCGCTCTTGCTGACTGAAGGCGCTGTACTACTCATGCAGGGTGCAGGGGTAACGCAGCAGCACTTCCGGAAGGTTTGCGAACTAGCCATCTGCAGTCTCCTCGATCACCTCAGGCTCGCTGGTGCCGTTCAGGTTCAGACGGAGGTGGAGTTCAGAGGAACCTTGGGAGCAGTCCCGCTGATCGGCAAAATTGACCTCTTGGTCACGCTTGGTGACAAGCGAACTGTCGCCGTGGACATAAAGTGGAGAGGCGATACCTACTACGCCGGGCTGCTTCGCTCTGGCGAGCACCTACAGTTGGCGCTCTACTCCAGCCTCATAGAGCAAACAAGCGGTATCGCACCCGCCGCGCTTGGCTATTTCATCCTGGAAAGTGGCGGGCTGTACATCACCGCTGCCGACATCTTCCCAAAAGCGCAAGTCAGAAGACCGCCGGACGGCGTAACCGTCTCCAATCTACTGGACCGCGCGCGCTCTACCTGGAAGTGGCGCAAGCAGCAGCTGGACGCCGGGACCATCGAAGTCGTTCCGGAAGATCCGAACGACGAGTACCAGGGCCCTGAGGGAACCCTTCCGGTCAACGGTCCAAGCAAATGGGACCGAGACCACCTTATCTTGCTGGGAGGCTGGAAGTGATGAACAACATCGAATTCATCAGCGCAGGTGCCGGCAGTGGCAAGACCTACAAGCTGACCGAAACTCTCGCACAAGCCCTCGAATCTGGCACGGCACGGCCTCACGCCATCTTGGCCACGACCTTCACGGTGAAGGCCGCTACCGAGCTGCGCGAACGCGCCCGCTCCTGGCTTCTTGAAAAGGGCCGTATCGACCTCGCCACCGCCATAGGCCAAGCCCGCTTGGGCACCGTCAACAGTGTCTGCGGTCAGATGCTCAAGCGGTTCTGCTTCGAGTTGGGCCTGTCTCCCGACCAGACTGTCCTGGGTGAAGGTCAATCCAAGAGACTGCTCAAAGCCACGCTGGCCGAGTCGATGGATGCCGACGCACAAGCGGAACTAGTTTGGCTCACAGAGCGGTTCGGCATCGAACAGGCGGACTGGTCCAAGACTGTTGAGGCTGTCGTCAAGGCCGCGCTCGATAACGACATTGAGCCAGGGGCGCTTCGCGTGATGGGTACTCAGAACGCGGACGCTATGCTCGCGAACTGGCCTGTTCCAACTGCGGGGCTGAACCCGACCATGGCGTTGGCCACCGCGCTGGCCAAGGCGCACCAAGAAGTAACCGCCTACGTAGAACAGCAGCAGGCTGTCGGCGCCAAAGTTGCAGACAACCTCTTAAAAGGCCTCGACGGGCTGCAAAAACTGGATCGCCTCTTCCGTGAAGGACGCTGGTGCTGGCCCGACTGGATCGGCGCAGCAGGGTTTGACGCCGGCGCTAAGGTCAGGGATATCGTGGCACCAGTCAAGTCCGCAGCTCAGGCCCACGAGTCTCACCCGGCCTTTCATGCCGAGGTCCGTCGGTACCTTGACAAGGTGTTCAAGCTGGCCGCCGACGTTCTCGACGCCTACGAGCAGGCCAAGAAGGCGCTGGGTGCAGTCGACTTCAGCGACCAAGAGGTGTTGCTGCTACGTGCATTGAGGACAAAGCCAGCCGTCCGTGAAGTGTTGGCAGCAGAACTGGATCTCATCATGGTCGATGAGTTCCAGGACACCAGCCCGCTCCAACTGGCGCTTTTCGTCGAGCTGGCCAAACTGGCTAAGAAGTCGGTGTGGGTCGGCGACCCCAAGCAGGCTATCTACGGCTTCCGCGGAACTGACTCAAGCCTCATTTCCGGCGTTCTCAGCGCCATCAAGGGCTGGGGCGGAGTCATAGGGAAGGCTCTGGACACCTCCAGGCGCTCCACCGAAAGCCAGGTCTTGCTCACTAATAGTGTATTCAACTCTGCGTTCGAGCCCGACCTGACGCCTGAGCAGGTTCGGTTGCAGCCTCTGCGGAAGGACATCCCGGACCAGCCCGCGCTGTTGAACTGGAACTTCGAGAGCAGCCGAAACGACTCGGACTACCTAGGCCTTGGCCAGGCCATCCGCGAGCTGCTCGAGTCCGGGGTTAAGGTCGAAGACAAGGACACCAAGGAGCTCCGTCCGATTCAGGCCGGCGATGTCGGAGTGCTGTGTCGCTACAACGACCAGGTCGAATTTGCCGTCACGTCGCTCACGCGCTGGGGCATCCCGTCAGCCAGCCCACGTTCCGGCTTGTTGGGGACTGCCGAAGCCATCTATGTCATGGCCTGTCTGAGGCGCATGAACGACCCAACCGACACCGTCGCCACGGCGCTGGTTCTAACCCTGGCCGATGGCACTCCGATCGAGACCTGGCTTGCAGACAGGCTGCAATACCTAGCCACCGATGGGGTGAGGTCACACGAGTGGCTGACGAAGGGTGACAGCGCCCATCCGCTACTGGCCCGATTGGAAGAGCTGCGTCCAACGCTAATGGCTTTGACGCCACAGGAAGTACTGCGACTTGCTGCTGCCGAGTCCCAAGTGGTGCGGCTGGTCGGCCAATGGTCCACCTCCCCTCACGAGAGCCGCAATAGGCTGTCCAATGTCGAGGCACTGGTCGAGCTCGGAAAGACCTTCGAGGACGAGTGTGTCGCCGCGAAGCGACCGGCGACCGTCAGCGGCATGCTTCGTTGGCTGGACGAACTCGCCAGCGCAGAGGACGATAACCGGGCCATTTCAGAAGACAACTCGGTCTCAGTCCTCACCTATCACGGGGCCAAGGGGCTGGAGTGGCCAATCGTCGTGCTGACAAGCCTCGATGCGACAGCACGCAGTTCACTTTGGGGCGTGCGCGCGAGGACAGTTGGGGGCTTCGATCCGCAGCAGCCGCTCGCCAACCGCTTCGTACACTGCTGGCTGAAGACCTGGGGCAAGCGGTCCCAGCCCCAAGCCGCCCTCAACGCCGAAGCCAGCGCCACTGGTCAAGCCATGCAGGCAGAAGCCCTGGCGGAGAACAAGCGCCTTCTCTATGTGGGCCTGACCCGCGCGCGTGATATGAACGTCGCAGTGTCGTTCGTTCGCAAGTCAGGGGCGGGGCGCGCCTGGGTCGGCGAAATTCAAGGCGCAGCCGACCTGTTGTTCGGCGACTCAGGAACCATAGCGATACCCGACGGCCAGCAGCTCTCCAGATTATCGAGGTCGTGGAACAAGGATGACTGCTCAACCGAACCACCTGCCAAAGCCTCCGAGGCCTGCCGCTGGTTCACAGCTCGTCCGCGCGTGCAGGCCGAGCCGTTGTGGCATCGACCGAGTTCTGCCTCGGGCGGCACGTTCAAGGTAGTCGAGACTGACGCAGTAGGAGTCCGGCTAAGCTTGGCGGGCAAGCCCGACATGGCATCGCTGGGCACGGCGCTCCACCTGTGCATCGCTCGCGCCGGCGTGCTTGGCGGGATTTCAGCCCCTGACGTCGAACGAATCCTGATAACCTGGGCCGTGGCTCATTCTGTGGATAAGGAAGCCGTTTGCGCCCAGGCCAGAGCGTTCCAAGCTTGGGTAGCCAAGCGCTGGCCTGCCTGTCCCGTTTACGTCGAAGTGCCCATCGAAGCCAATGGCCCTAACGGCACTCGTATCCGGGGCCGCATCGACTTGCTGGTTGAACTGCCAGATAGTTGGATTCTCATGGACCACAAGTCGAACCCCGGTGGCTCAGCCAGAGACGAGGACCTGGTGGCTGAGCACGGCCCGCAGCTCGAGTCCTATGGTCATGCCCTTCTCAACGCGACCGGCAAGCCCGTGAGCGAGCGATGGCTCTACATGCCGGTCGCTGCACGAGCAGTCCGCCTCTGCTGACGCTCCTAGAAGCCCACTGGACTTAGTTAAATAGAAACACGAGGAAAAGCAGAGATGGATGTGAAGTTCCTGTCGGCTTCGCAGACGCAATCGACACTCATAGCACTGGTTGAGAACTGCGAGTCGATGCAATGGGCAGTAGCCTGGGCGACCGAGAACGCAGTCTTCGAGGCAGCGATGAAAGACAGCTCGAAGTTCGAGAACTTCGTTGTCGGCACTCATATGTTCCAGACGCAGCCCGAGGTGCTTGAGCGGGCGGCAGCGCTAGCGGCCGCAGCCGTCGTTCCTCCTACGGGCGACCTGTTCCACCCGAAGGTCTACCTGTTTCGTAACGGGCAACGCATACGCTGCGTGGTCGGGAGCCCAAATCTCACGAAGGCGGCGATGATCCGAAACGTCGAGGCGAGCGTGCTGCTTGATGGCTCGCTCGACGATGCAGCGCTGCTAGAGCTCAGTCGCTTCGTCGCAGAAGCGTGGAAGGGGGCGGAGGACATCTCTCACGAGTTCCTCTTTCGGTACCGTCACCAGTACGCAGCTAAGACGGCTGCGCGACAGGAACTGATCAAGTTCGCTGACGTTCGGCCACCTTCTAAGCCGAATACCAAGCGCGCGCCACATGATATGAGCTGGGCGGACTACCTCGTGCAGGTCCGAAGCTCATCACACCCGTCTGCGCACCTGTTTAAGGAGCGCTTGGGCGTTCTGACAAAGGCTCGCGCCCTTTTCGCGACTGGCATACCCTACGCGAAGTGGAACGAGGACGACCGCAAGCTGGTCGCCGGCACTCTCGGGCGCAAGAAGTCTCAGCAGCCAGGCGTGGACTACGGGCTTTTCGGGAGCATGGGCGCAAGTGGGACGTTCGCGAACCTGGTCATCGAAGCGCCCACAGGTCTCTCCCACGCCCTCGATTTCATCCCGTTGATGGGCGCGGTCACGCAGGGCGACTACGACCGCTACTGCAAAGCGTTCAGAGCAGCCTTCGATCAGGACGGGCGAGTCGGCGGACTACCGACCGCGACTAGGCTCTTGGCGATGAAGCGGCCTGACGCATTCGTGTGCATTGATTCGGCCAACCGGAAGGACTTGTGCGAAAACTTCGGTGTCAGCCCGAGCACAACGAACCTGGAGAACTACTGGCAGCGCATCATTGAGCCGATGCACGGTGATCCGTGGTGGAGACATCCGCAGCCGAGCAATGCGGCTGACGCAGAAATCTGGTTGGGACGTGCAGCGCTTCTGGACGCCATCTACTACACGCCCCGTTGAGTATGCCGCTCTTCGACTTCCTGCGGACGCAGGACACGTCCATCCCCTCTTGAAACCGCCGAGGTTCACCGATGGTGAAGAAGTCGCTGACTTGGTCATCGTCAAAAAAATCTACATCCTGGCAAAGCCTATATAAATTAATAGCTTAATCTTAAATCCAGCCCATCAAACCGCACTTTTCGCGTATCGCAGTATCACTAGACCACCGCGCTTAAACGTTAAAGCCAAGCAATAGAACAACTTTCCGGCGTCAGAAAACCAACAGAATCTCTCCAATCTGTGGTTTACAAGACGACATTTACATGGTGATATCTTTGTGCCATTTATGAGTATCATATCTATACGTGAAGGGAGTCAACGTGAGCGTCAAGAGCAAAGGCTATCCAGCCACCGCTGTGTCTACGTGGAGCGGCTACGTCTACCAAGGGAAAATTGCACTCTATCACTCCCTCAAGTTAATCCATCAGGGCGACTTAGATTTTGAGCTTCAACTAGATAGCAGCGACGATTTCGCCATTTACAAAAGCGGCGCACTTGTAAGCGCCCATCAAGTAAAAGCCAAGATTGGCACGTACAAAAGCGAGTATATCGAGGCACTGGAAAAATCTTCTGCTGTCGAGTACGATCGAGTTAAAGGCGTATCACGATACTTCCATGTATCGGTCCAACTCAACGATACCGATGATTACACCGGAAAGAACAACGAGCTGGTTAAACTCTACTCGTACGGGAACAACAAATATTGCGGTCTAGGCGAGATCGAAGGCCTCACAAAAGCTGTTATCAAAGAAATATGCAGCAGCAACTCCATCCTGCTAACCGACGAGCTCTTGCACTACAACTACTGCCTTCTGTCTGAAAAGATAAGCACACAAGCAGTCGCGATTCACCGAATGGTACAGGTCGACCGAGAAAAGGCCAACAAGGCAGCGTATGAAAGCCGTATTACAGCTCAGAGCCTAATAGACGACATTGTTAACAAGAACCCATACAACAACACTGAGTATTATGCGATCGATCTGAAGGCAAAGCTGCACAGTCATCTAGAAGACAGACTCGATCAAGCCTTACCTGGTATGAGCGACGCCTCGTACGGGCGAGCGCGTCGGCTCTTCGAACATATTCGGGATTCAGAAGCCAGCGACATGCAGACGCTTTGTCAATTGATAAAGCCATCAGAGCGTTTCTCCAGCATACAAAAAGCAGATATCCGGCGTTATTCCGGCCTTATCGAGGACATGTCGATTGAGCCGATTTTTAAACAATTCCCGCACTATCTGGACAGTGACAAGCGATTCTATCTTCCGACGGCCCTCGACCTTCCCTTCGTTGATGACCACGAGGGTTGCACTGTAGACCTGCTGGGAGAGATGGATACCAACGGAGATTTACTCAAGCTGCTGTTTGAGTACAACAACCTCATCCCCAGCAGATCTTCCGAGTCTTTCATCATCAATACCAAGTTCACGCACCCCAACGACCTTGACGATCAGCAGGTCAGAGACCGCATTGACAGCAACATTCTCAAATCATTTTGTTTAAGCATCGTGACTAAAGAGGACGCAGAGGCTCGCTTGAATGATAAATAAAATTATTGATGAGGCTCTCATTTATCATGGATTCACCAAAGACTTTGAAACCGACCTTACGAGCTTCTACGTTCGGGAATCCGGCTCCGCCATCCGCTTTGCGATTTTGCACAAGCTGGATCACTTACCCAGCCCCACCGAACTAAATACTCTTATTAATCAATCGGCCCCCGACTCCTTTCTGAACCATCCAACATTCAAGAAAAACTGTGACCTCATCTGCATTCATCACCTGAACCACCTAGCTGAATTCAAAGACCAGGAAGAACAGATTTTTGCGATTGAAGAGGACCCTCACTTTTTCAAGAAATATGTACTTTACTACAGCGATACTGAGCAGCATGCCATCCAGGACTATACCTTCAACGAACTAGTGGCCACTGTCTCGGACAAGAACCAGTTCAGCAACTACAAGGAAGACCCTCTGGCCGCTACGCACTACAGTGTTGCAGCAAAGATTTTCATCAAGCTTCCTTTTCTTGAGCTCCCGTTCACCCGACGTGAGCTTATTTCCTTGCGCCTGCAAGCAGCCGACGCCGTAGCCGAAGCAGGCCTTGATGAAACCTACACAGTCATCCAGAAACTCACGTCGAATAACGCGGAAGAATTGATCACGGAGCTGATGAGCAATGAAATGGAAAATAGCGCGGATTGAAGTTTCTCGATTTAAGGCTTTTAAACACATCAATTTGGATCTTGGCACCTCATCGCTGCTAACGCTCGACGGGCCGAACGGGTACGGAAAAACCAGTGTCTTCGATGCTGTCGAGCTGTTACTCACGGGTCAGATCAAGCGGATCGACAATCTTTTTTTTCGACATTGATGACGAAGCTCAAAACAAACTATGACGACAACCTATTCTGGAACCAGCGCACCGATCAAAAAGACCTGAGCATCAAAATCGAATTCCATGATGGGGACAAACGCTTGGTTCTGGCCCGGCATGCGCCCGTAAAAGCGTTCGACAAGAAATCGAACAACCGAGCCGACAAGTTCAAGCACTTCAAGCTGTATGAACTTCCCGATTTCGAATCGAAAGCCTTCACGCCGGTCAACCTGCGTGAGAACGAGTTTCTAGACGAAGTCTTCGGCAGAAACTTCCGGGAAAATTTCACCTTCCTCAACTACCTTGAGCAAGGGCAGAACAAACTGCTTCACACGCGAGTAGACGAGCGTAAAGACCAGCTTGGCAACCTGTTCAACATCAACGATGTTGCAGCTGAGATTGAAAATTGCCGCTCACTCTCGACAAGGTTCACAAAATTTTTAGGGGACGAAAAACGCAAAGCTGATGAAGAAGCGCTTAATAATGAGTGCACAGCCCTGCGCGCGATGGTGCAAGCCGATCTGGGAAATATTGATTACAAAAAGCTGTCCACGGTTGAGGTTGGGCCGGGTTGGGATAAGGAAGATCCCTTCCCCACCTACGACTCAGAGATTCACACCCAGTTCTCGAACGCCATTCGCAAGCTAAATGGCTTGCTCCCTCAGAAAGCAGCCATTCGGGTCAGAGCTCAGAATGATGCCATCAATGCGGACATCGAGTCGCACTCGGAGTCGCTGAGCAGCTTGGCACTGCTGGGCACCGACTTGAACAAACTAGATGACCTTCAACAGATCAAAAAGGAGCTCGACGGGCTCGATAAAGCAGCCAAAATCGTCAAGAAAGGTGCTTCCGCCATCACGGCAGAGCAGGCACGAACACTGCCAAGTTGGGCTGCTGGTCGACTTGAATGGTTTGAAGAGCAAATCAAAGCGCGTAATGACCTGAACATCAAGAACACAGCCAATGACAGTGCCGCTGCCGAACTGGCCCTGACTGAAGCAGCAGTTGCTTGATGAGCACGCCAAGCTCTATCCGGACGACAAGTTTTGCCCGTTGTGCGGGAATGACTGGAGAACTCACGTTGCAATGCTCGAAGCGATTGAGGTCAGAGCCCAAAAAATCTCTGACACCTTAGGAAAGGATGGGAAAGCACTCGTCGCGCTGACCACTGCGATGACCACTGAGTTGGGCACCATAGATACATTCATTCAGGGGCGCGAAACGATCCTGAAACCTGGGTACAACGAGGCACTGCATCAGGCACTGGCCAAAGTTGAAACCCGCCTCCCTGGGATCCAGCAGCTCCTGGAACGGCTAAGGGGCGAAGGCATTCTGAATCGCCCCGGGTTTCGTAGACACCTCCATGCCTTAAAATGAGGCCAATCAGGAGGTGCCATGAGCAACCCGCGTTATCCCGAAGAATTCAAAATCCAAGCAGTCAATCAAGTGACCGAAAAGAAGCTGCCTGTCGCTGAGGTAGCCGCCCGTCTCGGCGTGTCGACGCATAGCCTCTATGCCTGGATAAAGCGCTACAGCAAACCTCAAGAAGAACGGCAGCAGGATGATGATCAGCACGCTGAGCTACGTCGTCTGCGAGCGGAACTCAAGCGCGTCACTGAAGAGCGAGACATATTAAAAAAGGCCGCCGCGTACTTTGCCAAGGAGTGCGGCTGAAGTACGCCTTTATCAAGCAGCGCGCGGGCGACTATTCGATTCGACGGCTTTGCCTGACGCTGAAAGTCCATCCCAGCGGTTATTACGCCTGGCTGTCTGAGCCGCAATCTGTACGCGCCAAAGACGACCAGCGACTGCTGGGTTTGATCAAGCATTCCTGGTTGGAGAGCGGTGGCGTTTATGGCTATCGCAAAATCCACGACGATCTGCGCGAGGTCGGTGAGGATTGTGGTCGTCATCGTGTGGCGAGGCTGATGCGTCTTGAAGGTCTGCGTTCTCAGACAGGTTATCGACGCCGCCCTGGAAAGTACGGCGGTAAGCCAGCGGTCGTCTCACCCAATTTGCTGAAGCGCCAGTTCGATGTTGTGGAACCCAACAAGGTTTGGGTAACCGACATCACGTACATTCGTACGTATGAAGGCTGGTTGTATTTGGCGGTGGTACTGGATCTGTTTTTCTCGGCAGGTCGTTGGCTGGTCAATGAAGTCGCAGATGACCAGTGATTTGGCTATTGATGCGTTGTTGATGGCGGTTTGGAGGCGTAAACCGAAGCAAGAGGTGATGGTTCATTCCGACCAAGGCAGCCAGTACAGCAGCTCCGATTGGCGCAGCTTTTTGAAGGCAAACAATTTGGTTGCCAGCATGAGTCGCCGAGGCAACTGTCATGACAACGCCGTGGCCGAGAGCTTTTTCCAGCTTCTGAAACGGGAACGGATCAAGCGAAAAATCTACACCACGCGGGAAGATGCTCGGAGTGATGTGTTTGATTACATCGAGATGTTCTACAACGTAAAACGCCGCCATGGTTTCAACAATCAGCTGTCACCGGTAGAGTTTGAAAAGCGTTACGCAATGAGCTTGCAAGGTGTCTAGAGAATCCGGGGCGATTCACAACGCTTGGCCAAGCAAGCGTCCTAATGGTCACCGCGTAGCAATTCAGCGACAGGATTAACCGGAGCGAGTCATCGATACTGACGCCTTCGAGGTCGGGGTGCATGGAGCGCCCCGGGTACATAAATGCTGCGACATTACTAAGCAAAATCAATGATGACCGCGCGAAGCCTCGATATCTAGTGCCTATTGTCCGCAGCCGGCGCAAAGATCATTTTGTAGTGGTCAACTAATTGCGAGCCTCAAATACATAGCTAAGTGCTCTGCCTATCTTTGGCTAGGTGGAGTTCATGGAACGCTTACATCGGAAGCACATCGTCGGTCATTAGATTTTGGCTTAGAATGTGGGCCTCATGGCGCACTTACGATTGTTCAGGGCTCTTGCCCGGCAGACGAGTTTGAGAAAACCCAGATCAAGCTGAAAAGCATGGAGCAGGCATTGTTTGCCGGCTCTACGGTTTAATTAGGTGGGTGATCAATTCCGCGACACCGGAACCTTGGCATGCCGTTATTTCAGTATCGCAGATTGTCAGGATTGCAGATTCAAGAGCTGGTGATAAAACGTGACCGGAACCTGATTCAGTAGCCGCACCTCTTTGTAGTAACGAATGTGAGGACTACTTCGGGTCAAGATCCTCGCAAGCGACGAATGAGCCACCCTTTCAAATCCATCATAAGAAAGACCCTGAATAAACTTGCAATATCTATCGGACAAGTTCGCAAAATTAGCAGCGGTAGCATAGACAATGATAAGTACCGTGCTGCAACCAACCGAGTTATAGAGGTGAATCTTGTTCATATGCTCGCGGATAATGTTTCGCTCAACCGCTTTCAGCCTAAAGGCCTCTATAAGGGCTATATATCTGTCGCCCTTGTCCATTATCCAAGCATCTACTTCTCCGACCTCATCACCTGACGCAGAACTGCCGCTACGCGACTGGTCGCGAACCGTCCAGCCAGCAAAATTCATGCGATGGCGCATCAATGAGACGAGCCAGTCATTGATTGAGTTCTCTTTTACTAGAGAACTCACCTTGGAAGTTGTCACTTTATATGAACGCCTCAAATGCATGCGCCGCAACAGCAACTCCAACCCAATTTGATCAACCACATCAAGCACATATTCGTCTAGAGTATTGGCATTGTTACTGAAAATTTTCACCTGATCAACGGCTTGCATATTACAAATACTATGCCATGCATTTAGCGAATCTTCCCCCGATGAAAAAAGGCCATTGGTTCCGAGAGAAATCGTGCTTGCCTCAGACAACTCCCCCTCGAAACTCGAAGCCCTTTTTTCTATTTCTTCCGGTAGATCCTTATGAAGCTGTCGCATACGTTTCATGCGGTCAAGCGCTTCACCTGTGCGCCCGACATATTTGAGATACTCACACCTTAACAATGAGATTTCAACGTTGTCCTGCTGTTGAATAGAGGCCAAACTCCAGAATCTCTCAAACACCTCCAGGTTAAATATTTTAAGACTTAGTTTCAGAATATAATAGAGATCCATATTCTCCAGCGAGGATAACTTTAGGTTTTCATAGGCACTCACCCATCGCTCACAGTACAAGCGCCCCTCGATATTACCGTCGGTTTTTGCTTTTTCGAGCGCGGCCCTGATAAGCCCGCTCATCTCCCTGATTGCTCGTGGCCGGAGTGACATGCGCTCAAAACGCCGAAGCGCACTTGACGCATCAACTTCTATCTCAGCGGTCGCCAGGAGATATTCGCAATAACGCTCGACTCCTGACGCGTGCATATCATCGCTACATCTCAACTCCTTCAATTTTTCGAATCGCTCGACAGCAGACAGACTAGCGTCGTCAAAGACCTGTTTGAGTTGAATTTGCGCGGACAAATTGTTTAACCGTGCGTCATGCGATTTATGGCTACTCTTCCTCGCATACTCAATATAATAGCTCGCCATTTCGTGCTGACCATTATTGGCTGCCATGGTAATCAACTCGTAAAGTTGCGGCATCCAATGAGGTTTTTCGGACACAGCCGCTCTATTGGATATCTCCGCTTCGATCAGCGCTTTACGCCTCGGCGCCTCGGTTCTTTCAAGCAATGTAAATATCGCCGTCAGTGGAACGTGCTCGCTCGAAACGAGCTTCACTAAGCGCTCAAACATGCTGTCTTTAAATAGATTGGCTGCCGCGCAGATCTGTTGCCACACTCTAATCGGACTGTGCTCAGAATTGTCTATGAAGTAATCCAGCGCGCCCGAGTAACGGCCATCACTAAAGCCAAATTTTTCAACTATTGAAACTATTTCACCTTCGCCATCGGATACGCTCTCCAACTCTGTTTCGGCAGCATGTAGAGTCAGCAGCAACCTCAGGTGCATTCTAACGCCCGCGATAAAACTCCTCAGCTTATTTGGGTCATCGCTCATGTCATCTATGCACAGGTCTTCGAAAACATAAATTAACTTCGCCTTTTGACCTTTTGGCAAATGGCGATATAAGCACGCCCAATCAAGTTCTTCGAAAGCAACAGGAGCCTCGCGCTCGCTGCACTTTTTCTTGACCAATGTATTCAGCACCGTCAAGTAACTTTTTGCCAACTGCGTAGAAACAGATCGAAGCGCGGATGCCTTATCACCCTGCATGCCTGTAGTTTCTTTCAGCATCCAAAAAAGGGCAATCCACTCCCCTAGCGGGATTTGGCCAGGCGTTTTATTTCTTTTCTCCAAACGAGACTTGAGAATTCCCATGAACGGCTCAACGTTATGTGAAAACAGTTGAACCCGCGAACCCGAGCAATCCACATAATGAATGGACATGATCGCTTTATTAAAGGAGGGTAAACAGGTATCGTCAATGGATTTTCCATGCAAAGAACCACCCAACTCACCCTCTACAAACCACGCAATAGCTTCAGCTAAATTTTCCAGCCCGCTTATCACTTGCGCTGCATTCAAATAGTCGGAATAGGAGTCAACGTATATCTCTAACGCTTGAGTCCACAGAAGATTTTTCCAGATCTTGTCATAGGCAACCTTTGACGAATTCAGCTGACGGATTCGCTGTATTCCCCCATAAATCTCGATCAGGCCAATGTGATTAGTGGGGAAAAACGAAAGCAACATGCATAAATATTTTTTATCTATTGCAGACTCGAGTAACATCCCGATCAGTCTTGGAAGTTTCGGCGCACACTCAAGCAGCTTTTTGGTCAAGGGAAAACTGCTATCTTCACTGTATAGATTATTCTCGCTTCGAATGATAGTGGCAACCAGGCTCCCACTTATTTCCCCACCGCTATGGTTTCCCCATCGCGTGGTATCGGCCCACCATTGAGCCTTTTCATATAAAGAGTCATCTTCGCCTGCAGGATCCAACAAGCCTTTGATCAACCCCAGATCTAATTGATCGGGATGCTTGCGTCGGCCTGCTCCTTCACTGCTGGCAAGTTGTCGCACGCCGCGCTGGGCAAGTACCACATCTACGGCACATATGGACCAGTCATCATTCAGGGATTGGTCGTTCAATAAATAATCAACACCTGCTTTCAGGAATTCTTCCTGATCGATCTCAGGCCTATCAAAGTCTAAGTCAAAGATGTAATTCCACCCCGTCACCAACCTCATTTTCAGGGTATAGGTCGCGAACGCTTCGTCTACAGTATTTGATGATCTCAACAGCTCCCAGACTTGCGACCCGACACTCTCCACTTCGCGCGTATCTATTGAGAGTAAAGCGTAATCACCCCGACGCTTCAGATACGGTTCCAGCACCACCAGGTCATGAGCGTTCAGCGCGCTGCAGGCGATTTGTAATTTAGGAGCCAGCAATCCGTCCCATCCGGCCTGTACATCACGCAAGAACTGAAGCGCATTGAGCTGGGCTATCAATTTCGCTGGCATGTCTAATGCCACCTCCATTGAGGCCAAAACCTTGAGATAACCATTCGGAAAGCTGATCGCTCTAACGGCCTCCAGCGCCTCAATATCAATGGTGTAGGCTAGGAATAACTCGCCCCCGTCTTCGGTAGGCCAGCCTTGCCGGCCCTCCAGCAATTCTTTTACCGCTCCGCGATTCAATAGGGGTGGGTAAATCTCGGACGCAGCAATCAGTTCGGCAACACGTTGATGCTTTTCGTTGAAAATTTGTCGGCTGGGTGGGTGATCGTGCTCATAAAGGGACAGCTTCCGTTCCAGATCTTTAATTAACTCGTACGATCTCATCTCTGTTTCCAAATCTACCAGTACGCTGCGTGTTTTTTCGCTCTATCGGAGGGAAGCGTTACTCCGCTTCACCCGCTACGGTTTATCGCCCAGTTTTGCATATCGCCTCCGCGCCTTCACTCATTGATCTTCCACGCGTTGAAATGACCAGCACAGACTCAGATCAGTAGGATCGGTTGCAGGGATGACGCTGCTCTGGCAAATGGCGACGGTGTGCGTCGGTGTAGCCATAGGACTTGCGGAGTTCTGGAGACTGAAAGCTGCCCTTGGCTCGCTCCTTTACACGAGTAATTCCGGCCAGCTTCAACGCCTCTGCAAAGGTGCCAGGAGGCGCTGTGATCCCGGTTTCGGCATGAAATGCCAGCGCCAATTCGGCCTGGCTGGAATAAGGGGGCGTATGAGCGAGCTTGACCAACAGTGGGTATGCTCCAGAGCGATAACGGGAGGGCGTCCGATTCGGGGCATGGTGGCAATACTGCGCAGTGAAGAAGCAAGAATCTTACTTGATTTTGTCTACACCCTCCTAAGGCACTAGACGCCCCTGATGTAATCGCAGAGCCAAGGCCGGCGTCGGCATAAGCGGTACCTGGGCACTCGGGCGCTCGCATTCGACCGCCCGCGCGCTGCGCCTCGCTACCCTACACGTGTCGAAACCGAACCGGCCACTTTGCATTAGCAGAGCCGAACAAGAATTGGGCTACGCATAACCTGCTTTGGTTTCCAGTTCACCGAGGGAGAACCTCTGAGCATGTCACTCCCCTACCCCCCCCAGCCAACCCCAGCTTCGGCGTACACTCAAAGCCACACAAAGCCATACTGGACTTCGTCAGGAATCACAATTCGTGATCGCTCATGTGCGGCGTCTGAGTGGGGGCAAAATTGGGGGCATATTAAGATTTTTTCAAACTGAAACTACCGATCTAGAGCCTAGTCAAAATGTTCTTTGGGGATCCTGAGAGTCTTTAGGTTTCGTCGGTCAGGCTGTTTCGCTGATCATTTTTGGCTTTTCATAGGCCAGGGAGCTCCATTCACCTCCAGTGGATCGCTACATTGGTGGCACATCTGAGGGCACGCTTTGGATGGTTTGAAAAGGATGCCCCCATTCGTCAGTACAAACTTCATCTTCTGGCACGTATCGCTGTTTTGATACTTAGTGAGAAGCTCTCATTTCCCTAGGATGGGGATGAACTCTCTATAAGGAAATGACCATGCTACCCACCACTGATCAACTGCCGACATTAGGTTTCCTGCACAAAGCCGTATGCGACTGCTTAGGCCTGTGGAACAGTGAAAACGATGACTTCACCTTCCACGTATCCGCCACCGAAAAAGAACGTCGCGCCGCGTTACGGCAGGCCTTTAAAGCAGTTGAAAAAGACAACGGCACCTTTGGTTCTCTCGATGACCTTGCAGTCGTCACTGCCCAGCTAGCACCAAAGGATGCGCAGAAGGTTAAGAAGAGCAGAACGATTCAAGCCTATGTGAATTACCTGTCCAAATCAGATTTTGAATCGTTCGATGAATACTTGGAGTTGAGCCAATACATCCAGACTTTAATCGCTGAACGTTACGCACGTTGGAATGTATCCGAATTCGCGATCGACTTTTATGTGTCGGCCTTTGCCCATTACCGGGAGTTTGTCAGGGAATATGCTTGCAACACACACAGCCAAACATCCAGCTACCAGTGGTTTCTCAGCCAAGATTTGATTGAATTGACGAAGGTGCTCGCCCGCGCAACGTCACATGGCAATACTTGGCCGGCAGAGGATCAGGACGAACAGTGGCCGTTAAGGAGCTTCGCCGACCTGGCTTGCAGCATAACCGGTATCTCGCTGCACAAACTTCATCAGTATCACCAGTTTCAGCTAGACGCGCCGCTCGGGGAGCAAGCTTGGAATTGTGATTTCACCTCCCAACTCGTGAACACTCAGTCGAAACAGGTGATCGATCGACTACGCAAGCCTAGCCGTGTGAAATGGGAAATATTTTATCCAACCCTTCAACCGCTGACCTGCCAGCTGCCGGAGGCGATCGATAAGAAAGCATTCGCAGTGCACGCCTTCGCGGCCATGATCGCTCACAACCTCAATATCCATGTGGCAGATTGCGGGACGTTTGAACGTGAGGCGAGGAGCCGCTCCAAAACAGCGCCGGTTGACCTACGTCATGCAATACCGAGTAGCGACTGGCTCGAATTGTTATTCAACCAGTACCCCCTCGACGATGAAGCGTTTGCCCAGCAGGCTTCCCTGCGTTACCAGGCACAGCTTGACGGTATCAGGCGTTTACCGGGCTCACTGAACAGCGCTGCAGAGATTCCAAGCTGCCTGGATCTCGCATATAGGAACGAACACAAGCTGTTTGCGCAAGGCGCCTGGCACATCGCGTCAGGGAGAGTACCGAACTGGCTTAACGAATGGAAATTCGCCCAGGATGCCATGTATGCCGGTGACGACAAACGAGCGCTCGTGCACTTCGTCGCCGCGCTCGAACAGGCCAAACACAGAGCGGGACCGTTGTTCATCCCTTTTTACATACAGCTATGTGCGTTCAGCAAAGCGCAATATCGCCTGCTTTCAGAACGAAAAGAGGAGGAGCTATTCGAGCGCTTCTACGAAAGCCTGGTTAGCAACGCCGCGCTTTACGCAGGATTGGTAGGCTACACCCCACATTTCGTAAGAGATCCTCAGACGTTGTTACCCCAATGCACCCTGCCACTGAAGTCGAAGTGGATAATTGGTGAAACCGAAGTGTTGGCTAGATTCCTGATAAATCGGTTATCTGCGGGCGAGAACCGATCATAAGGAGCTACATCGTAATCAGCCTGCTCTTTGTGCCATGAGTCATGGGCCGAGTCCTTTCCACGATGGAACGCCCCGGGCAGAAGGGACGCGGACCCGCAGCGCAATCAACAGCGCGGCCAGCAGCATCAGCACAGCCGCTGCGACGAATACGCCTGCGCTGCCACCGAGGCTGAACACTGCACCGCCAGCGGCGGCGCCTGTTGCGATGGCCGATTGCACAGATGCCACCACCATGCCTCCGGCGCTTTCCGCCTGATCAGGTACCGCACTGGCAACCCAGTTCGACCACGCTACCGGCACACCACCAAAGGCCAAGCCCCAGATCGCCAGGAGTATCGCCTGCCCCGGCAACGATGCCGGCAACAGCACCAACGCCAGTGCTGCAACACCGACCAGGGCGGGCATCAACACCAGAGTGGCCAGCGGGTGGCGCTCCAGCAGCCTCCCGGCCAACAGCGTGCCGACGAAGTTGGCCACACCGAACCCCAGCAACATCAGTGACAGCCCTTGCGAGCCGATGCCCGTAGTCCCTTCAAGGAATGGCCGAACATAGGTGAACATCGCGAAGTGCCCGCTGTGCACCAGCACGCAACCGAACATCCCCATGGCGATGCCTGGGCGCTGCAACACCTCTAAAACAGTGCGCAGTCTTGCCGGCCGACGCGGCGCGAGGCGCGGCAGAGTGAACGACTGAAAAGCCAGGGTCACCATGCCTACCGCCGCCGCTGCAAAGAACGCGCTGCGCCAGCCATAAAGCCCGCCCAGATAGCTGCCCAGCGGCACTGCAACGACCGTCCCGATAGCAATGCCGCTGAAAATGATCGATAGCGCCCGAGGCAATAGAGCACTCGGCACCAACCGCATCGCGACCGCCGCCGCCATGCTCCAGAACCCGCCAAGGGCGATACCCAGCAAGATGCGCATCAACAACAGCACCGCGAAGCTGGAGGAAACGGCGACCAACAGATTGGAAGCGACCATCAACGTGGAAAACCCCAGCAACACCCAACGCCGGTCGATGCCACGGGTCAGGCCTGGCACCAACAAGCCGGCGAACAGCGCTACGACGGCTGTCACCGTTACCGCCTGGCCAGCCAGCGCTTCGGACACTCCCAGGTCAGTGGCCATCAGCGTCAACAAACTGGCCGGAAGATACTCAGCGGTCAGTAACCCGAACACCCCCATTGCCAACGAAAAGACGGCCATCCACGCGGGGGTCGCAGGCTCAACATCTAAGTCGGCGCCAGGATGGCGGTCAGGGACGGCATTACATACACAGTCGGTCATTTGTACGGATCTCCCAATCTTCATTACGAACCGAAGTCTAGGCGCCGTAAGCTGGATGATCTATGATTGAAAATCTCTACTTTTTGACCAAAACACCTGAACGATGCCTGCTGACCAGTTTGCTCTCTCCTCAGACCTCATCAACGAGCTATTGCGTGGCATGCGCCTGCGTGGCGTCGAATACCGGCGTATCCAGGCAGGCCCCGCCTTCGGTTTGGGCTTCCCGGAAAAACCTGGGCACGCCTGGTTCCACTTCATCGCCGTCGGTAACGCGGTGCTGCGCATGGAGGATGGCACCACCTACGAGCTGTCTGCCGGCAACGCCGTGTTCATCTCCCATGGCGCGGCCCATCAACTGCTTTCACATCCGCACGCGCCTGTTATAGACATCGACCGTCTACACGGCGCCCCGCTCGGTGACACCGTCAGCGCAGTGGATGCCGACGCCGATGCCAGCCCCACGCCGAGCACTATTTTGTTCAGTGGTTGTATGGAGTTTGAACTGGGCAGTATCCATGGCCTTGGCAAGCTGATGCCGGGCCTGATGCTGATTGATGCCGGCGGCCAGCGTTACCCCGGCCTGGTACCGATCCTGACAACCATGGAGCGCGAAGTTAGCGCCGCACGTATCGGCTTCGCCGGTATCCTCGCGCGCTTGGCCGACGTGGTGGCTGCCATGGTCGTGCGCGGTTGGGTGGAGTGCGCCTGCGGCAATGCCTCGGGCCTGGTCGCCGCCTTGCGCGATCCACGCTTGGCCGGCGCGCTGCTTGCGCTCCATCAGCAACCGGGCCGCGACTGGACCGTTGCGCAGTTGGCAGAGCACTGCAATACCTCACGCTCGGTCTTCGCGGACCGCTTCCAACTGACGATTGGCATGGCCCCGCTACGCTATGTCACCGAACTGCGAATGCGGCTTGCGAGCCAGTGGCTGACCCTCGAAAGGCTACCGATTGAGGAGGTAGCGCAGCGTTTGGGCTATACATCGCAGGCCGCTTTCAGTCGTGCATTCAAGCGCATCACGGGCAAAACACCTGGATTGAGTCGTAAGGTGAGGCAACCCGCTGTTACTTGAAACCGAGTCGATGATCCGTGCCTCTGACTCATTTACCGCCCGTTACGTCCAGGAATGTACCGGTAACGAACGATGCCTCGGCGCTCGCCAACCATAGAATCGCACGGGCCACTTCCTCCGGCTGTCCGCCCCGCCCCATGGGGATCGAGTCCTTGACACGATCGACCCGCCCCGGCTCACCGCCACTGGCATGCATGTCGGTATAAATATGTCCGGGGCGAATACAGTTGACGCGTATGCCTTCCCGAGCCACTTCCTTTGCAAAGCCAATGGTGAACGTCTCCAACGCCCCCTTTGACGCCGCATAGTCGACGTACTCATTGGGGCTGCCAAGGCGCGCGGATGCCGATGAAACATTGATCACCACGCCGCCCGGGCCGTTGTGACGGTAAGACATGCGCTTTACCGCCTGTTGCGCGCAGAGAATTGGCCCAATCGCATTGACCGCAAAGATGCGCTGCATACGCTCGAAGCCGAGCTCTTCCAGGCGTGACTGAGGCGCCAGCATCCCGGCGTTATTGACCAGGACGTCAATGCGGCCGAACGTGCGATCGATGGCCGCGAACAAATCGGCCACCTGCTGGGGGTCCGCACTGTCTGCCCGCATCGCCAAGGCTTTGCGCCCCAACGCTTCAATATCCGCAACCACCGCCCGCGCTGCGGGCTCGTTGGCAACGTAGCTGATAGCCACGTCATAACCTCTTGCCGCAGCCAGCCGGGCGGTTGCGGCCCCCACTCCACGACTTCCACCCGTGATCAGAATCAGCGGTGCCTGTGAGACGTTGACCATGAGATATAGCTCCTGCGCTGTTGGCTGTATCAGCCGATGATGAGGGTGCCGCTGGCGATCACTGCGCATGCCAGTATCCGGCGCGCGGTGAGCGTCTCGCCGAGAAACACATAGCCGATCAACACCGCAAACAGCACGCTGGTTTCGCGCAATGCCGATACCGCCCCCAAGGGCGCTTCGGTCATGGCGTAGATGACCATTCCATACGCAAGCAAAGAGACCAGCCCGCCAACCAACGCGGTCACTGTTCCGGGCCGGACGCAGAACAAGCTGCGGGTGTCACGCAGGCCGATGTAGACCACTGGCATTAGCACGCCCCACAGAGCGCACATCCACACGGTGTACGCAAGCGGCGCGCCGGAGAGCCTGGCGCCGATGCCGTCGACCACGCTGTAGGCCGCGATAAAGCCGCCCGTACCCAGCGCATAGGGCAAGCTGGGAACCGACAGACTGCGCCCTCTGAAGGCCAACGAAATAATCCCGCCTGACACCAGCGCAATCCCCAGCAATTGGCCGGGCGTGATGCTTTCTCCGGCAAAAACGGCGGCCCCCAAGGTAACCAGCACCGGCGACGAACCCCGTGAAATCGGATAGACCTGCCCCAGGTCGCCGACCCGGTAACTGCGCACCAGGAACAGGTTGTAGCCCACATGCAGCAACGCCGAAAGCACCGCGTAGCCCCAGCTCTCAATCGCGGGGGCACCATGAACGCTGCGGCGACGACACTGGTAATGGCGATGGCAATGCACATCACCGTCATGGACCACAACCGATCGGCACCGCTACGCAGTAGCGCATTCCAGCTGGCATGCAGGAGCGCGGCGAAAAGCACGAGGAAGATGATAGGAATAGGCATGCGCCACTTTAGGCAATGCCGCGCCGGGACTAAAGCGAAGTCTCCTCATCGCAGCATGAGCGGATACTCATAATTCACTCATCCAGCCGTTGGACTTTAAGTGCCTCGCCGACCAACCATTGGCGAAAGCTGGCGATGTGCGGCTGCGATTCGATGCCCTTGGGGCAAACGAAGTAGTAAGCCAATGGCGATGGAAGCGGCACATCAAACAACCGCACCAAACGGCCATCGCTGATTTCGTTCTCGACGTGCCCGCTGCGCACCAATGCAACGCCCTGGCCGAGCAAGGCCGCCTCGACCGTCATGTTGGTATCGCCAAATCTGACGCTCTCCTTGAGCGGCAAATAGGCCAGCCCGACGGCTTGAAACCATACCTCCCATTTAGGCACCAACTCGGCACCATCGCGCGTCAGCAGCGGGAAATGCAACAGGTCTGCGGGGCTCTGCGGAGTCCCGACGCGCCGCAACAGTTCGGGGCTGGCCACAGGAAACACCTGCTCCCCAAACAGGAACTCAGAATGCAGACCGGGGTAGTTGCCCTTGCCGAGCCTGATCGCAACATCAGCCTGGCCGTGGGAGAAGTGGATTATTTTATCCGTGGTGTCCAGCGAGACCAGCAGCTCGGGGTACTGACGAGAGAGACGCGGCAAGCGTGGCAGCAGCCATTTGAGCGCGAAGGAATAGGTGGTGCTGACGCTGAGTCGAACCCCTGTCTTTTTGCTCGCGCAAATCCCCCAGAGTCGCCTCCAGGCTGATGAAAAACTCCCGCACGATCGGCGCCAGCGCAGCCCCCGCAGCCGTGAGGCGTAACGCCTTGCCACGCTCAAACAACTGCACGCCCCACAGCGCCTCAAGGTGCTTGAGCTGGTGACTGACCGCGCTTTGAGTAACATGTAGCTCCTGCGCGGCCGACGTAAAGGTCAAGTGCCGGGTGGCAGCTTCAAATGCGCGCAAGGTGGCGGTGGGCGGCAGGTCTCTCATAGGGGCAGGATCCAGCGAATTATCAGGAAGGCGCATGCATGAACGTTAGCTCATGTTTCACCTAGCGCTCAATGACGTGAGCGGTGCCGTGTTATCGCGATGCACCTGCGGCGGTGCCAAACACAAAGTATTGCGCCCCAACCCCTTGGCTTCATAAAGAGCGGCATCCGCACGGGCAAGCAGGCTGGCCGTGGTGTCATCTTCGTTTGGCATCACGCAGCAAACACCGATGCTGATGCGCAATGGGATGCTTGCCTCGCCAAACCGAGCCGGAGACTCAGCGACCGCCCTGCGCAACTGGTCCAGAACCGCCACGGCGTTTTCGGGGCTGGTGCGGGGAAGCAGCACCAGAAACTCCTCACCACCATAACGACCGATACTGTCGGACTCACGAATTCGCTGGGTGAGTTGATTGACGCAGTGGCAAATCACCTCATCACCCGCCAGGTGCCCATGTACATCATTGATTTGCTTGAAATGGTCGATATCGACCATGGCCACCGCCAGGTAGGAGGCGTCTCGACGCGCGCGTTCCAGTTCTTTGGAAAACTGCTCGAGGACGGCTCTGCGATTGAGAATGCCGGTCAGCACGTCACGCAACGCCAGGCGCTGGAATAACGACTCACTGCGCTCTTTGGCCAGCAGCACCAGCCCGAGGGAGATCATCATCGCGGTGAACGTGCCAATGCTGACTGAGATGGTTTGCTTAAGGTTACTGACGTCATAGCGCATCTCGGCAGCCCCTCCGCCGATGATGGCGATCACCCGCATGCCCAGGCCGATCAGGCTGATACTTGATCCAATGATCAACAGCATGCGCGCACGCCCCTGAGCGGGTACGTAGCGGCGCGTCCAATAGATGATCAAGGCGCACTGCACCATCAACACGAGCGTGGCGGCGAGCATTCGCGGCTCCAGCGTATCGATCAGACTTGCCATCAATACGAGCATCAATGCAGCAGGCGCAAATATCCGCCACCAGCGGACGCGCAACTCAACGATCCGAAATACGCTGGCCCCGTAAAAGGCCAGCGCGACCGCCAACAATGTGTTCGCAGCCCCATAGGTCAACCACAACGGGGCGTGGCCGTACAAGGTATAGCCAATGTAGGCCAGGGCATGTGCCAGCAAACCAAAGCCAATGGTCAGCAAGCCGTCACGCTGGTTGAACTGGCCGACCAATATCAGACAAAACGCCATGATCGTCGCCACTAAGGCGACGCAGGCAAAAAGCGTGGGGGTATGGGCAATCATGACGTCTCACCAGGCGCTGTCGGGAGCAGCTCTGGTGGAGTTTAGTTGAGTCGGCTGTCAGTTTGTCAGCCACCTGCAGCATTATCTTCGCGTCTGTCCTGACAGCATTCAGATACTCAAGAGCTCGCTGACGGGCAGCCGATTGGTGGTCTTCACCTCTCGCAGGGAGAGGTTGGAGCGAATACTTAAAACGCCAGGGAGCTTTCTCAGCACTTTTTCGACAAAGCGGCTATAGCTGTCCAGGTCCCGGGCAACTACCTCAAGCAAAAAGTCCGCCTCGCCCGTCGTGTTGTGGCAACTCAGGACCTGTGGGGCCGCCAGAATAATCTTTTCAAACGTCGCCGTGGCTTCTTCGCTGTGATCAGTGCAAGAGATCTGAACAAAGGCCTTCAGGCCTAGCCCTAGTTTTTTTCGATTGAGAATGGCTTGGTACCCCTCGATAACACCGCATTCCTCAAGCCGTCTCTGCTTGCGCCAACAGGATGCTTCGCTGAGGGACAGTTGCTCGGCCAGCTTGACATTCGACAGCTTGCCGTCGCGTTGCAAACGTTCCGTTATTGCAATGTCTGCCTTATCGAGCTGCTCGATCATGAAATAACTCCTCATATTAAGGCCAAAAAACGAAGATTAATTTCAGATCTATTGATCCGTCAATTGCAACTTGAAGGGTAATTTCAAGGCGTTCATTCATAATTGGCAATGCCTGGATCATCACGTTTCGAAGCGAACCGAGGATGACCAGCAGCCGGTTGAGTCGCACCGCCCATCCAAACATAGGTAATTTGAATGAAAGCAGTCGTCTACGAAGCCTTTGCCAAACCGCCGCGCCTGATGAACGTGGCAGATCCTTCTGCGCAACGGCATGGTGTGGTGATTCAAGTGCTTGGCACCGGCGTATGCCGCAGCGACTGGCATGGCTGGAAAGGCCA
Organism: Pseudomonas hygromyciniae; assembly: GCF_016925675.1. Classification (NCBI taxonomy): domain Bacteria; kingdom Pseudomonadati; phylum Pseudomonadota; class Gammaproteobacteria; order Pseudomonadales; family Pseudomonadaceae; genus Pseudomonas; species Pseudomonas hygromyciniae. The sequence continues at coordinate 2,864,116 of NZ_CP070506.1, read as the reverse complement.
TGACCCCGACATTGAACTGCCGCATGTACCCGGGCACGAGCTGGCGGGCATCGTGGCCGAGGTGGGTAACGATGTCACGCGATGGAAGGTCGGTGATCGCGTGACCGTGCCGTTCGTGGGCGGGTGTGGTGCTTGTGCCGAGTGCAACAGCGGCAATCAACAGGTGTGCCACACGCAGTTCCAGCCAGGCTTCACTCACTGGGGCTCTTTTGCCGAATACGTCGGTATCCATCAGGCCGATCTGAACCTGGTCGCGCTGCCTGAAAGCATGGATTTTGCTACCGCTGCAAGCCTGGGTTGTCGCTTTGCCACCTCGTTCCGTGCAGTGGTTGACCAAGGCAAAGTCAGCGCCGGTCAATGGGTCGCGGTTCACGGTTGCGGCGGAGTAGGTCTGTCTGCGGTGATGATCGCCCACGCCATCGGCGCGAACGTGATCGCCATCGATATTTCCCAGGATAAACTCGACCTGGCACGCGTACTCGGCGCTGTCGCCACCCTGAATGCCCAGTGCGTCGCGAACGTCACCGAAGCCGTGCTGGAAATCACCCAGGGCGGTGCCCACGTATCGCTGGACGCATTGGGTCACCCAACCACGTGTTTCAACTCCATCAGCAACCTGCGCCGTCGCGGCAAGCACGTCCAGGTGGGGCTGATGCTGGCTGATCACGCCACGCCGGCAATCCCCATGAGCAAGGTTATCGCGCACGAACTTGAAATCTACGGTAGCCACGGGATGCAAGCGCATCGCTATGGGGCAATGATCGAGATGATCACCTCAGGCAAGCTGGCGCCTGAAAAACTCGTGGGTAAGACCATCAGCCTGGAGCAGTCTATCGACGCGCTGACCAATATGGACCGGTTCGAGACGGCTGGAGTAACGGTCATTACCGAGTTTTAATGCCTGTGGCCGTGGCGAGCGGGCTTGCCACAGGATAATTGTCAGTGTCTGGCAGTTTCAATCGCGGCGTAAAAGCGTATTCGGCGCCACACCGAACGCCTTGCGAAACGCATGGCTGAAATGGGAGAAATCAGAAAACCCGAAGTCCAGCGCCGCCTCGGAGACACTGCGCACCTGGCCGCGCTCGATCGCTTCACGGCTAGCATTCAGGCGTTCCTTCCAAATCTCTGCAACGGGGGTTTTCTGGTAACGCGCAAAGGCCCGCGTGACGGTGCGGGTGGACACATTGTGGGCCTGGGCGATGACTTCAATCGACAGGTCCGGCTCGGTCAAGTGCCGTTGAATGTACTGCATGATGCGGCCATAGAGGTCCAGCTCCTGGTGGGTAGCCTTCAGGTCCTGGAGCTCCAGGCTGATTACCAGCAGGTCGAGCAACGCCTCTGAATAACGATTGGAGATGGAATCATCCTGCAACGATGCCGGGGCGCTCGCCGCCTGGCGCAACATTTCGCGCAAAGGAATCACCCCTGGCCTGCGGTCGTCGAGGACCATCGCGGTGTATTCCGCAATACGCGGCAGGCGTTCGGTCAGCAATGCTCGCGGAATACGGACCAGGTGGTTTTCGGTACCACCGAAGCTGAATCGGAACGCTTGAGTTGCGTCATAAAGAAACAAATTGCCAACTGCCAGGCTGGCTTTTCTTGCGCCCTGTTCAATCTGGCCATGGCCATTTCGCACGAAACCCAACCATAAATCTTCGGCGGGACCGCTGCGCAGATGCCGTTCGGAGCGTTCCCAATAATGCAGTGGCGATGACAGTGAACAGATGTCCAGACCGCCCAGGCTGTTGATCGCCAGCGCGCCATCGAAACTGCTCTGGGACAAGGGTTTGCTATCGGCCGCCAGGCAGTGGCGGCAGACCACTTCTTTCCAGTAATCAAAGCGACGTGGTGCAGCAACGGCAAGGGTTGAATATTGAGTGCTTGGATTCATGGCACTGGCCTCGGTACAGCAATGCAGTAAGCGCTGGAAAAAGTGTAACCGGCGTGTCAGCGCTAGCAATTAACAGGCCAAGCACATTCAGGGTCGCGCTCACGTGTGCATCGCGGCGCCCTGCCCCCTCACTGTCACCATTAAGAGGCACAGAACCCTGAGCGTTGGAGGCTGGCGCACCAACGCGGATCACCGCTGTGGCGCCCATTGCGGCGTTGTCTTTTCCAACCAAGCGGTTGTCTCGACGAACCAAGCGGCCCCTCGCCGTCACGCCTAGTTTTCTCCTCACAGCAGCCCTACCCCCCGCTGATGAGGCACGCCATGCATCGAGACTATTCACAACGATTGGCTGATTCCTCCTGGCTTTTGCACAGGCGCGATCTGGCCCCCGAAGAGTCGGCTTGTTGGTTGATTGAGTGGGGGTCCATGAAGCTGCTGCACCGACGCCAGATCGCCAAGCGCGGTCAATCAAGCAAGCACTGAAGCCCAACCGTAGGCCTGAACCATAACGAGGAGCTCAAGATGGAATCTGCAATCGACACACATCTCAAATGCCCACGCACCCTATCGCGCCGTGTACCCGACGAGTATCAACCGCCGTTCCCGATGTGGGTCGCACGCGCCGACGAGCAGCTGGAACAAGTGGTGATGGCCTACCTCGGCGTGCAGTATCGAGGCGAGGCGCAGCGCGCAGCGGCACTCCAGGCCATGCGGCACATCGTCGCCAGTTTCGACCTGGCCGATGGTCCACAGACCCATGATTTGACCCACCACACCGACAGCAGCGGCTTTGATAACTTGATAGTGGTCGGCTACTGGAAGAGCCCGGCGGCCCACTGCCGCTGGTTGCGCTGTGCGCCGGTGAACGACTGGTGGACGTCACAGGACAGGCTCAACGACGGCCTGGGCTATTTCCGTGAAATCAGCGCACCGCGTGCTGAGCAGTTCGAAACACTCTACGCCTTCCAGGACAACCTGCCCGGTGTCGGCGCAGTCATGGATACAACCAGCGGCGAAATCGAAGAGCACGGTTACTGGGGTTCGATGCGCGACCGTTTCCCAATCTCGCAAACGGACTGGATGAAGCCAACGAGCGAGCTGCAAGTGATCGCCGGTGATCCTGCCAAAGGCGGACGGGTCGTGGTACTGGGGCATGACAACCTCACGCTGATTCGTTCCGGCCAGGACTGGGCCGACGCCGAGGCGGACGAACGCTCACTGTACCTCGACGAGATCCTGCCGACGTTGCAAGACGGCATGGACTTCCTGCGTGAGAACGGCCAAGCGCTGGGCTGCTACAGCAACCGGTTCGTGCGCAATATCGACCTGGACGGCAACTTTCTCGACGTCAGCTACAACATCGGTCACTGGCGCTCGGTGGAGAAACTCGAACGCTGGGCCGAATCCCACCCCACCCACCTGCGTATCTTCGTGACGTTCTTCCGCGTGGCCGCGGGCTTGCAGAAGTTGCGGCTGTACCACGAAGTGTCGGTATCGGACGCCAAAAGCCAGATCTTCGAGTACATCAACTGCCACCCGCACACCGGAATGCTACGCGATGCTGCTGTCGCGCAAGGAGAGCGACCATGAAACTGAGTCGACTCGTACTTGTACTGGGGATGTTGCCGTTTGCAAAAAGCCAGGCCCTTGAAGTATCGCCGGGGGATTTCGAACCGCTGCCCGCAGGGGCCGATGCCGTGCTGTTTTACTACCAACACGCCGACAGGTCCGATCTTTATCGCAACGGCCATCGAACCTCCGACAATGCCAAGCTCAGCTCCGACGTGGGCATCCTGCGTTATATCCATGCCATAGGGGTTTCCGAGAACCTTTCATGGGAACCGCAGATTCTGCTGCCGTTCGGCTATATGAACGCCTCGGGCGATGTCGGCGCGCTGGGCCACACCCATGGCGTGGGTGACCCGATCATCACCGCCCCTCTGAAGTGGACATTACCTACCGCAAACAAAGATGTGTTTGCCATCGCCCCTTACCTCTACATCCCCGTCGGCAGCTACAACAAAAACGATGGCTTGAACCTGGGCGAGAACCGCTGGCGGGCGACGTTGCAAGCGGCCTATATCCACCACTTCTCCGCTCAGTGGGCGTTGGACACCGTCGCCGACGTGTCCTGGGTCTCGGCCAATAACGACTTTGGCGCCACCCGCGCAAAACTCGAAGAAAACACGCGCTACGAGTACCAGGCGGCCGTGCGCTACAACTGGACGCCAAGCACCACATTCGCACTCGGCGGGGGTTACGTCAGCGGGGCCGCGACCACCGTGGACGGTGTTGACCAGCACGATGGTGTCTCGACCTCCTACGCCCGCTTCACGGTCACTCATTTCATCGACCCAACCCTGCAGATCCAGGCCCAGCTGGGCAAGGACATCGAGGTTGAGCAAGGCTTCAAGGAAGGCGCGCGCTTGAATCTGCGCGTGTTGAAAGTGTTCTGAGTCCCGATGTCTTTCTCAGCCAAATGAGTGTCCTGCTCAACCATGCGCATGCGGCAATAGAAGCCTAATTTGGTCGCTATTGCTACCCGGACTGAACTGATAAAAGACAGGAAAACCATGGCCATTATTCGTCCCACACTTGATCAACTGCTAGCCATCGCGGCGCAGTTGAACATGCAGTTGACCCACGAGCAGGCAGCGTCCTACCTGGAGCTGATGCAATCGAGTTTCGATGCATACGACCTGGTCGACGAGCTGTGTGATTTCGTGCCCCCCATCCGTTACGACCGCAGTGCGGGCTATCGCCCCTCGAACAGGGAGAACCCGCTCAATGCCTGGTATTACCGCACCGAAGTCAATGGCGCCCGCGACGGCCTGCTGGCGGGCAAAACCGTCGCGCTCAAAGACAACGTCTCCTTGGCCGGCGTGCCAATGATGAACGGTGCCGCACCGCTGGAAGGTTTTGTGCCGGGTTTTGATGCCACCGTGGTCACGCGTTTGCTCAATGCCGGCGCAACCATCCTCGGCAAAGCCACGTGCGAGCACTACTGCCTGTCGGGCGGCAGCCACACTTCCGATCCCGCCCCGGTGCACAACCCCCATCGCCACGGTTATGCCGCGGGCGGCTCGTCGTCGGGTAGTGCCGCACTGGTCGCCGCCGGCGAAGTGGATATCGCCGTAGGCGGTGACCAGGGCGGCTCCATACGCATCCCATCGGCGTTCTGCGGGACCTACGGCATGAAGCCGACCCATGGCTTGGTGCCCTACACCGGCATCATGGCGATTGAAGCCACCATCGATCATGTCGGCCCCATCACCGCCAACGTGCGCGACAACGCGCTGATGCTGCAGGCCATGGCCGGTTCCGATGGTCTCGACCCGCGCCAGGCGGCGCCTCAGGTCGATGACTATTGCAGCTACCTGGAACGGGGGGTGAGCGGACTCAGAATTGGTGTGCTGCAGGAGGGATTCGCGCTGGCCAACCAGGATGCCCGTGTGGCGGACAAGGTGCGTGAGGCTATCGCCCGCCTTGAGGCGTTGGGTGCGCATATCGAGCCAGTATCCATTCCCGAACACGACTTGGCCGGGGCACTGTGGCACCCCATCGGTTGCGAAGGCTTGACCATGCAAATGATGCATGGCAACGGCGCAGGCTTTAACTGGAAAGGCCTGTACGACGTCGGCCTGCTGGACAAACAAGCCGGTTGGCGCGAGCAGGCCGACCAATTATCCGCATCGCTCAAGCTGTGCATGTTCGTCGGCCAATACGGACTGAACCACTACAACGGGCGTTACTACGCCAAGGCACAAAACCTCGCCCGCTTTGCCCGGCAAAGCTATGACAAGGCGCTGCAGACCTATGACCTGCTGGTGATGCCAACCACTCCCATCACGGCCCAACCCCACCCGGCCGCAGGCTGTTCGATCAGCGAATACGTGGCGCGGGCACTGGAAATGATCGGCAACACAGCGCCACAAGACATCACCGGGCATCCGGCCATGTCGATCCCTTGCGGCCTGGTAGACGGCCTTCCCGTGGGGTTGATGCTCGTCGCCAAACACTATGGCGAAGGCACGATTTACCAAGCAGCGGCAGCATTTGAGGCCTCGGCGGACTGGCGCACGCTCTGAGTGGCTTACCTGAAAAACAATAACAAAGACCGGCACGTTTCAATCACACCACAACCGCGTTGACTGATAGGAGATACCCCATGAGTGCATCCACTTCTACGCCTGCGAGCACTTCAACCCCCGGTGAACGGGCCTGGGCATTGTTTCAAGTGCTCAAGAGCAAGGAACTCATCCCGCAGGGCTACGTCGAGCAGCTCACGCAATTGATGGAACACGGCTGGAGCCCTCAAAACGGCGCCCGCGTGGTCGCCAAGGCCTGGGTCGACCCGCAGTTCCGGGCGCAGTTACTCAAGGACGGCACCGCTGCATGCGCCCAGTTCGGCTATACCGGCCCGCAGGGCGAATACATCGTCGCCCTGGAAGATACGCCTGAGGTTAAGAACGTCATTGTCTGCAGCCTGTGCTCCTGCACCAATTGGCCTGTGCTCGGCCTGCCACCTGAGTGGTACAAGGGCTTCGAGTTCCGTGCCCGCCTGGTCCGGGAGGGCCGCACCGTACTGCGCGAACTGGGCACCGAGTTGCCCAGTGACGTGGTGGTCAAGGTTTGGGATACCAGCGCCGAAACCCGCTATCTGGTGTTGCCGCTAAGGCCTGAAGGCAGCGAGCACATGAGTGAGGAGCAGCTTCAGGCACTGGTGACCAAAGACGTGCTGATTGGCGTCGCCCTGCCCCGCGCTGACTGAAAAACAGCGCATCTTCGTTCAATTCCCGGAGTTTCTATTATGGATGGCTTTCACGATCTCGGCGGTTTCCAAGGCTTTGGCAAAGTCCCTCACACCATCAATAGCCTGAGTTACAAACAGGTGTTCAAGCAGGACTGGGAGCACCTGGCCTACAGCTTGATGTTTATCGGTGCCGATCACTTGAAAAAGTTCAGCGTGGACGAAGTGCGTCACGCCGTCGAACGCCTGGATGTTCGCCAACATGTCGGCACCCAGTACTACGAACGCTACGTTATCGCGACCGCCACCCTGCTGGTCGAAACCGGTGTCATCACCCAGGCTGAACTCGACCAGGCGCTGGGTTCGCACTTCAAGCTGGCGAACCCGGCGCACGCTCAAGGTCGAGCGGCGATCACCGGTCGCGCCCCCTTTGAGGTCGGCGACCGAGTGGTGGTGCGGGACGAATACGTGGCCGGGCATATCCGCATGCCGGCCTACGTGCGCGGCAAGCAAGGCGTGGTATTGCATCGCACATCAGAAAAATGGCCATTCCCGGACGCCATAGGCCATGGCGATACGAGTGCGGCGCATCAGCCCACCTACCATGTCGAGTTCCACACCAAAGACCTGTGGGGCGATGCGGCAGACGAGGGCTTCGTGGTGGTCGACCTGTTCGAAAGCTACCTGGACCACGCCCAGGGCAATCGAGCGGTGAAGGTATGATGGACGGCGCCCAGGCGGGCCGACTGCCGGTGACCGTGCTTTCCGGCTTCCTCGGCGCCGGCAAGACCACCCTGCTCAACCATATCCTGCGCAATCGCGAAGGGCTGCGGGTAGCGGTCATCGTCAATGACATGAGCGAGGTCAACATCGATGCCGCAGAGGTGCAGCGCGATGTGTCGCTGCACCGTGGCCGAGATGAATTGATCGAGATGAGCAATGGCTGTATCTGCTGCACGCTGCGCGCTGATTTGCTGGAGCAGATCAGTGCCCTGGCACGTCAGCAGCGCTTCGACTACCTGCTGATCGAGTCCACGGGGATTTCCGAGCCGATGCCGGTCGCAGAGACATTCGCCTTCCTTGACGCCGAGGGTTTCAGCCTCAGCGAACTGGCGCGGCTCGATACCTTGGTGACGGTGGTCGATGCCAGCCGTTTCCAGGCGCTGTTGGAGTCACCGGATACCGTGGCCCGCGATGACGCACAGCAAGACGCCCCCCAACGCCATCTGGCCGATCTTCTGATTGAGCAGGTGGAGTACGCCAACGTCATTCTTGTCAACAAACTGGACTTGATCGACGAGGCCGCTTACCAGGCGTTGCACGCGATCCTCACCGGTCTTAACCCCAGTGCGCGGATCGTGCCGATGGCCCACGGCAACGTTGAGCTGCCCGCCATCCTCGGTACGCACCTGTTTGATTTACCCAGCCTTGCAGCGTCGCCGGGCTGGATGAAAAGCATGGAGGCCAGCGATGCCCCCGCCTCCGAATCAGACACCTATGGCGTGACTTCCTGGGTGTACCGCGAACGAGCGCCCTTTCACCCACAGCGCTTGCTCAACTTTCTCGAGCGCCCCTGGTGCAACGGGCGGCTGCTGCGCAGCAAAGGTTACTTCTGGCTCGCCAGCCGACACCTGGAAACCGGCCTGCTGGTACAAAGCGGCAAACAGTTCCAATGGGATTACGTAGGGCACTGGTGGAACTTCATCGAGCAGCCGCAATGGCCACGGGATGAGTATCGGTTGCACAGGATCATGGCCAAGTGGGACAGCGTTGTCGGCGACTGCCGGCAGGAGTTGGTCTTTATTGGCCAGAACCTGGACACCCACGCGTTGCAGCGCGAGCTGGACAATTGCCTGCTGAGTGCTCGGGAAATTGCCGGCGGCCCCTCGGCCTGGCAAGCCCTGCCGGGGGCGCAAGCTTTTGACGCCCGGGTCTTATCAGCACGCCCTACGTCCCGCCTTGCAAGCTGACCCCATTTGACCGTGAAAGAGGTGTTCCATGCTTTTTTTTAGCCGAACCACCCGCTGGGTTCTGGCGTCACTCGCAGACAGGCTGGAGCAGCCTGACAAGGCGAGCACGCCTTTATCATCAAGCAACCCCTTGTTGCGCCCCATCCTGGCAAGCGTCGAGCACCTGCTGCAAGAGCGACGGGACCTCAAGGAGCAGGCCCGGGCGCAGACCTTGCAAATCAGTCAACTGGAGGAGCGCCTCGCTGGTAGCGACAAGGCATTGCGCCAAGCGCAGGCGCATTGGGCGCTGATAAGCCACGGCGCAGGCGAACGGTTTTGGTCATTGGAGCTGAATGGGGCTGGTGCACCTGCGCCGGAATCTGCGCTGACGTGGACGGGCGAAGGCCCAGATCAACTGGGGAGTTGGAGCGAACGGTTGCATCCGGCTGACCGGCAACCGCACTTGGAGGCGCTCGCCAGGCACCTGGCCGATCGCAGCGAACGCCCCCCCTTTACGCTGCTCGCAAGGATGAAGCCTGCAACAGGTGGTGACTATCGCTGGTGCAGGATCAGCGGTGCTTCAAGACGCGACGCGCAAGGCGTGGCGCTGGCCATCGGCGGAAGCGTGCGTGACGTGCATGAAGAGCACCTGCACAACGAAGCGCTCGAACTGGCCGCCACACGTTTCGATATCTCCCGGGAAATGCTGCATGACGGGCTCTGGGACATCGAGGTGGTGGCCGGCGACCCGGCGAACCCGAAAAACACCATTTGGTGGTCTTCACAAATGCGCCGGTTACTGGGGTGCAACACCGTCGAGGAGTTTCCTAACACCCTGGAGAGCTGGACCTCGCGCTTGCATCCCGACGACAGCGCACGGGCCATTGCGGCGTTTGTGGCACACGTCGACGACCGCAGCGGTAAAACGCCGTTCGATGTGGACTATCGACTCAAGCACAAAAATGGCACTTACCGCTGGTTTCGCGGCCGTGGGCAAACGCGCCGTGCCCAGGACGGGTCCCCGCAACGGGTGGTGGGCGCCATCACCGATATCCATGCCCACCATGAAGAAAGCACGATGCGCGAGGCGCAGGCACAGCAGCATCGGATGATGCAGGAAACCCTCAGCAAGCTGACGCAGATCGTCTCCACCATCCAGGGCATTGCCAGCCAGACCAACCTGTTGGCGTTGAACGCCGCCATCGAGGCCGCACGGGCCGGCGACGCCGGGCGCGGGTTTGCGGTGGTCGCAGATGAAGTACGCAAACTGGCCACCCGGACCAGCCAGGCGACCCAGCAAGCGGCCGAAATGATGGACAGCTAGCCACACCCGGACACCTGCGCGATGGGCGCGGGTGCAGAGCATATTTCAACAAAAACAATCAGGTATGTTATGCGCGATTACGACTCAGCAGTGACCTCCTTCGACTATCTGCAACTGGCCGCCCAGGACTTGCACGGCGAGCTGGATGCCTTGAACGCGTGCATCGAATGCTGCGACCGGCACGCCCACGGGGATGCCGTGGCGTTGTACTGCGAAACCCGGGATGGCCGTGCCACGCACCACACCTTCAGCGAGCTGCAGGTACACGCTGCGCGCTTTGGCAATTTTCTGCGAGAGCAAGGGGTGCGCCCGGGAGACCGTGTCGCGGGCCTGATGCCACGCACGGTTGAACTGTTGATTGCCATTCTGGGCACCTGGCGCATCGGCGCGGTCTACCAGCCGCTCTTCACCGCCTTCGGTCCCAAGGCCATCGAGCAGCGATTGGGCTGCTCCGAGGCGCGCTGGATAGTGACCGACGCCCAAAACCGCCCCAAGCTGGACGAAGTCACTGACTGCCCGTCCATCATCGTGACCGACGGTGCGCCGCAGCGCCCCGGCGACTACGACTTCTGGAGCGCATTGGAGCGCCAACCAGCGGATTGCGCGCCTGAGTTGCTGGACGCCAACGCTCCTTTCCTGCTGATGTGCACCTCGGGCACTACTGGGCCGGCCAAGCCCCTGGAGGTGCCTTTAAGCGCCATCCTGGCGTTCAAGGGCTATATGCGCGACGCCATCGACCTGCGCAAGGACGACCGTTTTTGGAACCTCGCCGACCCTGGCTGGGCGTACGGCCTTTATTACGCAGTGACCGGACCACTGGCGTGCGGCCGGGCCACCCTCTTCTATGATGGCCCGTTCAGTGTCGAAAGTACCTGCCGAGTCATTGCCAAGTATGCGATCAGCAACCTGGCCGGCTCGCCGACAGCGTATCGCCTGCTGATCGCTGCGCAGGCCGAGTTCGCCGACGCGGTGCGCGGCCATCTGCGTGTCGTCAGCAGCGCCGGCGAGCCGCTCAACCCGCAAGTCATTCGTTGGTTTAGCGAACAGCTCGGCGTGGTCATTCATGATCATTACGGCCAAACCGAGATCGGCATGGTGCTGTGCAACCACCACGGGCTAAGCCATGCGATACGCGAGGGCTCAGCCGGTTATACGGTGCCGGGGTACCGGATTGTCGTGCTCGATGATGCCCATCGGGAGTTACCGACGGGTCAGCCGGGCGTGCTGGCGGTGGATCGTGAGCGCTCGCCCCTGTGCTGGTTCAATGGCTACTACGGCATGCCCACCAAAGCGTTTGTCGACCGCTATTATTTGAGCGGCGATATCGTCGAGCTTAATGACGACGGCAGTATCAGTTTTGTCGGCCGCAACGACGACGTGATCACCACGTCCGGCTATCGCGTCGGACCTTTCGATGTCGAAAGTGCGTTGATCGAACACCCAGCAGTCGTCGAAGCCGCGGTGATCGGCAAGCCCGACCCGCAACGCACCGAACTCATCAAGGCGTTTGTCATGCTCAACTGTCAGTACCTGCCCAGCGCCGAACTGGCGGAAGTCCTGCGTCTGCATGTCCGACAGCGCCTGGCCGCACATGCGTACCCCCGGGAAATCGAGTTCGTCGAACAACTGCCCAAGACCCCCAGTGGCAAGTTGCAGCGGTTCATTCTGCGCAATCAGGAAATAGCCAAACAGCAGGCACTCGACACATGACCCATGGGCGGATGGTACCTGTGCTGAGCCGATCGGAGTTTCAGCGCAGAGCCCTGGAGTTGTTCAAGGAGCGTAGTTTCAGTCAGGTCAGCATGCGTGAACTGGCGTCGCATGTCGGCATCAGCCCGGGAGCGATTTATCATCATGTAGAGAGCAAGGAGGCAATGCTGTTTGAATGGTTGATGGAGCTGTACCAGGCGTTGCTGTCCCTTGTCGAGCTGGTCAAAACGCGAAGATTGACGCCCGCACAACGTCTGACGAAGCTGATCGAAGGTCATCTTCAACTGCATGAACACATGACCGGACACTTCACGTTGGCAGTCAGGGATGCCCATTGTCTGGGCGCCCCGATGCAGGCAAGCGTCGAGCGGTTGAGGCTGGCCTATGAGGCAGAATTCATGAAATTGGTCGGCCAGCTAGGCCATCAGCCTGGCGGGCCGTTGCGCGAGGGAGCGCTCGTAGCCATTTTGCCGATGCTCAACAGCCTGCCTGCATGGTTAAGCCCCATGATTGACAACGCTCAGCGTCGCGTTATTACAAAGACCATCGCCGATGCGGTAGTACGAGCAATAAACGCTCTTCCTTGAGCGCCCCTCGCCAGCGGTGAAATCAGTAGCCAAACAGCGACTTGCTCTCCAGATACTCGTCAAACCCGGACTCCCCCCACTCGCGGCCGTTGCCCGACTGTTTGTAACCGCCAAACGGCGCGGCCTGGTCGGCGCGGGCGCCGTTGAGGTGGACCATGCCGGTACGCAGTTGCCTCGCGACTTGGCGGCTGCGTTCGAGGTCGGCCGAGGTGACGTAACCGGACAAACCGTAGGGGCTGTCGTTCGCGATGGCGATTGCCTCGGCTTCGCTGTCGTACGGGATGATTGCCAAGACCGGGCCGAAGATTTCCTCGCGGGCCACCAGCATCTGCGGGGTGACGTCGGCAAATAGCGTCGGTTGCCCATAGTAGCCACGCTCAACGCCTGCTGGCCGCCCCAGCCCCCCGGCGATCAACCGCGAACCTTCGGCGATGGCCTGGGCGATCATGTCTTGTACCCGCTCCCACTGCATGGCGTTGGCTAGAGGGCCGATGGCGGTGATCGGGTTACTGTCGTCGTAGCACACCTGCGCGAGTACTTGCTGGGCGATCTCAATCACCGCCTGTTGCTGCGCACGCGGCACCAACAGCCGCGTAGGTGCATTGCACGATTGGCCGCTGTTGCGCATGCAGCCCAACACCCCATGGCGCACCGCGCTGGGCAGGTCGGCATCGTCGAGCAGGATATTCGCGGATTTGCCGCCCAGTTCCTGGGACACACGCTTGACCGTATCCGCCGCCGCCTTGGCCACTGCAACGCCGGCACGGGTTGAGCCGGTAAAAGACACCATGTCCACCTCGGCATGGCGCGCCAATGCGGCACCCACCCCTGGCCCGTCGCCGTTGACCAGGTTGAACACCCCCGCTGGCACCTCGGCCTCATGCAGTACCTGGGCAATGATCCTGGCTGACAACGGCGCCCGCTCACTGGGTTTGAGCACCACGGTGCAACCCACGGCCAGCGCGGGGGCGAGTTTGCAGGTGAGTTGATTGAGCGGCCAGTTCCAGGGCGTGATCAGGGCGCACACGCCAATCGGCTCGCGCACCACCAACGTATTGCCCACACGACGCTCGAATCTGTACTCGCGCAACACATTCAACGCCTGCACCAGATGGCCCAGGCCTGCCGGCACATGGGCGCTGCGGGCTAGGGACAGCGGCGCGCCCATTTCCAGGTGAACCGCTTCGATCAGCGCTTCGCTGTGGCGCTGGTAGGCTTGGATGATGCGTTGCAGCAGGTCGATACGCGCCTCCAGCGAACTGGCGGCGAACCCCGCAAATGCTTGCCTGGCCGCGCCGACTGCGCGGTCTACATCGTGGCTGTCGCCAAGGATGATGCGCGCAACCACCTGCTCGGTGGACGGATTGACCACGGTTTCAACGGCCGTGCCGTGGGGCTTGACCCAGGCACCGTCAATGTAGAACTCAAACAGATCCGACATCCCTTGGACTCCCTTCAGGCGACGTGTTTCAGGGCACTCGCCAGGGTGTCGAACACCTGGGCGATCTCTTGTGGGCTGATGACCAGCGGCGGCGAAATCACAATGGTGTCGCCCGAGCCGCGCACCAGCACCCCGTTGTCGAAGCACCACTGCGCGACCTCGCTGCCACGGGCGCCGGGGAAACCTGGGCGTGGCTCGAGTTCCACCGCGCAAAGCAGACCGATCGCGCGGACGTCCAGCACCGCGCCGACACCTTGCAGCGCGAGTGCGGTCGACTGCCACAGCCCACTTACCGCGTTGACGTGCTGGTTGATACCCAATTCACGATGCACCTCCAGGGTCGCCAACCCGGCCGCACACGCCAATGGGTGCGCTGAATAGGTGTAGCCGTGCATCAGTTCGATGACATTCTGCGGCCCGGCCATGAACGCTTCATACACCGCGCCACTGACCAGCACGCCGCCCATGGGCACGGCGCCGTTGGTCAGGCCCTTGGCGGTGGTGATCAGGTCTGGCAGCACGCCGAAGGCTTGCGCGGCAAAGGGCGCGCCGACGCGGCCAAAGCCGGTGATTACCTCGTCGAAAATCAACAGCACGCCGTGCCGTGTGCAAATCTCGCGCAAGCGTTGCAAATAGCCTTGGGGCGGCGCATAAACCCCGCCGGAGCCGGTCACCGGCTCGACAATCACCGCGGCCACTGTGCTCGGGTCCTGGATATCCAGCAGTTGTGTCAGCGCATCAGCGTAACTGGCGCCCTGCTGTGGCTGACCGGCGCTGAAACGCATGCTTGCGTCATAGGGCAATGGCAGGTGCGAGACCTCCCCCAGCAGCGGGCCAAAGTCACGTTTCTGGCGGCCGATACCGGATACCGACAGCCCACCGAAGCCCATGCCATGGTAGCCCTTGGCACGCCCGATAAATTTGGTCCGACGGCAATCACCACGCGCCTGGTGATAGGCCCGCGCAATCTTCAGCGCGGTATCCACCGCTTCAGAACCGGAGTTGGTGAAGAACACCTGCTCCATACCGGCGGGGCTGATGTCGATCAGGCGCTCGGCCATTTCCAGGGCCTGGGGGTGGCTCATCTTGAACGACGAGACAAAGTCCAGGCGCCCCGCCGCTTCGCGAATGGCTTCGACGATTTTTGGCTGGCCATGCCCGGCATTCACGCACCAGAGCCCCGCCATTGCGTCGAGTACGCGGCGCCCATCAGTGGTGGTGTAGTGCATACCGTCGGCGCTGGCGAACATCATCGGTTGTTGCTGGAACTGGCGCATCGGGGTAAATGGCGCCCAGAACGCGCCGCGCGCGGAAACTGAAGGGTTGGAAAGATCGTTCATGGCGACTCCTGCAAAGCGAGGGTTGGATGGCCGGTCAGCGTCGGGCGCTGCAACGGGCCTGCGTTTACGTTGACGCTGCGTTCTACGTACAAGGTGCCGTGTTCGATACGGCAGGTGACCCGATCACAAAACGCCGTCTCGACAAACTGCCAGGTCATGCTCAACACCCCGTCTTCGGTCCAGCGCGCCTGCGCCACCACCGGGGTGAGTGCCGGCTGGTATTGGTGATGCAGATAGTGGCCGGTCATGCTGGTCTGGGTTTCGATGCCGGCGCTCAGCCCGGCCCGGATGCAATGGGTGCCACGGGGGTCGGTGAGGTAAAAGTCACAATGCTCAGGCCCGAAATCCAGCCGCACTTCGCTGACCTGGTCTTCGTTGGCCTGCATGGCAAACGTGCCATTGAATTCAGCCTGGCGCGGCGAACTGGCGGCGCCAGACATGACCGGCCGTTGTTGATGGGCCAGCAGCGCCGCCAGCGCGGCATCCGCCAAGCCTTCGCTGGGTACGTCCAGCGCCGGCAAAAGATGCTCCCAGAGCAGGCTGTGCAAGCGCCGCTCGCCCAGGGCAAGGCCTGCGGTAAAGGCAATCACCGCGTTATGGCGCGGTAACACAATGCACTGCTGGCCAAACACGCCGGAGGCGTAATACCCACCGTGCTGGGTCATCCACCACTGGTAGCCGTAGCCTTCGCGGCGCGTGACAGCCGCGTCGCTCGACTCGTCGCGGCTCAGGTAGCGCTTGCCATCGAAAGCACCCATCCAAACATCATCGACGTGCCCACGGGTCGCTTCGGCCACCCATTCCCGGGACAGTAATTGCTGACCTTCCCAATTGCCGTGTTGCAAGTGCAATACACCGAATTTGAGCAAGTCTTCGGTGCGGCAACTGAGGCCATTGCCACCGGTGTTGAAACCACCAGGAGCCAGGTCCCACTCGATGGGGCCCATGCCCATGGGTTGGAAGATACGTGCGTCGCACAGCTCGAACGCCGTCTGGCCGCTGACTACGCTGACAATCGCCGAGAGCATGAAGCTCGACGCACTGCTATAGATAAACCGGTGCCCTGGCGGGTCTTCAACCGGCTCATTGAGGAACAACCGTACCCAACTGTCACTGCGCCCGCGCCAGGCGCCACCAGAAATGCCCTGGCGATGGCCGGTGCGCATGGTCAGCAAATCCCGCACCGTCATGGCCGCCAGGTTGGCGCTGATGGATGCCGGGCAATCGGCGGCAAAAAAATCCACCACCTTGGCGTCCAACGACAGCGCGCCGTCATCCACCAACAACCCGACGGCCATGGACACCCAGCTTTTGGTCGCCGAATGCTGGACATGCAGGCGTTCGGCGCCATAAGGCGCCCAAAACGCTTCAGCTACCACCGCGCCATCGCGGTACAGCATGAAGCTGTGCAACTCCAGGTCCGCAGCGTTCACCGCTTCGATGAAATCACTTACGCCACGCGCCGATACGCGTTGTTGACTGGGCAGTGCCCGCCGCAACGGCAAACTCGTCATCTGATCTATCCCCTCATTTCCACTGCTTGGGCGTGCAACAGGCTGTTGCTGTTGCACGCCATTACCGCTACCAGAGCGCCACGGTGTAGCCCAGGATCACTCTGTTTTCGTTGGTGTCACGGGCGAAGTTGCTCGTGGCGCTAGCGTTCTGCCAACGCAGCGAGACATCCTTGAACGTGCCGCTCTGCACCACATAGCCGAGGCTCAAGTCCCTCTCCCACTCGCGTCCTTCGCCGTTGAAGCCGATGACCTTGGCGTTGTCGCCCTTGGCATAACGGGTCGAGAACAGCAGGCCCGGAATGCCCAGCGAGGCGAAGTCATAGTCATAACGGGCATGCCACACGCGCTCGCCGGTCTGGGAGAAGTTGGCCAGTTGGTACTCGGTGAACAGGTAGGTGTTGGTGCCGTCCACATAGGTGAACGGCGTCGAACCGTACTGTTCCTGATAGCCGCCGCTGAGGTTGTGGCCGTTGAGGCTATAGCCGATGCGCGTGCTCAACGCCCGGTTATCCACCTTGCCGGCCAGGGCCGCAGCGTCTTCAGTGGCGCTGAAATAGCGGATATCGGTCTTGAACGTGCCAGGGCCCCACTTGAAGCTGTTTTTCAAGCCCAGGTAATGCTGTTGGTACAGGCTTTCCAGTTGCGCGAACTGGTAGGTCACAAAGGTCGTCGGCGTAAGTGCGTACTCGCCGCCGGCGTAGCGGAACTCATCGCTCTTGGCGCTGCTTTTGTAGGCGCCGTACTGGCTGGTAAGCCCCATATCCTCGTAATGGGTTGAGTCGCGCTGCTTGACCTGGTCCAGTTGGCCGGCGGTCAGTGTCAGCTTGTCGATGTCCTTGGAGGTGACTGCGGTACCGCTGAAACTCTGCGGAAACAGGCGGCTCAGGTTCGGCTGCAGCGTCGGCAGGTCAGGCACCATGTAACCCACGCGCAACTCGCTTTTGGCCAGGCGCGCCTTACCGGTGAGGCCCAACTTTGAGTAGTTGTCATGGGCGCGGCGGGCGTAGCTGGGGGAGCCTGGCTCGGCCATGCTCGAGCGTGCCAGCAGCCCGGTGCCGGAGTTGTCCGGGCTCGAATCGAGTTTGATGCCCAACATGCCTACGGCGTCCAGGCCAAAGCCCACGGTACCGTCGGTAAAGCCCGATTCGACCTTGAGGATAAAACCCTGCGCCCATTCGGCACGCTTGTTCTGCCCGCTGGACTCGCGGTAGTCGCGGTTGAAGTAGTAGTTCTTCAACTCCAGCGCCGCTTTGCTGTCGGCGACGAAGTCGGCCTGGGCAAACAAGGGCATGAAACCGGCGCCCATGACGCTGGCACTGGCGACAACTTTGTTGATGCGGTTATTCATGTGTAGGTTCCTGGCAGACAGGTTGAGTGGGGTTGTTTTTGTTTTCTTCGGCCATGGCTTCGCCCGCTTCGCAAATCGTCGATTTGCGAAGGGTTGGGTTTGAGTGCCGTGGCCTGGGGTGCAGCAGTACCTAAATCACGCTGGCACGGAGGCGGTAGCTGCCGTCCGCACGTTTCTCCAAGGGGCTGGCCGCGGCCAGTAGCCGACGGGTGTAAGGGTGTTGTGGGGCATCGAAAATCGTGTCACGCGGGCCCATTTCGACCACCTCGCCCTGGTTCATCACCGCCACGCGGTGGGCGATGCGTTCCACCGCCGAGAGGTCGTGGGAAATGAACAGGCAGGCAAAGCCGTATTGGCGTTGCAAGCGCTCGAACAGTTCGAGGATCTGCTTCTGGATGGTCATGTCCAGTGCCGAAATCGGCTCGTCGGCAATCACCAACTTGGGCCGGCGCACCAACGCCCGGCCAATCGCCACACGCTGGCGCTGACCACCGGAAAGTTGGTGGGCAAAACGCTCGCGAAACTGTTCGGGCAAGCCCACGTCGACCAGGGTTTCGGTGACCCGCTGACGCTTTTGCGCGGCCGTCAGAGCGGGTTCATGGCGCAGCGGCTCGGCGAGGATCTGGCCCACAGTCATACGCGGGTCGAGGGACGAATACGGGTCCTGGAAGATCATCTGGCATTGCAGGCGGTGTGCCCGGTTGGCGGCTTTGAGGATATCCACGCCCTGGAACAGGATCGCCCCTGCGCAGGGGTTGACCAAGCCGACGACCGCACGCCCGAGGGTGGTCTTGCCCGAACCGCTGCCACCGACCAGGGCCAGGGTCTCACCCGGCGCGATACTCAGGTTCACCGAGTGCACCACGCGCTTGGGCACGCTGCGCCCCCAGAAACTGCGCGGCCCCGGGTGTTCGATACACACATCGCGGACCTGCAACAAAGCGCTGTCGGCCGCCGGCAGTGGCACCAGTTGCCCGCGCCGTGGCAGCGCCTCGAGCAATTGCCGGGTGTATTCGGCCTTGGGGGCAAAGAGGATGTCTTCGATACGGCCCTGCTCTACCGCCTTGCCCGAACGCATCACCACGACTTTGTGGGCATAACGCGCCACCAGAGACAGGTCGTGGCTGATAAACAGAATCGCGGTGCCCTGCTCGCGGGTCAGTTCCAGCATCAACTCGATTACGTCCAGTTGCGCCAGGCAATCCAGGGCCGTGGTCGGTTCGTCGGCAATCAGCAGCGCCGGGCGCAGCAACATCACCGAGGCGAGCATGATGCGTTGGCGCATGCCACCGGAGAATTGGTGCGGGTAGGACGCCAGGCACTTTTCGGCGTCCTTGATGCCAATGCGTTGCAGCATGGCGATGCAGCGCTCATGGATCGTCGGCGCATCCAGCGTGGTATGCAGTTTGAGTGCCTCGCTCATCTGCCGGCCAATGGTCAGCGCGGGGTTGAGCGAGACCATCGGCTCCTGGAACACCATGCCGATCCGCGCACCCCGCACTTCACGCATGGCCTTGGCATTGCTGCTGTCCAGCGCCTGGCCCTGGAAGACGATGCGCCCACCGCACACCTGCATTGGTGCCGGCAGCAAGCCAATGGCAGCGCGGGCGGCCATGGTCTTGCCGCTGCCCGACTCGCCCACCAGGGCGACGATTTCGCCGGGGGCCATGGTGAAGCTGAAGTCGTCGACGGCCAGCGGACCATCCACGCCGACGCGAATCTGTAGATTTTCAACGGCCAGTAAAGGCACTGGAGCGCTCATGCTCATTTCCTCATGCGCGGGTCGAGACGATCACGCAAGGCATCGCCGAACAGATTGATAGCCAGCAACGTCAGGCTGATAAAGATGCCCGGGAAGATCCCCAGCCACGGCGCCGTCGAGATGTAAGTGCGGCTGGCCGAGAGCATGCTGCCCCAGGTCGCGGCCGGCGGTGGAACCCCAAGGCCGAGGAAACTCAGGGCACTCTCCGAGAGCAACGCCCAGCCAAACATGCTGGTGGCCAAGACACACAGCGGCGCCAGGCAGTTGGGGGTGATGTGACGGAACATGGTGTACAGCTCGGAGTTGCCGATCACCCGCGAAGCCTCGATGAACTCCAACTCACGCAGCGACAGCACGCTGCCACGTACCACTCGCACCACCGAAGGGGTGTAGGCGATACCCAGGGCGAGCACGATGCCGTACTGGCTGGCGCCGACAATTGCCATGATGCCCAGGGCCATAAGGATGCCGGGGAACGCCAGCAACGCATCGTTGAGCATCATCAGCACCCGGTCGGTCCAGCCGCGCAGGTAACCGGCGAGCATGCCGATCAGCGTGCCGCAGATCACCGCTACGCTGACCGAGAGCAGGCTGATCCACAGGCTGGTACGTGCACCGATGATCAGCCGGCTGAACACATCACGGCCAAATTCGTCGGTGCCCAGCCAATGCACAGCGCTCGGTGCGTGCAGGCGTGAGAGCAGGTCCAGTTTGAGCGGGTCGTAAGGCGTCCACACCACGCCGAGCAATGCCAACAACACCAGTGCCGCGAGCAGGCTGGTGCCGATCAGGGCGTTCAGCGGCGGGTAACGCCGGCGCCGCCGAGGCGGGATCGCCGCCACGCTGGACAAGGCAGGAGTCTTGAGGTTCATAGCTTCACCCTTGGATCGAACAGCGGATACAGCAGATCCACCAACAGGTTGACCACCACATAGATGCAGGTAACCAGCAGCAGGCAACCCTGCAACACCGGGTAGTCACGGGAGAAAATCGCATCGACCATCAATCGGCCGATACCTGGCAGGGTGAACACCGTTTCCAGCACCGCAATGCCGCCCAGCAAGTTGCCAAGGATCAGGCCAATCAGGGTCCAGGTCGGTGCAAACGCGTTGCGCAAGGCGTGCCTGCACAGCACCGCGCCTTCCGACAACCCTTTGGCCCGGGCATGGGCGATGTACTCCAGGCGTAGCACCTCAATGGTGCTGGCCCGTGCCATCCGGGCAATGGCACCGAACTCCACCAGCGTCAGGGTGATGATCGGCAGTACCACATAGGTCAGCGCTTTCATCGGGTCGGTGGCAAAGCCGACGTAACCGATCACCGGCAACCAGCCCAATTGAATGCCGAAGACATACAGCAGCAACAAACCCAACCAGAAGCTGGGTACCGACAGCAACAACGTTGCCGTCGCCACCAGGCCCAGGTCCATGGCGCTGTTTTGCTTCCAGGCTGCGAGCAAGCCCACCGGCACTGCAAGCAGGGTCGCCAGCAATACCGCCACCAGCACCACGGTCGCACTGACGCTGAAGCGCTCGAGCAGCAACTCCAACACCGGCTGGCGGCTGCTGATGGACACGCCGAGGTCGCCACTGAGCACCGACTTGATCCAGATCAGGTACTGGGTCACCACCGAGTGGTCAAGCCCCAGGCTGCTGCGCATATCGGCCAGGCTTTGCGGGTCGGCCATGTCGCCGAGCATCAAGAGTGCCGGGTCGCCGGGGATCAGGCGGATCAAGGCAAACACAATCACCGAGATCAGCAACAGGGTCGGCACCGCCATGCCGAGCCTGTGCAATATGAATCGAAACATAGCGCTACGCCTTACTTGGAAGTGTCGAGCAGCTTCACGCCCCACAGGCGCGGCTTGGCAACAGGCCAGGAACGATACCCCTCGACGCGCTTGCCCATGGCGCCGATGGCCGTGCCGTTATAGATAACCACCATGGGTACATCCTTGAGCATCAGCGTGTGCAGCTGGTCGAACAGTGGCTGGCGCTTGGCGGGGTCAACTTCACGCTGGGCCTCACGCAAGATGGCCAGGGCTTGGGGGTTGTCCCAGACCTTACGCGGTTCCTTGGCCTTGTCGCCGATCACCGATTCGTAGCTTTGCGCCGCATCGAAACGTCCCGAGTAGGAGAACGACATCATCTGGTAGCTACCGGTCTGGTAACGCTCCAACTGTGTGCCCCACTCCAGGGTTTCCATCTCGATGTTCAGCCCTGCCGCCTGGGTCATGGCCTGGCTGAGCAAGCCCATGTCGAACATCTGCGGGTAGCGCTTGTTGACCAGCATGCGGATTTTTTCACCGCGGTAGCCGGCTTCCTTCAACAGGCGCCGGGCCTCGTCGAGGTTGTAGGTATAACCCTGGTGCGCGGTGCTGTCGTAGTACGGGCTCGCCGTGGGAATGATTGAGTTGTTGACCACCGACAAACCATCGGACAACGCCGCCACCATCTGCGCGTAATCCAGGGACAACGCCACCGCGCGACGGATGCGCACGTCCTTGAGCAGCGGGTCGCGGGTCTGGAACAGCAGCCCGCTGATGGTCATGATCGGGCTGACCTGGATCTGCAGGTTCTTGACCTGCTTGAGTTGTGCGGCATCCATTGCGGTCACGTCCGGCAGCAGGTCCACGCCACCCGACAGCAACGCTGCCTTGGCCGAGGCCGAATCGGGGATCACCTCAAACCGCACGGTGTCGACAAACGCCTGCTTGTTGCCGGTGTAACCATCCGCCTTGTCTTCGGCACGTGGGGTGTATTGCTCGAAGCGATCCAATTCGACGTACTGGCCCTTCTGCCACTTGCCCAGGGTGAACGGGCCGGTGCCAATCGGTGCGCGCCAACTGCCATCGGCGGCCAGGGAGTCTGGATGCAGGATGCCGCTGCCCGCGCAATCGGGGCGGGCCATGGCGGCCAGGAACAAGCCATTGGCCTGATCCAGGGTGAATACCACGGTTTTCGGGTCGGGGCTGGCGATATCAACGATCTTGGCCGCACCGCGCCCATCGAACTCTGCCAGGCAACGCCATTGGGTCTTGGGGTCCAGGTAGCGCTGCCAGGTCCATTGCACGTCCTTGGCCGTCAATAGCTGGCCGTTGTGAAAGTGCACGCCGTCACGCAGGGTAAAGGTGTAGCGCAGGCCATCCGCCGACACGTCAACCGCGCTGGCGAGCATCGGGGCGATGCTGGTGTCTTCACGGTACGCCACCAATCCTTCGACGATATGCATCATCACCGCGTCGGTGTTGTCGTCACGGTTGACGCCTGGGTCGGTGCTGCGGATATCACCGTTGAGCCCGACGCTGATGACCTTGTCCTGGGCAACGGCCATGGAGACGGTGCACGCCGACATTACGACGGCCAATGCCGTCTTTACGTAACTATTCACGGGAGAAAGACTCCTTGAAGGAATTTTCCGGTCAGTGGCGGGAGCCAAGGCAGGACCGGCATCAGAATGAGTGAATCCTTGGTTATTGTTATGCGGTCTGTTCTGAGTGCATCACTTGCGGTGTATCAGCCCAGGCTGCGCTTGTGGCGCAACACCTTGGCGAAAAAATCCTGGGCAGCCGGCATGGCCTTGATGCCCTGGTGCGCGACGTTGGGCAGCAAGTCGAAATGCACCTGCACACCGGCAGCCTCGAAGCTGGCCTTCAAGGTAGCCAGGCGCTCGGGGCGCGTACGCCCGGCAGCGTTGGCACCGGCCATGAAGTGTTTGCCGCCTTCACGGTGGGTAATTTCCCAGGTTTCGAGGTCCGAATCACCTACCACCATATGCACGGGCAATCGCTGCAAGGCTGGCAGGTTCAACGGTTTGCCAAAACGCGTGGCAAAGTCCCGCACGCCGACCCACCAGTCCTGATCGGCATCGAGCAGGGTCACCGAGCCCGGCGCGCCGATGGACGCCGCCCAGAGCTTTTCGGGGTGCAGGTAGCAGAAGCGATGGGTGAATTGCCCACCACCGGAATAGCCGAACAGTGCAAAGGTCTCGAAGCTGCGACCGTAGCGCTTGCCAACGCTGGCAATCATGTCCAGTAGTACTTGGTCGTAACGGATATCGCCTTCGACTATCTGCTTGTAGCCATCACCATTGCCGTCGCCCAGCACGCCGACCGGGAACAGCGGCGACAGGATCACACAATCGTTCCAGCGGCCAAATTCCGCGAAGCCATTGCGGTAAATCTCCATCGCACGGGTCGAGCCGTGCAGCGAGACCACCAGGTCTACTGGCCGGGCGCTGTCCTCGATGGCTTCAGGCACGTAAAGGGTGTAGGCAAACCGGCTGTCCCCAGGGTGGGAGTACACGGTGGTCGCGCCGAGGTGATACACGTTTTTTGCCGCACGTAATGCTGCGTCTTCAGGGCTGATATCTGGATTGCTCATTTGGAAAGTTCGCCGAGTCAGTTCGGACTTGAGTATTGGTCGAGCACTATAAAAAGAAAAACTAATTTAACTTTAGCCAGAGTAAACAAAACCTTTACCATGCAGTCACCCCCATGAACACGGTCCTGCCCATGAGCAACATTCGTTTCTTCAAGACGTTTATCGCCGTCGCCGAGTACGGCAGTTTTGCCGCCGCCGCCGACCGTGTGGCCCTCACCAACGCCGCCGTTGGCCAGCAAATGCGTGCCCTCGAAGAAGAGATGCGCCGACCGCTGTTCGACCGCAGCCAAAGACAGGTCAAGCTGAGCCGCGATGGCGTGTTGTTGCTGCCCAAGGCCAAGCGCCTGTTGGCGGACTACGAGCAAATGATTGCCGAGGCCCCCGATGACATGGCCATGGAGGGTGAAGTGTCCATCGGCGGCATTACCTCCGGCATGGGCCTGCTCGCCAATTGCCTGGTGCAACTGAAAAAGCTGCACCCGCGCATATCGGTCAACCTGATGACCGCCCGCTCCGAAGAAGTGGTCAGCCTGGTCCACGCCGGCAAGCTCGACGCGGCATTGCTGATCGAGACGGCGCGGCAGAACTTCGACGGGTTGAGCTGGACCCTGCTCTACAACGAGCCCATCGTCATGCTCGCCAACACCGCGCAAACCTCCGGTATCGACGACGCCGTGGAATTGCTCAGGACCCAGCCGTTCATTCGCTATGACCGCTCCACCGCCGTAGGCCGCAAGGTGCAGTCGATCATCAAGAGTGAATCGGTCGAACCGTTGGAAATCCTCGAGCTGAACTCGATCATCGGCATCGCCGACCTGGTGCGCCAGCAAGTCGGCGTGGCGATCGTACCGCTGCTGAAGAACTTTGACTGGCACAAAGACCCCAGCCTGCGCGTATTGCCGCTGCCGGGGGACCTGGCGGTACGCCGGGTAGGGATTCTGGAGCAAGGCACCAAAAGTGCGATTACCGGGGAAATTCGCAAGTTGCTGATGTCGGCGGTGGCGAAGTGACCGTGACCGCATCATTGCCGGTGGTCGGGCTGCACAGGGGTTGAGGATCAAGCGTCGGGTTCATCGTTACGGGCGCCACGCGCAAGGGAGAGGATAAAAAATCCACCACCTATTTGACCGGCGGCACCTCGCTGTTGATGACGGCCGCCCTTGTGGGACTTGCCGCGTCTTCTCTCGTCACCGGCATTGCCTCATTGATTGTCAGAGACACCGCCCCCGAGGCGTCCAGCATCCTGGCTTGGGTGTCATTGGGCACCGGAGCGTTAGGCGGACTGGCCACCGTGGCGGGCAAAACGGCGCAGTTAACCGCCTACCTGGGACGGTCTTTCCCGGCAGCCGCCAGGAACCTCATCAGCAAGGCGTCCAAAGCGCTGATCAGCCCCCTGAAGCAGTCCAGCCTGGGCCGGGGGTTTGAACGCTTCTGGGCAAAAGCGCTGCCCAGCCCCGCCGTCAGCATGAATGGTCCCTACGGTGAACTCTCACTGACATCATCACAGGGACTTTCTGGTCTATTCGATCTCGGTGATGTGAATACCCTCTCGTTCGTAACCGCCGGAGTCCTGGGGAATCTGGAACTCCTGGAATCTGAACCCGCTCAACTGGCCGACACATTTGTCGGCGATATAACCTGGTTGCCCTTCGGCAGCTGGGGATCGTTATGGCTGGTCAGGGGCCGCTGAATCCGGTCCGGGGCGCACACAAGCGAGCAGGGCCTGACGCCCTGCCCGCTTGGTGTTGTGCGTCAATGTCTGCAGGTAAAACGCGAATCAGCCGAGGTCGCCACCGCCTACCGGCAAGGTCACGCCGGTGATATAGGAGGCTTCGTCAGAGGCCAGGAACAGGATTGCGCCCACTTGTTCGTCGATGTTGGCGTAGCGCTTCATCAGGCTGCTATCCAGGGTCTGGTCGACGACCTGCTGGTACCACACGCGCTCCTGCTCGCTCTGCGGCTGGTTATTGCGCGGGATGCGCCGCGGCGGTGCCTCGGTGCCACCGGGCGCGGTGGCGTTGACGCGAATGCCACTGCCAGCGGTTTCCAGGGCCAGGCAGGCGGTCAGGGCATTCACCCCGCCCTTGGCCGCGCCATAGGGCACGCGATTGATCCCGCGCGTGGCGACCGAAGACACATTGACGATGGCACCGCTGCCCTGCTCCAGCATGTAGGGCAGCACGCAATGGCAGCACCACAGGGTGGGGAACAGCGAGCGGCGCACTTCGGCTTCGATTTGCGCCACCTCGTAGTACTCAAAGGGCTTCGCCCAGAGGGTCCCGCCGACGTTGTTGATCAGAATGTCGATGCGCCCAAACCGTACCTTGGCGGCGGCCATTACCTCGGCACACTCGGCATGCTGCTCAAGGTCGGCGGTCAGGGCCAGCAGCCGGGCGTGCTGCAACTCGTGCACCAGTTCCGAGCGATCGACGGCGACCACCCGGGCGCCCTCCTCAAGCAACCGTTCGGCAACGCGCCGGCCGATACCCTGGGCGGCGCCGGTGACCAGCGCAACCTTGGAGTCAAAACGTGGAGTCATGCTGATTTCCTCAGGCCGCATCAGAGCTGGCGACAACGTTGGGGGTAAATTTCTCGTAAT
The DNA here is from genome assembly GCF_016925675.1 of Pseudomonas hygromyciniae. NCBI lineage: Bacteria > Pseudomonadati > Pseudomonadota > Gammaproteobacteria > Pseudomonadales > Pseudomonadaceae > Pseudomonas > Pseudomonas hygromyciniae. The sequence goes on along the minus strand of NZ_CP070506.1, from coordinate 2,837,519 downwards.
GAAAACAGGCCGGGGTCACACCCAACTGCTTGAAGTACTGGCGCACCGCATCAACCATCGGCGGCGGCCCGCACAGGTAAACGTCCACATCGCCGCCATTGAGAACGTCGCTGGCCATATGCTGGGTGACATAGCCCTGGCGCGGGTGCGCGGTCTGCGGGTCGGCCACGCAGGTGACAAGCGTGAGGTTGGGCAACCGCCCGGCGAAGGACTCCAGGGCCTTGACCAGCACCAGGTCCTGATCCCGGGTCACGCCGTAGATCAGCGTGATCGGCCGGGTTTCCCCGCGCAGGGCCAGCACTTCAAGCATCGACAGAAACGGTGCCAGGCCGGTGCCGCCGGCCAATAGCAGCAGCGGCCGCTGCACCTCACGCAGGTAAAAACTGCCCAACGGCCCGGTCATCGCTACGCTATCGCCCGGCTGGGCACGCTCCAGCCAGCCGCTCATCAACCCGCCCGGTACATGCTTGATCAGGAAACTGGCGTGGGTGTCGCCAGGGCGGCTGCTGAATGAATAGGCGCGCGTCTGCCCGCTGTCGGGCACGCCGATATTCACGTACTGGCCTGGGAGAAACACCGGAGCCTGATCCAGTTCGAAACTCACCTGCAGTGCGGCATCGGCGTGGCGGGTGATGCCGGCCAGCGTCGCGACGAACTGCGTAGTGCCGGTCTTGCATGCACTGGACGGCACGGGCACGGCAATCACGCAATCGGACTGCGGCACCATCTGGCAGGTCAGTACTTGGCGCTCCTGGGCTTCGTCCGCGCTCAGGGCGTCTTCGATATAGTCGTCGCCCAAGTCGTAGGCGCCGGTTTCACAGCGGCATTTGCAGGTGCCGCAGACGCCATCCGAGCAATCCATGGGCAGGTTGATGCGTTGGCGAAAGGCGGCGTCGAGCACCTTCTCTCCCACCTTGCAGTCGATGAAGCGGGTCACCCCATCTTCGAAGTTCAGGGCAATGGCATACGTCATGGCGGTGTCCTCAGATGTGGTAGATGTCGATGACCTGGTGGATGTAATCGTTTTTCAGCACCACCTTCTTGCGCGTGATCAGCGGCTGCTCGCCGCGTATATCCAAGGCATAGAACGAGGTGCCGAAGTAGCTGTCGGTGGTCTTGTAGCGGTGGCTGAGGGTGTGCCAATTGAAGCGCAGCTCGACCTGGGCACCATCGTCGGCCAGCACTTCGAGGTTGCACAGCATGTGCACGGTGCGTGGCTCGGGCGTGCTGGCGCTGGAGCGCTCGGTCTTGATGCGGAAGATGCGGTCTTCCAGGCCGTCACGGCTGGGGTAGAAGATCAGCGAGATTTCGCTGTGCGGATCTTCGGTGAGGGTGTCGTAGTCATCCCAGGCGGGCATCCAGAACTGCGCCTTGGGGGAATAACACGCCAGCCATTCATCCCACTGGCGGTCATCCAGCAGGCGGGCTTCGCGGTAGAGAAAGTCCAGCAGGCGCTCACGGGACAGGCTCATGGCTGCACCTCCCGGTCGCTGGCGATCAGGCCTTGCTGTTCACGCTCGATCGCGCGCTGCAGGCTCTGGGCCCAATGCGCATGCTGGCGTACGAACAAGCCTTCGTCTTCGGTCTTCACCCCGCTCAGTTGCGGCTGCATGCCCATGGCCCTGGCGTTGTCGTCCGCCCCCTCGACCCACTGCTTGGCACCCCGGCTCAGGTCATTCCACAAGGTGCTCGCGCCCTGGTAGCCGGTCTGGCAGGCACGGAACTCTTCCAGGTCATCTGGAGTGCCCATGCCGCTGACGTTGAAGAAGTCTTCGTACTGACGGATCCGCGTCGCCCGCTCCTGGGGGCTTTCGCCAATCGGCGCCATGCAATAGATCGTCACCTCGGTTTTGTCCACCGCCAGCGGCCGCACCACGCGGATCTGCGTGGAGAACTGGTCCATCAGGTACACATTGGGGTAAAGGCACAGATTGCGGGTCTGGTCGACGATAAAGTCGGCGCGTTCCTGGCCCAGGCGTTCGGCCAATGCCGCGCGGTGGGCATGTACCGGCCGCACCTCGGGGTTGAGCAGGCGCGTCCACAGCAGGATATGCCCATGATCGAAGGCGTAGACCCCGCCCAGGCTTTTCGACCAGCCATTGGCATCGACGGTGCGCGTGCCTTCGGCCTCGTAATTGCGCCGGCCCATGGTTGCCGAGTAGTTCCAGTGCACGGAGCTGACGTGGTAGCCATCGGCGCCGTTCTCGATCTGCAGCTTCCAGTTGCCGTCGTAGACATAGGACGAACTGCCGCGCAGCACCTCCAGGCCCAGGGGCGCCTGGTCGACCATCTGGTCGATGATGACTCGGGTTTCGCCCAGGTAATCGCTCAGTTCCGGCACCGCCTCGCTGAGGCTGCCGAACAAAAAGCCGCGGTAGTTTTCAAAGCGCGCCAGGCGCTTGAGGTCGTGGGAACCCTCGCAGTCGAAGCTGTCCGGGTAGGCACCGGTCTTCCCGTCCTTGACCTTGAGCAGCTTGCCGGCGTTGCTGAACGTCCAGCCGTGGAATGGGCAGGTGAATGAGCCTTTGTTCCCCTGTTTGCGCCGGCACAGCATGGCGCCACGGTGGGCACAGGCGTTGACCAGGCCATGCAGGATGCCCTGCTGGTCGCGGGTGATGACCACCGGTTGGCGGCCGATCCAGGTGGTGTAGTAGTCGTTGATCTCGGCTACTTGGCTTTCATGGGCCAGGTAGATCCAACCGCCTTCGAAGATGTGCTTGATCTCGAGGGCAAACAGGTCGGGGTCGGTAAAAATGTCGCGGCGGCAGCGAAACACCCCGGTCGCGGGGTCTTCCTGGACGGACTCGCGCAGTTGTACGGCGAGGCGGTCGAGTGTACTGGTCATGGGGCAGGCCCTCCGTTGTTCTTGTATCAGGCGCCCTCACCGTACGTGTTCGTCCCCTGCCCCAATATCCACTTCCTGCAAACCTGTATCCGGCTGGCGCAAGCGGCTCAGCGATGGCGCTTCCAGGTCTGCGAAGGCAGCTCGCCAAAGCGTTTGCGATAGGCCTCGGAAAAACGCCCCAAGTGCACAAAGCCATGGTCCAGCGCCACCTCGGTCACGCTACGCGCGCTGGTCAGTTGCAGGCGCGCATGCACCCGTTCCAACTTGCGCCGGCGCATATAGTCACGGGGCGAAAGGCCGACCTGACGCTCGAACAGGCTATACAGCGAACGCTCGCTGACCTTGGCCACGGCCATCAGTTGCTCGACGCTGATGTCTTCGCTCAAGTGCTCCTCGATAAACTCGCGCACCGCCTCGAAGCCGCCGCCTTGGCCCACCTGGGGCACCACCCGCAACACGTTACTGGTCAGCAGCGCCAACAGCTTATTGGCCACGATCCGCTCGTAAAGGCCTTGTACTTGCGGCTCGGCGGCGTTTTCCGCTTCGTGGCAGATCAACCCGAGCAACTGTAGGAAGCCGTCCATTTCACTCAACGCGTGGCGCGCCGCGGCAAACCGGATACCCGCTTGGGGCAGTGTCCAGTGCTGCGCCAGGCAAGCGTTTTCCAGCAGGCGCACCGGCAACTTGATGATGAATTTCTCGCAATCGGCGGAATAGGTCAGGTCCACCGGGTCATCGGGATTGATCAGCAAGATCTCGCCCGGCCCGAAGATAAGCACCTCACCCCGGGAATTGGAGCGGCAGTGGCCTGTCAGCAGGATCTGCAGGTGGTAAATGGTTTCCAGCGCCACCGACGTGACCTGCACCGGCGCGCCGTAGCTGATACGGCACAGGTCCAGGCTGGAAAAAGTCCGGTGGCTGATACTCGCCATGGGCCGGCCCTTGGGCGGCAGGCGAATACAGTGGCTGCCCACATGCTGGTTGACGTAATCCGACACGACATAGGCATCGGCACCCTGGAAAATCTGGCTGCGCTCACTCAATAGCACGGTCATGGTGCGCCTCTTTATAGTTATTGGCCTCAGGCTGAGGCGTGGCGTGGCGAGCGTCCAATATGGATAAGGTCTAAAGGGATACCCTGGAGGTATGGTGGGCTGATTGCGGCTTGATAATGCGCACTAGGCCGGGCATCAGGCGGCGGGCCACCGGCTGCATGGCGACACGTCTTGATACGTGTTGGCCGATGCCGAGTTGCGAAGAGGGGGCCCCCCGCTGGACTGCGCAGCAGCCCCGAAAACAGCCACCTCGGTGTATCTGGCGGAGCTGGGTGAGGCTATTGGGGCGGCTTCGCCACCCAGCGCGGGGCAAGCCCGCTCGCCACGAAAAGCCAGCTGTTCACCCCCTGTGGCGAGGGGGCTCGTCCCTGTTGGGCTGCAACGCAGCCCCAAAACCAGCCATCCCGGTATATCTGGCAGAACGAGGTGAGGCTATTGGGGCGGCTTCGCCACCCAGCGCGGGGCAAGCCCGCTCGCCACGAAAAGCCAGCTGTTCACCCCCCTGTGGCTAGGGGGCTTGTCCCCCGCAGGGTTGCGTAGCAACCCCAAAACCAGCCACCTTGGTATATCTGGCAGAACGGGGTGAGGCTATTGGGGCGGCTTCGCCGCCCAGCGCGGGGCAAGCCCGCTCGCCACAGGTCAGTACTGGCCCTTAGTTCAGGGCAATTGGGCAAACAGCTGTTTATGAAAGGCATGAGCCTACGACTGAGTAGGTAATGATTCGCTCATTTGCGTGTGACACACCGCCAGAATTTCATCGGCCAACGCCGAGTCGTCAGGGCAGGCGCGCGACAACATGATCGCACCGACCGCGCGCGCCAGCAGGTCGATCATCTTCACCCTCGCCTCCCCCGGCGCCGCATCCGGCCCGGTCGGGTATTTTTCACCGAGCGTTTGCAACATGTGCTCGATACCTTCAGCGAAGGCCGATTTCAACTCGGTGGACTGACGCGCCGCGTCACCGCACAACGCTGCCAGGGTGCAACCCGTGGAGCGCCCGTCGCGATGCTCCCTGGACACGTACACGTCAATGAAATCCTTCACGCTCATGGCTTCGGCGCTGGCCAATGACTGCGCAAGACTGTTGGCCGACGCTTGCGCCATCAGGTCAGCCTTCGAGCCAAAATGTTTGTAGAAACCGCCGTGGGTAAAACCGGCGGCGGCCATCAGGTCGGCCACGCCGACACCATCAAAACCGCGCTCGCGAAACACCTCTGAGGCTGTTTCGACGATGTGCTCCCGATTTGCCTGGGCCTGGGCCTTGGACACTCGCATATTCGATACCTCTGCACCGCTGAAATTCATCAGCCGATCATACATAGATGCTGATCATAATCAAAACTGTTGACAGCTTAGATTTCGATCATCATCCTAAATGCCAGCGACATGCCCACCGAATCAGGGTTATCGCTGCAGCAATCCCAATCCATATTCCAGACCAAGAGCCCACATCATGACTACTCGCCCTACCGTTCTCATCACTGGCGCGTCCACTGGCATCGGCGCGGTTTACGCCGAGCGTTTCGCCCAACGCGGGCACGACCTGGTGTTGGTCGCCCGCGACCATTCGCGCCTGGAAACGCTGGCTGCGACGTTGCGTGGCGAACACAGCGTCGCCATTGAAGTGCTTCAGGCCGACCTGACTCAACTCAGCGACCTGCACACCGTCGAAGCGCGCCTGCGTGATGACGCGCGCATTGGCATCCTCGTCAACAATGCCGGCGCCGCACAGTCCGGCACGTTCATCGAGCAAAGCACGGATAGCGTTGCGCAACTGGTGGCCCTCAACACCACCGCGCTGGTGCGGTTGGCCAGCGCCATCGCACCACGCCTGGCCAAAGCAGGTGAAGGCGCGATCATCAATATCGGCTCCGTGGTGGGGCTGGCACCGGAGTTCGGCATGTCGGTCTATGGGGCGACCAAGGCGTTTGTGCTGTTCCTTTCCCAAGGCCTGAGCCTGGAGCTTTCGCCTCAGGGGGTTTACGTGCAAGCCGTATTGCCAGCCGCCACCCGCACAGAGATCTGGGACCGCGCCGGTATCGACATCAATACCTTGAGCGAAATCATGGAAGTGGGTGATTTGGTCGATGCGGCGCTGGTCGGCTTCGATCGTCGCGAACCGGTGACCATTCCCGCGCTGCAGGAAGGCGAGCGCTGGGATGCCCTGCAAACCGCACGTCAGGGCCTTTTGTCGCAAATCAGGCAATCCGCCGTGGCGCAACGCTATTTGACGCAAGTCTGACGATTATCGAGCCGGCCGGCCTCACCCCACTCTCGATCCACCGACAAGGGCAGCTGCAACATGAAGGCATTTTTTATCGAACGCTACGGCAAGCAGAACGCAATGATTGGCGACATGCCTGACCCGGCGGTGGGTGCGCACGACGTGCTGATCCAGGTGCATGCGACCAGCGTGAACCCGTTGGACTCGAAGATTAAAACGGGGGACTTCAAACTGATCCTGCCCTATACCTTTCCATTGGTACTGGGCAACGACCTGGCCGGAGTGGTCATTCGCACAGGCGCGGCGGTGGAGCGATTCAAGCCGGGAGACGAAGTCTATGCACGGCCCCCCGAGGCGCGGATCGGGACGTTTGCCGAAATGATCGCCGTGGACGAAAACGCCCTCGCGCTAAAGCCGTCGAACCTGGACATGGCCCAAGCGGCGTCCATCCCCTTGGCCGCCTTGACGGCCTGGCAGGCGCTGGTCGAGACCGCCCAACTGAAAAAAGGCCAAAAGGTGCTGATTCATGCCGGATCCGGCGGTGTCGGCACGCTGGCCATTCAACTTGCCAAACACCTCGGGGCCTTCGTCGCGACCACCACCAGCACGGCGAACGTCCAATGGGTGAAAGCACTCGGGGCGGATGTGGTGATTGATTACACACATCAGGATTTTGCACACGAGTTGCGCAATTTCGACGTGGTGTTGCACAGCCTTGGCACCGCGCTACTGGAGAAGTCGCTCAAGGTGCTCAAGCCGGGCGGACAGCTTATTTCCCTTTCGGGGCCGCCGACTGCGCAATTTGCCCAAGCGCAAGGCTTGTCCTGGGTGCTGGGGCAAGTGATGCGCCTGCTGAGCAGCGGCATTCGCAGGAAAGCGCGCAAACAGGGGGTGAACTATGCATTTTTGTTTATGCGTGCCAACGGGACACAACTGCAGAAAATCACTTCGCTTATCGAGACAGGTGTCATCAAGCCGGTCATTGACCGATCGTTCCCTTTTGAGTCCATAGCAGAGGCGCTGCGGTACGTCGAACAGGGTAGATCGAGAGGCAAAGTCACCGTGACAATCAGGTAAGCGCCGATCAATCTCGCGGAGCCGGGCGAGTCGAACTTCCAATGCTTGCGAGAAAAATCCTGGTGTCCCGATTGGACCGCAGATGAACCACACGGCAAGCGGCTGGTGCAGTTGCCACGAGGTGCTGCATCTTTGCCCGCGCTGATTTTTTCGTCCGCCACATGAATGCAAAAAACTCCGGCAGGTTCGCCAGCAGTTCGGGGCAGCTCTCGGGCAAGTCAGGCCGAGACTTCCCGCGATGGAGCAGCGCTCTGAGCAGGACGCGCAAGAATCGAAGCGGCGCTGAACGATCAATCCAGATCAAAAGATCTGCACGGGCCACTCGGTTGTCCCACGTGGCTGAATGGCCACCCTCGAATATCCAGTTATCGCGGGCCTCGACCTCAAGACAAAGCCGCGTCTTCTCGTCCCAGGTTCGTTCAACCCATCCTGGCTGCCAGTGGATAGTGTCGATATGAACCACTGGCAATCCGGTGCACTGGCCAAGCTTACGCGCCAACGTGCTTTTGCCAGACCCAGGTTGGCCCACAATCATCACACGTTGCATACAAACTCCTTGTCGATGGGCCGCAACACTACTCAACCATAAGCCCGCGACGCACGCGCCCCGCTCTTTTGTAGGCTCTTACCACCGTATTGGTCTCACAAGAAATGATCCCCTCCAGGGCCCCCATTCGCGTGGTTGAGACACTCCACAGATCATGAATATCGCGACACAACACATGCCAAAACAACTGCGAACCGCCACTGGTACCAAACAGGCAACGCGTGTGTTCATCCTTTGCCAGCGCCTGGGCAATCCCCTCCGCCGCACCCGGTCGGGTTTGCAGCGACACAATCGCCTCGACCCCGTAGCCCACCAACAGAGGCTCCAGTTCCACGCGAAATGTGAGGGCATTACTGTCGACCAGCCCACTTAGCATGCGCTGAACCTTCGGTTCACTGACGCCGCAGGTTTCAGCAAGCACGCCCAGGCTGGCCCTTCCATCCAGCATTAACGCGCCCAATAGCCGCATTTCGTTAGCACTCAGGCTTACCGGCCCGGCCTGCACCGGCTCAGTCGGCACCGAACCATCGATACGCCAGCGACTGGCTCGTCTAAACGATCTGAGGACCACTTGCGTTTGCACCTGCCTTACCCCCGGCACCAGCGGCAACTCCTGCACCACCATGTCAGAAAGCGCTTGCACACTGGGTAAGTTGATCTCGGTGAAGATGTCGAACTCTCCCGTTGTCGCCATGACCACCTGGGTCTGCGGCAACTGCGCCAGATGCTCCGCCACTTCCCGCTGGCGCCCGTCGGCTACCCGGATCCATGCATGCAGCACCGGGCCGCTCCCGACGACAACCGGATCAAGCTCGCCGATGACCCGGATGTAACCACTGTCCATCAAGCGTTGCAGGCGCCGCGACAGCGTACGCTCCGCCACATCGCAGCAGGCACTCAGATCCCGCCAGGTGCCACGAGGATTGGCTTGCAGTGCAATCAGGCAGGCCAGATCCGTTTCATCCAGCGCAACATGTCTTTTTTCATCCGTATCAACGGTTGACGAGACCATATTCTTACAATACCTTCGCTCAAGTGGCTAAATTAAAACAAAACAAGGCCGCACATGTCTAAAAATAATTACAATTCAAACCCAAAGGCACAAGCCAATGAATTATGCGACTCAAACGTCCCACGCGGCAAAGCCGCAGGTATCAACCGCGCGCAAAATTGCTGCTGGCAGCATTGGCAATGCGGTGGAGTGGTTTGACTGGACGATCTATGCCTCGTTCGCGGTGTTCTTTTCCACACAATTCTTTCCGAAAACTGACGAAACGGCGTCACTGCTAGCGACTTTCGCTATTTTCGCAGTAGGTTTCTTCATGCGCCCCATCGGTGGTTGGGCCCTGGGAATCTACTCTGATCGCTATGGCCGCAAATCAGCTTTGGGGGTCACCATCATGCTGATGGCCGGCGGATCACTGATGATCGGCATTACCCCCACCTACGAGCAGATCGGCCTGCTGGCGCCGGTTTTGCTGGTGATAGCGCGACTGATGCAAGGCTTGTCGTTGGGCGGTGAATACGCGTCAGCCTCTACTTACCTGGCCGAGTTAGCACCAGACCACCGTCGCGGCTTCTTTTCGAGTTTTGTATTCTTTAGTTCCGCCGCGGGCATTCTGACCGCTTCGGCGATTGGCTGGGCGCTGACCACCGTGCTCACCGACGAGCAGATGCGAGAGTTCGGCTGGCGCATTCCGTTCTTGCTCGGCGCCTTGGGCGGTATCGCAGGCATTTGGTTGCGTATGTCGGTGCCTGAAGCAGAAGCCTCAACGCAAAAAACCAAGAAGGTAGAGAAGCAACCGCTGCGCACCCTGCTGCGTGATTATCCGCGCGAAACCCTGCGGATCGTCGGCTTTTCGATCCTCAGCACCTTTGCCTTTTACCTGTTCGTCATCTACATCCCGACCTATGCCATCCGGGCACTGCACGTAGAGTCCTCCACAGCCTTTGCGGCGAATACGGTGGCAATGGTCGCGTTCATGCTCGTGCACCCACTCTTCGGCATGCTCTCGGACAAGTTCGGGCGCAAGCCGCAACTGATCGCTTTTGCCTTGGGTTACCTGCTGTTCTTCTACCCGATTATCACCAGCATGCAGCCGACGTTCTCATCGATCCTGATGGTGGAGTTGTTCGGCCTGTTGCTCTACGCGCTTTATACCTCGATTGCGCCCGCAATCATGTCGGAACAATTCCCGAGCAGCGTTCGCGCCGTTGGTATTGGTGCGCCCTACAACCTGATGGTGGCATTGCTCGGCGGTACCACGCCTTATCTGCTGACCTGGCTGCAGAGCCACGGTCAAGAGAGCTGGTTCTTCTATTACGTGCTCGCAGGCGCAGCGCTCACCCTGATTACGTTCATCAAAATGCCAGAAACAGCCGGGAAACCACTGAAATAGCCACTGGCTCGAACACCGCGATGCGATCCCCGTGAACGACTGTCGAACACGGGGATACCAATCCACATATCTTAGATAGAAATTATGCACGAACCATCCGAAGCCCTTTGTTTCCAGACTGCCCTGCAGATTGCCCATCTGATCGCTACCCGGCAGACCACCTCACGCGCGGTCACGCAGTACTTTCTGGACCGTATTGCTTGCAGCAGTGCGCTGAACGCCTTCACCGTCGTCTTCGCCGAGCAAGCCCTGGCGGCAGCCGATGCCGCCGACCGCGCACTCGATAGCGGTCACCCATTGAGCCCCTTGCATGGCGTACCGGTTGCCATCAAGGACAATATCGAAATCGCCAACACCCTGGCGTCGGCAGGTTCGTTGAGCCGCCTGACCACGATCAGCGCCGTGACCAGCACCGTCGCGCAACGATTACAGGCGGCTGGAATGGTGATCGTGGGCAAGACTCAAATGACCGAATTTGCCTTCGGTTTATCCGGCCAGAATCCGACCCGAGGCACGCCCTGGAATCCATGGGACGCCAAGCTGCATCGCGCCCCGGGCGGATCTTCTTCAGGCGCGGCGGTAGCTGTCGCAGCAGGACTTGTACCCATTGCCGTCGGTGGTGATACCGGCGGATCGATACGCGCTCCCGCCTCGTTTAATCATTTGGTCGGTTTCAAACCGTCCAGCGGGCTCATCAGCTTGGACGGTGTTGTTCCACTCGCGCCAAGCCTGGACGTGCTGGGCCCAATCGCCCGCGACGTTTACGACGCACATGCACTCACTGCCATCATCGCGAGCCCGTATACCGGCAATGGGTTGAACGTTCAGGCTGAACTCGCAAATGAGCTGGTGCCAACCCAGCCGGGCACAGTGTGCGTACTGGACCCCCGTGCGTTCCCCAGCGCGCTGTGCATCGGCGCACGCCGGGTATGGGATCAAGCCTTGATCAACCTGAGCACGGCCGGCTGGACGCTGGAGTACTGGGTTCCAAATGATGAGTTGGAGATCGGTCGGCTTTCCGAGTGCAACTCGATGATCATTGCTTATGAGGGATATCGCGAGTTTGGCCACCTTGCACATGACCCCGCGCAGTTACTCTGGAAGGTTGTACGCAATCGAATCCTTGCCGGCGCGGATATCAGCCGTGACGCCTACGAAAACGCGTTTGCGCAGCGTGCACATGCAGCCGAGGCATTCACGCGAGCGATCGGCTCATCCGGCGTTCTGTTGATGCCTGTCAGCGGTCACGGCGCCCTGCCCCTTGATGACCAGGACGCTGATCACGCCAGTATCGGCAAGTTCAGTCGAGCCAGTAACTACCTCGGCACACCGGCAATCGCCCTCCCCGCTGGATTCGATGAAGCCCAGATGCCGATTGGCGTGCAGTTGCTTTCCCCAGTATTTACTGACATGCACTTACTGAACATCGCGAGCGCGATGGCACCTGCACTGTTACTTGACGAACGCAAGCCTGAGCTTGGGCGATGGGGGCTTTAAGCCGCACCTGACAGAACCTCTCCAGTAAGGCTTGCGCAGGTGTAATCCACGCAGGCCATTGTAGAGGGCTGCACTTTATTGACTTATCAAGCAGCAGGTCGCATGCCAGGTAGTCGCAAGCGATCCAATTTCTGGATGCGCTTGAGGTGGGCAAACAATATCGATAGGGATCATGTAGCAATGTAGGCAAGAACCGGCTGGAGGCAAGTGAGCGGCGGTGCCGACTCAAGCATGTCGGTAGATTCACACCATGGATAGCTGCGACCTTGAAGCCAATCCATTATTTTGCGCATATGCAGGGAAGGACACTCCAACATGTGTTCGATCGTAATGGACAGTTGAATAGCCAGGCCGCTTTGCGGTGAAAAGACCCAATGATATTCCCCGCAGCCTACACGTAACTCTCCAGTCGCCTTTGTTGACATGCCAACCAGCCATTTGCACTTATGAACATTTGCGTCGGGCTTTGGAGGGGTACCGAAGCAGAATGTATAAACGTTCTCATATTGCAGGCTAAAGCTGCGTACCAGTACTTCAGCAATATCTTCGCGGCCCTGGACGCTGGGAGGAAACAGGATGGTGCTTGTCTTCACTAACACGTTAAGAGTGGCGTCTGGACTGAAAGCATGCTGCAACAAGTCAGGCCGATTTCCGTCCTTGCCGAAGATGTAGTTCTCAATCGCGCTGGTTGCATTGTTCATGTACAAATCCTAGTACTGCTACAGGTAGGCCAATGGGGATTTCGGGCGGGTTATTGGTTAACCGAAACCTCCCCCTTCGCGGACGTTGGTACATCAAACACCCTATCAAAGACCCACTGAAACACCAGCGCGTAAAAGAAGAAGAACACGAACAGCCCCAGATCAGTGACCAGTGCAGCCCACCAAGAAATCTCCAGCCACCATGCCACCAGTGGCACCAACAGTAGAACGAGACCCCCCTCAAAACCCAGTGAGTGGAGCAACCGTCTGCCCAACGTGCGAGCACGCTGCGGCTGACGCGCTTCCCAGCATTCAAAAACGTAGTTGAACAGCACGTTCCACAGCAGCGCGCATACAGACAACATCAACGACAGCGCACCCGCATGGGCCAGACCTTCGTCGTATATCAACGAGATGCTGGGCGACAGCACCGCAATAGCGATTGATTCATAGAGGATGGCTTGAAGAATTTTTCGCGAAGGTCCTTGCATGGTGTTTTCCGCAGGTTGAGTAGATCGAATATCTGCGACGGTATCGCTGCGTACACATCAAGAAAAATGAGATAAATTGAACAGTCATCAATTCAATTCATCTAGGGAACGAAGCGTGTTTTCGACTCTTGCGCTTAACGCGCTGCGCACCTTCGAGGCGGCTGCGCGACTGGGTAGCTTTAAAGCGGCAGCAGAGGAACTCTCTGTCACCCCGGCGGCCATTTCCCATCAGGTCAAGACGTTGGAAGCCCGCCTCGCAACGATGCTGTTCAAGCGATCAGGACAAGGTGTGGTGTTGACCGAAAAGGGTGAGTTGCTATATCGCCAGACTCATCGCGCCTTATTAGACATTCGCCGCAGTCTGGAGGCTTTTTGTCCGGACACTGTTCCCCAGACCCTGACCATTTCCACTACGCCGGGCTTGGCGGCAGCCTGGCTGATTCCACGGCTGGGTGGTTTCTATCGAAGTTTTCCGCAATTCAATGTGCGGGTCGATACGCGTAACGAACTAGTCGATCTGCTGCGTGATTCCAGTATCGATGTTGCTATTCGCTCGGTCAGTCGCGATGACCCGAAGTTGTTCCGTCAGGAGTTGATGAACGAGCAATTCTCGGTTTACGGCGCCCCGGATCTGGTGGCCTCGCTGAACGTAAATCAGATCGAATTGATCAACCTTCACTGGAAAATCCCGGGAGCATTTTCAATCAATTGGGAAAGCTGGTGCGCGGCCGCCGAATGCCAGGCCTGGCTTGAAACCGCGCAGATGCGTGAGTTCGACGATGAGCATTTTGCTTTGAGCGCTGCGGTCGCGGGTCATGGGCTGGTGCTGGCAAGCAATGTATTGGTGGCCGACAGCCTCAGGCGTGGAGAATTAGTGGCCTATAGACCAGAAGTAAGCCTGCTGGGTCCGCGTTACGTTGCGGTGTGCGTGCCAGGGTGGGAGCGGCAGGAACACGTGAGCGCGTTCCTGATGTGGCTGGCAGGTGTCGCTGTACAGGATGACGCTTGACCGTTTCACGACACAAACGGCCGGTTGCGAACGCCAGCTTTAGTCGGTTACTTCATCTACTGATTTCAGACTTTTGCCCCTCGTAGCCAATTGGCCTGGGACTAGGTCGTACCCTGCGCCTCTTCGATAACCCACTCCACAAACGCCTTGACCTCATCACGTTGCATCGCCTCCGGCCGGGTCACGACGTAGTAGGCAAATCGTGCAGGCCAAGGCTTATCCAGGACTTGTACGAGGCGGCCCGCAGCAATTTCCTCTTTCGCATATTCCACTGGCACCAGGGCGAGCCCCTGCCCGGCTTCTGCTGCGCGAATTAGCAGGAAGTCATCTTCGAAAGCGCTCCCGCGTTCGGCCCGTGGGTCGTTGCCAACGCCATGGGCCGAGAGCCATAAGGACCAATCTGCGCGGTCTGAGTCGTGCAACAGAGGGTACTTGAGGCAATCCTGCGGCTCAGTGAGCACGGCGTTTGCCAGCATAAGAGAGGGGCTGGCCACCGGCACCAATACCGGCGCCATCAAGCGCGTGACGTGCAGGTTGGGATAGAGCCCAAGCCCATGGCGTAATGCAACGTCGACTCGATCTCGGCGCATGTCCGCGATGGCGGACGTCGCTTCGACCCGCACTTCGATGTGCGGATATCGCTGGTTGAAACGGCCCAGGCGCGGCACTAGCCACGACGCCGCGAACGTAGCAACGGTACTGACCGTCAGGGTTTGCCAGGTTTTGGCTTGTTCCAGCGACAGCAGCGTCTCCTGGATCTGTTCGAACGCCTGGAGCAAGGCGGGATGCACGCTGGCCCCGGCCTCAGTAAGACGCAAACCGCTGCGCTCACGGGTGAAGAGCGGCATGCCGACCCGATCCTCCAAAAGCCGAATCTGTTGGCTGACCGCACCCGATGTGACGTTCAGGGCCTGGGCGGCCGCCTTGATACTGCCGCGCTGGCCCACCTCAACGAAGGTACGTAACGCCAGATAAGGAAGGGATGTGGCCATGAAGTTTAGTTTTCCTAAATTCAGCGACTAAAAAGGATCGTTTCCACTGTGCCGACGGGCGTCTGATGATAAGCCTTGTTTAGAGAAGTTAAACATCATTAGAAAAACTATATCAATCAGGATACCCCTATGAATCACCCTCGTTGGCGGCTCTGCCTCATCTTGTTGTGCACGACGCAATTCGTCGCCCTGCTCGACTTCTCCATCACCATGATCCCTTTGCCGCAGATCCAGGAAAGCCTGGGCTTTACGCCCGGCGCCTTGCAGTGGGTCATCAACGCGTACGGCGTCGCCATTGCAGGCTTTTTGCTGTTGGGGGGGCGCGCCGCCGACATGTTTGGTCGCCGTCGTGTGTTCCTGCTTGGGTTGGTGATCTTTACCCTGGGCTCCCTGCTCGGCGGCTTCTCACAGACCCCTGCCATGCTGATCGCCACTCGGGCCATGCAAGGCTTTGGCGCGGCTTTATTTTCGCCCGCCGCATTTTCGTTGCTACTGGCGCTTTTCCCCGATCAGGCCTCACGTAATCGAGCCCTGGGTGCCTGGACTGCGGTGGCTGCGAGCGGATTCGTCGCAGGCCTGATCCTCGGCGGGATGATCACCGACCTCATGGGCTGGCGTTGGGTGCTGTGGATCAACGTGCCCGTGGGTATGTTGGTGATAGCCCTGGCAGGCAACCTGCCGGTGGGCCAACGCGATGCGGCAATGGGCGCAAGGCGCCTGGACATAGGCGGAGCGATTCTGGTCGCTGCGGGTGCCGCAACACTGGTGTTCGCGTTTGCCAACAGCGAGCACGTCGGCCTTTCGTCTCCCGTCACCTATGGGTTGATTGCTTTGGCCATGGGGCTACTGGCCTTGTTCGTCTGGGTCGAAAGCAAAGTTGAATACCCGTTGATGCCCCTTCCGATTTTCTGCAGGCGCCTGACGGGCGGCGCGAACCTGGTGTCGCTGTTGGCGAACACGGCACTGGGGCCGACGTTTGTCGTGGTTGCGCTGTATATGCAGGAAATCCTCGGTTTTACGGCCACCCAGACCGGCCTTGGGCTGCTCCCGATGGCGGTCGCCTTCACCCTCTCCAGCGCCTGGGCCGGGCCGGCACTGATTGCCAGGGTAGACACCAAGCCAGTCATTCTCGGCGGCATGACCCTGTTCATTGCCGGCCTTGCGCTGCTGGGCATGTCGTTGGCCGTGGATACGTCCTGGGCCCTCTCCATCCTCCCCGGCACGGTGTTGGCAGGCGTGGGTTATGGCATCGCGTTTCCGGCGTGGACCGTGGCCGGTATCGAGGGCGTGGCTGAAGTGGATCACGGGCTGGCGGGAGGCATGCTGACCACGACCCAGGAAGTCGGCTCTGCGGTGGGCCTGGCGGTGGGTGTGGCCGTGAGCATTGCAGTGCTCGCCGGCGGAGGAAGCTCGGTACAGGGCTTTAGCTATGCCATTTTGGTGTCCGCGTGCATGGTCGTGCTCGGCTTGATAGGTGCGGCGCTCATCCTGCCGGGCAAGGCCAGCACGCTGGCGCTTGCACGATGAACGCCTCTGCGCCAGTTGAAAGATCAAGCACGGGTGAGCATTAACCCCCTTCAAAGCGCCGCATAAACAAGAGCCGATAGCCGGCCAGGACGGGGATCAATCATCGTATGGCTGCCCGAAGTCGTAGTGACAAAACCAAAGCTCACGCGACTTTCGGGATCGGCGAAACTCACCGGACCGCCAAGCCCGAGATGGCCAAAGGCATTGGGGCCCATGGCCAGAGAAGCCGTCGGATCGATTTGCTGCTCCAGCATGCAACCTAATCCATAACGCATTGGGCGCATCCATGTCCGGTCCATGCCGTGACTGTGCTCTTGGGTGAACTCGTTGAGCAGTTCGGGACCGATAAAATTTCCCGCCAGCAAGGCGCTATAGAAACCGGCCAGGCCGTGAGCGGTGCCGTGTCCACACACCGCCGGTTGCCGATACGCCCACCAGCGAGGGTCATTGGTGCGTCTAGGCACCATACCGGGGTTGGTAAAGGCAAATGTCGCGATATGCAATGGTTGGTTTTTCAGCACGGTCCGCAACGCTTGTGAGTAGGGATCACCGACCCGGCCTGTGGCATTGTCGAAACGAGCGATACGGTGAAAGTGCTTTTCGTCCACGCCAAGGTGAACGTCGAGGTCATGGGGGTCCAGAATCTCTTCGTGGATAAAGACACAGGCATCGCGCCCGTCCACCCTGCGAATCAACTCGCCGAGAATCCAGCCGAAGGTGGTGGTGCCATACCCCAGGTCTGTGCCCGGCTCCCACCACAGCGGCTCGGCCTCCAGGACCCGTATCATATGGTCCCAGTCAAACATCATGGGGTTATGGTCGGGTGCTCGCAGCGCCGGCAGGCCAGCTGTGTGGTTCATCACCTGGCGCAAGGTCACCTTGGCTTTGCCACTTTGGGCGAACTCGGGCCAGTAACGGGCCACCGGCGCATCCAGCTCCAGCTTGCCCTGCTCGACCAACATCAGCACAGCCACCGCGACATAGGGTTTTACAACGCAAAAGGTATTGGCCAGCGTGTCACGCGTCCAAGGCTTGGTCCCCTCTTGATCCGCCATACCGGCCCACAGGTCGACAACCCTCTCTCCATTTACCTGCACGCACAGCCCGGCGCCTCGCTCTTGTGGATCATCAAACATGTCCTCGAAGGCTTGCTGGACCGCTTCAAACTGCTTGGCACATATCCCTTGCGCTTTCATGCATCAGACTCCTGGTATTTGAAGTACTGCCCTTGGTTTGCCAGGCGGCAGGAAAGATCCTGCTGCCTGGCAGGCCCGTATTAAAACAACACTACTTTCGCGGACCACATCATTTAATGTTTGGGGGAACTCAACCCCGCGAACGCGTTTGAGAGTGGTCCATCGAAAAACGGTTCGCGCGTTTATAGGTGCCGAAGTCATTGAATCTGACACCTGCCTGCGCCATGACTTTATGCGCATAAGGGGCCGTCATCTGACGCAGGTAGAATGGGTCTCGCACAACAAAGTGGTGAATACTGTGAGTGCTGCCGAAGTTAAAACAGAACATCTGGAACGGCCACAACCACCAAGGGTTCATTACCTGGGTTTGTTGTAATGCATTACGCGGGGCAACATCACCGTAGTAATGCATATTGGAGCTGATAAAGAACAGGCAGAACTGCCTTATAAGATTAGGAGCGATCAGAATAACGACTACGCTATTGACGACTTCCATTAACGCCAATGTCGTAGCTGAACTATGAACCTCCTCTCCCACGATTGAACCAAACCAGACATACAGGTGGTAACCGAGGAACACATACCAGCACCCCCAATACAAAAGCCCGAAAGGTGTATTGAGTCGAATAATCTTGCCTAACAATCTTACCTTTTGCCGCCACCCCGGAGCAAAAACCGCATTCAGGAAACCAAATACAAACCCATCCATCAGTTTCAATAACCGGAGCATTCCCCAGGGGCTACCACTGGTGATAATCCAGGCCTCCACATCCGATTCAGTTCCGGACTCTTTATGGTGGTGAAAGTGCAGACTGCGCCTTAGCCAAGGGCTGGGCATTCCCGGTCGAGCCAACCAACAAAAAAACATCATGGCATTATGGGCCAGCGGTTGTTTTCTGAAATAAAGCCGATGAATCAAGTCATGTTCGATTTCATGGATAAAAGAAGTCAGCAGAGCATTGATAAAAATACACATCCACCCCGGGATAAAACCCTTGATGTAGAGCCCTCCCGTGACCGCCATCCCTACCAGGGAAAACGCCATGACACCCGCCCCCCAAAGCATCCTGATGCTGCAGGATCGGGTAGCGCTTGCGCAGGTAGTTCCCATGTTCGGTGATTCGCCGGGTGACATTATCAATCTTTTTCCTGATCGGTACTTTGGCGGTCAATTCCGCTGGTGTCTTCCAAGACTTTCATCCATTCATCCTCTGTTTGCGTCGGGGAATTACCAGCTTCGTCAAGCCGGTCAAGTCAGTTGTTCGAGCAATAAACAGCTGGCATTCAAATTTATTGGGCAAACTCACTCGCGCCACTCAATAAATATGAAATCGACTGTTTTCAAAAAACTTGTTAGGATCATTCCAAGCTTCAAAATGATAAGACAACTTCAGTTCTTTGCAACTGTGTATTTTGGGCGAGCTTAGTGTTACAGGCATTTGTGTAATTTTTAATAATTTAGTTACAGTTTGTACAAGGATAAAATAACTGCGTACAAGTATTGCCAAGGAGGCACCATGAGATTGCATCGCATCAAATATTTTCGGCTCTCTCTACAAGAATCCGAGGGTAGCGCGGAGAAAAAAACGAGCCATGATGTATTTGACGCAGTGTTTTGCGATGACCCTGCAGACCCTGCCGCGAATCGCCCAGGCCTGGAAAGGCTGATTCGCTACACACAGTGCGGGGACACTGTGGTGGTCGACAGCATGACATCGCTCACCTCAAGCACCGAGCAACTGTGCACCATCACTCGCCGGCTGATTGAAAAGCAGGTAACCCTGGATTTTTTGAACGAAAACCTGGTCTTTCGGCATGATTGCCTTGAAGTCATGGAGCCCATCATTGCGGTAATGGAACTGATCGCAGAGTTCGAGCGCGCAGCAACGAGGGAAAAACAGGCAATAGGCATTGCCAGCGCAAAGATGCGTGGGGTTTACAGAGGGCGCAAGAAAAAACTGTCTGACAATCAGGTTGTAAGCTTAATTGACCGCGCCGGTACTGGAGAAAGTAAATCTAAACTAGCGCGTGATTTTGAAATAAGCCGCCAGACACTTTATCGGTACTTGAGATCTACTTAGAGGGCCAGTTACCTGCGGTGCAAATATGGGTGGCTGCAGGCGTATTCAAACCTGCGCCGCCTGCGCACAAGGCACATAACCATCACACTTGACTCTGTCCCTTGGGACAAGCTCTACCCTGCCTTATCTATTTCAGTTTCATCGTCAGCGGATAAGGCAACCCATGAGTACGTTATCGATGGTCACAGGTGCCAATGGGCATTTGGGCAACACCCTGGTGCGGGCGCTGATCGCCCGCGGGCAACGCGTGCGCGCCGGGGTCCGTGACCCGGAGCGAAGCACCGCTCTGGCAGGGCTCGACTGCCAGGTAGTGCGCGCCGAACTGCAAGACCCCCACTCCTTGCGCCAGGCCCTGCAAGGAGTGGATGTGCTGTACCAAGTGGCGGCGGTGTTCAAGCACTGGGCGAAGGATCCACAGGCCGAGATCGTCGAGGTCAATGTGCAAGGCACGCGCAATGTTCT
This sequence comes from Pseudomonas hygromyciniae, assembly GCF_016925675.1. NCBI lineage: Bacteria > Pseudomonadati > Pseudomonadota > Gammaproteobacteria > Pseudomonadales > Pseudomonadaceae > Pseudomonas > Pseudomonas hygromyciniae. The sequence continues at coordinate 2,817,416 of NZ_CP070506.1, read as the reverse complement.
GCGTGCCGCCGCCGAGGCTGGGGTTCGGCGCGTGGTGTATGTCAGCTCCGTGGCGGCCGTTGGGCACAACGGTCAGTTTTTGGATGAGCACAACTGGAACACTGGTCAGCAAAACCCCTACTACCGTTCAAAAATTCTCTCTGAACGTGCGGCCTGGGAAACCGCCCAGGCCTATGACCTGCCCCTGGTCAGCGTGTTGCCCTCGGCAATTATCGGCCCCCATGCCACGCGGCTTACCGACACCATGGGCTTTCTGGCGGCCGTACTGGCGCGCAAGTTGGTGCTGGACCCGAACTTTCATTTCAACTTTGTCGATGTACGCGACGTGGCCGATGGACTGATCCGCGCGGCGGAAAAAGGCCGGCCTGGCCAGCGCTACTTACTGGCCAATCAACAGGCCTCATCACTGGCGCAGGTGATCGAGGCCCTCGGCAGCCTTCGCCCTGGCTACCCAATGCCGCGCCGTGCCCCCAAATCCCTGTTATTGCTGATCGCCTGGTTGCAAGAGCTGCGGGCACGCTACACCGCACGGCCAGCTGAATTGTTGGTCAGCCAGGTACAAATGTTTTATGGGGTGCGCCAGCTTTATTGCATCGACAAGGCGGTCAACGAACTGGGTTACCAGCCGCGCTCGCCGCAGGACGCCCTCACCCAGGCGTTTGCGCATTTATTGGCCCGCTGAGGCTGGGGGCAAATTGCTGGTTGATCTGGTGTTGCAACTGCGTCAGGTGCTGCTGCCGATCCTGCAAAGCCAGGATCTGCGCGTGCAACTCCAGGCGCTTGGCCTCGATACCCTGATTGGCCAGTGCCAGGGGAAACGGGGCCTGGTGTTGCTTGGCGGCCAGCAGCTCGCTCAGTTCACCCAGCTTGAACCCCGCCGCCTGGGCGCGACGAATCATCTGCACCAACTTCAGGTGATGGGCCGTGTACAACCGGTAGCTGCCCCGGCGCTGCGGGGTCAGCAGGCCCAGTTGTTCGTACAGCCTTATGGCTTTGGGCGTGCATCCTGTCAGCTTGGCCAGTTCACCTATGTACATAGAGCGCCTTCTCCCTGATTCGACGTCGGCCCGCAGTTTACTGGGTTGGGCTTGCGGTGGGTAATACCGGCTTTGAGGGACACGAACGATCCCATCCGCCGGATGATCGTGCAGGCACCACCACGCAAATGCGCCAGCTGGTTTATCCGGTTAGTTAGCAACTTTGCTTGCTGAACACCAACGCCCACACTAAGATGCGACGAATTCTCAAATGCACCCAGTTATCGCGCGGAGGCTTTTCGTGTCGTCGCCATCCATTCCTTCAGCCCCTCACGCCGAAATCCGCACGCTGTACATCGATCATCACGCGTGGTTGCTGGACTGGTTGCGCAAGCGGCTGCGCCATGGCGACAACGCCGCGGACCTGGCTCACGACACCTTTGTGCACATCCTCGGCAAGCCGGAGCGGTTGCAGGAGTTGCGTCAGCCACGGGCCTGGTTGAGTACGGTGGCTCACGGGCTACTGGTAGATCGCGTGCGGCGCCAGCGAGTCGAACGGGCTTACCTGCAAGCCATTGCCCACCTCCCGGAAGCTGGGGTGCCGTCACCGGAGTCGCAGTTGATCCTGTTGGAAACCCTGATGCGCATCGACGCATTGCTCGATGGCCTACGGCCCAAGGTGCGCATGGCTTTCCTGATGTCGCGGCTTGAAGGTCTCAGTTACAAGGCGATCGCCGAACGCCTGGCCATCAGTCTCAGCTCGGTGGAGAAGTACATGGCCACTGCCATTCGCCACTGCTACCTGGCGCAACGATGAGCGCGCCAGATGAGGTGCTCGACCAGGCGATCGGCTGGCTGGTGCGGATCGAGTCCAACGGCGCAACCCCAAAGGTCCTGGCGGCCTGCCAGCGCTGGCGCCAAGCCGATGCGCGGCATGAAGCCGTCTGGCAAGCGCTGCAAAAAAGCAACGCCCCCTTCCAGAGCCTGGCCGCGTTGCCCGGCACCGTGGCCCTGGATACGTTGGAGCGCCTGAGCAGCAATCACCACAGCCGGCGCCAGGCCCTCAAGCTGCTGGGGGTGGGGCTGCTGGCCTGTGGCGTTACCGGCTGGTCACTGCGGGAAAGCACGCTGGTGCCCTGGGGCGCGGACTATGCCACCGGGGTGGGCGAACGGCGGCAGTTCCTGCTGAGCGACGGCACCCGCCTGCAACTGAACACGGCCAGTACGGTGGACGTGCAATTGGGCGCCCAGCGTCGGCTGATTACCCTGCGCCGTGGCGAGATTTTCATCGATACCGGCAAGGACAGCGCCGAACCCGGTGGGCGCCGCAGCTTCTGGGTCAGCACCCGCCATGCGCAGTTGCAAGCCATCGGCACCGCCTTTGCAGTGCGTGACGAGCAACAGGCTACGCGCCTGCGGGTCGAGGATGGCATGGTGGCCATTCAAGGTGCTGGCGAGCCGATCCTGGTTGCCGCCGGTGAGGAGTACCTGATTGATGCCAACGGCAGCCACCGTGTCCAGGTCAGCACCCTCAACGCCAGCGCCTGGACCCGCGGGCAATTGGTCGCCAAACGTATGCGCCTGGGGGACCTGAGCGCCGAACTGGCGCGTTATCGCCATGGCTGGTTGCACTGCGATCCAGCCATCGCGCAGTTAGAGGTGTCAGGCGTATTCCAGCTCGATGACATCGACCGCGCCTTGAGCGCCCTGAGTGATTCGCTGCCGGTACGCATCGAGCGCTTTACGCCGCTCTGGACCCGTGTCGTCGCGCGTTGAGCCTGATGAGAAAAAATCGCAAAAACTTTTACGGGTTTTGCCCAGCCCTTCGACAGACAGGCAACACACCTCGTCATTCGAAAGGAGCTCGCCGTTCATGTCCCAAGCGTTGATTCCCCCTCGCCCCCTGCATCGCAGCGTTCTGGCGCTAACCCTCCAGAGCCTGTTGCTGGGCGCCGCGACTGGCCTGCCGCTGGCCAGCTTTGCCGTACAGGCCGAACAGGCCGAGAGCCGCCATTACGACCTGGCCGCCGGGTCGCTGGAAGAGTCACTCAACAGTTTCGCCCAGGTGGCCGGGATCACCCTGCCCTTTGATCCGGCCCTGGTGCAGGGCAAGCGCGCGCCGGCGCTGCGCGGTGACTTTGGGGTGCATGAGGGGCTGGACCGCCTGCTGGTGGACAGTGGCCTGGCCGTTACGCGCAATGCCAGCGGCAACTACCTGCTGATACCGCGCAGCCAAGCCAGCGGCGCTGTCGAGTTGGGCGCGACCACCGTCAGTGGGCTGGCCCTTGGGTCGACCACTGAAAACAGCGGGTCCTACACCACCGGGGCGATGCAGACCGCGACCAAGCTGCCATTGTCCCTGCGCGAGACGCCGCAATCGGTCACAGTGATCACCCGCCAGCGCATGGACGACCAAGGCATGCGCAGCCTCGACGACGTTGTCCAGGCCACGCCTGGGCTGCGATTGTCGGCCTCGCGCCCGGCCAACAGCGAGTACTTTGCCCGGGGTTTTCCCATCACCAACCTGATGTTCGATGGCCTGCCCACCACCTATAACGCCGACTGGGTGGCAGCCGCCGACCTGGCCCCCTACGACCGCGTCGAAGTGGTACGCGGCGCCACCGGCATGATGCAAGGCGCCGGCAACCCTTCGGCCGCCATCAACATGGTGCGCAAGCGTCCCACCAAGGAGTTCCAGGCCAGTATCACCGCCAGCGCCGGCAGTTGGGACAACTACCGCAGCGAACTGGACGTTTCCGGCCCGGTCAATGCCAGCGGCACCGTGCGCGGGCGCTTTGTCGGTGCCTACAACGACAAGGACAGCTATCAGGACTACGCCGGGCGCGAGCGCGGCGTGTTCTACGGGATCAGCGAGTTCGACTTGAGCGACAGCACGACCCTGACCGTGGGGGCGTCCGACCAGAACGACAATAACAACATCAACTGGGGCGGCTTGCCGGTGAATCCGGATGGCAGTCATATGGGTTTCTCCCGCTCCAAGACTTTCGGGTATAGCTGGTCGCACCAAGACGTCCACAACAAGACGCTGTTCGTCGAGCTCGATCACCGCTTGGACAACGATTGGCGCCTGCACCTGGGCGCCTCAAAAAACTGGTCCGAATTCAAGATGATGGGCGGCGTCCTCGAACGCAATAACGACGCCACCTACCGCCAGCGCATCTTCAACCAGGGCCGTGACTTCGACCAGTCCACCTATGACTTTTTCGCCAGTGGCCCCTTCTCGCTGTTGGGCCGCCAACATGAACTGGTGGTGGGCGCCAGCAAGCGCCAGCTCAAGACCGAGGCCACCGGCGGCCACGTGTTCGTCGGCGTGCCCGACATCAACGGCTTCAGCCCCAAGGGCCTGGCTAGACCAACCGTTCCGCACGTTTACTCCCTCAATGACAAAGTGGATCAGGAAGGTCTCTACCTGACCACCCGCTGGAACCTTGCCGACCCGCTGAAAGTCATTCTCGGCGCACGCCTGGACTGGTACGACGCCACGTCAATCTATGACCAGACCAACGATCAGTACTACACCTCGGGCAAAACCAAGGAAGTGCGCCACGTCACCCGCTATGCCGGGGTTATCTATGACCTGGACGACAACCACTCGGTCTATGCCAGCTACACCGATATCTTCCAGCCCCAGACCGAGAAGAATGGCGAAGGTACCGGGATCAAGCCGATCACCGGCGAAAACTACGAAGTGGGTATCAAGGGCGAGTACTTTGGCGGCGCGCTGAACGCCAGCGCTTCGCTGTTCCAGATCGACCAGCTCAACCGGGCGGCGGAAGTGGCCGACTCCAGCGTCTGCCGGGTCATCCCCGTCGGCAGCTACGGCTGCTATGAAGCCGCCGGCAAGGTACGCAGCCAGGGCCTGGAACTGGAGATCAACGGTGCCCTGACGCCTAACTGGCAAGTGGCTGCCGGCTACACCTTCGCCCAGGCCAAGTACGAAAAAGATGCGGACAAGAGCAAGGAAGGCACGCTGTTCGACACCGACGTCCCGCGCCATATGTTCAAGGCCAATACCACCTACCGTCTGCAAGGCGACATGAGCCAATGGCGCGTCGGCGCCAACCTCTATAGCCAGAGCGCGACGTTCAACAAAGGCAGCAACGTGTTCGGCAAATTCCATATCGAGCAGGATGCCTACGCGCTGGTCGGGCTGATGGCGGGTTACCAGGTGAACAAACACCTAGATACCCAGCTGAACATCAACAACCTGTTCGACAAGAAGTACTACCAGGGCATCGCCAGCAACTCGACCTGGAGCCCATACGACGTGTTTGGCGACCCGCGTAACTTTACCGTTACGGCGAAGTATTCCTTCTAAGCGCCTGCACGAGCCGGCTTGCCAGCAATAGCCAAAGCAGATAGGGCAGCTGTGGTGAGCGGGTTTGCCGGAACTCCGTATCGCCCGCGCTGGGCTGCGAAGCAGCCCCAAAATGGCGATGCCGGACCTCAACGCACATTGCGGTACAACATCAGCCGCGCGCTTTCATGCAGGCCCCGGGTCAATTTGACCAGACGCTGGAATTCATCGGGGTTTTGCCCGGCCACGTTGTCCAGGGGGGTCAGGGAGCGTAGGTCGTGCAAGGTCGGCGCACTGCCGTCATGCTGCATCTGCAACAGATAATCCTGGGTGACCCCGCCGATCAGCGGGAAAGTGCCCTCACGCAAGACCAGCGGTACCACACGCTCGCCCTCCGGGGCCGGTTGCTGTATATCGCGCCCCATCGCCCGATTGTTGAACGCCACGCCCACCATCCCCGCGACCGTCGGCAACAGGTCCGCCAGCCCCACCGCCTCCTCGATCACCCTGGGCTTGAGCAAGCCCGGGGCGTGAATCAGCAGTGGCACATGGTTGCTTTCCAGGCCCAGTTGCTCGAAAGCCGGCGGCATATGGGGGATCTGGCTGATACGGGTGTTGTGGTCACCGAAGAACACGAAAATCGTGTTGTCGTAGTAACCACCCGCCTTGGCCATTTCCATCAACTTGCCGATATTGAAGTCCAGTAGGCGCACCGCGTTGTACTGCTCGACACTGCGTGAGCCGGCGGTTTGCACTTGCTCCAGGGACAGGTTGCTGCGCTTGAAACCGTCATTGTCTCGAGGAACGGTAAACGGGCGATGATTGCCCGCCGTCTGGACATAGGCAAAAAAGGGCTGGTCCCGCGGCAGATCGCGCAGGATCCGGTCGCTTTCCTTGAACAGATCAAGATCGGAAATGCCCCATACATCGACTCGAGGTGAGTGCCAGTGGCGCTCTTCATACAAGCGCACGCCGTCGATGCTCTGCTGGATCAAGGCATTGATATTGGCCCATCCGGCATTGCCGCCAATCATGTACAGCTTCTGGTAATTGGTGAAGGCATTGATAAGCGTGTGCTGGCGTGTGATCAGGGGATGGCGGGTCGCCGTTTCCTGGCGCGTGACATCCGGGACGCCGGTGATACTCGCCCACACGGTCTTTGCGGTGCCAGTGACCGGCACGTAGAAGTGTTTAAAGAACCAGCTCTGGGTCGCCAGCCGGTCGAGGTTGGGCGTCGGGTCTAGAGGGTTGCCATAGGCGCCGACCGCACTGGTGCCCAGGGATTCGAGCATCACAAACATCACGTTCGGCGTTGCGCCCAGGCGGTACGGCTGCGCGGTTTGCTCACGCTCGAACGTCAGGCTCTGCGGATCGGGGCGGTCCACCCCCAGGTAGTGGGCAACCACTGGGTAATGTTCACGCACCTGTGGCTCATCGAACTGCGCCTGGCCGGCCTTGAGTGTGTCGTAGAAAAACAGCACCGGATTCAGGCCCAGTGCCGCGATCTTGCCGTTGCCAGAGAAAAACGCATCGCTCCAGCGCAGTGGTACCGGGTTTTGCAGGTTGAGACTTTCCACTCGCCCAAGCAGCGCCAACAGCACAGCGATCAACCCCAGACCGCTGCCGAACGCCAGCGAAGCGCGTCGAATGGCCCGAGGTGGACGCCCCAGTGTCAGGCGTTCCAACCTCACAAAAGCGCAGAACCACACACCCAGCACCAACAACCAGGCAAGGACGATCCACAGCACCGGATAGGTCTGCCAAACCATCTGCTGCGAAATTTGTGCGTCTTCCAGGTAGCGCAACACGCTGGCGTTAAGCCTCACCCCAAGATAGGCGTAATGGCCGAAGTCGATGATGTACACCCAGCCGACGAAGCCCAGCGTCAGCAGCCAATAGCCCCGTGCCACAACGCGCAAGCCCGCAACGCGCACCAGGTTCCAGCGCGGCATCCACGCTAGCACCGCCAACGGCAACACCAACAACACCGCCAGGCGCAGGTCGAAACGCAAGCCGATGCCCAGGGTGTCGAACAACTGCCGGTTATCAGCGAACTGCGCCGGATCGATGCCGGAAAACCCCAGCACAAACACCAGCCGCAACCCTGCAAACAGCAAGAACGCCAGACCTGTCGCCCCTACGCCATAGCGCAGTCGCCGCGATTGCAACCAACCCATCATTGACCTCTATGTAGTTTGACGCTCTTGACGCAGAGCACGCTGCCCGCCACCAGGCAATAGCCCACCAGCAGCGGATCGATCAGGTAGTCCCAGTAGTTTTCCGACGCTTTCAGGCGTAACGCAAAGGCCAGTGTGCCGAGCGCGAGCATCCACACGGCCAACGTATTGCGCAGCCACAACAGCCCCAAGGCGAGCAGCGCAACCAGCACAATCATCGGCCTTGGATTGAAGCCCCAGCGATAGGGATCGAAGTAAGTCAGGCCCATGGTGGCCGGGTACAGCAGCGCCGCTAGCAGCCCAAACAGCACCAGCATCTGGGCGCGCGCCCGAGGCGCTTGCGGCTCGACCAGCCCCAACCGCACAAGGCTTACCCAGCCCAGCAACACCAGGGTGCTGATTGCCAAATCATCGGTAAAACTGCGCACGTACGCCGCCAGCGGCAGGTCATTGAGGGGGATAAAGCTGACCAACGCCAACCCTGGCAACAACCACGGGCGCCAGGGCTGTAGGCAACGCAACGACCCGAGCAGGACAAAACCCAGGAGGATGAAGGTCAAATGGGCCTGCCACAGCATCATCATTACAGGCGCTCCGCCAGCCAGGCTTCGTTGAAGCTGACATGCTTGATAAAGGTGTTATTCCATGAATAAACCAGGTGATACACGCCGTCCTGGCCACGGCTGAAATACGGGTACTCGTACTCGAAATCACAGCCCCGAGGCTTGCACACCCGGTAATCCAGGTTACTGAGGAAACGCTGCTCCAACGGCAAGCGCCGTGCGCCGCTGGAGGCGCGAAAGCCGGCGCCGATGATCGCCTTGTAGGCCTCGGGGGCGAAGGGTTGGCCAAGCGGATCCGGTGATTGATCCAACTCGATTACATTGCGCCAGTCATTGAGGTCCGCGTCGGTGCCATACAGGCTGAGTTTGAAGCGCCCGTCACGCAGGTCATTGAGCGCCACCAACAAGCCGTTATCGGCAGTGCCGACCGCGGCCAGGGATGAGTTGGGATTGGCCGGTTCCAGAGGGTAAGGCTCACTCCAGGTCTGCCCGGCATCGTCGGTGCGGCTGGCCAGCACGCGATGATGGGTATCGCCGGCATAACGCAGCATCGCTACGGCGCGACGCTCGTCCAGGGGCACGATGGTCGGCTGCAGCGAATGCTTGCCCCGGCTGATGCGGAATTTATCAATCACTGCGCCATCCGCGCTCAGGTACAGGTATTCGGAAAACTTACCCATGAGTTCGTGATAGACCGGCAACCCAATCGAGCCATCGGCATGAAAAACCGGCGCAGCACGCACCAGGGTGCTGACATTGAAAAACGGTGAGGTGATCAGTTGCCGGGGCGCAGACCAGTTGCGCCCCAGGTCTTCGGACACCATCACATTGATCGCGCTGGTCGCCCAGCCCCCCACCGACACCGACACATAGAACATCCACAGGCGCTGGTCCGGCGCCAGTGCAATCACCGGGTTGCCCAACTTGCGGATGTAGCGCCCGGTGCCATCGCGAGTCGACTCGCGGGTCGCCAACACATGCTCGGCGCCCCACTCCGTGGTCTTGGCGTCGAACCGCGCAGTACGGATTTGTACATCGGCGGCGCCTTCACGCGAGCCGGCAAACCACACGGCCATCAAGTCGCCGCCCGGCAGTGCGGTAACCGACGACGAATGCACAAAGTCATCCAGTTGCGAGGACACGAACCGGCTGTTGTAGACCGGCTCGGCGCTAGCGGCCAAGGGCGCGGCAGGCCGGGCGAAAGGCGCCAGGACATGGGCCGGATGACTGCGCCAGGCCGCCCAGAAGACCAGGCAGAGCGCCAGGCTGGCGAGAATGAATTTCAAGCGAAAAGACAGCACGCGCATAGTGAGCTCATGGCAAATGCAGGGTGGGGAGTGGAGACAAGACAGCGGTGTCAGTGCGCAGAATCATCCGGCAACCGACGCCGGCGACCGGTCAGCATCGATAACGGCAGGTTGTCGCGTACCTGGAAGCTTTCAAACACGGCCGCTGCGATATGCAAGCACACCAGCACCAGCAGGCCATTGACCGCAGTTTCATGCACTTGCAGCGGCCAATCGGCGCCCCATAAGGCATCGACCTCCTCCATGGCCCAACCGCTCAGGCCCGCCGTCAACATCGCCAGGAGCATCAAAATCATCACCAATGCACCCAACGGCGAGTGACCGAGGCGATGTTCCGGGCGCCTGGCGCGCAGGGAGCGCACATGGGCGGCGAGCCTTGCCGGGGTCGGCCAGAAGTCCGCCCAGCGCGCACTGCGTGGCCCGACAAATCCCCACAGCAGCCGTACCAGCAACCAGCCCATGGCGTAATAGCCGAGCCAGACATGCCAATCGTCGCCGGCCTCAGTGAAGAAGTAGTTGGCGACAAAGACCCCGGCGATGGACACGTGAAACAGCCTCACCAGCGGGTCCCACAGTGCGATGGAGTTGCCTGGCATCAGCCCTTGATCTCGGTCTTGACCGCTTTGCCGCTGACCGGGTCGTGGTAGATCTCGACCTTGCGCTTGTCCTTGTCGAACCCGTAGATCTCATAGCAGTTGCCATCGGTGATCTTGAACTTGCTGATCTCGTAGCCCTGGGCTTTCAACTGGTCCTGGAACGCCTGCGGGTCTTGCCATTGCGCGCGCTGCTCCGTGGTGCATTGCGGGCCGGCAAGGGCCAGGGGGCTGGCAACAATCAGCGACAACAACAGAATTTTGCGCATGATGACACTCTCGCTCGTTGAGGAAGGTCTCACTGTGCAAAACCAAGCTTAATGAAGTCTTAGCTGGTAATGAGTGGTTACATGTTTCTCGTCGCCCGGCCTGCCACGCCCGTCTCGGCAGCGGCATGATGCCGCCGATATCACATCGGGAACACACCATGCGCCTATTGTTGGTCGAAGATGATCGGGCCCTCGGCCAAGGCATCCGCGTCGCCCTGAGCAGCGAGGGCTACACCCTGGACTGGTTGCACGACGGCGCCAGTGCGCTACATGCGTTACGCAGCGAAAGCTTCGATCTTCTGCTGCTCGACCTTGGCCTGCCGCGCCTCGACGGCCTGGCCCTGTTGCGTCAATTGCGCGATCGGCAACAGGACCTGCCGGTATTGATCCTGACCGCCCGCGACGGCACCGCCGAACGGATTGCCGGGCTGGATGCCGGCGCTGACGACTACCTGATCAAACCCTTCGATGTCGACGAACTCAAGGCCCGCATCCGCGCTTTGCTGCGGCGCAGCCAAGGCCGCGCGCAGCCACTGCTGGAGCATGCGGGCGTGTGCCTGGATCCGGTCGGCCAGCAGGTCACCTGGCACGGCAACCCGGTGGTGGTGACGCCGATGGAGTACCAGTTGCTCCATCAACTGTTGGCGCGCCCCGGCAACGTGGTGACCCGCGAACGCCTGTCCCGGGCCTTGTATGGTTGGCAGGAAAAGGTCGAGAGCAACACCCTGGAAGTGTTGATCCATAACCTGCGCAAAAAACTTTCGACCGAGCTGATCCGCACGGTGCGCGGCGTCGGGTATGTGATGGAGCTCAAGCCATGACCTCGATACGTACACGCATCCTGGTGCCGGTGCTGATCCTCGTTCTGCTGGGCGATGTGCTGATCAGTTGGCTGGTGCTGCGCGACAGCCACCACGAGATCGAAGAAGTGTATGACGCCCAGCTCGCGCAAAGTGCGCGCCTGCTGCAAGGGGTGCTGGCACAACGTGCGCCGGGGGACAACGATTGGAACCGGCTCTACCAGGCCTTCGACGCAGCCATGAGCCGCGTGGGCGACACTGGAGCAGCGCACCCTTACGAAACCCGCCTGACATTCCAGGTGTGGCGCACTGACGGCCAATTGCTGGTGCGCTCGGCCGAAGCCCCGGAACTGAAGGCACCACCGGCGACCCTCGGCGCCCACGACCTGATGGACAACGGCCACGACTGGTGCGCCTTCCTGCTCAAGGACCCACAGCAAGGACTGCTGATCTGGGTGGGCGAGCGTGATGACATTCGCCAGGACCTGATCCAGCGCATCGTCGGCCATACGCTGTGGCCCAGTGTGATTGGCGTGCCGCTGCTGGCCACCTTGATCTGGCTGACCATCGGCTGGGGGTTGCAGCCGTTGCGCGCAATGGCCCGTACCATCCGTGGACGCACTACCGAAACCCTCAAGCCGCTCAACCTGCGCCCCCTGCCCCACGACCTCGAACCCATGCAGACCGCGCTCAATCGCCTGTTGCAACAGATCGATAACCTGCTGGCGCGAGAACGACGTTTTATCGCCGATGCCGCCCACGAGCTGCGCACGCCTCTGGCGATCCTGCGGATCCATGCGCAAAACGCCCAGATGGCCGGCACCCCACAGCAACGGGAGGAAGCCCTGGAGTTTCTGGTCAGCGCCGTCGACCGCGCCACGCGCATCGCCAGTCAGTTGCTGACCATGGCGCGTATCGAGCCGCGCCTGGCCAACCCCGAGCGATGCGAAGTGGAACTGACCGAGCTGGTGCGGGAGGAACTGGCTGAACTGGCACCGCTGGCGCTGGCAAAGGATATCGAGCTGATCCTCGACAGCGACCACCACTGCCTGGTCAAGACCGACCCCGTCGCCCTGGCGATCGCCCTGCAGAACCTGGTGACCAACGCCCTGAACTTCGCCCCGCCTGGCAGCGAGGTCAGGGTCCAAGTACAACCGCAGGGCTGCGGGGCGGTGTATATCAGCGTCGAGGATGCCGGCCCCGGTATCGATGAGGGTGAATATGCGCGCCTGTTCGAGCGCTTCTACACCCAGGGGCACGGCAACGGCGCCGGGTTGGGACTGGCGATTGTGCAGATGATCGTCAGCAAGATCGACAGCAGCCTGCAGTTGTACAACCTGCCCCAGGGCGGGCTATGCGCTGAACTGCGGATCAACCAAGGCGCGCCGCTTCATTCACATTGAGCGGCTTGCTGCCGGGCTTTGACGTTTTTTTCATGTTTGTGCGCATAAGATCCCGGACCTCGTTGGGGAGTAGCCTGCTTGTGAGCCTTTCGCAAGCGTTCGTATCAACATTCTCGGCAACCTGCCGTGGTACGAACACCTTTTGGTTGGTGAGACCAGCGACACATCCATGCCTAAAGTCGGGCGTGTGGTTGTGTCGTTGACTCATAGCCCGACTGGAAGACCCACCCGTGAATCCTGTTTCCCTCATTCTCCTCGCCCTGGCCATGTCCACGGATGCCTTCGCCGCCGCTATTGGTAAAGGCTCCAGCCTGCACAAACCTCGCCTGGCCGAAGCGCTGCGCACCGGCCTGATTTTCGGCGTCATCGAAGCCATCACCCCGATCATCGGCTGGCTGATCGGCCAAGCCGCCACGCGCTGGGTGGCAAACTGGGACCACTGGATCGCCTTCACCTTGCTGGGGGTCCTGGGCCTGCACATGATTTACAACGGCCTCAAGCACGAAGACGAGGCCGAAGAGAAAAGCGCCCAGCACTCCTTCCTGGTCCTCGCCGTCACTGCTTTCGCCACCAGCATCGATGCCCTCGCGGTCGGTGTCGGCCTGGCGTTTGTCGATGTGAATATCTGGGTGGCCGCTGCCGCCATCGGCCTGGCGACCATGACCATGGTCACTATCGGCGTGATGCTCGGCCGGGTCCTGGGCACCGTGTTCGGCAAGCGCGCAGAGATCGTGGGCGGCGTGGTACTGATGATCGTCGGTGCAACGATTTTGTATGAGCACCTGTCCGTCTGACTCGCGACCTTGTACCAAGCAAAGCCCCGGTTAACGGGGCTTTTGCATTTGTGCGCAGACAGAATGTACCAACCGGTTAATTAGCTTGCTATCATTCGCCCCCTGGACCATCACCCTCGGGCTTTCTCGACATGAAACACACACCCCGCGCCACTGGCGCCTCTCGATTCCTGTTGCTGGGTTTGGGCGTCATTATCGTCCTGCTCGGCGTGGCCTTGGCTGTCGGCGGGGCAAAACTGCTGAGTCTGGGAGGCTCGGGCTACTTCCTGGTCGGCGGCGTGGCCATGGCCATCGCGGGCCTGTTGATTGCACAGCGAAAACCGGCGGGTGCCTGGTTGTTCGCGGCATTTTTGCTCGGCACTGCCGTGTGGGCGGTATTGGATGTAGGCCTGGTGTTCTGGCCGTTGTTTTCGCGGTTGTTCATGTTCGCCGTCATTGGCCTGGCGGTGGCGCTGGTCTATCCATGGCTGGCACCGGACGCGGGCCGTGGCGCCTACGGCGTGGCGGGCGTGCTGGCGGTGGCATTGGCCGTGGCGGCTGGCAATATGTTTGTCGCCCACCCCAGCGTCGCACCAAACGGCGATGGCCCAGGCCTGACACCCGTTGCGCCGGCACAAGCGCAGAAGGACTGGGCACACTACGGCAACACCGAAGGCGGCAGCCGTTTTGCCGCCCTGGACCAGATCAATCGCAGCAACGTCGACAAGCTCAAGGTGGCCTGGACCTATCGCACCGGTGATGTGGCCATCAGCGACGGCAACGGCGCCGAAGATCAACTCACGCCCCTGCAGATCGGCAACAAGGTGTTTATCTGCACGCCCCATAACAACCTGATCGCGTTGGATGCCGACACCGGCAAAGAGCTGTGGAAGAACAACATCAACGCCCAATCGGCGGTGTGGCAGCGCTGCCGTGGCATGGCCTATTTCGACGCCAGCGCGCCTATCGCCCAACCGACCCAGGCCAACAGCTCACCGATCATTGCCGTCAGCGTGCCCGCCGGTGCGCAATGCCAGCGGCGCCTGTTGACCAATACCATCGATGCACGCCTGATTGCGGTGGATGCCGATACCGGTGAGTTCTGCGAGGGTTTTGGCAACCACGGCCAAGTAGATCTGAAAGCTGGCCTGGGCAATGTGCCGGACAGCTATTACCAGCTGTCTTCAGCGCCATTGATCGCCGGCACCACCGTAGTGGTTGGCGGGCGCGTCGCCGATAACGTCCAGACCGATATGCCGGGCGGCGTGATCCGCGGTTTTGATGTGATCAGTGGGCAGATGCGCTGGGCGTTCGACCCAGGCAACCCTGAAGACAAGCAGGCGCCAGCCGCAGACAGCACGTATGTGCGCAGCACCCCCAACAGCTGGGCGCCGATGTCCTATGACCCACTGATGAATACTGTATTCCTGCCGATGGGCAGCTCGTCCACCGATATCTATGGTGTCGAACGCACCCAGCTCAACCACAAATACGGCGCCTCCGTACTGGCGCTGGACGCCTCCACCGGTGAAGAAAAGTGGGTGTACCAGACCGTGCACAACGACCTCTGGGACTTCGACCTGCCCATGCAACCCAGCCTGATCGACTTCACCCTGGCCGACGGCAAAACCGTACCGGCCGTGGTGATCGGCACCAAGGCCGGGCAGATCTATGTCCTGGACCGCGCCACTGGCAAACCGCTGACCGCAGTGGAAGAAGTGCCCGTCAAGGCGGCCAATATTCCCAATGAGCCGTACTCCCCCACCCAGCCAAGGTCCGTGGGCATGCCGCAGATCGGTGCGCAGACCCTGAGCGAATCGGACATGTGGGGCGCAACCCCCTATGACCAGTTGCTGTGCCGCATCGACTTCAAAAGCATGCGCTACGAAGGCTTGTACACCGCACCGGGTACCGATAAGTCACTGAGTTTCCCGGGCTCCCTGGGCGGTATGAACTGGGGCAGCATTTCCACCGACCCGGTGCATGGCTTTATCTTCGTCAACGATATGCGCCTGGGCCTGTGGATCCAGATGACCCCGTCGCAGAACAAGGCCCAGGCCTCCTCCGGTGGCGAAGCGCTGAACACCGGGATGGGCGCGGTCCCCCTCAAGGGCACGCCTTACGCCGTGAACAAAAACCGCTTCCTGTCGGTGGCCGGTATTCCGTGCCAGGCACCGCCGTTCGGTACCTTGACCGCCATCGACATGAAAACCCAGAAAATTGCCTGGCAAGTACCCGTTGGCACGGTTGAAGACACCGGCCCGCTGGGCATTCGCATGCACCTGCCGATCAAGGTTGGCCTGCCGACCCTGGGCGGTACCCTGTCCACCCAGGGCGGCCTGGTGTTTATCGCCGGCACCCAGGACTTCTACCTGCGCGCCTTCAACAGCGCCAATGGCGAAGAAGCCTGGAAAGCCCGACTGCCCGTGGGCAGCCAGGGTGGGCCGATGACTTACGTGTCGCCCAAGACCGGCAAGCAATATGTGGTCATCACGGCCGGTGGCGCGCGCCAGTCCACCGACCGTGGCGACTACGTAATCGCCTACGCACTGCCTTGATCCCCGCTGTTTGAAGGTGGGAGCCGGCATTCCCGGCTCCCAGGCAACTGGATTGAGCTTGATCAGGGTTGCCTGATTGGAACACCATGGCGGACTACAACCGTTGACGAAAGGACTGTCGTTATGTTCCCACTGGATATCTGGCTGACTTATACCGCTGCCTGCCTGTTGCTGGTGCTCTCCCCGGGACCGGACAACCTGCTGGCAATCGCCAGGGGCCTGAGCCAGGGGCGTATGGCCGCAGCCATTTCGGGTATCGCGTCGGGCACCGGGATTCTGTTTCACGTGGCGACGGCATCGCTGGGCTTGACCCTGTTGATGCAGACGTCCGCCGTGGCCTTCTGGGTAGTCAAAGTCATCGGCGCCAGCTACCTGTTGTGGCTGGGCATCAAGGTCCTGCGTTCGCGCAGCCTGATCAACTTCAAGCCGGCGGCGCGGCAACCGCTCAAAAGCATCTTCCTCACTGGCTTCCTGTCGGCGGCGCTGAACCCCAAGCCGGGGTTGTTTGTGCTCGCATTCATCCCACAGTTCGTCAACCCGTCATTGGGCTCGGTCACCGTGCAAATGATGGTCTACGGTGCCTGGTTCGCCGCGTTGACCGCACTGGGCTTTGCGCTCATGGGGATTTTTGCGACGCGGCTGTCGACCTGGCTGCAGCGCAAGCCAAAAGTGGTCAATGGCCTGAATGTAGGCGCCGGACTGACCTTCGTCGCGTCCGGGCTTTCGGTAGCGGCACTCAGCCAAAAATAGACCGGCCTAAAGATGCTATTGCTAGCCTGGCACCCGTGCCTTGGCCAGCATGTCATCCAACTGCGCAATCAGGTCATCGGCACTGACCTCGACAAAATTCCCACGGGCAGCCGCTAGGATCTTCTCGGCAAACTCGGCGCTGTATTCCTGGTATGGCGCCTCGGCTTCCTGGCCCAGGTCATAGCCAATCATAAACAGCGCCGCCTCCATGGCACGCAATGGATCATTCGGCGCCGCCACCTGCTGGAAGCGGCTGCCGGCAGCGTCAGGATGCTTGAGCACGGCACTGAGCAACCAGCTGGCGCGCAGGTTCCACATGGCATGGTGGTGCCCGGAGCGCAAACCCGTGAACTTGAACCCCTCGCCACCGGGATTGCGGCGTTTTGGCGCGAGGGCATCCTTGTCTTCCTTGGCGTTGGCCCAGGGGAAGCACAGGGCCGGCGGTACTTTTACCAGGTCGTGTGCATGACAGTATTTCACCACCAACCAGCCCAGGCCTGCGGCCACGCGGCTGTCGTAGATAATGAAGTCCTTGCACAGCAGGGAATACACCTTGGTCATCCCGGCGTTGAAGCGCAAGTGGTCGGAACGCAACACCGGTGCACGCTCATCACCGGCGTCCAGCGCTGCCACGACGGTTTGCAGCAGACCGGCCAGCCCAACCTTGTTTGTCTGCAACCAGTCCACGTTGTGCGCCGTGACCCCACCCCAACGCATGACATCGCTCGCCGCTTCAGCGCAGCGGGAATCGTCGCCGGCAGCCGCCAGCAGGTCTTTACGCAAGGCCGCCAGGGCCGTCCCGTTGCTGAGCGCACTGGTGCCTGGAGCAAAGTCCAGGCGCGCATTGCCCGGATGGTTCCAGCGATAGTGTTCGAATGCGTTGTACAAGCTGCTGCACGACCAATGCACGCCGGTTTTGCGGTTGACGTACTCATGCTTGAACAGCACCGTGGATTCAAGCTCCGAGGCCAACCAGCGAGTGAACGCAATAACGTGTGGCAGGGCTAGATAGGTTTTGCAGTTCATGAAATGCTCCTGTGGGCTGGCGCTCTAAATCGCGGGTTTGCTTGCCAGCGAGCACATAGTCCCAGCGAATAAACCCACTTTTTGTCTTTGAGTATCGGCCATGATCAATTATCACCGACGCCGCACCGCGCTGCGCAAGATTCTCCAGCGCAGCGGCACGTCGATGAAGACCGCAGACATCCATACCGCCCTGTGCCAGTGGTTCGACGACTTCAGCCTCCATGGCAAAACCACCCTGCGTGACCTTGAGGCCCTCGCCGAAACCGAACTGGTCACAGTGGGTGAAAAAGGCCCGGATAAAAAAGCCAAGTACTGGAAATCCGGCCGCGAGAGTTTCGACCTGACGCTCTCTCCCACCGAAGCCATGACCCTGGCGGCGATTTTCGAGCATGCCCAGCGTTTTGGGTTCAACGCCCATACCGCGCAGCTCGGTGAACTGCGCGAATACGCGGCGTCGGAGATGACCAAGCACTCCGCACGCCCCCAGGCCTGGTCCCAACGCATCACCAGCGGCACGCGGTTTACCCTGCTCAAACCCGGCAAGCACGACCCGGCGCACCTGACCACGATCCAAGCGGCGATCCTCGAAGACGCGTCGCTGGAGGTAACCTACCTGCCCCGGGACGCCGACGGCGTCGAGTGCCGGTACCTGCTCAAACCTTTGGCTCTCTCCTATCAGGACTCCAATGTCTACCTGTCCGCCTACGTGGTGGAAGAGCATTGGCCCGCCGGGTATGTGCCCACGGAGCCACGTGGCAAGTACAGCAGCAACGGCCCGCACTCACTGTGCGCACTGATGCTGCATCGCATGCTGGCCGTGAAGACAAGCTGGCTGGATGTGCCCGGCCCGGATCACTACGATGTCAATTCGCTGGAAGCGCAAAAGCACCTGATGACCATCCATGGCGAGGCACCGGTGCCGCTCAAGCTGCGCCTGAGCGCCAATCTGCATAATCGCTTGAGCGAGAACCCGCTGACCGACGACCAAGTGATCGTGCCTCATGGTGAACAGCATTGGGACTTGAGTTGCAGCCTCTACGACACCCAGGGCCTGCGCCTGTTTTTGCTGAGCAATGCGGCGGATATTGAAGTCATAGCGCCGGCCACCCTGCGCAGCCACGTACACCAAACACTGCAGCGTGCCGTCACGCTTTACGCCAGCAATGAAACCGCGCCAAAGGACACTCCGTGAACCGAGACCAGCTTGAGCAGCACCAAATCGCGATCTATTTCGTGGCGGTCATTATCGCCGCCGTCGGCGGCCTGCTCGCCCCTCAGGCAGCGCAGGGCCTGGGGGGCCTCGTCACCCCGGCGATTGCCGTGTTGATGTACGCGATGTTCCTGCAAATCCCGTTTCTGCAACTGCGCGAGGGCCTGGCCAACAGACGCTTCATCGCAGCGTTGCTGGTGGCCAACTTTGTGTTGATCCCCCTGCTCGTCTGGGCGCTTACCCTTGGCCTGCACGATCAACCGGCGATCCTGATCGGCGCGCTTCTGGTGCTGCTGACACCCTGCATCGACTACGTGGTGGTGTTTACCCATCTTGGCAAAGGCGACGCCCGATTGACCCTGGCCGCCACGCCTTTGCTGCTGTTGCTGCAACTGGCGCTGCTGCCGTTGTACCTGACACTTATTCCAGACAGTGAGACGGCGGTAGTGATCGCCCTCGGGCCGTTTGTCGAAGCGTTTGTGCTGCTGATCGCCGTACCTTTGCTGCTGGCGGTGCTGACGTGTGCCGGGGCCCGGCGCTCGCCCCATATTGCGCGCTGGAACCAGGGCTGGGCGTGGATGCCAGTGCCCGCCATGGCGACCGTGTTGCTGGTGGTGATTGGCTCGCAGATCGCGTTCGTGGCGCGGGAGCTCGAGCAGTTGTTGCCCGTGATCCCGGTATACCTGGGCTTCATGTTGCTCGCACCGGTGGTTGGCGCCCTGACGGCACGGGCGTTCCGGCTGCCGGCGGCCACGGCGCGTTCAGTCACCTTCAGCAGTGCCACACGCAATTCGCTGGTGGTCCTGCCATTGGCGCTGGCCTTGCCGGAAGACATGCGCATGCTGGCCGCAGCGGCGATCATCACCCAGACATTGATCGAATTGGTCTGTGAGCTGATCTATATCCGGGCGATCCCGGCCCTGGTCTGGCGAGACTAGGCCTGCTCGCGCGTAGCGTGCCAGCACAGCAGCGAACCTGCCGTGACCAACACCGCGCCCTGCCAGAATTGCGGGGTGAGGTGGGCGCCCAGCCACAGCGCGGCGAAGGCCGACGACAGCACCGGCGCGCCGTAGGACGCGGTGGCCAGCAAGGTCAGGTTGCCGCGCAGGATGCCGATATTCCACAGGGCATAACCGCCGGCCATGGCGATGCCCGTGGCCAGCAATTCCAGACTGCTGCCCAGGCTAAAGGCCGGCAGGACTTCGGCACTGAAGGCGTATTTCACCCACAGCACCGCCGCAGTCAGGATAAAAAACAGCACCACCAGGTTTTGCCCACCCGCGTAGCGTCGTGTGACGTTGCAATACAAGGCAAAGGTAATCGCGCAACCCAGGGCCAGGCTGTAGCTCAGGGGGTTGGATTGCACATTGGCGACGATGGTTGCCAATGCCAGGCCATCGCCACTCACCACCCAAAGAATGCCAAACAGCGCCAATGCACTGCCCGGCACGATGATCCAGCGGGCCTTTTGTCCGTTCATGACAATCGCCAGCAGCACCGTCAGGCACGGCCATAGGTAATTCACCACGCCTAGCTCGATGGCCTGGTTGCGACTGCTGGCAAACCCCAGGGCCAGAGACAGACAGACCTCGTAGGCCACAAACAGCCCGCTGCCCATGATCAAGTAGGACCAGGACGTGGCGCGCAAGCGTGGACGTCCGAGCCAGGACACCAGCAGAACCGCACCCAACGTATAGATCAGTGCCGCGCCGCCCAGGGGCCCGAACACCTCGCTGACGCTGCGGATCAACCCGGCGGCGGTGCTCCATAAAAGGATTGCCACCAAACCACACACCGTCGCGGCCCGCTCTCCCCTGATCTGCATGGATGCCTCTCTAAGAATGTCCACAGCCACAGCACCTGCGGCACAAAAGCCGCAACGGTACACGCTGGGGTATTGCTTGTCTCCTTGTGGGAGCTCGGTGGGTCAATTGATGCTTTTCTGGCTGAGCGGGCGCCATCGCGGGCAAGCCCGCTCCTACAGGGGATCTTGGTGGTACTGAATATTTGGGCCACACCACAGAACAAAGGTGGGAGCTGGCTTGCCTGCGATGGCGATGGGTCAGTTGATGCATTTCTGGCTGAACTGACGCAGCCCCACAGGGGATCTCTTCAAGGTAGGCAATCGAGATTGGCTGCAGATCGCGCAAAGGTGTTTTGCTATCAATGGGATTGATAGCACCCTAACGAAAACCCCATACTAGAGGGCTTTCACCAGGCTTATATCATTCCGAATGATAGTTACCTTTGTTTCATTCGATTCGTGAGATAGCACACCGCCGAGCATGATCCGCCCATCTCAAATACATCGGCGGATGCACCTCATGGAACAGACACTCAAACATTTGCGCTATCCCCTGGCCCTTTTGGCCGTGCTGGTGATGAGCGCATGCGGTAAGGCCCCCGAGCAAGCGGCCGCCATGCCCGCCAGCAAAGTCAGCGTTGCCAAGGTGCTGGAACAACCGGTCAATGAATGGGACGAGTTCACCGGCCGCCTCGAAGCCCCGGAAACCGTACAAATCCGCCCACGGGTGTCGGGCCAGATCGACCAGGTAGCCTTTACCGAAGGCGCGCTGGTGAAGAAAGGCGACCTGCTGTTCCAAATCGATCCACGTCCATTCCAGGCCGAAGTGCGGCGCCTTGAAGCCCAGCTCCAACAAACCCGAGCCGCGGCATCGCGCAGTGACAACGAGGCCCAGCGTGGCGAGCGCCTGCGCCAGAGCAATGCGATTTCCGCCGAGCTGGCCGACTCCCGTACCACTGCCGCCCAGGAAGCCCGCGCCGCCGTGGCCGGGATCCAGGCGCAGTTGGACCTGGCCCGCCTGAACCTGAGTTTCACCCGCGTCACCTCGCCCATCAGCGGCCGTGTCAGCCGCGCCGCAATCACCGCCGGCAACCTGGTCACCGCCGATGTCACCGAGCTGACCAGCGTGGTCTCCACCGACAAGGTCTACGCCTACTTCGACGCCGATGAACGCGTGTACCTCAAGTACACCGAACTGGCGCGCCAGGGCCGTCGCGGCGCGACCACCCCGGTGTACCTGGGCCTGTCCAACGAAGAGGGCAACCCGCACCTGGGCCAGATGAACTTTGTCGACAACCAGGTCAACCCGGCCACGGGCACCATCCGTGGCCGTGCAGTGTTCGATAACAGCGACGGGCGCTTCACCCCAGGCCTGTACGCGCGCCTCAAGTTGGTGGGCAGCGGCACCTACTCCGCCGTGCTGATCACCGACGAGGCCGTGGGCACCGACCTTGGCAAGAAATTCGTACTGGTGATGGATGGCGACAATAAGTCCGCCTACCGCGCCGTTGAGTTGGGGCCAAAGATCGAAGGTTTGCGCATCGTACGCAGCGGCCTGAGCAAGGACGACACCATTATCGTCAAGGGCCTGCAGCGGGTGCGCCCGGGATCGCCGGTCGCCCCGGAAACGATCCCGATGGCCAGCCAAGCCACCCTCGCCGCCTTGGCCCAACAACGACAAGCGCTTGAAGCCAGCAACCTGGAACAAGTGGCGCCGGATAAAGCCGCGCCCAAGCTCGCCAGTGTCGCGACTCCACGCGGTTAAGGGACTACACACAAGATGAATTTTTCCAAGTTCTTCATATCGCGGCCGATCTTCGCAGCAGTGTTGTCGCTGCTGATCCTGATCGCCGGCGCGATCTCGCTGTTCCAATTGCCCATCAGCGAATACCCGGAAGTGGTACCGCCAACCGTGGTGGTGCGCGCCAACTTCCCGGGCGCCAACCCCAAAGTCATCGGCGAAACCGTGGCCTCACCGCTGGAGCAGGCGATCACCGGCGTCGAGAACATGCTCTACATGTCCTCGCAGTCGACCGCCGACGGCAAGTTGACCCTGACCATCACCTTCGCCCTGGGTACCGACCTGGATAACGCCCAGGTGCAGGTGCAAAACCGCGTAACGCGCACTCAGCCAAAACTGCCTGAAGAAGTGACGCGCATCGGTATCACCGTGGACAAGGCCTCCCCCGACCTGACCATGGTGGTGCACCTGACATCCCCGGATCAGCGCTACGACATGCTCTACCTGTCCAACTACGCGATCCTCAATATCAAGGATGAGTTGGCACGACTGGGTGGCGTGGGCGATGTGCAGCTGTTCGGCATGGGCGATTACTCCCTGCGGGTATGGCTGGATCCGAACAAGACCGCCTCGCGCAACCTGACTGCCACGGATGTGGTGACCGCGATTCGCGAACAGAACCGCCAGGTGGCCGCCGGTGCCCTGGGCGCGCAGCCTGCGCCCAGCGACACCAGCTTCCAATTGTCGGTCAATACCCAGGGCCGCCTGGTCACTGAGGAAGAGTTCGAAAACATCGTGATTCGCGCCGGCGACAACGGCGAGATCACGCGCCTGAAAGACATCGCCCGCGTTGAGCTGGGCTCCAGTCAATATGCCCTGCGCTCGCTGATCGACAATCAACCGGCGGTGGCGATTCCGATCTTCCAGCGCCCTGGCTCCAACGCCATCGATATCTCTAACGATGTGCGCAGCAAAATGGCGGAGCTGAAAAAGAGCTTCCCTGAAGGCATGGATTACCGCATCGCCTACGACCCGACCGTGTTTGTGCGTGGCTCGATCGAAGCGGTGGTCCACACCTTGTTCGAGGCGTTGATCCTGGTAGTACTGGTGGTGATCCTGTTCCTGCAGACCTGGCGTGCGTCGATCATTCCCCTGGTCGCGGTGCCGGTATCGTTGATCGGCACCTTTGCGGTGATGCACCTGTTCGGCTTCTCCCTCAATGCGCTGTCGCTGTTCGGCCTGGTGTTGGCCATCGGCATCGTGGTGGACGACGCCATTGTGGTGGTGGAGAACGTCGAACGTAACATCGAGCTGGGCCTGGAGCCCTTCCCGGCCACGGAAAAAGCCATGAGCGAAGTGACCGGGCCGATCATTGCCACGGCGCTGGTGCTGTGTGCGGTGTTTATTCCGGCCGCCTTTATCAGCGGCTTGACCGGGCAGTTCTACAAACAATTTGCGTTGACGATTGCCATCTCCACCGTGATCTCGGCGTTCAACTCCCTGACTCTGTCGCCGGCCCTGGCAGCGGTATTGCTGCGTAGCCATGACGCGCCGAAAGACCGGTTCTCCCGGTTCCTCGACAAGCTCTTTGGTGGCTGGCTGTTCCGTCCATTCAACCGATTTTTTGAAAAAGCCAGCCATGGCTACGTAGGCACCGTGCGCCGGGTGATTCGCGGCACCGGTATCGCGCTGTTCGTGTATGGCGGCCTGATGGTGCTGACCTTCTTCGGCTTTGCCCATACGCCGACCGGTTTCGTACCGGCCCAGGACAAGCAGTACCTGGTGGCTTTCGCCCAGTTGCCGGACGCCGCCAGCCTGGACCGCACCGAAAACGTGATCAAGCGCATGTCCGACATCGCCCTGAAACAGCCCGGCGTGGAAAGCGCCATCGCCTTCCCGGGCCTGTCGATCAACGGTTTCACCAACAGCCCGAACAGCGGCATCGTGTTCGTGACCTTGAAGCCCTTCGGCGAGCGCAAGGATCCGAGCATGTCCGCCGGGGCGATTGCCGGAGCGTTGAACGGCAAGTACGCCGATATCCAGGAAGCCTACATGGCGATCTTCCCACCGCCGCCGGTACAGGGCCTGGGCACTATTGGCGGGTTCCGCCTGCAAGTCGAAGACCGCGGCAACCTGGGCTACGAAGAACTGTACAAAGAAGTGCAGAACGTCATCGCCAAGAGCCACAACGTGCCGGAACTGTTTGGCCTGTTCACCAGCTACACGGTCAACGTGCCCCAGGTCGATGCGGCTATCGACCGTGAAAAGGCCAAGACCCACGGCGTGGCGATCAGCGACATCTTCGACACCCTGCAGATCTACCTGGGCTCGTTGTATGCCAACGACTTCAACCGCTTCGGCCGTACCTATCAAGTCAACGTGCAGGCTGAGCAGCAGTTCCGCCTCGACCAAGACCAGATCGGCCAGCTGAAAGTGCGCAACAACAAGGGCGAGATGATCCCGCTGGCGACCTTTATCAAGGTCAGTGACACCTCGGGGCCGGATCGCGTGATGCACTACAACGGCTTTATCACCGCCGAGATCAACGGCAACGCGGCCCCTGGCTACAGCTCGGGCCAGGCTGAGGCGGCGATCGAGAAACTGCTCAAGGAAGAACTGCCCAACGGCATGACCTACGAGTGGACGGACCTGACCTATCAGCAAATCCTCTCGGGCAATACCGCACTGTTCGTGTTCCCGCTCTGCGTACTGCTGGCGTTCCTGGTACTGGCCGCTCAGTACGAAAGCTGGAGCCTGCCACTGGCGGTGATCCTGATCGTCCCGATGACTCTGTTGTCGGCCATTACCGGGGTGATTCTGTCCGGTGGTGACAACAACATCTTTACCCAGATCGGCTTGATCGTACTGGTGGGCCTGGCCTGTAAGAACGCGATTCTGATCGTCGAATTCGCCAAGGACAAACAGGAAGAAGGCCTCGACCCGCTGGCTGCGGTACTGGAAGCCTGCCGCCTGCGTCTGCGGCCGATCCTGATGACCTCGTTCGCCTTCATCATGGGCGTGGTGCCCTTGGTGTTCTCCAGCGGCGCGGGTGCCGAGATGCGGCACGCCATGGGTGTGGCGGTGTTCTCCGGGATGATCGGGGTGACCTTCTTCGGCCTGTTGCTGACGCCGGTGTTCTACGTGTTGATCCGCCGTTATGTGGAGCGCAGCGATGCACGCAAAGCGGCCAAGGCCTTGAAGCTGGAGACACAGCAATGAGTGTGAAAGTGTTCTTGCCGAGCCTGTTGGTATTGGCGCTCGCCGCCTGTGCCGTGGGCCCGGACTATAAAACCCAGCAGTTGGAGGCGGCCACTATCACGGCCGCCGCCGATGCCAAGCAGTACGACCACGCCAAGTTCGAAGGTATCTGGTGGCAGCAGTTCGAGGACCCGATCCTCAACCAGTTGGTGACGCAATCGTTGAGCGGCAACCGCGACCTGCGCGTAGCGTTTGCCCGCCTGCGGGCCGCCCGGGCGATTCGGGATGACGCCAGCAATGACGCAATGCCCACCATCACCAGCCGCGCCAGCAGCGACTTGGCCAAGGGCCAGATCCCTGGCCAGACCACGCGCCGGGTCAACAGCGAGCGCTATGACCTGGGCCTGGACATGGCCTGGGAGCTGGACCTGTTTGGCCGCATCCAGCGCAACCTGGAGGCCAGCGACGCCGACCAGCAAGCCGCCGAAGCCGACCTCTATCAACTGCAAGTCAGCATGATTGCCGAACTGGTGGACGCTTACGGCCAATTACGTGGTGCGCAGCTACGGGAAAAAATCGCCCTGGCCAACCTGAAGAACCAGCAGGATTCGCGCACCATCACCGAAAGCCTGCGCGATGCTGGCGTCGGCGACCAACTGGACGTGGTACGTGCCGATGCGCGCCTGGCAGCGGTTGAAGCCAGCGTGCCGCAATTGCAGGCCGAACAGGTGCGCGAACGCAACCGCATCGCCACCCTGCTCGGCCAGCGCCCGGACAAACTCACGGTAGACCTGAGCCCGGCCGACCTACCGGCGATTGCCAAGGCCTTGCCGATTGGCGACCCGGGGCAACTGCTGCAACGGCGCCCGGACATTCTCAGCGCCGAACGCAAACTGGCAGCGGCCACCGCGCGTATCGGCGTGGCCAAGGCCGACCTGTTTCCGCGGGTCAGCCTCAGTGGCTTCCTCGGCTTTACCGCCGGCCGAGGCTCGCAGATCGGCTCGTCTGCCGCCAATGCCTGGGCCCTGGGCCCGAGCATCACCTGGGCCGCCTTTGACCTGGGCAGCGTACGCGCCCGTTTACGCGGCGCCGATGCCGAGGCCGACGGCGCCCTGGCGACGTACGAGCAACAAGTGTTGCTGGCGCTGGAAGAATCCGAGAACGCATTCAACGACTACGGCAAACGCCAACAGCGCCTGATCTCGCTGATCCGCCAAAGCGAATCCAGCCGTGCTGCGGCCGACCTGGCCGAGATCCGCTACCGCGAAGGCACCGCCGACTTCCTCGTGCTGCTCGACGCCCAGCGTGAACGCCTGGCGGCCGAAGACGCCCAGGCCCTGGCCGAAGTGGACCTGTATCGCGGCATCGTGGCGATCTACAAGGCATTGGGTGGCGGTTGGCAGCCACAGACTACGGTCGCCAGCCTCAAGTGATGTAAAGAGCTCCTTTGGTTGGTCGCATCCAGCCAATTTTTAGCCCCGTGGTCCATTCGGTCACGGGGCTTTTTTTGCTCTGGTGTTTGCAGCGGCTTTTGTGGCGAGGGGGCTGTCGTGGCGAGGGGGCTTGTCCCCTCGCTGGGCTGCGTAGCAGCCCCAATAAGATCACCGAGGTGTGTCAGGTCAACCGAGGGTGCAGGTTTTGGGGCTGCTACGCAGCCCAGCGGGGGACAAGCCCCCTCGCCACAGAAGCTCTGTTGCCATGCAGGCTGCGCAGTGCCGACGGCTTAGTTGGCGTCATTAAGAATCAAGCTACGATAATGCCCAGGATTGGACCCCGACCACTTGCGAAACGCCTTATAGAACGAACTTACATCGGCAAAACCCAGGCGGCTGGCGATCTCGGCGAAGCTGATATCAGCCTCGGCCAGCCAGACAACCGCCAGTTCCTTGCGCACGCTGTCCTTGAGCCCCTGGTAGGTCTGCCCTTCTTCGGCCAGGCGCCGGCGCAGGGTGGAAGCCGACATGCACAACTCTTGGGCTAGGCTTTGGGTTTCCGGCCACTGCTGGGCCGGGCGTTGGCGCAGGTCGTGCTTGATGCGCATCGCCAGACTGTCGGGGTCGCGGTATTTGACCAGGATATTGGCCGGTGCATGGGCCAGGAAGCGCTTGAGTTCTTCGGGGCTGCGCTTGACCGGCAGGTCGAGGCAGTCTGCCGAGAAGATCATCCGCGTACGGGTGCGATCAAAACGCAGGTTGTCGGAAAACATCACCTGGTAATCATCACAAAAGGCCGGCTGCGCACTGCGCAATTCGATGGCCAGGATCGGAATCCGTCGGCCAGCCAGCCAGCAAGCGACGCCGTGGACGATCATCCAGTAGCAAAAATAGGTGAACGCCCGTCGCGGTTCGGGCTCGGGCTCCAGCAAGACAATTTCCGCCAGGCTTTGCTGGCGTACCAATTGGGCAGGCAGGTGTTCGAGCATCAGCGACAGGAAGCCCAGGCCGGTTTCCAGGGCTTCGCCCAGGGTGGGCTGGGCCATGGAGGCGCGACACAGGAACGCCAGGCTGCCGGACTTCAACTTGCGCGGGTCCATGCCAAAGAACTCATCATCCCGGCGGCGCGCCAGCAAGCGCCAGAGCCGCGCGTACGCCAGGGCCGGAACCCGGGCGGCGGGCTGCTCCAGCAACGCTGGGTCAATCCCTACCTTGTTCAGGGCCTCTCGCGTCGCCGCACCGGGGGCGCAACTTTGCAACAAGGCTTCGCGAACCAGGTGGATGGAGATTGTGTCTTTTTCCGACATGGGCAAGGGCTCAATCTTGTAGGTCGGCCATTGTAGGAGCGTGCTGGCCTGGAAGGAACAGAGAGGCCTGGCATTTCATCAATCCTTGCAGAAGCCAGGAGATAGAGGGCTGTTCAGCGGCTGTTCAGGAAAGGTCAAGATCCTCTGTTTAGCAATGAGTATCATTATGTTACAACTTAGCACCCTAACTAATTACGTTGCGGTGCCCGATGCTCGTTCCCTTTCTCATCATGCTGCGCGAAGGCATTGAAGCCGCATTGATCGTTGGCATCATCGCCAGCTACCTGCAACAGACCGGCCGTGGCCAATGGATGCCGGCGGTTTGGATTGGCGTGTTTCTGGCCGCTGCCCTGGCCCTGCTGATCGGCGGTGGTCTGGAGTTGGTCAGCGCCGAGTTTCCGCAAAAACAGCAAGAACTGTTCGAAGGCATTGTCGGCCTGGTGGCCGTGGGCATTCTCAGTTCCATGGTGTTCTGGATGCGTAAAGTCGCGCGCTCGATCAAGCACTCCCTGCACCAATCCCTGGATCACGCCTTGGCCGGCTCGCGCAACCAGGTGATCGCCCTGATCGCCATGGTGTTTTTCGCCGTGGCCCGCGAAGGCCTGGAAACCGTGTTCTTCCTGCTCGCGGTGTTCCAGCAAAGCGAAGGTCCGGCAGCGCCCATCGGCGCCCTGCTCGGCCTGGTGCTGGCGATTGTCGTGGGGTTCCTGATCTACAGCGGCAGCATGCGCCTGAACCTCGGCGCGTTTTTTCGCTGGACCGGGCTGTTCATCCTGGTTGTGGCCGCCGGCATCCTCGCCAACTCGGTGCAGGCCCTGCATGAAGCCGGGGTGTGGAACCACTTGCAGCGCGTGCTGTTCGATTTCAGCGCCACATTGCCGATGGATGGCCCGCTAGGTTCGGTACTGGCCGGCATGTTCGGCTATCAGGATGCGCCGACCGTCAGCACCCTGGGTGCCTACCTGATTTATCTGGTGCTGGCGTTGGTGATGTTCTTTATGCCCGCCGCGCCAGCCACCTCCTCTTCCGTCTCCAGCCAGTAAGGTCGTCCCTTGCCAAACCAAGCCCCTGCCCCCCGCCTCGCCACCCCGCGCCTTGCGGTGGGCGCTAGCCGGCTCGGTGATCGTGATGATCGCTGCCGGTGGCCTGTTCTACTACGCCTCGCAATTGGCCGCGGCCAAGCGCCAGGTCAATCACAACGAAATCGCGGTAATCATCCACGCCCAAGCCTGCGAACCCAACGCCCTGACGGTGCCGGCCGGTCGTGCGAGTTTTCGCATCATCAACCGCTCCGATCGCGCAGTGGAGTGGGAAATCCTCGACGGCGTACTGGTGGTCGAAGAGCGTGAAAACATCGCCCCCGGCCTGAGCCAGGTGATCAACGCTAACCTGTTGCCGGGCGACTACGCCATCACCTGCGGCCTGTTGAGCAACCCGCGCGGCACCTTGCATGTGACCCCGACCGCCGAGTCCGATGCCCTGGCCAAAGCCAAGCCGTCGATGGTGGCCTTTATCGGCCCGCTGTCGGAGTTTCGCGTGTACCTCAATAGCCAGGGCAGCGCCTTGATCAAGGCCGTCAGCGCGCTCGAACAAGCGATTGCTGCGGGCGACCTGAGCCAAGCCCAGGCCCTGTACCTGCCGGCACGCGAGGCTTACCAGCGCCTCGCCCCGGCGGCCCAACGCCTGGCCGAGCTGGACAACGCAATCAATGCCCGCGCCGATTACTTCGAAAAACGCGAACAGGACCCGGCCTTCAGCGGCTTCCACCGCCTGGAGTACGGCCTGTTCGCGCAGCACAACCTCGACGGCCTGGCACCGATTGCCCAGCGCTTGCTAAGTGACGTCACCACCCTCAAGCAACAGTTGCTCGCGCAGTCACTGCCGCCCGAGCAACTGGTCAGCATCCTGGTGCGCAACCTCAATAGCCTGGCCGACGTGCGCGCCGCGAGTGGCGAAGAGGAACGCTACAGCCACTTGGACCTCAATGGCTTTGCCGCAAACCTGGCGGTCACGCGCAAGGTGGTTGAGCTGATGCGTCCGCTTTTGACCAAGTCCGCTGCCGACCTGTTGCCAGGTATCGATAGCGCGATCAGCGCCTTCGCCGTGCAACTCGACGGCCTGCAGGTCGATGGCAACTACCGCACCTATGACAGCGTTACCGCCGATCAGCGCCAGCAGATCGCCGACAAGGCCAAGGCTCTGGCCGCCGCACTCGATGGAATCGACCCAGCCCTTGGCCTCACAGGCCTTAAGTGAAGACGACCGAACAAATGAGTGATTCAGAACAGTTCAACGCCCAGCGCCGCCGCGTGTTGCTGGGCATGGCCGCCACCGGTGCGGCGATTGCCGGCAGCAGCCTCAGTTGCCCGGCAATAGCGGCCGGCGCGGCCCAGGTCACCGCTGCCCCCCAGCAGCGAGAAAACCCAGGACCACCACGCCTTCCACGGCAAGCACCAGAGCGGCATCGTCACCCCGCGCCCGGCCTGCGGCATGCTGGTGGCGTTCGATGTGTTGGCCAGCGACCGCGAAGACCTGGAGCGGCTGTTTCGCACCCTCAACGAGCGTATCGGTTTCCTGATGACCGGCGGTACGGTGCTACAAGTCGATCCGAAACTACCGCCCACTGACTCCGGGATCCTCGGCCCGGTGGTCACCCCGGATAACCTGACGATTACCGTGTCGGTGGGTGAGTCGCTGTTCGACGAACGTTTCGGCCTGGCCGGCGCCAAGCCCAAGCGCCTGAGCCGCATGGTCGGTTTCCCCAACGATGCTCTGGAACCTGCGCAGTGCCATGGCGACTTGAGCCTGCAGTTCAGCTCCAACACCCCCGACACCAACATCCACGCCCTGCGCGATATCGTGAAAAACCTGCCGGACCTGCTGCTGGTGCGCTGGAAACAGGAAGGCAGCGTACCGCCCCAGGCGCCCGCCCGGGCCGGGCAACCGGCACAGAGTGCGCGCAACTTCCTGGGTTTTCGCGATGGCTCGGCCAACCCGGACTCCAACGACGCCAAGGCCATGGACCAACTGGTCTGGGTCCAGCCCGGCAGTGACGAACCCGCCTGGGCAGCCAATGGCAGCTACCAGGCGGTGCGGATCATCCGCAACTTCGTCGAACGCTGGGACCGCACGCCCTTGCAGGAACAGGAAAGCATCATTGGCCGGATCAAGACCAGCGGCGCGCCCGTAGGCGGTCACAACGAAGCCCAGGTGCCCGACTACAGCACAGACCCAGAAGGCAAGCTGACCAAGCTCGATGCCCATATCCGCCTGGCCAACCCGCGCACCGCCGCAACCCAGGCCAACCTGATCCTGCGCCGGCCGTTCAACTACTCCAACGGCGTCAACAAGAACGGCCAGTTGGACATGGGCCTGTTGTTTATCTGCTACCAGGCTGACCTGGAAAAAGGCTTCATTACTGTGCAAACCCGGCTCAATGGCGAGCCGCTGGAGGAGTACCTCAAGCCGGTGGGCGGTGGGTACTTCTTCACGCTGCCAGGCGTCACCGGGCCGCAGGATTTCATCGGCCGCACCTTGCTGCACAGCACTGCCAACACCTAAACCCCATCCCAGCGGAAACCGTCCCATGAAGATGTCGTCTCTTGCGTTGTTGTTGACCCTTTCTCCGCTCGCAGCCTTTGCCGCGACGGCGCCCCTGGACCTGGTTGGGCCGGTGTCGGACTACAAGATCTATGTCACCGACAAGATCGATGAACTGGTCACCCAGACCCAGGCCTTTACCGACGCGGTGAAAAAAGGCGACCTGGCCACCGCAAAAAAACTCTATGCCCCCACCCGCGTGCACTATGAGTCCATCGAGCCCATCGCCGAGTTGTTCAGCGACCTCGATGCCTCGATCGACTCACGGGTCGACGATCACGAAAAAGGCGTGAAGGCAGAAGATTTCACCGGCTTCCACCGCATCGAATACAGCCTGTTTGCCGAGAACAGCACCCAGGGCCTGGGCGCCTTGGCCGATGGTTTGAACAAGGACGTCAAGGACCTGCAAACCCGCGTCGCCGGCCTGACCTTCCCACCAGAAAAAGTCGTCGGCGGAGCTGCCGCATTGCTCGAAGAAGTGGCCGCCACCAAGATCTCCGGCGAAGAAGACCGCTACAGCCACACCGACCTGTATGACTTTCAGGGCAATATCGACGGCGCGAAGAAGATCGTCGACCTGTTCCGTGGGCAGATCGAGCAACAGGACAAGGCGTTTTTGGCCAAGGTCGACAAGAACTTCGCCACCGTGGACAGCATCCTGGCCAAATACAAAACGGCTGATGGTGGCTTTGAGACCTATGACAAGGTCAAGGAAAACGACCGCAAGGCCTTGGTCGGCCCGGTCAACACCTTGGCCGAAGACCTGTCGACCCTGCGTGGAAAGTTGGGCCTTAACTGACAGAAAGACTTAGGCATCCACACCCCCTGTGGGAGCGGGCTTGCTCGCGAAGGCGTCGGCCCAGCAAACATTGATGTTGACTGACCCACTGCTTTCGCGAGCAAGCCCGCTTGTATGTTTAGACTTGAAGGGGTGGGCGGCGACTAAAAGCCCGATTCCGACTCTAGCCAGTACGGACCGTGGGAGACTTCTCGTCCCGCCCTTTCTACCCTAAGCGCCGATAAGGAATTCATCGGGAAAACCGACAATAGAGGCAAGCCAGCGCTGGGATAGACCCCGACAAGCCCTTAAACCCTAGCTCCGAGGATTAGTTATGACAATCCTTACTTCACCAACGGTTGTGGGTATCGATGTGGCCAAGGCCGAAATCGTTGCCTACCGCGAAGACCTCAACGCCACTCAAGCCATTGCCAACGACCGCGATGCTCTTGGTCGCTGGCTCAACACATTACCTGCCAACAGCTCAATTGCCCTGGAAGCCACCAGCACTTACCACTTGGACACAGCTGAACTCGCCCATGAAATAGGACATCGGGTTTACGTTGTAGACGCTTATCGGTTGAGCCATTACCGCGAAAGCATTGGCCAGCGGGCGAAAACCGACCCTTGTGATGCACGTTTATTAGCGCGCTACCTGAGCAGCGAGCAGAAACGGCTACGGCTCTGGAGTCCACCTCCGCAGGCTTACAAGTTATTGAAAAGCTTGCTACACCGACGTGCAGAGCTTATCAACTTGCGTGTAAGCCTTACACTGAGCTGGTCAGGCGAACCGCTTTTGAAAGACGAGTTGGCCCAGCAGTTAAAGTCCTTCAAACAAGCTGAGCAGGTCATTCAGAAGTTGCTGCACAAGGTCAGTAAAGAGGCGGGCATCACCGAAAATATCAAGCGCTGCAAAGCCATTGAGGGAGTGGGTGATCTTACGGCTACTGGTCTAGCGACAGCCTTCATGCGCGGTCAGTTCGCCAATGGCGATGCATTCATCGCTTTCTTGGGGATGGATCTGAGACCAAAAGATTCCGGAAAAAAGGCCGGCCCTCGGCACTTGAGTAAAAAGGGCGATTCAGAGTTGCGGCGCCTTGCTCACAACGCAGCGATGGCCGCTAGCCGATCTGCGACCTGGAAACCGTACTACGAGTCTTACCTGGCCCGGGGACTGGCAAAGACCCAAGCCCTGGTGATCCTCGCCCGCAAGCTCTGCCGGGTGGCATTCGCGCTGATGAAAAACCAGAGCGAATACCAGCCGAACTTAAAGTTGCAGGGTTTACCTGCAACATAGAATCTCCCACATTTGATCTTCGCTGCTTTGAGCATTGCGTTCGCTTACTGATCGGCATTAGGGCGCAGAGCAGTTGTAGATCTTCATCATTGCGGCTAATCGCGCTTTGCGTTTAATCGTCTTACCTATAACGTTCCATCAATCCAACTCACGGAAGATGTCCCATGCCCAATCCGGCCACCAGCATTGATGCTGCTTTGCCCACCTCGGTGTCATTCAACCTGCGTCCCCTGCTGATCGCCAACATGGCCTGCACCATGGCGATGATGGCGTTTGTCTCGCTGATCGGTCCCATCGCCCGCGTGCTCGGGCTGGCGACCTGGCAAGCGGGTGCGGCCGTCACGGTGTCCGGGGTGATCTGGATGCTGTTGGCGCGGCCCTGGGGCCAGGCCAGTGATCGCCTGGGGCGCCGCCGGGTGCTGCTGTTGGGCACCGGTGGATTCACTCTGGCGTACTGGGCGCTGTGCGTGTTTATCGACGCCTCCCTGCAACTGCTACCTGCGGCCACGCTGGCGTTTATCGGGTTGGTGCTGGGCCGCGGCTTGATCGGGGTGTTTTACGCCGCGATCCCAGCGGCCGGCTATGCGCTGATTGCCGACAATATCGAGCCGGCCCACCGTGCCAAGGCCATGGCCTCGCTGGGGGCAGCCAACGCCTGCGGCTTGGTGCTGGGGCCGGCGATTGCCGCGCTGCTGGCGCGCTACAGCCTGAGTCTGCCGTTTTATGCGATGGCGCTGCTGCCGATGCTGGGCTTTGTGGTGTTATTGACCAAACTTGCGCGCCAGGAACTGCACCTCAAGCAACCGCCCAAGGCCGTCAACCTCTCGGACCCACGCTTGCGACGCCCGCTGGTGGTGGCCTTTGCCGCCATGCTGTGTGTGTCCATCGCCCAGATCACCGTGGGCTTTTTCGCCCTGGACCGTCTGCAGATGAACCCCGCCGACGCCGCACAAACCGCCGGGATTGCCCTGACGATGGTGGGCCTAGCGTTGATCTGCTCGCAATTGTTGGTGCGCAAACTGGAGTGGCCGCCGCTGCGGATGATCCGCGTCGGCGCCCTTGTCTCGGCCCTGGGGTTTGCCGGCAGCATGTTCGCGGATACGGCGTGGATCCTCTGGCTCGGTTTCTTCGTCTCGGCGGCCGGTATGGGCTGGATCTTCCCGTCGTTCGCCGCACTGGCGGCCAACGCGGTGGAGGCCTCGGAACAAGGCGCCACCGCAGGTTCGGTCGGTGCAGCACAAGGCTTGGGGGTGGTCGTCGGGCCTCTGGCCGGGACGCTGATCTATGCCGTCGAACCGCGACTACCCTACCTGGTAGCCGCCGCCCTGCTGCTGCTCATTGCGCTCTGGCCGGCACCGCGCTGAACGACTGGCGGCCCTCCCCTGAGCGGTTATCACGTCTGACGCTCTGGCGTGAAGTCCTCAAGGGGAGCGCCAGTAGGTTTAAGGGTCGCCGGGTTGATCGCATACCACTTGCTGTTCATGTTCACGGCGTAGACCGCGCACTGTTGGCTCACGCCCAACTGACCTACCCGTTGTGGGTCAGCAGGCGGCTTGCCACGCAGCGCCTCATAGGCGCCCAGCCCCCAGCGGCACTTTTCAAAGGCGGTGGTAGGCAGATAAATGCCTGAGCCGACCCCCATCAACTCCCCTGACAACACCCTTTTGCTGCGCTCTGTGATTTTAAGCGCGGACTTGAGTACATCGACGCTGCCGTCCAGAGGGTTGAACATGCTGCGCACCAGCAGTCCGCTCTCCTTCATCAGGCCCTGACCAAATGCACGACCGCTATAGGGCACAATCGCCTTGATCCCCTTGAAGAATGACCTGGCTGCAGCCAAGCCGCCTGTCGCTGCAAATGACGCGAAGTCGATCAACAGGCCTTTGAGACCGTCCTTGATATTGCCATCGGCAATGTCCGCAACCGCACCTACAAATGGGATAAGACTGAGGACCGTTCTAAGGTTCTCCTGGGTCAGGATCTTGCCGGAATCGAAAGGGTAGCTGCGGCGCTTCTGCAGCCGTGTGGGTTGATTGGCGTACTCCAGCAGCAACTCGCGCTTGTCCTCGAACGTGTTGTCGAGCACGGTTCTGGTGATATCGCGTGTTCTTGTCGAAGCCCAACTGTTGGGGACATAGACCGGCGCGGGGCCGGGCCACTGCGACAAGACCTGACCGGGCAACGGCTCGCGGGCCTTCTCGATAATGACCCTGGACTCTACCCCCGGACGCGGCTCGGTGCCCTGGGAATAGGCCTGGAAGTCGAACTTCTCCAGCTTTGCATGACGAAAATCCCGTTGGACAAAGGCAAAAGGCCCGTAGGGCACACTGCCTTTTTGGGTCACGCCATTTAACCCAAGTCTGTAGCTCAGATCGTCACGCCGGATCATTTTCATTGAACCTGGAAACACTTCGTAGTAGCCGAATCTCGGGGTCGCCGCCCCGGTTTCGTAACGCATCAACAGGCCATGCCTGCCCTTTTTTTCCTGCACCTTGGAGTGCTCGCCCTGTTCGTCCTCCACGGGTTGCCCGGTCTCCTCGCGCAAGGTAAAAAACTCCAGCTTG
Source organism: Pseudomonas hygromyciniae (assembly GCF_016925675.1). Lineage (NCBI taxonomy): Bacteria > Pseudomonadati > Pseudomonadota > Gammaproteobacteria > Pseudomonadales > Pseudomonadaceae > Pseudomonas > Pseudomonas hygromyciniae. The sequence goes on along the minus strand of NZ_CP070506.1, from coordinate 2,780,970 downwards.
CCGACCTCAAATGCCCGGCGTACCTCCAGCGGCGCGTTGGCGATCATCAGGCGGATCACCGTGGCCTGGGCGCTGCGGGTATCGGCAATGTATTGGTCCACAGCCGGTGCGACCAACGGGGCAATTGGCGGCAGGTTTTTTGATTCTTTCGTTAAAGGCTTCCTGGGAAATTTTAGGGTGAATAAATTTGTACTTTTTTTCGTCACCAAAAAGACGGCTCACCCAATCGCCAAAGGCAACCAGCGGATCCTTTTCAGCTTGTTGAGTCAGGATCACGTCGGTCAAGTAGGGCTGACGGGTCTCCAGGTGCCCGTGTTGCCTTGGGTCAAAAGGCACGTCGGTATCCAGCTCAAGCTTGAAATTGCGGATCTCGTCCTCGGTCAACTCGGGAAACAGCTTCGCCAACTGTTGCACTAAAAGACTTGTTTGAGTGGGTGGCTCGCTCGTGAGGGTATTGAATGCCTCGCGAGTGCGGTTTTCCCGGTCGGTGAATGCCTGTGTGGCAGCCGAATAATCCCCTGGCGAGTAGCGCCCATCGGATGACTTGGGAAAAATCCCGGCCATCACCGCCCAGTCCAGCAAGGGCTGGGCGCCAAGGCTTTTGATCAACTCTGCCTGCGCAGGCCCTGTCGCATCGAGTCGGCTCAGGTCCAGGGCTTGGGTGATAGTCAGCGCCCGCGAACTGCCCGCCCCACCGAGTTTTTCAGCCATGGCAGTGCCCAGGCGCAGGTTCAGCCAGGCGGTCGAGCCGATGGTCACCTGCCCAGGCTGCAACATCAGTGCTTGAGGTGCGAGTGCCGACACACTGCGCGTCTTGATCAGAAACTCAGGGGGCTGCCTGTGCCAGCAACAGGTGGGCAACCAACGGCGCGGCGCTGGCGCTGACCGCCTTGTGGTCAATCAAATGCGTTTCTATCTCCTCGCGCACCTGGTTTATCGTGCGCCCCAGGTTGCTGGGATGATAGATCTCGTAGCCGGCAACCACGCCGGGCGCGCCGGGCACATCGACGGCCACACTGGCCTTGATCGCGGCAGCCAGCAGTTGGTGGCGAGAAGCCCTGGACAGGGGCGCGCCACCGGCGACCTCCGCCATATTCAGCACGCCCGCCAATTGCTGCGCCTTGGCCATGGCCTGGGGCGAGTCGAAGAACGCCCGAAGCCGCAAATCCGGGTCGGCGGGCAGGTCCGCCCCGTCCGCAAAATCGCGCAACAGTTCAGTGACCGAACCCGGCCCGGCGGCTTGGGTTCTGAGCACCGTCAGGTCGTTGGGTGACAACGCCCCAGGTCCCCAACTATAGGGCGTTAGACTCGCGTAGTCCGCCGCCAGCGGCGCCGGAGGCAATTGATTGTTCAGCCAGCCAAGCGCGACGCGTGCTTGCGCGACGGAGCCAGGAGACCCCAACCCGGAATACTCCAGAACCTGGCGCAGGTCATATTGGGGGATGGAATACAGGGCGTCGCCGGTTTCCTTGCTCATGCCCACCAACTGGTTGAAGTTGGCATTCAGTTCGAGAATGCGCGCCTTTTCTTCTGCACTGCCTGCAACCAGGGTCTTGCTGATCTCTTCATCGAGAAAGGCTTGCAGATTAGTCCAATGATTCGCCGAGTCCCGCAGTTCCAGCTGCCCGTCGCGAATGCGGTAAACGTGATCGCCCTGGCCAAAACCGATTTTATCGACGAACGCTCTGAAGGCCGGGGTTGCCAGGAACTGAGCAAAACTCGCCCGTGGCTGATGGCTTTTCTGTGCCAGTCTCGACTGGGGGTCGATATCCACAGTCTGCGCAGTCAGGTCGAGATCGGCGTCCTCAGCCTTTGCATCGACCAGCGCCTGCAACTGGGGAGCCAGGCGCGCACGGACATCCTGGTCGCGACTCTGCTGCACGAGTTGGTCGAACTGCTCGCGCCAATCGGTGCGCTTTTGCTCGGAAATCCCGGGCCAGCCCTCCTCCGTAAGCTGCCTGCCAAGCTGCGCGGCACCGCCGCTTTCGTTAGGTGTCTTGACGCCGTAAAAATCGAGAATGACGTCAACGTGATTAAAATCGCCCGTTTTCGGGTCTGGTAGCAGAATCCCCAGATCGCTGGGAGACAGGTAGCGCACAGCCGCCCTGACCTTGCCACTCACTTCCCACCAACCAGACCCATCGCTGGTGGTAAATCGCTGCTTGGTCTCGACGCCATCGCGAATCACTATTCCCTCTACGCCGTCGCGGTCAATGCGCACGGTCGACCCTTTGAAGCCTTTGCTCGCAAGCCAGTCCTGCACCGCCGGCTCTTTCACCGCGTCGCGATAAAGGTCCACGTAAGGTTTGATCGAAGCATTGTCGGGGATGGGTTTGCGTTTCAGCTTGCCGGTGGTCACCCAATGAGTGAGGGTGTCCTGCAGCTTTTCATCGCCTTTCGCCGCATCGACGGACGATGGAAAAGCAGGCAATGGCGTCGCGTCGCGTTTTTTGCGCTGCGCCGCCAACTCGAGCCTTGCTTGCGTCAACCTGCCAGGCATCGAGGGGCTGCGTGGGGTTTGCTCAGATGCTGGCCAGTGTTGGCCTTCGGGCGCAGACGGCGCTTCGGACGACGGCATCGAGGCTGTCGGCTCAGGCTGTCGATAGCCCTGCCCTGCACCTGTCACAACGTTAAACGGCGTGCCTGCACTCTTTACACTGTATGTCGACATTTCCAGTTCTCTTCACCTAAGGGAGGGCGAGAGTTCTTTTCCGTAAGAACTGTCAATGCAACGCTACAAAACCCAGCCTAGAGGGGTTATAGGAAGAGTCCGAATACACCAAAGACGGTGCTAAGTGTTTCAAGTGTGCCGAGAAAATGGCAGGTCAGTTACAGGATCCGATACAACAAGCGCTCGACCCGTACCCGGCTGACCCGGCGCAAGAACTTGCCGACGGCTTCGGGGTAATCCACCAGCGTCTGTAACTGCTGGTAGCCCTGGATCCGCTTGGCGTGCCGGAAAATCTCCTCAAGCTCGCTGCGCCGTGGCGCCAGCCACTGGCCTCGGGGATCGTCGATCAGCAAGGCGTTTTCCAGGTCCAGGCGGAAGGCACGGGGGTTGAGGTTGTTGCCGGTGAGCAAGGTATAGCGCTCGTCGACCCACATGCCCTTGAGGTGGTAGGTGTTATCACCGTCACGCCATAGGTGCAGGTTGAGCTGGCCACTGTCAATCATGCGCTGGTGGCGCTTGGCAAAGCGGCGCAGGCTGATTTCGTAGAGATACGGCAGCGCGGCGATGATCCTGAACGGCTCGCTGGGCGGGATATAGAAGTCGTTGGCGGTTTTGTCGCCGACAATGATGTCGATCTTCACCCCACGGGCCAGCGCGCGGTTGATCTCCCGGGTTACCGGTAGCGGCAGGTTGAAATACGGGGTGCAGATGGTCAACTGCTGCTGGGCGCTGGCGATCAGCTCACAGATCACCCGGCTCAGCGGGTTGTTCTTGCCCACCCCTAGCAGCGGGCTGACCGACAACTCGCCGATGCCAGCCTGGCCGGCCGTGGTGTCATAGGTCGCGTGCTTGAGCCGGCTGCGCAAGTCGCCAATCTCATTGCGCAGGCTGCGAGTGGTGGGCAGGTTGGGCAGGTCCAGGCGGTGGACCGCCTTGGAGGCCACCAGCCCGTGCTCCACCAAGTGTTGCATGGAGTCAGCCAGTGGTTTGTTGTGGATCAAGTGATAGCGATCAAAACGATATTTGTCGAACTTGTGCAGATACACATTGTTCAGGCTGGCGCCGCTGTACAGCACGCTGTCATCGATCACAAAGCCCTTTAGGTGCAACACGCCAAACAACTCGCGGGTCTGAACCGGCACCCCGTATACCGGCACATGTGTCGGGCGCGACTGGGTCATCGCCTGGTACCAGGCGCTGTTACCCGGCTGCTTGCCCGCGCCGATCAGACCGCGTTGGGCGCGCAGCCAGTCGACCATCACCACGATATCCAGTTCAGGCCGTGCGGCCTTGGCGGCATGCAGCGCGTCAAACACCTCCTGGCCCGCTTCGTCCTGTTGCAGGTACAAGGCGACGATATAGATACGGTGTTGGGCCTGGGCGATTTTCTCCAGCAGGCAGCGGCGAAACTCGGCAGCACCGCACAGCACCTCGATCGCATCGGTGGCCAGGGGGAAACCGCGCAACTTGGGCAACAGAGAACGTTTGAATAACGACGGCATAGGGCTCGCAATGATCGAATCCGAAGAGCCCGAGAGCTTACACCATGGGGGTGCTCAGGTCTGCCTGCGGAACATGGAAAATAATTCATTGACCATGAAGAACGATCGTTCTACTGTCGCAACATGAACGATATAACCAACAGTGAAACCCGCGACATTATTCTCGATGTCACCGAAAAGCTGCTCTACCGGCACGGCATCGCGGCCACCGGCATGGAACTGCTGGTGAAAACCGCCGGGGTCTCCAGGAAAAGCATCTACCGCTATTTCGCCAACAAGGACGAATTGGTGATCGCCGCCCTGCAGCGGCGCGACGAGCGTTGGCTGCAGTGGCTGCGCAGCGAGGTCGAACAAGCGCCAGACAGCGGTGCGCGCTTGCTTGGGGTGTTCAGCGCGCTCAAGGCCTGGTTCGCCTCTACGGACTTTCGCGGTTGCGCCTTTATCAATACCAGCGGCGAGACCGGCAACCCGCAAGACCCGGTCCGTTTGTTGGCCAAAGCGCATAAACAGAAACTGTTCGAGTACCTGCTTGAACTGTGCAACGCACATGGCACCCCAGCCCCGGAGAAACAGGCCGCGCAACTGCTGATCCTGGTCGATGGTGCCATTACCATGGCCCTGATAATGGGCGATGTAACCGCCGCTGATAATGCGCAATGCATGGCGCAAACGTTATTGGCACTTTGAAAGTCACTGGGATTCAAGAAGGAATAATCACATGTCAGACACTGCCCACGTACGTGCGCCCTTGCCGCCCTTTACCGAACAATCGGCCATTGAAAAGATCCGTCTCGCCGAAGACGGTTGGAACTCCCGTGACCCACAGCGCGTATCGCTGGCCTACACCCTGGACACCAAATGGCGTAACCGCGCCGAATTCGCCCATAACCGCGAACAGGCCAAGGACTTCCTCACCCGCAAATGGGCCAGGGAACTGGACTACCGCTTGATCAAGGAATTGTGGGCCTTTACCGGCAACCGTATCGCCGTGCGTTATGCCTATGAATGGCACGACGACTCCGGCAACTGGTACCGCTCCTACGGCAACGAGAACTGGGAGTTTGACCAGGACGGCCTGATGTCCAACCGGCATGCGTGCATCAATGACATGCCGATCAAAGAGAGCGAACGCAAATTCCACTGGCCCCTGGGGCGGCGCCCGGATGATCATCCGGGGCTGTCCGAACTGGGGCTGTAGGTGCCGGCAAGCCGGCTCCTACAGTGCCAGTCAATCCTGCTTCAGTCCCACCTGATACAACACGCCATCATCCTCATCCGTCAGTACATACAGGAAGCCATCCGGCCCCTGTCGCACATCACGGATACGCGCCTTCAACTCGCCCAGCAGGCGCTCTTCGTGGACCACCTTGTCGCCATCGAACTGCAGGCGGATCAGCGCCTGGCTGGCCAGGGCGCCGATAAACAGGTTGTGCTGCCAGGCCTTGAAACGGTCGGCATCGTAGAACGCCATACCGCTGATGGCCGGTGACTTTTCCCACACATGATGGGGCGCGACCGTGCCTTCGGCAGTCTTGCCCTTGGCTTCTGGAATCGGCAACAACGAATAGTTGATGCCATGGGTCGCCAGGGGCCAGCCGTAGTTCTTGCCACGCTCGATGATATTGATTTCATCACCGCCGCGCGGGCCGTGTTCGTTTTCCCAGAGGGTGCCGGTCCAGGGATTCAGCGCCGCGCCCTGGGGGTTGCGCTGGCCATAGGACCAGATCTCCGGCCTGGCCCCAGGCTGGCCGACAAACGGGTTGTCATCCGGTACGCGACCGTCCGGGTAGATCCGCACGACCTTGCCTTGTAGCTTGTCCAGGTCCTGGGCCGTAGGGCGATCATTGTTCTCGCCCAGGGTCACAAACAGGTAGCCATCGCGATCAAACACCAGGCGCGAGCCGAAGTGATTGCCGGTAGACAGCTTGGGCTCCTGACGCAGGATTACCTGGAAGTCCTTCAAGCTGCTCAGGTCATCGCTCAAACGGCCACGCCCTACCGCCGTGCCGGCCTTGCCGCCCTGGCCGCCACCTTCGGCGTAGGACAGGTAGACCAACCGGTCTTCCTTGAAATCCGGCGACAGCACCACATCCAGCAAACCACCCTGCCCCTTGGCCCAGACTTGCGGCACGCCGCTCAGCGGCGCAGACAATTTTCCATCACTGCTCACAAAGCGCAGCGCACCCGGCCGTTCGGTGACCAGGAAGCCTTGCTTGTCTGGTAAAAAAGCTACCGCCCAAGGGTGGTCCAGGCCTTTGACAATCGGGGTCGCGGTGATGCTGCCTTGCTCGCTGGGGAACTGCTGGGTATCGGCGGCCAATACCGGACACGCCGTTGCCAGGGCACTGGCGCAGCAGGTCGCTAAAAAGGTTGTGCGTAGAAACATACCGTGGGGCTCCTTTCGTTCAGGGCCGGCGATTGCCATTGGCGTCTTGCGTCGGGGCTGAGGGTTGGGTGGCAGGACGTGCGGGAGCAGCATCACGCTGCGGATAACGATTGCCGATGCCGCCGTTTTCCAGGGTTGGCGGGCGAGGCACCGGCGCGGTATAGGTGCCACGCATCGCCGGTGTATTGGGCTGGGTGCCCTGCATGCTGTTGGGATTGGCCCGCTTGATCGGGCTGTTATACGGATTGTTGTTGCCGGGTAGGTTCTGCGCCTGCACCCCACCACTCAAGGCAAGGCCCAGGACCAACACCACAAGGCTGCGTGTACGACTGCTCATGACAAAACCTCTCTGGGGCGAGGAATACCAGCATTCGATAACACGCTACGCGCAGGGTTCGGATTTGGTAACTAAATAGTTTCCGCGCAGGTGTAACACGGCTTGTCCAACGCCACTGCGGTGCTTGCCACGAAGGGGCTGACGATCAGATCAGTATGAAAATCGCCGCCAGGCCGGCAAAAATCGCCCACTTTTCCAGGTAGTAACGGGTGCGGTTACGCTTTTTCAGCTCCTTGCCCCGCAGGCGGATCTTGTACAGGCGGGTAAAGGCGCGGTTCAAGCCACCGGTCTTGTCCCCGGCATCGTTGGGCGAACCGGCGGCAGCCATGACGTTGCGGCTGAACCAGCGATTGAACGCCGCCGCCCAGCGATACTTCATCGGGCGCTCAATATCACAGAACAAAATGATGCGGTTCTGCGCCGTGGTGTTTTCGGCGTAGTGGATGTAAGTCTCATCGAACATTACCGCCTCGCCGTCACGCCAGGAGTAGTTCTCACCGTCCACATTGATGTAGCAGCCTGGATCGTTGGGTGTATCCAACCCCAGGTGGTAACGGTAGGAGCCGGCATAGGGATCACGATGGCGCACCAACTTCGAGCCTGGCGGCAGTTCGGCAAACATCGCGGCCTTGATCGAACCGATGCTTTGCACCAGTTCGGTGGTGCGCGGGCACAGCTTCATCGCCGAAGGGTGACTGTCGCCGTACCACTTGAGGTAGAAGCGCTTCCAGCCCGACTTGAAAAACGAGTTGAAACCCACGTCGTTGTATTGGTCCGAGCGCTTGATCTCGCCAGCGCGCATCAGCTTCTGGCCCTCCTCGCGAATTTCCTGCCAATGCTCCTGGAGTGGACTCAGGTCGGGAAAGTCGCTGGGCGATAGGTACGGACGGCCGGGCAGTTTGGAGAACAGGTAGAGGAAGCAATTGACCGGTGCAAGGAAGGTCGAGTGGTCGCTTAGTTGACGCCCCAGTTTATGTCGCACCCTGCCACGCAGGTGGACATACGCGATGGAGATAACGTAGAGAGCAACAATGATGAGTTTCACGGGAATTCGTCACATGTCAGAAGAGTACAGGCTGCTCCTCCAGGCCGGGCCGGGGAGGAAAAATGCAGCACCTGAAATCACAATTCATTAACAGGCCCACGAGTGCCTTGGAGACAATTCGGATAGTGGCCAATGGCAGTTATTTTAGCCATAGATTGTAACCAAAGGTTAACTAAGAATTGTGAAAAGGTGTCTTCCAACTGTGTAGCCGCGACACCTCGAAAGCACGGTGACGGGTCTGCCGGGCTGCGATGCAGCCCGGGAAAGGAGCGGCGTAACTCAGCCCAATGGCTGGTCATCCTTGCGTTCTCGCCGGGTAAAACGGTCGTCGTCCAATGGCGAATAGGCCACTGCTTTGCCACGCTTGAGGACCAGATGGCGGACCAGCGCGATGAGCATCCCCAGCAGCAGGCCGACCGCCAGGCTCAGCGCAACCACCAGGACTTTTTTCGGCTTGATCGGGCTCAGCGGCTCCTGGGCGCGCCGGTCAATTGTCACCAGTTTCAAGGCGCTCATGTCGATATTCAGGCCACGCAGGCGCGCCACTTCAGCACGCAACGGCTCGACATCCTGCAGGAAAATATCTTCATTGCCCCGCCGCTTCATGACCTCGACCTGGCGATTGACCTCCAACAACTGCAGCTCTTTGCCGATTTCCGCGACACGGCTGTTGGTGAAATCATCGTTGGTGCGCTGTTGCAGGGCCGTACGCTCGGCTTCCAGGGCGTCGGTGCCAAGGAAGTACAAGGGGACCTGCTGGTTGTTGATCTCGGTGCGCATCACCTGGCTGGAACCGCTACGCCCGGCGTCGGCCATGGACGAAGGCGTAGTCGGATTCTTAATGCCCATGGACTTGGCAATCGAGATGGCTTCACTCAACTCTGCCAGGCGGTTGGAGCGCTGCATTTTCATCTGCAGGCGCAGGGCACTGAGTTCATCTTCCAGCTGCGCACGCTTGAGCTTGTCGCCTTCCAGCAGCTTGGCGATTTTCGATTCCTTGTCGGTTTCGTAATTGGAGCGCGCCGCATCAATCTTGCCTTTGAGCTCGGCGAGACGGTTGTTGACGATCACTTTAAGATCGGCGCCCACCTGCTCGCGTTCTGCAGCGATGGCGTAGTCGACAAATCCGTTGAGAATCGCGACGCCGTCGATATCCGTGGGGTATTGCAGTTCAAGGCGGATATAGCTGCTCAACGAGTCCGCTTTCTTCGGGTCAGGCAGAATCAGGTTGATCGAGTTGCGGTTGAACGCCTCGAAACTCTGCTCCAGGCTGCGCCCCGGTTTCTGGAACGCTTCGAACAAGCCAGGGTTGGCTTTGAAGAAATTCAGCCGCGCATCATACGAGTCCAGTTGCGCGCCCACTTTGGCCAGGGCATCCGCCGGCGGCAACTTGTAGACCTCCGAGCGATTGAGTGCATCCAGTTCATTGATAGCTGCCGGACGCAGCACGCTGCTGACCTGATACTCGCGGGGAGCCAGCAGCGCGTAACCAACTCCAACAAGGCCCGCAAAAAGAGTGCAGCCGATGACCAGTTTCTTCTGCCGCCAAATCGAGTGAAATAGCTCAAACAAATCAATTTCGTCAGACGCCACGGGGGCTTGAACCTGGGGAGTTCTATTCAAAATGGGGACACCCTTCAAAAAGTGGACGCTGGCTGTCCACTACACGATAGATCTGAATAACCAACTGAAAATACAGGGACAACGCCCTGGATATTGCTAATGCGACATAAGGCAACGCTTATCCGACCCTTGAGTCACTGAAAAAATCCCTACAGCATTGAGATTGTTTTCCTTCAGAAAGAGTAATGTCATATAGACATTGCTTAGCGTAGACGACATATCGAGAAACATCGCTCTCACGATATGTCAAAACAGCTTTAAATATCTGCTGGCAAAGGAAAAAAACCGACCAAGCCACAACTTTGGGAAATTTCCCGCAAAACCTATTAATCAACCTTGATAGGAAGCATTTCTTGATGTTGGCGGTGCTTCATTTGCGCCTTATCAAACAGGAGTTGTACATGTCATCGCCCTCTACCCGCACCACCCCTTGCCCGACGGAGCTGGACAGGCAAGCCCTGCAAGGCACGTGGGAGCAAATCGCCCTGGAAGACAGCGGCATCGCCAACCCGCCGGATGAGCACAGTGCGCCCGGCGCGCTAACGACGATTGAGGGAAATCAGTTCCGGGTCATGACCCTGGATGGCGAGGTATTACTACAAGGGTGTTTTGCCCTGGATGCCAGCACCACACCCAAGAGCATCACCTGGATCGACGCCATCGGGGCTGACGCAGGAAAGCGCCTACCCGCCAGCTACACCCTGGATGACGAGCACTTCGTTTTTATTGCGGCCGATGAAGGTATGCCCCGGCCGACGCATTTCAGTACGACGCCTGGGCAGACGATGCGCACATTCGTGCGCAGGTCTTGAACAGATAAGAGGTATTCGTTTTTACGACGAGGTTTTCACAAACTCTTCACGTTTGGCGCGATAGGTTAAATCCAACTCCTCAGATGAATCCCTTGGCCCGCCGCCCCAGCGGGCCTTTTTTTGTCTTCAGGCCGAGCGCTTGACGGCAGTCAGGGTGTAGCACATCGGCAATTGCGCCGACTGGTTCTCGTACCGGTCGTAGAGTTCTTCGCGGTTGGAGTGCGGGTACTCCTGCAAATGGCTGATCTGCAGGCCCGCGGCGATGGCCGCGCTGATAACTTCCCCAAAGGTGTGTACGAACCAGTACGACGCAGCGGTTGCGCCCTGGCTCGCCCCTTCATAGACAATCGCCTCGTGCTGCACAAAAGGCTCGCGGCGAAAGTATGAGGTGACTGGCAGCATCGGGTTGGCCGCTTCTGGATCGAATACCTCCAGAAACGGATGGGTCTCGTAGATCACCAGCGTTCCGCCCTCCTTAAGGGTGCTGGCAACATGCCGCATAAACAGCACGATATCCGGCATCCAATTCAGCACGCCGATGGTGATCAGCGCAAGGTCGAAGCGACCCTGCAAATGCTCGGGCAAATGATGAATATCGGCTTCGATAAATTCAGGTGAGTGCGGTGAGCGACTGGCCAGTTCCGCCGCCTGCGCAAGAAACGCATCGGATTGGTCGATCCCCACCACGCTATTGGCGCCAAGGCCATACAGCGAGAGACTCTCACGCCCGTTATTGCACCCCAGTTGCACCGCATCCCGGCCCTTGATTCCGACCTGCTGCAGCAGGGAGGTCAGCGTGGGGTCCAGGCAGTTGAAACCGCGCTCGCCTACAGCGGCGAGCAGGCTTTGCCAGTGGGCGCTAGCTTTATGATGCTCGGCGGATTCGTTCCAGGCGGCCTTGTTGCTGGCGATAGCCTGTTGAGCAGACAGCGTGTCCATTGCGTCTCCAAAGCATTGAGCGTGCGCAACAGGATGGCAATGAGCGCCGTCAAAAATAAAGAAGGGGGTTCGCCCCGCACCGATAGCCTCGCCATCCTTGAACCGGTAAAGAGCTATCACTGCAGGGCGAACGGAGGGAAATTAATCCACGGCCATGGGATGTTCAACTGTTATCAATTACAGAACCGACAACCGATACAACTTCGATACAAATCGCTGCTTTTTGTAGAGTTTTTACTCAAAACAGACAAGCCGGGCATTTCTCACCGCCCCACACGCCGGCCTGTCATATAACTCGCGCCTCACATATGCGACAATGCGCGCCAAATTCCAACATGCACCCATATTTTCTGCTCGGCGACTGGGCTTTACGCCTTGATGTCGCTGTTGACGCATGCCCGTTGGCCCGGGCTCCGAATGGGTCCCGGCCCAAATAAGCGCACCCCAAGCTATTGATAGGTAAAGTAATTGATCTCCACAGCTAACATCACCATGCAGTTCGGCGCCAAGCCGCTGTTTGAGAACGTCTCGGTCAAGTTCGGCGCCGGTAACCGTTATGGTTTGATCGGTGCCAACGGTTGCGGCAAGTCGACCTTCATGAAAATCCTCGGTGGCGACCTCGATCCGTCCGGCGGCCAGGTGATGCTGGAGCCGAACGTGCGCCTGGGTAAGTTGCGCCAGGATCAGTTCGCCTACGAAGAATTCAACGTGATCGACACCGTGATCATGGGTCACGAAGAGCTATGGAAGGTCAAGGCCGAGCGTGATCGCATCTACTCGCTGCCGGAAATGAGCGAAGAAGACGGCATGGCCGTGGCGGAGCTGGAAACCGAGTTCGCCGAAATGGACGGCTACACCGCCGAATCCCGTGCCGGTGAATTGCTGTTGGGCCTGGGTATCGGCATCGAGCAGCACTTCGGCCCGATGAGCGAAGTGTCCCCAGGCTGGAAGCTGCGCGTATTGCTGGCCCAGGCGTTGTTCTCGGATCCGGAAGTGTTGCTGCTCGACGAGCCAACCAACCACCTGGACATCAACACCATTCGCTGGCTGGAAAACATCCTGACCCAGCGTAACAGCCTGATGATCATCATCTCTCACGACCGTCACTTCCTGAACAGCGTGTGCACCCACATGGCTGACCTGGACTACGGCGAGCTGCGCCTGTTCCCGGGCAACTACGATGAGTACATGACCGTAGCGACCCAGTCCCGCGAGCAATTGCTGTCGGACAACGCCAAGAAGAAAGCGCAGATCTCCGAACTGCAATCGTTCGTCAGCCGCTTCTCGGCCAACGCCTCGAAAGCCAAGCAGGCCACTTCCCGTGCCAAGGCGATCGACAAGATCCAACTGGCCGAGGTCAAGCCTTCGAGCCGTGTGAGCCCGTTCATCCGTTTCGAACAGACTAAGAAGCTGCACCGTCAGGCAGTCATCGTCGAGCGTATGGCCAAAGGCTTCGACGGCAAGACGCTGTTCAAGGACTTCAGTTTCCAGGTTGAAGCGGGCGAGCGCGTGGCAATCATCGGCCCGAACGGTATCGGCAAGACCACCCTGCTGCGCACCCTGGTCAACGAACTGACCCCGGACGCCGGTAGCGTGAAATGGACCGACGCGGCCGAGCTGGGCTACTACGCCCAGGACCACGCCCATGACTTCGAAGACGACGTCACGCTGTTCGATTGGATGGGCCAGTGGGCTCAAGGCGAACAAGTGATCCGCGGCACCCTCGGGCGCATGCTGTTCTCCAACGACGAAATCCTCAAGTCGGTCAAGGTCATCTCTGGTGGTGAGCAAGGTCGCATGCTGTTCGGCAAGCTGATCCTGCAAAAGCCCAACGTACTGGTCATGGACGAACCGACCAACCACTTGGACATGGAATCCATCGAGGCGCTGAACCTGGCGCTGGAGAACTATCCAGGCACGCTGATCTTCGTCAGCCACGACCGTGAGTTCGTATCGTCCCTGGCCACCCGCATCATCGAGCTGAGCCCAAGCGGCGTGATCGACTTTAGCGGCACCTATGACGACTACCTGCGTAGCCAGGGTGTGGTGTTCTAAGCACAACAACACAGCAAAAAGTGGCGAGCGGGCTAGTGGTGACAAGCAGGCTTGTGGTGGGGCTTGTTGTGGCGAGCGGGCTTGCCCCGCGCTGGGTGGCGAAGCCGCCCCAATGGCCTCACCGACTGCTGTCAGATAGACCGAGGGGGATGGTTTTGGGGCGGCTTCGCCACCCAACGGGGGACTAGCCCCCTCGCCACAGGGGGTGGTGTGGCAGCCTGGAGTTTGCTGCGCAACGCTGACTTTTTGTGGCGAGCGGGCTTGCCCCGCGCTGGGCTGCGTAGCAGCCCCAATCACTAATCCCCCCGCATTTCATCAGATACACCGCGGGTGCAGGTTTTAGGGCTGCTACGCAGCCCAGCGCGGGGCAAGCCCGCTCGCCACAACCACAACCATACCCACCACAACAAGGCGGCGCCGACAATCGTTAGCCTGCTTCCTTTTTCCCCAAGCCCTTGCCATGATGCGTTCACCGCCCTGCCGCGAATGAGCCTCCATGCCTACCGCTCCCAGCTCCCTGTCGATCACCCTGCAGATCGTCTCCATCGTTTTCTATACCTTTATCGCGTTCATCTGCATCGGCCTGCCGATTGCCGTCATTCCAGGCTACGTCCACGAACAACTGGGCTTCAGCGCCGTGGTTGCTGGTCTGACCATCGGTTCGCAGTACCTGGCCACCCTCCTCAGCCGTCCCATGGCCGGGCGTATGTCGGACAACGTCGGCACCAAGCGCGCGATCGTGCTCGGTTTGAGCGGCATCCTGCTCAGCGGCGTGTTGACGTTTATCGCCACGCTGCTGCAGAGCCTGCCCAACCTGAGCCTGGGAATTCTGATTGTCGGCCGCGTGCTGCTAGGCGTGGCCCAAGGCCTGATTGGCGTCGGCACCATCAGTTGGTGCATGGGCCAGGTTGGCGCCGAACACACCGCACGCTCGATCTCTTGGAACGGCATCGCCTCCTACGGCGCCATCGCCATTGGCGCACCACTGGGCGTGGTGATGGTCGCGCAATACGGCTACAACAGCCTGGGTATTGCGCTGGCGGTGCTGGCCGGGCTTGGCCTGGTACTGATCCGCAAAAAGCCCTCGGTTCCCGTGGTACGCGGCGAACGCCTGCCGTTCTGGGCAGTGTTCGGGCGGATCGCGCCGTTTGGCGCCAGCCTGTGCCTGGCCTCCATTGGCTACGGCACCCTGACCACCTTCATTACCCTGTTCTATCTGAGCCGAGGCTGGACCGGCGCTGCCTGGTGCCTGACGGTGTTTGGCATCTGCTTTATCCTTTCGCGCCTGCTGTTTATCTCTAGCATCAACCGCTTTGGCGGATTCCGCGCAGCAATTGCCTGCATGACCCTGGAAACCGTCGGCCTGGCGCTGCTGTGGCTTGCGCCCTCTCCCGCCATCGCCCTGATCGGCGCCGGTCTCACCGGTTTTGGCCTGTCGCTGGTGTACCCGGCGTTGGGCGTCGAGGCCATCAAGCAGGTGCCCAATAGCAGTCGGGGAGCCGGGCTGAGTGCCTATGCGGTATTTTTTTGACCTGGCGCTAGCGATTGCCGGGCCGTTGATGGGCGCGGTGGCGTTGAACCTGGGTTATTCGTGGATATTTTTTCTGTGCGGCGCTACTGTCCGTCACGGGCCTGGGCCTGACCTTGTTGCTGATGCGCCGGGCCTACTGATCTGCAGTCTGCATCCCAGCCCGCGAGTGCTGGCCGAGGGTGCGCCCGAAAAAACGCCCGGCCTCGGAGATCAGGTCGCGGTGAATACCCTCGCGGTCCACCCCATCGGCATCTGTACACAGCGCCGGCATCAGCGCCAGTTGCTCATCATCGCAAGGGGCCATGAAGATAAAGTGCCCAGCGCCGGCCAACAGTTTGAAATCCGGTGGCTGCGGCAGTTTGCGCGCCAGGGCGGCAGCGTTTTTATCCACGGCCACCAGTTTGTCGCCATCGCCGCTATACAGCAGCACCGGTACATGCACGTCAACCAGGGTGTGCCGACCAAACATCAGACTCAGCGGCGCCATCAGCATCAATGCATGGATCCGTGAGTCAGCCTGGGGTTGCAGATCATCGCGGTCGACCACCAGCTCACCCTTGGTCGTACAAGCATCACGGTCTTCGGGACGTTCCTGGCAATAACGGCGCAAGCGCTCGAAATCCGGCTTGGCCCCGGCCAGGATCAGCGCCGTCTCGCCACCCGCCGAATAGCCGATTACACCCACCTGGTCCACATTGACGAACGGCGACAACATCGCGTCGCCAAGGGCCGCAGTAATCGCTGCAGAAATCTGGATCGGCCGGCCATACAGATTGCTCAAGGTGCCCAGGCGGCTGTGATCCTTGTAGTTATCGCCGGGATGCAGCACCGCCACCACCACAAACCCTTTGCGCGCCAGCGATGTCGCCAGATCGTGCAAAGCCAGGGGTGTCCCGGTGTTGCCATGGGACAGCATCAGCAGCGGGAAACGGCCAATGGCGACCTTGGCATCCTCGGTGGCGGCGACGCGATAGGCGCCTACTTGGCTGATATGCTCGCGACCCGTGGACGGATAAAACGCGATGGCCTTCATCGGCTGCGAATCCAGCGGGTCGAGAAAGCTCATCCGGTGATAGCCCACGCTCCAATGGGGATGCGGGGCCACGGCGGCGTGCACTGAAACAAGGCCGCCGAGCAGGGAAACCAGCAAAACTGCACAAAGACGCATCATGGGGATGTCCACCTGTGCTGTGTGACGCCTGCAAGTCGGTTCAGGCGCGGACGGTATGATCCTGTACTGCATAAGCTGCGCCAGATTCGCCCGCTCAAAGCAAAAAACTCCGTATTCCGCTGGTTTTCAGGCCAACAGAATACAGAGTTTAGGCGCCTCTAATCAGATTGATAGCGAGTCGCGGTGAAATTTACACAGGCCTTACGCAGCGACGAACAATTGCTCGGCGATCAGCGCATTGGCGTCGTTCAGCGCCTTGCTGCGCGCTTCGTCACCGTAGGCCAGGCCATGGGCACGGACGAATTCAATATCGGTGATGCCGAAGAAGCCCAGCAGTACTTTGAGGTAGTCCTCGTGCCCCACGCCGGTAGGTTGGCCAACATGCAGGCCACCGGCGGTAGAGACCACGATGACCTTCTTGTTGCCGCACAGGCCTTCCGGGCCGGCTTCGGTGTAGCGGAAAGTCTGGCCGGCGACGGCAATGCGATCGATCCAGGCCTTGAGTTGGGTGGGGATGGTGAAGTTATACATTGGCGCGGCGATGACCACTGCGTCGGCAGCCAGGAACTCGGCCAGAGTCGAGGCGCTCAGGTCGGCCTCGTGCTTTTGCACCGCATCACGCAACTCGGTAGCGGTACCCAAGGCGCCCAGGGTAATCCCGGAAAAATGGTTGATCCCTTCGCTCGCCAGGTCGCGGTAGGTCACTTCCACACCCGACTCGGCCGCTTGCCAGGCCTTGACCACTTCGCGGCTCAATTGACGGGACACCGAGTTGTCACCAAGGATGCTGGAATCGATATGCAAGAGTTTCATGTGGGATCTCCAAGTGAGGACCGCCACCGGGCGATCTGATGGGGAGAATCCTACAGATCAACCCAATAGCCGATTAGCCGGTTAAAATGCGATAGTTCGTCCCACTGACAGGACAATAGGCCCAACATGCAAGACCTCAATGACCTCTACTATTTCGCCAAGGTGGTTGAAGCCGGTGGCTTCGCGGCGGCTGGCCGGCTGCTGGGGATCCCCAAGTCGCGGCTGTCGCGGCGCATTGCCGAACTGGAAGAACGCCTCGGCGCCCGCCTATTGCAGCGCACCACCCGACAATTGACCCTGACGGCCGTCGGAGAACGCTACCTGGGGCATTGCCAGGCGATGCTGCTGGAAGCCGAAATGGCCGACGAAGCGGTGGCCAACATGTCCAGCGAGCCCCGGGGCCGCCTGCGGGTCAGTTGCCCGGTGGGCCTGGCCCACGAAATCCTGCCGACCGTAGTGGCGCAATTTCTCGCAGCGCACCCGCTGGTGCAGTTGGAAATGATGCTGATCAATCGCCGCGTCGACCTGGTGGCCGAGGGCGTAGACGTGGCCTTGCGCGTGCGTGAACTGGGGGATGAAGACCCGCTGTTGGTGACTCGCCGCCTGCGTCAGGCACAGACGGCCATGGTCGCCAGCCCCGAGTTTGTGCATGGCCGCCAGATCAACACCCCGGCCGACCTCAAGCAACTGCCCGTATTGGGTGCCCTGGAAGCCGATCGCCTGGTCCACCTGCGTATGCTCGACCCGGCCGGCAATGCCACCGACCTAGCCATGGAGGCACGCCTGGGCATCGACGACTTCCTGGTACGCAAGGCCAGTGCCCTTGCCGGTCTGGGTTTCACCGTGCTGCCGATGATGTATTGCGAGCAGGAGCTGAAAACCGGGCAACTGGTGCAATTGCTACCTGAGTGGTCATTACCCGGAGGTTGGCTGCAAGCGGTGTACCCGCACCGACGCGGCGTATCCCCAGCGGTACGCGCCTGGATCGACTTTCTGGCCCATGCTTTCAACAATTGCGGAGATCGCCTGCTATGAGTAGCCGGATCATGAGCGAAAACGACGTCGCCCAGTTCTGCCTGGGCCTGCCCGGAGCGCGGGAGGATTACAAATGGGGCGGTGTGCGGGTGTTCTCGATTGCCGGCAACAAGATGTTCGCCCTGCAGAACCTGCGGGGTGATTCCCTGGCGTTCAAGGTCGACAAGGAGCTGTTCCTCGGCCATGTGGACCGCCCGGGCATCCACCCGGCGCCCTACCTGGCGCGAGCGCAGTGGATCATCATGCAAGTGCCCTACCCGCTGGGCGGCGAGGAACTGCGCGACTTGTTGCAGCGCTCCCACCAGTTGGTGGTGAGCAAACTGCCCAAGCGCACGCAGATCGGGCTCAGGCTGGTGTAGGCGCTGGCTATCTAGAAGACTGACAGCAGCGTGCCGCCAAGAAACAGCTGGTCGATCCAGAACACCTGGTGCAACAACACGATCAGCCAGAACACCACCTGGTACGACACCTTGCGTGTCTTGTGGCGAAACACCTGCTGCGCGACCAGGCCGCCCGGCCAGCCACCGGCCAGCTCCATGGCATGCAGGATCTTTTCCGGGGTACGCCAACTGTCGCTCTGGGCCTTGCGTTTGTCGCTCCAGTACAGGCAAAACGTCACCACGCTGACCAGCCCATAGGCCGCCAGCGGGATCAGCGACACCCCGCGGTACGCCAGCAGTGCCGCGCCAAACAGCGGCACGGCACACAGCAGCACAAACACCAGGGCCTTCAAGCGCAGATGCTGAATGCTCATCACGCCTTGGCCGCCGCCCAGTCAATCCAGCCGAACTGCCAGGTGGCCAGGATCAGCAAACCGAACGCAATGCGGTACCAGGCAAACACTGCATAACTGTGGCTGGCGATGAACTTGAGCAAACCGCGCACTGCAATCATTGCGAAGATGAACGAGACCACAAACCCGACGGCAAACACCGGCAGGTCCGCAGGCTGGAACAGGTCACGGTACTTATAGCCCGAATACACCGCCGCCCCGACCATGGTTGGCATCGCCAGGAAGAACGAAAACTCGGTCGCCGTCTTGCGCGACAGGCCGAACAGCAAGCCACCGATAATCGTCGAACCCGAACGCGAGGTCCCCGGAATCATTGCCAGGCATTGGGCAAAGCCCACTTTCAAGGCATCTTTCCAAGTGATGTCATCAACGGTTTCGGCATGGACGGTATGTTCGCGGCGCTCGGCCCACAACATGATCACCCCGCCGATCACCAGCGCGGTGGCCACGGTGATGGGGTTGAACAGGTATTCGTGGATCAGGTCGGCAAATATCACCCCCAACACCACCGCCGGCAGGAACGCGATCAGCAGGTTAAGCGTGAAACGCTGGGCGTTGCGCTGGGTCGGCAGGCCGGTGACCACGTCGAGGATCTTGCGCCGGAACTCCCAGACCACTGCCAGGATGGCGCCCAATTGAATGATGATGTTGAACGCCATGGCGCGTTCGCCACCGAAGTCGAGCAAATCGGCGACGATGATCTGGTGCCCGGTACTGGAGATCGGCAAGAACTCCGTCAACCCTTCGACAATGCCAAGTATCAATGCCTGAAAGGCGGTCCAAAGATCCATTATTCCCCCAAAAGGTCATGCGACGGCATGCCTCGTTGATATTTTCTAGGTGTTCACTAACGATGAGCACGCTGCAAGGCCGCGTGCAGGATCAAGGCTGAACTGCAAAAATTCTGTGAAAAATCAGGCAGCACTCAGGTTTTTTGATTCCGGGCCGAAAGCCTATCAGACAAGCCCGAATTTCGCTTCGCGTTATCACTGGCCGATCAACGCAGCACCGAAAATTATAAGAACGCGGAGTGACAAGACTATGAACAGTTTGCGCAATATGTCGATCAGCCGGCGCCTCTGGATGATCCTGATAGTCGCCGTGTTGATGTTGTTGACCCTGGGTTTGCTGATGCTCAAGCAGATCCATGACGATCTCTTTCAGGCCAAGAGCCAGCAAACCCAGCATGTGGTACAGACCGCCAGCGGGATTCTGAATTTTTATCACGGCCTCGAAACCACCGGCGTGCTGACCCGCGAAGCCGCGCAGAAGCAAGCCCTGAGCGTGGTGCGCGGCCTGCGCTATGACCAGGACGACTATTTCTGGATCAATGACCTGACGCCGGTGATGATCATGCACCCGGCCAACCCCAAGCTTGACGGCCAGAACCTCTCGGCCATCCGCGATCCGGACGGTTTTGCGATCTTCAATGAGTTTGTCACCCTGGCCAAGGCCAAGGGCGCCGGCATGGTCGATTACCGCTGGCCCAAACCGGGAGCGGATGCGCCGGTGGCCAAGACCTCCTATATCCAGTTGTTCGAACCCTGGGGCTGGATCATCGGCTCCGGCGTCTACGTAGACGATGTACAGGCGCAGTTCCGTGGACAGGTGTGGCAGGCGTCCCTCGTTGGCCTGGGCATCGCACTGATCATGACCCTGCTGGTGGTGCTGATTGCCCGCAGCATCGTGCGCCCGCTGCAGGAAGCGGTACACGCCATGGCCAATATCGCCAGCGGCGAAAGCGACCTGACCCGCAGCCTCGACACCCACGGCCAGGACGAAGTCACGCAGCTGTCCCAGCACTTCAATACATTCACCGCCAAACTGCGCCAGGTGGTCAGTCAGTTGCAGGTCTGCGCCAATGCCCTGGGCCAGTCGTCCGCCGAACTGGGCAGCAACGCCAGCCAGGCCCATGACCGCAGCCAGCAGCAGTCCCAGCAGATGGAGTTGGTGGCCACGGCCATCAATGAAGTGACCTACGGCGTGCAGGACGTGGCCAAGAATGCCGAACACGCCGCCAGTGAAATGCGCGATGCGCAAATCCAGGCCGAACAGGGCCAGGTGAACATCGACGGCAGCCTGCAGCAGATTGATGCGCTGTCCGGGACTATCAGCCAGGCGGTGGAAGTGATCCGTACCCTGTCCTCGGAAAGCACGCAGATTGGCGGGGTGCTGGAGGTCATTCGCTCGATTGCCGAGCAGACCAACCTGCTGGCCCTCAATGCCGCCATCGAGGCGGCCCGCGCAGGCGAACAGGGCCGTGGCTTTGCCGTGGTTGCCGACGAAGTACGCCTGCTGGCCCAGCGTACGCAAAAATCCACCGCCGAGATCCAGAGCATGATCGAACGCCTGCAGGGGGCATTCCGAAGCGGCGGTCAAGGTCATCAGCGACAGCCACCAGGCCTCGCAACTGACCATCGAGCAGGCCGGCCAGGCGGGCGCCAGCCTCACCGCCATCGGCCAGGCCCTGCGCAACCTCAACGGCCTGAACGCTTCGATTGCCAGCGCAACCCTGCAACAGGCCCACGTGGTGGAAGACATCAACCAGAACGTGACGCAGGCAGCCGGCCTGTCCCACAGCACGGCGCTGGCGGCCCAGCAATCGAGCGTAGCCAGCGTGCAGCTGAAGGATTTGAGCGAAGAACTCAACGGCTTGTTGCGCCAGTTCAAGGTCTAGACAGGGGGACTGTGGGGTTCCTGTGGTGCGGCAAGCCCCTGTGGCAAGGGGGCTTGTCCCCCGTTGGGCTGCGCAGCAGCCCTAAAACCGGGCACCTCGGTTTGCCTGCCGGCACCTGGTGAGGCTGTTGGGGCGGCTTCGCCACCCAGCGCGGGGCAAGCCCGCTCGCCACAGGAAAGTCATCTACCTACAGACTGCCGCAAGCCCCCTGTGGCAAGGGGGCTTGTCCCCCGCTGGGCTGCGCAGCGGCCCTAAAACCAAGCACCTCGGTGTGCCTGCCGGAGTCTGGTGAGGCTGTTGGGGCGGCTTCGCCACCCAGTGCGGGGCAAGCCCGCTCGCCACAGGAAAGCCAACTGCCCATGTACTGCCGCAAGCCCCCTGTGGCAAGGGGGCTTGTCCCCCGCTGGGCTGCGCAGCGGCCCCCAAAAACCAGGCACCTCGGTTTGCCTGCCGGCATCTGGTGAGGGCGTTGGGGCGGCTTCGCCACCCAGCGCGGGGCAAGCCCGCTCGCCACAGGAAAGCCAACTGCCCATGTACTGCCGCAAGCCCCCTGTGGCAAGGGGGCTTGTCCCCCGTTGGGCTGCGCAGCAGCCCCTAAAACCAGGCACCTCGGTTTGCCTGCCGGCACCTGGTGAGGCTGTTGGGGCGGCTTCGCCACCCAGCGCGGGGCAAGCCCGCTCGCTACAGGAAAGCCAACTGCCCATGTACTGCCGCAAGCCCCCCTGTGGCGAGGGGGCTTGTCCCCCGTTGGGCTGCGCAGCAGCCCCAAACCAACCACCTCGGTGTGTCTGACAGAACGTGGTAAGGCTGCCACGACAAGCAGCGCAACCGGCAAGATTTTGCCCCGTCGGTTGGGTACAATCGCCCTCCTCTTCGACTCTCCCAAGGAATCCCATGTCCGGGCTTGAACTGTTTGCCGCCGCGCTGGGGGTGATTGCCGTCTGGCTGACGGTCAAGCAGAACCCGTGGTGCTGGCCGATCGGCCTGGTCATGGTGCTGCTGTACACCTGGGTGTTCTTCGAGGTGAAGCTGTATTCCGACATGCTGCTGCAAGTGGTCTATGCCGGCCTGCAAGTCTATGGTTGGTGGCAATGGACCCGCGCCGGCGAGGTCAAGCAAGGCCGGCAAGTCACCAGCCTAGGCACCCAATCCATTCTCCTGAGCCTGGCCATTGGCGCAACGGGCAGCCTGCTGCTGGGCGCTGCCATGGCGCACTGGACCGATGCCGCGCAACCCTGGCTGGATGCCGCGCTGACCGGCTTCAGCCTGGTGGCGCAGATGTGGATGGCGCAAAAACGCGTGCAATGCTGGGCGCTGTGGATCGTGGTCGATGTGATTTTTGTCGGTCTGTTTGTCTACAAAGGGCTGTACCTGACAGCCGCGCTCTACGCCTTGTTCACCGTGATTGCCGTGCAGGGCTGGCGGGAATGGCGCGCCGACCCGGCGTTGCGCACATGAAGGTGCTGGTGATGGCAGGCCCTGAGTCCAGCGGTAAAAGCTGGCTGGCCGAGCAGTTGCAGGCGCATTTCGGTGCAGTGCTGGTGGGGGAATACGTGCGCTATTTCATCGACCACTATCAGCGTGACACGACTCTGGCCGATATCCCGGACATCGCCCGTGGCCAACTGGCCTGGGAAGATGCCGGCCGCGCCCGGCAGCCGCAACTGTTGATCCTCGATACCCACCTGCTGACCAACAAACTGTGGAGCCTGACCCTATTTGGCGATGCTCCGGCGTGGCTTGACGAGGCGCTGCTGGCCCGCCACTACGACCTGCATCTGCTGCTGTCACCCGAAGGCATTGGCTGGACCGCCGATGGCCAGCGCTGCCAGCCAGACCTGGCTGACCGCCAGGCCTTCTTCCAGGCCAGCCGCGACTGGCTGGAGCAGCATCAGCAGCCTTTCAAGGTGATTGGCGGGGATTGGCAGGCGCGCCATGACCAGGCCTTTGCCGCCGTGACGCAACTGCTCGCCGAATAAATCCCCTATTCGTGAATCACCTGCTGTTGATACAGCGGATCAGCCTTGATCTGCTGTTCGGTAAACGGCAACGGGCTAAGCTGTTTCGCAGAAAAGGCCTGGGTCTGATCCTTGAAGTGCGGCGACGCCGGGTCGCTGGACAGCGAGAACGCCAACACTCCTTCAGCCTTCGGCCCCTTGTCGTCAAAGGTCACGATCTGCAAGTAACTGCTGCCGCTGACCACCTCACGCTTGCCATCGGCTCGCGGCACACTCTGCATGGCGTTGTAAATGCCAAGTGCCTGCGGCCCGCCATGCATCGGGGTGCTGCCAGATACCTGGATATCGCCCCAACGCGCGCCCTCCTTCAAGCCCGACTCACTCACCTGCTGCATCGAAGCCAGCATCGCCTCACGCAACGCCTTGGCCACCTCCGGCCGTTCGATGGCCAGCCCGCGCGGGGTGGTTTGCGCCTGTCTCGGGTCAAACGCCACACGCCACACATCCGGCATGTGCTGCACTTGCTCCATTACGTGGATGAAATGCACCAGGCCCAGGCCGCTATCAAGGTTGGCTTTCTGGTCCCAGTCCTTGAGGCGGGTGCACGGGACTTTCAGGGACTCATCCGGCTGTTGCGCGCAGAATGTGAGCAGATCCGGCATCACCTGGCCGGCCAGGTACACCCGGTTGTCCAGCACCATATGCTGCAAATCGGCAACGGTGATCGGCTGCTTCTCCAGGCCCTGCAAACGTTGCAAGGCAAACCGCGCGCGCGCGCCCAGGGCGATCTGATCCTGGCTGATCAACGGCGAAAAACCGGTCAACGGCGCCTTGGGGTTGGCCATCCACGCCGAGTCGTTGGAATGCTGCACGTAGTCCCGACGCTCCAGTTGCGGCAGTTGATCAGCGGCGAAGATCCCTGGCTGCGCCGCCCGCGGATCGATATCCCAGGCGCAGGCACTATGGGCACCGTCGAGCACGATCAACTCCAGGCCTGCCCGTGGATCGCTGCACTGCTCGAGTTTTTTCGCACTGACGTTGGGCACCACCGACAGGTTCATGTACAGGCTTTGCCCCTGGTCATCCGCCGCCAGCGTATTGACCCACGGAATGCCTTGCAGGGTGTGCACCGAGGCTTGCAAGTCCTTGAGGCTGCGGGCCTGGTTCATCGCGTACCACTGGTGCAAAACACGGTCGTTGCCCAGGTTGGCGTCGCGCAGGCTGAAGGCGTATTGCCCGTCCCAGTCCAGCTTGCCCGGCCATTGCACCACCGGCCCGAACTGCGAACTGTAGACCGTTTGCGTGTGGTCCTTGAGGCTGCCATCGGCGCCCTTGACCTGCACCGTTACCTGGGTTTTCTGCAGAGGGATCGACTTGCCGTCCAGCAGGTAACGGGTCGGGTCTTTGGGATCAAGCGTCAGGCGATACAACGTGAAGTGCTTGGACGTATCGACCGTGTGCGTCCACGCCACATGCTGGTTAAAGCCGATATTGACCACCGGCAGGCCCGGCAAGGCGCCACCCATCACATCCAACTGGCCAGGGATAGTCAGGTGCATCTGGTAAAAGCGCATGCCGCCAATCCACGGAAAATGGGGATTGGCCAACAGCATGCCGCGCCCGTTGAACGAGCGCTCGCCGCCCACCGCCACGGCGTTGCTGCCGCGATCCAGGGCAAAGCGCTGCTGATTCAGGGTGGCGAGCTCAAAAGCCCGCGCACTGCGCTGCACCGCCACGCCGGGTTGGGGCGGTGTCGCGCCCACCAGGGCCTCGGCAAATTGCCCCACTCCACCTTCCACCAACAGGCGCCGGGTCAGCTTGACCAGGTCAGCCGTGTTGATCGGGCGCACCCAAGCGCCCTGGCACTGCATTGGTCGGCCCTTGGTCCCGCGCTCCTGCAGATAACGGTTGTACCCCGCCACATATCCCTCAAGACGCTGCTGCACTTGGGGTGTCTGCGCCGTCCAGAAGGTCGCCACATCCTCGGGCGTATTGAGCCAGGTAAAGAACACATCACTGGTGAGGTTGTTGCGCTCTTCCAGGGTTGCCTGCTCCGCGCCGAAATAGCGAGCACGCTGACCGTTGACGGTTACCACTTCATTGGCCAGCAGGCACAGGTTGTCTTGCGCGTAGGCATAACCAATGCCATAGCCCAGGCCGCGCTCATCGCTGGCGCGAATATGCGGGATACCAAAACCGGTGCGGCGGATATCGGCGCTCATCGCACCTGCCTGTACTTCACTCACCTGGCGGGCCGTCGCACACAGGCTTACCCCCAGCAACACAGCAACCACGCACACCCTGGACAACCCGTTGGAAATAATCACGCAGACCCCATCATCAAGCCAAATTAAACGCCCAAGGCGGGGCCGACTCGCCAACGCCAGCCCATGAATAAAGACGTAGAAATGCGCAGAAATTTAGGCCGCACGCGGCTTATTTACCGGCGCCAGGAATGTGACAGACGTGTTACTGACAAAATTTATACCGGTTGGACTTCATGATTTGCGCGACTCATACGTCTTATTAACTAAGAGCACCATCACTTTCCTGATCAGGCTCTGATAAGGAGTTTTTGCATGTACAACCCGCAACTGCCCACGGATGGACATTCTATGGCCCACGACGCCGCCTTTGGCTCGGGCAGCCAGGCTTTCGCCAAGGCGCCCGAGCAACAAGGCAACCAACGCATCCGGCATCTACTCAAGTGTTTTGGATTGCGCACCAGCCTGATCAGGCTGAAAGTCATCGACGCCCTGCTCACGGCCGCCGATAACGGCCGCACGCTAGGGGTCCGGGGTGTGCACAGCCATTTGCTGGGACTGGGCATCCCGCTATCGTTTCTCAGTGTGCGCGAGGTGCTCAAGCGCCTGTGCAGCGAGGGTGTGATCACGCTTAACAGCGATAAAAGCTACAGCCTCCATGAAGAGGCTGCCAAAGTCCTGGCCGCAGGCGTAGGACTCAACGATTAGGCTTGACCTTACGGCGCATGATGCCGTTGATCACCACCACGATCACCGCCACGGCAATGGCGATGTACTGGAACGTCTTCTCACTGATGGCGCCGATGTTCTGCAAATAGGACAGGCCAAACATCGTGCCGAGGACGACCAGGGAAATCAGAATCGAGTAAATCAAGCGTTGCTTCTGGGTCATGACGGGTTCCTGAAACCTGAAAAATTGTATCCGCGCTGTAGCGCCAGCCAGGCTGACCGCCTACCGGTTGACGGGGATGGGTCTGCTAAAACGGGACTTTATATTACAGACCATGAGTCGCTTTGGCTTGTCTTCTGCCCGAATCAGTGGAGTTGGGTGCAGATAGGCCCTATCTGAACACTCGCCCGTTTTCTGCGCTAACAATTCACCTGTGGATACGTCGGATCGACTTCACCACTGAACATGGGAAAACCGAAGGCCAGAGGGTCTTCAGGTGTTTGGTCCCACACAGGTGAACAGTCATGACTTCAATAGCCGTCCAGCCTTCCATGCCGAGCTTTGCCCCCCTCCTTACACAAGACGTGCCCCCCAGCGTCCGCCCAACAGCCCCGCGCCGCCTGCTGCGCCAGAAACGCCCAGCCCTGCCCTCCAGCAAGCCCTGGGCGATCAGCGCAACTGGCAAGCCTTGGCGCAGCAGCTCAAACAGGCGGCCCAACCACTGACCGGCGAAGCTGACGCGGGTGCGGTCGCGTCAGCCTTGGCGGGAATATCTATCACGCCTGACGCCGACTCTTCCTATGCCCGACACCCCGTTGCCCGGGACGAAACCTGCGTCGACCTGGAACGTTTTTTGCTCAAGCATGGAATAACGCTGCCGCGCAGCCGAGCCGAACTGCTGGACCTGGCCCAGGCCGTGGAAATCCGGTCTCTGCAGCATCCCTACGCCAACTACGGCGGCGGATTGTCCTGGCCTTTACCCTTGAGCGTTTCACAGCAGCAGTCTATCGGCACACTCTTGCGCACTCACTCGCCAGGCTTGTCGGGCCTGCCATTGACCGATCAAAGCGCCGGAGCACTGGGTTATCTGGCCAGCGCCGTAGACTTGTCCGAGGACGAACTCAAAGCCCCCGGCAAGGCACTGGAAAAGCTCATCCAGTCACCCCGTGGGCAGGCATTGGGGCAAGCGATACAGCAACAGCTCAAAGGCATCGCGACGCCAAACAGCGTCAGCGACTATGTGCTGGCAGCGATCAATCTGGGGCTTGACCCAGAGTCCATCAACCAACCCCGCAGAAACACAGTCGCCGGCTTTGACCTGGCGCAGGAACAGCACTGGGGTAAATCGCCTGCTTCCATCGTCAACGCCCTGAGCAACCATTTGCGCCTGAGCGGCAAGACCACGGCAGCCACGGCCGGATTCGGCGCGCACCTGCTATTGGCACGCATCGCACCGCAGTTCCTGGTCAAGGACATCCCTGCCAACCTGACCTATGGCAGCCAGGCGTGGGCCAGCTTTCAGTTGGCAGTGGCAAAGATAGAAGCCGGCACCCCCGGGGTGACACCACAGATGAGTTACGCCCAGATCATGAGCATCGCCCATACAATGCAGGCGCCTGTGGATGATGCCATTCAGACGGCCGTCTTGATTGACTGGGCGGTAGCCAACGGCATTCTCGATAAAAAACACGACAGCCTTTACAACAGCGATGAGATTGAACGTGCGCGCACTGACTTCAACCAGCAATTGCAGGAGCGAGCGACCGCCTCCAGCCAACTGCGCACGCCCCTGCCCGAGCTGAAACAGATCGCCCTGGCCAGACTCGAGCAGTTGTTTGGCAAAGGCATTTCCTTCGAAGAAAAATGCATACAGGCCGACTATCCGTTTCGTTCCACCCGGCTTTTTCAGGGCACTTACTCGATGCTGGACATCGCGATGATGGAGCGTCAGGACATGCCAACCTGGAAAACCACGGACAGTCGTATTCCCATCGACAGGCTCAACAAACAGCAGGACCTCAACGTCTTCAACCGTTTCAGAACGCAATTGGACACGGTTATCAGCCTTCAAAAACAAGGCCTGAAAACCACGATCAAACACATGATTGCGCAATTGCCATTAGCCGACCGCCACAACCTTGAGCACGGGCAGATCGATTTCTTCCAAGACCGGACCTACACCATTGCAACCGGTTTTTTTTCGGCGCCCACCCTTACCTCAAAAAGCCCCAAGTTACTGATCAAGGCCGTGCGTGATGGTTGCACCACGGTGTATGAGGTTGATCTTGCCAAGGGCGCGATCAGCCGTGGAAAAATCTCGCCAGGGGAGTTTCGTACCGGCAACAGGTTACATAGGACCGAGCCATTCAACCTGGGCGGTGGCGACCGCTTGAGCCGTCTCGACGCTACAGCTGGCAGTGCGTCGCCGCCCCGCAGCTTTTCCAGCGCCAGGAGCCAGGATATCGCCAATGCGTTTGTCGAGGTGTTTGATCTGGATAACGCAGACGCACTCAAACAGGCCAAGGGCGTCACCACGTTTGACGAGGAAAAAGCCTCACGAGAGAAGGTCCAGGACTTCCTGTTGAACCTGATTCCACTACGGTCGGCCATCGTCAATTTTAAAAAGGGCGACTACGACGAGGGCATTATCGATTTGGGCCTGGACCTGCTGGGTTTTGTCACCGCCGGCGCGGCAACCTCGGCAAGAGTAGGGAAAGTCGCGGCCACGGCACTGTCCAGCACGGCCAAGGCGCTGGGCCTTGCCAAAGCGGTTGGCGTCGGCGCCATCGAGGCGCTCAACCCTCTGAGCGGCGTGGGCGATCTGCTGATGGGCGCTGGGCGGCTCGCCCGAGCCAGCGTCAAAGGTGCCGCGCACAAGATACAAGTGCTGCGCGGCACCGCAGACAGCTATGACCTGCTGGCCGCCAGCCAACGATACGAGGGCGCGGCAACCGGGACCTTGAAAATTGCCGACCACTCCGGCGATGTGCTTGCGGTGCAGCAGCAGGGCAAGTGGTACGCCTACGATGACGTGGCGCAGCAGGCATACGGCAGCCCCCTTGAGGCCTTCACCCCCACAAATACGCTGATGCCCGTCAGTCGGCGCGTAACGCATCGCGGTGGCCAACGCTACGAGCCGCTGGATAGAAACTGGCGACTGGTCTACCCAAACACTCCACCGAAGCCGTCAAAATCAGAAGCACTCCCCATCGAAGATTACGCCCTCGCGACAAAAGGCAAGTGGCGTTGGGACGACTTCGCAACCGCAGCGGCAAGGAAGGAGGTGTCGCAGAAGTTTGAGAACGATATGGTCGCTTACTACAAGTCGGTGAAAACCGCGGACATTGCGGCCCGCCCTGCTATCCCCTCGATCCCCGAGCCAAGGCCCTCATCAGAGGTAATCACTCGAGCATTGCAGGCATCCAATGGCGTGATATTTGGAGAGAACCACGCGGAAATCGCCAGTTTCCAATTGCTGTTTGACCATGTCGATCTGTTCGTTCAACAAAAGGTGAAGAGGGTCTATTTCGAAGGGGTGGCCGATTACCCGTCAGGCGTCAGAGACGACGGTATTGGCTGGCTGGGAGACACGGGGAAGAAACGCGACAACCCAAGCTTTGAAGAACTTAAAGCCAAGTTCGAAAAAAACGGCATACAGGTGCTTCCTCTGGAACATATTTACTTAACCCAGCGGCATGCACCCGTTACCCAAAGCAAAACCCTGGACCTTGCCGAGGCCAAAGAGCGCCTGGCCAGATTCAACTATTACGCCGCGCAAACCATCAAAGCCACCAGCGGCGGCGAAAAGTGGATTGCGTTGGTAGGCAGGGCCCATACCAACACCCAACTTGGGGTACCAGGCATGGTCGACTTGACCGGTAGCCTCAGTATCGGTGTATTCCCCAAGAGAAAGGCCGGGCCAAGCGTTGGGTCGACCAATACGGTTACCGTCCCCCCGACCCAGGCCCTGGCCCCACAAACGCCGATCGGTGACCTGACCATCGCTCATCAGGTCATGCCCGGCACGCCTTGAGCAGGCCCCAGGCAGCAAGCACAGGCCCGTGACCGGGCCTGTTGTTTTACTTATCCACGAATGCCGGAGCGCGCTTGGCCACGAACGCCGCCATGCCTTCCTTCTGGTCCTGAGTGGCAAAGGCGGCGTGGAACACCCGGCGTTCAAAGCGCACGCCTTCCGACAGGCTGACTTCAAAGGCGCGGTTGACGCTTTCCTTGACCATCATGCTGATGGGCACCGATTTGCTGGCAATCAGCGCAGCGACCTTGAGGGCCTCTGCCAACAGTTCGTCCGACGGCACGATCCGCGCAACGATGCCGCAACGTTCCGCTTCCACCGCATCGATAAAACGCCCGGTCAGGCACATTTCCATGGCCTTGGCCTTGCCCACCGCACGGGTCAGGCGCTGGGTGCCGCCCATGCCCGGCAGCACGCCAAGGTTGACTTCCGGCTGGCCAAACTTGGCGTTGTCGCCGGCCAGGATGAAGTCGCACATCAACGCCAACTCGCAACCACCGCCCAGGGCAAAGCCGTTGACCGCCGCAATGATCGGCTTACGGCGGTTGGCTACACGGTCGCTGTCGCTGAACAGGTCGTCGAGGTAGATCTGCGGGTAGGTCAGATCCGCCATTTCCTTGATATCGGCACCCGCGGCAAAGGCTTTTTTCGAACCGGTCAACACAATGCAGCCGATCTCGGGATTGGCTTCCAGGCTGTCCAGGGCCTGATTCACTTCGCTGACCAGTTGCGCGTTCAAGGCGTTCAACGCCTCGGGGCGATTGAGGGTAATCAGCCCGACGCGGCCTTGGACTTCAAGCAAAATGGTTTGGTAACTCATCGATCCGTTCCTCTTCAAAGATTGCGCGAAATAACCATGCGCTGAATATCACTGGTGCCTTCATAAATCTGGCAGACCCGCACATCACGGTAGATCCGCTCCAGCGGGAAGTCGCTCAGGTAACCGTATCCACCCAGGGTTTGCAAGGCGGCAGAACAGACTTTCTCGGCCATCTCCGAAGCGAACAGCTTGGCCATGGACGCCTCCACCAGGGCCGGTTTGCCGCTGTCGCGCAGGGCGGCGGCGTAATGCACCATCTGCCGGGCCACGGCGATCTGGGTGGCCATATCGGCCAGGCGAAACGCCACGGCCTGATGCTCGATCAAAGCCTTGCCAAAACTCTCGCGCTCACGGGCGTAATCCCGGGCCGCTTCAAACGCCGCACGAGCCATACCCACCGATTGCGAGGCGATACCCACGCGGCCGCCTTCCAGGTTGGCCAGGGCAATCCGATAACCTTCGCCCTCCTCGCCCAGGCGGTTGGCCACCGGCACCCGCACATCCTCAAACAGAATCTGGCAGGTGTCGGACGCATGTTGGCCGAGCTTGTCCTCGACCCGCGCCACCTTATAGCCGGGCGAATCCGTGGGCACAATAAACGCGCTGATCCCACGCTTGCCCGCCGCAGGATCAGTCACCGCAAACACAATCACCACCCCGGCGTTTTGCCCGGAGGTGATGAACTGCTTGCAGCCGTTGAGCACATAGTGATCGCCTTCCAGGCGCGCACGGGTCTTCAGGCTGCTGGCGTCGGAGCCGGCCTGGGGCTCGGTCAGGGCAAACGCGCCGAGCATCGCGCCGCTGGCCAGGGGCTTGAGAAACTGCTCTTTCTGCTGGTCATTGCCGAACTTGAGGATGGGCACGCAACCCACCGAGTTGTGCACGCTCATGATGGTCGAGCAGGCCCCATCCCCCCGCCGCGACTTCTTCCAGGGCCATGGCATAGGCCAAGTAGCCGGTGTCGCAACCGCCCCATTGCTCGGGCACCAGCATGCCGAAAAAGCCCAGTTCGGCCATTTCGCCGATGGCTTCCTTGGGGAAGCGATGTTCGCGGTCCCACTCGGCAGCGAACGGCTTGAGCCGCTCCTGGGCAAATTGCCGGGCTGCATCGCTGATTTGCAGTTGTTCGTCATTGGGCAACATAAGAATTCCTTAATCCAGGCACTCGACGGCCATGGCCGTGGCTTCACCGCCGCCGATGCAGATGGCCGCCACACCGCGCTTAAGCCCTTTCTGGCGCAGGGCCGACAGCAGGGTCACGAGGATACGCGCGCCAGATGCGCCAATCGGATGCCCCAGAGCGCACGCGCCTCCGTGGACGTTGACCTTGTCGTGGGGAATTTCCAGCTTGCTCATGGTCACCAGACTGACCACGGCAAACGCTTCGTTGATCTCGAACAGATCCACATCACCCAGGTTCCAGCCGGTCTTGCTCAGCAGCTTGCGGATCGCCCCCACCGGCGCCACCGGGAACAACCCCGGCTCATCGGCAAACGCTGCATGGCCATGAATCACTGCCAGAGGCTTGAGCCCGCGTTTTTGCGCTTCGCTCTGACGCATCATCAGCAAGGCCGCCGCGCCGTCGGAAATTGAACTGGAGTTGGCCGCCGTCACCGTGCCGCCTTCGCGAAACGCCGGCTTCAAGGTGGCGATCTTGTCCAGGCGCGCCTTGGGCGGCTGCTCGTCGTCAGTGATGGTCTTTTGTTCCTTGCCCACGGTGACCTGCACCGGGACAATCTCGGCACTGAAGCGACCGGCACTGATCGCCTGTTGGGCACGGGTCAGCGAGGCAATGGCAAAGGCATCCTGGGCCTCACGGGTAAAGCCGTTGGCCTCGGCGCAGTCCTCGGCAAAGGTGCCCATCAGGCGGCCCTTGTCATAGGCGTCTTCCAGGCCATCGAGGAACATATGGTCAAGAACCCGACCATGGCCCATGCGGTAACCACTACGCGCCCGATCCAGCAGGTACGGGGCGTTGGACATACTCTCCATGCCCCCGGCGATCACCACCTGCACGCTGCCGGCCAGCAGCGAGTCATGGGCGAGAATCGCCGCTTCCATGCCCGAACCGCACATTTTGTTGAGGGTCGTGCAGCGGGTCGATTTGTCCAGGCCAGCGCCCAGGGCGGCCTGGCGTGCCGGGGCCTGGCCGAGACCGGCGGGCAGTACGCAACCGAACAACACTTCATCCACGGCGTCGTGGGCAATACCCGCGCGCTCGACGGCGGCACGAATCGCGGCGGCGCCCAATTGGGGCGCGGTCAAGCTCTTGAGTTCGCCCTGGAACCCGCCCATGGGCGTGCGTACGGCGCTGACAATAACAATCGGATCGTGGAGCTGGGTCATGACAAAACCTCCTTACTTGGCCGCCATACGCAAGGCACCGTCAAGACGGATCACCTCGCCATTGAGCATGCTGTTTTCAATGATATGTCGGGCCAGCGCAGCGTATTCGGCCGGTTTGCCCAAACGTGGCGGAAAGGGCACGCCGGCCGCCAGGGAATCGCGTACCTCTGGGGTCATGCCGGCCATCATCGGCGTTTCGAAAATACCGGGGGCGATGGTCATCACGCGAATACCAAAGCGCGCCAGCTCCCGCGCCGCTGGCAGCGTCAAACTGGCAATCGCACCCTTGGAAGCCGCATAGGCTGCCTGGCCGATCTGGCCGTCAAAGGCCGCCACCGATGCGGTGTTGATGATGACGCCGCGCTCACCCTCGGCATTGGCCTCGGATTCAGCAATGGCCGCCGCCGCCAAACGCAACAGGTTGAAGCTGCCGATCAGGTTGACGTTGATCACCTGGGCAAAGCTGGCCAAGGCATGTGGCCCGTTCTTGCCGAGAATTTTCTCGCCACGCACTACGCCTGCGCAGTTGACCAGCCCGTGCAAAGCGCCAAACGCCGTAACGGTGGCCTGTACTGCCGCTTCGGCGGCCGCTTCCTGGCTGATATCCGCCACCACGCTACGCGCCTGTGCGCCCAATTCAGCGGCCTGGGCCGCCACGGCATCGGCATTCAGGTCCACCAGCATCACTTTGGCGCCCGCCGCCACCAACATTTGGGCGGTGGCCGCGCCGAGGCCCGAAGCGCCGCCGCTGACCATAAAGACCTTGTTTTCAATCTGCATCATTGTTTCCTTGAAGAGGGATCAAGCCGTGGTCGCTGCCTGGACCTTGGCGATTTCCTGGTTACGCAAAAATAAACCGTTGCAGCTTGCCGCTCGGGGTCTTGGGCAAGTCGCTGACAAATTCGATTTCCCGCGGGTAGGCGTGGGCCGCCAGGCGCTTGCGCACGTGCTGGCGCAACTCCTCGGCCAGCGCGGCGTCGGCACGGTACTGGCTGTTGATCACCACGAAGGCCTTGACCAGCTCGGTGCGCTCCGCGTCCGGTTTGCCGACCACGGCGGCTTCAATCACGGCGGGGTGTTCGACCAAGGCGCTTTCCACATCAAATGGCCCCACGCGGTAGCCGGACGTGGTGATGACATCGTCGCTGCGCCCGACAAAGCTGATGCTGCCATCGGGGTTCAACTCCACGGTGTCACCGCTCAAGTAGTACTTGCCGACAAAGGCCTTGGTCTTGACCCCGTCGTAGCCGGCGAACCAGCACATCGGTGACTGCTCGCGGTCGATGGCGAGGATGCCGGGTTGGCCGGCGGGCAGTTCCTGATAGTTGTCGTCCAGCACCACAATGCGGTGCCCAGGCGAAGCAAAACCTGCGGAGCCGACATGCACCGGGTGCTCCAGGCCATGGTGGTTGCACAGGACCATGCCCAGCTCGGTCTGGCCGTAGTGATCGTGGATAGTCACACCCAGGTTGTCGGCGAACCAGCGGATCACTTCCGGGTTCAGCGGCTCGCCGGCGCTGCTGACGATGCGCAGCCGGCCCTTGATCGAACGCGCAAACTGCTCGCCACCGGCGATCAGCAGGCGGTAGGCCGTAGGCGACCCCGTGAGGTTGGTGATCCCGTACTTATTGATGACCCGGCAGGTGCTTTCCAGGGTGAACGGACCATCGTAGAAGGTGATTGGGTGGCCCATGGACAACGGCCCGGTCACCCCGAAATAGATGCCGTAGGCCCAGCCCGGATCGGCCACGTTCCAGAACGCATCCTCAGGGCGCAGGTCCACGGCGTCGCGGGTGTAGCTCTGGAACGCGACCAGGGCCTTGAGCGGCACGGCCAGGGCTTTCGACGGGCCGGTGGTGCCGGAGGTGAACATCAGCAGGAACGGATCATCGGCACCCAGCAATACCGGTTCGCAGACATTCGAATAGTTGGCCAGCTCGGCCCAGAAGCTGAAATCCCCGCGCACAATGCCTTCGCCCTTGGCGCCGGCCACAGTGACGATAGTCGGGCAATCGGCAACTTCGGTCAGCTTGCTGCGGTTGACCGCGTCGGTCACCACCAACGCCGCGCCGCTGCTGTTCAAGCGGTGTTCGATGGCCTTGGGGCCGAACGCGGTGAACAAGGGTTGATAGACCGCACCGATGCGCCAGGTGGCCAGCACCGTCACCAGCAATTCAGCGGTGCGCGGCAGCAGCCCAGCGACCTTGTCGCCATGCTTGACGCCCTGAGCCAGGAGGAAGTTGGCGAAACGCGCCGCCTGATCCTGCAACTCGCTGAAGGTCGAGGTGGCGCTGCGGCCATCCTTACCCTCCCAGAACAAGGCAATACGCCCCGGCAGCGCGTGCCGGTCGCAGCATTCGACGCAAGCATTGAGCCCTTGCAGATGGCCGGCCAGTGCGGCCTCGACGGTTTGCTGGTAGTTGAACTGGGTGGTCGCAGCCAAATAATCGCGCATCGTGGCAAATCCCTGTGTCTTTTGTTGTTTTGGGGGGCGTGCTTTTGCGGGGTGAAGCTGCGCAAATAGTGGCGCCAGAGCGGCGCACGGACAATGGTCAAAGCTTTCAATGTGACTGACTGGTTTGGCCAATGGTGCGACCTGTAGAGCTGCTGTCTGTGGCGAGCGGGCTTGCCCGCGCTGGGCTGCGGAGCAGCCCCAAAACCAGCCGCTACGGAGAATCTGATACACCGCATTCGGCTTATTGGGGCTGCTTCGCAGCCCAGCGCGGGCAAGCCCGCTCGCCACAGGGGGTGTTCAGTTGTTTAGATGCTAATGCCCATAGAGCCAGACAATCAGCCAGTCAACGCTAGCGATTGGACGCCCTGCCTGCCAGCTTCTAATCTGAGGGCCTGCGCCACCGAAGAAGCCCTCGATGATTGTTCGCCCCAAACCCAACCTGTTCGGCATCCTGTTCTCCCTCAAGGGCTCGATTGCCAAGCGCATTGCCCTGCGCAGCCTGCTGGTCACGCTGCTGGCCTCGGTGATCGTACTGGTGGAAACCCTGCACCCAGCCTATTTTTCCAAGGTCAACGCCACGCCGTTCACCCTGCTGGGGCTGTCGCTGTCGATCTTCATGAGCTTTCGCAACAACGCCTGCTACGACCGCTGGTGGGAAGGCCGCAAGCAATTGGGGCAGATGGTCATCGAGATCCGCTCGCTGATCCGTGAAAGTCAGATTTTTACCCTGCCCGGCGAGCGCGAAGGCCTGTTGCGCGGCCTGTGCGGCTTTGCCCATGGCCTGGTTGCGCGTCTGCGCCTGGAAGACGAGGCCCGTGCCATCAAGCCGTGGATAAGCGTGGAGTCCAGCCACCCGAACCTGCCCGACAGCATTCTGCAAGCGCTGGGAGCCCGCTGCTCGGACGCTGCCCTACAGGGTCGGATCAGCGACTGGCGCTACACCCTACTGGAAACCCGCCTGGTGGGCCTGAGCCAGGTACAGGCCGCTTGCGAGCGGATCAAGAGCACGCCACTGCCCTTCCCCTACACCCTGCTGCTGCACCGCACCATCTACCTGTTCTGCATCCTGCTACCGTTTGCCATGGCCGAGCCCCTGGGTTGGCTGACGCCGATTTTCACCGCCATCGTCAGCTACACCTTCTTTGGCCTGGATGAAATCGGCGACGACCTGGAGGACCCGTTCGGCTTCGACGAAAATGACCTGCCCTGCAATGCCATCGTGCGCACCCTGGAACGGGAGATCCTTGCGGCACTGGGCGAAACCGTACTGCCGCCCCCTCTGGAGCCCGTGGACTATGTACTGACGTGACACGGGTTTGACACTCGCCGGTGTCTGGCCGAAGCTGACTACTTTGCACTAGCTGCCCAGCTTTCGGACGCCTGCATGTCAAAGTCACGCCGTTACGCGATCATCGGCCTGAGCGCCCTGTTGTT
The DNA here is from genome assembly GCF_016925675.1 of Pseudomonas hygromyciniae. Lineage (NCBI taxonomy): Bacteria > Pseudomonadati > Pseudomonadota > Gammaproteobacteria > Pseudomonadales > Pseudomonadaceae > Pseudomonas > Pseudomonas hygromyciniae. Next base: position 2,743,600 of record NZ_CP070506.1, on the reverse strand, counting down.
TGTCGCACTGATCTTTTGGTATTTCTCCCGCACCCCCAGCGTGTCCGTCCCGCCGGCGATTGCCCACGGTTACTCCAAGGCCCTGAAACAGGCACATAACGGCGAGCCAGGCGCCGCACGGGTGCTGTATCAACAATTGGGCCGGCCAGATCTGTCCGACGCTCGCCGCGCCGCCCTGCACAGCGAATTGCACAATTATCCAAGCCCCCAGGCATTGAAGCTGGCCGACAAGGACTTGAGCCACGAATCGGCACAGGTGCGTCAGGCGGCCATTGCCAGCATCGTCGGCCTGGTACCCAGCGGCCAGCGCACCCTGTTGCTCGGCCCCTTGCTCGAGGATGACGAGCAAAGCGTGCGGTTTGCCGCCGCCAATGCCCTGCTGGGGCTTTCCCCCGACACCCTGGGCCTGTACTTCGGCCCCTTGCAGCAAGTGCTGGATGAGTATGTGAAATATCTCAAGGCCCAGCCCGAAAGCCCTGAAGGCTGGATCCAGCTGGCACGCCTGTACATTCACAGCGCCCTGCTGCCAGAGGCGCAACATGCCCTGGAACAGGCATTGCGCCTGGACCCGGAGAACCTGCCGGCGGTGGTGGCGCGCATTGAGTTGCTGGACAAACAGGGCAAGGTCGATGACTCACGCCAGGTGCTGGCCACCCAACTGCAAGCCCACCCCGAGTCGGCCTATCTACAACATGCCCTGGGCATGTGGCTGCTGCACCATGGCGAACGCGAGTACGCCCTGCTGGGCCTGTCCAAGGCCGTGGAGCTGGAACCCGACAACCAGGATTATCGCTACGACCTGGCCACCACCCTGCATGACCAGGAAGAACTGGAAGCCGCCCAACGCCAACTGGAAGAAATCGTCCAGCGCCATCCCGCCAATCGCAAGGCGCGGGTGCTGTTGATCAACTATTGGCAAGAAAGCGGCCAGTTGCAGAACGTTCAGGTGCTGTTAGCGCAGTTGGAACAGCAAAATCCGGACGATCCGGCCCTGCAGCAAGGGCTTTGAAAGGCGCCAGCCGTTGAAAACTGCGTGCTGGCCAGCACAATTGCAAGAAAACGTTGAACCGCCCCACAGCCCAAAGGTCAAGTGAATATGGCGCGCCTCAACCGGCACGCCCATACACTCATACGTGACCCGAGGGCACTTCTTGTCTACATCCAAAGAGCTGTTCACAGTAAAGGCGGCCACCGGCATTGAAGGTCTTGATGACATTCTTGCCGGGGGGCTATCGCGTAGTCATCTGTTCCTGCTCGAAGGTGAGCCCGGCACTGGCAAGACCACCGTGGCCCTGCATTTTCTCCAGGCCGGCGCCAAGGCCGGGGAACGATCGCTGTACATCACCCTTTCGGAAACCGAGCGCGAGCTGCGCCAGGGCGCCAAGTCCCACGATTGGAACCTGGATGAGCACATCCATATCTTTGAACTGACACCGCCCGAAAGCCTGCTCAATGCTGAGCACCAGCAGAGTCTGTTGTACTCCTCTGACCTGGAACTGGGCGAAGCCACCCGCCAGATCTTCGAAGTGGTGGAACGGGTCAAGCCGACCCGCGTGGTCATCGACAGCCTTTCGGAAATCCGCCTGCTGGCGCAAAGCTCATTGCGTTACCGCCGGCAGATCCTGGCGATCAAGCACTACTTTGTGCGCTACGACGCCACCGTGTTGCTGCTGGACGACCTGACCACCGAATCCCTGGATAAAACCGTGCACAGTGTGGCCCACGGGGTAATCCGCCTGGAAGAGCTGACCCCCAACTACGGCGCGGAACGGCGCCGGGTACGGATAGTGAAGTACCGGGGGCAGAAATACCGCGGCGGCTTCCACGACTTCACCATCATGCGCGGCGGTATCCACGTGTTCCCACGACTGGTGGCAGCCGAGCACCGCAGCGGCTACAAACGCCAGACCCTGACCAGTGGCATTGGCGAGATGGACGCGCTGCTGGGCGGCGGTATCGAGACCGGCTCCAGCACACTGATCCTCGGCCCGGCGGGTACCGGCAAATCGTTGATTTCGATGATCTTCGCCGCCGCCGCAGTGGCCCGTGGCGAAAAAAGCCGCGCTGTTTATCTTCGATGAAGAGCTGGGGCTGCTGTTCGACCGCATGAAAAACATAGGTATCGACCTCGCCGCGCTGCAAGCCACTGGCAACCTGTTGATCGAACAGGTGGACGCCGCCGAGCTGTCACCGGGCGAGTTTTCCCACCGGGTGCGGCGCTGCGTGGATGAGCGCCAGATCAAGACCGTGGTGATCGACAGCATCAACGGCTATCAGGCCGCCATGCCTGAGGAAAATGCTCTGGTGCTACACATGCACGAACTATTGCTTTACCTCAATCGCCGGGGCGCGGCGACCTTCATGACCGTAGCCCAGCACGGCCTGGTGGGCGATATGCAGGCGCCGGTGGATATCACCTACCTGGCCGACACGGTGATTCTGCTGCGCTACTTCGAGGCATTGGGCAAGGTTCGCCGGGCCATTTCCATCATCAAGAAACGCACCGGCAGCCATGAATCGACTATTCGCGAATACCGCATCGGCAGCCAGGGCATGACCATCGGCGAACCCCTTGAAGCCTTTCAGGGCGTACTACGTGGGGTGCCCACCTACATGGGGGCCGGCAACCCGTTGCTCAAGGATGAGGGCTTGTGAGTAGCCTGCCAGCCGTTTCCGAGCGCGCGATTGTGCTAGCGCCCTTGGGACGGGACAGCTCGCTGGCGCTGATGATGCTTAGCGAGGCCGGTTTCAGCGGTACCGCCGTCACCAGCCTGCCGGTGCTCTGCGACGAGCTGGCGCAAGGCGCGGGCCTGTTGATCATCGCCGCCGAAGCACTGCACGGGGGCGGGCTGGAGCCGCTGTTGGACTATCTGCACCAGCAACCGGCCTGGTCAGACCTCCCCATCGTGCTGCTGACCCACCATGGCGGCAATGAACAGAACGCCTCGTCCCACTTGAGCGCCAGGCTGGGCAACATCACCTTGCTGGAGCGGCCATTTCACCCCGTCACCCTGATCAGCCTGGTGACCACCGCCCTGCGCGGGCGCAGAAGGCAGTACGAGGCCCGGGACCGCCTGATCGACTTGAGCCAGAGCGAACTGCGCCTGCAACGCACCCTGGAAACCCTTGAGCAGCAAGTCGAGGAGCGCACCGCGCAATTGCGCAGCAATGAAGAGGCCTTGCGCCAGTCCCAGAAAATGGAAGCCGTTGGCCAATTGACCGGCGGCATCGCCCATGATTTCAACAATATGCTCACCGGCATTATCGGCAGCCTGGAACTGCTGCGCCGACGCCTGGCCCGAGGGCGCCTGGACGATCTGGACAGCCTGATCGACCTGGGCGTGACCTCCGCCAACCGCGCCGCCGGCCTGACCCATCGCCTGCTGGCGTTTTCCCGCCGGCAGTCGTTGGACTCCAAACCGGTGGAGATCAACCAGTTGGTGACGTCCATGGGGGAACTGCTGCACCGCAGCCTCAACGAAAGCATCGCGCTGGACATGCAACTGAGCGGGCAACTGTGGACCGCCGAAGCCGACCCCAATCAACTGGAAAGCGCCCTGCTCAACCTGGCCCTGAATGCCCGGGATGCCATGCCCGAAGGCGGCAAGATGGTCGTGGAAACCCGCAATCGCCACCTCGACAACGTCTTCACGGCGGCCTACGGCACCCTCACACCGGGCGACTACGTGGAACTGAGCGTCAGCGACACGGGCTGCGGGATGCCAGAAAACGTGATCAACAGGGCCTTCGACCCGTTTTTCACCACCAAACCCATCGGCCAGGGCACCGGGTTGGGGCTGTCGATGATCTACGGCTTTGCCCGCCAGTCCCATGGGCACGTGATCATCCACAGCGAGGTGGGCAAAGGCACAACGGTGAGCCTGTTCCTGCCGCGCTTTATCGGTGAATTCACTGCCGACGCGCCCCTCAACCCTGCCCAACTGCCCTTCGCCAATGCGGGTGAGACCGTACTGATCGTCGAGGACGACCCGGCGGTGCGGGTGCTGGTGAGCCAGGTGTTGAGCGAGTTGGGCTATGCGTTTGTCGAGGCCGGGGATGCCGACAGCGCGCTGCCGATTATTGAGTCCAGCCAGCGCATTGATCTGCTGATCAGTGACGTGGGGCTGCCAGGAATGAATGGGCGGCAACTGGCGGAAATTGGCCGGCAGATCCGGCCGGACCTCAAGGTGTTGTTCATCACCGGCTATGCCGAGCATGCGGCGGTGCGCGGCGGTTTCCTGGATCCGGGCATGCAGTTGATCACCAAGCCGTTTACGTTTGACCTGTTGACGGCGAAGGTGCGGGAGATGATTCGGGCGTGAGGCCTATAAACAATGCGCGAGCATTTGCGTAGAAATGCTCGCGCAGCGCGCAACGATCAGGCTACAGGCGCCCGTGCATTGGCCTCCAGCACGCTGGACTTGGTGAAAACAACCTCATGCTTGTTCTCGACCAGCCACTGCTGAAGCTTTTCCAGCCTGCCACTGTCTAGCGGATAAACGGTTGAGCGGCCGACGACCGTGGGTAGCGTGTTTTTTTCCGCGAGTGCGACATCCAGCGTAAATGAGTTGCTGTGATAGAAAACCAACTCCCCAGTGTCTGTTTTATGGATATAGGCCGTGTGAAAGTAATTGCCACCCTCGTGCCCATACTTGAAGTTGACTATTCCAGACTCAGTGACCTGACTCATATCGAGTGCCTTTTGGGGGCTGTCGTCTGTAATCCCCATCAACCGCTTATAACCCGCCGTATAGCTTGTACCCCTTATGGGTGCTTCTTTAGTTGCTCGCCGCACCGCATCGACAGTGGCCTTGGATAGTTTTTTCTCTGCCGATCCTATAAGCAGTGCGCTCTCATAACAGACACTGTCAATAACAGCAATATTAAAGGCGCAACCGTTGATACTCGGAGCCCTTAATATTGGCCAAATAGCAGTCATCACTATTACTTAAGGCAGATCATCCTGAAGTGCGACTTATAAGTCGTCCAAAACAAGCACCACGTTCCATGGAACATATGAAAGGATGTAAATAGTGCGTTATCGGGGAATGCGCAAGTGTATGTTCGCGGGGGCGCTCAAGTAGGGATCAGGCTCTGCAAAAGCCTGAAGCCCCACGGTCACTTTCAGGCGAGTAGTCTTTGGATATGCTCTTGCAGCGTATCCAGGTCAAACGGCTTGGCCAGGATCGGTGCATCGCGCGTGATCGGGCTGTTGCAGTCGAGAATCTCCTGCGGGTAACCACTGATAAAGATCACCTTCAACTCCGGTCGCAACATAATCGCCGGCTCGGCAATCTGCACTCCGGAAATGCCGCCAGGCAGGCGATAGTCGGTCACCATCAGGTCCAGGTGCGGCTTGGTAGCGAGGATTTCAAAGGCCTGCTCGCCGTCGATAGCCTTGAGTACGCGATACCCCAAGCCCGCGAGGTATTCGCCCAATACGAACATGATCGACTCGTCATCCTCGACGATCAGTACAACATCTTGCGCATCTTCACTCATGGGAAGCCTTTGTCCGGTCAATTGCTGCAGATACGACCATTGGGTCACACAGAGGTTGCGTCAGGGTGACGATTGATTTCACGCGCCAGCTCCCAAAGGCAGGCACACACGGAACAACGCGCCCTCGCCGATCTGGCTCTCGACTTCGATCGTGCCTCCATGGGCCGCGACGATCTGCTCGGAAATAAACAACCCCAGTCCCAGCCCGGCCACCGCATGGTTGACCGATACACGCTCGAACTGTTGGAAAATCCGCTTCTGGTTTTCTTGGCTGATACCGATCCCACGATCACGTACTTCGACCCTGGCCTCGCCATGTTCGGCGTACACCCGCACATCCACCGGGCTCTTGGCGCCATAACGCAGGGCATTGGTCAGCAGGTTCGACACCACTTGCTCGATCCTGAATTCATCCCAATGTCCCTCCACAGGCCCCTGCTCGACCAACTGAATCGTAGACTCGGCCGCCGCCACTTGCGGGGCGAAGTTTTCCAGCAGGTTGCGCACCAACAGCGTCAGGTCAAACAGCGCCGGGCGGATCGACAGCTTGCCGGTGCGAATGCGCGAGACATCGAGCATGTCTTCGATCAAGCGGATCAGGCTTTGGATCTGCCGCTCATCACGGTCGACCATGGCGTGCATCTTGTCCAGGGTAAAGGCCGCCGCGTTATCCCGGGCCAGGTGCATCTTGCGCAATTGGGTTTCCAGGATCAGGCCGTTGAGGGGCGTACGCACCTCATGGGCGACGATCGACATAAAGTCATCGCGCATGCGCACCGCCTGCTCCAGCTCCGCCTGGGTCGCCTGCAGGCGGTTAAGCAATAGCTCCTGCTCGCGGCGGCTCTGCTCCAGGGCTTCGACCTGCAACTTCATGGCCTTGCTCTGGCGATACAGGTCGACGAACACATTGACCTTGCTCTTGACCGCGTGGATGTCCAGCGGCTTGTGCAGGAAGTCCACCGCGCCGCTCTCGTAGCCCTTGAAGGCGTAGTTGAGCTCACGCCCGGCGGCGCTGACAAACACGATGGGAATGTTCTTGGTCTTTTCAGTGCCGCGCATCATCTCGGCCAGTTCAAAGCCGTTCATGCCGGGCATCTGCACGTCGAGGATAGCCATGGCGAACTCATGCTCGAGCAGCAGCGACAAGGCCTCGTCGGCGCTCAATGCCTTGTAGACCTGACGGTCTTCGCGCTTGATCAGCGCTTCAAGGGCCAGCAGGTTTTCCGGCAGATCGTCGACGATCAGCAGTTTGGCCTGGATAGTACTTAACATGGGGAGGATTCCAGGGAAGCCAGCAAATCGCCAATGCGGCTCAAAGTGAGAATATGGTCAGGTGTATGCAGCGCCAGCGCGGCCTGGGGCATCACGGGCACTCGGGCCTGCGCAGGGTCCTGGACCACGGTGATGCCGCCGCACCGCTTGACGTGGGCCAGGCCGCGCGCTCCGTCGTGGTTGGCGCCGGTCAGCAGGATTGCCACCAGGTTCGGGCCATAGGTGTCGGCGGCCGACTCAAACAAGTAATCAATGGCCGGGCGGGAGTGATGCACGCGCTCTTCCTGGCTCAGGGACAGGCTGCGGTCGTGCTCCACCGATAAGTGATAGCCGGGGCCGGCAAAATACAGGGTGCCGGGCCGTATCGTTTCCTTGTCCTGCGCTTCCACCACCCTCATTGCCACGCGCCGGCCAAACACCTCGGCCAACTGGCTGCGGCGCTCATCCGGCAGGTGCAGCACGGTAATGATCGGCAGGCTGAACCCTGGCGCCAAGCCAGCAAAAATGCTCAGCAACGCCTCGACCCCACCGGCGGATGCGCCGACGACGATGGCTTGGACGCCCGACACAGACGCCGGGCTGGCAGCAGCTTCATTCATGATTTGCGGTAGATCCGTTCTTGCTTGACCAAGGGTTCGAACTGCTTGCTGTAGGCGGAGAAATCCAGGGTTTCCTTACTGCCCAGCACCAGGAAGCCGCGATGGCAGAGCGACTCATGAAACAATCCAAACGCCCGGTCTTGCAACTTTTTATTGAAATAAATCAGAACGTTACGGCACGAAATTAATTGAGTTTCTGAAAAGACACTGTCGGTGGCCAGGCTATGGTCGGCGAACGTCACGTTCTCGCGCAGCGTCTTGTCGAAGATCGCGTAATCGTAGGCCGCCGTGTAGTAGTCGGCAAACGACTGCGTGCCACCGGCCTGCTGGTAGTTGTGGGTATAGGCCCGCACGCTCTCCAGGGAGAAGATCCCCTGCTTGGCCTTTTCCAGGGAATTGGGGTTGATATCGGTGGCATAGATGATCGTACGGTCGAGCAACCCCTCCTCGCGCAGGAGGATGGCCATGGAGTACACCTCCTCCCCGGTGCTGCACCCGGCGATCCAGATCTTGATCGACGGGTAGGTCTTGAGCAGCGGCACCACCTCCTGGCGTATCGCCAGGAAGTGCGAGGGGTCGCGAAACATCTCGCTGACCGGGATGGTCAGGAACTGCAGCAACTGCATGAACGCTGTGGGGTCGTGCAACACCCGCTCCTGCAAGGCCGAAATGGTCTTGCAGTCGAACTGGCGCAACGCATGGGTCACACGCCGCTTGACCGAAGCCCCGGAGTAATCGCGAAAGTCATAGCTGTACTTGAGGTAGATCGCCTCGATCAACAAGCGCAGTTCAATATCAGTACTTCGGTCCACTTAAATACGTTCCATCTTTGGCAACCACACGCGGATCAGCGAAAACAGCCGATCCAGGTCAATGGGCTTGGCCAGGTAATCGTTGGAGCCCGCCGCGAGGCAGCGCTCCTGGTCGTCCTTCATGGCCTTGGCCGTCACCGCAATGATCGGCAGCTTGCGCCAGCGCGGGTCCTGGCGGATCAACGCGGTGGCCTCGTAACCATCCATCTCCGGCATCATCACGTCCATCAGTACCAAGTCGATGTCCTCGACCTCATTGAGTCTCTCGATGGCTTCACGGCCGTTACGGCCAATCACCACAATCGCGCCCTTGTGCTCCAGGGCACTGGTCAGGGCGAAGATGTTGCGCACATCGTCATCCACCAGCAACACCTTGCGGCCCTCGAACACCTTGTCGCGGCTGCGGGCGGTCTTGAGCATCTTCTGCCGTTCCTGGGACAGCTGGGATTCGACTTTGTGCAAAAAGAGTGTCACTTCGTCCAGCAACCGTTCAGGTGAGCGGGCGCCCTTGATGATGATCGAGCGCGAATACTTGCGCAGTTCCGCCTCTTCATCGCGGGTCAGGTTGCGCCCGGTGTAGACAATCACCGGCGGGAACGAGCAGATATCCTCGGTAGCCATGCGCTTGAGCAACTCGTTGCCGAGCATGTCCGGCAGCTTGAGGTCGATGATCATGCAGTCGTAGACCGTGTTGCGCAGCAGGTCCAAGGCCTCCTGGGCGAAGCCTACGGCGGTGATCTCGATGTCATCGTCGCCGATCAGGCGGGCAATGCTGTCGCGCTGCAAGTCGTCGTCTTCCACCAGCAGGACGCGCTTGACCTTCTGCGTCAGCTTGGCCTCCAGGCGCGCAAACACGTCCTTGAGCTCTTCGCGGGTAGTGGGTTTGACCGCATAGCCAATGGCGCCCATGTGCATGGCCGCTTCCACGCGGTCCTCCACAGAAATCACATGCACCGGGATATGCCGAGTCTCGGCATGCTCCTTGAGGCGTTGCAGCACGGTGAGCCCGGAGTGATCCGGCAGGCGCATGTCCAGCAGGATCGCGTCGGGCAAGTATTGTTCGGCCAGGGTGTAGCCCTCGTCCGCACCGTGGGCCACCAGGCAGTGGTAACCCAGCTCGTGGGCCAGGTCGTAGAGGATGCGTGCAAAATTCGGCTCGTCTTCCACCACCAGGATGCAACGGGTAGTGAACGGGGCTTGCTCGCGGTCGTCGGCAAAGCGTGGGATCAGCGCTTCGTCAGCCACCGGCAACGGAGAAATCTTCGGCGGTGCCACCGGTGCCGGAGTCACCACGGCGACCCGCGCGTGCTCGATGTCGGGGGCATCTTCATCGCGCTCGACATACTGTTCCGGCAGCACCAGGGTAAAGATGCTGCCCTGACCCGGCTCACTGGTGACATTGATGTAGCCGCCCAGCAGGGTAGCCAGGTCGCGGGATATCGAGAGCCCCAGGCCCGTACCGCCATAACGGCGATTGGTGGTGCCATCGGCCTGGCGGAAGGCTTCGAAGATGCTTTGCTGCTGGTCCAGGGCGATGCCGATCCCGGAGTCGCGCACGGTAAAGGCAATGCCCTCCCCCGGCTGGCGGGAAATGGTCAGGCTGACCTGGCCCTTCTCGGTGAACTTGACCGCATTCGACAGCAGGTTCTTGAGGATCTGCTCCAAGCGCTGGCGGTCGGTGAACAACATCAGCGGCGCGCCGGCCTGTACCTCCACCTGGAACCCCAGCTTGCGATCCGCCGCCAATGGCTCGAACATCCCGCGCAAGCCTTCGGCCAGGCGCGCGACGCTGGTGTTCTCGGGGCGCACGTCAAGCTTGCCGGCCTCGACCTTGGCAATATCCAGGATGTCGTTGATCAGGTTGAGCAGATCGTTGCCCGCCGAGTAGATCGACTCGGCAAACTTGACCTGTTCGCCCGTAAGGTTTTCCTCAGCGTTCTCCGCCAGCAACTTGGCCAGGATCAGCGAGCTGTTGAGCGGTGTGCGCAGCTCGTGGGACATGTTGGCGAGGAATTCGGACTTGTATTTGCTGGAGCGCTGCAACTCATCGGCGCGATCTTCCAGCTCGACCTGTACGCGGTTGAGCTCCACGTTCTTGCGGTCCATGGCATCGCGCTGTTCGGCGAGGATCTGGGCCTGCTCGGCCAATTGCTCGTTGGTCTGTTCCAGCTCCGCCTGTTGGGTTTCCAGGTGGGCTTGGGATTCCTTGAGGATGCGCGACTGCTCTTCCAGCTCCTCGTTGGCGGTCTTGAGTTCTTCCTGCTGCACCTGCAGTTCTTCATTGAGTTGCTGGGTCTCGGCCAGCACTTCCTGCAAACGCTGGCGGTAGCGTGCCGCTTCGATGGAGGTGCCGATATTGCCGGCGATCAGTTCCAGCAGTTCCACATCGCGCTCATCCAGCGGGCGCAAAAAGCCCAGCTCAATGACCCCATTGACCCGATCATCGTCGCTGGTCGGCACCACCAGCACACTGCGCGGCGCACCCTCACCCAGGCCGGAGCTGACCTTGAAGTAGTCCACGGGCACATCGTCCAGGCGAATCAAACGGTGCTGCTGGGCGGCCTGACCGACAATCCCCTCGTCGCGGTAGATCGCCTGTTCCTGCTGCTCCTGCTCCCGTGAGAAGCCATAGGCGGCCACACGCTTGAGGCCGCCGTGTTCTTCACGCACATACAGCGCGGCAACCACCGAGCCCATGTACTGGGCGCAAAATTGCAGGATATTGCGCCCCAGCAGGTTCAGCGTCAGTTGGCCCAGCACCTGTTCAGCCAGTTCGGTCTGGCCATTGCGCAGCCAGGCCTGTTGCTCCAGGCGCTTGGCGATCTTCAGTTGCGAGGCCAGGTTGGCGCTGTAGCTGTCTGAAAGGGCTAATAGGTTTTTCCTTCCGACATACGCCAAGAAGCCACTCAGGCCCAGGACGAACAGCAGGTAAACCACCACGCTGAACACCGTGGTGCGGGTCACGTCCTCATTGCGATCAAGCCGGAACTGCTGCTCCATCGCAATCGCTGCATCGTACTCCTTGCGAATTTCGTCGGTCAGGCGCTTACCCCGCCCGGCCTTCACCGCGCCGCGGAAATCGCCGTTTTGCCGTTGCATATCAATCATCGACTGGGCGTAGTTGTTCCACTCCAACTGCAACGACTCCAGGCGCTTGAGTCGGTCCACTTGCTGGGGGTTATCCGCGACCAGACCCTGCAAATTGCGCAGGTCGGAAATGATCCGTGGCTTGGCTACTTCGTAGGGGTCGAGAAAATGCTCGTCGCCGCTAATCAGGAAACCGCGCATGCCGGTTTCCTGGTCGACCGTCAGTTTTGCGGTTTCGTTGAGGTTGTTGATCACCCGGTCGGTGTGCTCGACCCACTGGATCACCGACAAAAGGTAGGTGATCAGGCACACGAAAAACACCGCACTGAGAATACCCACACCCAGTGGCAAAGCCACGTTGCGGCTCAGAAGTTTGCGGAAGCTGTTTTCATCGACTGACGAAGCGGGAGTCATGGGCGTGCCTTGGCCAAGTACGGAAAAACCGGAAGTTTGCCCCAAAATCAAAGGCGACGGCTATGTTTCTGAGGTATTTGAACGACACATTCAGGACTTTACGCCTGATTATCGGCACAATGCCGGCCCGATTTTGGGAACTTGCCGGGATCGACATGACTCACTAGAGGATGGTCTTTCAACTGTTCAAGACCTGTACCTCCACTGCCTCTGGGAACCTTTATTATGTCCGCTGCCTCCACCATCCTCGTAGTCGAAGACGACGCCATCGTGCGCATGTTGATCATCGATGTGCTTGAAGAACTGGAGTTCAAGGTGCTTGAAGCGGCAGACGCCGAAGCGGCGCTGGCATTCATAGAAGAATGCAACAAGGTGATCGACCTGATGATGACCGATGTGGGCTTGCCAGGCATGGATGGCAAGGAGTTGGCGCGACAGACCCGCGTATTGCGCCCGGAACTGCCCATCTTGCTTGCCAGTGGCTATGCCGAGAATATCGATTTGCCCGCCGGCGTGCAGATGATTGCCAAGCCATTCTCCATCGATCAACTGCGCGATAAAGTCAAAAGCATGCTGCAAAGTCGCTGACATCCCTATTCAGAATAGGCACATGGGTTGAGGTGGCGAGCGGGCTTGCCCCGCGCAGGGCTGCGTAGCAGCCCCAACAAAACCACCCTGGGTACACCAGGCACACCGAACACGCAGGGTTTCGGGCTACTTCGCCACTCCCCCGCCATGCCCCATAGGTCAGTGCCCCTAGCGTGACTTGCCCTTCAGTTTGAGATAGGACTGATGCAGATCCGCCGCCCAGCCATCCATCACCCCCTTCACATCTGCCGCTTTCATCACCTGGCTATCGTTGTCCAAGGGTTTGCCCGTGCCTTTGCGCACGACCTGGGCAATCACCCGGCCACTGCCACCATCAAGAAACTGCGCCTCGGTGCCCAGGGTGGTTTCCTGATCGCGGATCCCGGTACCGGTACTCACCGCTGCCGCCACCAGGGCCACCGGAATGAACTCATAAGGCTTGAGGCCTTCAGTCTTGCGGCTGACCGCCGTGATCGCCGCCCGCACCACAATCACTCCCGGGCCCGGCGCGTTGGCCAGGGGCAGTGACTTGACCAGTTCACGCTGGAGCGCCTGGTTGTAATACGCGTTGATGCCGCGCAGCGTGTCCTCGGGGATTTGCGCCGTGGCCTGGGGCTTGGGGAAAAATTGCGTGGGCTCAATAAATACTGAGGTGTAGCTGTTCAGATTCAGCTTCGGATCGACCCAGCGCATCACCTCTGCGCCCGATGGCGACTTGGCTTCCCGCAATTGGCTGTAGTCCGAAAGGAAACCCGAATACTCGTCCGGCTGGGGGACTTTACTCGCACACCCGGTGATCCCGAGTGATACAGCGCACAGCGTGCTGATCATTAGCCCAAGCTTCATGGCGCAACTCCTTGACGTTTCTCGTCGACACGTAAAGTTACAGGTATAGACAACTCTGGAAAAATAGCCTGCTTTACCGGTTGCCCCTACACCCAATCAACGCCGACGAAACAACGGCCGTGGCTCAATCACCGAGCGGCCATAGCTCACGCTCACGCCCGCCAGCCCCTTGAGGGCGTCTGCGGCCGATTTGTCTTCACGCACGGCAAACCCATCAAACCCGCACTGGCGCATATGGCTGAGTTGATCGCGCAGCACATCCCCCACCGCCCGCAATTCACCCTGCCAGCCCAGGCGGGTGCGCAGCAGATAGGCCTGGCTGTACGCACGGCCATCGCGAAAACTGGGAAAATCCAGGGCAATCAACGGCAACACCTCCAGCCACGGCTGCAGGTGTTCCACCTCATCATCCGGGCCGAGCCATACCGCGTCCTGCGGCGGGTCTGGCGCAATGCGCCGGCTCAGCCACAGGGCCAACGGCAGGATCAGCGCGCCCTCGGGCAGCGGGGCGTCGGCATCGCGCACCAGGGTCCAGGGATCATCCTGTGTGATACGGGCTACGCCCTGCTCCAGGCTCAACAGATTGTTCATGCCGATTGCACCACACCGCCATACACCCGCTCCTTGAACGGCTCCAGGCCGATGCGTTGCACGGTGTCGATAAAAGGCTCGTCACTCTCCCGGTAGCGCACGTAAGTGGCGATCAGGCGTGAGATCACATCAGGGATCTGTGCGGCGCTGAACGCGGGGCCAATCACCTTGCCCAGCGCGCTGGCTTTGCCCTGGGCGCCACCGAGCGTGATCTGGTACCACTCGCTGCCATTTTTATCGACACCCAGGATCCCGATATTGCCGATGTGATGATGCCCGCAGGCATTGATACAGCCGGAGATGTTCAGGCTGATGTCGCCCAGGTCATGCAAGTAATCGAGGTTGTCGAAGCGCTGCTGGATCGCCTGGGCGATGGGGATCGACTTGGCGTTGGCCAGGGCACAGAAGTCGCCGCCGGGGCAGGCGATGATATCGGTCAGCAAGCCGACATTGGCGTTGCCCAAACCCTGCTCACAGGCCAGGGACCACAAGGCATGCAGCCGCGCCTTGGGCACGTCCGGCAGCACGATATTCTGTTCGTGGGCGATGCGGATTTCACCGAAGCCGAACTGCTCGGCCCACTGCGCCACAGCGTCCATCTGCTCGGCCGTCACGTCGCCCGGTGGCGCCGCAATCCCTGGCTTGGTGGAGAGCACCACACTGGTGTAGCCCGGCACTTTGTGGGGCTGCACATTACGCGTCACCCAGCGCGCGAACGCCGGGCTCTCGGCCATCTGCGTGCCATAGTCCAGGTCGGTGTCGGGCAGTGCCTGATAGTCCGGTGGCACAAAGGCCGAGGCCACGCGCTGGTACTCATCCTCGGTCAACTGCGCCGGGCCGTCGCGCAGGTGCTGCCACTCCTCTTCCACTTCCCGGGCAAAGGCCTCGATGCCCAGGGCCTTGACCAGGATCTTGATCCGCGCCTTGTACTTGTTATCGCGCCGGCCATGGCGGTTATACACACGCAGCACCGCCTCGACATACGACAGCAGGTGCTGCCAGGGCAAGCCATCGCGGATCTGCAAGCCGAGGATCGGCGTGCGCCCAAGCCCGCCGCCCACCAGCACGCGCAACAACATCTGGCCGCCGGCATCCTGGTAAAGATAGAGACCGATGTCATGCATCATGATCGCCGCCCGATCCTGGTGCGCCGAGCAGATGGCGATCTTGAACTTGCGCGGCAAGAACAGGAACTCGGGGTTGATGGTCGACCATTGCCGCAGGATTTCCGCAAGTGGGCGCGGGTCCAGCAGCTCGTCGGCGGCCACACCGGCAAAGGCTTCGGTGGTGATGTTGCGTACACAATTGCCGGACGTCTGGATCGCATGCATGTCGACTTCGGCCAGGCGCTGGAGGATGTCAGGCACCTGCTGCAACTCGATCCAGTTGAACTGCATGTTCTGACGTGTCGTGAAGTGGCCGTAGCCCCGATCGTAATCCCGGGCAATGCTCGCCAAGGTGCGCAACTGCTGCGCACCGAGGGTGCCGTAGGGAATCGCCACCCGCAGCATAAAGGCATGCTTTTGCAGGTACAGACCGTTTTGCAGGCGCAGCGGCAGGAATTCTTCTTCGCTCAAGTCGCCAGCGACAAACCGTTCGACCTGATCACGAAACTGCGCCACCCGCTCGAAGACCAGGGCCCGGTCGTACTCATCGTACCGATACATCTCGCTACCTCATCATGGCTGACCGCGCTCGACGGCCGCGGTTTCTATGGGGGCGACTATGCACCTGCAGCTCAAGACGTCACAGATTCAGCTAAAAACTAAAAAACCATATCAGCCTGTAAATACCCCAATCTTTAGTGGATAAATTCTGATCCGTATTAATGTAGTTTTTCTGAGCCTGTTTTGTTTTTCATGGATTTCCTACAGTGCCCGGGACTTGAAACCGTGGAAGACTGACCATGAGCACAGCATCAACCGGGCAGGCCTATAACTATAAGGTTGTCCGTCAATTCGTCATCGCCACCGTAGTGTGGGGCGTTATCGGCATGGCCATGGGGGTGTGGATCGCCTCGCAATTGGTGTGGCCAGACATGAACCTGGACCTGCCCTGGACCACCTTTGGCCGGTTGCGCCCACTGCACACCAGCCTGGTGATTTTCGGCTTTGCCGGCAGCGCGCAATTTGCCGCCAGCTACTACGCGGTACAGCGTACCTGCCAGGTGCGCCTGTACTCCGATTGGCTCGCCGCCTTCACGTTCTGGGGTTGGCAATCGGTGATCGTGATCATGCTGGTCACCCTGCCCCTGGGCTACACCACCACCAAGGAATACGCCGAGATCGAATTCTCCGGTGCGGTGTGGATGACGGTGGTGTGGGTGGCCTATGCGATTGTGTTCTTCACCACCGTGGTGCAACGCAAGACCCAACACATTTACGTCGGCAACTGGTTCTTCGGCGCGTTTATCGTGGTGATCGCCATGCTGCACGTGGTCAACCACCTGTCGATCCCGGTGGACTGGTTCAAGTCCTACCCGGTGTACTCCGGCGCTACCGACGCCATGGTGCAGTGGTGGTACGGGCACAACGCGGTGGGCTTCTTCCTGACCACCGGGTTCCTGGGGATGATGTATTACTTCGTGCCCAAGCAGGTCGGGCGGCCGGTGTATTCCTATCGCCTGTCCATCGTGCACTTCTGGGCGCTGATCACCCTGTATATCTGGGCCGGCCCCCACCACCTGCATTACACGGCGCTGCCGGACTGGGCGCAGTCGTTGGGCATGGCCATGTCGCTGATCCTGCTGGCACCCAGCTGGGGCGGGATGATCAACGGCATGATGACCCTCTCCGGCGCCTGGCATAAATTGCGCACCGACCCGATCCTGCGCTTTTTGGTGTTGTCGTTGGCGTTCTACGGCATGTCGACCTTCGAAGGGCCGATGATGGCGATCAAGACGGTCAACGCCCTGTCCCACTACACCGACTGGACCATCGGCCACGTACACGCCGGCGCCCTGGGCTGGGTGGCAATGATCACCTTTGGCTCGCTGTACCACATGATCCCCAAAGTCTTCGGCCGCGAGCAGATGTACAGCGTGCCGCTGATCAACCTGCACTTCTGGCTGGCCACCATCGGCACAGTGTTGTACATCGCCTCAATGTGGGTCAACGGCATCACCCAGGGCCTGATGTGGCGGGCGGTCAACGACGATGGCACCCTCACCTACTCCTTCGTCGAAGCGTTGCAGGCCAGCCACCCGGGGTTTGTGGTGCGGTTTGCCGGCGGCGTGTTCTTCCTCAGCGGCATGTTGCTGATGGCCTACAACACCTGGCGCACGGTACGGGTGGCGGATTTGAAGGTGGCGCACAGTGATGCGCAGATCGCCTGATGTGGGAGGTCATTTTTAACCTGGCGGCGGTGATCTGCCTGTATGGCGCCGTGGAATATTGCCTTCGGGGTCAGTCGGGGGATGCGTTGGATGAGGCCAGTCTGATTCCGTTTGCCGACGACCCGGAAGTGGCACGCCGGGTGGAGCTGGCGACGGGCAAGCAGGTCAAGGCGGTGACGCCTGAGGAGGCCAAGCCAGGCTGGGGTAATGTAGAGGTCTGAGGGGATATTGGGCTTTTTGTGGGAGCGGGCTTGCTCGCGAATGCAGTGTGTCAGTCAAGTAGTTCTAACCTGACACACTGCATTCGCGAGCAAGCCCGCTCCCACATTTGCTAGGGGGATCAGCCGCGTTCGCGAGGAATCAGGCTCTGTAACTGCAGGGCCAGGAAATTGGCATCGAACGCAAACGTATCCGGATCTTTAAGGCCATTGGTCTTCTTCCACAACCAATCATTGGAGCCCGGCAACAACACCAGAGAAATACTGCCGTGACGGGCCGCGGTCAGCCCCATGACCGACAGCGAAATCAAGCCACCCGCCCCCATCACTTGCGGCACAAACTCCACCGGCTTACCCGCGATATGAATGGTCAGCTTCTCGGTCTTGAATGTCGAAGTCTCCACCGGCACGCTCGGCCCGGACGCCACATAGGCCTCACGCTGCACCTCCAGCAAACCATCACGCTTGACCGGCGCCAGCCACTGCTCGATCTGACCGTACAGCTCGGTGATTTTCTGGGTCCAGTGGGCTGACTGCACCTCGAACTGTTGGCGTTTGTGCGCTTCGCTGTCGGCGTAATGGCGAAGCATCTCGCCCAGTTGCTGTACATCGTCCATTGCGGTGTTCCTCGGGAGCTGCAAACAACGATCATGGCAGATGCAGCCACCGCGCGTATGACTAACGCTCGCGGGTTGAGTAAGGTGTGGCTTTCACCCAACAGCTTGGAGAGTTTCGCATGCGCACCATCGGCCTTATCGGCGGCATGAGCTGGGAGTCCAGCGCCGAGTACTACCGGATCATCAACCAGCAGGTCCGCGACCGATTGGGGCCGTTGCGCTCGGCACAAATGCTGCTGTACAGCGTCGACTTCGGCCCGGTGGAGCAGGCTCAGCACGCCGGGCGCTGGGATGACGCGGCGCTGATCCTGCAAGACGCCGCGCGTCGTCTGCAAGCCGGTGGCGCCGACTGCATTGTGCTGTGTACCAACACCATGCATCTGGTCGCACCGCAGATAGAAGCGGCTGTGTCGGTGCCGTTCCTGCACATTGCCGATGCGGCGGGCGCGGCGGCGGTCAAGGCCCAGACCCTGACCGTCGGCCTGCTGGGCACGGCGTTTACCATGGAACAGGATTTTCTCAAGGCACGCCTGGCCGCTCAGGGCCTGACCGTGCTGGTGCCCGACGCACAAGAGCGCAGCGCCGTGCACCGGATCATTTATGAAGAGTTGTGCGTGGGGGTGATCAGCGAAGCGTCACGCCAAGTCTACCAACAGGCCATCGCGAACCTCGCCGCCCGTGGCGCCCAGGCAATTATCCTGGGGTGTACCGAGATTGGCCTGTTGATCAAGCCCGAGCACAGCGACCTGCCCTTGCTCGACACCACCGAGCTGCATGCGCAGGCTGCGGTGGCGTTTGCCCTGGAGGATCAGGCGGTCTGACGCAAGCGGGCCATGCTCAGGGCATCGACCAATACGCCGTCACGCACGGCGTAATCGCGCAACCGGCCTTCGGTCTCGAAACCGAATTTGCGGTACAGCGCCTGGGCCGGCTCATTGTCGACATACACCGTCAGCTCCACCCGGTGCAGGTTCATCCAGTTGTCAGCCACCTCCAGCGCCGCGCCCAACAGCTGGGTGCCCACGCCCTTGCCCTGCCAGGCCACCGCCACCCCCCATGCCGATGCTGCCGACATGGCTTTGGCGACTGCGCCCATACTGCTCCAGGGTGCAATTGCCAATCACCTCCCCCGCCTGCACCGCCACCAGCCTGAACAGTCGCTCATTGGTATCGGCCAGGCGCTTGCGCCAGACCTCCAGTGACTGGAAAGGCATCTGCAGCACCTGACGGCACACGGCCGGGTCGTTGTAGAGCGCGAGCATGCCTTCGAGATGGCTTTCGGCAAAGCGCTGGATCACGATCTTGGAGTCAGGTGTAGGCATTGTGTTTCATCCTTTGAAAGACAAGTGGCCGATCAGTGTAGGCGGCGATAACAAGCGCTGTCATCCACGACTGCGTTGCGCGCCCAGCCGCCACACCCGCGCAATATCCGCCGCCCGTTCACGCAACAGCCTCGGCGCTTCGCGGCAGGCCTGCTCCAGGCTCATCGGCCCACCTGGCAA
Source organism: Pseudomonas hygromyciniae (assembly GCF_016925675.1). NCBI lineage: Bacteria > Pseudomonadati > Pseudomonadota > Gammaproteobacteria > Pseudomonadales > Pseudomonadaceae > Pseudomonas > Pseudomonas hygromyciniae. Next base: position 2,724,218 of record NZ_CP070506.1, on the reverse strand, counting down.
GGCGAACGCAGCGTCGACGCCATGTGCGTACATCTGTTCGTAGCCCTCGCCCAGCGTCCCGGCGATCACAATCACCGGAACGCCGTGCTGCTTGGCCACCCGCGCCACGCCAAACGGGGTTTTGCCGCGCAGGGTCTGGGCGTCGAAACGACCTTCGCCGGTGATTACCAGGTCGGCGCCGCGTACCGCATCTTCCAGCCCCACCAATTCGGCGACCACGTCCACACCCGCGCGAAACTGCGCACCGAGGAAGGCTTTGGCAGCAAAGCCCAGGCCTCCCGCGGCGCCGCTGCCCGGTTCGTCGCGCACGTCCCGGGGCAACACCTCTGCGCAGTGGTCGGCGAAGTGTCCCAGGGCCTGGTCCAGTTGCTCGACGTGGTGTGCAGTGGCGCCTTTTTGCGGGCCGAAAATCGCTGACGCGCCGTGGGGGCCGCATAGGGGATTGTTGACGTCGGCGGCGATGTCGAAACTCACCTGGGCCAGGCGTGGGTCCAAATGTTCAAGATTGATCCGTGCCAACTGCGCCAGCGCCAAGCCGCCACGCACCAGGCTTGTGCCCTGGGCGTCCAGCAACTGCACGCCCAAGGCCTGCATGGCACCGGCGCCGCCGTCATTGGTAGCACTGCCGCCAATCGCCAGGATGATCCGCGCCGCCCCGGCATCCAGGGCGGCGCGGATCAGTTCACCGGTGCCGAAAGTGCTGCTGGAACAGGCATCGCGCTGCCCCGGCGGGACCAGTTGCAAGCCGCTGGCTTCGGCCATTTCGATGATTGCCGTGGCGCTCTCGGCCAACCAGCCCCAGCGTGCCTCCACGCTCCCACCCAACGGGCCTTGCACGGTGCAACTGCGCAATTGGCCATGGCAGGCAGCGAGTACCGACTCCACCGTGCCCTCACCACCGTCCGCCATCGGGCACTTGATCAGTTCGGCATCGGGCCAGACCTCGGCCACCCCTTGGGCAATGGCCTGGGCCACGCCTTCGGCACTCAGGCTGTCCTTGAACGAGTCGGGGGCGATGATGACTTTCATGGGCTTTCTCCGGTTTTTATGACGCCCATGCTGCCAGTTGGCACCGGCAATGACGCCTGTCCGATGCACAAGCGTGGCTGGGGTTTGTTGTTCATTTGGACAAAATGGCTTGTCTGTGGCGAGCGGGCTTGCCACAACCACAACCATAGCTATGGATCAGAGGTGCGGGCTTTGGGGCAGCAGTTGCACACCCAGGTACAGCGCAAGCATGCCGTCGAGGGTCAAGGGGTCGACACCACTCAATTCGGCAATGCGCTCCATGCGGTAACGCAGGCTGTTGCGGTGGATGCCCAAGGCATCGGCGCAGGCCTGGCTTTGTCCGTCGTGCTCGCACCAGCTGCGCAGCGTGGCCTGCAACTGGCCATTGCTGTCCTTGGCCAGGACCTTGCGCAACGGGTTGAGCAATTCGTCGAGAGCGTCGTCGTTGCGATGGCGCCAGAGCATTACCGGCAACCGGTAGCGATTGAGGGTCAGCAGGCGCGACTGGGGCAGCACGTCGCGGCCATAGGCGAGCAAGTCCGCTACGCGCCGATAGCAGCGGCGCAACCCGGCCAACCCGTCGGCCTGGCCACCCACGGCCACCCGCAGGATGTTCCAGCCCGAGGCCTCAAGTTTTTTCCAGCAGGCGCGGGTTGTCTAACGGCACCGACGCCGGGCGGCACCACAGCAACGAAAACTGTGCGGAGCTGACGCACCAGCTATCGGGGTAACGGGAGGCCAGCCAGGCCGCCAGGGCTTCGGCGCTCTGGCCCGGGCCCAGTTCAAACAAATAGGGGGTGCGCGGCAACCGCGGTTTGAGCCCCAGTTGCTGGGCCTCATCCACCAGGCGCGGCGATTCGCCGCTGTCGGCCAGCAGCAACGCCAGCAGATCATCACAGCGTTGGCGCCGCCACTGCTGTTCGGCCTGTTGATGGCGTTGGCTGACCAGCATCTCGGCGGTCATGCGCACCAGTTCGGCATAGGTGCGCAGCAGCTGCGGTTCGCCACTGATGCCCAGCACGCCGATCAGGCGCTGGTCATGCAGCAACGGCAGGTTGATCCCCGGCGCCACGCCCTTGAGGTGCTTGGCGGTCTGGCTGTCGATTTCCACCACGCGACCGTTGGCCAGCACCAATTGCGCGCCTTCATGGCGGGTATTGATCCGCTCCGGCTCGCCGCTGCCGAGGATCAGGCCCTGGCTGTCCATGACGTTGACGTTATAGGGCAAAATGGCCATCGTGCGATTGACGATATCCTGCGCCAGGTCATGATCGAGTTCGAACATGGGGCTAAATTCCTTGAAAGCGCTGCATTAAGCGATTGTTCAAAGGCACAGCGCAATGAATCGATCGCTGTGCGGGGGCACAAAGACACGGCACCGTCCCGTGACCGAGACTCTTGGGGCGATCAACGTTACCCGCGCATCGCGAAAAATCATAATAAAGAGAGAACGCCATGTCACAGAGCGCCGCCGCTACCCTGGCCAACGATGACGACAAAAACGCCGTCTACAAGCGCATCACCCTGCGCCTGATCCCCTTCATTTTCATCTGCTACCTGTTCAACTACCTGGACCGCGTCAACGTCGGCTTTGCCAAGCTGCAGATGCTCGACGCCTTGAAGTTCAGCGAGACCGTGTACGGCCTCGGTGCCGGGATTTTCTTTATCGGCTACGTGCTGTGCGGCGTACCCAGCAACCTGGCACTGACCAAGTTCGGGCCACGGCGCTGGATTGCGCTGATGATGATCACCTGGGGCACCCTGTCCACCTGCCTGTTGTTTGTCACCACACCGACGCACTTCTACACCTTGCGCCTGTTTACCGGTGCCGCCGAAGCGGGCTTCTTCCCGGGGGTGGTGCTGTACCTCTCGCAGTGGTTCCCGACCTTCCGCCGTGGGCGGATCATGGCGCTGTTCATGTCGGCAATCCCGGTGTCGGGCCTGCTCGGCAGCCCGTTCTCCGGCTGGATCCTCAATCACTTCGCCGCAGGCCAGGGTGGCCTGGCGGGCTGGCAGTGGATGTTCCTGCTGCAGGGTGTGCCAACGGTCATCCTCGGTGCCCTCGCCTACTTCCTGCTCAGCGACAGCTTTGCCAACGCCAAATGGCTGACCGCCCATGAGCGCGCGGTGCTCGAGGCCGACCAGGCCACCGACCTGGCCAACAAGCCCAAGACCACCACTGATTCGCTGCTGGAAGTGTTCAAGAACCCGGCGATCTGGGCGTTCGGCCTGATCTACTTCTGCATCCAGAGCGGCGTATACGCCATCAATTTCTGGCTGCCGTCGATCATCAAGAACATGGGCTTTAGCGATAACCTGATGATCGGCTGGCTCAGTGCGATTCCCTATCTGCTGGCGGCGGTGTTCATGCTGCTGGTCGGTCGCTCTGCCGACCTGCGCAAGGAGCGGCGTTGGCACTTGGTGGTGCCGATGCTGATGGGCGCTGTCGGCCTGATCATCGCGGTGAACTTCGCCACCACACCGGCCATCGCCATCCTCGGCCTGACCATCGCCACCATGGGCGCCCTCACCGGCCTGCCGATGTTCTGGCCGGTGCCCACTGCCATGCTCAGCGCCGGCGCGGCAGCGGGAGGCCTGGCGTTGATCAACTCCATGGGCCAGATGGCGGGCTTCTTGAGCCCGTATGTGGTGGGTTTTGTAAAGGATGCTACCGGGTCGACCGACCTGGCGTTGTACTTGCTGGCAGCGGTGATTGTCGCCGGTAGCGTGCTGGCATTGCGCATGACCCGTACCCTCAAGGCCTGACGCGCTCAAAAAAAATGTAGGAGCCGCTTTTTTGTGGGAGCGGGCTTGCTCGCGAAGGCGGCGTTTCAGTCAATACATAGGTTGACTGATCCAACGCCTTCGCGAGCAAGCCCGCTCCCACACAAGCCCGCCTCCAGATTGAGTTCGGTGTCTACAGCAAACCGCCGCCGTCGATATCGATCACGCTGCCGGTGATAAAGCCATTCTCCATGGCCATCAAGTAACCCGCCGCCACCTCATCCGCCTGCCCCCACACGCCCCCACCGGCAACACGCCGCCCACCTTGGTGAACATCCCCTGGCGCTGCTCCTCGGACAAACCTGCATAGGCCGGCGTATCGATCACCCCCGGACTGACCACATTGACGCGCCGTGGCGCCAGCTCCTTGGCCAATTGCTTGCCCAACGCTTCGGTCGCGGCATTGATCCCGACCTTGATAAATTGCCCCGGCGCCAGCTTGCGCCCCCAATTGCCCCCGAGGTCAGGACGACGCTGCCACGCTCATCAAGAAATGGCAGGGCCTGTTGAATAGCGCGCAAGGCACCCCAGAGTTTTACATTGAAGTTGTCCTGGGCCAGTTGCAGATCGCTGTCCTGCAGGGGCTTGGCCTGTACCGCCGGGCCCGAGGTGAAGACCAGGTGATCGAAGCGCCCCACGCTGTCAAACAGGCGTTGCAGGGAGCTGCTGTCGGTGACGTCTACCGGTTCGCTGCGCACGCCGTTGTCGACCGTCGACGCCAAGCGCCGCCCGGCCAGTACCACCTGCGCGCCGCGTGCTACCGCTTGCCGGGCCACCGCCGCACCGATGCCGCTGCTGCCGCCAATAACCACCACAGTTTTGCCCTTGAGGGGAGATGTCATGGGAAGTGCCTCATGCTGAAAAAATGAGCGTTCATCTTCCCAGCTTGGCAATCACGGAAAAATCCCGGTAAAACGACAGGATCTTTAAAGGATTTTTACTAATGAGCTCAATCCTCGACTTGGAAGTGTTTGTGCGTACCGCCGACAGTGGCAGCCTTTCAGCGGCCGCCCGCAGCCTGAGCCTGACCCCGGCCGCAGCGAGTATCGCCCTCAAGCGCCTGGAAACCCGCCTGGGCATGCGCCTGCTGGCCCGCTCCACGCGCAGCATGCGCCTCACCGAAGAAGGCCGGCGCTACCTGGACAGCGTACGGGTGGCCCTGGAAGCCCTGGCGGAAGGCGAACAGGCGATCAAGCAACACGGCCAGAGCCTCAGCGGCTTGCTGCAACTGTCCGCGCCCTCGGATTTCGGGCGCAACGTGCTGCTGGGCTGGCTGGATCTGTTCAAGCGCGAACACCCCAATATCCGCCTGCAGTTGTTGCTCAACGACAGCAACGCCGACCTGTTCCGCGAAACCGTGGACATTGCCCTGCGCTTCGGCGTGCCACGGGATTCGAGCCTGGTGGCGCTGCCGGTAGTCGCCCATCACCGGCGTATCGCCTGCGCCAGCCCTGCATACCTGGCGCGCCACGGCACACCCCAGGTACCGGCGGAACTGGCGCAGCACAGCACGCTGCGCTACATGCGCCAGGGCCGAGCCAATAGCACCTGGTACTTTCGCCAGGGCACCTTGCTCGAAGAGGTCGAGGTGGGCGGCGATTACCTGAGCGATGACGGGGAAATCGTCAGGCGCTGGGCCCTGGCCGGCCACGGCATCGCCTACAAGGCCAATCTGGATGTGGCCGGCGATATCCAGGCCGGGCGCCTGGTGCCGTTGTTCAGCCAATGGCAAGGCGAACCCACACCCTTCAACCTGATGTGCCCCCATCGCTTGCAAGTGTCGGAGCGGGTCAAGGTCCTGCATCGCTTTCTACAGGCGCGCTGTGCCGAGTTGCTCGGCGAATGATCTAACCTCATAACCAAAACCGCTCTAGTACGGGCTCTCCAGCACTGTTCAAAATCGAACAGCAGTTCAACACAGGTGTCGTTTTTTGGCATAAGCAACACGCTGATTAAAACCAAATACCCCACAAAAACCCGCTTTGGCGCTTGGCATGCTTTCTGCTCTATCCCTGCCAGAGATTGACTATACGAATAGAAACTCGCCTCCACTCGTAGCCAATCACAGGGAATGCCCAATTGAAGCTGATCTCAAGGCCTCTGCCTCAACTCTCCTCCAGCTCGTTTAAAACCGTCAGCACCCTGACCTTGATCCTCGCCTCGCAATGGGCCCACGCCGAGGAGTCGCGCCTTGAGACCGTAACGGTCCAGGCGAGCAAGGTCACCGCCAGCGAAGAAGCCCAGCTCAAGCTCGACGAGGTGGCCGGCGGCGTCAGCCTGGTCAAGGCTGCCGATGTCGAACGCGGCCGCTCGGCGACGCTGGAGGACACCCTCGCCTATCAGCCCGGCGTGTACGCGCAGTCGGCGGGCGGCAACGATGCAATCAAGATTTCCATTCGCGGCTCCGGGGCCAACACCTCGCCGGGGTATTTTCGCGAAGGCACCAAGTTCCTGTTCGACGGCCTGGCCCTGACCGGCTCCGGCGGCACGCCTTATGAGCTTTTGGAAACCCAGGGCCTGGACTACACCGAAGTACTGCGCGGGGCCAATGCCTTCCAGTACGGCGCGCTGTCATTGGGTGGCGCAATCAATATGGTGACCCACTCTGGCCTGACTGCACCGGGCAATCACGCGCGCTTCGAGGCCGGCAGCTTTGGCTGGCGCAAGCAGCAACTGAGCACTGGCGGCGCGGTGGACAACGCTGACTACTACATCAGCCTGAGCAACTCCGAACGCGACGGTTATCAGGACTGGACCTTCACCAAGGCCAAGGGCGTGGTCACCAACTTCGGCTACCGTTTCAACCCCAAGCTGCAAACCCGCCTATTCGTGCGCTACCGTGAGGAATACCACGAAAGCTCCGGCACCCTGACCAAGGCCCAACTCAAGCACGACTCTTCGCAGACCAACCCGGTGGCCCTGGCCAGCCGCGATGACTCGACCAAGCGTGGCTCGACCTGGGTTGGCAGCAAGACCACCTACACCTTCGACGATGACGCGACCCTGGATTTTGGCCTGGTCTATCACAACTATCCGCAGGTGCTGTACCGCAAGAGCACGGTCAACCCCAACTACTGGGACTGGCGCGACTTGAACCTGTCGCTGACCTATAACCGCAGCGACCAGATCCAGGGGCACACCAGCAACACCTCCCTGAGCCTGACCAGCACCCAGCACCTGCAAGCCGGGGTCAAGACCTACAACGGCAACCCGGCCTCCAGCACCTACGGCGCCCTGCAAAAACAGTCACGCTACACCGGCTCGTTCGACCGCGTGTTTGCCGCCGGCAATGACCTGCAACTGACCGACCGCCTGTGGTTGTCCACCGGCCTGTCGTTGAGCCAGATCAAGCGCGATATCGAGGTGCGCTACTCGGACCGCGCCAATACGTCGCCCTACCCAGCCCACTACAAATACGACAGCTGGAACGTCGCGCCGCGCCTGGGCTTGCGCTATGAAATCACCCCGGACTTCCAGGTGTTCGGCAACGTCAGCCGCTCCATCGACCCGCCCAGCAGTTGGTCGTCGTCCGGCTCTGGGGTAGCCAGCAACTACGCCAAGACCCTCACCGAGCAGAAGGCCAATACCGTTGAATTTGGCGTGCGCGGCAAGGCCGGGATTTTCGACGGCAGCCTGGCGGTGTACCGCTCATGGATCAAGGATGAATTGCTCACCGTCGAAGTGATTCCGGCCACCCGGACTACGGCGGCGGTCAACTCGACGTCCAACGCCAGCCCGACCATCCACCAGGGCATCGAAGCCGGCCTGGATACCGAGTTGTGGCAGAGCGAGCGTGGCGAAACAGTCAGCCTGCGCCAGGCCTACACCCTCAACGACTTCTACTACCGCAACGACGCACGCTTTGGCTCCAACGAACTGCCGGGCCTGCCCAAGCACGTGTACCAGGCCGAACTGCAATACCGCCATCCCGACGGGTTCTATGCCGGGGTCAATGTGCGCTCGGTATCGAGTACTGCCGTGGACTACGCCAACACCCTGTATGCGCCCTCCTACACGATCTTCGGCGCCAAGCTGGGGTATGAAGCCCCGAGCAAGAAATGGCAGGTGTACCTGGACGTGAAAAACCTCACCGACCAGAACTACGTCACCGCCATCCAGCCGATCTACGACGCCCAGGGCAAGGACGTTGCCGCGCTGTATCCAGGGGATGGTTTTGGCGCCTTCACCGGTGTGGCGTTCAACTTCTAAGGTGGGAGCCTTCACGATGTCGATCAATCACTGGAGCAGGTTCGGCCTGCTCCTGGGGTTGCTGCTGGTGAGCGCCTGCTCGCCGGACGCCCCACCGCCCAGTTCAGTGCAACGAGTGGACGGGCACCTGGATGCCCAGGGCCTGCTCAGCTATGACCCCAGCGACTACCACGAAACCCGCCAGGGCACGCCGGGCGGTACCTTGCGCGTGTCGGCGGCGTTGGATACCGGCACCTTCGATGTGCATTCCAGCTACCACGGCAACGTGCAATGGCTGGCGCGCATCGTCTACGACTGCCTGCTGTACCAGGATGAGAACGGCAAAATTTCACCCTGGCTGGCCAAGTCCTGGGACGTTTCCGAAGACGGCAAGACCTACACCTTCCACCTGCGTGACGACGTGACCTTCAGCGATGGCGAAAAATTCAATGCCGAGGCGTTGCGGGTCAACCTGGAGCATATGCGCGACCCGGCCACCAAATCACCGCTGGCGGCTGCGTACATCGCGCCCTATATCGATGGGCGGATCATTGACGACTACACCTTCGAGGCCCGCCTGCGCGAACCCTACTCGCCGTTCCTGTATGTGTTGGCCCAGTCCTGGCTGAGCATGGTCTCGCCCAAACAGATCCGTGAAGCGCCCAAAAGTATCGCCGAGCACCCCATCGGTTCCGGGCCGTTCGTGCTGCAAAGTTATACCCGCGAACAAGGGGCGACCTTTACCAGGCGCGCCGACTACCACTGGGCACCACCGGTTACCCGGCACATCGGCCCGGCTTACCTGGACCGTATCGAGCTGAGCATCGTCCCCGAGGCCATGACCCGCTACAGCACCCTGCAGTCCAAGCGTTCGGACTTCACCCTGGATGCCCCAGCGCAGAATACGGCGGCGATGCGCGCCTCGCAGAACCTGGTGGTACGCAACCGGATTCGCATGGCCAGCCCTTACCGCAGCCTCACGTTCAACACCCTGCGCTTGCCGTTCGACGATGTTCGGGTGCGCAAAGCCGTCGCCCAGGCCATCGACCGTGACGGCCTGGCCTGGATCGCCGGGTTCGGTGAGTTCCTGCCCAAGAGCGATTACCTGGCGGTGAACACGCCGTTCTACGATCCGGCCTACCGCGATGTATTGAAATACGACGTCGACGCCGCCAACCGGCAACTGGACGAAGCCGGCTGGACCGAGCGCGATGCCCAGGGCTATCGGGTCAAGAATGGCCGGCGCCTGTCGGCGCAACTGCTGGGCTTCGAGAGCCCGTCATTCCCCAGCAACGTCGCGGTTGCCGTGCAGGCGGACGTGAAGAAAGTCGGCATGCAACTGACCATTCAAATGATGCCCCTGGCCCAACTGACCGACCGCCGCACAGCCGGCAATTACGACGCTATCGGCGGCGGCTATTGGCACACCAACACGCCCGACGGCCTGTACATCCTGTACCACAGCGACTCGCGCGCCTCGCCCACCAAAAGCGGCAACAACCTCAGCAACCTCAGCGACCCGCGCCTGGATCAACTGCTCAGCGCCGCCCGCCGTTCCCATGACCCGCGAGAACTGCAGGCCCTGTACAGCGCCGCGCAACAACGCCTGACCGAAGTGGTGCCGGCGGTGCCGGACTTCGAAAGCCAGGTGCTGATTGCCTATCGCAGGGCGGTCAAGGGGCTGATCTTCGACACCGTGCACAACACCCCATTCTTTACCAGCGTGTGGCTGGACCAGGAGGCACCATGAAACGGCTTGCCGCTCGACTACTGGCCAGCGTGGGCGTGCTGTGGGGCGCGGCCACCCTGACCTTCGTCGCCATTCATTTCAGTGCCGGCGACCCGGTGCTGGCAATTCTCGGCGGGCCGGATGCCATTCCGACACCTCAGCAATTGGCCCAGGTCCGCGAGGAGTACGGCTTTGACCAACCATTGTGGGTGCAATACGGGCGCTACGTGGGGCGGGTCGCCCAGGGTGATTTTGGCGAGTCGTACCGCCTGCGCATTCCCGTCACCGAGGCCATCGGCAAGCAGATCGGCGCCACGCTGCAACTGGCCCTGAGCGCGGCGCTGTTGGCCATTGGCCTGGCGCTGGCCAGCGCGGTGCTCACCGCCAAGCGCAACCCCTGGGTGCGCCGCGTGGCGTCGGCCAGCGAGTTGGTGCTGTCGTCATCGCCGTCGTTCGTGCTGGGGATTTTGCTGTTGCTGGTGTTTTCGTTCCAGTGGCCGGTGTTGCCGCCGGCAGGCTCCAACGGCTGGCAAACCCTGATCCTGCCGACCATCGCCCTGGCGCTACCGATTGCCGGGATGCTCAGCCAGGTGCTGCGCCAGGAACTGGAAGACATCCTCGAACAACCCTTTATCGCCATGGCCCGTGCCCGCGGCCTGTCGCAGACCGCCGTGCGCCTGCGCCATGCACTGCGCCACGCCCTGGTGCCGCTGGTGACCCTGTCCGGGTTCATCTTCGCCAGCCTGCTGGGGGGAGCGGTGGTCACCGAAATGCTGTTCGCCCGCCAGGGGATCGGGCGAATGATGCTCGATGCCGCCGTGGCCAAGGATGCGCCGGTGGTGCTGGGAATCACGTTGTTGGCGGCGCTGGTTTATGTGGTGGTGAACCTGTTGGTGGATGTGCTCAACGGGTTGATTGACCCACGGGTTAAACCGCGATGAACACCGGCTTGTGGGGGGCTAGCTTGTGTGGGAGCGGGCTTGCTCGCGAAGGCGGAGGGTCAGTTGATAAATATTTGACTGATACGCCCCCTTCGCGAGCAAGCCCGCTCCCACAGTGGATCACCGACAGCTTCAAATACTGTATTCAAGTAAGGAACAGAATATGAGCGACACCCAACTGCACGAACGCTTCGCCCCGGTTTTCCAGCGCATTGCCCAGGGCGCGGTGCAACGTGAGCAGGAGCGTACCCTGGCCTTCGACGCCGTCGGCTGGTTGAAAGACGCCGGCTTCGGTGCCTTGCGCGTACCCCGTAGCCAGGGCGGTCTGGGCGCCAGCCTGCCCGAGTTGTTCGCCTTGTTGACCGAGTTGGGCAGCGCCGACTCGAACCTGCCGCAGATCGTGCGCGCGCATTTCGGCTTCGTCGAAGGCCGGCTGGTGAGCCAGGACCGCGATTCCCAGGCGTACTGGTTTCCCAAGGTCGTCGCCGGGCAGTTGTGGGGCGCAGCCATGGCCGAGCGCAGTGACACCACCACCAACTCGGTGACGCTCAAACCCACCGCGCAAGGCTGGCAACTGGACGGCCAGAAGTATTACTGCACCGGCACCCTGTATGCCGACTGGATCGCCGTGGCCGCCGCCGACGGTGCCGACTTTATCAGCGTGGTGGTGCCCACCGATGCGCCCGGCGTGACCCGCGTGGATGACTGGGACGGTTTTGGCCAGCGCCTGAGCGGCAGCGGCACCACGCGCTTCGAGCAAGTGGTGGTGCCCGAGCATCAGGTATTGCGGCGCTTCAAGCCCGGCGAGTTGCGCGCCGAGTCGTATATCTCGGCGTTCTACCAGTTGTTCCACCTGGCGACCCTGGCCGGGATCGCTCGGGCCGCGTTGCGTGATGCCGTGGAGTTTGTCCAGGGCCGCACCCGCGCCTTTGGCATTCCCGGGCAATCCAGCCCGCGCCTGGACCCGCTGGTGCAACGGGTGATCGGCAAGCTGTCGAGCCTGTCCTATGCCGCCGACAGCCTGGTACAGGCTACCGCGCAGGTGCTGCAAACCACCCATGAGGCCGTGCTCGACGGTTCCATCAGCGAAGCGCACTACGTCGACGCCGATGTGCGCACCTACCAGGCACAACAAGTGATCCTGCCGCTGGTGCTGGAAGCCACCAGCCTGCTGTTCGAAGTCGGCGGCGCCTCGGCCACCAGCCAAGTGCGGCGCCTCGACCGGCATTGGCGCAATGCCCGCACCCTGGCCTCGCACAACCCGGCGATCTACCGCGAACGGGCCCTGGGCGATTTCTACCTCAACGACGTCAGCCCCGCTGCCGCCTGGCGCGCCGCCCAGGAACAGGCCGTGGCCGACCACCCCGAGCATGCCAGCGCGCGCGATGAAGCCAGCGCCGTCTAACCCCAGGAACTTGCATGAAAAAGCACATGAGCATTGGCATGAACATCCTCGGTTTCGGCGCGCACGCGGCGGCCTGGCGCGTCGGCGAAGTGCCGGCCGATGCCTACCTGGATGTGGAGTACTACCGCAATATCGCGCGTATTTGCGAGCGTGGCTGCCTGGATGCGATCTTCCTGGCCGACGGCCCGGCGCTGGTGGGCGACGTGGCCACGCAACCGGTGGGCCGCCTGGAACCGACCATCCTGCTGACCGCCGTGGCCCTGGCCACGCAGCATATCGGCGTGATCGCCACCGCCTCCAGCACCTATAACGATCCCTACAACCTGGCCCGCCGCTTTGCTTCCCTGGACCATATCAGCGGGGGCCGCGCGGCCTGGAATGTGGTGACCAACGCCACTGACGCCGCCGCGCAGAATTTCGGCCTGGCCAACCAGCTGCAGCACGCGCAGCGCTATGGTCGCGCCGAGGAATTTATCGACATCGCGTGCAAGCTCTGGGACAGCTGGGAGGACGACGCGATCATCGGCGATGCCGGTACCGGGCGCTATGCGCACCCCGGCAAGATCCACACCCAGGACTTTGTCGGCCAGCACTTCTCCATCAAGGGCCCGCTGAACCTGCCCCGCTCACCCCAGGGCCGTCCGGTGCTGGTGCAGGCAGGCTCGTCGGAAGGCGGCAAGGCCCTGGGCTCGCGCTATGCCGATGCAATTTTCACCACCCAGACCAGCCTGGAAGATGGCCTGCACTTCTACCGCGACATGAAGCAGCGCGCTGAGCAATGGGGACGTAACCCCGAGCACCTGAAAATCATGCCGGGCCTGTCCACGGTGATCGGCAGCAGCGAGGCCGAAGCCCATGCGCGCTTTGATCAACTCAATGCCTACCACGGCGAACATGGCCTGATTCAGCAAGTGGCCGCACGGATCGGCATCCCGGCTCAAGAGCTGGAACTGGATGCGCCGCTGCCATGGGCGCGGATCGGTGAGGTCGGCACCTATGAAAAAGGCTCCCAAGGGTTTCTCGAAGCCCAGCTCAACCTGGCCCGCCGCGAAGGCCTGACGGTGCGCGAGCTGTCCCGGCGCATTCTGGTCGGCCATCGGCTGCTGGTGGGCACCCCGGAACAGGTGGCCGACACCCTCGAACATTGGTTTCTCGCGGGCGCGGCCGATGGCTTCAACATCATGCCGGACATGTTTCCCTCGGGGGGCGAGGTGTTTGTCGATGAGGTAGTGCCGCTGCTGCGCAAGCGCGGGGTGTTCCGCCATGAGTACAGCGCCAGTACGTTGCGTGAGCACTTGGGGTTGCCGTACCCGCAGAGTCAGTATGCGAGGAGCCTGGCATGAGCACCTCTACCCTGCCCTGGCGCTTGACCCTAGCGTTGCCGAGCGCTTTTCGCCCCGGTTTGTCACTGGCCTGGCTGTTTGTGATCGGCTTGTTGATCGCGGCGCTCGTGCCCCATTGGCTGACCGGCACCGACCCACTGGCCGCCGCTGCCCGCAACGCCTACCTGCCACCCAGCAGCAGCCACTGGCTGGGCACCGATGAAAACGGTCGCGATGTACTCGCCCGCTTGATCCACGGAGTACGCCCTTCACTGTTGATGGGCCTGGTGTCCACGGCCATTGGCCTCGGCGCCGGGATCATCCTCGGTTTGGCGGCGGGACTCGGCCCGCGCCTGCTGGATGGCGCGATCATGCGCTTGATCGATGTATTGCTGGCGTTTCCCGACCTGCTGTTGGCCCTGGTGATCATCACATTCTGGGGCCAGGGCCTGTGGATCACGCTGATCGCGGTGGGCGTGGCGAGCATCCCGCGTTTTGCGCGGATGGTGCGTGCGCAGACCCTGGTGGTGCGCGATGCGCCCTACGTCGAAGCCGCCACCACCCTCGGCCGGCATCGTGCCGCCGTGGTGTTGCGGCATGTACTGCCCAATGCAATCAAGCCGATCCTGATCCTCGCCACCATTGGCATCGGCCACAACATCATCACCGGCGCGGCTTTGAGTTTCTTAGGCTTTGGCGCCTCGCCGCCCGCGCCGGAATGGGGTTCGATGCTCGCCATGGGCCGCAATTACTTGGCCAATGCCTGGTGGCTAGTGGCCTGGCCGAGCGTGGCAATCATCCTGACCGTGGTGTCGATCACCGCCATTGGCCGAGACTGGCTGGCGCGTAGCGAGGGTAAATCCCGATGAGTACGTTAGTGGATGTGCAAGACCTGCGGGTGCAGTTTGGCCACACACCGATTATCAACGGCATATCGTTCAGCCTGGCCGCCGGCGAATGCCTGGCGCTGGTGGGCGAGTCTGGCTCGGGCAAAACCGTCACCTCACGCACCCTCAGCGGCCTGAGCGGCGCCGGATCAAAGGTACAGGCCGAACGCCTGGCGTTTGCCGGCATCGACCTGCGCCAGTTGGACGACCGTGCCTGGCAGACCCTGCGCGGTGCGCAGATCGGCTTTGTGATGCAAGACGCCCTCGGCTCCCTCGACCCGCTGCGCCCGGTGGGCAAGGAAATTGCCGAACCGTTGCGCTTGCACACGCAACTGGATCGCGATGCGCGCCAGGCACGGGTCATCGAACTGTTGCGCGCGGTCGGCGTGCCGCAACCGGAGTTGCGCGCCTTGCAGTACCCCCATCAATTGTCGGGCGGGCTGCGCCAGCGGGCCCTGATTGCCTCGGCGATTGCCGCAGGCCCACGGCTGTTGATTGCCGATGAGCCGACCACGGCGCTGGACGCCACGGTACAGGCACAGGTCCTGGCCCTGCTGGAATCCCTGCGTTCCCAGGCCATGGCGATGCTGGTGGTCAGCCATGACCTGGCGGTGGTGTCGCGCCTGGCGGACCGGGTGGCGGTGATGCATCACGGGGTGATTGTCGAGCAGGGCCCGGTGGAGGCGATCCTGCATGATCCGCAGCACCCTTACACCCAATCGCTGCTGCGGGCCGGGCGCGCCGTGCATTTCCAGCGACCGACCCGGGCGGCGCCGAAGGTGGCCAGTGTCGAGCGTTTCGACCTGCCGTTGATCGAGGCGCGCAACCTGCAAAAAACCTTTATCGGCCCCGACGCCCAGCCCCATGTCGCGGTGCACAACGCCAGCTTCAGCCTGCGGGCCGGGGAAACCCTGGGGATTGTCGGCGAGTCCGGCAGTGGCAAGACCACCCTCACCCGCATGCTGCTGGGGCTGGAACGCCCGGACGCCGGCGATGTGTGGCTCAACGGGCGGCCTTGGAGCGCACTCAACGATCAACAACGCCGCCAACTGCGCCAGCGCATCCAGGTGGTGTTCCAGGACCCGCAAAGCTCGTTTGACCCGCGCTACACCGTGGCCCGGGTGCTTAACGAGGCGCTGCAAGTGGCGGGCCTGCCACGCCGGGAATGGCCGGCACGCACCCTGGAGCTGCTGGCGTTGGTGCGCCTGGATCCCAGCGTGCTCGAGCGCCGCCCCCTGGAGCTTTCCGGCGGCCAGCGGCAACGTATCGCCATTGCCCGGGCGCTGGCGCCCAACCCCCAGGTGCTGGTGTGCGACGAGCCGGTGTCGGCCCTGGATGTGTCGGTGCAGGCGCAGGTCCTCGCGCTGCTGGCCGACCTCAAGTCACGCCTGAAACTGGCCTGCCTGTTCATCTCCCACGACCTGGGCGTGATCAACCAGGTCAGCGAACGGGTGCTGGTGATGAAGGACGGCGAAGTGGTGGAAAGCGGCACGGTACGCGACGTATTTGACCACCCCCAACATGCGTACACCCGCGCCCTGCTCGATGCCATCCCGCAGATCGACCGGCCTGCCCCGGTGCCCGAACACCACTTCATTACCTATGCCATTGCCATATAAGGATTGTCATGAGCTTTTTGTCCGTGCCAGAGCTGTTGCAACGTGCCGCTGTGTTATTGCCACAGATCGCCGAGGGCGCCGCCGAACGCGAGCGCACCCGGCAACTGCCCCATGAGCAGATCCGCCAACTGGCCGCAGCACGCCTGTTGACCCTGCGCATTCCCCAGCGTTACGGCGGCAGCGAGTCCAGCGTGCGCGAGGTGGTGCAGTTCGTGATCGACCTGGCGGCGGTGGATTCCAATATCGCCCAGTCCTTGCGCCCCAGCTTTGCCTTTATCGAGAGCTTGCTGGTGCAAAAGTCCGAAGCCGAGCGCCAGTTATGGTTTGCCCACTACCTGCAAGGCGAGGTGTTCGGCAACGCCGGCTGGGAAATCGGTGGCGCCAACGGCCAGGTCAGCGCGCGGATTGTGCCCGAGGGCGAACACTTTCGCGCCAATGGCAGCAAGTACTACAGCACTGGCGCGCTGTACGCCGATTGGGTCAGTGCAGTGGCACTGGATGAAAACGAGGAACCGGTTTCGTTCGTCGTGCCCCGCGACCGCGAAGGCCTGGAACTGGTGGATGATTTCGACGCCATGGGCCAGCGCCTGACCGCCAGCGGCACCACGCGCCTGAACAACGTACTGGTGCGCCGCGAGGAAATCCGCACGCGGGTGGTGGAGGAAGGCCAGCGTTCGATCATCACCCCATTCCTGCAACTGTTCCTCGGCGCAGTGCAGGCCGGCATCGCCCGCAATGCCTTGAACGATGCGGTGGCCTTTACCAAGGAGCATGCGCGGCCGATCAAGCACAGCAGCGCCAGCCGCTCGGTGGACGATCCCTATGTGGCGTTTTCCGTGGGTGAGATCTCGGCGCGCGCGTTTGCCGCTGAAGCCGTGGTGTTGCGTGCCGCTGACCGCATCGACGCCGCGTGGGCCAAGGGGCTGGATCACCAGTCGGTGACCCGCGCAGCCATTGACGTGGCCCAGGCGCAATACATCACCGCCGAGTCGGCACTCAAAGCCGCTGAACTGCTGTTTGACGTGGGCGGGGCTTCCACTACCGGACGCAGCCATAACCTTGACCGGCACTGGCGCAATGCGCGCACCGTGGCCAACCATAATCCCCGGCACTGGAAGGCCGCGGTGGTCGGCGCCTATCGGCTCAAGGACACCGAGCCACCGACGTCGGGCTTGTTCTAGAGCCTTGCTCTCTGGTATTGCATAGCAACTGTCTGCGCTTTTGAGGAGTTCACCATGATTTACCGCACACTGGGCCAGTCCGGGCTCAAGGTCAGCGCACTGACCCTGGGCACCATGATGTTTGGCGAACAGACCAACACCGAAGACTCGCTGCGCATCATCGACAAGGCCTGGGACCAGGGCATCAACTTGATCGACACCGCTGACGTCTACACCGGCGGGCGCTCGGAAGAAATTGTCGGCGAGGCCATCGGCCGCCATCGCGACGATTGGGTCGTGGCCTCCAAAGTTGGCTTCGGCCCGCCGGACGGCTTGCCCAACCGCAGTGGTTTGAGCCGCAAGCGCATTTTCAACGCACTGGAGGCCAGCCTCACCCGCCTCGACACTGACTACCTGGACATCTACTACCTGCACCGCGAAGACCACGCCACCCCATTGGAGGTCACGATTTCGGCGATTGGCGATCTGATCCGCCAGGGCAAGATCCGTTATTGGGGACTGTCCAACTACCGGGGCTGGCGCATCGCCGAAGTGGTACGCGTGGCCGAACGCCTGGGAGTGGACCGGCCGATCATCAGCCAGCCGTTGTACAACATCGTCAACCGCCAGGCCGAGGTGGAACAGATCACTGCAGCGGCGGCCTATGGCCTGGGCGTGGTGCCCTACAGCCCGCTGGCCCGTGGCGTGCTCAGTGGCAAGTACGCACCGGACATCACCCCCGAAGCCGGCAGCCGCGCCGCCCGCCAGGACAAACGCATCCTGGAAACCGAATGGCGCGTGGAATCGCTGCGCATTGCCCAGCAGATCCAGCAATACACCCAGGGGCGTAGCGTGGGGATTGTCGAGTTTGCGATTGCCTGGGTCCTGAACAACCAGGCGGTCAGTTCGGCGATTGTCGGCCCGCGGACCGAGGCGCAGTGGGACGCCTATACCGGGGCGCTCGAGGTGAAAATCAGTGCTGAGGATGAGGCGTTTATTGATTCGCTGGTGACGCCGGGGCATGCGTCGACGCCGGGGTTCAATGATGTGGGGCACTTTGTTTCGGGGCGTATTGCCCGTTGATTGAATAAGGGCCAAGGGGGGGGAATCTGTGGCAAGGGGGCTTGTCCCCGCTTGGCTGTAGAGCAGCCCCAAAACCAGCCACCTCGGTATAGCTGGCAGAACGCGGTGAAGCTATTGGGGTGGCTTCGCCACCCAGCGCGGGGCAAGCCCGCTCGCCACGATAAGCCAGCTAGCCCCCCTTGTGGCGAGGGGGCTTGTCCCCCGTAGGGCTGCGCAGCAGCCCCAAAACCAGCCACCTCGGTATATCTGACAGAACGCGGTGAAGCTATTGGGGCGGCTTCGCCACCCAGCGCGGGGCAAGCCCGCTCGCCACGATAAGCCAGCTGGCCCCCATTGTGGCAAGGGGGCTTGTCCCCCGTTGGGCTGCGCAGCAGCCCCAAAACCAGCCACCTCGGTGTATCTGGCAGAACGCGGTGAAGCTATTGGGGTGGCTTCGCCACCCAGCGCGGGGCAAGCCCGCTCGCCACGAAAAAGCCAGCTAGCCCCCCTTGTGGCAAGGGGGCTTGTCCCCGCTGGGCTGCGCAGCAGCCCCAAAACCAGCCACCTCGGTGTATCTGGCAGAACGCGGTGAAGCTATTGGGGTGGCTTCGCCACCCAGCGCGGGGCAAGCCCGCTCGCCACGAAAAGCCAGCTGACCCCCCTTGTGGCAAGGGGGCTTGTCCCCCGCTGGGCTGCGCAGCAGCCCCAAAACCAGCCACCTCGATGTATCTGGCAGAACGTGGTGACGCTATTGGGGCGGCTTCGCCACCCAGCGCGGGGCAAGCCCGCTCGCCACGATAAGCCAGCTAGCCCCCCTTGTGGCGAGGGGGCTTGTCCCCGCTGGGCTGCGCAGCAGCCCCCAAAACCAGCCACCTCGGTATATCTGACAGAACGTGGTGACGCTATTGGGGTGGCTTCGCCACCCAGCGCGGGGCAAGCCCGCTCGCCACGATAAGCCAGCTAGCCCCCCTTGTGGCGAGGGGGCTTGTCCCCCGTTGGGCTGCGCAGCAGCCCCAAAACCAGCCACTTCGGTATAGCTGGCAGAACGTGGTGAAGCTATTGGGGCGGCTTCGCCACCCAGCGCGGGGCAAGCCCGCTCGCCACGCAAAGCCAGCTAGCCCCCCTTGTGGCGAGGGGGCTTGTCCCCCGTTGGGCTGCGCAGCAGCCCCAAAACCAGCCACTTCGGTATAGCTGGCAGAACGTGGTGAAGCTATTGGGGCGGCTTCGCCACCCAGCGCGGGGCAAGCCCGCTCGCCACGCAAAGCCAGCTAGCCCCCCCTTGTGGCGAGGGGGCTTGTCCCCCTGCCGCTGCGCAGCAGCCCCAAAACCAGCCACTTCGGTATAGCTGGCAGAACGCGGTGAAGCTATTGGGGTGGCTTCGCCACCCAGCGCGGGGCAAGCCCGCTCGCCACGATAAGCCAGCGGTTTGCCTTCAGCGCATGGATGTCGTCAGCCCAGCGGCACATCCAGGCTGACCTTGACCCGGTCCATCACCACGATGCTGCGAAACCATTTGATATTGCGGTTCTCGTAGAACAGCGTGCGCGCCAGGGTTTCGTAGGCCTTCATGGTTTCCACCACGACCACCAGCATAAAGTCGGCATCGCCGGTGACGTAATAGCACTGCTGCACCTCGGGAATCGACATCTGCACCTTGAGCACGTCGAGGTCTTCGATATGGGTACGCTCGGCGTGCACCTCCACCAGGATCGTGATCGGCTTGCCCACCGCATCCTGATTGACCACCGCTGTATTCGCGCTGATCGCCCCGCTCTGCTCCATGCGCTTGATGCGCCGCTGCACGGCGGCGGTCGACAGGTTGACCTGTTCGCCAATTACCCGCAGCGCGGTGGTGTTGTCCCGTTGCAGGTGCTTGAGAATCGCGCGGTCGAAATCATCCAGGGGCGACGGAGGGCTGATGGGCATGCTGGCGAACCTTGGGTGTGAGAAAATTTCCCATAAGATGCCGTAAAACAGAGCAAACGTCTCACCTCAAAAGCAATATATTCCCACCTGAAATTACCCCCTCTTTTGTTTGAATCGGTTTGGCGAGGACTGCGTGTCTAAAGGCGTTGTTTTATCGGTAGCGGCCTCGGTGTTGTTTGCCGTGATGTATTACTTCACATCACTGCTCACGCCGTTGAGTGGCCTGGAGATTTTCGGTTGGCGCATGTTGCTGACCGTGCCGTGCATGACGGTGTTCATGGTGTTCAGCGGTGAGTGGCGCCAAGTGTGGGAATTGCTGCGCTTGCTCGCGGGCAAGCCACGGCTGATCGGTGGGATTGTGCTGTCGTCGGTGCTGCTGGGGGTGCAACTGTGGCTGTTTATGTGGGCACCGCTCAATGGCCGCAGCCTGGATGTATCCCTGGGTTACTTTCTGCTGCCACTGACCATGGTCCTCACCGGGCGCCTGGTGTATGGCGAAAAACTCTCGCGGCTGCAGCTGATCGCGGTGGTGTTTGCCGCGATTGGCGTGCTTAACGAGTTGTACCAGGTGGGCGGTTTCTCCTGGGCGACGCTGCTGGTAATCATCGGTTACCCGATCTACTTCGTGCTGCGCAAACGCCTGGCGACCGACCATTTAGGTGGCCTGTGGCTGGATATGGCGCTGATGCTGCCGGTGGCGCTGTGGTTTGTGCAAAGTGGCGAGCAGGGCTTCGCCGTGCTGGATGCGCACAAAGGGTTGTATGGGTTGATCCCGATGCTCGGGCTGATCAGTGCTTCGGCGCTGGTGTGCTACATCATCGCCAGCCGGCTGTTGGCGTTCAGCCTCTTTGGCCTGCTCAGCTATGTGGAGCCGGTGTTGTTGCTGGGGGTGGCGTTGCTGCTGGGGGAAAGCATCGGCCCGGGTGAGTGGCTGACCTATATCCCGATCTGGCTGGCAGTGATGGTGTTGGTGTTTGAAGGATTCAAGCACCTGATGCGTCAGCGTAGAGCCTGACCCGATAACTGTAGGAGCGAGCTTGCTCGCTCCTACAAAAAGCCATGTCAGTCGGTGGTCAGTACGCCGCGACGAACCTGGTCACGCTCGATGGATTCGAACAGGGCCTTGAAGTTACCCTCGCCGAAGCCGTCATCCCCCTTGCGCTGGATGAATTCGAAGAACACCGGGCCCATCAGGGTTTCCGAGAAGATCTGCAACAGCAGGCGCTTGTCACCGGCCACGGACGAACCGTCCAGCAAAATACCCCGCGCCTGCAATTGGTCCACCGGTTCGCCGTGGTTTGGCAGGCGACCTTCGAGCATTTCGTAGTAGGTATCTGGCGGCGCCGTCATGAAGCGCATGCCGATCTTCTTCAACGCATCCCAGGTCTTGACCAGGTCTTCGGTGAGGAAGGCGACGTGCTGGATGCCTTCGCCGTTGAACTGCATCAGGAACTCTTCGATCTGGCCTGCACCCTTGGACGATTCTTCGTTCAGCGGGATGCGGATCATACCGTCCGGGGCGCTCATGGCCTTGGAGGTCAGGCCGGTGTATTCACCCTTGATGTCGAAGTAGCGCGCTTCGCGGAAGTTGAACAGCTTCTCGTAGAAGTTGGCCCAGTAGGCCATGCGCCCACGGTAGACGTTGTGGGTCAGGTGGTCGATGACCTTAAGGCCAGCGCCCACGGGGTTGCGGTCCACACCTTCGATGAATACGAAATCGATATCGTAGATCGAACTGCCTTCGCCGAAACGGTCGATCAGGTACAGCGGCGCGCCGCCGATGCCCTTGATGGCCGGCAGGTTCAGTTCCATCGGGCCGGTTTCGATATGGATCGGCTGGGCGCCGAGTTCCAGCGCGCGGTTGTAGGCCTGCTGCGAATCCTTGACACGGAACGCCATGCCACACACCGATGGACCGTGCTCGGCGGCAAAGTACGAAGCGATGCTGTTGGGTTCGTTGTTGAGGATCAGGTTGATCTCGCCCTGACGGTACAGGTGCACGTTTTTCGAGCGGTGGGTCGCAACTTTGGTGAAACCCATGATCTCGAAGATCGGTTCCAGGGTGCCCGGGGTCGGCGATGCGAATTCAATGAATTCAAAGCCCATCAGGCCCATTGGGTTTTCGTATAGATCTGCCATGATTTGGCGCCTCATCATCTTTTTAGAATTAAGTAAATTAATTGCCAGCAAGGATGAGGTGGGTCGGTGGCGCACAGGAAATGCCGCGCACGCTGCGGGCGAGGAAGTCACCGTAGATGAGTTGGAACCCGAGTAGCTTCATGGTTGGATCATTCTCTTACGGGCGTCTCTGACGGACGAGGCCTGCATGGAAACAGGCGCTTATTCTTGTATGCGTAAATCGATTCTACACAGCGTAACCAGGTTTGTCCGTATTCCTTATCAAATCCCTATGCCCTGGCGGGCGCAAGGGGTTTATTGCACAGGTAGATGCTCAGCAGGATCAACGCCGCGCCAAAGAACATCGGCGGGCCGGCACATGATGTGCAGCGGCCATTAGCGCCCAAGGTGGTGCGACAAATCGGTTTGGCGGTGCTGGACCGACGCCAGTCATCTGCGGCGACCCTGGCTTTTATCCAGATGGCGCAACGCTTAACCTCTGTTTTTTGTAATGGCATTCACTAATCCAGGCAACGACGCAATAGACCAAACAGTCTTTCCCCGTCAAAATGTGTTGCAAAGTTTGGCAAAGCTAAACCCACGCACAACGAATCAAGTGGCTAGTTCCACGTGTAGTAAATGCTAATTTCCATAGGCCAACTATCCTCCAGTTGTCCGACGTATTGCCTGTAGCCGTTACCAGGCGTCTCCCTTACTTCGCTACAGGCTGCATACATGCCACTTACCCTCAAAGGCCCGCGCAAACGCGCCGCCCGCTACTCGATCTCACTCGTGTGCGGCCTGCTGCCGATTCTGCTGGGTGTAGTCATTCTTTATATGCAGGCCCAGCGCACTCTGGAACAAAGTACCGAGCACACGGCCATTGAGGCCGTGCGCCAATTCGACCTGATGCTCGATAACACCGCCCTCGCCGCCCAGCAATTGCTGCCATTGGCAGGCAAAGACTGTGACAACGCGACGCAACTGGCGCTGCGCGAGCAAGTCACCCGCCGCCCATTCGTGCGCGCAACCACGTTGTCCTGGCAAAAAAGAATTTACTGCAGCTCGTTGTTTGGCGACGCCAATGTGTCATCGGTCAATCCTGACGACTATGTCAACGGTCGCCTGTGGCTGATGAATGGCAATCCGGTCACGCCCAATACCGCGCTGCTGGTGTACCGCCTGGTGGAAGGTGATAAGGCGGCATTCGCCTCGATTGACGGCTATCACCTGACCAATGCCCTGCGCCTGATCAGCCGTTATACCGACCTGGTGTTGCAGGTGGGGCCCAATTGGCTAGGCAGCGATGGCAAAGTTCACAGCAGCGCGCTGCCGGTATTTGCCGTGGCCCATCACCAACTCGCCTCCCAGCGTTATGACTACAGCGTGGAAGCCGGGATGCCCGAAGGCGAAGTATGGCGCTTTATGGAAACGCGTTACCCAGCCTTGTTCAGCCTGGTGGTGTTTTTCGGGGTGCTGGCAGGCGTGCTCGCGCATTGGCTGCAAAAGCGCTCTTCGGCCCCCACCCATGAACTGCAGCGGGCGCTGGGCGCCAATGAGTTCGTGCCGTACTACCAACCGGTGGTTCGCGGCGACAGCCTGCAATGGGCTGGCTGTGAAGTCCTGATGCGCTGGCAGCATCCAAAGGAAGGCCTGGTACGCCCGGACCTGTTTATCCCCCTGGCCGAGCACTCCGGGCTGATCGTGCCCATGACCCGCGCGTTGATGCGCCAGGTCGCTACACAACTCGCGCCCCATGCCGATCGCCTAGGCGAGAATTTCCACGTGGGCATCAACATCACCGCCCGGCATTGCCAGGACCTGGAGTTGGTGCAGGACTGCCGGGAGTTCCTCGCGGCCTTCAAGCCGGGCCAGGTCCTGTTGACCCTGGAGCTCACCGAGCGCGAACTGATCGAACCCACCGATGTGACCCGCCAGTTGTTCCAGGCCTTGCACAAACTGGGGGTGATGATCGCCATTGATGATTTCGGCACTGGCCACTCCAGCCTGGGTTATTTGCGCAACTTCAATGTTGACTACTTGAAGATTGATCAAAGCTTCGTAGCGATGATCGGGGCCGATGCTTTATCGCGGCATATACTCGACAGCATCATCGAGTTATCGGGCAAGCTTGACTTGGGCATCGTCGCCGAAGGCGTGGAAACCCAAGAGCAGTGCGATTATCTGATGGCACAAGGCGTGGACTTTTTGCAGGGTTACCTGTTTGGCCGCCCAGTGCCTTTTTGACGCATTCATTAAGTCGTTGCATAGCGCTTGAATATCGATCTAGCATCATTGTGAAATATTGTTATTTATACAAAAGACATGATTTACTCGTGGCTCATTAACTACTACAATTTTTCCTGCCTGCGCTGAATTGGCAGGAGAGCCACATTTACCGAGTCATGCTGAGGCTCTTGGCTTATAGCTTTGTTTACAGTTGGTATCAGCCAAATACACTATTGGAGTAAAGATTTTGTCCAGACTCGCCGAATTTCGCGCAGCAGAAAAAAGCCCTTCAAGAGCAGCTCGCCCAGCTGGAATCCCTGAAGAACGACGCTGGCTTGAAGAAAGAAATCGAATTTGAAGAAAAGCTTCAAGGGCTGATGAAAACCTACGGCAAGAGCCTGCGCGACATCATTTCCATCCTTGATCCAAACCCGGGCAAATCGGGGATTCAAGTGGCAGCTGCCCCTAAAACCCGTCGCGCACGTGTGGTCAAGGTGTATCACAACCCGCACACTGGTGAACTGATTGAAACCAAGGGCGGTAACCACCGCGGCTTGAAGGCCTGGAAAGAACAGTACGGCGCCGCCACTGTAGACACCTGGTTGCGCGGCTAATACCGGCGCACTAATAAAAGCCCCGCAGCTGCGGGGCTTTTTTTGTGCGCTGCGATGTTCACGACCTGCAGCTTTCACAAGTGAACTTCTAAATACATTCCACTTCGTACACATTTACCCGCCAGTGGCTCTACGCTGCGGCCCTGTAGTTATGTGTTTTTTTTTCGCGCCAGGCCATGCCAGGCATCTAGCCATCACCGATCAAAGTTTCAGGCTTGCACGCACCGAGCTGACTTCGTCCCTGCTCGACTCATAAGCCTGGGCTTGTCCAGCGTATGAAAAAACATAGGCCTTATTGGTATCAACAGCGCCCACCAGTGTTTGCGAGAGCACATGCCGACCATTCTCGGTAATCACGCAGGTAGTTTCCAGCGCTTCAAGATGACTTAAGGTGGTCGCGTGCATCTTGTTGCAGACACTTTGATAACCACTGCGGGCAAAGTCCTTCTGGATTGACTTGCGCATCTCCAGCAATACACCTTGCAGATTGACCACATGCCCTGGCTCGATCGGCGTGCCCGTCAGCTCCATGACCATCAGCGTCTGGCCATTTTCATCGTTCTTTATTGCGCGCTGGCGGGAAACCGGTGACGGTGTAGCCGGAGCATCGGCATCCGCGACAACCTCCTCCACCTGCCAGCCGCTGGGCCAATGAATTTCGGGCTCGACCGCCAATACAGGGGTACAACCGAAGATCAGGCAAAAGGTGGTCAACAATGGTTTGCTCAATCGGCTCATTGCAAAAAACGCTCGAAGTTCAAGCCGCAAAGTTTGAGCCTGACCATGGGATGCTCGCAAGGCCCGCGTGAGTTTTTCATTTGGCGCGGCCGGCGTAGCTTGCGTATCATGGTTTCGCTGCACAGATCTGCCGCAAGCCAAAGGGCCGCTCAATCCACGAGCTGCGCCTGCCCCATATTTTCTGGAGGGCCCATGAGCCTGCACGAATTGAACACCTTCCCGGGCGTCACCGCCCAACCCGACACCGCCACTTCGAACTTCGTGTTCAACCACACCATGCTGCGGGTCAAGGACATCACCAAGTCACTGGACTTCTACACCCGCGTCCTGGGTTTTTCCCTGGTTGAGAAACGCGACTTCCCGGAAGCCGAATTCAGCCTGTACTTCCTCGCTCTGGTCGACAAGGCGCAAATCCCCGCCGATGCCGCCGCGCGCACCCAGTGGATGAAGTCTATTCCGGGCATCCTGGAACTGACCCACAACCACGGCACCGAAAACGACGCCGACTTCGCCTACCACAATGGCAACACCGACCCACGTGGCTTTGGCCATATCTGCATTTCGGTGCCGGATATCGTCGCGGCCTGCGAGCGTTTCGAAGCACTGGGTTGCGACTTCCAGAAGCGCCTGAGCGATGGCCGCATGAAAAGCCTGGCATTTATCAAGGACCCGGACGCCTACTGGGTCGAGATCATCCAGCCAGCGCCGCTGTAAAACGGGCGCACGCCTCTGTAGGAGCCGGAGTACCGGCGCCTGCATCGCAGGCAAGCCAGCTCCCACAAAAGCAACAGTCACAAAAAAACCCATGAGTAATCATGGGTTTTTTGGTTTCAGGCCTTACGCTCGGATCAGGTGATCAAAAGCACTCAGGGAAGCCTTGGCGCCCTCACCCACGGCAATCACGATCTGCTTGTACGGCACAGTCGTTACGTCACCGGCGGCAAATACGCCTGGCAGTGAAGTCTCGCCACGGGCATCGACAATGATCTCACCACGGGGCGACAGCTCCACGGTGCCCTTGAGCCAATCGGTGTTGGGCAGCAAACCGATCTGCACAAAGATGCCTTCCAGGTCGATGGTCTTGAACTCGCCGGTATCGCGGTCCTTGTAGGCCAGGCCGGTGACTTTCTGGCCGTCACCCTTGACCTCACTGGTCAATGCACTGGTGATCACGTCAACGTTCGCCAGGCTGTAGAGCTTGCGCTGCAACACCGCGTCGGCGCGCAACTTGCTGTCGAACTCGAGCAAGGTCACGTGGCTGACAATACCGGCCAAATCGATGGCCGCTTCCACACCGGAGTTACCGCCGCCGATCACCGCCACACGCTTGCCCTTGAACAGCGGACCATCGCAGTGCGGGCAGAAGCACACGCCCTTGGCCTTGTATTCCTGCTCGCCCGGCACACCCATTTCGCGCCAGCGCGCACCGGTCGCCAGGATCACGGTCTTGGACTTGAGGGTCGCGCCGCTTTCAAAACGAACTTCGTGCAAGTCGCCGGGATTTTTCGCCGGGATCAAGCTGCTGGCGCGCTGCAGGTTCATGATGTCCACGTCGTACTGACGCACGTGGGCTTCCAGGGCGCTGGCCAGTTTCGGACCTTCGGTTTCCTGTACCGAGATAAAGTTCTCGATGGACATCGTGTCCAGCACTTGCCCACCAAAACGCTCGGCGGCCACACCGGTACGGATGCCTTTACGCGCGGCGTAGATGGCAGCGGCAGAACCGGCTGGACCACCACCGACGACCAGCACATCAAAAGCGTCTTTGGCGCTGATTTTCTCGGCTGCTTTTTCGATACCGCTGGTGTCGAGCTTGGCGAGGATTTCTTCCAGGCCCATGCGGCCTTGGCCGAAGTTCACGCCGTTGAGGTAGACGCTGGGTACTGCCATGACCTGGCGTTCGTCGACTTCAGCCTGGAACAGCGCACCGTCGATAGCGACGTGGCGGATGTTCGGGTTGAGTACGGCCATCAGGTTCAGCGCCTGGACCACGTCCGGGCAGTTCTGGCAGGACAGCGAGAAGTAAGTCTCGAAGTTGAACTCACCTTTAAGGCTACGAATCTGTTCAATCACTTCGACACTGGCCTTCGAAGGATGGCCACCGACTTGCAGCAGGGCCAGCACCAACGAAGTGAATTCATGGCCCATGGGGATGCCGGCAAAACGCAGGCTGATATCGGCACCCGGGCGGTTGATGGAGAACGATGGCTTGCGCCCGTCATTACCATCGGTGTTCAGGGTAATCAGCGTAGTGAGGCTGGTTACGTCCTGCAAAAGGGCAAGCATTTCCTGGGATTTCGCACCGTCGTCGAGGGAGGCGACGATCTCGATCGGCTGGGTGACCCGTTCCAGGTATGACTTCAACTGAGCTTTAAGATTGGCGTCCAACATACGGGCGATTTCCTATTAATTCGGTTTATTGCGGACAAAAAAACGCCCGAGCGAATCTCGCCCGGGCGTTTTGAGGGCGGATGCAGCTTACTTAGGTGCGGTAATCCGCCCTTGATACATCACAGACTTAGATCTTGCCGACCAGGTCCAGGGACGGAGCCAGGGTGGCCTCGCCTTCTTTCCACTTGGCTGGGCACACTTCACCTGGGTGGGCAGCGACGTACTGGGCAGCCTTGATTTTGCGCAGCAGCTCGGAAGCGTCACGGCCAACACCGCCGTCGTTCAGTTCAACGATCTTGATCTGGCCTTCCGGGTTGATCACGAAAGTGCCGCGGTCTGCCAGGCCTGCTTCTTCGATCAGCACGTCGAAGTTGCGGGAGATGGTCAGGGTCGGATCGCCGATCATGGTGTACTGGATCTTGCCGATGGCTGGCGAGGTGTTATGCCAGGCAGCGTGGGCAAAGTGGGTGTCGGTGGAAACGCTGTAGATCTCGACGCCCAGTTTCTGGAATTCGGCGTAGTTGTCAGCCAGGTCTTCCAGTTCGGTTGGGCAGACGAAAGTGAAGTCGGCTGGGTAGAAGAACACGACAGACCACTTGCCTTTCAGGTCAGCGTCCGACACGTCTACGAAGTTGCCGTTTTTGTAAGCGGTCGCTTTGAACGGTTTTACTTGGCTGTTGATGATAGGCATCGTTGACTCTCCGTCAGGGGTTAGTAAGTTGATGGGTGAATCCTACCCAGTCTCATTGCCGATGGCTCATTGGCAAACCTGATGCTGCCGATTGGTTTTGGCTATCAACCAACTGTATTAATAGAAGAAATCTTAAAGCAGCGGATCGCGGGCCAACGTCATGCCAAGAAAGGGCGTCGCTTCAACATAGCGCATGGCTGACTTCATGTCCTTCCAGCCGACATACGCCATCAACGACTTCAAATCCCAGCCGCTGCGATGGGCCCAGGTGGCAAAGCCACGGCGCAGGGAGTGGCTGGTGTACTGCTCGGCGGCAATGCCTGCTCGCTCAAGGGCCTGGCGCAGCAATGGGATCACGCTATTGGCATGCAACCCCTCCTCGCCCAGGTTGCCCCAGCGATCGATCCCGCGAAACACTGGGCCGCGCACCAGGGCCGAGGCGCTCAGCCATTCGCTATAGGCCTGCACCGGGCACAGTCGCAGCAGCGCCGGGGCTTGATAGGTCTTACCGAGGTTTTCCCGATCACTCTTGCTGCGTGGCAAGTACAAGGTGATGCCCGCGCCCGACACCGCCTGCACGTGCTCGATCTGCAGCCGACACAACTCATCACTGCGAAAGCCGCGCCAGAATCCCAGCAAGATCAAAGCTGCATCGCGTTTGGCGCGCAGCCAGCGCGGTCGATCGCCCTCTGCCCGCGCCTGCTCAGCTTCACGTTCAAGGCAGCAGACCACCTGCTCCAGATGCTGGAGCTGCAAGGGTTCGGCCTGTTTTTCCTGGGCAGGATGCAAAGCGCGGATGCCCTTGAGCACTTTGCGCACCACCGGCGCCTTGGTGGGGTCTGGAAAGCCCTGGCTGGTGTGCCATTGCGCCAGCGCCGACAGCCGCAGCTTCAACGTATTGACCGCGAGCACCCCGGCATAGGCCACCAGGTAACGCGCCACGCTGTCGCTGGTGGCAGGCAGGAAGCCACCCCAACTCACTTCAAAGTGCTCGATGGCAGCCCGATAGCTACGACGGGTGTTATCGCGGGTTGCGGCGTTCAGGTAACGATCTAGTTCACTCATGCCGCGATCGCCGGCAAGCCGGCTCCTACAGAAGGTTGGTGTACGGGTATTGGCCTCGGACGGGGTCCGGCAGCCAATCACACGGGATAATACGCCAATATCCCAGGTGTTAAATCATGAATTTAAACGTATTTTTTATTCGTGATACAGTACGTAAATACATAATACATACCACAGTATTAAATCGACGGAGACCCCATGGCTCGCGGCGGCATCAACAAAGCAGTAGTTCAAACGGCACGCCTGGCAATCCTCGCCCGCGGCGAAAACCCCAGCATCGACGCCGTACGCATCGAGATGGGCAATACCGGCTCGAAAACCACCATCCATCGCTATTTAAAGGAGCTGGACGAGAGCGAAACCCGGCTCACCATCACCGAAGCGCCCATCGACGATGAGCTTGGCGAACTGGTCGCACGCCTGGCCCAGCGCCTGAAAGAGAAAGCCCAGGAGCCCATCGACCTGGCCCTGGCACAGTTCGAACAGCACAAAAGCGCCCTGCTCGCCCAGGTAGAAACGCTGGAAGCAGCGCGCAGCCAACTCCAGCAGCAACTCGATATCCAGGCAGCCGCCCTCGCCGAAGAAAGCGCCGCCCTGCAAACTGCCAGCACCAGCCTGCAGACCGAGCAAACCCGTAACGCCGGGCTTAGCCAAGCGTGCAGCGACTACGAGCTACGGATTTCGGACAAGGACGAACAGATTCGTTCACTGGAAGAAAAACACCTGCACGCCCGCGATGCCCTTGAGCACTACCGCAACGCGATCAAGGACCAGCGCGAGCAGGAACAACGCCGCCATGAAAGCCAGTTGCAGCAGCTCCAGGCTGAGTTGCGCCAGGCACAGCAGAGCGCCATGGTGCGCCAGGATGAAATCACCCAACTGCATCGTGACAATGAACGGTTATTGATTGAGCATCGGGTCACGGCCAAGGAATTGAGCGCCCTGCAGGAACAAAGCCGCAAGGATCAGGCCCAGCAGTTGAAGTTAAGCGAACAGGTGAGCCTGATTGATAGCGAACGCACCCTGCTCCAGGAGCGTCTGCGGGTAGCCGTGCTGGACAGCCAGTCACGCCAGGAGGCACTGGCCGAGCAACAGCACACCCACAAAACCCTGGAACTGGACCTGATCAAGGCCCAGGCCACCATTGAGGCGCTGCGCCTGGCCACCGTCGTTGCAACGGCGCCAGAGGCAGCAACCGAGGGCTGATCAGCCAGCCACTGGCGTGCGCATGGTAACGAATTCTTCCGCCGCCGTAGGATGCACGCCGATGGTTTCATCGAAATGCTGCTTGGTCGCCCCCGCCTTGAGGGCGATCGCCAGGCCCTGGATGATCTCGCCCGCATCCGGCCCGACCATGTGGCAACCTAGCACCTTGTCAGTGTCGGCATCGACCACCAGCTTCATCAGCGTGCGCTCCTGGCACTCGGTCAGGGTCAACTTCATCGGCCGGAAGCGGCTTTCGAAGATCTGTACGTTATGCCCATCGGCCCGGGCCTGCTCTTCGCTCAGGCCCACGGTGCCGATATTCGGCAGGCTGAACACGGCGGTAGGAATCATCGCGTAGTCCACCGGGCGATACTGCTCAGGCTTGAACAGACGACGCGCCACGGCCATGCCTTCGGCCAATGCCACCGGGGTCAGTTGCACGCGACCAATTACGTCACCAATGGCCAGGATCGAAGGCTCGGCAGTCTGGTACAGCTCGTCGACTTCGACAAAACCACGCTTGTCCAGTTTGACCCCTGTGTGTTCC
This sequence comes from Pseudomonas hygromyciniae, assembly GCF_016925675.1. Taxonomy (NCBI): domain Bacteria; kingdom Pseudomonadati; phylum Pseudomonadota; class Gammaproteobacteria; order Pseudomonadales; family Pseudomonadaceae; genus Pseudomonas; species Pseudomonas hygromyciniae. The sequence continues at coordinate 2,692,588 of NZ_CP070506.1, read as the reverse complement.
AGGCCCAGGTTATCCAGCATCGGGCGCCGACCGGTGGCGTAGAACACACAATCGGCCTCCAGCACACGACCGTCTTTCAAGGTGGCCTTGAGACTGCCGTCCGCCTGTTTGTCGATACGTGCGATATCGGCGTTGAATTGCAGGTCCAGGCCGCGCTTGGTCAGCTCTTCCTGCAAGTGCTTGCGCACCGCGCCGTCGAAGCCGCGCAGGAACAGATCACCGCGATACAGCAGCGACGTTTGCGCGCCCAAACCGTGGAAAATCCCGGCGAACTCCACCGCTATATAACCACCGCCAACCACCAGCACCCGCCTGGGCAGCTCTTTAAGGAAGAACGCCTCATTGGAGCCAATAGCGTGCTCATGCCCTGGAATCTCGGGAATCTGCGGCCAGCCGCCGGTGGCGATCAGGATGTTCTTGGCGGTGAAGCGCTGGCCATTGATCTCGACCTCATGGGGCCCCGTCAAACGCGCATGGCCTTCGTGCAGGGTCACACCACTGCTGACCAGCAGGTTCCGGTAGATACCGTTAAGGCGATTGATCTCGCGGTCCTTGTTGGCAATCAGTGTCGCCCAATCAAAGTCCGCCTCGCCCAGTGACCAGCCAAAACCGCTGGCCTGCTCGAAGTCTTCGGCAAAGTGCGCACCGTACACCAACAGTTTTTTCGGCACGCAGCCAACGTTGACACAGGTACCGCCCAGGTAGCGGCTTTCCGCCACGGCGACCTTTGCGCCAAAACCTGCGGCAAAGCGTGCCGCCCGAACGCCACCGGAACCGGCGCCAATCACATAAAGATCAAAATCGTAGGCCATTTCACTCTCCTCGGCAGGGCATCAGGATACCCGCTTGCGCCCAAAAAACCAGAAAGCCACCCGAAGGTGGCTTTCTTGAGACTCAACAGACAATACTTAAATCAGTAAGCCTTGCCAGTCTTATAGAAGTGCTCGTAGCAGAAGTTGGTCGCCTCGATGTAGCCTTCAGCGCCACCGCAGTCAAAACGACGACCCTTGAACTTGTAGGCAATCACGCAACCGTCCTTGGCCTGCTTCAACAAGGCGTCAGTGATCTGGATTTCGCCGCCCTTGCCTGGTTCGGTTTCTTCGATCAGCTTGAAGATATCCGGGGTCAGGATGTAGCGACCGATGATCGCCAGGTTCGACGGGGCATCTTCCGGCGCCGGCTTCTCGACCATGTCGCGTACACGGATCAGGCCATCGCCAATGTCGTCGCCTGCGATCACGCCGTACTTGTTGGTTTCCGAAGGATCGACTTCCTGCACCGCAACGATGGTGCAGCGGTATTTCTGGTACAGCTTGACCATCTGGGTCAAGACGCCGTCACCTTCCAGGTTGACGCACAGGTCGTCCGCCAGGACCACAGCAAACGGTTCATCACCGATCAGTGGGCGACCGGTAAGGATGGCGTGGCCAAGGCCTTTCATCTGGGTTTGGCGAGTGTAGGAGAACGAACACTCGTCGAGCAGCTTGCGGATACCAACCAGGTATTTTTCCTTGTCGGTGCCCTTGATCTGGTTTTCCAGCTCATAGCTGATGTCGAAGTGGTCTTCCAGGGCGCGCTTGCCACGACCGGTAACGATCGAGATTTCGTTCAGGCCGGCATCCAATGCCTCTTCGACGCCGTACTGGATCAGTGGCTTGTTTACCACCGGCAGCATTTCTTTAGGCATGGCCTTAGTCGCTGGCAGGAAGCGAGTACCGTAACCGGCTGCTGGGAACAAGCATTTCTTGATCATAAAAGTCCTTAATAAGGGCTGTGCGTACGAAATTCGGCGCAGTCTAATCAGGCCGCAGCGACCTTACAATGGGCGCTGCTGGCGTTGCGATGTCAACATAGAGAAAAAATGTCGGCGTTAGTTCCGCCCGTGTGTAAACAAGCGAACCCAATGGCTGCGGAAAATATCCACGCCCCCCCGGTTCCAAAGGGTCATATCCTTTTTAGCACGCTTTAGGGGGTTCGGCACTGACCTGCAACAACTTGCGCCCCCCCATGGCATTTGGCGCTATCATTGCCTGCTTGAACCAGACCACGAGATTGTTAATCGATGTCAGAACCAAAAGGCGTAAACGGCTACCTGATCACCAAGCGAGCAGACGGCTGGCACCTGATCAACTTCCATGGCGACAGCGTTGCCGGGGCATTCGCCACCGAAAGCCAGGCGATTGCCGTTGCCGAAGTATTTGTGGATGAAGCCGGCCACGCGTCGAGCAAGCGACCAAAGGGCAAATAAGCCTTTGCGATTGCGCATAGAGCCCCGATGAACGGGGCTTTTTTGTGTTTGTCTGTACCTTGATGGCCGTTAGCTATAATCTCGCTGAAAACGCCCCACAACAGTGTCAGCGCGCCCCTTAACACTTCTCAACGACGAACCTTACATGAACAAGATTCTGGCACTGACCTCGGTACTGGCGCTCGCCGGCTGCACCACCACTTCTGACATTTACCTGAAAAACGGCGAACAAGGCCTGACCATTGACTGTTCGGGCGAGGCCAACTCCTGGGCCAGTTGCTACGAGAAGGCCGACGCGTCCTGCGCCGGCACCGGTTACCGTATCGTTGGCACCGAAGGCACGCCAGCCTTGAAGGACAGCGACAAGACCCTGGGCGCCGACGTGGGCAACTTCAAGGGTCGCAGCGTGGTAGTGGTCTGCAAGTAATCCGCGCGTCTACATGTGAATTTCGGCGAACTTGATGCCAAGGCCGCGGATGGTGTCGATCAAGTCATCCAGCTTCTCAAAGGATTCGACCTCGTCATGATCATCCACCAGGAAAAAGCTGCGCCCGCCGCTTTTCTTGAAGAATACGATCCACTCCCCTGAATTGGCCGGATTTTGAATCACATGGGTCGCAGAGATGTGACCCTCTGCATGCCGCTCTTTGACATGTGCACGTTTCATAATTGGTTTTCCAGAATGACAATGCCGCTCAAACCCCGGGGTTTGAGCGGCATTTTTTGTGTTCAGGCAATAGTTTAACGGATGCCTTGGCCAATCAGCACGCCATCAACCGTTTGCCCGTACAGGTTCACCCCATCATTGGCGTGAAACTTGACGCGGGTTTTCTCCACCGAGCCGTCCACCAACCGAGGGTCCTGTGGGCGCTCATGGCGGTTGACGTAGGCCGCCACGTCCCAGGCCTGCTGGTCGGTCAAGCTCCCGCCCTTGCCCAGCGGCATGTTGTGCTTGATAAAAGAAGCCGCCGTGTTGATCCGGTGCATGCCCGCGCCCCAGTTGTAGGAATCCTTACCCCACAGCGGTGGCATCACGTAGCTGTCACCCACCTTCTGCCCCTGCCCCTCGCCGCCATGGCACACCGCACACTGCGCCTTGTACACCTGGGCACCTTGCGCCAGGTTGTAGCCTTTGGCCGGCTGTGGCACCTCGGGATAGCCGCGCCCCGGCAACTCCACGCCCAAGGGTGCCTTGCTCGCCAGCCAGTAGGCATAAGTCGACAGCGCGGTAATCTCATGGCTGTCGGCTGCCGGCGGCTTGCCGCCGTTCATGCTGAACTGGAAACAACCCTGCAAGCGTTCGGCGAAGGTATTGACCTTGTCATTCTTCTTTCGATAGGCGGGGTACATCGGGTATGCGCCCCACAGCGGCGCCGAATTGGCCAAACGCCCCTGATCCAAGTGGCAGTTGCTGCAGTTAAGGCCGTTGCCGACAAACTGTGGCGCCAAACGCTTGGTATCGACGAACAACGCATAGCCCTGCATCACCAGCTTGCCGTAGGCATTGTCGGGCAATTCGCTTTCCAAAGGCGGCTGGAACGCCGTGGCGGCAGGCACCGCAGCGGGCACCTTCAGTTGCGACTGATCTTCCATGGCAATCGGCGCCGCCCACGTCGGCACACTGATCAACACGGCGAACACGGGTGCAAATGACAGGTTCTTCATGGCTTGACCTCCTGGCCAGGCAAGGAGGCGAAGTAGTTTGCGATCCCCTGCACTTCATCATCGGTCAGGGATTTGGCCACATGCCCCATCAAATCATTGGGGTCATTGTGCCGAGTGCCACTGCGCCAGGCATTGAGCTGGGCAGCCAGGTAAGCCGCAGACTGCCCGGACAACGGCGGGAACGCCTCGCCGACGCCCACACCCGAGGGGCCATGGCAACTGACACACGCGGGGATCTGCCGTTCCCAGGCGCCTTGCAGCGCCAGCTTTTCGGCCGAATTGGTGGGGGGTAGCGCTGCGATGGCCGGCTGGCACGACCGGCGCCGGCATGGCCGCCAGTGTCTGGGTCACCGCAGCGATTTCTTCATCGGTAAGCGCCTTGGCCAGCGACGTCATCACCGGATTGCTACGCGTCCCACTCTTGAAATCATGCAGCTGTTTGCTCAAATAAGCCGCCGGCAGCCCCGCCAGCCTGGGAAACCCCGCAGCAGCCAACCCCAGGCCATCGGCCCCGTGGCACGCCATACACGCCGCAGCACCAGGTTGCGCACCACCTTCATTGAAAACCTTTTTGCCCTCCAGCGCCTGCGCGCTGCCGAGCATGAGTAGCAAGGCGCCACCCATCAACACTCTCTCCACAGACATCATCACGACTCCATTTTTTATAGTTATATGCTTAGACCTACAATGCATAAGCCTACAAATGGTAGGGTAATGAGCTAACAGTCACAACTGCCACGTAAGAAATTTCAGACAATAAAAAGCCCGGCGCTGCAACCGCAGGCCGGGCTTTTTGATCGGAGTTGATCGCGTATGAGCGGCGCCGTGAACTCAGCCGGAAATGCAGTCTTCCGCAGCCTTCTTCACGTCACCCGGACGAATCGGCACATTGGACATGCTCTCGTAGAGCTTGATGCTGCTACCGCTGGAGCGGTCTTCAATTTCAAAAATGGCCGAAGGGTCAGCCGAAAACTTCTGCGGCACAATCACCCGCACACCTTCCTTGTGAGGCTCGATCTGCGACGGACGACGGGTCGACGACAGTTTTTGTACCACGCATGCCGCGTATTCCTGCGGTTTTTTCCCGGAGATAACCGCCAAGGTTGGCGGTGTCTGCTTGATGTCTGAAACCGAAGCACATCCACCTATTGCCAGGGCCAGAACCAATACACTCCACTTCATACAAAACCTCCGATAAAGACCCTACGACAGCGGAGATGGTATTTTTCTCCCGCCCACGTAGGATTTATCCCTGATATATCGGTAAATAACTGTTTTAAATTGTCGAAGACGTCGACGACGACCCGATAATAAACGTGCTGGGGCTGATAAACTCCATCTTAACCTACGTATCGTTCTGATTTTTCAGAAAAAGCCCTTCTGGAGACACCCCCCATGAAATTCATCCACCAGCGCGAACACTTGAACGAAGGGGATATTGTCGTCATTGAATGCTCGCAGACCTGCAATATTCGTCTGATGAGCGATGCGAATTTTCGCAGCTTCAAAAATGGCGGCCGCCACACTTATCACGGTGGTGCATTCGATAAGTTCCCGGCCAAGATCACCGCGCCGAGCACCGGGTTCTGGAACATTACCCTGGACGTGGTGACCCGCCGTGCCATCAGCGTTACGCGCAAGCCGGCGTTGTCCCATAAAATCCGCATTGTTCGCCGCACCAGCACCAAACTCAGCTGATTGCGCGCCCCAAGCCACAGGAACGACCGTGACTCAAACCACCAAATACGTCATCAAGTACAAACTCAACGGCGAACGCCGCTTCGAATTTGCCCAGTTGCAGGCGGCGAGCGTCGAAGAAGCCCAAGAGGCCTTGGCCAAGATTCACGATGCCAGTGACCAAATCACTGAAATCACTGTGAGCAAAGCCCTGTAGAATCCTCACCAGCAGCTGAGTGATTGTGCACCATGGACCCTCATTCCACCGGTGATCTGTTCAGCGACGAGGCCTTGCAACAGCCGGCCCGTCGCGAGCAGATTGGCGAACAGTCCTACGTCTTCAGGGGCTATGCCCTGCCCTGGCTTGAGCGTGTATTGCCCGAACTGCGTGCAGTACTGGCCCAGTCACCGTTCCGGCAAATGGTCACCCCCGGTGGCTTTACCATGTCGGCGGCCCTGAGCAGTTGTGGCGAGCTGGGTTGGACCACCGACCGCCAAGGCTATCGCTACAGCCCCCTCGACCCCGAGCGCCAGCAACCCTGGCCAGCATTGCCGAACGTCCTGCGCGAGTTGGCGACAACCGCAGCGGCCGCTGCGGGGTTCGAGGGCTTTGCCCCGGACGCCTGCCTGATCAACCGCTACGTTCCAGGCGCAAGGATGTCGCTGCACCAAGACAAAAACGAGCGCGACTTCAGCGCGCCTGTGGTCTCGCTCTCCCTGGGGCTGCCGGCGGTGTTTCTGTTTGGTGGTCATCAGCGCAGTGACAAGACCCAGAAAACTTCCCTATTCCATGGCGATGTGGTGGTCTGGGGCGGTGTCGACCGCCTGCGCTTTCATGGCGTACTGCCAGTCAAACACGGTGTACACCCGCGCATGGGCCCACAACGGATCAACCTGACGTTTCGCAAGGCAGGCTGACCCTTGGTAGAACTTGGCGGGGCTCTTGGGGCTGCTGCGCAGCCCAGCGCGGGGCAAGCCCGCTCGCCACAGGAAGCCTGCGATCCACAGTAAGTTGCAACCCTGTGGCGAGGGGGCTTGTCCCCCGCTGGGCTGCGGCAGCAGCCCCAAAACCAGCCACCTCGGTGTAGCTGGCAGAACATGGTGAGGCTATTAGGGCGGCTTCGCCACCCAGCGCGGGGCAAGCCCGCTCGCCACAGGAAACCTGCGATCCACAGTAAGTTCCAACCCTGTGGCGAGGGGGCTTGTCCCCCGTTGGGCTGCGGCAGCAGTCCCAAAACCAGCCACCTCGGTGTAGCTGGCAGAACATGGTGAGGCTATTGGGGGCGGCTTCGCCACCCAGCGCGGGGCAAGCCCGCTCGCCACATTGAGCGCGCTACGGCAAGCGTCATTGCCAGGGTGAATTCGACCGCAAGTAACGGAGTGTCCAACTCCACCTCAGCGGTTATTCTGGGTGCCACTGTTGCGTTGTCGAGCCATTGCCATGACCACTGAAGATGACCTGCGCTGGGCCGCGATTGTCGCCCGCGATGCCACAGCGGACCTGAGGTTCGTCTACGGGGTCAAGACCACCGGCGTGTATTGCCGCCCCAGCAGCAGCGCACGTCAGCCACTGCGCAAGAACGTCGAGTTTTTCGACACCCCGCAGCAGGCCGAAGCAGCCGGCTACCGCCCCAATAAACGCACCTCGGCCGATCAAACCCAGGTCGCGCAGCGCCATGCGCACCTGGTCGCTGCGGCCTGCCGGCAGATCGAGCGGGCCGAGGCGCTGCCCTCCCTGGAGGACCTGGCCAACGGCGCCGGCCTGAGCCCGTTCCATTTCCATCGGGTGTTCAAGACCCTGACCGGGTTGACGCCAAGGGGCTACGCCCGCGCCCATCGCTCACGCAAGCTCAGGGCGCACCTGCAGGACAATCTGTCGGTGACCGACGCGCTGTACGATGCAGGCTTCAACTCCAACAGCCGCTTCTACGCGTCAGCCAACCAGTTGCTTGGCATGAAGCCCAGCGACTACAAGGCCGGTGGCACCCATAACGACATTCACTTCGCTGTCGGCGAGTGTTCGCTGGGCGCAATTCTGGTGGCCCAGAGCAATCGTGGCGTGTGTGCCATCTTGCTGGGCGATGATCCGGATCAACTGGCGCGCGACCTGCAAGACCAGTTCCCCCAGGCCAATGTGATCGGCGCCGACCCCGACTTTGAACAGTTGATTGCCCAGGTGGTGGGGTTTATCGAAGCACCCGCCCTGGGCCTGAACCTGCCCCTGGACCTGCGCGGCACCGCCTTCCAGGAGCGGGTCTGGCAGGCCCTGCGGGAAATTCCGGTAGGCAACACGGCCAGCTATGCCGAGATCGCCCAGCGCATCGGCGCACCCACGGCCTTTCGCGCCGTGGCCCAGGCCTGCGGCGCCAATTGCCTGGCCGTGGCGATTCCCTGTCACCGCGTGGTACGCAGCGATGGCCATCTTTCGGGTTACCGGTGGGGCGTGGAGCGCAAGCAGCAGTTGCTCCAGCGTGAACACAACACCCCGCATGAACAATCGTCGACGTCCAGTGAATAATACAGACTGGCCTTGCCTGGGCCGCCCCTGTTAAAAGGGCCAGACCGTTAATCCACTGGAGAAGCCCCCCATGAGCACCTGGCCAGACACGCGGATTCTTGACCTGCTGGGCATTGAATTGCCGATCATCCAGGCGCCCATGGCCGGCAGCACCAGCCCGCAGATGGTGATCGCCGCGAGCCAGGCCGGCGCCTTGGGCTCCATGCCTGCCGCCACCTTGAGCATCGATCAACTGCGCCAGGCCCTGACCACTATTCGCCAGGCCAGCGAGCGCCCGCTGAACGTCAATTTCTTCTGCCATCAGTCGCCAGCCCACGACCCCGAGGGCGATCGCCAGTGGAAGCAGCTCCTGGAGCCGTATTACCGTGAATTGGGCGCCGACTTTGATGCGCCGACACCCGTCTCCAATCGCGCACCGTTCGATAATGCCGCCTGTGAAGTGGTGGAAGAGTTTCGCCCGCAGGTAGTCAGTTTCCACTTCGGCCTGCCGGAAAAATCTCTACTCGATCGGGTCAAAGCCACAGGTGCCAAAGTGCTGTCGTCCGCGACCACGGTTGAAGAAGCGATCTGGCTGGAACACCACGGCTGCGATGCGATCATCGCCATGGGCTATGAGGCCGGAGGGCATCGCGGGATGTTCCTCAACGACCGCCTGACCAGCCAGATTGGCACCATGGCCCTGGTGCCCCAGGTGGTGGATGCGGTCAACGTACCGGTGATCGCCGCCGGCGGGATCGGTGATGCGCGGGGGATCGTCGCCGCGTTCGCCCTTGGCGCCTCGGCCGTGCAGATCGGCACGGCCTACCTGTTCACGGCCGAAGCCACCATCACCCCCCTCTCACCGCCAGGCGCTGCACACGGCCAAGGCCAGCGAAACCGCCTTGACCAACCTGTTCACAGGTCGCCCAGCGCGGGGGATCGTCAATCGGGTGATGCGCGAACTGGGGCCAATCAACCCTACAGCCCCGTCGTTTCCATTGGCCGGTGGTGCATTGATGCCGCTGCGGGCCCTGGATGAAGCCGACTTCAGTAGCCTATGGGCCGGCCAGGCGCTGCGCCTTGGCCAAGACCTGCCAACCCACGAGTTGACCCTGAGGCTGGCCCGCCAAGCGCTGGCGCAACTCATCAAGGGCTAGGCCCCTGAGGCAACTTTGCACTGTACCGACGATGGCGAACCGCTATATATTCACGTACATAGCGATTAACCCTAACAAGCCGCCACGTCGGCACCCCAAGGAGCTGCTTCATGATGATCTGCGCCTCACGCCTGGCCCCTACCGCCCTGATCGCCCTCTTTACCTTGGGCTCGGCCCAGGCCGACGAAGTCCAGGTGGCGGTCGCCGCCAACTTCACCGCGCCGATCCAGGCCATTGCCGCAGACTTTGAAAAGGATACGGGCCACAGGTTGGTCGCTGCCTACGGGGCCACCGGGCAGTTCTATACCCAGATCAAGAACGGCGCGCCGTTCGAAGTGTTCTTGAGTGCCGACGACACCACCCCGCAAAAACTCGAAAGCGAAGGCGACACCGTCAAGGGTTCGCGCTTCACCTACGCGGTGGGCACCCTGGCGCTATGGTCGGCCAAGGAAGGTTATGTGGATGCCAAGGGCGCGGTGCTGAAGAAAAATGAATACCAGCACCTGTCCATCGCCAACCCGAAAGCCGCACCCTATGGCCTCGCCGCCACCCAGGTGCTGGCCAAGCTGGGCCTGACCGAGCAGGTCAAGAGCAAGCTCGTCGAAGGGCAGAACATCACCCAGGCCTATCAGTTCGTGTCCACCGGCAATGCCGAATTGGGTTTTGTGGCCTTGTCGCAGATTTATAAAGACGGCAAAGTCAGCAGCGGCTCGGCATGGATCGTTCCTGGCCAGATGCATGACCCAATCAAACAGGACGCGGTGACCCTCAACAAAGGCAAGGACAACCCGGCCGCCAAGGCACTGGTTGACTACCTCAAGGGGCCTAAAGCCGCTGCCGTTATCAAATCCTACGGTTATCAACTGTAAATGCCCCTATCGAGTGCCGACTTTTCCGCGATCTGGCTGACCCTCAAACTAGCCTCGCTGACCACTGTAATCCTGCTGATCATCGGCACTCCCATCGCCCTATGGCTGTCGCGCACCCGCTCCTGGTGGCGCGGGCCGATCGGCGCGGTGGTCGCCCTGCCCCTGGTGCTGCCGCCGACGGTGATTGGCTTCTACCTGCTGCTGACCATGGGGCCCCACGGTTACCTCGGGCAGTTCACCCAATGGCTGGGGCTGGGCACCTTGACCTTCAGCTTTGCCGGCCTGGTGATTGGCTCGGTGATCTACTCGATGCCGTTTGTGGTGCAACCGTTGCAGAACGCGTTCTCGGCCATCGGCAGCCGGCCCCTGGAAGTCGCAGCCACCCTGCGAGCCAATCCCTGGGATACGTTTTTCAACGTGATCCTGCCGCTGGCCCGCCCCGGATTTATCACCGCGTCGATCCTTGGCTTTGCCCACACCGTGGGCGAGTTCGGCGTGGTGCTGATGATCGGCGGCAATATCCCCGACAAGACCCGCGTAGTCTCGGTGCAGATCTACGACCATGTCGAAGCCATGGAGTACGCCCAGGCCCACTGGTTGGCCGGGGCCATGGTGGTGTTTTCTTTCCTGGTGTTGCTGGCGCTCTACTCCAGCCGTAAAACCAAGGCAGGCTGGAGTTGATGTCGATGATCGAAGTGCGCCTGCAACTGAAGTATTCCGGGTTTGCCCTGGATGTTGACCTGAAGCTGCCGGGGCGCGGTGTCACCGCGCTCTACGGGCACTCGGGCTCGGGCAAAACTACGTGCCTGCGCTGCATTGCCGGGCTGGAACGGGCCGGCGATGGGTTTGTGCAAATCAACGATCAGGTCTGGCAAGACAGCCGCAACGGTGTGTTTATGCCGCCCCATAAACGCGCCCTCGGCTATGTGTTTCAAGAGGCCAGCCTGTTTCCCCACCTGTCGGTGTTGGCCAATCTGGAGTTCGGCCTCAAGCGTATCCCCAAGGCCCAACGCCGCGTAGATATGGCCCAGGCCACGCAACTGCTGGGCATCGGCCACCTGCTGGATCGCCACCCCCAGCACTTGTCCGGCGGTGAACGCCAACGCGTCGGCATCGCCCGCGCTCTGCTCACCAGCCCCCAACTACTGTTGATGGACGAGCCCCTGGCCGCCCTCGACAGCCAGCGCAAAGGCGAGATCCTGCCCTACCTGGAACGCCTGCACGATCAACTGGAAATCCCGGTGCTGTACGTCAGCCATGCCCAGGATGAAGTGGCGCGCCTGGCCGATCACATTGTCCTGCTCAGTGAAGGCAAGGCCCTGGCCAGCGGCCCGATCGGCGAAACCCTGGCGCGGCTCGACCTGCCCCTGGCCCGCGGCGACGATGCCGGCGTGGTCATCAACGGAACGGTCAGCGGCCACGACGCCCATTACCAATTGCTGACCCTGCAACTGCCCGACAGCCCGCTGCAAATGCGCGTGGCCCATGCCCCGCTCGATCTGGGCAAGCACCTGCGCTTCAAGGTCAAGGCCCGGGATATCAGCCTCAGCCTGCAACCCGGGGAGCACAGCAGCATCCTCAACTGCTTGCCCGTGACCGTGACCCAGGAGATCCCCGCCGACAACAGCGCCCATGTGCTGGTGCGCCTCGACGCGGCAGGCACGCCGCTGCTGGCGCGGATCACCCGTTACTCGCGGGACCAATTGCAGGTGCATCCCGGCCAGGCGCTGTGGGCACAGATCAAGGCGGTCGCGGTACTGGCTTGAACGGACGGCACAGGGCTGCGGTCAATCAGCCATACCGGCCTGATTTGTTGCCAAGGACTCTGCCCCATGCCCGACTCCAGCCTGCCCGTCGACCTGCCCCGTGACCTGCATTACGTTGACGACAGTCAACCGGGCTTGAGCCGCCGCAAACTGCGGGGCAAGTTCCAGTATTTCGATCGCCACGGCCAACGCCTGACCGACGCCGCCGAAATCCAGCGGATCAACGCCCTCGCCATCCCGCCGGCCTATACCGACGTATGGATCTGCGCCGACCCCAAGGGCCATCTGCAAGCGACCGGGCGTGATGCCCGAGGCCGCAAGCAATACCGCTATCACCCACGCTGGCGGGAAGTACGCGACAGCGACAAGTATTCGCGGCTGCAGGAATTCGGCAATGCGCTGCCCAAATTGCGCAAGCAACTGCAAGCCCAAGTCGATGCGCCAGGGTTCAATCGGGAGAAAGTCCTGGCCACCGTGGTGCTGTTGCTCGATGCCACGCTGATCCGCGTCGGCAATAGCCAATACGCCCGCGATAACCGCTCCTACGGCCTGACCACCCTGCGCACCCGCCACGTAGATATCAAGGGCAGCGAAATCCAGTTCCAGTTCCGTGGCAAGAGCGGTGTCGAGCATCAGGTCAGCATCAAGGATCGGCGCCTGGCGACCGTGCTCAAACGCTGCCTGGAGTTGCCGGGGCAGAATCTGTTCCAGTACCTGGACGCAGAAGGCGAGCGGCATACCGTCAGCTCCACCGACGTCAACGCGTACCTGCACAGCCTCACTGGCGCGGACTTTACCGCCAAGGACTATCGCACCTGGGCCGGCAGCGCACTGGCCCTGGCAGTGCTGCGCGAACTGGCGTGGCAACCGGAGTCGGATGCCAAAAAGCATGTGGTGGAGATGGTCAAGAATGTCGCCCGGCAGTTGGGCAACACCCCGGCGGTGTGCCGCAAGTGTTACATCCACCCCGCCGTGCTGGAGCACTTCAGCCTGGGCCATTTGGCAAAGCTGCCCAAGCCCAGGGTGCGCAAGGGCTTGAAGGCCGAAGAAGTGGGGCTGGCGATGTTTCTTGAGCAACTGTAGGAGCGAGCTTGCTCGCGAAACACTTGAGGGCAACGCGTTTAACCTGCATACACGCGTTATTATTCACGCGCTTCGCGAGCAAGCTCGCTCCTACAGGGTCATTGCCTTGCCACAGGCGTAGGAAATATGACGCAACTGCGCTAGGCTACCGATCCTTTCCTACCGCAGGACGACCGCCGACGTGAACAACTAAGCCTTCCAACATGTAAACGCAACGAGCCGCCTGGCGCGCTTGTTGGCTTGTGCCACATTGTTCTGGAGGTGCTGATGACTGACGTCAACCGGCTGCCTGTACTTGTTTCCTTGCATCACGTGGGTTTCCAGTTCGCCAATGGCGAGACGCTGTTGGAAGACCTCAACCTCTCTATCGATCACACACCCACCGGGATTGTCGGCCGTAACGGCATGGGCAAGAGTGTGTTGGCCCGCCTGCTGGCCGGCGTACTTGAGCCATCCCATGGCGTTATCAAATCCTCGGCCAATGTCGCCTACGTCCCACAAACCATTGAGCTGTTTGCGGGGCAGACCGTGGCCCAGGTCAGCGGGTGTGCGCAAATCCTGGCCGCCCTTGAACGCCTGGCAGCGGGTCAAGCGCAAGCTGAAGACCTGGAACTGATCGATGATCACTGGGACTTGGCCGAACGTCTGCGCCAGGCCCTCGACGGTGCCGGCCTGGCGCAGATAAGCCCCGATCAGCCTGCCGCACAACTGAGCGGCGGCCAACTGGCCAGGATCGCCCTGATTGGCGCCCTGCTGTGTGCGCCGCAGTTGCTGATTCTCGACGAACCCACCAACCATCTCGACAACGCCGGCCGCGACTGGCTGCTGGCGACCCTCAGTGCCTGGCGCGGTGGCCTGGTGGTGGTCAGCCATGACCGGCGCATGCTCAATACCCTGGGGCGAATCATTGAGCTGTCACCCCTGGGGGCCCGGCTCTATGGCGGCAACTACGACGACTATCGTGCGCAGCGCGATGCCGAACAACACGCCGCCCAAGCGGCCCTGGAACATGCCCGGCTGGATCGGCGGCGTGAGCATCAGCGCCTGAAAAAGGATATCGACAGCTTCCAGCGCCACGCCGCCAGCGCCCGTAAATATGCAGAGACCGCCAATGTCGACGCCTTCACCAAGTCCCGGTGGAAAGGCGCCGCCAACGAAATCGTCAGCAACGTGCGCAGTGCCCATGTGCAGCAAAAGCAGGCCTTGAATGAACGCGTACGCACCGCCTACGAACGGGTGGTGGACGAAACGCCGACCTTCCTCGGCTTGCCCGGCACACCTCTACCGGCAGGCCGCCAAGTGGCAACCCTTGTCGACTGCCAGTTGCCCTGGTTCGATCCCCGCGCGCCGAGCACCTTTATTAACGCGAGCCTGACCGGGCCGGTTCGGGTCGCGGTCCACGGGCCGAATGGCTGCGGCAAGTCCACGCTGCTCAAGCTGCTGGCGGGTCAATGGCAACCTGTCAGCGGCCAATGCACGGTTCATGTGTCCTGTGCCTATCTCGACCAACAGTTGACCCTGCTCGATGACCGGCAATCGATTGTCGAACAACTCAAATTGATCGACACGCCTCTGGCCGAAGCCGAGCTACGCACCCGCCTGGCGCTGTTGCAACTGGACGCATTGCGCGTCACCCAACCCATCGGCCAGCTCAGCGGTGGTGAGCGGTTGAAGGCCGCCATGGCGATGGCCTTATGGCGCAAGGTCCCGGCGCAACTGCTGCTCTTGGACGAGCCCACCAACCACCTGGACCTGGAGTCGGTGATGGCCTTCGAGCAGGCTTTACAGGGGTTTTCCGGCGCGCTGATTGCAGTCTCCCATGACGCGGCGTTCCTTAACGCGCTCAAGCCGACTCATGTTCTGACGTGGGGCGCCATGGGCTGGCGCCTGGAGGTGCACTGAAGGATGTGCCAAGTCATTGCAGTCGACAGGAAAGCGTCCTACGGTAGTGGCCGGATAATCTCATTGAGGAACCTCTCGCCGTGCTGCCCTCCTCCCCTAAACCCATGGTCAATACCGCCCTGCAGCACCAACACAAATGGCGGGGGCGCATCGGCCTGACGCTGGTGGCCAGCCTCTCGGTGCTGGCCGGCATGACCGACGCCATCGGCTTTATGGCCAGTGGTGATTTCGTCTCGTTCATGAGTGGTAACACCACGCGGCTGGCGGTGGCGATCAGTGAAGGCGACCTGGGGCTGACCGGGCGCCTCACTCTGCTGGTGGCGACGTTTATCCTGGGCAACGCGCTGGGGGTGATCATCAGCCGCGTCAGCAAGCGCCATGCGTTGCCGTTGTTGCTGTGTATTGCCACGCTGTTGTGCGGCGCGGCGGCGTGGCCAATCGCCGAGCAGTTGCCGGCCGTGCTGGCCGCGATCATCGCCATGGGCATGCTCAATGCGGCGGTGGAACAGGTCAACGGCCTGCCCGTGGGGCTGACTTACGTGACCGGCGCGTTATCGCGTTTCGGTCGCGGGCTGGGACGCTGGATGCTGGGGGAGCGCCGTAATGGCTGGCGCGTGCAGTTGATTCCCTGGGCCGGGATGTTTGTCGGCGCGGTGATCGGCGCCTTGCTCGAGCATCAGTTGGGGATCAAGGCCCTGCTGGTCAGCGGCCTGTTGTCGGCGCTGCTGGGCTTGGTGTCGCTGAAAATTCCGCGGCGCTGGCACCTGGGCTATATGCCACGCTGAAAAGGTGCTTGCCCGACATTTAGGCCTCGACGTCCATGTACTGGTAAAGAACCATCACGTCGGGCAAGCGCTGGCATTTTAAGGCAAAGCCGGCGGTGTGTCCGCCGGGTATTTCTGAAGAATTCTAAGGAAGTGACTTACAGACAGGTCGCAGCTGCGGCCAGGCGGCGTTTGGCGGCGAAATTGTCTTCGGCGGCGTAGTAACTGACGGTGGTGCTGCTGCCGGCACTGCGCACGTCGACAAAGTAGTCACCGCCCGTGGTGTAGACCGTATGCCCCCCGCCTTGCGCCGGCTCCATGAAGCCGCCGGCATCCACACCGAACACCGCCTCGTCCTGCCAGCCGAACTGGATGCACTGAGCGACGACCAACGCGGCCTTGTCAGAGGCCAGGGTTTTATAGGGTGCGCCGGCGCGCGCGTCTTTCATCTTCGAACTTGCGCAACCGGCCAGCGCCGCCACGACCAGAGCACCTATCACCACCTTCCGCATGCCATCGCTTCCTTGAAAAAAACGCGACTGTACCATTGAAACCTTGTGGTGAGTGGGTGGCGATAGCGCTCACAAGGACACTTAAAACAACCAGCGAAACAGATAGAACAGCGCCATGCTCAGCAGCACCGTCGTCAACACGCTGCGGGTCCAGAACATCAGGGCCACCGCACAGATCCCGGCCAATAGGTAGGGGTTGGTGGGGCTCAGGTTGAGCTTGTGCTCGGCGAGGAAAATGATCGGCCCGCAAATGGCCGTCAACATGCCGGGCACCGCGAACCCGAGAAACTCCCGCGCGCCGCGATTCAGGCGCACCGGCAAGCGCGGTTCCAGAAAAAGGTAACGGTTGAAAAATACCGCTAGGCCCATGCCGATAATCATCACAAAAATCATCGTTGCCCCACTCCCAAGCGTTTGCAGGCATACCCTGCACTCATCCCCAGCAACCCCGACACCACCACCGCCGACTCCCAGTGCCAATAGCTGAGCAACACCGAAAACAACAGGGCCACGGCCACGCACACCACCGTTGGCACATCGCGCACTACCGGGGTGATCAGGGCGATAAAGGTCGCGGCGATGGAAAACTCCAGGCCCAGTTGATCGAGGTTGGGGATGCTTTTGCCGAGCACGATGCCGGCCAGGGTGAACAGGTTCCAGGCCACGTAGAACGTCAGGCCCGCGCCCAGGGCATACCAGCGGTTGAAGGTCTGGCGATCGTATTGGCTGACCAGGGCAAAGAACTCATCGGTCAGCAAAAAGCCCAGGCTCATGCGCCACCGCGCCGGCAAGGGCGACAGGGTGGCCCGCATGTGCATGCCATACAGCAAGTGCTGGGAGGTCAGCAGCAAGGTGGTGAGCAAAATGGCAATCAGGCTGGCGCCGCTCTTGACCATGCCAATGGCCACCAACTGCGCGGCACCGGCGAACACAATGACCGACAGGCCCTGGCTTTCCAGCGGGGTGAACTGGGCGTCAATCGCCAGGGAGCCGGCCAACAGGCCCCATGGGGCACAGGCCAACGACAGAGGAATGATCGCAATCGCGCCACGGGCGAAGGCGTAATGGGGAACGGCAGTAGGCATGGACAACAGGCTCATCGACAGACAGCCCATAAGCATGCCTGCCGGTGTGGCGAATGTCTTGAACGATATTGCTCGCAGCCACGCCGCCGATTCAGGCCAGCTTGACCGACACCCGCTCCACCGCATCCCGCGCCTCACGCAGTTCGTGGGCGTCCTGGTTGAGCCGGTGGATGGTGTTGAGCAGGCGCTGACGCAGCACTTCGTCGCTGAGTTTTTCGACCGCACGCATCAAATCAAAGGCCGCGGTTTCGTTGTTGTCCGCGACAGAATCGAGGGTCTTGCGCAGGTTGCGAGTGGCACGGGTCACACAATTACTTCCTTTATCACCAATGGCGGGCACTGTAGGACAGTTGTGTTTCATTTTAATTTCAAGCACTTGCCGGCAATCCTCGGAGCGTTGATGCAGATCAACAGATTCAGCGCTTGCTCGATATATATGGATATCCGTATATTCGGACACCCTAATATCAGCCGGGCCATCATGACTGATCTTTTTTCTCCCCCCGATGTATTCAAATGCCTGGCCGATGCGACCCGCACACGGTTGACCTTGTTGATCCTGCGCGAGGGCGAACTGTGCGTCTGCGAGCTGATCCATGCCTTGGATGACAGCCAGCCAAAAATTTCCCGGCACCTGGCACAACTGCGCAGTTGCGGGCTGCTGGTGGACCGTCGCCAGGGCCAGTGGATCTACTACCGCCTCAACCCACAGTTGCCGCAATGGGTGAACACCGTGCTGGAAACCACCTTGCAAGCCAACCAACCCTGGCTGCATAACGACGCGCAACGCCTGGATGCCATGGGCGACCGACCACAACGGGCCAGCACCTGCTGCTGACCTTTGGAGAACATTTTCATGCTGATCGCATTCGCGATATTTCTAGTCACCATCGTGTTGGTCATCTGGCAACCCAAAGGCTTGGGGGTCGGCTGGAGCGCATCAATAGGCGCCATCCTGGCCCTGGCTTGCGGCGTCATCAGCCTGGCGGACATCCCCGTAGTGTGGCAGATCATCTGGAACGCCACCGGCACCTTCGTCGCCCTGATCATCATCAGCCTGATCCTCGACGAGGCCGGCTTCTTCGCCTGGGCCGCGCTGCATGTGGCGCGCTGGGGACGTGGCCGTGGTCGCCGACTGTTCGCCTATATGGTGCTGCTGGGGGCCCTGGTCTCGGCACTGTTCGCCAATGACGGCGCGGCGCTGATCCTTACGCCGATTGTCATGTCGATGCTCCTGGCCCTGCGCTTCTCGCCAGCGGCGACCCTGGCATTCGTGATGGGTGCAGGGTTTATCGCCGACACCGCCAGCCTGCCGCTGGTGGTGTCCAACCTGGTGAACATCGTCTCGGCGGACTACTTCAAGATCGGCTTCAACGAGTACGCGGCAGTAATGGTGCCGGTCAACCTGGTCAGCGTCGCCGCAACCCTGGCGGTGCTGCTGTGGTTCTTCCGCCGTGATATCCCGCAAAGTTATGACCCCGCCGACCTGCCCGAACCGGCCAGCGCCATTCATGACCCGGCGACTTTCCACGCCGCCTGGTGGGTGTTGGGCATCCTGCTGGTCGGCTGCTTTGCCCTCGAGCCCCTGGGCATTCCCATCAGCGCCATCTCGGCCGCCTGCGCCCTGCTCCTGCTGGTGATCGCCGCCAAAGGCCACAAGATCTCCACACGCAAGGTGCTCAAGGAAGCGCCCTGGCAGATCGTGATTTTTTCCCTGGGGATGTACCTGGTGGTGTATGGCCTGCGCAACGCCGGCCTGACCACTTACCTGGCCACCTGGCTCAACACCTTCGCCGATTACGGCGTGTGGGGCGCCGCGCTGGGCACCGGGCTGCTGACGGCGCTGCTGTCTTCGGTGATGAACAACCTGCCGACGGTGCTGATCGGTGCGCTGTCCATCGACGCCAGCCATGCCGTGGGGGTGGTCAAGGACGCGATGATCTACGCCAATGTGATCGGCAGCGACCTGGGGCCGAAAATCACCCCGATCGGCAGCCTGGCAACTTTGCTCTGGCTACACATTCTGGCGCGCAAAGGCATTCGTATCACCTGGGGGTATTACTTCAAGGTCGGCATCGTCCTGACCCTGCCGGTGCTCTTGATCACCCTGGCCGCGTTGGCCCTGCGCCTGAGTCTTTAACGGAGAGTTGCCATGAAAGTCCTGTTCATCTGCACCGCCAACAGCTGCCGCAGCATCCTCAGCGAAGCCCTGTTCAACCACCTCACACCACCAGGGTTACACGCCGTCAGTTCCGGCAGCGTTCCCAAGGGCCAGGTGCTGCCTCGCACCTTGAGTACATTACAAGCTGCGGGTATCAGCACCGACGGTTTGTACAGCAAAGGCAACGACGCGTTTGCAGGCAGCCCGCCAGACATTGTGATCAGCGTGTGTGACAAAGCCGCCCAGGAAGCCTGCCCGGTGTACTTTGGCCCCGCAATCAAGGCGCATTGGGGACTTGAGGATCCATCGGCCCTACACGGCGATGAGGCCCAGATTGACGCCGCCTTCCAGGCCACCCTGCAAATCATCGAAACCCGCTGCCGGGCGCTGTTCGCCATCCCGTTCAGCCGCCTCGATGCGGCACAGATCAAGGCTGAACTGGATCGTATTGGCTCGTTATAAGCGCAGCATGGCATGACTCGGCCTCTGCACCCGTCGATTCAGGCAGCATTAGGCGCGTATGCTTTCACCACCTGCGACCACCCGAGTCCTTCCCATGAGTTCCCTGCACCACGCCTGGCTGGGCCCTTACGAAATCAGCAGCACCACCTGCAGCGGCCTGACGTTTGCCCGTCATAGCCACGACGAGTGCGTGATTGGCGTCAACCTGATCGGTGAGGAAAAGGTCTGGCTGGACCGCCACACCTTCGAGGCCGGGCCCGGCAGTATTACCCTGTACAACCCCGGCCAGATCCAGGGCGGCGGCGCTGCCCAGGGCGCGCCCTGGCACTTTGTCAGCCTGTACGCCGGTGCCGACCGCCTGGCCGCCGACCTGGGGCTGGCGCACCTGGAGTTCGACCGCGCGCTATGTTTTGCCCCCGCTTTGGCGGCGCAACTGGCGCAGGCCGCCAAGGGCGCATTAAGCGCCGACCCGCTGGTGCGCGGGCTCAGCGAAGATGCGCTGGTGTTGAGGCTGGCCGAGGTGGTCAGGCTCAGTGGTGTACGCCTGCCGGGAAGTGCCAGCGCGGGCTCACAGTTAGTCGCCCAGGCCCAGGAATTGCTCGCCGCGCAGTTACAGCAGGGCGTGGCCCTGGATGCCCTGGGCGACGAGTTGGGCCTGTCCAAATTCCACGTCTTGCGCACCTTCCAGAAAGAAACCGGCCTGAGTCCGCGCCAGTGGGCCATGCAACTGCGTACCCGCCGCGCACAAGGCTTGTTGCGCAGTGGCCTGGGCGCCGCCGAGGTCGCCCATGACCTGGGGTTTGCCGACCAGAGCCATCTCAATCGCCACTTCCGTGCGGCGTATGGCATCACCCCAGGACGCTATCAAAGCGCAATCCGGTCCAAGACAGTTCGGCTCCCCCAGCCTCAAACTGACCTGTAGGAGCCGGTTCCTACAGGAGTTAGTGGTTAATTTTGGGGGTGGTGATGTTGACGATCTTTTTTTCCGCGTTGGTGTTCGGCTTTGTGTTTTGCCTGTCCCCCGGCGCCGTGCTGGCGGAAACCCTGCGCCGTGGCCTGTTGCACGGATTCACCCCGGCGCTGCTGGTGCAGATCGGCTCGCTGGTGGGCGACGCGACCTGGGCGGTGATTGGCCTGACCGGCATGGCCCTGTTGATCCAGCACGAAGCGGTGCGCGTGCCGTTGACGGCTGTTTGCGCGCTGTACCTGGCCTGGCTCGGCCTGCGCAGCCTGCTGGATGCCTGGCGCCTGCCGCAACCCGACAGCGCCCCGGCCAGCACCGGGCGCAATGCGCTGATGGTCGGGGCCGCCATCTCCTTGGCCAACCCGAAGAACATTGTGTACTGGGGCGCCTTGGGCAGTGCTCTGTCAGGCATCGTTGGCGCCACCCCGAGCCATGGCCAGACCCTGATGTTCTTCTCAGGTTTTATGCTGGCCTCGATCCTGTCGTGCTTTTTGATCGCGGGATTAGTGAATGTTTTGCGAAAGAACGCCTCGCCAACTTGGCAACGGATCAGTCACGGTGCATGTGGGCTGGTATTGATCTATCTGGCGTTACTGGCCGCCTATAGTCTTTGAACTTATATGTTGAACAGTGCCAATCTGAATGAAGTCTGAACGGGCAACAAACAAGTTGATGAGTGTTTGACATCCACTGCCTGTCTGAGTAGATTGCCCGTGCCTGCAACTCGGGCCTTTTTTCAACCTCACAAAAGAAGCCAATGGACACAGTATCTAGTTGCTGTCCTTCACCCGCGAATGCGGGGGTCGGGCGCCAAACCCAGAGTAATGACGGGACTCGCCTTCCAGGCCGGGTACGCTGCGCTAGAGCTTGATGCTCCAACGTAACTGCCTTGCACCGGCGCCAGTCCGGTCCCGAGGTGTGTTATGAATTTCCAGACCCTTGTTCTACCTGATGTACGCACGCTGGCCTCAGCCCTGCGTGCCAAGCTGTGCCGTGCTGATAGGGGCGTCGCCCCTGTGCGCACGGCCTTTGCCTCCCCTTCCCCGCATATCAGCCAGGCCCACCTGCAGGCGCACTGGCGCCTGTGCCCCACCACCGGCCATCTGGTTCAGCAATGGGACCACGCCGACCCTCAAGATCCGCAGAGACGGAGCGTTTCCAGCCTGCTTGCCCAAGCGCGCCTGATGCTGAGCGCTCGCGCGGCATAAGCTGACTGGAAACAGCAACTTCCTGATTATTGGTCAATTAATTAACTGGCGTTCCTTGCGAACTAAGCCAGCCGTAGTTTTCTGCGCGCCCGTTAATTAACTCACCTCTTTAAAGTTATTGGAACTGATCGCAAACATTGCGAATCGGCATACTTGCGCTCGCCTGCCAGGCAAGTAACGGGTATGTCGACAGGAGTAAAACCATGAGCGCCGTAAACACTAAACAACGTCCAGACAACACCACCGCCAACGCCAGCAAACTGTCGATGCGCGCCGCCCGCGAAGCGCAAAACGGCCTGGCGGCCACCCTGGCCAACGTCCGGGCGACCAAGGACGGCCTGACCGAACTGGACGCCAACGCCCGCCTGCAGCGCGAAGGCTATAACGAGGTGGCCCACGACAAGCCGCCCCACGCGATGGTGCAGTTCCTCCAGGCCCTGAACAACCCGTTTATCTACGTGTTGCTGACCCTCGCGGTGATCAGCTTTGTCACCGACTACTGGCTGCCGCTGCGCGCCGGTGAGGAAGTGGACCTGACCAAGGTCATCATCATCATGACCATGGTCGCCCTGAGCAGCCTGCTGCGCTTTTGGCAGGAACACCGCTCGGCCAAGTCCGCCGAAGCCCTCAAGGCGATGGTGCGCACCACTGCCACGGTGCTGCGCCGTGAGCAGGTCGGCGCCAAGCCCACCCTGCGCGAAGTGCCGATGCGTGATCTGGTGGCCGGCGATATCGTGCAACTGTCGGCTGGCGACATGATCCCGGCCGATGTCCGCCTGATCGAGTCCCGCGATCTGTTTATCAGCCAGGCTGTGCTAACCGGTGAAGCCTTGCCGGTGGAGAAGTACGACACCCTGGGCGACGTCACGCAAAAATCCGCCACCCTCGGCGCCGCCGACCAGAGCAACCTGCTGGACCTGCCCAACATCTGCTTCATGGGCACCAACGTGGTCAGCGGCCGCGCCCAGGCGGTAGTGGTGGCGACCGGGCCACGTACCTATTTCGGTTCGCTGGCAAAGGCCATCGTTGGCTCGCGGGTGCAGACTGCCTTTGACCGCGGGGTGAACAGCGTCAGTTGGCTGCTGATCCGCTTCATGCTGGTGATGGTGCCCATCGTGTTTTTCCTCAATGGCTTTTCCAAGGGCGACTGGGGCGACGCCTTCCTGTTTGCCTTGGCGGTGGCCGTGGGCCTGACCCCGGAAATGCTGCCGATGATCGTCAGCGCCAACTTGGCCAAGGGCGCCAACGCCATGGCCAAGCGCAAAGTGGTGGTCAAGCGCCTGAATGCGATCCAGAACTTCGGTTCGATGGACGTGCTGTGCACCGACAAGACCGGCACCCTGACCCAGGACAAAATCATCCTCGAACACCACGTCAATGCGTTCGGCCAGCGGGATGACCAAGTACTGTCCCTGGCCTGGCTCAACAGCCATCACCAAAGCGGCATGAAGAACCTGATGGACCAGGCGGTGCTTGCATTCTCCCAGCACAATCCAAAGTTCCAGGTGCCGTTTGCCTACAGCAAGGTCGATGAACTGCCCTTCGACTTTGTCCGCCGCCGCTTGTCGATTGTGGTCAAGGACAGCCATGGCGATCACCTGCTGGTGTGCAAGGGCGCCGTGGAAGAAATGCTCGATATCGCCACCCATGTGATGGAAGGCACTAGCGCCGTGGCCCTGGATGAGCGGCGTCGTCAGGAGTTGCTGCACACTGCCAGCGAGTTCAACGAAGACGGTTTCCGCGTGTTGGTGGTGGCCACCCGCAACATTCCCAAGGCCCTGGCGCGCCAGCAATACACCCCCGCCGATGAACGCAACCTGGTGATCCATGGCTTCCTGACCTTCCTCGATCCGCCGAAGGAAACCGCCGGCCCGGCCATTGCAGCGCTGCAAGAGATCGGTGTCGCCGTCAAAGTGCTGACCGGCGATAACGCCGTGGTCACCCGCACCATCTGCCGCCAGGTCGGCCTGGAGCCCGGCGAGCCGCTGCTGGGCGTGGACATCGAGGCCATGGACGATGCCACTCTCAAGCAGCAGGTCGAACAGCGCACGGTGTTCGCCAAGCTGACCCCGCTGCAAAAGTCCCGGGTGCTCAAGGCCCTGCAGTCCAACGGTCACACCGTGGGTTTCCTCGGCGACGGGATCAATGATGCGCCAGCCCTGCGCGATGCCGACGTCGGCATCTCGGTGGACAGCGCAACGGATATTGCCAAGGAGTCGGCCGATATCATCCTCCTGGAAAAGAGCCTGATGGTCCTCGAGGAGGGCGTACTTAAAGGCCGCGAGACCTTCGGCAATATCATGAAGTACCTGAACATGACGGCCAGTTCCAACTTCGGCAACGTGTTCTCGGTGCTGGTAGCCAGTGCGTTCATTCCCTTCATGCCGATGCTGGCGATCCACCTGCTCCTGCAAAACCTGATGTACGACATCTCCCAACTGGCCTTGCCGTGGGACAAGATGGACAAGGAATACCTGGCCAAGCCACGCAAGTGGGACGCGCAGAACATCGGGCGCTTCATGATCTGGATCGGGCCGACCTCGTCGATCTTCGACATCACCACCTTTGCCCTGATGTGGTACGTGTTTTCGGCCAATAGCGTGGAAATGCAGACCCTGTTCCAGTCCGGCTGGTTCGTCGAAGGGCTGCTCTCCCAGACCCTGGTGGTGCACATGCTGCGCACCCGCAAGATCCCGTTCTTCCAGAGCACGGCGGCCTGGCCGGTGTTGCTGATGACCGGCCTGGTGATCGCGCTGGGGATCTATGTGCCGTTCTCGCCCCTGGGCACCCTCGTGGGCCTGCAACCGTTGCCTTGGGCGTATTTCCCATGGCTGGTCGGCACCCTGCTCGCCTACTGCTGCGTGGCGCAACTGATGAAGACCCTCTACATCCGCCGCTTCAAGCAGTGGTACTGAGTTTGCGGCGCTAAGCGGGCCTGTTGTGGCGAGCGGGCTTGTCGGAACGCCGCATCGCCCGCGCTGGGCTGCGAAGCAGCCCCAAAACCTGCCACCTTGGGCTATCTGATAGAACTCATTGACTCTATTAGGGCTGCTTCGCAGCCCAGCGCGGGCGATGCGGCGTTCCGACAAGCCCGCTCGCCACAAAAAAACGCTCGCCACGCCCAATTACTACAGATAACTCGTTCACTTGGAACATGAGCCCATGCACAAACACTCCCTACTTTCGGCCTTCACCTGGCTACCGGCGTCGCGGCAACGGGCGCTGCGCCGCAACCTGATCTTTATCGTCACCACCCTGGCCGTCGGCCTGCTGTCCAAGGCCTTTGCCGCAGGCGGTACTTATGTGGTGGACGATGGCGCGATCAACGCCCCTGGCGAATGCAATGTCGACGCCGGCTACACCCGCTCACCCCAGCGCAGCACCCTCTCCGCCGCCTGCACATCCAGTGCATTGCCCAACCTGCAATGGGGCGCTGCCATCGAGGATGACCCCGAGCAGACCCAGCTCAGCCCGCAGCTCAAGGGTTCTTTGTGGGCCTGGCAGGATGCGGGCGTGGAGATCGCCTGGGCGGCGGCGGCGCATATCGCAGTGGACCGCCGGCACCCATTCGACGGCGCAGACCTGGGCGTGCCGCTGACTTGGCAAGCGTTTGAGACGCTGCGCCTGAACCTCAATGTCGGCTGGAGCCACGCCTATGACGATGGCGAACAAAACCAGCGGCTGACCTGGGGCACCGGCCTGGAATACCGCTTGGCGGACTCGCTGACGCTGCTGGCGGAGCGCTATGGCCAGCAACACGGCGACCAGGCCTGGCAGGCCGGGCCGCGGCTGCATCTGGGGAAGCAGGTGGATGTGGATCTGGTGGTCGGACGCAACCTCACAGGGGATCGCGACCGCTGGCTGACCACGGGGGGCGACTCTGCGATTCTGAAAGACTGATGTAGACGCTGTTTCGCTGCGCGAGGCAGCGTCTATAGGGGGTATCAGGCTGGTTTGGCTTGCTGTTCGAGGTGCAGTTGCAACTCAGGCTCGATGCCCAGCTCAGCCGCCAGATCGTCCAGGTAGCTGCGCTCGGCCTCCTGCTGGTCATCCACCAGCATTACGCTGGCCAGGTAGACCTCAGCGGCTACTGCGGGGTCACCGGCATATTCGGCAAAGTCTTTCGCATCCAATCGCTTGGCGACTTCGGCATCGAGCCATTGCTGCAAGTCGGGATCGTCGGTGTGGCGCTTGATCTCCGTTGAGATCAACAACTCTTCTTTCTCATCAATCCGCCCATCTGCCTTGGCCGCCGCGATCATTGCACGCAGCACTGCATGGCTATGCGCCTCGACGTCGGCGCCGGAGAGTTGATCAACCGTCTGCAACGCCTGTTGCGGCGCCGAGGCCTGCTGGCGTTGCCAGGCTTGATACGCCTGGAACGCCATCATCCCCAATGAGGCCAAGGCCGCATAATTGGTGCCGCCGCTACGTGTCTGGGTCGAACCGCCCGTCTGGGTCCCGCCCAACATCCCACCCAGGCCACCCAGCAGATCGCCCAGGCCACCACCGCCGGACGCAGAGGGTGCGGAGCCGCCGCCCCGGAGCAAACCACCGAGCAGACCGCCCAACCCACCGAGCCCTCCCGCGCCGCCCTGGGATGCCGCCGAACTGCCTTGCTGGGACATCGAGGCTTGACCTGCACGTAGCAGTTGTTCTAGTAGAGCACTGGTGTTCATGGTATCGCCCTCCTATGGGCTGTGCGCCAGACAACCAACAATAGTCCCTGCTGCCTATAACGCCAAGATCAGCCAGCAAGCGTGGTTTTGCCGGCGGGCCTGCGCCCCAGCAAATCCGCCGCGGGCCTGTCACGGCTGGGAGAATTCTTCAGATTCGACGCGTCAAGACATGGGGTGAACGCTGGCCAGCGCGTGCGGTCGGAAATATAAGGGCACGGCCTCAACCGGTCTGGCCTTGAGCGCGAGCATCACCCGATTTACGGTGCCGCGTACCCTTACAGAAGGAGACGCTGACATGGTCACTCACTTCAAGGTCGCCGGGCACCTCGCTTGCGGCCATCACGGCAATAACCTCACCTGCACGGTCGAATTGAACCGGGTCAAATGCCGCACCTGCCGTAACACCGACGCCTACAAAGAGGCCCGCCGCAACCAGCGCAATGCATCGCGCCGCGCGGCACGCAAGGCCCGCTCGGGCCAGGCCAGCAATGACTGGCGCAGCGCCTGGACCCAACGCCTGACCGCCCTGCCCGGCCTGCAGCGCCTGCCACGCGGGTTCAGCGGCCAGCCGTTCGTCTAGCTCGCCAATTGCGCCGTATAGCACTGCACTTGCCCATGCAGCCACTCGGAAAACACCCGCTGTTTGCTTTCCGAGCTTTCCCGAGGTGGCCAGGCCAACCAATACGGGTAGGCATACGGCGCGCTGATATCGCACAGCTGCACCAGCTCCCCGCGCACGATGGCGTCATGCACCAGGCTACGCCGCTCCAGGGCGATGCCCTGGCCCAGCCGGACCGCTTCCAGTACCAGGTTGGAGTCATTGCTGCACAGGCCTTTGCGTTCGGTGCTCATTTCAATGCCAGCGGCCTGGCACCACGGCTGCCAGGATTCGTTGCTGTAGATAATCGGGCTGCGCACGATTTGTTCGGGGGTTCGCGGCAATTGCCCGCCGTTGAAGTGGGGCGCCGCGACCACCACCACTTCGTCGTGAAACAGCAGTTTTTGCTCCACCCCTTCCCATTCGCCCTTGCCCATGCGGATCGCCATGTCCACCGACTCTTGATGCAAGTTGGTAATAGCCAGGGTGGCTTGCAAGCGAATGCTGATATGCGGATAAAGGCGCTGGAACGCCGGTAGTCGCGGCAGCAGCCAGGAGCGTCCAAATGAGGGCAACACCGCCACCACCAGCTCATCGCGCTTGGGCTGGGCCTGGATCAAGCGTGTCGCGTCGGCGATATCGCCCAGGGCCTGGCGGATCTGCAACGCATACAACCGGCCATCTTCACTGATCCGCAGACCGCGCCCCTCGCGCACAAACAGTGTGAGCCCGACGATTTGCTCCAGCACCTTGATCTGCTGACTGATGGCCGAATGGGTGACATGCAACTCCTTGGCCGCCAGGGTGACGCTACCGAGCCTGGCGGTGGCTTCGAAACTGCGCAGGGAGGTCAAGGGCGGAAAAGCACTCATGTAAGTTCGACTAACCTTTTAAGGTAAAAAATATGGATATTGAAAGGACTTTGGCCGCTATAAAGTAATCCGCAATTAACAATCACACCATCAGCAATGGAGGCTTCATGAAACTGGTTGGCATGCTCGACTCACCTTATGTGCGCCGCGTAGCGATTGCCCTGGATCTGTACGGGGTCGATTTTGAGCAGCAGTCGCTGTCGGTATTCAGCACCTTCGCCGAATTTTCCAGAATCAACCCAGTGGTCAAGGCCCCGACACTGGTACTCGACGACGGCACGGTGCTGATGGACTCCAGCCTGATCCTGGATTACTTCGAAGCCCTGGCGCCAGCCGATAAAAAGCTGCTGCCCCAGACCGCTGCCGCCCGCGCGCGGGACCTGCAAGTGATCGGCCTGGCCTTGGCTGCCTGTGACAAGAGCGTGCAGATTTACTACGAACACAACCTGCGGCCCGCAGAAAAACTGCATCAGCCGTGGCTGGAGCGGGTGACCGGGCAACTGCTGGCGGCCTATTCGGGCCTGGAAAAACTGCTGACCAACGCTCCAGGCCAGTCTTTAAACCAAGCGTCGCTGAGTGTCGCGGTGGCCTGGTCGTTTTCCCGGTACGCCGTGCCCTCGGTGGTCAAGGCCGAGGACTTTCCCAACCTGCAACGCCACGCCCAATGGGCCGAGCAACACCCGGCGTTCGGCAAATACCCTATCAAATAGGCAACAGCGCGGCGCCGATCAACCCCGCCAGCCCCAGCAGACATGTCAGGCCAACGCCATAGGCCAGGGTGCGCCAGGGCTGGCGGCCGCCCAGGTACATCAAGGTATGCACTACTCGCGCGACGGTGAACAGGCCAAACAGCCAGGCCGTCGCGACTGCCGGGGCGTCCAGCGCCAGGCACAGCCCGCCGAGAACAAAAAACAGCGGAATGTTTTCCAGGTCATTGGCCCAGGCTTTCGCCGCCCGCCTGACCGGCAGCAGTTCCTGCCCATGGGCCTGGCGCTGGAAGAAACCGGCATCCTCAGGATTGGTGAACGCACGGTGCCTGAGGCGGAAAAAACCCTGGTAACAGGAGATCGCCAGCATTTTGATAAACAGCACCAGCACACAGAGGGCGAACAGCTGCAGGGGGCTGTTCATTGCCGATCCCTGGCAAAGCCGTTGACCACGATATACAACAGTGGCCCGACCGAGACGAAGACCGCCGTCAGCAGCCAATAAGGCAACACACTGGCCAGCGAGCGGCCCCTGGCGCGGGCGTCGCGGCACATCCACACACAGGCCAGGGCCGCCATCAGGTACAGGTCGATCACCACCTGGGCGGTGTCGGGCCTGGATAGCAACTCCAGGCCGAACGCCAGCAGCGACTGCTCGGCCCAGAGCAAGGTGCCCAGGGTGTAAAAGGAAAACGCCAACAGGCTGGCAAGGGCGATGTAGGGTCTGTGCATAGGGTCCTTCCTCTAATCAGGTAATGGTGAAGCGGGCGACTGTGGCAAGGGGGCTTGTCCCCCTCTCCACAAAAGAGCCTCTCACCGGAGCGAGGGGCCCAATAAACTGCACATTAGTGATAACGTCGCCAACCTCTCAATGACCTGTGAGGTCATGCCGCCCCCACCCAGCCAGAGTCGACCCATGAGCCGCCCACCTTTCCCCCGAGCCACGCCCGATACCGACGCCGGTACGCAACTGCGGTTGCTGCGTCGCCAGGCGAAGTTGAGTCAATTGCAGTTGGCGCTGATCAGCGGTATTTCCCAGCGCCACTTGAGCTGTATCGAAACCGGCCGGGCCAAGGCCAGCCCTGGCACGTTGCACAACCTGCTCAGCGCCCTCGACGTACCGCTGGAGCGCTGCAACAGCCTGTTCCTCGCGGCCGGTTACGCTCCACGCTATGAGGCCACGCCGCTGGCTGCGCCGGCGATGGATGCCATTCGGGAGGCCATCAACCATGTGCTGAAGGCCAACAATCCGGCGCCGGCCATCGTGCTGGGCAGCCACTGGGAAGTGCTCGCCGCCAACGCCAGTACCCAGGTCCTGTTTGACCTGGTGGGCCTGGCGCCCGACGCAGCACAAGGCCTGAACCTGTTGACGACCCTGCTGCAACCGGGTGGCCTGGGCGACCATTTGCTCAATGCCGACGAAATCCGCAACCTCGCTTGGCAACGGGCGGCCCGTGAAGCGTTGGGCAACCCAGCCCTGGCCACGCTGCTGGAAAGCCTGCCGGTGCCGCAAGGCTCGACAGCACTGACCGATGAGTTGCCGCCACTGGTGCTGACGCGCATCAACTCGCGGCAGGGCCAGTTGGACTTCATGTCCACCTTCACCACCTTCGGCATGCCCCAGGACATCACCGTCACCTCATTGCGCATCGAGCATCTGATCCCGGCCAACCCCCACACCTGGCACGTCATGACCGCCGCCTACGAGCATTCTCTAACCTTGTAAAAGCGGGGTTTCAGTACAGGCATCCGCTGCTGATGCACCGTTTTCGCGAGCAAGCCCGCTCCCACAGGGGATCTCTGCCGGGCGTAGCATTTGGCCATACCACACACCCAGGCAATCAGAACTTGGTCACCACCCCCATGCGCAACGTGCGCCCCGGCGCCGGCATGAAGCTCTGGGCCAGCGGGTCCAGGTAATAGCGGTCCGTCAGGTTCTGCAGCGACAGATTAACGTTGGTGTGATCCTGCCATTTGTAGTTGAGGAACAGATCAAACAGCGCCACCTCGCGGTAGACCAACTGCGGCGTGGTGGCACCGGTTTGCCAGTTTTTGTCGGCTGTGACTGTCGGCCCAGAGGTGTAAGTCAACCGTCCGCCAACGGTCAACGTCTGGTCAAAGAAGCGCAACCCCGTGGTCAGGTTGCCGGAAGTCCGTGGGGGGTTCTGTGTATTGGTGTATGAGCCCATGAAACTGCCCGGCGTGCAGTTGGGCGTGGCGCTCAGGTCATTCCAGCGAGTGCTGCTGGCGCGCAGACGTGCGGCGAAAGCCGAATCACAGGTCTCGGTCTTCAGATAGTAGGTCGCGGACAGGTCGGCAAATACCCGTCCGGCGTCGTAGTTCGATTGCAGTTCCAGGCCGCTGGTCTTGAAACTGTCGGTGTTGCTGAAGTTCATCAGGCCATTCTTGCCGGGGCTTGGGTCGTAGTAGCGGGTGATGTAGTTCTTGATGTTGTTATTGAAGTACACCAGCTTGATCGCCGCCGAGTCGTTGTCGGCCAACAGGCCTTTTTGCAGGGTGCTCGCGCCGATTTCCCAGTTACTGGAGCGCTCGGGCTTGAGCCCTTTGCCGGGCAGGGTCTGCAAAGTGCCCAGGCTGCTTTCGAACAACGAGGGCATGCGCAGTCCCTGGGTGTAAGAGGCATAGAGGAAGGTATCTGGCGCCACTTCGAAATTGACGCCAAAGGCCGGAGAAAATGCACGGGCACTGTCACTTTGCTTCTTAGCGTACGTATAACCGGTGACCACCTCTCCTACACTCGCCGGGAAGACTCGTGTGCCCGAGCCGCCATAGTCGTTGTACGGTGTGCCTTCGAACGGATGGTTGGTGTTACTGAAGACAATCCCGTTGTTCAACCGTGGGTCGGTGGCATCGGTGTACTGCCCGTGCTCGTCGGGGAACCACATCATGAAATCGTAGTGTCCCGGCTTGATGACGTTCACATAGCGCGCCTCACGCTCCTCACGCTGGGCGGTGACGTGCGGCACGTGGTCTTTGCTGCGGTAGTCGGTATAGCGCCCGCCACCCCACAACGTCAGCTCTTCAACCGGCTTGTACTCCAGCTTACCGTTGAGGCTGAACTCCTTGCGCGAACCGTCGCGCAGGCTGCGATTGGCGTTGATATCGTGCTGCGTGGTGACCACGCTCTTTTGCGGCTGCAGTTCCTCGAGCTGGAACGAGCCGCCCAGGTCCAGCTTGAAATCGCCGTATTGCGTGTCAAATCGCGAGGTATTGGCCAGGTCCCCGCCGATGCGCCGGTCGGCCTGGCGGGTCCAGTTGCGATCCGAGCGATAGGCCTGGGATTTGGGCGCCATTACCGAGGTCAACTGACTGGTCTGGGCGTCGGTCATCCATAGGCTGGTCGTCAGGTCCACCAGCATATTGCCCGTGGGCAGGTAGTGATAGCGCGCGGTGTAGGTGTCGATCTTGGTGCGACCGCGCGGGTATTGGTAGATACCGCCGGTGCCGAAACGGAAGATGTCCGACGGCATGATCTCGCCTATGCGCCCGTCGTATTGGCTGTAGCCGAAGTCGAAGGTGTGGTCGTCGGCCGGTCGCAGGGTGGTCTTGAACAGGATCGATTCGGTCTCTGCCGAGGAGTTGAGCACTTCTTCACCGGGGTTGTAGGTGGTGGCCACCGTCATGTTTTCGCGGCCATAGCGGTCATAGGTGCGGTAGCGATCCTGGCCGTGCTTGCCGGAGAAATAGTTGCCCTGGTTGCGATGGGCGTAGGCCGCCACCACGTCGAACAGCTCGTGGGTGTAGGCAAACGCCGCGCTGCCCGACTCCGAATCGGAACCGAACAGGCCGCCACGGCTCTGGTGCGGCTCGGCGTACAGGCTGTCGCTGGTCGAGTGGCTGCTGCGCGAGGCCGGCTCGACACCGTTGTTCCACAAGTCGCCCTTGAGGCGCAGGCCCACGTTCTTGCCATCACGCAGGATGTCATCGACACCCAGGGTGCGAATCGCCACCGTGCCGCCGATGGCGCTGGAGGTCAGGCTGGGGCCCTTGTCGATGGCCACATCGCTGATCAGGTCGGGGTCGATGTAACTACGCTGTTGCGTGCCCGCATAACCGCGATAGACATCCAGCGCCTGTTGCGAGCCATCAACCGTGACCGCCACCCGGCTTTGCCCCTGGATCCCGCGGATGTTCACATCCAGGCCACCGCCATTGCGGCTGTCGCCCACCTGCACCCCAGGCTGGCCCTTGAGCAGGTCGCCGGGGGAGATCACGCCAAAGCGCTGCACTTCTTCCGGGGAGATGTAAACGAACGAACGTGGCGCGGAGTAGACGGCTTTCTTCTGCAGGTCTTCGCCCGTGACTTTCTGCGACGGCAGCACCACCGCGCTGGTCGCCGGGTGCAATTCAAAGCTGCCATCGGCCTGGCGCTGAAAACTCAGGCCGGTGCCTGCCAGCAACTGCGCCAGGCCCGCTTCGGTGCTGAAATCGCCGTGCAGGCCGTTGCTGCGCTTGCCCGCCGTCAGGGTCGAACTGCCCGCCATGCTGATGCCCGCCTGCACGCCGAAACGCGAGAGCGCCTGGTCCAAGGGACCGGCGTCGATACTATAGGGCTGACGCTCGGCCTGGGCGAAAACCGCGGTGCTGTACAACGGTTGCAGGCTGAGTAGCAACAGACCCAATGTGCGGGTGCGCAAGACACTTGCGGGAGAAATCATGCAGGGCTCCTAGAGGTGAAGGCCCACCTGTTTCGGTGGGTTATTCCCATAGGCCAAGCGAGTTTTGAAAAACTACGGGGGGAACGTAAAAAAATTTTCAGACCGGCACCACAGTCACCCAATAGCGGGTACGACGCTCGATACGCACCGGCAGCGCATGGGCCACCAACGCCAGCGCGGCATCGGTGTCGTACAGCTGGAAGCTGCCGGTCACCCGCAACGCCGCGACCTGCTCGCTGCAGCGCAAGACGCCCGGCCGGTAACGGGAAAGTTCGGCCAGCAGCACATCCAGGCGCATGCGCTCGGCAGGCAGAATCCCGCGCAGCCAGGCCTGGGCCAGTAACCCATCGGTGCGCTGTGGCGCGCCCACACCCTGGCGATCCACCCGGGTCTGCCACCCCGCCGCCACCGCGACCGGTGACGGGTTGCGCGGCGAACTCACGTCGACCAGGCCGCGCAATACGGTAATCCACGTACCCTGCTGATCGTGGCGCACCAGCAGATTGGCCTCCCGGCTGCTCAGGAGCGCATCCGGCGTAACCAGTTGCACCGGGTGCGATTCGACCTGTGCATCCAGCGCCATCTCGCCCTCGATCAACTGCACGCTGCGCAGGTTTGCGCTGAAGTCCAGGCTGACGGCGCTGGCGGTGTTCAACCACAGCGAACTGCCATCGGCCAGGGGCCCAGCGACGGCGCTCACCGGTCGCTGTGCGGTACGTGGCAAACGCTGAGCGCACCAGCGTTGAATCGGCGCTCTGCCAGGACAGACCACCCAGCAGCCCCAGCCCCAACAAGCACTTGAGCACCTGCCGGCGCCGCAGCGGATCAGCTCCGGCAGCTTCCAATGCCCGCCGCGCGGTGGCATCCGCCAACAGGTTGGCGCCGGGCTGCAGCGCCAGCGGCAAGCTGGCGACGCGTTGCCAGGCGTATTCGTGCTCGGCGCTCGCCAGGCGCCATTGCTGCAACGCCTGGTGATCGGCCGGGCTCATCATTCCGGACTCAAACCTGACAATCCAATCGATGGCCGTTTCGCGGATGTTCGGCGCAACCGCAGCACCCTTCATTCAAACCGGCTCGCGTAGCACACGCTGAAAGCCTTGCCCATCGCCCGCTGTACCTGGGCCACGCTCAAGCTCAATTGCGTAGCGATCTGCGGGTACGTCAGGCCATCGAGTTGGGACAAAAAGAAAATCTTGCGCACCTGCATCGACAAGCCCACCAGCAGCGAGTCGAGTTGCAACAGGGTTTCGATCATCAGGTAACGGGTTTCGGGCGACGGTTCCTCGCCTTCGGGGCGTGCGGCGAGCGCCTCGAGGTAGGCCCGCTCAATGGCCTGGCGACGCCAGCGGTTGATCAGCAAACCATTGGCAATCGCGGCAAGAAATGCCATGGGCTGGCGCAACTCCCGCACATCCTGCTGCGTGCGCAACACGCGGATAAAGGTGTCGTGCGCCAGGTCCTCGGCATCGGCGCAGTGCCCCAGGCGACGCTGCAACCAGCCGCGCAGCCAGGGGGTGATGACGGGTGTAGAGTTGTTCGACGGGCGAGACGAGGCTGTCGTCGTACATGTCAGGTCCAATGAGCGGCAATGATAATACTTCTCATTTTAGTGGCCGACCCTGACGCTTGTACAGCGCCCGCTGCTACCACTGTTGCAGATGGGGCTCCGGGCCTGTCGGTGTCGGAAACAGCGGCAACACTTCTTGCGCCAGTTCCTCGATGATCTCGGCCACCGGGCGCTGGGCCATCTGGATCCCGAGGGCGGCATGATTGACGCCCGCTTCACGCCACTCGCCAAGCAGTTCGATCAGGCCCTTGCGCCCGGTCTTGAGCACGTAGCCACCTTGCATGGGGGTACGCGGGAAGTCCGGATCATCGGCCAGGTCTATCCATTCATTGGTCATATGCGGGCGGAAGCCACCGCCTGGAATCCCATCACGCCAGGAGCGGATTTTTTCCGCCAGGCGCCTTGGCCCCATCACGTTATGGGTGCTGTCCGGGTAGGTCAGCCAGCCATCGGCCTGCTCTCCCAGCCACTGCATCGACTGGCGGGACGAACCGGTGACAATCAAGGGAATGCGCCCCGTCACCGGCTTGGGCAACAAGTACGCATCACTCAACTGCCCAAGGGGTGACTGAATATCTGGCGCCGTTGCCGCCAGTAATTGCCGGAAGTAATCCACCGACTGGGCAAAACGCTCGGCACGCTCGCCATGCTCCAGGCCATAGGCCGGAAACTCCACGGCACGGTCGCCCGAGGCTATGCCCATCACCAGCCTGCCACCGGACAATCGGTCAATCGTCGCAGCGGCTTTTGCCAGGTCAATCGGATGACGCAACGAGAACACTGCACTGCCGGTCACCAGGGCAACCTGCCGGGTATGGGCGGCCAGGTAGCCCAGATAGGTAAAGGGGTCGAACACTTGCCCCGCATCGCCAAACGAAGGGTCGAACAACGGCACATCGCGCACCCAGACCGCGGCAAAACCCAGGCGGTCAATCTCGCTGACCCATTGCGCCTGGCCGACGAGGACAGCCATGTCACCCTCATAGAAACGCAGCGGCAGGAAGATCCCCAGGGTCAGTTGATCAGGCGCGAACATGCGCCGGTAGCCGGGGTGGTTGGCAAAGGCCGACGCGTCCGCGCCACTGGTGACGGTGCAATTCATACAGACTCCTCGGAATGTGCCACTCATGGCCCGGTGGCTGGAGCAGGCAAGCGGATGCCGCGCTGCACGGCTGGGCGCAGGTTGACCCGCTCATACCATGCGCTCAGGTGGCGGTACTGACTGAAATCGAAGGCAATCACCCGGGCAATGTGCATCCAGCCAAAGGTCGCGATATCCGCGATGGAATAGGCCTGGCCCGCCAACCACAGGTTGGCGGCCAATTGTTGGTCGAGGGTGGCAAAGGCCGCTTCGGTCAGTTGCCGATAACGCTGGATTGCCGTGGCGTTGCCACTGTCGTCGAACAGTTCGAAATGCACGCGCTGGCCCAACAACGGCCCCACGCTTGAGCTGTGAAACATCAGCCAGGTAATCGCCGCCCAATGCGCCGGGCCGGCCTCGGGCAACAGTTGCCCGCTCTTTTGCGCCAGGTACAGCAAGATTGCAGCGGATTCGAACAGGGTGATGCCAGCGCCGCGATCAACCAGCACCGGAATCCGCCCATGGGGATTGAGCGCCAGAAAGTCGGGGTGACGATGCTCGTCGTGATCGATCTGGACATGACGCAGGGTGTAGGCCAGGCCCATTTCTTCAAGGGCGATGGTGATCTTGAAACCATTGGGCGAACTGTCGGTGTAGAGCACCAGATCAGGGGTGTGCATGGCCGGTTTACCTCAGTCAAGCTAACTACGGCGAAATTGCTTGAACGCCATACTAGGGAGGTAAAAGCGGGCGTGGAAACGATACGTTCTTAACCACTGCTTTAGATTTTCTAAACCCACCCTGTGGGAGCGGGCTTGCTCGCAAAAGCGGTGAATCAGTCGCTGGATGTGTTGAATGACACACCGCATTCGCGAGCAAGCCCGCACACATAAAGCGATACCGCGTTCCTTCACACCATTATTTTTCCCACGCGGCCTTGGGAATCAACAAGCCGTGGTTGCCGTTGTAAGCGGCGCGCGCGGGCGATTGCCAGCCCTGCAGCAACGCCTCGTCGAGCCGGTAGACTTCCACCCCCAGCGGGCGGCACACCGTCAGCGGATCCTGGGCATCCGGGCCCCACATCGGCAGCGACAGATCGCCGCCCGGGCAGGTGGACAGCGCACACAGCAAGTCGATTTCGGCAAAGAACTCCAGGTAATCGCCTTGCTTGGCCGGGCATGCCTTCATGAAATACATGTCGTCGTGATTCAAACCGGTGCACTGGAAGATATTCAACACATCGTGCACATCAAACTCGGTCAGGCCATGGGGCAACACGGCGCGGGTCAGGTTGGAGTGGCAATGATGGTGGAAGTCCTCACCGGTGAGCATCTTGTTCACGTAGGGATCGCAGCGCGTGCCCAGCAGATCGTGCAAACGCCCGCCGTGCTCGTCGATGCCGTAACCGGCCAGGCTGTCGTCGGTGATAGTGACCATCGGCCGCAAGAACGGCAGGTTCGACCACAGGCGGTCATAGGTGCTGACATGGGCGCCTTGTAACTGGCGGGTGCGGGCGGCCCACATGCGCTCGCGCGGATCGTTGGCATTCCACACGTTGAAGTCGCCGACCTGCGGGCCGACCGGGGTGGTCACGCGAAACACATGGCCGGCCGGTACTTTCCAGGCGCGACCGGTTCGGATCGGTACTTCGAACTGCTCGACCAAGGTGCGCCCTGCCCCGCCCTCGCGCACACGATCATAAAACGCCTGGTCGACCTGCAAGGCTGCACCTTTGCTGACTTGATAGGCGGCGGGATAGTCCTTGTACATAGCGCGGTCCTCGTTGGCAGGGTTTGGCAAAACCATACTTGAAGAGCACACACAAACCAATGTGGGAGCGGGCTTGCTCGCGAAAGCGGTCGATCAGCCAATACATTTATCGACTGATACACCACTTTCGCGAGCAAGCCCGCTCCCACAAGGGTCGTGCGTTGTCAGATGAACTCGTTAGAAACTTCCGACCACAGGCTGACCTTCTGCCCACGATTCTTGAAGAACTCGATCTCGCGCTTGATCCCCGAGCTCAAGTCCCAGCCCGGCAAATCAAGGATGATCAGTTCTTCCATCATGTCCATGAACAGCGCATCCACCGGCGCCCACAGTTTGCCGATGGTGGCGCTGTCCTTACCTTCAAACGCCAGGTTGATCGGGTGCGACATCGACACCTGACTGAACACCCCATGGCCCGACTCGATGATGGTGGCCGCCACCTTGTTGCACTGGATAAAGCGCTCATGGGTGACCGATGCATCGGCATGGCTATAGGGGCAGGCCAGAAAGATCTTTCTCATTGTTACCTCAGGGCAAGGCAAGGGCTCGCACCCTTGCGGTGTTTAAACAGTTGGCGTTATGCCGGCTGGGCTGCTGGCAGACCCGCTGCGTCGGCCTCTTCGCGCTCGCGCTCCTGGGCTTCGTAACGCTGGGCAGCGGGCACGGAGATCTTGATCGCGATGGCTACCGCAAGCAGGCCGCCAAACAGCTTGGCCAGCAGGATCGGCATGATCAGCGTCGGCTGGAAGTTCGCGGTAAAGGCCAGGTGATCGCCAATGGTGGCCTGCGCACAGACGCCCAGGGCCACGCACAGGACCTTGTCCCGGGCATTCATCTTCTTGAACAGGTGATAAACCGCGATGATATTGGCAAACACCATGATGAACGCCGCCGCGCCATCGGCCGACAGCCCGATGTGCCTGCCCAGCACTTGCATGGGTTTCTTGCAGTAGCGATTGAACAGGTAGCAGATCGGGAAAGTACCGGCGAGCATGATGCCGATGTAGCCGGCAATCTCGATGGCCCGGAACAGTTCCTTCTCGTCGGCGAACATCGGGTCGAAGCCCCACACGCCGAAGTTTTTCATGAAGAAGCCGGTGAAATGCTCGACGATGGCCAGCGCCAGGACGATCTTGATAAACGCGTCCATCAACTTACCGAACACCAGAAACCCGGCCACCATCCACGACGCCCGATAGCGCAGGCCGGCAGCCAGCAGGAAGCAGAACACAAACAATGGCGCCAGCAAGCGCACGCAATCGACAAAGCCCAGGCTCAGGTAATGCAGGGCCGGTGAGGTGGTGGAGACGATGTCGCGCACCGGCAGGTTGAAGGCCGTGATCATCATCAGCGACGCAAGCACCGCAAACGGGATGCTGATCAGCCCGGCCATGGCCCCCAGGGCCAGGTACTTGTGGTCCTTGCGCTCGAGCATCATCAGGCCGACCGGAATCAGGTAGACGATGGTCGCACCGGAGGTGTAGCCGACGATCATGGCGGTGATCCACATGTCGCGGTTCGCCGCCAGGGCATCGGCAAGCTGGTAGCCACCCATGTCCACGGCAATGATCGACAGCGCTGCAATGGACACGTCGGAACCCATCGCACCAAAGTACGGCCCCAGTGCCACCTCGATGAACTTGGACAGGTACGGGATCGCCACCATGATGCCCGCCTGCGCCAGGAACACCGGGCCAATGGAGTGGATGCCGTTGACAAACTCCTTGCCCAGGCCACTGTCGGGCTTGATCACAGACGCAAAGGCGCCCACCACCGCGCCGATCATGATCAGATAAATAACGTAGTTGCCGAATTCCGCCATTGCTTTCGCTCCATCTGTACTGAATCAATTGTTTTTGTAGGAGTACGCCCCAGTTCGGTCGCTCCATTGGCCAAACGCGTTTTACAGCCCCATTTGTGGCGCTTTCACACCCTATAACTAACCACTTCCCATGCCAATCGTGTGTTTCTTGTGGTTTTGCGGGTTAAACACACTGGAATCGGTCAATTCTATTGCGTAATCTCTGGTCACACCTTTCAAGGCAGCGGACTCTATGGCCGTGAACGGCAAACGGCAATACCAAGTTCACACCACTCGCGCCGGCGCTCAGGCGCCCCACCGCGTGCTGCTGCGGCATCATTTGAGTGCCTCGGTAACAGCGCTGCGCTCCTGTGGCGCACTCACGTAGCATCAAGAGGAGATTGCCCATGCGCCCCAATGAAAGACGCCAACATATCCTTGAACTGCTACGCCAGCGTGAACGCATCTCGGTCGACGAGTTGGCGCGCACCCTCGCCACTTCGCAAGAGACCATTCGCCGCGACCTCACGGCCCTGGCCGACGCAGGCCAAGTCACCAAGTTCCATGGCGGTGCCTCGCTCCCCCCCAGCGGCGAACATGAGAACGCCTTCCAGACCCGGATGAACGAATTCTCCCAGGAGAAACGTGCGGTGGCGCGGTTTGCCGCAGGGCTCTATGCGCCGGGCGACAGCCTGCTGATCGATACCGGCACCACCACCCTGTTCTTTGCCCGTGAACTGGCAAAGCTCAACCGCATCACGGTCATTACCAATTCGTTGTTGATCGCCGCCGCCATTGGCGCCAGCGGTAATCGCGTATTCGTGATCGGCGGCGAATACCGCCCCGAATCGGAACAGAATATCGGCGCCCTGGCCATGGAGCAGATCGCGCGCTTCAACGCCGAGCATGCGGTGGTCACCATTGGCGCCTTGAACACCGACGGCGCCTTTGACTTCTCCATCGAAGAAGCGGAAATCACCCGCGCCATGATCGCCCGCACGCGCTACCTCACGGTGATTGCCGATTCCTCGAAGATGGGCAAGCGCGCGCTGTTCCAGGTATTCCCCCTGGAACGCATCGACCGCCTGATCATCGACCGCAAACCCTTGGGTGAACTGGCCAAGGCCCTGGCCGAGGCCCAGGTGGAAGTCCTGGAGGCCCCTGCCCTGACCCGGCCGGAGTGGTAAGCCGTCAGCGCCAGTCGCGGCAACGGGTCACCGCATCGCTGAACGTGGCACGCCACTGCTGGGCTTGCGCGGCACTGACTTTCGGGTGAAAGCTGGTGCTGGTGTTACGCGGCGGCTTGAGGGCCACGCCCAGGCCTTTGGCTGCCAGCGCAGCGCAGCCGAACGCCGTCAGCTCATCGAAACGCTGGGTGACGATGCAGCGCTGCAAGGCATCGGCGAGGAACTGCGCAAAATATGGGCTGCGCGCCAGGCCGCCATCAATGGACAGGTGATCGGTGACACTGAGAAAACCGTCCATGGCCGTGATCACTTCAACACTGCGCAACGCCACGCCTTCCAGCACGGCCTGGCACATATCCTGGCGCGTGGTGCTGCCATTCATGCCGACCCACAGGGCTGCCGCGCTGCGGTCCCAGTGGGGGCAAGCGAGCCCGGACAACGCCGGCACAAACGCCAGTTGGCGGCCAATGGCCGGTGGTTCGTCAAATGCCGCCAGTTCCGAAAAGTCGCTGAACAAGCCAAGCCGTCCTGCCCACTCCACGGCGGCGCTGGCATCGTAGACGCCACCGTCCATGGCATACGTGGGCTTGCCGTCGATCTGCCAGGCAATGGTGGCCAACAGGCCCTTGTCTGGCGCCCGGATGATCTGCTCGCCGGTCAAGGTCAGGGCGAACGCCCCCGTACCGTAGGTGATCTTGGCGTCGCCCTCATTGCGGCAACCATGGCCATACAGTGAGGCTTGCTGGTCGACAATCGAGGCGGTGACCGGCGTAGCGCCGATCTCGCCAAAGTGCCCGACGGTATCGCGGATCTGCGGCAGCGTTTCCATGGGCACGCCAAACAGCTCGCAGAGCTGGCTGTCCCACTGCCCGGTCGAAAGGTTCATCAGCGAAGTGCGCGAGGCGGTCGTGACATCGGTGGCAAAGACCCCGGTCAGGCGGTCGAGAAAGTACGCATCGGTGGTGCCCAGGCGCAGCCGTCCGGCTTTCAAGGCGCTTTGCGCCGCCGGCAGGTTGCGCACGATCCAGGCCAGCTTGCTCGCCGAAAAATACGGATCCAACGGCAAACCCGCACGCTCCAGGGTCAGGGCTTCGCCCCCGTCGCCGCGCAACTGGGCGATCTCGGCCGAGGTGCGATTGTCCTGCCAGACGATCACCGGGGATAACGGCTCGCCGGTCTTGGCATCCCACGCCAGGCAACTTTCACCCTGGTTGGCAATACCGATGGCATCCACTTGGCCGGTGGCCTCCAGGCAACGCTGCAGGTTGTTGAGCAATTCCAATGGATCGTGCTCCACCCAACCAGGGTGGGGATGGTGTTGCTGATGGCGCAACGAGAGCTGGATATCAGCAGACCCATTGTCACTCACCACCAGTACACGGGTGCTGGTGGTGCCTTGATCGAGCGCGGCAATGCGCATGTTAAAGACTCCTCGGCAGGTCTTGTTATGGGCCGACAAAGTCGACTTCGAGTTGCTGTACGCCCTGGGGCAAGTTCAGGCCGGCGATGGGGATCAATATCCGCCGCTCTGGCAACCAACTGCCGGTGCGCGACCAGATTTGCGTACCATCGGCCCGTACCACCAGGCGCCCTTTTACCCCACAGCTGACCCGCAGTTG
This sequence comes from Pseudomonas hygromyciniae, assembly GCF_016925675.1. Lineage (NCBI taxonomy): Bacteria > Pseudomonadati > Pseudomonadota > Gammaproteobacteria > Pseudomonadales > Pseudomonadaceae > Pseudomonas > Pseudomonas hygromyciniae. Next base: position 2,650,008 of record NZ_CP070506.1, on the reverse strand, counting down.
CAGGTGCTGCATGCCCGCCACAGCGGACGGGCTCAGGCGTTGTGGCACACAGAGTTTCACGTCGCCCTGGCAGGCGATCTCGATGCTCGGCGCGCCAGTCGGCAATTGCCCCTGCAGGTCGCGGGCGATCATCGTAGCGATCTTATGGCCTTCGCGAAACGACCAACCTGCCGTCTCGACGGGACGCAGCAGATTACCTGCGGCAAAGTAGGCCGGATCGCTGCAGCGCCCGTATTGATCGATGTGCGGGCCACCGCTTTTCGGGTCGAGCCGCAGCTCGCTCAAGCGTACCAGGCTGGATTCGGGGGTGAACTGGCCGGTGAGCAGCACGCCGTCACAATCAAAGGTGGTGGTCTGCCCGTTGGCCAGACGCACGGTCGCACCCTCCACCCGCCCAGTGCCGTGGATCTGCAGCAGTTGCGCGCCCAAATGCACCGGCACCCCGCACAACCGCGGGAACAGCGACAACGGCCAGCGCGCCGTGGCCCGCTGATTGGCCTCGATCATCGCCACCGGCTGAATCCCGGCACGTCGGCAACTCATGACCGCCGACAGGCTGACCAACTCGGTACCGACGATCAACGGGCGCTCAAAAGGCTTGAGGTGCTCCAGGTACAGATAGGACTGGAACGCGCCGGTATTGATGACCCCCAGCGGACGATCGCCGCCCAGCAGGCGCGCCGAACGCGGCGTTTCCCGGGCCCCGGTGGCGATCAGCACCCGACGCGCCTGGATAACCCTGGCGCCATCCGGGCTTACCAGTTCCAGGCGCCCGCCCTGGCCCATCTGCGTCACCGAGTGCTTGACGCGGATCTGCACCCCCGCCTTCAACGCCTGCGCGACATTTTTGCGCGCATACACAGGCCCCGTGTAGAGCCTGCCGTATTCACGCAGGCCAAAAGGCGGATGCCCACAATGGCGCGGGATGCCGCCAGCCTCAGGCTCACGCTCAAGCACCACGACCTTGTCGACGCCCAGCTTGCGCAGGGTGATCGCCGCCGACAACCCCGACGGGCCGCCACCGATAATCGCGACATCAACGTTTTCGATTTCAATGGGCGGCATGACAAACACCTGTCGCAAGGGGAATGGCCAGATGGCCAGCGCTCAACTCAGCCACGCGTGCGCCACAATAAAAACCCTGGCAGCGCCCCATGCAGGCTCGCGTGCGGCGCTTCAAACCACCCAGGTCACCGGGCGGCAGCGCGCTGGCCAAGGCATTTTCGATTTCCCGCAGGGTCACCATTTCACAATGGCAGACGATTTCGCCGTAGCCCGGGCTCTGGTAATCGCGCGGCAAATGCTCGGCGAGGTTGGGCAGCTTGGGCCATTGCAGGATTTGCGCAGGCACCGCTGTGTGCTCGCGCTGATAAAGACTGAACACGTGCCGGGCAATGCCCAGCGCCGCCGTAAGGCCGGTGGAGCGGATGCCGCCGACGCTGATCCAGTTCTTACCTTCGACCCGCTGCACTCGGTACTCTTTCTTTTCCGTGGCCGGCCGCAGCGCGGCATACGTGGCGGTGACCGGCATGCCTTCGAGCGCAGGAATCCGCTCGACGGCGGCGTCCACCAGTTGGCGCAACACATCGCTGTCGAGGCCGGCGTGCACGCGGTCTTCCTGTTCCTCGGCGGTAGGCCCCACCAGCAGGTTGCCGTAGACCGTACGGGTCAACACGATGCCCTTGGTACGTTCATTGGGCACCGGCAAGATAATGTTGCCCAGATAGCGCGCGGCCGCCTTGTCGAACACCACGAACTGACCTTTGCGCGGGTGAATGGAGAAACTCGATGCGCCCAGCAACTGTTGCTCCAGCACATCGCCAAACAACCCGGCGCAGTTGATGATCGTGCGCCCCCGGATAAACCCGTTGGTGGTCTCCAGGGCCCAGAGTTCGCCGTTGAAGTAGCCGCCGTTGACCTCGGTATTGAAGCGCACCTGCGCCCCATGGATCATCGCCTGAAGCAGGTAACCCAGGGGCGCCGACCACGGATCGATAAGAAACTCACCAGGAACCTCGACCGCTCCCAGGGCGTTATGTGCCAGGTTCGGCTCCAGGGCGCGCACCCGCTCGCGGCCAATCAGACTCACATCGGCAATCCCATTGGCGTGTGCCTGCTCGACGATGCCTTGCAGCTTGCCCAGGTCTTCCTCGTTCCAGGCCACCACCATCGCACCGGTCTTGAGCAGCGGCAGTGACATCTTCTGGTGGATTTGCAGGTATTCCTGGTAGCCGTCCTTCATGCATTGCAGCTCCAGGCTGCCGGTCGGCGCATCGAAGCCGGTGTGCAAAATCGCGCTATTGCCTTTGCTCGCACCAGACAAAATGTCCGGGCTTTTTTCCAGCAACAGCACTCGCGCCCCCTCCAGGGTAAAGCGCCGGACCATCGCGCATCCCACAACGCCACCGCCCACAACGATGACGTCGTAGATACCACTCTGATTCGGGAAGGGTTTGGTCATTATCAAGCCTGTAGTGAAGTGAGCGCATGAGTTGCCTAGGGTGGGTGCAGGGCATATGCCACTGACCGAATCTTGGTTGGAATGACCGTTTGACCATGGCCGTTCACTCACTGCCCGGAAACCGTGTCGCAGAAGCAGCGCTTTCGACCCCGCAAAATCCCAATGTTTATTGCAGATACTGCCTTGAAAAAGACTGACCGGTTGGTTGCGCACAGAGCTGACTCCGTCAAAAAGGCGTTACTGCGGACTCGGTCAACAGCCGAAAACACGCTACATAGCTACACACCAAATTTTTATAGGGTTACTTTTCAACACACTTAGGGCATATCCCAGCCTGTTCCCCTACGGCCATACCGCGCTTAACCAACGTCACCAGTCATAAAACCAACCAAATTTGACCGATACCAAAAATTAACCACATACACCTCGCTTGTTGACGATGTGCAGCCTTCTTTCTTCGACTCCTTCTATAAAGACGTTGAAGGGACCGGTTCTGAGACCTCTTCCTTACAGCGCTTTGAAAAACAGTCTTTTGGCTAATAAGGGGAGCACCGACCTGTGGCGAGCGGGCTTGCCGGAACGCCGTATCGTCCGCGCTGGGCGGCGCAGCAGCCCAACGGGGGATCTACCGTTACCGTTTTTTGAGAGAAATCAGAGGAAATACATAGCAACAACCTATTGACAGAATGCGGGAATCAATTCGGACAGAACGCTACACACGGTTGATGCCACGGCAGCCGCTTCAACCCAGCACAACTCCCGAATCTTCAGGCCGCAGACCTTATGAACAACATTTCCAACCAGCTCAGCGCCACCCCTCAACCCTCCCCCATTGGCGACACTCAACAGGCACAATCACTTTCCCGACAAAAGCGTGAGTCGTCCGCCTCGCCAGATTGCGCCGCGAGCTCTCGCGCCGCAGGTGATCGCGCACTGGCAATGGAGTACCACTCGGCACTGCTCAAGCTTGCCAACCGAGAGCGAAATGTCACGATCAACACCGTTGCGCCTGACTCCACCTTCGGCCAGTGGTGGAGCCATTTACGAGACACCCTCAAATCACCCGAAGTCCGTCAGTGGATGGAAGAACAAGGCGTCAACCCGGGGTCGATCACCCTCAACCTGCAGACCGGTGACATTTCTTTCAAGCGCCAGCGCCATCTCGATCCGGAGCAAAAACAGCACACCGTTGGCCAAAGCGACAGGCACTGGGGCGCGATCAGCGGGCCTGTCCTGGAGGCCGCACGCGTCGTCTCAGCCGGCCACGCCGATACGGCATTCACGCCCCCGCAAAGTGACCTCGATGAGCCCGTTGCGCATTGGCGGGTCGGGCGCTTTTACCAGGAGCCGCAGAACCTCACGGGGCCGGCAATGCGTCAGCGCGCGGCACAAATCGACCGGGATCAAGGGTTTGGGAAACTGGATCCGGTGACCTCTGCCGATTTGATTAAATCCCGCAGCGAGGACTCGATCCAGGTCCAGAAAGCGTACTTGGGTGACGTGCATAACCGCAGCCTGGCCGCCGGCCAATTGCGTCAGTTGGCGACCTCGGTAAAAGAGGCCCCGCACGCTGTCGGGCCCATAAAGGATGAATTGCAGAAGATCACCCTCGAGCTGTCATACGACAGCAGCTATCAGCCAGCCAATACCGGCCCTGGGAACAGCATCAGCCTGCTGAAATTTCTGGAGGATCACGGCTGGGATATCCCCACCGACCACGAGCAACTGGAAAACCTCGTAACCGCGCTGTCTACCCCAACACCCAAGGCCGCCATCCATGGCAACCTGGGTGGCGCACTGGCGTGGCCTGCGCCCGTGGACCCGAGCAACCAGGCCCAACTGATGGCGGATATAGGCACCGGCAAATTCGGCGCTACGACGCTCACGCCCTTCAAGAGCGTGCTGGACTACCTGCTGAACAGCAGGCCCATTACCCCCGAGGCGCTGCGCAACCCTCGCGCGTTGATTGACAGCCTGGTCAATTCGCCCAGGGGCCAGGAACTGGGGAGTGCCATGGCGTCCCTATTCGAGGCGCGCAACGTCAAAGGCAGTGCCAACGACTGGTTGTTAGCCAGCTTGAATGTGGAAATCGACAACAGCGCTGGCGGCCCCGCAGACCGCCAGGGCCAGGTCGCAGGTTATCGACTGGTCTCGCCCGTCAATACGGGAAAGTCTGCCGCCACGATCACCCAGGAACTCGCCGCTCACCTGCTCGCCACAGGTAAAGCATCGAGCCCAGAGAAAGCCGCGCTCCAGGCGCATCTGCTGTTGGCCAATCAGGCGCCCGAGTTTCTCGTCAAGGACATTCCCAGCCAGGTGGTGGTCGGCACCCACAGCTGGGTCAGTTTCGTCACGGCCACCGCGCGCCTTGAAGCAAAGGCGCCAGGGGTCACGGCAACGATGAGCTACGTGCAGATCATGCTCGAAGCCGGAACCGCACCGATCACCGATCAAGAGCGCCAGGTTGAATATGCGGCGCAGAACGAAGCGATCATGCAATGGGGGGTGGCCAACGGCATGGCTTACCCGCAGACCAAGGCCGCAATCGACAGCGTGCGTGAGGCGTTCACAGCACAAATTCGTGAACTGCGGGAAGTGTCCGAATCGCCCCTCGGCGAGATGCCAACGACCAAGGCTTTTGCGCTGCAAGCGCTGAAAAAAGCGTTGCCGGACATGGACCCGAAACTGTTCGAAAAAAAGTGCATCGCGTCACAGCCCTCGAGCGTACATTTCCCGGGGCCTTACTCGATTCTGGACCTGTATATCGATGGACGCGCATTCCAAGGTGCGCCTGACTCGGCCGATGGCTGGGGAGAACGAGGCCGCGCCTTTGTGAAGGTCATCACGGCAGGGCAAGTCCATATTGAGCGTGATGGTCAACCAGCTACATGGGTGAGCTCCTCGGCAGCCATCAACATCAACGAAATCATCCCCACACTCAAAGACCTGCCACGGCCGCTGGAGCGCTTCAAAACCTCATTTAACGAGTACGCCGCTACGGTCAAAAAGGCGACGGGCGCGCAGCTCAAAATGCTGATTTCAAAACTGCCACTGGAAGACCGCGAAAATCTTGAGTTCGGCAAAATAACCATCCGCAAGGAAATACGCTACGACAGAGACGATCTTCCCATTCGTGTGGCACCGGGCGTGCTGCTGGTACAGACCGAACGCAACGGCAAAGTCATGACGTATGCAATCGATCGATTGCAAGGCACCGTGACTCGCAAACCGGACCAGCAATACAAGGAATACGAGCCCCGCAGCAGCTTTATGCATTCCTCGCCAGGGAAACGCTTCGATGTGATAAGACCGACTGGTCAGGCGGGCATCGAGGATGAAAACAAAGCGTCACAAGGCGCACCCAATAGCTTCGCCAGCCCCAGGACCCAATACATTGCAGATGCGCTGATCGCGGATATGGAGCTGCCTGCTGTCGAGCGATACGCACGGGGTGCCACAACCTTTCAGACGGAAGTACCGACCTACAAAGTACTGGAAGAAATTGCATTGAATCTGATCCCGTTCCGGTCAGCCATCAAGAACTTCATAGACGGAAAAATTGGCGAGGGAATTGTTGACCTGGCCTTTGATATCTTCGGTTTCGCCGTCGGCCTGGGGGCTGCGGCCAAGGGCGCAAAAGCCGTTGCCGTCGGGGCATCGACACTGTCAAAGGTCGGCAGGGTTGGCAAGATCGTCGGCCGGGCTGCGGTGGGTGCACTCAATCCATTGGGCGGCGTTGATGACTTGGCGCGGGGTGTCGTGCACCTGGGTCGTGCCGGGTATAAGGGCGTTAAATCCCTGCGCGGCTCTTACCGCAGCGTCAATCTGCTGGAGCTGGCAAAAAAACCGGACCTGGCCGAAGGCACCTACAAAGCGGCCAATAGCGCCCTTGAAAGTAAAACCCTGGCCAAGTTCGATGAGGCGACGCACCAGTGGTACGCCTTCGATCCCCGCACCCAGCGGGCCTATGGCAAAGCACTGGAACACTTTGCGGTTGACCCACCGAAGGTAAACGACCCCAACAGCTTGGCGGCCATTGCCAGCAATGATGGGATAAAAGCCGTGAGTCAGCAGCAAGGGCTGGCGGCAAGCGGCACGTTCAAGGTTGGACAAGAGACCGTTGAAGGCAACGTCGTGATGTTTCAAGGCAACTGGCATCAATACGACCCCCTCAAGAAACGCGCCTTCGGCCCTCCGCTCAAGGATTTCCAGCCTAAACAGGTGGCGGCCAATGGCGAGGTGAGGTCACTCAATTCCGACCTATTGGGCTATGAGGCAAAATACATCGCGCCCGATGAGCTCAAGCCCAAGGGTTTGCAAAGTAATGTCTATGTAGGCCGCAGCAACAAGGAGTATGTGAACGTTGATGGGGTGCTGTATGAATCGCGCGTGGCGGATGGCCAGCGCGTCATCCGCCACGCAGCAGGCGCAGGCCCGGATATACCGGTGAGGGAACTGGGCGTCGCCGGGTGGGAGCCCCTATCGAGGGGCAACCGTCTGCTTGGCGGTGCGGGAAGTGCACCAACGCCCTGGAGGCTCGCTGACAGTACTTATGTCGTGCCGATGGACGATATCACTGCGAACCAAAACTTGAACGCTCACTTTACCGTCAATTACAAGGGCGTGGATCATAGCGTTCGCTTCGACAGTTCAGCCGGCGCATGGAAAGCCACCAACGTCTCGACGGGTGTTGAGGGGACCAACCCTATGTATTTCTGGCGCAGCGGCAAAGGCAAATGGCAGCGGGGAACATTCAATGAGCTGAAAAAGGCCAAACAAATCGACGCCCATCGATTCCAGTTTGTCGATGTTGCCTCCTCCGCCACCATCGCCGTCCCCAAGGATGCAAGGCCTTTACCCAAAGCGCTGCACTATTTTTGGGCTGGTCAGGAAATCCCCCCTCACCTGGTCGACAAGATGGTTGAAAACGCGCGCAAAGCCTCAGGGTATAAATCCGTCGTTCACGTAGATGCCGACAACCCGGCCATTTTTCAAAAAATAAAGAGTGAACTGGAGAACAAAGCCCCCGGCATGACGGTGGCAAACCTCAATGACGACGAGATCTTCAAAGAGTTGAAAAACAGCGAGCTCTACAGCTTTTTCCGCCAGGGCCCAGGCAAAAACCTGGCGGCCGCATCGGATGTCGCCCGCTATCCAATCATGAACAAACACGGCGGGATTTATCTCGATACCGATGACCTCATTCAAGCCAATGTCGGCAATGCGACAGTCATGGCCGGCGCCAATGACTTCCTCCTCAATAAGCCTGTTGTTCATTACGTCAATGACTACAAAACGTTCTACAACACCAGCAACTTTGCAACGCAACCCGGCAATCCAGTAATAAGCGACATAATCACCGAAATGAAGCAACGGTTTAGCAAAAACAAGCCCTATTTCGCTGCCAATCGACCTATCGCCACCCGCCGACCTGATGGATCGATTATCTACACACCGGAATTCAAAGCGTATGAGCGTAAAATTTTTGAGACCGTGGGGCCCAACCTGTTTAACGACACCCTGAAAGCGAAAAGGCCTGATATGTATGATCTGGGCTTCGATGGAATGACCCGGCAAGCCAAAGCTGTCGAGGGAGAAAAAGAACTGGTCGCCATCGGACCGGTGGTCAATGTCCTGGACAACGCCCGCAACGCCTACGCAAGCAAGGGGATTGTGTCCCCCGACCTTCTGGGCCTACAACTCCTTAGAGCCAAGGAACACTATTTACCGCTTTTTCACACGTTCAACGTCAAGATTGGTGCTGAACACTCGTGGATCGGCGCCTAGGCGCGCCCGTTTCCTGATCCGGTGCAGTCAGTCCCAGTAGCAATGGGGCTGCTGTGGCAAGGGGCTGTTCCCTTGCCACAGCAAGCCGCCTCAATAACCCGCCACCACCCACCGCACCCTCAACAAGGCCGCACGCAACGCACCTTTATCCACCGAGCCCAATGCCAGGCGTATCGCATGGGGCACATGGTCCGACACCGAAAACGGCTCTGCGGTGGACACCGAGATATTCTCCCGCGCCAACGCCATGGCGATCTGATCGGCCCGCACGTCTTCCCCCAGCGCCAGCCATAAAAAGTACGACGCGGGATGGGCAATGTAATCCAACCCCGCCAACACCTCAGCCGCCATCGCTTGCCGGGCCCGGGCGTCCTGGCGCTTCTGCGCTTCCAGTTGCAACACCGTGCCATCTTCGATCCAGGCCGTAGCAAGGCCGGTCATCACGCCAGGCGCATTCCACACGGTGGCCATGATCGTACGCTCCAGCGCCGGCACCCACGCAAGCGGTGCCACCACGAACCCCACGCGCAGGCCCGTGGCGACGCTCTTGGACAGTCCGCCCACGTAAACCGTGCGCTCCGGCGCCAAGTGCGCCAGCGGTGGCGGCGCGTGTTCGGCGAGGAACGCGTAGGCGGCGTCTTCGATCAGAATCAGCCCATGCTCGCGGGCGATGCTGACCAGTTGCTCGCGCTGCTCGATCCCCAGCACCCAGCCCAGTGGGTTATGCAACGTCGGCATGCAGTACAGCGCCCGCACTGGCCGGCGCCGGCACAGCTGCGCCAGCGCCTGCAGATCAGGGCCGCTCGGCGTGATTGGGATCGCGACGATTTCCAGGTGCAAGGTCTCGGCCAGCACCTTGAACCCCGAATAGGTCAGCGCATCCACCGCGATCACGTCTCCCGGCTTGAGCAGCGCCATCATGCTGACCGCCAGCCCGTGTTGCGCACCGCTGACCACCAGCACCTGCTCGGCCGCAACGCTCAACCCTCGGTGTAGCAGATGCCGCGCCATCACCGCCCGTTCATGGACGCGCCCGGCGTGGGGCTGGTAACGCAGCAGCGCCTCCAAGTCGCCGGACAACGCCAACTGGCGCAAGGCGGTGCGCAGCAGGTCGGCCTGGCCGGGCAAGGACGGGTAGTTGAAATTCAGGTCGAGCATGCCCGCCGCCACGGCCATCTGCCCGCTGCCCTGGCCCGGCGCCAGGGCAATTTCGCGCACAAAAGTGCCACGCCCAGTCTCGCCGCTGACCAGGCCCATGGCCTCCAGTTCGCTATACACCCGGCTGGCCGTGACCAGGGCCAGGCCGTGGCTGGCCGCCAATTGGCGGTGGGTGGGCAGACGCGTGCCGGGCACCAGGGTGCCGGCGCGGATATCTCGGGCAAAGCTATCTACCAACGATTTGTAACGGGCGCGGGGCATGGGCGATGTATCCATGACAATTTTTTTGATTGTCGAAATCTTCAGCCCCTAGGATGCCCCAAACGCAACCCTCCCTTATCGAGCGCCCCCCTGCATGGAACAGACTTCCCGGATCATCCCCCCGAACATAGCCGCAGCGCCTGGATCAATGGCTTGATCGGCGTGCTGATTTTCAGCGGTTCGCTGCCCGCCACCCGCGTGGCGGTGCTGGAGTTCGACCCGGTGTTTCTGACCGTGGCCAGGGCGAGCATCGCCGCCGTACTGGGCCTGTGCCTGTTGTGGCTGCTGCGCGAAAGGCGCCCGGTGCACGAACAGTGGGGGGCCGTTGCTGATTGTGTCCCTGGGGGGTGGTGATCGGCTTCCCGCTGCTCACCGCACTGGCCTTGCAGTATGTGACCTCGGCCCACTCCATCGTGTTTATCGGCCTGCTGCCCCTGGCCACCGCCGTGTTTGGTGTGCTGCGCGGCGGCGAGCGACCGCGCCCGGTGTTCTGGCTGTTTTCGATCCTCGGCAGCCTGTTGGTCATGGGCTATGCCCTGGCCCAAGGCCTGAGCGCCGCCCCCGCCGGCGACCTGCTGATGCTGCTGGCCGTGCTGGTGTGCGGGCTGGGTTACGCCGAAGGGGCCAAGCTGTCGCGCACCCTCGGCGGCTGGCAGGTGATCTGCTGGGCGCTGGTGATGGCGCTGCCGGTGGTCGCGCCATTGACCTTGCTCCTGGCCCCCGCGTCCTTCGCCGGGATCAGCCTGCCGGCGTGGTTGAGCCTGGGTTACGTCGCGTTGTTCAGCATGTTGATCGGCTTTGTGTTCTGGTACCGCGGGCTGGCCCAGGGCGGTATCGCTGCAGTCGGCCAGTTGCAGTTGCTGCAACCGTTCTTCGGCCTGGCGCTGGCCGCCAGCTTGCTGCATGAACAGGTGAGCCTGGGCATGCTGGCCGTGACCGTCGCGGTGATTGCCTGCGTGGCCGGGGCGAAGAAGTTTGCACGGTAGGGGGGCGCGCCTTTAGGCTCGTGGATTGGCCCCAGAACAATAAGGATCGACGATGCACACCCCTTCCCTGCAAGACACCACCGCGCCAGACGGCGTCTGTTACGGCTGCGGCCCGCGCAATGCCCATGGGCTGCACATCCAAAGCCGCTGGGATGAAGACGGTGTCCACATCGTCGCCGAGCACCTGCCCGAGGCTCAATATTGCGGCTGGCCGGACCTGGTCTATGGTGGCCTGATCGCCATGTTGGTCGATTGCCACTCCAACTGGACGGCCATGGCCTATCACTACCGTGCCGAACAGCGCGAACCGGGTGTACTGCCCCGCATCGACTGCGTGACTGGCAACCTGGGCATCAAATTTATCAAGCCGACCCCAATGGGTGTGCCACTGACTTTGCGCGCCAGGGTCGAGGGTGAGGTCGGGCGCAAGAGCCGCGTGGTATGCGAGGTGTACGCCGATGGAGTGCTGACGGCGATGGGCGATTCGATCTTCGTGCGGGTCGATACCGGGCAACTGGCGAACGCCGCCCATGGCCGGCAAACCTGACAATGGTCTACATTCAACGCCACACGCCGCTATAGGAGCCTGCCGATGCCTCGCCTGACCGCCAAAGACTTCGCCCCTGAACTGCTGGAACTCTACGACGGCTATGCCCACGGCAAGATCAACCGCCGCGAGTTTCTCGACCGTGCGGCCCTGTTCACCTTTGGCGGGCTGACCGCCTCGGCGTTGCTGGCCTCGCTGAGCCCCAACTACGCCCTGGCCGAACAGGTGAAGTTCACCGATCCGGACATCGTTGCCGACTACATCACCTACCCCTCGCCCAAGGGCAATGGCCAAGTGCGTGGCTACCTGGTGCGCCCGGCCAAGGTCGAGGGCAAACGGCCGGCGGTGGTGGTGGTGCACGAAAACCGTGGGCTCACCCCCTATATCGAAGACGTCGCCCGACGCCTGACCAAGGCCGGATTTATTGCCCTGGCCCCCGATGGCCTCAGCTCGGTGGGCGGTTACCCCGGCAATGATGAAAAAGGCGTGGCACTGCAACAGACCGTCGACCCGACCAAGCTGATGAATGACTTCTTCGCCGCCATCGAATGGCTGATGCACCACGACGCCAGCACCGGCAAAGTGGGGATCACCGGCTTCTGCTACGGCGGTGGCGTGACCAATGCGGCGGCAGTGGCCTACCCGGAACTGGGCGCGGCGGTGTCGTTCTACGGACGCCAACCCGACGCCAAGGACGTGCCGAAGATCAAGGCGCCGATCATGTTGCACTTTGGCGAGTTGGACACGCGGATCAACGAAGGCTGGCCGGCCTATGAGACCGCCTTGAAGGCTGCTGGCACGACCTATGAAGGGTATATCTACAAGGGCGCCAACCATGGCTTCCACAACGACTCGACCCCACGGTACGACGAAGCGGCAGCGAACCTGGCGTGGGAGCGCACGTTGGGGTGGTTCCGCAAGTACCTTGCCTGATCAGTAATGTTGGTGTTGCGGTTGCGGTTGTGGCGAGCGGGCTTGTCGGAACGCCGCATCGCCCGCGCTGGGCTGCGAAGCAGCCCCAATAAGACCGCTGAGTTGTATCAGATAGACCGAGGGTGCAGGTTTTGGGGCTGCTTTGCAGCCCAGCGCGGGCGATGCGGCGTTCCGACAAGCCCGCTCGCCACAAGAAGCCCGCTCGCCACAACCACAACAAGGGCGCTCAAGCCAGCTCGATCGCCGTCACCTCCTCCAGCCATTGCCTGAACGCCAGCATGGCAGGGGTTTCTGCGCGCGACTGCAAGCGCGTCAGCCAATAGCTACCCGTGGTGATCCCCACCTCGAACGGCTGGCGGATCACATCCTGGGCCAACTGGCGCGAGAACATCATTGCCGGCGCCAGGGCCACGCCATTGCCCTGTAACGCCGCTTCCATCATCGCCAGGGAGGAGTCGAACACGATACTGCGCGGCACCAGGGTGTCGGCGGGCAACCCGGCGGCCTGGAACCAGAGGCTCCACTCATCCGCCCGATAAGAGCGCAACAACGTGTGCTTGAGCACATCGCCCGGGCCTTGCAACTGGCGGGCAATCGCCGGCACACACAATACCGTCAGCGGCGCCGCCAGCAACTCACAGGCGTGGGTGCCATGCCACGCGCCGGCGCCAAAGCGGATTGCATAATCCAGACCTTCGGCTGCCACATCCACGCGGTTGTTATGGGTCGACAGGCGCAGATCGATAAACGGGTAGCGCGCCTGGAAATCCGCCAGGCGCGGCAGCAGCCAGCCCACCGCGAACGTGCCCACCGCGCCCACCGTCAGCACTTCGCGGTAGTGCCCGGCCTGGAACTGGCCCAGGGTCTGGGCAATACGGTCGAAGGACTCGCGCAATACCGGTAACAATGTCTCCCCTTCGCGGGTGAGCATCAGGCCACGGGGCAGGCGCTTGAACAGCGTGACGTTGAGCTGTGCCTCCAGGCTCTTGACCTGATGGCTGACCGCCGCCTGGGTCACGCACAGCTCGATGGCCGCCCGGGTAAAGCTCAAATGCCTGGCGGAGGCTTCGAACGCACGCAGTGCGTTAAGGGGCAGATGGGAACGCAACATGGTTTAAGCCCAAATTTTTCTAATGACTGGTGCGAGATATCATCGGTTGTCCAGGGTCGGAAAACTGCCTATCTTGGCCACGCCTGCGCAGGCCGTGATACATCCGATCATCCTCATGGAAGCGACCTCATCATGTACCAACACGTGCGTAACGTCACGATTCTCAGCCTATTGCTCGGCGCCGGCAACTGCATGGCCGCCGACACTCTGCGCCAGGTGGTGGACGCCACCGTCAAGCCCCTGATGCAGCAACAGGCAATTCCCGGCCTGGCAGTCGCCATCGTGCAGGACGGCAAGGCCCGATACTTTAACTACGGTATCGCCGCCAAGGACAGCCAGCAGCCCGTCAGCGAAAACACCCTGTTCGAGATCGGCTCGGTGAGCAAGACCTTCGCCGCCACCCTGGCCGGCTATGCCCAGGCCACCGGCAAGCTGAAGCTCTCTGCCCCGGCCAGCGACTATTTGCCGGCCTTGCGCGGCAGCCTGTTCGACCACATCAGCGTGCTCCACCTGGGCACCTACACCGCAGGCGGGCTGCCGTTGCAGTTCCCCAACGAGGCGGACAATGCCCAGCAGATGATCGGCTACTTCCAGCACTGGAAAGCCGCTTTCGCACCCGGCACCCAGCGCCAGTATTCCAATCCCAGCCTGGGCCTGTTCGGCTACCTGGCGGCGCAAAGCCTGCAGCAACCTTTCGACGTGGCGATGGAACAGACCCTGCTGCCCAAGCTTGGGCTCAAACACACCTATCTCACGGTGCCCAAGGCACAAATGGGCCTGTACGCCCAGGGTTATGACAAGGCCGGCAAGCCGGTGCGCGTCAGCCCAGGCGCACTGGACAGCGAAGCCTACGGCGTGAAAACCAGCCCTGCCGACCTGGCTCGCTACATGGCGCTGAACATGAACCCGACTTCGCTGGAGCAGCCGCTACAACAGGCGATTGCCGCCACGCACACGGGTTATTACACCGTGGGCAACACTACCCAGGGACTCGGCTGGGAGATGTACCCTTACCCGCTGAGTGTCGACGAACTGCTAGCTGGCAACTCGACGCCCATGGCCATGGAACCGCACCCGGTCAAGTGGCTGACACCGGCACAGCCACTGCGCGCCAACACCCTGGTGAACAAGACCGGCTCGACCGGTGGTTTTGGTGCCTATATCGCTTATGTGCCGAGCAGAGGCATCGGAGTGGTGATCATGGCGAACAAGAACTACCCCAATGCCGAACGGGTGAAAGCGGCCCATGCGATCTTGCGGGCCATGGAGCAATGACCCCATAGCACCGCGCTTGTTTGTGGCTAGGGGGCTGGCTATGGAAAGGGGGCTTGTTGTGGCGAGGGGGCTTGTCCCCCGCTGGGCTGCGCAGCAGCCCCAACAAGATCGCTGAGTTGTATCAGAGAGACCGAGGGCGCAGGGTTTGGGGCTGCTTCGCAGCCCAGCGCGGGGCAAGCCCGCTCGCCACAAGCAAGCCCGCTCGCCACAACAAGCCCCCTATCCATAGCCAGCCCTCTAGCCACAGGGGTATCAGGCAGCTCCTGTCGCCAGGCCTTTACCGGCCCGTTCCAGATTGCGCCACAACCAGGGCGGCAACACGTCCGGGTCGAGGCTGTCGATCAGGTTTTTCAGGCCCAACCCCAACTCCGTATCCCCCTCGATCACCAACCGCCGGCGGAAGAACAAGGTGTCCGGATCTTCCTGCCGACTGGCCAATAACAGGAACTCGCGCCAGTTACCGCTGATGGTCACCTGGGCCTCGGCCCGTTCGGCGATGCGTAGCCCGTCGCGGCTCAGGGTCAGGTACCAGCGCAAGCCCAGGTCGGGAATGCGCAGGCACATCCAGCGCCCACGCAGCAGTTCAAAGCCGCCATCGCCCAAGGGCTCGGCCAGGCAGCGATTCAATGCCTGTTGCAGCGCCAGGCGCTGCACCACAAACGGCACCTTGCGCATCAGCGGCAATAAGCGGTCGGCGCCCTTGAGCAGCCATTGCTTACGATTCAGCACAGCCCCACCTCCTCGACCCGCAACATCCCGGCCTGACCATGCCAGTAGCCATTGCAGCCTTCGACAAATACCGGCGGCGTGGCGCCCTGGCGCACCCGATCAAAAGCGTCGACGATGCCCAGCATGCCCTGCGCCCTTGGGCTCAGGCGCAGCAGGTCGGCGCCGCAACTCACAAGCCCCGGATAGTCGGCCAGCAGGTTGGTGACATCCGCCGACATGGTCTGGATGCCATTCAACGTAAACAGCGCCTGCCCTTCCTGGCTGGTCAAGGCCATGCCATCGGGGTAGTTCAGGCAGCAGAACTGGCAGTCATCCTTGGGCCGGTTCTCCGCTCGGGCAGTGAAGCAGCGCGCCGAGTAGGCCAGGGGCAAGTGCCCATAGGCAAAGACTTCAACCTCCGGCAACGGCCGACCCAATTCACGCACCTGCTCCAACACATCACCAATCAGCGCGGCCGAGCACTCCACCGGCGGCACCCAGCGCATCATCCCGGCATCCAGCAGTTGCACCAGGGCATGGCCGTTATACAAATTCAACGCCGGCCCACCGACAAAGGGCAGCTTGCGCTCGGCAAGCAGTTGCACGGCGCCCATGTCATTGGCCTCGACCAGCACCTGGCCGTTGTCACACAGGCGGCGCAGGCTCGACAGCTCCGATGCGGCCTCGATCAGGGTCAGGCTCGACAGCACGATTTGCGCGTGGCCCGCCGCCTGCAATTCGCGGCCCAGGCCCAACCATTGATCAAGGTTGAACGCGCGACGCTTGGAGCACACGGTTTCCCCCAGGTAGATCACATCCAGCGGCAAGCTGGCCATCTCGGAGTAGAACTGCCCCAGTTGTTGCTTATCCCAATAAAACAGCACCGGTCCCAGGCTGAGTTTCATGTGCGGTTCCTCATTGCCACGAACGATGGTAGGCGCCCAGGGTGGTCTGGCTGCCTTCGGATAGACCGGCCAGCACGCTGCGCCACTGGTCCTTGACCACAAAGCGTTCCGGCGCACTGCGGTGGGCGTCCAGCGCGGCGCGCCAGACCCCGGTGACTTGCTCGACATACGCCGGGCTGCGCTGGCGGCCTTCGATTTTTACCGCTTCCACGCCCATGGCGATCAACTCGGGGATCAGGTCCAGGGTATCGAGGCTGGTGGGTTCTTCGAGGGCATGGAAGCGCTTGCCATCGACCATGAAACGGCCCTTGCACAGGGTCGGATAGCCCGCCGGTTCGTCCGGGGTATAGCGGTCGATCAACACTTCGCTCAGGCGTGCGCTCAGGCCGTCGGCGTCTTCGCTCCAGCGCACGGCCTTGGCCGGCGAGCACACGCCGCACAGGTTCGGGGATTCGCCGGTGATGTACGAAGACAGATGGCACCGGCCCTCCGCCATGATGCACAGGCTGCCGAAACCGAAGACCTCGATCGGCACCGAACTGCTGGCAGCCACGTGCTTGACCTGGGCCAGCGACAGCACCCGTGGCAGCACCGCACGGCGGATGCCGTAGCGCTCGGCGTAGAACTGCAACGCTGCCGCATGGGTCGCCGAACCCTGTACCGAGAGGTGCAAGGCCATCTGCGGATGACGGCTGCTGGCGTACTGCAGCACGCCCGGGTCACCTGCAATCAGCGCATCCACGCCATGGTCGGCGGCGCGATCCACTGCCCGTTGCCAGCGCTCCCAGCCTTTGGGCTGCGGGTAGGTGTTGACCGCCACATACAGCTTGCGCTGGTGCTGGCGGATATGGGCGACGGCGCCGTCGAACTGTTTGTCGTCCATGTTCAACCCGGCAAAATGCCGGGCGTTGGTGTCATCGCGAAACCCCACATACACCGCATCGGCACCTTGGCGCACGGCGGCTTTAAGCGCAGGCAGGTTCCCTGCCGGGCAGACCAGTTGCATGGTTGATCCTCATCAGAAAATACATCACCAACACCACATTGATTACCGCCGACAGTTACTGCATCAATTCGGCAAAAGACACGAACCGCACCAGGCCGCCCTTCTCCACCAACTGTTCGCGCTCCACAATCGCCAAACCATCGGCCCAGCACGCCGCGCTCAACATCGCCGAGCTTTGCCGTGGGTGCAGGGTGACGCGCGCCTGGCCATCGATGCCCGGCGCCAGGCGTGCGCGCAGGTATTGGCGGCGGCGGTTGCGCTGGGTCCAGGTAAAATCGGCGGGCAGCAACATCGGCACCGACGTGACCTCAGTCACACCCTGGGCGCGCAACAGAAACGGGCGCACCACCACCAACGCGGTAATCAGCGCCGCCGACGGGTTGCCGGGCAAGCCGATCCACGGTTTGCCCGCCACGTCACCAAATGCCAGGGGTTTGCCCGGCTGGATCGCCAAACGCCAGAAATCCACGCGGCCCAGTTCCTTGATGGCTTGCTTGAGGTGATCTTCCTCGCCCACCGACACTCCGCCAGAGGTCAGCAGCAGGTCACATTCCGAAGAGGCCAAGGTCAACGCATCGCGGCTGACGGCCAGTTCGTCGGCCATCACCCCATAGTCATGCACTTCCACACCCCAGCCTTGCAGCAGTGCTGCCAGGCAGTGGCGATTGCTGTTGTAGATCTGCCCCGGCGCCAGGTGATCGCCCGGCTCACGCAGTTCATCGCCACTGCTCAACAGGCACACCCGCAGCGGTCGGTAGACCTTGATCTGAGCCAGGCCGGCCGCCGCGAGTAAGCCCAACTCCTGGGCGCGCAGGCGCTTGCCGGCCGGCAGCAGCAAGGCGCCTTGGGTCACTTCTTCACCCTGCTTGCGCACGTGTTCGCCGGCGCGCATGGGTGGGCACCAGATACGCTGGCCATAGACCCGGCAACGCTCCTGGGGTACCACGGTGTCGGCCCCGGACGGCAAGGGAGCACCGGTAAAAATGCGCATGGTCTGCCCGCTGCTTAACGCCGTCGCGGCGGCGTCGCCAGCAGCGATGCGCCCGGCCAGGCGCAGGTAGCCGCCCTCGGCCGGCAAGTCCGCGGCACACAGCGCGTAGCCGTCCATGGCGCTGTTGTCCCAGGCCGGCAGGTTGACCGGGGAAAAAATATCGCTGGCCAGCACCCGGCCCAAGGCCTGGGCGGTTTTCACCTGCTGGGTGGACGGTGGGGGTGGCGCCTGGGCCAACAGGCGCTCGATGGCCTCGTCCACCGGGATCAATTCGCCACTTTCACACACCGATAGGCTCATGACCGCGCCTCGCAGGGTGCTAGCGCTTGCGCAGCCTGGGGCTTGAGGTGCGGGGCGAAATTGCACGGCCCGGTGCGGCTGTCCAATTGCCCCAGGAGGATCTTGTCCCAGCCGGTGCGGCACGCGCCGGGGGAGCCGGGCATGCAGCACACCAGCACGCCGTTGCTCATGCCGGCCAGCGCGCGTGATTGCAGGGTCGACATGCCGATCTCTGGCACGGAGACCTGGCGAAACAGCTCGCCAAAGCCTTCGACATGTTTGTCCAGCAACGGCAGTACCGCTTGTGGGGTGTTGTCCCGCGCAGTGAAGCCGGTGCCGCCGGTGGTGAGGATCACCTGCACCTGTGGGTCGGCGATCCACTGCGAAATGCGTGCGCGGATCTGGTAGATGTCGTCCACCACCAGGGCCCGGTCGATCAGTTCGTGCCCGGCCGCCTGCACGCGGTCGCACAGGGTTTGCCCGGAGGTGTCGTTGTCAAAGTTGCGTGTGTCGCTGATGGTCAGGACGGCGATGTTCAGTGAGACAAAATTGCGTTGAGTCAGGTGTGCCATGGTGAAAATCCCGGGATAAATGAGCAATGGCCCAAGCCTGCACCGCAAAGGCCGGCGGGCCTATTCCTCCGAGGAGGTACCTCTAGGCGGATTCAGGGGGCCAGGCGGCTGCGCTGCCAGGTGCCGGCGTGGCGACGGTAATCGAGGCGGTCGTGCAGGCGGTCGGGGCGGCCTTGCCAGAACTCCACGCGCTCGGGTTGCAGGCAATAGCCACCCCACTCCTCCGGGCGCGGCGGTTGTTGGCCGGCAAAGCGCTGGGTGACGTCGCGCAGGCGCCCTTCCAGCTCCGCGCGATGGGTCAGAGGCTGGCTTTGCGGCGACGCCCAGGCGCCGATCTGGCTGGCCAGCGGCCGCGAGTGGAAGTAATCGTCGGACAGCTGCGGCGCCAGGCGCGTGACGGTGCCTTCAATGCGCACCTGACGCTCCAGGCCCGGCCAGAAAAAGGTCATGGCCGCGCTGGGGTTGCTCGCCAGTTCCTGACCCTTGGCGCTCTGGTAGTGACCGAAAAAGGTGAAGCCTTCGGCACTGAAGCCCTTGAGCAACAGAATCCGACAATGGGCGCGGCCCTGGGCATCGACCGTGGCCAGGGCCATGCTGTTGGCCTCCACCGGCGCCACTTCGGTCTTGCGTGCCTGCTCCAGCCACTGGCCGAACAACACGAGGGGATCGTCCTGTACCAGGTCATCCCGCAAACCGTACAGGGTGTAGTTGCGGCGCATCTGCGCCAGGGAAAGGGGCATGGGGCGAACCTCCGGTCAGTTCGCCACAGTCTGATCAGCCGAGGCGCCCGGCACCTTGACCGCGATCAACTGCGCGCCGCGGCATGGCGTCGCAGCGCCGCTACTTGAGGCCCAGGCGCCGCGCCAATTTGTGCAGGTTGCTGGAGTCCAGGCCGAGCATACGCGCGGCGCTCGCCCAGTTATCGCCCGACAAGCTCAACGCCTGACGCACCTTCTGGCGCTGGCAGTCGTCCACTGCGTCGCTCAGGGTCTGAAATACCGGTGCAGAGGCTTGGGCCACAGGCGCCTGGGCCAAGGGGGGCGCTGTCCAGGTCCAACAGTTCGGCTTCCAGGGTCATGATCTGGTTGCGATTGCCGCCACGGCTCAGTTGCTTCAAGGCGGCGCGGCTGATCACATGTTCCAGCTCGCGCACATTGCCCGGCCAGGCATAAGCCAGCAGGGTCTGTTCGGCCGCCGACGACAGGCGCAAACCGCGCAGGCCCAGCCGTGCACGGTTGAGCTCAAGGAAGTGCCCGGCCAACAGCAGCACATCGTGACCGCGCTCGCGCAAGGCCGGGATCGGCACCGGGTACACCGACAGCCGGTGGTACAGGTCGGCGCGAAACAGCCCTTCACGAATGCTCTCGGGCAGATGGCGATTGGTGGCGGCGATGATCCGCACATCCACATGCAGCGGCTTGTCGGCGCCCAGGCGCTGGATCTCGCCGTTCTGCAGGGTGCGCAGCAGTTTGGCCTGCACGCTCAGCGGCAGCTCGCCCACTTCATCGAGGAACAGCGTGCCGCCGTTGGCCGCATCAAAACGCCCGGCACGGTCACTGGTAGCCCCGGAAAACGCGCCTTTGACATGCCCGAACAATTCGCTCTCGGCCAAAGACTCCGGCAGCGCCGCGCAGTTGACCTGGATCAGCGGCTTTTTGCTGCGCCGCGACAGGCGATGCAGGCGCCGCGCGAACAGCTCCTTGCCCACTCCCGTTTCGCCGAGCAACAGCACCGGCAAGTCCGAGTCGGCGAGCACATCCAGCTCGTTGAGCAGTTGATGCAGGACCGGGCTCTGGCCGAGGATCTCGCCATCTTCGACGCTGGGCGCACCCGCCACCGGATCGCTGCGCGACAGGCGCAGGCTGCGGTTTTCCTGCTCCAGGCGCGTGACCCGCACCGCCGCCTCGATCTGCAGGGTGCAGCGTTTGAGTTGCTCGCGGGCATTGGCATCGAAGGTTCCGGCATGCAGCGCATCCAGGGTAATCGCGCCCCAGGGCCGGCCTTCGACGAACAGGCTCACGCCCATGCAGTCATGCACGGGCAGCGGTTCACCGATCTGGCTGTCCAGCAGCCCGTCGTACGGGTCCGGCAGGCGGCTGTCGGGTTCGAACCAGGTCGGTTCGCGAGAAGCCATGATCGCCGCCAGCCGCGGATGTTGGGCAATCACAAAGCGCCGGCCAAGGGCTTCGTGCACCAGCCCCACTGTGGCCACGGGGCGCAGGCTGTCGTCGCCATCCAGGCGCAGCAGGCCCACGGCGCCGCTATGGAAATATTCGCGCAGGGTCTGCACCAGGCGTTGCAGGCGCACCGCGTTGGGCAATTCGACAATCAGGTCGGCCGACAGACTTTCACGCAGCATGGTCATTACTACCCTTGTATGGTCGGTTCTACCGTGCAGCATCAGGGTGATCCTGACCACTACAAAAAATTAATCTCGTTTTTTCAACAAGTTGCCAATGGCACACGGCATGCAATCACCGCTTCATCTGTTCACTTGATGAGGAAAACCGATGAACGCCATCGCCCCCCACAGTCTGTCCCAGGCGCAACTGATCGACCATTTGCTGCAGCGCTACCACGCCCGCCACCGCGAACAACTGCCGGAACTGATTCGCCTGGCCAGCCGTGTCGAGCAGGTACACGGTCACCACCTTGCCTGCCCCAATGGCCTGGCCGACTTGCTGCGCGATATCGAGCAGGAACTGGAGGGCCATATGCTCAAGGAAGAACAAGTGCTGTTCCCGATGCTGCAGATGGGCCTGGGCCCCCAAGCTGCGCCGCCGATTCAGGTCATGCGCTTTGAACATGAGCAACATGGCCAGGCTTTAGAACAGTTGCAGGCGCTGACCAACCACATCCAACCGCCCAGCGATGCATGCAATACCTGGCACGCCTTGTATCACGGGCTGGAGGTGTTTCATGGGGATTTGCTGGAGCATATTCATCTGGAAAATGACGTGTTGTTTGTCCGCGCACTAAAGGCCTGACCGACCTGTAGGAGCGAGCTTGCTCGCGAAGAACATCAACCAAAACGCAGGCTGCCTGGGTAGACGCGTTGTCCGTGAGTTTTTCGCGAGCAAGCTCGCTCCTACAGGAAGGGATCACGGTGTCTTAACGCAGCATCAGCTTGGCGAGGATCACGATCAGTACCATATGCCCAAGGATACTGCGGCGAATCCACACCGCTCGCAGCGGGCTCAGGCGTTTTTGCGTCAACCAGTACGCGAGCAACAGGTAGTGCCCGATGATGCTCACCGCCAATACGATCTTCAGGCTCAACATCGCCGAAAAATGGCTGGCCCATGGCGCGCCCAGCACACCGCGGTAATGCCAGGCCAGCCCGATGCCCGCGCCATACAACAGCACCACCACGCCATGCAGCACCTGCCGCGAACGCCGGGCAATGGCTTGCTCGCTGGTGAACTGCGCCGACCACGCCAACTCTTCACGGGCGCGGTGCCAGATGAAAACCTCGAAGAACAGCGTGCCGATAAAGGCAATGGCCGCCAGCAGATGCACAATCAATAGCCACGAATACAGCATTCCCGTTCTCCTAGCCCGGATGGCCGTCAACCCGCGCATGCCACAGCATCGGGGCATAGCGCCATAGATACACACCCAGGCCCAGGGTCCAGCACAGGCCCGCCAGCCACAGCGCGGCGTATGGCCAGATCAGTACCAGCAGCACCCGGCTCAGGCAGGCCAGGTTCAACAGGGTGAAGGCCAGGGTCATGCCCTTGGGCGGGGTCAATGGCCGGCCGGTATGGCCCAGGCTGACCCGTGCGATCATCGCCAGGATCAAGCCGCCCATCGCCCCTACCGTCAGCGCATGCACCGCCAGGCTTGGGTCCAGTGGCACGCCCACATGCCACAGCGCCATGCCCAGGCAAGCCATGGCCAGCCAGGCATAGGCCAGGTGCAGCGACCACAGCAGCGGCACGCGCCACAAGCCACGGTCATGCCAGCGCACCAGGCGCACCAGGTGGCCGATCCCCAACAGAGCAAACACCAAACCAACCCAGAGGCTGGGCATCAGCGCGACACCGCTGGCATACAACAGAGCGACCAGCACCGAGCCTGCCAACAACAGGTAATCCAGCCACGGCCAGGGCTTCACCGCTTCAGTGCGCCCCAGGCCACGCTGGGTGAAGAATGGAATCACCCGGCCGCCGATCAAGCCCATCATCGCTGCCACCAGCCACAACCCAGTCAACACCGCCTGGCGCTGCCAGCCTTCGTCACCGCGCAGCAAGCCATACAGGGACAGGCCATCGGCCAGGGTCAACAGCAGTAACACCAGCACGATTGGGTAGTTGCGCTGTTGCCGCACTTTCCACAAGGTCCAGCCCATCAAGCCGGCGACGGCCAGGGGAAAGGTCAGTTCCAGCACGGCCAACAGCGGCCATGGCAGGTTGAACAGCCAGGCCAGGCGTGCGGCCAGCCATAACCCAGCCAGCACCGCGAGGGGCGTACCGCTGATGCCGGGGCGACCGGTCCAGGTCTGCACCGCCGTCAACAGGAACCCGCCGATGATCGCCAAGGCGAAACCGAACAGCAGTTCATGGCGATGCCACGCCAGCCAGCCTCCCGCCGGCTGCCAGCCTGCGTCGCCGGCCAGGGCCAGCAACCACAGGGGAATCGCCAGCAACGCCAATAGGCAGCCACCGAGGAAAAATGGCCGGAAAGCCAGGCGAAACAACGGGGTTATCGACATGGCCTTGCGTCGATCCAGCACTTGCATACCACCACTCCTCAAGTCATTGCCGGCCCGATCATCCGGGATTGCCCGCGCCCGGCCCTTGTCGCAGATCAAGCAGGGCTTCGAGGCGGCGCAATATCCTGGGGGCCGTCGCGGGATTGGCATTGCAAGGGCCGGGCCGAACTCCCGGGTGCGCCGCCACCCTATGTGGGAGCTGGCTTGCCTGCGATGGCATCGCTGCGGTTTAACTGGAAGACCGAGGTGCCTGCATCGCAGGCAAGCCAGCTCCCACATGGAATCGGCGCTGACAATGAGGGTTTTAATGACCATTACAGGGTTAAAAAAACCCTTATTGATAGGGTCATTCAAACCCTGATGACGCTACAGCCCACATTCTGCAACGCCCTCTCTTTGGCCCAGCTCTTGCTCTACCCGGTTATCCCGTCATTACCCTGCCCCACGGAGTCCCCATGAAAAAAGTCATCCAGCCCCTGGCCTGGTTTGTGATCCTCGGTTCGATGATGGCGGCGGCCAGTGGCCTGTCGTTGTGGCTTGTATGATCACCGACGCACCGAGGGTCCTGCACCGCGTGCATCACCAGATCCTGCGCAGCCATCACCTGTTCGAGCCGCTCAACGAAGAGCAGATGGATGAGTTGATGGCCAGCAGTCAATTGCTGAGTGTCGACAAGGGCGAACCATTGTTCCGCCAGGGCGAGCCGGCCGAGGGGTTTTACTTCGTGATTGCCGGCGCGGTGAAGATCTACCGCCTGACTCCGGACGGCCAGGAGAAAGTCTTTGAAGTGATCGGCGAGCGGCAGACCTTCGCCGAGGCGATGATGCTCATGGACACCCCCAACTACGTGGCCTGCGCCGAGGCGGTGTGCCCGACGCAGTTGTATCGCCTGTCCAACGCCACCTATATGCGCCTGCTCCACAGCAACAGCCGCCTGACCTTCGCCCTGCTGGGCAAGTTGTGTGTGCGCCTGCACCAGCGGGTCAACGAGATCGAAACCCTGTCCCTGAAAAACGCCACCCACCGCGTGGTGCGCTACCTGCTGACGCAACTGGTGCGCCTGCACAGCGCCGACAGTTCGTTCGAACTGCCCATGGCCAAGCAGTTGATCGCCGGGCACCTGTCGATCCAGCCGGAGACGTTCTCGCGGATCATTCGCCGGCTGATCGATGAAAAAATCATCACCCAGGACGGTCGACAGATCGCCATCCTTGATCGCCTGCGCCTGGAGCAATTCGAATGAGCGCAGCGCGAGTCTGCCTGTACTGCCAGCATGCCAACCCGCCGCCGCACGCTGCTTGCGAACGCTGCGCCATGCCCCTGCCCGCCTCCACCGCCAGCCTTGAGGCGCGGCGGCTCAAGCGTTTCCAATGGTTCTGCCTGGGGCTGGCCGTGTTCTGCATCACGATGTTCTTCTGGCTGCCCCGGGACTTCTACTGATCTTCGGTCAACTGCCGGTACAGCTGCGGCAAGCGCAGAGGCAGTTGCTCCGGCTGGCGGATCAGGGTGTAGCCATGGGCGCCGAACATATACGGCAGGTAATCTGCGGCCTGTTTGTCGATGGTGATGCAGAACGGCACCAGGCCCTGGCGCCGCGCCTCCATCACCGCCTGGCGGGTGTCCTCTACGCCATAGCGCCCCTCATACAAGTCCAGGTCGTTGGGCTTGCCATCGGTCACAATCAACAGCAGTTTGCGCCGTTGCTTGCACGCGCCAAGGGTCTGGGTGGCGTGGCGGATAGCCGCGCCCATACGGGTGTAGTAACCCGGTTTGAGGCCCTGGATGCAGCCGCGGGTATGGTCGTCATAGGGTTGCTGGAACGACTTGAGCTGTTGCAGGCGCACCTGCTGGCGGCGCAAGGATGAAAACCCATACAAGGCAAACGCATCACCCAGGCCCGCCAGGCTCTCGCCAAACAGCAACAGGCTGTCGCGGATCACGTCGATGACCTTTTGCGTATCGTTGAGGTGGGCGTCGGTGGACATCGACACATCGGCCAGCAGCAAACAGGCCAAGTCACGCCGGGTGCGGCGCTGCTCCTTGAACAGACCGCGCTCGGCGCACGCGCCGTGTTGGCGTTCGACGTGAAAATCCAGCCACGCCTGCAGGTCCAGCTCCGCGCCCTGGGGCTGTTGACGCAGCCATTGACGGTCGGTGCGCAGTTGCTGGAACTGGCGGCGCAACCGCGCAGCCTGGGGCAGCAGGCGCGCCGGCAGCGGCTGGGGCGTGCTGTCGCGCGGTTGCATCAGTTGCAGGTTGACGAAGTTGGCGTGCAGGCATTGTTGCCGGTAGTCCCACTCCGGCAGTTTGATGCCTGCGCCCAGGGGAATGTCGTCGACGTCGGCCGGGGGGCAGGTCCAGGTGCAGCTTCAAGCCGCCACTCTTGCGCACGCGCTGGCGTGACAGGCTCAACTGATCGAGGTCTTCGGCGACCCGCGCGGCATCTTCGTCCTCGGAGTCATCGGCCCAGCGATCGAGGTCGACGTGTTCGGTCCAACTGAACAGGTTTTCCAGGCGCACCACCAGCAGCCCGCCGTCGCGGCTGTTGTCGTCGACTCGGTTGGCTTGCTTGGGCGCGCCCTGTTGTTCGCCGGGACGGGTTGCCAGGTCATCGCCCTCGTCATCCAGATCGCCGGCCTGCGGGCTGTGCAGGTGCAAGGGTGGATACAGCCATAGGGGCAGCGGCCAGGCGGCGCGCTCGCTGCGGGGTAACTGGCGGATACTGCCGGGTTCGCGCAGGGCCTTGCGCAAGGCCTTTTCCACGGCAGCTTCAGATGGGTTGAGGCTGGCGGGATCCGGGCGCAATTGCAGGTGGGCGTCCACCAGGCACTGATAGCTGGGGAGCATGGCCGGGTAACGCTGCAACAGCAGCCAGGTCCAGCGCTGGTTGTCCCGGGCCCAGTGGGTCATCGGCCCGGCATGTGCGGCCAGGAGCGCCAGCCAGCGGTACAGTTCCAGGTTCAGGGCGGCCGAGGGAAACACCGCCAGGCTTGCCGGCAGGCGCAGGCGATGGCCATCGCACGAGGCCAACGGGGCTTGCCGGCAGGTGCCGGCGATGCGCATCAACAGGTTGCGCCGCAGCAGCAGGTCGCGCTCGCTGGCGGCCTCCAGGGCAATCCCGTGGGCGCCGCCCAGGGCGCGGAACAACACGGCCAGGCTGCGCTGGCGGTCGACCAGGTCGACCCGCGCCTCGGGGAAGTCCGCACTGGCGCGGCGGGTGATAAAGCGGTGCCAGACACTGCCGACCCACTCTTCCAACTCAAGGGTAAAGGCCATGTGAAGTGCTCCAGACATAAAAACGGCCCGCACTACCTGCCGGGCCGCCCTCTTGGGGATTAACGTTGACCGCTCACGCAGTCACGGGGGACGGCAGAGTCCAAGCCCTTGCCCCGCTGCCGGAAGCTCCACAGGTAGCAGAGCAGGCCCAGCAGGAACACCACGCCACTGGCCAGTCGCGCCCAGAACAACACGGTCAGGTGATCCATGGTGGCCATGAACGGCAGTGCCACACCGTCTACCTGCCAGCGCTGCAACCAGACTTGCACGGCACCGGCCGCCGTCAGGAACAGGGTGATCATCACCATCGACAGAACCATCATCCAGAAGCCCCAGATCTCCAAGGTCTGCGAGCGTGCATCCGGCGCTTCACCGATACCGCGCAAACGCGGCATGGCGTAGCTGATCAGGGTCATCACGATCATCGCGTAGGCGCCGAAGAACGCCAGGTGGCCGTGGGCCGCAGTCAGTTGGGTGCCGTGGGTGTAGAAGTTGACCGGTGCCAGGGTGTGCAGGAAGCCCCAGACCCCGGCGCCGAAGAACGCCGTGACGGTGGTGCCCTTGGCCCACAACGTGGCCGCCCGGTTCGGGTGCTGGCGCCGGCGCTGTTTGACCATGGTGAAGGCAAACATCACCATCGCCAGGAATGGCAGTGGCTCCAGGGCCGAGAAGATCGAGCCGACCCACAACCACACCTCGGGCGCGCCGATCCAGAAGAAGTGGTGACCGGTGCCGATGATCCCGGTGATCAGGGCCATGGCGATGATCACGTACAGCCATTTCTCCACGACCTCACGGTCGACACCGGTGACTTTGATCAGTACGAAAGCCAGCATCGAGCCCATGATCAGCTCCCACACGCCTTCAACCCAAAGATGCACCACCCACCACCAGTAGAACTTGTCCCGTGCCAGGTTGCCGGGGTTGTAGAACGAGAACAGGAAGAACACCGCCAGGCCGATCAGCCCGGTCATCATCACCATGCTCACGGTGGTCTTGCGACCTTTGAGCAGGGTCATGCCGATGTTGTAGAGAAAGCCCAGGCACACCACCACGATCCCCATCTTGGTGATGGTCGGCTGCTCCAGGAATTCCCGGCCCATGGTGGGCAGCAGTTCGTTGTGGGTCAGCCTGGCCAGGGCCGCATAGGGCACCAGCAAGTAGCCGAGGATGGTCAACACTCCCGCCACGGCGAACACCCAGAACAGCAGGATTGCCAGCTTGGGACTGTGCAACTCGCGGTCGGCCTCTTCCGGCACCAGGTAGTAAGCGGCGCCCATGAAGCCGAACAGCAGCCAGACGATCAGCAGGTTGGTGTGGACCATGCGGGCCACGTTGAAGGGGATCAACGGGAACAGAAAGTCGCCGACCACGTATTGCAGGCCCATGATCAAACCGAACAACACCTGGCCCAGGAACAGGATCAAGGCGAACACAAAGTAGGGTTTGGCCACGGCCTGGGATTGGAATTTCAGATATGGATTGACGGTACGCATCCCTCAGCCCTCCTTGTTTGGCGGCCAGCCGTTGGTGTTGATCTTCGAGCTCCATTTGAGGAACTCGGCCATATCGTCCACCTCTTGGTCGCTGAGGTTGAATTGCGGCATCGCGCGCCGGCCGGGAACGCCCAACGGTTGCATCTTCATCCAGGCATGCAGGAACGGCTTGAACGCTTCCTCGCCGCCACGGCGGTTGAACACGTTGCCCAGTTCCGGCGCAAAGTACGCGCCTTCGCCCAGCAGGGTGTGGCAGCCGACACAGTTGTTGCGCTCCCAGACGCCCTTGCCACGCACCACTGATTCGGTGAGTAGCTCTTGATTGCTGCGAGAGGGAAAGGTTTGTTCGGTGTGGTAGGTCAGGGCCAGGAATATCAGGAAGAAGAACACGCTTCCTCCGAAGTAGATATTCCTGGCCATGCCCTTGGTGAAGGTCTCTGACATGGTCGCTTCCTCATTGCTTGGCGGGGACCATGATAGGAAGTGAGGGGGTAAAAGCTGCTTGATGGCGATCAAGAAATGCCGATGGTTTTGGTCGGGTATTGGGTCATGACGATTGGCAGCGCGTTGTTCCTGTCTTCCAGAGCGGACGTATTGCACGGCTATAAGGAGCAACCGCTGGAGCACGAAGCTACAGGCCGCGCTCCATCTTGATGATCTCGATGGACACCGGGCTATTGCCACGGCTGAAGGTGCCTTCGCCGATCTTGCGAAAACCCTGCGCGGCGTAGAATTTTTCGGCGGTCAGGGTCGCTTCCAGATAGGCCCGGCCATGCCCAGCGGCGGCGATCCGCTGCAAAGCCTCGGCCAACAGACGTGCACCGAGCCCCCGCCCCGCTGCCTCCCCGCGAATAAACAACTTGCTGACTTCATTACCGTCGATCTCCACGAAGCCCTGGAGCGTGTCGCTGCAAGCCAGCCACAGGTTGCCTGCGGCGATGGCCGGGCGGTAGGTCTCGGGTGAGCGACCGTCCAGCCACATGGCGATCTGCTCGGGACCGTAGTCGGCGCTGCACAGGTTTTCGACGGAATTTTTATGCACCCGGAAGATGCTCTCGGCGTCTTCTTGGGTGGCTGGGCGGATCAGTAGATTTTTCATTCCCTTGAGATTCCAAGTGTGGCCAATAAACTCAGGCGTTATAGCTGAACTTACGCCTGGCAGCGACCGAAAACCGCACATCCTGTGCGTTGACCATCCTTCCTACACACCATATAGTGTGCCCACCCACGCAGCCGACCACTACATAGTGTGCGACGCCGGTAATTATCGAGTTTTCTGGACGGACTCATCACCGTCAGAACAGACCAGGAAGGAGTATTTCATGCTGAGTTGGGATGAAGTCGACAACGAAGACACCGGTGCGGCAGTAGTCCGTGGCGCCAACGCCGGCCACGCCACCGAAGCCAACATGGACCGCCTCGATGGTGCCGGCGCTGCCGCCGCCATCGAAGCACGCGCCGTGACCGCCAATGACTCCGCCGCCATCGTGCGGGCCAAGGCCGCCCTGGACAAACTCGACATCGCCGAAGGCCTGGCTGAGCTTGAGGGCGCTAGCGCCCGTGTCGCCGTTGACGAAAAGCGCATGATCAACTGCCGCGCCGACCTCAACCAACTCGTGCCGTTCAAGTACGACTGGGCCTGGCAGAAATACCTCGACGGCTGCGCCAACCACTGGATGCCGCAAGAGGTCAATATGACCGCCGACATCGCCCTGTGGAAAAACCCCGAAGGCCTGACCGACGACGAACGTCGCATCGTCATGCGCAACCTGGGCTTCTTCTCCACCGCCGACTCCCTGGTCGCCAACAACCTGGTCCTGGCGGTGTACCGCCTGATCACCAACCCGGAGTGCCGCCAGTACATCCTGCGCCAGGCCTTCGAGGAGGCGATCCACACCCACGCCTACCAGTACTGCATCGAATCGCTGGCCATGGATGAAGGCGAGATCTTCAACATGTACCACGAGATCCCATCGGTCGCTAAAAAAAGCCGCCTGGGGGCCTGAAATACACCCGCTCGATTTCCGATCCGAAGTTCGAAACCGGCACCGTCGACACCGACAAGGAACTGCTGCGCAACCTGGTCGCCTACTACTGCGTGCTGGAAGGTATCTTCTTCTATTGCGGCTTCACCCAGATCCTGTCCATGGGCCGCCGCAACAAAAATGACCGGCGTGGCCGAGCAGTTCCAGTACATCCTGCGCGATGAGTCGATGCACCTGAACTTCGGCATCGACGTAATCAACCAGATCAAAATCGAAAACCCACACCTGTGGGATGCCGAAATGAAGGAAGAAGCGACCCAGATGATCCTGCAAGGGACCCAACTGGAGATCGAATACGCACGCGACACCATGCCGCGCGGCGTGCTGGGCATGAACGCGGCGATGATGGAGGACTACCTCAAGTTCATCGCCAACCGTCGCCTGTCGCAGATCGGCTTGAAGGAAGAATACCCAGGGACGACTAACCCGTTCCCGTGGATGAGCGAGATCATGGACTTGAAGAAAGAGAAGAACTTCTTCGAGACCCGAGTGATCGAGTATCAGACTGGCGGGGCGTTGAGCTGGGATTGATTGACCCACACCATCTGTAGGAGCGAGCTTGCTCGCGAAGATCGTCAACGATAACGCAGGCATCCTGGATAAACGCGGTGCCTAGGCGTTTTTCGCGAGCAAGCTCGCTCCTACAGTCAGTTGCGGTGTGTTGCGTCAGTTGGACACTTGCTCAAGAAAGATCAGTTTCAGCGGTTCCTGGAGCAAGTCGTCCGCCGTAGCGGCAAAGCGCTGGAAGTACGGCATTGCAAAATGCGCATCGAGGGCCATCTGGTTCTTGAATGCCTCACGCATATAGAACGTGCCGGGTTCATCACGCAGTTCGAACAACACGTAATCCAGGTTGCCAGGCTCGGTGCGGGTCGGCTCGACCAAGGCCAGCAGGCCAGCCTTGAGCGCTTGTTCCTGGCCAGGCTTGGCCTTGAGTACAGCGATGGATATCAAAGGTTTGGTCATGCTGGCGACTCCATTGGTAGGTTGACTGGCGCATCCGGCAAGCATTACGCACAGCGATAAGCCCAGGGCTTTGATCAGGGTGTTCATTGGAAATCTTCAAGCACAATCTTGCCTCGCGCCTTGCCGCTTTCTACCAGGGCATGGGCGCTGCGCATGTTGGCCGCGTTGATCGCACCAAAATGCGCGCCGAGGGTGGTGTGCAATATACCTTGGTCGATCAGTTGTGCCACCCGGTTGAGCAGATGATGTTGCTGGATCATGTCCGCGGTCTCAAACAGCGAGCGGGTGAACATCAGCTCCCAGTGCAAGGACAGGGATTTGAGCTTGAGCGGCATGACGTCCAGGCTGGCAGGATCGTCGATCAAACCCAGCCGCCCTTGGGGGCGCAGCACTTCCACCAGTTGCGGCAGATACTCCTCGGTATGGGTGAGGCTGGCGACATGGCTGACCGCGTCAATTCCCAAAGCTTGGAGCTGGGCCAGCATCGGCTGACGATGGTTGATCACATGATGGGCCCCCATGCGCTGAACCCACCCGATGGTTTCCGGGCGCGAGGCGGTGCCGATCACGGTCATGTTGGTGAGTTGACGGGCCAGTTGCACCAGGATCGAACCCACGCCACCACCAGCACCAACCACCAACAGCACCTCGCCCTCGCCGCCGCCTTCGGTCACGCCAAGGCGATCGAACAGCAACTCCCAGGCAGTGATCGAAGTCAGCGGCAAGGCGGCGGCGTGGGCCGCATCCAGTGTGCGCGGCCGGTGGCCGACAATGCGCTCATCGACCACCTGGTATTCGCTGTAGCTGCCGGAACGGATCAGGGAGCCTGCGTAGTACACCGCGTCGCCCGGTTTGAACAGGGTGACGTCGGCGCCCACCTGGCGCACGATGCCCGCCGCATCCCAACCGAGGATTTTCGGCTCCTTGGCGAAAGTACCGGAGCGCACCTTGGTATCGACCGGGTTGACCGCCACGGCCTGCACTTCTACCAGCAGGTCCCTGGGGCCTGGCTGGGGAACATCGATATTCACGTCGATCAGCGAGCACGGGTCGTCAATGGGCAGGCCATGTTGGGTAAAGGAGATTGCTTTCATGGGAACTCACGGTTGATGAGGGACGATGGCCCTCGATGGCTTGCATCTTTACCGTTCCCAGCGCGAAGAAAAATCGACAAAATGCAGCAACACTTTCATCCCTGGAGTGAAAATGATCCGCATCGATGATCTTGGGCTGTTCCTGCGCAGCGCGGCCCTGGGCAGCTTCACCGCCGCAGCGGTTGAGGCCAACCTGTTGCCTGGCCAGGTTGCGGCAGCCATCAAGCGCCTGGAACGGGAACTGCAGGTGCGCCTGTTTACCCGCACCACCCGCAGCCTGCGGTTGAGTGCCGAGGGCGAACAGTACTTACCGACCGCCCGTGCCGTGCTGGAGCAGTTGGAGCTGGGCCGCGAACGCTTGCGCGGCGATGACGCGCCGCTGCGGGGCACACTGCAGATTGCTGCGCCTTCGGACCTGGGGCGCAACATCCTGCTGCCGATGCTTACCGAGTTTCGCCGCCTACACCCTGGGCTGACCTTGCGTTTTCTGGTATCGGATCAGGTCACCAACCTGTTTCGCGACCCGGTGGACGTGGCCCTGCGTTATGGCTGGAACGAGGATGCCAACTATATCGCCCTGCCCTTGGCGCCATGGAATCGCCGGGTGCTGGTGGCATCGCCCGATTACGTGGAACGCCACGGCGCACCGACCTCCGTCGAGGACCTGCCCCACCACCCGTGCCTGCTGTACCTGCAAAACGGACGCCTGCATAACCGTTGGGAGTTGGGCGAGCAAACCGTGCAGGTCTCCGGGCCCTTGTTCAGTGATGACGCCGACGTAGTGCGGCGCTGGGCCGTCGCCGGTGAAGGCATCGCCTACAAGACCTGGCTGGATGTGTACGCCGATGTGCAGGCACAGCGCCTGGTGGTGCTGCTGCCGGAAACTCCCGGGGATGTGTACCCCTTGAGCTTCGCCTGCCCCCATCGCGGGCAGATGTCGCGGGCGGTGACCCAGTTGTATCAATGGTTGAACCAGCGTTTCAGCGCCCTGGAGCGCCTGTGAACCCTTTTATAGCGGATTAGGAAAGACGCGGTTTTTATGCCCAATCAAACCATCAAGACGCCGTGTGTCGGCCTGTGTTCCACCGTGTATGGCGACCTGGTGTGCCGTGGCTGCAAGCGTTATCACCATGAAGTCATTCAGTGGAATGGCTATAGCGCCGAGGAAAAACAAGCGGTCTGGCTGCGCCTCGAACAATTGCTGGTGCAGGTCATGGCCAGCAAGCTGCAAGTGCTGGACGCCCCGCGCCTGCGCCAGCAGTTGGAAGCGCGCAAGATCCGTTTTATGCCGCACCAGTCGCCTTACTGCTGGGCCTATCAGTTGATTGCCCGCGGTGCGCGGGTGATTTCCAGGCTCGATGCCTATGGCCTGGCGCTGCTGCCGGAGTTTCGTGAGCGGCACCTGGCGGATTTGCGTGATGCGATTGATCGGGAGTTTTTCCTGTTGTCGGAGGCGCATTACCAGCGCTATATCGCGCCGCAGTTTTTGCATGAGGCGTTTGGGCCCCAGTTGATAGCCACTCTCTAAAGCCCAGCACAAAACCCTGTGGGAGCGGGCGTGCTCGCGAAGGCGGTGGGTCAGTTGATGCATAGTTGACTGACCCACCGTCTTCGCGAGCAAGCCCGCTCCCACATTTGCTCCTCATTTATCTTGAGAGGTCATGTGCAGGCCGTAGCGCTCGATGGCCTGTTTGTCAGAGGCGCATTCCCAGCGCTATATCGCGCCGCAGTTTTTGCGAGAGGCATTTGGGCCCCAGTTGATAGCCACTCTCTAAAGCCCAGCACAAAACCCTGTGGGAGCGGGCGTGCTCGCGAAGGCGGCGGGTCAGTTGATGCATAGGTGACTGACCCACCGTCTTCGCGAGCAAGCCCGCTCCCACATTTGTTCCTCATTTATCTTGAGGGGTCATGTGCAGGCCGTAGCGCTCGATGGCCTGTTTGTCAGAGGCGCATTACCAGCGCTATATCGCGCCGCAGTTTTTGCGTGAGGCATTTGGGCCCCAGTTGATAGCCACTCTCTAAAGCCCAGCACAAAACCCTGTGGGAGCGGGCTTGCTCGCGAAGGCGGCGGGTCAGTTGATGCATAGGTGACTGACCCACCGTCTTCGCGAGCAAGCCCGCTCCCACATTTGTTCCTCATTTATCTTGAGGGGTCAGTGAGTCCAGGACGCCGCGCGCTCGGTGTGCAAGCCGTAGCGCTCGATTGCCTGCTGGCACACTTGCGCCTGCAGGCTGCCCTGCTCCACCAGGGCCGCCAGCGCGGCGAGGACGATGTGGTGGCGGTCTACCTCGAAGAAGTCGCGCAACGCCGCACGGGTGTCGCTGCGCCCGAAGCCATCGGTGCCCAACACGGTGTAGCTCGACCCCAGGTAAGAACCAATCATCTGTGGCACCGCACGTACGTAATCCGACACCGCAACCACTGGCGCGCCGTGGGGCAGGCAGGTCGCCAGGTGGCTGTGCCGTGGGCTTTGCAGGGGGTGCAGGCGATTGTGGCGCTCCACCTCCCGCGCTTCGCGGGCCAGTTCGCTGAAGCTGGTCACGCTAAACACCTCGCTGTCGATCTGCCAATCGTCTGCCAGTAACTGCGCGGCAGCCTGGGCCTCACGCACCAGGGTGCCGGAGCCGAGCAGGCGCACCTTGGCGCCGGCTCTGCCGTCGAGGCGGTACATGCCTTTGATAACTGCCGCTTCGACGCCCTCGGGCAGGCTCGGCTGCGGGTAGTTTTCGTTCATCAGCGTCACGTAGTAGAACTCGTCGACGTCGTGCTCAAGCATCTGGCGCATGCCGTGGTCGAGGATCACCGCAAACTCGCCGGCGAATGCCGGGTCGTAGGCGCGGCAGTTGGGCACGGTCGCGGCCATCAGGTGGCTGCTGCCGTCCTGGTGCTGCAAGCCCTCGCCGCCCAAGGTGGTACGCCCCGCCGTGGCGCCCAGCAAAAAGCCGCGGGCGCGCTGGTCGGCGGCGGCCCAGATCAGGTCGCCCACGCGCTGGAAACCAAACATCGAGTAGTAGATGTAGAACGGCAGCATGCGCAAGCCATGCACCGAGTAACTGGTAGCCGCCGCGACCCAGGAGCTGATGGCGCTGGCCTCGCTGATGCCTTCTTCAAGGATTTGCCCGTCGGTGGCTTCGCGATAACTGAGGATCGAACCGATATCTTCCGGCTCGTAGCGCTGGCCGACGCTGGAATAAATGCCGATCTGCTTGAACAGATTGGCCATGCCAAAGAGTACGCGCCTCGTCGGCGACAATCGGCACGATCCGCGGGCCCAGAGCCTTGTCCTTGAGCAGGTTGCTGAGCATGCGCACAAAGGCCATGGTGGTAGACATTTCCTTGCCTTCGGCCTGGGTGGCGAAACCGGCGTAGCCACTCACGGGCGGAACGGGCACCGGCTCGGCGCTCTGGCTGCGGCTAGGCACGTAGCCGCCGAGGGCCGCGCGCCGTTGGTGCAGGTAGCGCATCTCCGAGCTATCGGCGGCGGGTTTGTAGAAGCTCAGGGACTCGGTCTGCTCGTCGGTCAAGGGCAACTGGAAGCGGTTGCGAAAACCGATCAACGCCTCGCGGTCGAGTTTTTTCTGCTGGTGGGTGGTCATCTTGCCCTGACCGGCCTCGCCCATGCCGAAGCCTTTCTTGGTCTGGGCCAGGATCACCGTAGGGCGCCCCTTGACCCGCCGCGCAGCGTGATAGGCGGCATGGATTTTCAGCATGTCGTGGCCGCCGCGCTTGAGCCGGTCGATCTGCTCATCGCTCAAGCCAGCCGCCAGCTTGGCCAAGGATTCATTTTGGCCAAAGAAGTGCTCACGGTTATAGGCGCCGTCCTTGGCGGCAAAGGTCTGGAACTGCCCATCCACGGTCTGGGACAAGGTGCGCACCAACGCACCGTCTTCATCCTTGGCCAGCAAAGCGTCCCAGTCCGAACCCCAAACCAGCTTGATCACGTTCCAGCCGGCACCGGCAAACAATGCCTCCAACTCGTCGATGATTCGCCCGTTGCCGCGCACCGGGCCGTCGAGGCGTTGCAGGTTGCAGTTGACCACCCAGGTCAGGTTGTCCAAACCTTCGCGGGCAGCCAGGGTCAGGGCTGACATGCTTTCCGGCTCGTCCATCTCGCCGTCGCCGAATACCCCCCAGACGTGGCGGTCGGTGGTGTCCTGCAAGCCGCGATGGTGCAGGTAACGCATAAAGCGCGCCTGGAAGATCGAGCTGATCGGGCCGATGCCCATGGAACCGGTGGGAAACTGCCAGAAGTCCGGCATCAACCACGGGTGCGGATAGCTGGACAGACCACGGGCGCCCGCCTTGACGGCGCCCAGTTCCTGGCGATAGTGGGCCAGGTCCTGCTCGCTCAAGCGGCCTTCAAGAAACGCCCGCGCATAGATGCCAGGCGCGGAATGGGGCTGGTAGAACACCAGATCGCCGCCCTCATTGTTGTGGCGCGCACGGAAGAAATGGTTGAAGCCCACTTCGAACAGGTCCGCCGCGCTGGCATAGCTGGCGATATGGCCGCCCAGTTCGCCATAGGCCTGGTTGGCCCGCACCACCATGGCCAGGGCATTCCAGCGCACCAGCGAGGCCAGGCGTTCTTCGGTGGCCAGGTCGCCGGGAAAGTGGGGCTGCTGATCCACGTCGATACTGTTGATGTACGGCGTGCCATGGCGCGGCTTCCAGCCAATGGCCGGGGTATTGCCGGCGTCGGCCAGCATATCGAGGATCTCCCGCGCGCGCTCAGGGCCTGCATGGCGCACCAGTGAGTCCAGGGCATCGCGCCACTCGGTGAGCTCCTGCTGGTCAATGGCTGTTTGATTGACTGTCTTTACGAAACCGTTCATGGGCACCTCCGAGCTGTTTTTTCCAGTTTATGTCTGCCCAAAAGGATTTTTTGACTGTTCTGGGTAGGTCAAAGGGCGATTTTCAGCACAAAACACC
Organism: Pseudomonas hygromyciniae; assembly: GCF_016925675.1. Classification (NCBI taxonomy): domain Bacteria; kingdom Pseudomonadati; phylum Pseudomonadota; class Gammaproteobacteria; order Pseudomonadales; family Pseudomonadaceae; genus Pseudomonas; species Pseudomonas hygromyciniae. Next base: position 2,612,507 of record NZ_CP070506.1, on the reverse strand, counting down.
GAAACACCGCTGATTAAAAGCACGTTGTGCTTCTACCACCTGAAACACCGCAATTGTGTTTAAAATGCCGCCCGTTTAACGATCGACGCTGCCCGATGACCCCAGACGCCCTCGCCCTGTTGCACACCCATTTGCTCGCTGCCCTGCGCGACGCTCCCGCAGAAACCCGCCGCCTGTTCCACGGCCGTGGGCGCTGCTGGCCGGGCCTGGAACAACTGACCGTGGACTGGCTGCAAGGGGTGGTGCTGGTCTCTTTGTTCAAGGAGCCCGAAGCGGTGCAACTGGATGCCTTGCAGCAATTGCTGCGCAACCTCTGCACCAGCAGCGAATGGCAGCAGGCCGGCGCACACACTCTGGCGTTGCAACATCGCTATCTGCCGCAAAGCACCACCGAATGGTTGTGGGGCCAGATGGTCGAGGAGCTGACCATCACCGAAGGCGGCCTGCTGTATCGCATCGACCTGGGCAAAAAACAGAATAGCGGGCTGTTTCTGGATATGCGCTACGGGCGCAATTGGGTACGCGAACACGCCCGTGGCCTGCGGGTGCTGAACCTGTTTGCCTACACCTGCGGGTTCTCCGTGGCCGCCATAGAGGGCGGGGCCGAGCATGTGGTCAACGTGGATATGGCCCGTGGCGCCCTGAGCCGGGGCCGCGACAATCACCGGCTCAATGGCCATGACCTGGGCAAGGTGAGTTTCCTGGGCCACGACTTGTTCAAGTCCTGGGCCAAGGTCACCGGCAACGGTCCCTATGACCTGGTGATCATCGATCCGCCGTCCTTCCAGAAAGGCAGCTTCCTGCTGACCAAGGACTATCAGCGCGTACTTCGCCGCCTGCCAGATTTGCTGACGCCCCAGGGCACCGTATTGGCCTGCATGAACGACCCGGCGTTTGGCGAAGACTTCCTGATCGAGGGCGTCACCCGCGAAGCGCCGGGACTGCGGTTCGAGCAGCGCCTGGCCAACCCGCCGGAGTTTCCCGATATCGACCCGCAAAGCGGCTTGAAGGCCCTGGTGTTCCGTCAGGGCTGATGCCGAATCCGTCGACGCTTGCTACGCTAAACCTAACGCCGTGGTGGTGAACCTTATCCCCACCTTTCCGGTCGATACCTGCATCCCTTGGCCAGATTCGACGCTCAATCGCCGTCGGCTGCCGTGTTTCACCTTTTGGAGAACGCCCCTGTGATATCGACCCTGCATGTAGCCAGACTCAAAGCCTGGGGCGCCCATGGTTTTACCGCCACCGGCGTGGTACTGGCCTTCCTCGCGACGCTGGCGCTGCTGGAGAACCAACCCAAGGCCTGCCTGCTGTGGCTGGGCCTGGCATTGATCGTCGATGGCGTGGATGGCTCGCTGGCGCGGCGGGTCAATGTGCAGACCGTGCTGCCAAGCTTCGATGGCTCGGTGCTGGACCTGGTGATCGATTACCTGACGTATGTGTTTATCCCGGCGCTGTTTATCTACCGCTATATCGACCTGCCGGACTTCACTCACCTGTTCACCGTCTCGGTGATCCTGGTGTCGTCGCTGTTCTGCTTCTGCAACGTCAATATGAAAAGCAAGGACAACTACTTCCAGGGCTTCCCCGCCGCCTGGAACGTGGTGGCGCTGTGTGTCTACATCATTGATCCGGACGCCTGGATCACCCTGGCCACGGTGATCGGCCTGGCGCTGCTGACGGTGACGCCGATGAAGTTCCTGCACCCGTTCCGGGTCAAGCGCTTTATGCCGATCAACATTGCAGTGACCACGGTGTGGCTGCTGTGCAGCCTACTGCTGGTGATCGACCAGCCGTACACCAACAAGCTGACCATGGGCTTGTGGTTGTTGATGTCGGCGTACTTCCTGGGGATTTGTATCTGGCGCACGGCGGTGGAGTGGTTGGATAAATCGCGTAAGGCATAAGGCTTATCGTGGCAAGCGGACTTGTTGTGGGAAGCGGGCTTGCCCCGCGCTGGGCTGCGCAGCAGCCCCCCCCAATAACCCCAGAAACACCGCGCAATCCGGTTTTGGGGCGGCTTCGCCACCCAACGGGGGCGATACGGCGTTCCGGCAAGCCCCCTCTCCACAAAAGCACCACTGCCACAACATAGCGCAGTCAAAACGCCAGCTTGAAGCCAATCAACCCCAGCATCACCGCCAGGCACGGGCGCAGCAGTTCATCCGGCACCCGGCCTGACATATGGCTGCCAAAGTAGATCCCCGGCAGCGACCCCATCAGCAAGAACCCCAACAAATGCCAGTCCATGTTACCCATGCTCGCATGCCCTAGGCCTGCGACCAGGGTCAGCGGCACTGCGTGGGCGATTTCCGTGCCTACCAGGCGCTTGGTGGCCAGGAATGGGTACAGGATAAACAGCGCCACGGTGCCCAGGGCGCCGGCACCGATGGAGGTCAAGGCGACCATGGTGCCGAGGATCGCACCGGTGAACACTGTCAGCCCGTTGAGGTTGCGCGGGCGCATATGGTAGTTGTCGCCCGCATGGCGCTGGGCAAAGGCCAACAATCGCTTCTTGAACAAAATCGCCAGGGCCGTGAGCAGCAGCACCACACCCAGGGCTTGCTTGATCACCTCGTTCATCGCGCTGGGATCGGTGTGCAAACTCTTGAGGAACCACAGCGTCAGCAACACCGCCGGGACGCTGCCCAGGGTCAGCCAGCCGGTGATGGTCCAGTCGATGTTCTTGTTCTTGCCATGCACCAGCACCCCACCAGCCTTGGTAATGGCTGCATACAGCAAGTCGGTGCCCACCGCTGTGGCGGGGTTGATGCCAAACCACAACAGGATCGGGGTCATCAGTGACCCACCACCCACGCCAGTCATGCCGACGATAAAACCAACGATCAGGCCTGCCACTACAAAACCAAAATTACCCACATCCATTACAACTACCTGCGGCCTTATAAAATTCTGGCGGCAGCATAGCGATATTTCTTATAACGACTTATATCAATACGATCTGACTTTATTCCTTTTGCGTCTCAGACATTTATTTATCGCGCCGTGCATCCAGTCAGCCGTGTCGTGAGTAGTACAGGTAGTAGCCATAACGCTGCTCTGCTGTTCACCCCTACGGAGAGACACCGATGAACACTAAACCCCTGCTCTGCCTGACCGTCCTGCTGCTCGCTGCACCGGCGGCCTTTGCCCAGACCAGCCTGCCCGATAGCATCAAGGTGCCGGACGGACACAAGGTGACCATGGAAACCACCGGTGTCGGCGAAATAACCTACGAGTGCCGCGACAAGGCCAACGCCGCCGGCCAGACCGAATGGGTGTTCGTCGGGCCCAAGGCAGTGCTCAATGATCGCAGCGGCAAGCAGGTCGGCACCTACTTCGGCCCGCCCGCTACGTGGCAGGCCCAGGACGGTTCGAAAGTCACCGGCACGCAATTGGCCGTGGCGCCGTCCAGCGCAGGCAACCTGCCCTATCAACTGGTCAAGGCCAACCCGGCCGAAGGCAAGGGTGCAATGAACGGGGTCAGCTATATCCAGCGCGTGGCGCTCAAAGGTGGCGTGGCGCCAAGTGCCGAATGCAGTACCGCCAACAAAGGCAAGCAGGAAGTGGTGAAGTACCAGGCGGATTACATCTTCTGGGCGGCCAAATGATGCACCCGGCAAAAAAAGTCGTCTAAGCTGCTGCGTTAGCACCCCGGCCACTCGCGGCCGGGGCTTGACCTTCAAAGGCGTCCCCCATCCTTGCCCGAACCTCTCTTTGACTATGAAGCCTGCCTGTTGGCTTGCGCCCGCCGCGAACAGCAAGCCTTGCGTCAGTTGTATGAACAGGATTGCGCCCGGCTGCTCGGCGTGGCCAAGCGCATTGCGCGGGACACAGCCCTGGCGGAGGACATCGTGCATGAGGCATTTATCAATATCTGGAACGGCGCCGGCGGCTTCGACCCGCGTCGGGGTTCGGCCCGTGGCTGGGTCTATAGCGTGACCCGGCATATGGCGCTCAACGTCATGCGCAAAAAGGGCCGCGAAGTTGCGCTCAGCGATGAGCACGAACACACATTGGTGGCTGAACCCAGCACCGAGCATTTCGAGTACCGCGCCCGCAGCGGCAAGGTTTACCAGTGCCTGGAACACCTGGAACCGTCGCGTCGCAGTTGTATATTGCATGCGTATGTCGACGGTCTGTCCCACAGTGAAATCGCACAGAAACTGGGCACCCCGCTGGGGACTGTCAAAGCCTGGATCAAACGCAGCCTCGCGGCATTGCGTGAGTGCATGGCATGAGCCCCGAAGAATTGGATGAACTGGCCAGCGAATACGTCCTGGGCACCCTGGCGACCGAGCAACGCCTGCAGGTGCAGCAACGCCTGGAACACGATGCACCCTTGCGCGCGGCGGTGGATGCCTGGGAACAGCGCTTGTTGCCGCTGACCGAGTTGGCCGAGCCGGTGGCGCCTTCGCCCTATCTGTGGCGGCGCATTGAACGCAGCCTGGGCCATCACGCCATGGGCGACACGCCGTCGGTGCCATGGTGGAACCTGCTTGCGCTGTGGCGTGGCCTGGCCGGCGCAGGTTTATTGGCCAGCTTGGTGCTGGCTTCGCTGTTGCTGACCCGCCCCGCCGCCATCAACCCAACGGCCTACGTGGTGGTACTGATGGCGCCACAAAGCCAGGCGCCAGGCTGGGTGGTCCAGGCCAGCAACGATCAGCAAATCCAGTTGATCCCCCTGGGCGTCATGCAGATACCGGCGGACAAGGCATTGGAGTTCTGGACCAAGGGTGACGACTGGCAAGGCCCGGTTTCCCTCGGGCTGGTCAAGCCGGGGCAGAGCCTGTCGATCCCCCTGGATAAACTGCCGCCGCTGGCACCCAACCAACTGTTCGAGATGACCCTGGAAGGCCCCAATGGCTCGCCGACCGGTAAGCCGACCGGGCCGATCCAGGCGATTGGCCGGGCTGTAAAGGTGATCTAGCACTGGATTAAAACGCCGACTCGCGCCATCCTCCGCGTTTTACGCCGCCTTATCTGCGGCGCTTGACGCTCAAAGGATATTTTCATGCACGACCCAGCCCTCGCCCCTGCCGATTTCGAGTTCATCGAAGACATTCTGCAAAAGTACGGCGACGACAACTCGGTACTGAACCTGGCCGAGCTCGATGGCTACTTCACCGCCCTGGTGTCCGGCCCTGCACCGGTGGATGTTGCCATCTGGTTCCCGGACATCTGGGGCGACCAGATCCCGGCATGGGAAAGCAAGGCCGAACTGGAGCAGTTCATCGACCTGTGCACACGCCATATCACTAGCATTGCCCAGCAGTTGGCCAGTGATGCCCAGGGCTTCCAGGCGCGCTTTGAACACACCGAACACCAGGGCCTGCCGCTGACCCTCGCCGAGGAATGGTGCTTTGGCTATATCCGTGGCGCCGCGGTCAGCCAATGGCCAGCCCTGCCGGCCGAACAAGCAGCGCAGTTGGAAGCCATCTCCTGGTGCGCCGAGCAGGACAACTTCCAATTGCCGGCAGACCTGGATGTGGCAGTCCATCAACAACAGGTAGCACGCATCGAACCGGCGGCCAGGGCCTTGCACGCCTATTGGTTGAGCCAGCGCGGTTAAACCTGCGCCATGATTTGACCCTAGCGTGCCGGATGGTCGATTATTCGTCTCCGCCAGCCGGCCACTCCCAGCCACCGCGCCTTGAATCAGGAGCCTTGTACCTTGAGTTCGCAGAAAACCGTGACCGTGACACCGCCCAACTTTCCATTGCACGGCAAGGTAGCGCCTCCCGGCTCCAAATCCATTACCAACCGCGCCCTGTTGCTGGCGGCCCTGGCCAAGGGCACCAGCCGCCTGAGTGGTGCGCTGAAAAGCGACGACACCCGGCATATGTCCGTGGCGTTGCGCCAGATGGGCGTGACCATTGATGAGCCGGATGACGTGACCTTTGTCGTCACCGGCCACGGCAAGCTGCAACTGCCGGCGCAACCATTGTTCCTCGGCAACGCCGGCACCGCGATGCGCTTTCTCACGGCCGCCGTGGCGACCGTGGAAGGCACCGTGGTACTGGATGGTGACGAGTACATGCAAAAGCGCCCCATCGGCCCGCTGCTGGCGACCCTGAACCACAATGGCATCCAGGTTGAAAGCCCCACCGGCTGCCCGCCTGTGACCGTGCACGGCACTGGCCGCGTGCAGGCCAAGCGCTTCGAGATCGATGGCGGCCTGTCCAGCCAATACGTCTCGGCACTGCTGATGCTTGCCGCCTGTGGCGAAGCGCCGATCGAAGTAGCGTTGACCGGCAAAGACATCGGTGCCCGTGGTTACGTCGACCTGACCCTGGACTGCATGCGCGCCTTTGGCGCCCAGGTGGAAGTGGTCAACGACAGCACCTGGCGCGTGGCCCCTACCGGCTACACCGCCAATGATTACCTGATCGAACCCGACGCGTCTGCCGCCACCTACTTGTGGGCTGCCGAAGTGCTGACCGGCGGCAGCATCGACCTGGGCGTCGCCGCACAGGATTTCACCCAGCCCGACGCCAAGGCCCAGGCCGTGATCGCCCAGTTCCCGCAAATGCCGGCCACGGTGGTCGGCTCGCAGATGCAGGACGCCATCCCGACCCTGGCGGTGCTGGCGGCATTCAACAACGCCCCGGTGCGCTTCACCGAACTGGCCAACCTGCGGGTCAAGGAGTGCGACCGCGTCCAGGCCCTGCATGACGGCCTCAACGAAATCCGCCCGGGCCTGGCGACCATCATCGGTGACGACTTGCTGGTGGCCAGCGATCCGGCATTGGCGGGCACAGCCTGCACCGCGCTGATCGACACCCACGCCGACCACCGCATCGCCATGTGCTTTGCCCTGGCGGGCCTGAAAGTCTCGGGCATCCGGATCCAGGACCCCGACTGCGTGGGCAAGACCTATCCTGAGTACTGGAACGCCCTGGGCAGCCTGGGCGTGCAACTGACCTACTGAGCCGTCAGCACCAGCGTGGGGAGGGAGTGATCATGACAATTCGCCAACCCTGCCCACCTGCTGTGTGTGATTGCGAGCGCGAGCAGTTGCTCGATGCGCCCGGCGCCGACCAGCGCATCCTGCAACTGACCCGCCAGGAAGAAAAAAAGCTGCTTGAACGCCTGGAAAACCTGCAAAGCCTGGCTGATCTTGAGCGCATGCAACACCTGATGCACCAGCAATTGGGCATCCACGTGCACATCGCCCCAGGGCATACCGAAGTCAAAAGCATGCGCGGGATCCAGATCGTCATCGACGAACTGCCGGGGTTGTGTCGCAAGACGCGTCAGTCGATTCCGGCGGCGATTCGCAAAGGGCTGGAGAAGCGGCCGGAGATTGCGTATCGGTTGCTCGATGCCCACGACCTTTTCCGCGACAGCCCGCCTTTGTTGTGACGGACCGGCTTTATCTGGCCCTGTGGGGGGGGCAGTTGTGGAAAGGGGCTGATGTGGCTAGGGGGCTTGCCGGAACGCCGTATCGCCCCCCGTTGGGTTGCACAGCAGCCCCAAAACCTGCCACCTCGGTGTGTCTGGCGGAGCATGGTGAGGCGGTTGGGGTGGCTTCGCCACCCAGCGCGGGGCAAGCCCGCTCGCCACATAAAGCTAGTGGTCCACAGTAAATTCGAGGGCGCTGCAAGTTTCCTGTGGCGAGGGGGCTTGTCCCCCGTTGGGTTGCGCAGCAGCCCCAAAACCTGCCACCTCGGTGTGTCTGGCCGATTATGGTGAGGCGGTTGGGGTGGCTTTGCCACCCAGCGCGGGGCAAGCCCGCTCGCCACATAAAGCCAGTGGTCCACAGTAGGTTCGAAGGGGCTACAAGTTCCCTCCCCACAACAACGGCTCCCAGTCAGGCCAAGCGGCTCTGCACGAATACCTTGGCCTTGCGGGTTATCTGGTCGAAATGCCGGTCGCGCTGTTTCTCGGCGTCGATCATCGCGCGCTTGCCGTGCTTTTGCAGCAGGTAGGTGTGGATCTGCCGCACTTCCAACGAGCTGTAGATCGACGCTACGTCCAACACGCCCATCAGGCCATCGGTGCTGTAGTCGCGGGTGTTCATCAACACCTGGGTGCCACGCACGCCGCGCACCTGGAAGCCCATGGCTTCGAACGCCGGGACTTTTTCCACCGCGCAGGTCAGTTCGCCATGGGGGTAACGGCTGAGCATTTCATTCATCATCGCCCGCGCCACGCCCTGGCGGCGGTGGCTGGCATGCACGGCCATATAGGCCACGCCGCAAGCCTGGGGATCGTCCTTGACCGGCAGGTACAGCAAGAAGCCGATGACCTTGGCCGGATCCTGCTCATCGGTCGCCACAATCAGCTCGACCGCAATGCCCTTGGCCCCGCCCAGCGCCTCCAGGTACAGGTGCACTTCGTAGCCGATTGCATACTGGTAGATGTTGTACAGCAGGTTGCTCGGCGGTAAGGCGACCGAGCTGATATCGGTCAGGTAGTCGACCACCATCTGCAGGATCTGGCTGTTGACGGGCTCGGGGCATGGGGGTGGTGTAGTGGGTAAGGGTGAACATCGAATTCCTGTTTCCTGGTATTTCGCAATCAAGGCAGCGGGGATTGTACCTGTTCTGCGCCACATACCTGGCGCAAACAGCCGCGCAACCAGCGGTGCGCCAGGTCTGCATCCAGGCGCGGATGCCAGAGCATCGCCACGCTGAACGGCGGCACCTGCACCGGCAGGGCAAAACTGAACAGGCCATCACGCAGGCCGCTGGTATAGCGCTCGGGAACGCTGGCAATCAGATCAGTCCTTTGCGCCAAGGCCACGGCCGTGGAAAAGCCGGTGACGATGGTCTCCACGTCTCGCGTCAGGTGCAAGGCCTCGAGGGCGTCGTCGATCTGCCCGCGTTCGCGCCCGCGCCGAGACACGTAGATATGCCGGCCAGCGGCGTAGCGTGCGGTGGTGATGGGGCCTTGGCTCAATGGGTGGTCGGCGCGCACCACACCTATAAAACGGTCGCGAAACAGCAACTGGGTGAGGACTTCCGGGTTGGCGCTGCTATCGACAACGCCGGTTTCCAGGTCCACGCCGCTGTCGCGCAGCGGTGTACCGGGCTTATGCACAAAGTGCAGGCGCACGCCGGGCGCCTGCTCGGCAACACGGGCGATCAGCGCGGGGCCGAAACTTTCGACGAACCCTTCGCTGGTGCGCAGCACGAAGGTCCGCACCAGGCCCTTGAGGTCCAAGACCTGCAGCGGACGCAGCAACGCTTCGGCCTCCTGCACCAGTTGGCCGACCCGTTCGCGCAGTTCCAGGGCCCGGGGGGTCGGCACCAGGCCGCGTCCGGCGCGCACCAGCAGCGGATCGCCAGTGGTTTCCCGCAGCCGCGCCAACGCACGGCTCATGGCCGAGGGGCTCAGGCCCAGGCGTTGGGCGGCACGGGCGACGCTGCCTTCGGCCAGCAGTACGTCCAGGGTGACCAGCAGGTTGAAGTCCGGTAGCGACACGGCGGTAATCCTCATCAGGCGTTTGACGCACGTATAGAGTGCAACTGATGCGTCTTCCGCCATGTTAGGCGACGTCGTAGATTGCGGGCAACGACCACGGTCAGAACAAGGAAATCCCATGACGTCCCCTACCCCACGCGGCGCGCTCGCCGGTTTGTCGTTGTGCATGCTCCTGGCTTCACTGGGCACCAGCATTGCCAATGTCGGCCTGCCTCAAATGGCCGACGCCTTTAGCGCAGCCTTTGCGGCGGTGCAGTGGGTGGTGCTGAGTTACTTGCTGGCGATCACCGCCGTGCTGGTAGGTGTCGGTCGCCTGGGGGATCGTTTCGGCCATCGCCGCCTGCTGTTGGCGGGCGTGCTGGTCTTCGCCGTGGCTTGTGCCCTGTGCAGCGCCGCGCCTTCTCTTGGCGTGCTGGTCGCGGCGCGGGCGCTGCAAGGGTTTGGCGCGGCGATCATGCTGGCAATGACTATGGCGCTGGTCGCGGCCACCGTGCCCAAAGCGCAAACCGGGCGCGTCATGGGGTTGCTGGGGACCCTGTCAGCGGTGGGCACCGGCCTGGGACCGGCCATCGGTGGCGCACTGATTGCGGCGTCTGGCTGGCGTGCGCTGTTTCTGGTGATGTTGCCGTTGGCCGCCCTCGCCTTTGCGCTGGTGCAACGCACCCAGGCCGATAGGGATCCGCAACCACCGGGCGCCGTGCGCTTGAGTGTCTTCGCGACACTCCATGACCGCGCCCTGGGCGTCGGGCTTGGCATGAGTACGCTGGTGGCTGCGGTGATGATGACCACCCTGGTCGCCGGGCCTTTTTACCTGAGCCATGGCATAGGACTCGATCCCGCGCAGATGGGCCTGGCGATGGCGGTAGGTCCGTGTATCGCGGCGCTGGCGGGTGTACCGGCCGGGCGCCTGACCGACCGCTGCGGCAGTTACGCCACCACCCTGGGCGGACTGCTGTGCATGCTGGCCGGCTGCCTGATGCTGGGGTTGATGCCCCTGGGCGCCGCCGGTTACATCGGCGCGCTGGGGATCCTCACCCTGGGCTACGCGCAATTCCAGGCAGCCAACAACACGGCGGTGATGAGCAATGTGCCGGCGGATCGACGCGGGACGATTGCCGGCTGGCTGAACCTATCGCGCAACCTGGGCTTGATTGTCGGCGCGTGGGCGCTGGGTGCGGTGTTTGCCTGGGGCATGGGCGATGTCCATTCGGCCCTGCCCGCAGCAGTTGGCCGAGGGTTTCACCTGGCGTTCGGGGTGGCCTCGGGGCTGGTCGCACTGGCGCTGCTGCTGGCCTGCGCGCGCCGGGTAAAAACGCTGCAGGCCAGCACAGCGCCTTGACAAGGGAAAATCGTAACAGCTATTGTCTGACAACCTGATTACCTAGGTTTTGCCATGCTTGAGCTCCAGCGTCCAGATTCCCTCGTCGTGCGTGTTGTCAGCGCCATACGGGCCGAGATTGACTCCGGACAACTGGCGCCCGAGTCGCGCCTGCCGACCGAGCAGCAACTGGCCGAACAGTTGAATGTCAGCCGTTCGGTGGTGCGCGAGGCGATTGCCCAGCTCAAGGCCGATGGCGTGCTGACCGCCCGGCGTGGCCTGGGCTCGTTTATTTCGCAGACCCCGGCCGGTACGGTATTCCGCTTTCCGGAAAAGAACGGCCGGCGCCCTGACCTCGCGCAAATGTTCGAAGTGCGCTTGTGGATCGAAACCCAGGCAGCCTCCATTGCCGCCCGACGCCGCGATGCCGACGACCTGCAGCGCATGAAACGGGCCCTGCAGGAAATGCACGACAAGCGCGCAGACTTTGCAGCCGCCGCCCTTGCCGACGTGGAGTTTCACCGGGCCATCGCCGACGCCAGCAAAAACGAATACTTCGTCGCCTTCCACGACTTTTTGCGCAGCCAGTTGGCCAGCGCCCGCAAGACCGCCTGGGAAAACTCGGCGTCGCGCTTTGCCAGCGGCTCGGCCGACGCCACCCAAGAGCACCAGGCGCTGTACCAGGCCATCGTCGACGCCGATCCCCAAGGCGCCGCCGCTGCCGCCGAGGCGCATTTGCGCGCTGCCGCCAAACGCCTGCAACTGGAGCTGCCCGCAACCCACTGATGGACCCAACACCGATAAAGCGTGCCTGCGGGCACGCCGTTTTTTTAACAAAAACATTAGTCTGACAACCTGATAAGCAGACTGAAATGTACTGATTTAGGTAGCCCACATGATTTATGACTTTTGCATCATCGGCGGCGGGATTGTCGGCCTGGCCACCGCGATGGAGCTGCTCAAGCGCCAGCCCAACGCGTCCCTGGTGATCCTGGAAAAGGAAGCGCTACTGGCCAAACACCAGACCGGTCACAACAGCGGCGTGATCCATGCCGGCATCTACTACGCGCCGGGCAGCCTGAAGGCCGACCTGTGCAAACGCGGCGCCGAAGCCACCAAACAGTTCTGCAGCGAGCATGGGATCAAGTTCGAGGTGTGCGGCAAATTGCTGGTGGCCTCCACCGCCCTGGAAGTGCAGCGCATGGAAGCGCTCTATGCGCGCTCGCAACTCAACGGGATGAAGGTCGAGCGCCTGGACGCCGAGCAACTGCGCGCCCGCGAGCCGAATATCGTCGGCCTGGGCGGGCTGTTCCTCGACGCTACCGGGATTGTTGACTACCGCCAGGTCTGCGAGACCATGGCCGAGGTAATTCGCCGCAATGGCGGTGAGATCTGCCTGGAAAAAACCGTCACCGCGATTGCCGAAGACACCGACAAAGTCACCGTCAGCACCCACGATGGCGCCTGGCAGGCGCGGCACCTGGTGGTGTGCGCCGGCCTGCAATCGGACCGCCTGGCGACCCTGGCCGGGATTGATATCGACCACCAGATCATCCCGTTCCGTGGCGAGTATTTCCGCTTGCCGGCGTCGAAGAACAACATCGTCAACCACTTGATCTACCCGATCCCGGATCCGGAATTGCCGTTCCTGGGGGTGCACCTGACCCGCATGATCGATGGCAGCGTCACCGTCGGCCCCAATGCCGTGCTGGGCCTGGGCCGGGAGAACTACAAGAAGTTTTCCATCAACTGGAAGGATGTGGCCGAGTACGCGCGCTTCCCCGGGTTCTGGAAAACCATCTGGCAGAACCTCGGCTCCGGCAGCGTAGAAATGAAGAACTCATTGTTCAAGTCCGGCTACCTGGAGCAGTGCCGCAAGTATTGCCCATCCCTGGAACTCGACGATCTGCTGCCCTATGAAGCCGGGATCCGCGCCCAGGCGGTGATGCGTGACGGCACTTTGGTACACGACTTTCTGTTCGCCCAGACGCCACGCATGTTGCACGTTTGCAACGCGCCGTCACCGGCGGCCACCTCTGCCATTCCGATTGGCGAAATGATCGCCGACCGCATGTTCACCCCCAACTGAATACCCCCTGTAGGCGCTGTCTCGCCCCGCAAGGCTCGACAGCTCCCACAGTTGAACGCGTTCGCAACACCCTAATAAATATAATGACTGAGAAGGAAGTACAGCATGACGGCAAAAGCCCACAACCCCGCCACGGTGGAAACCCCGGCACAAACCAAGAAACGCCTGCGCAAGGTCGCTGCCGCCACCATCTTTGGTTCGATGCTGGAGTGGTATGACTTCTACCTCTACGCAACCATGGCGGCGATTGTCTTTTCGAAGATCTTCTTTGATAACAGTGATCCGAAGACCGCGACCCTGATGGCGTTCTCCACCTTCGCCATCGGCTTTATCGCCCGCCCCTTCGGCGGCATTCTGTTCGGCTACCTGGGCGACAAGTTCGGTCGTAAACATGTGCTGGTGTTGACCTTCTGCATGATGGGCGTGTGCACCACGCTGATCGGTCTGATCCCCAGCTACGCGTCGATTGGCATCTGGGCGCCAATCATTCTGGTGTTTATCCGCATCATCCAGGGCCTGGGCGCCGGTGCCGAGTTGTCGGGCGCGGCGGTCACTTCCTACGAGCATGCTTCAGAAGGCAAGCGCGGCAGCCAAGGTGCCTGGCCGGCGCTGGGCTTGAACCTCGGCCTGCTGCTGTCATCGCTGACCGTGTACCTGCTGACCATCAATGGCAATGAGTTCCTGCTGGCCGGCGGCTGGCGCATCCCGTTTATCTGCAGCATCGCCCTGGTGGGTGTGGGCCTGTGGGTGCGTAACAGCATTCCGGAAACCCCGGAGTTCAAGGAGTTGAGCCAGGAGCCGGCCAAGGCCAAGGTCTCGCCGCTCAAGGCCCTGTTCAAGAACGACCTCAAGGGCCTGGCCGTGGTGTTCTTCGTGGCTATTGGCTACAACGCCCTGAGCTACATCTTCAAGACCTTTTCCCTGGCCTACCTCACCCAGTTCAAGGGTGTCGACGTGCATGTCACTTCGCTGTCGGTAACCATCGCCAGTCTGGTCGCCATTGTCGCCGTGCCGTGCTTCGGCTGGCTGTGTGACAAGTGGAGCAGCAAGTCGGTACTGGTGCTTGGCGGCGTGCTGTCGCTGCTGTTCGCCTACCCGTTCCTGGCGCTGTTGAACACCGGTGAAAGCCTGATGATCTACCTGGCCATCGGGATCGGCACCGGGATCCTCGCGCCAATGATGTTCGCCCCCCAGGGCTCGTTTCTCAGCCGCCAGTTTCCGACGCAGACCCGCTCTTCGGGCTTTGGTACCGGGCGTGAAATCGGTACGGCCATCGCCGGTGGCTTGGCGCCGCTGGGTGCCTTGTCGATGGTCGCAGCCTCGACCACGCACTCGACAGACGGCGTGGTAATCATCCTCGCCATCGCCTCGGTGCTGGTGGTCGTGTTTGCCCTGTGTGACCAGGGCCGCAAGCACTCGGCATTCAAGAACTGAGGGCAAAATGTTGCCCAAGGGGTGCATCTGCGCCCCTTGATCGCGCATCATGGGCACTTTCATGCTCAAGGGAAACGTCCATGCGCGTTCTGTCATTGATGATGGGTGTTACCACAATGGCCGCCAGCCTGGTGTTTTGCGCCACCGCGTCGGCGAGCGAAGAGAGTCAACTGATCGACTCCATCAACCAGTACCGCAGCCAACTACAGCGCTGTGGCGACCAGGGTTCCCAGGAGTTGCCACCGCTGGCGGTCGACCCGCGTCTGGTATTGCCAGTCAATAATGTCGGCGACTTGCAACAGGCCTTGGCCCAGGCGGCCTACCCAATGGTGAATGTGCAGGCGATCAGCCTGTCCGGGCCTCGCGACGCGCAATCGGCGATGAAAGCGGTGCGCGAGAGTTTCTGCCGGGTGGTGCTGGACCCGCAGTTCGTCGATATCGGCGTCAGCAACAATGGCCAGGACTGGCGCATCGTCCTCGCCCGCCCGCTGTTGAGCCGCGGCCTGGCCAGCTCACAGGAAGCCGGCCCGCAATTGCTGGAGATGGTCAACGCCGCGCGCAAGCAGCCGCGCCAATGTGGTGAGCAGGCCTTCGAGGCCACCACGCCACTGGCCTGGAACGCGCAACTGGCGAGCGCCGCCGACAGTCATGCACGCAACATGGCCAACCACAATTTCTTCGACCACTTGGACCGTGACGGCCGCACCCCAGGCGATCGCGCGGAACTGGCTGGCTATGTGGCCCAGCAGGTCGGTGAAAATATTGCAGCGGGCCTGGATACGCCGCGCAAAGTGGTCGATGGCTGGCTCGCCAGCCCCGGGCATTGCGCCAACTTGATGAACCCACGGTTTCGCGAATTGGGTGCCGCCTATGGGCTGGATCCGAAAAGCGACGCGGGGATTTACTGGACGGCGCTGCTAGGCGCGCAATAGCGCTGAACTGCCGGACATTGGACGGGTCTGTTATTTGATATTGCGGTGCTATATCGCAGCGTGGGACGAACTAGGTATTGAGTAGATGACAGACTGGCTACAAGGCTGCGGTGAGATGGCCGAACGGGTTCGCCGCCATGACTGGGCCAATACTCCCCTGGGGTCGATGGACCAATGGCCGGATGTGCTCAAGACTACCTTGTCGTTGAGCCTTGCCTCCCATTTCCCCCAGGCGATAGTCTGGGGTCCCGAGTTGATCACCCTGTACAACGACGCGTTCCGCCCGATCCTCGGTAACAAGCCCGACGCACTGGGCCAGCCCTTCAGTACGATCTGGCAGGAAGCCTGGCGCCAGATCAGCCCGATCGCCGATGCCGCATTTGCAGGTCACGCAACGTTTATCGAAGACTTCCCGTTGATCGTCGAGCGTGGTGCTGCGCCGGAACAGGCCTATTTCACGTTTTGCTACAGCCCGATCCGCGATGCCTGCGGCAGCGTCGTAGGCATGCTCGATACCGTCACCGAAACCACCAGCTCGGTGTTCATGGCCCGCCGCCTCTCTGTGCTGGATGCGATCAGTAACGGTGTGGCCAATGCCACCGATCCTGCAGCGATCATGGCGGCCACCACGCAGATACTGGCGACCCACCTGAACCTGTCCAACTGCGCTTATGCCGACATGGACGCCGATGAAGACGGCTTTACCATTCGCGGCAACTGGGCCGCCCCAGGCTCGCCCAGCATTGTCGGGTATTACCGCCTGGCGGACTTCGGCCAATTGGCGGTCGAGCGCCTGCAAGCCGGTGAGCCGTTGATCATTAATGACAACCTCACGGAACTGACGCCCGAGGAAGCCGCGACCTTCCAGGCTATTGGCGTGACGGCGACGATTTGCATGCCGTTGATCAAGTCCGGACGCTTGACCGCGCTGATGGCCATTCACGACCGCGTGCCGCGCCGCTGGTCTTCCTACGACCTGGCGCTGCTGGGTGAGGTCACGGAGCGCTCTTGGGCGCATATCGAACGGGTACGCGCCGATGCCATCGTGCGCGAGGGCCTGTCGGCGCTGGCCGATTTGAACGCGACTCTGGAACAGCGAGTGGTGGAACGCACCACCCTGCTCAACCAGACTGAAGCGGCGTTGCGCCAGTCGCAGAAGCTTGAAGCCATCGGCCAGTTGACCGGAGGCGTGGCCCACGACTTCAACAACCTGCTGACGATCATCCGCTCGTCGGTCGACTTCCTGCGCATGCCCAACCTGCCCGAAGAGCGCCGCCAGCGCTATATGAGTGCGGTGACCGATACCGTAGAGCGTGCCAGCAAGCTGACCAGCCAATTGCTCGCATTCGCCCGACGCCAACCGCTGAACCCGCAAGTGTTCAATGTGGGCCAGCGCGTACAGAACATCGGTGACATGCTGGAGACGGTCACCGGCGCGCGGATCCATGTCAGCGTGCAATTGCCGCAACTGGCCTCTTACGTCTGCGCGGATTCCAGCCAATTTGAAACCGCCTTGATCAACATTGCCCTCAATGCCCGGGATGCGATGGACGGCCAGGGCACGCTGGTGTTGCGCCTGGAAAGAGACCAGCCACTGCCGTGCATACGCGGGCATGGCGGTTCAGCCAAACCTTTCGTGGCAATCTCCCTGGCAGACACCGGCAGCGGAATTGCCCAGGCGACCTTTGAACGCATCTTCGAGCCGTTCTTCACCACCAAGGAGGTCGGTAAGGGCACCGGGCTCGGGCTGTCACAGGTGTTCGGGTTCGCCAAGCAGTCGGGGGGCAACGTGGATGTGGCCAGCGTGCTGGGCCAGGGCACCGTATTTACGTTGTATCTGCCACAAGTGGAGCCTGAGTCGATCCTCGACAACACGGTCCAGACGGCGCTGGAACTGAACCCCGACGCCGCGCGGCGGCGCATCCTGATCGTGGAAGACAATCTGGAAGTAGGCCGCTTCGCCAACCAGATCCTGCAGGACCTGGGTTACCAGACCGTCTGGGCCACCCATGCCGAAGAGGCCCTGGAGATGATCGGCCCGGATGCACGGGCGTTCGACGGGGTGTTTTCCGACGTGGTGATGCCGGGCATGGGTGGCGTGGCGCTGGCCCGGGAGTTGCGCCGACGCCGGCCCGACCTGCCGGTAATCCTCACGTCCGGCTACAGCGCGGAACTGGCCAGTTGCGGCTATGACGGCTTCGAGTTCCTGGCCAAGCCTTACTCCGCCGACCAGATTTCACGGGTACTGGCCAAGATCATGGGCAAGGATTGAGGCTAGGACGCAACCGCCACCTGGTTGCGCCCCATGGCCTTGGCGCGGTACAGGGCTTGGTCGGCGGCATTCATCAAGTGCTGCAAGTCGTCACCCACAGCATAGTTCGATGCCACTCCCAGGCTCGCACTCAATACCTGTACCGGGTCGATGCTCAAGCGAGCAATGGCGCGGATCAGTTGTTCGCCGATCTCTCGCGCCACTTCCAGGGTGGTATCAGGTAGCAACACCGCAAACTCTTCACCCCCCAGCCGCCCGTAGATATCCGACTGGCGAAAAGACGCGTTGATCACCTGGCCGATCTCGCGCAACACCTGATCCCCGACCTGATGTCCATAGTTGTCGTTGATCGCCTTGAAGTGATCCATGTCCAGCATCAGCGCACATAACGGCTGGTGAGTGCGCTTGCATTGGTCATAGAGCACCTGGGCTTTTTCGAAGAACGCGCGGCGGTTCATCAGCCCGGTGAGTTCATCGGTTTGCGCGGCGCGCGTTGAAATACTGTGGGCCCGCTCTATTTCGCGGGTCAGGCGAAACGCCGTCTCCAGAGCCTCGGACAATTTACGCGAAGCGCCCACGACAAATGACGAGAACACCAGCACGGCAACAGCCATGCCCATCTGCATCTTGGAAGGTTGAAACAACAACCACAGGGTGCACGGCAACAGCACCAGGGCCATGGACACTATGGTCATGTAACGGTAGGCCGAGTAGCACGACACCGCGCTGACCGACATGCCCACGGCAAAGAGCATGACCAGGGCCTGGGTCAAGCGGTCATCGGCGGGCATCACGGCAAAGGCCCCCATGCCCCAGATCCCGGCCGACAACACCAGGGTGATCCAATAATGACGCTCCCAGCGCTGGGGCGTGCGCTCGCTGCGGGGGCTGCGAAAATACTGGAGGAACATCGACAAACGCAGGACCGACGAGCCGGCCAGCAATACCAGCCAACCGATCATCAGCCGGGGTTCAAGCCGGTCCCAACATAGCCAGCAGAGCATGCCTGCGGCCAGATAGCTGCCAAAAACCGCAGAGACGGATTGGCGAAACAACTGACGCAGGCGATCAGTGCGCACCTGCTCTTCGATGAAAAAATCCTGGTGCTGCTCACGCCCAAGGCCATTCATTTGGTTCGCCTGATCCTAGTGCTGCGACAAAATGGCATTGTGGCACCCTGCCAGCACTCAGGACAGCGAAATTCGTTGCAGGTACGGGGTAAAAGCCCGCGTTAAAGCTATCGGGCTACTGAAGGACACGGTTTGCTGGCGATCCTTACAAGGAGTGAGACAACGACCAGCGTTTTTTAAAGGTCGAGAGCTGATAGGCAATCGCCAGCCAGATAAACCACCCCGGCATGACACACAGTGCCAATCGGGTATCCGGACGCAGCGCCAGCAGGCCCAGGACGAACCCGAGGAACGCCAGGGAGCACCACGCCATCGGTACGCCGCCAGGCATCTTGTAGTGTGACGACGCATGCAGGTCAGGTCGTTTCTTACGCGTGCTGCGGCGCCAAGTGAGTGAGGGCTGCGAGCCTAAAGACTCACGCTCATCTGCCGATAGCGAAGTCCTTACAACGTTTCATCCGTAAGGTCTGTCACTTGCAAGAGGCAATAGACAGTCAATATGTTCGAATTGACGAGGATAGTTTCAAATGATTTTTTTGGTTATGGCCGCCGTAGGGGCACTGCTTGTTTTTTACAAGCTATGGAGCGCAGCCCCTGCAGAGCAAAAGTATGAAAAATTCAGCGCAGTCTCATCTTTTTTCACATTGGCGGTTGCCTTTAGTGCGGCATTCGTTGCCTACGACCAGTTGAATGAATCGAAACTGGCTTCGGCCAAGTCGATCTACAAAGACTACATTTCTCTGGCCTTTGCAAACCCGAAGTTTTCCGCAGCCTCCTACCCCATTGAGTCACCGCGATTCGAGCGCTTTAAGCCGGGCAGCGAGGAATATGAACAATATGAGTATTTTGTTGGGTTCCTGCTGTACTCCGCCGAATCGATCTTGCCGCTGGTGGGGGATGATGAAAACTGGTACTCAACATTGAGCGACCAGTTGATGTACCACGCGCTTTATCTGAAAAGCGGCAAGGCCAATATCAAGAACTACTCACCACAAATCGACAGCATCGTGAATGAAGCAATAAGGCGCTACGAGCAAGAGCCCCTGCAGAAATGCCCACAACCGTCGTAGCCGTGAACGAGTCCGTCTCTACGCAGTTCTGAGCCATGGCCAGCGAGCCTGATAGCTCCTGGCTTTGTGCTCGAGCAGCTCTGACTGCGGGGTGATGGGGTTGGCCATCGCCACTTCGACCAGCCTCTGGGCTGTCAACTTCATACGCATTCCCTTGCCGTTACTACGGGTTGAAAACACAGCTTATACCAGGGTCTCATCCCTCCTTGAGCGCCGCCTCAATGCCAGCGATGTCGATTTTCACCATGCCCATCATTGCATTGAATGCGCGTTTGGCCGCCGCAGGATCGGGATGGATGATCGCTGCCGTGAGCACCCGCGGGGTGATTTGCCAGGAGAGGCCCCACTTGTCACGGCACCAGCCACAGGCAACCTCCTCGCCCCCATTGCCGACAATCGCCTGCCACAGGCGATCCGTTTCGCCCTGGTCATCAGTGGCCACCTGGAATGAAAACGCCTGGTTGTGCTGGATACCCGGCCCGCCATTGAGGCCCAGGCACGGGATGCCCATGACGGTGAACTCGACGGTCAGGACATCGCCCTGCTTGCCCGCGGGATAATCGCCTGGGGCTTTATGGACGGCGTCTACCGTACTGTCCGGGAATGTGCGGGCGTAGAAGTTGGCAGCCTCCAGTGCGGCGCCGTCGAACCAGAGGCAGATGGTGTTTTTGTGGGGCATCTGGGGTCTCCAAGAAAGGCAAGTGAGCTTTGAGTCTAGCCCCTGTTTTCCAACATCAGAGCGTGCTGTGTGATGCCAGTTTTATTGCCAGCCACGAGAGCGTACGCGTGGCGTCCATGGGGCGTGCGCAGAGATAGCCCTGGCCCTGAAGGCAGCCCAAGTTGAGCAGGTGCTGGCGCTGGCTTTCGTGCTCTATGCCCTCTACTACAACCGCCATATCCAGCGCTTGAGCCAATGCCAGGGTGCTGCTGATCACTGCACGGTTACGCCGGCTGCGATCAAGGTCGCGCACAAAGCATGCATCGAGCTTGATCTCGGTGAATGGCAACAGGCACAGGCGCTCCAACGACGAGTAGCCAATACCAAAATCATCTATAGACAGGCCGGCGCCCATCATCCGCAGGCGGATCAAGGTTTCGAGCACTCGGGGAGAGACTTCCAGCAGGCCGCTTTCGGTGATCTCGAACGTCAGGCACGACGCCGGTATGGCGTAGCGCTCCAACGCCGAGGCTAGATGCGCCAGCAGTGACTCATTGGACAGTTGCTGTGCGTCCAGATTAAACGCCAGTGACAATACCCGCCCCTGCGTCTGCGCCGTTTGCAAGAAGGCTAAGCCCTGGTCCAGCAGGGCAAAAAACAGCTCATCCATCAAACCGAACTGGCTGACCTGGGGCAGGAAGCCCGCCGGCCCTAGCACGCCGTACTGCGGATGCTGCCAGCGCGCGAGAACTTCGAGGCTGGCGACTTCACCGGTCGCCAAATTGAACTTGGGTTGAAAAAATGCCTTGAGCTCATGCCCGGCAATGGCCTGTTCCAGGCGCGCCTGGCTGACGCTCCTGTAGCGAGCCTTCTGCGGTGCGTGCTTGGTGGAAAGGGTGGTTTCCAGATATCGGCTTAACAGCGGCGTTATCGACCCAGCGCGCACCGGCACATCGACATACCCCAGGACGCTGACCCCAAGCATGCCGACCATACGCTCAATGGCGTCCTGCAGGTCTGGGGCAATAGCACTGCAAATGATGAGCGCCTTGAACCGATGGCTACGGCCAAGTAGCTCAAGCGTCGCCAGCCCCGGCATGCCCTCCTCCTTCAGGGCACAGAGCACGATATCCACCGCCCCTGTGTGGTCCAACAACTGCAGCGCTGCGCTCACATCATCCACGCCCAGCACGCTGTCACATCCTGCCTCCTGGAAGGCCTGAGTGGCAACGAGCTGCTTGAAGGGGTGATCTTCGACGACCAGGACACGAATCGGCAGAAAGGACATGACACATCACAGATGAGATAAAAGTGCGCCCATTCTCACGACACCTCCTACCGGCGTATTTAGGAAAACGCCCAAATCGAAATCGAAAATTCCACGGGGCTTGAAAACTCGGCCAATCAACCGGGGGAGCTGGCTTGCATGCGATGGCCACCGGTAGCTACACAATTGTCAGAAGCTGACGAATTTCCCTGTGGCGAGTGGGCGGGCGTCCAATTCAATCGAAAGACTAAAGAGACACAACTGAGAACGGCGCCCATTCCCCCCAGCAAATGGCACTGCAACCGTGTGAATCCCCTTGAGTACTGTGGCGTTGACCGACTTATGAGGTATCGCTATCATGCGCAAAACCTACCGACCGGTAGGCTGTTTTTATGGCTGGAGACTATATGAATTCGCAACCCACCCCCAGGGTCGCCCTGAGGCTGGCTATTGGCCTGGGACTGATCGGCGCCCTTGGCCCATCGGCTGTCGATATGTACCTGTCGAGCCTTCCCGAGATTGCCCGCGAATATCAGAGCAGCTTCGCCAGTGTGCAGTTGACCCTGACGTTCTTCCTCCTGGCCATGGGCGCCGGCCAGTTGATCTTCGGGCCTATCGTCGACGCCTACGGACGCCGCCGGCCCCTGCTGGCCGGCCTTGTGGTGTTTACCTTGTGCTCATTGGGCGCAGCATGGGCACCGACGCTTGAGACGCTGATCGCCCTACGCTTCGTCCAGGGGCTTGGCAGCGCCCTGACGCTGGTGGTGATCATGAGTATGGTCCGCGACGTCAGCGAAGGCGTGGCCGCGACCAAGCTCTTCGCATTGCTGATGACCATCGAAGGCGTCGCGCCTATCTTCGCCCCGGCACTGGGCGGGGTCATCGACACTCACTACGGCTGGCGTGCGGTGATGCTGGTGCTCGCTGCATTTGGCCTGGCGGTACTGGGCAACAGCTGGCTGTCGCTGCCGGAAACCCTGGCCGTCAGTCAAAGGGAGCCCTTGCGCCTGGGCGCTGCCTGCCGCACTTACCTGACGATTGCCAGGGACCGGCATTTCCTGCGACCGACCCTGGCCGTGGCCGCCGTGTTCTTCTTTCTGTTTGCCTACATCGGCGGCGCGACACTGGTCTACCAGCAGACCTACGGCCTGAGCCCACAAGCCTTTGGCATGCTGTTCGGGGTCACGGGTGTAGCCATCCTGATCGGAGCGATGAGCGCCGGCAAACTGGTCAGTCGGCTAGGCTTGGGCCGCCTGTCGCTGATCGGCGTGTCATGCATGGCCGGTGGCTCGGCAATCGCGATGGCATCCACCCTGACCGACCTGGGTCTGCCCGGTATAGTGGCGGGCATGGCCCTTGCCCTGTTTGGCCTGGGCATCGCCGAATCCACGCTGATGTCGCTGGTGATGTCCTCGCAAAAGCGCGCGCTGGGATCCACCGCTGCACTGCTGGGCGCGTTTCAACTGTCCGTTTCCGCGAGCGCGACGCCACTCTCTGCATTGGCGCTGACCTATGGACCGGTGGCTTGGACAACACTGCTGCTGGCCAGTGCATTGCTGACCTGCCTGCTGACGACCATCAGCCTGCCCCGGGGGCCGGGCGAAACCTTTGACCTGGCCGGGCACTGATTAAGGAAGAACGATATGACATCCACCACCCTGACCTCGGCAGCCGAACGCATCGCGTATCTGGCACTGGACCAATTTGCCGAGCATGGTTATGACGCCGCGTCGCTGAATGATATCGCCGTGCGCGCGGGCATCAAAAAGGCCTCGCTGTACGCGCATTTTTCGAGCAAGGATGCGCTGTACGTGGTCGCACTCGAACTCGCACTGCGCGCCGAACTGGACTACGTGCAAAGCCAGTTTGCGAAAAACTCACGATCGATCAAGGCCCCCGGCGAGGTCTACATCGACAACCTGCAACGCCGCTACAACCAGAATGAATCCCTGCGATTTTTGCTCAGGGCCGCATTTTATCCGCCGACGCCGCTGAGGGACGTGGTCATGTCCGGGTTCAATGACTACATGGCCACGATCCGCAGTCACTTCCAGAAAGGCTTACTTAAAGCCTATCCAGGCGTAGAGGACCAGGCCAGTGAAGCACTGGCAGAGGCCTATCTGGTGACGATCGACAGCCTGCATGTCGAGCTGACCTATGGTGACGCAAAGGCCTATTCCCGCCGCCTGGATGCACTGCAACGATTGTCGCAGGCGGTCGGGTACGAGGAGATTATTCGGCGACTACACGGGTAAATGCCGGGCTGGGCTTGGCGAACATCTCGCACAAGCCCTCTCGGTTTACTTGCTCACCCGCCGATCTCTTTCAATGCGTATCGAATGACACTGGGGGCACAACAGCCCCAACCGCACCGTACGCGTGAAGCGATGCTCGCACTTCTTGCAGCGGAAAAAATAGGGTGGCCTGTCGACAAAACCGCTCATGACTGTTTCTTTTTCAGGACCATTTTCCCGGCCTCGAAAGAGATCTCCTCATAACCCTTGAACAGGGCAATGATCAGCCCGAGCCCCAATGACGCTGCTGTAATAATGGCCGCGACTTCAAGCCCAGTCAGCGTGGCGATAGGCACAGCCGCTGCCATCGAAAGACCACCCGTAAAGGGCACAGCCGCCAATGCAGTGGCCAACAGCCCAACCGTGATCGTCCCCGCTACCGCGATCTTCTTGGACGATTTGAGCTTGTTCGCAAGCTCACCTTCAACCGTGATCTGCTCGTACCCGGCATTCTTGGCAGATTCAAGTTCCGTTTTGGTTCTCACCGTGATGACGCGCATGCCACTTTCCTATTCAAGTGCTTTAAACGTGAATGATCGCACAATGCCATGCGTTAAACTGCAGCCACCGGCCCTGTCTGGTGCCAGCCTGGTTGACGCGCAGGCGAATCGTCCACCCGCACCTGCAAATGTAGATCACTGATATAGCGAGCTTTTTTCCAAAGCCGACACACGCGATCAAGTCGAAAAAGAGCGCATGCAAACTTGCGCCACGGTGCCTTGATCTATATATTCCCTAGCCTGCTGCACCGCTCAAGCGCTTTGCCAGGCAAAGCCCATTGAGTCGCTTCACCGCGCTACCGCCCGAATGGCGAAACTGGTAGACGCATGGGACTTAAAATCCCCCGCTCGTAAGGGCGTCCCGGTTCGATTCCGGGTTCGGGCACCATAGATATCAAGGGCTTGCATGATGAACTTCATGCAGGCCTTTATCTTTTCTGCTCCGCAATTTTAGACGCTGCTCCGCAATTCTCTTTCCGGCGTCCTGCCGACCGCCCCCCCCCTTCATTTGCAAGCAACAGACCATAGCTGATCAAGTCTTGTCGTATATGGGAAGCAGCTTCAATTCCTTCAAGACGCAGCGAAAACCCGCAAAGAGGGTTTCTTATGGCTGGACGTACTGAAGACCAATTCAAACGCGCAGCGCTTCTATGAGCGCTTCGGATTTAGGGCATTGGGCGAAATTCCCTTCAGTACCGACATAGCTCAGATCGGAATGGTCGTGATGGGCCACGACCTTTCCCGGTAGGCGCGTTCGATTGCCTCCCACTCGGGTTGCTTGGCTGTCACGAACCCACTCTGACACTTGAAATCGTGGCGGGTTGCCGGTATTGGTGGTGTAACTTAAAAAGTAAGGAAGCTCCGTTCAATGTCCCGTATTCAGTCAACTTCTCTTATCGCGTTGGCGCTTGCCGCCGCAACTCTTTCAGGATGCGTTACCCCTCCTACCTGGGTTAACAGAGGCCCAGTCGATATGGATGTCTGGAACGGCCTGATGAACTGCTACACCGATGCCAATATCATCGACGGAGAAAGGATGGAGGGTACGTTCTGCGCCACGCAGGAGTCTGGCTTCTTCGGAGGCGGCGAGCCTGAAGTCTATTTCGGACCATGGAATCGGAAATTCATGAAAGAGTACGCCAGCGCAGCCACTGCTGGGATAGCTCAGGACTGGAACGGTAAAAAAGTGTTCTTGCAATGCGCACCTACGCTCGCGGCTGATAACAAAACAGTTACGAAGCGCTTTTGCAAAGTCACGGTCAACGATCAGTTGCTAGTGAGTGCAACCGTAAAATACGTGAAGTAAAACACGGTGGTCGGCAACCCTGATCGCAAGCTCAGGAACCGTTGTTTGTGCATTCACAGCAACCGTCTTGATCGCTGACCCGGCGCATAGGCCCAAGCCAGCTAAGCCCACCATCCTGCTGAATCAACGAAACTCGAACAGTTCGAAGTGAAGATTGGCTTTCGGAATCCGATTGATTTCCATGAGTTCATACACCTTGTCCAGCAGGCCTTTTGGACCGCAAAAACTTACATGAATCTGCTGTGGTTTGGTTTGAGCCACCGCCTCACGCAAGGTTTCAGCCAATTGCTCAGTGCCGCCTGTATTACGCACAAATTGCGCACCCCGCATCGCGGTCATGCTTTCCAACTCTTCGGATGGCGGAAAAGCGCGCGAGGGTGTGAAGCAATAGACCAGGGTTGCCCTTTCGAAGTCTTTGCCATTCGGATCCTGCAACCAGGAAATGAAGGGTGAAATCCCCACACCTGCGCCGATCCAGATTTCCCGCTCGGCTTCAGAGACCCGTTTAAACCTCCCATAAGGGGCGTATATCGTGGCAAGCATTCCGGCTTTCGCGCACTCGCACAGCTTTTTGGTGTAATCCCCAAGCCCTCTGATGATGAACTCAACCTGCCCATTTTGACCGCCAGCACTGGCTATCGTGAACGGGTGGGGTTCACGCAACCCTTTTTGCTGCATTGCCAAAAAAGCAAACTGCCCAGCGCTGAAGTCGAACCCCTTATGAATGGGTTCCAGCGTCAAATGCAGCGCCCTATTTCCCCTGTTGACTGCTGTGACCTTGTACTCGCCAGCACGTGCAACAAATGGGTAAAGAACCAGTTTGTAGAGGGCCGCTAGTACACCCAATCCGCAAGTCAGCGCCAGCCAGATACCAGAGGGACTGAATAACGTTATCGGCGATTTGAAGCTAAGCCAGTGCAAGATCACGATCAGGAACAATGGTCCGGAGAGCTTGTGCCACCACCGCCATAAGCTGTAAGGAATATTGCGGTTCAGCGCAAGTAGGACGATGAGGCCCAGGGCCACATAGCTCAACTGGCGCACGAGACGTGTCCAATATTTTGGTAGCTCCAGGATCGGAACGCTGTTCCAAACATCCAGATTTGCCTTGAACACAAAGTGATAAGTAGCAAATACGAGAGCCCAGATACCTAACCATTTGTGCGACTCATAGACCCGGTCCAGGCCACCAAATAGATTCTCAACGACACCCCAGCGACTGGCCAGCAGGCAGGAAGCTGCCATGTAGACCAATGCACAAGTTCCCAGTATCAGGCTGAGAGTTGCCGACGTAAGCCAGGTATCAATAGGTATTTCAATCAGCAGCGTTAGTGTAGTAATCACCAAGATACCGATTATGCAGTGCCAGCTCTTCACCGTGAATGCTCCAATCATCAACATGATGCTGTGGGCCGAACCTGATCCTCCCTGGACGTGTCAGCGGCTTAATACGCTAGCAGACTACTGAAATAGGGCCGTGACCCAGATCATAACTAGGGACCACAGCCTAGCCGTGTACGAATCCCCCCCGGGGTAGAGCCTGACCTATGCCGTTTTTTTCTAAGCGCTTGCCGGCTGACTCTCGATAGCCTGCAACGTCGTGAAGTCCAGAACCACAGTAAAACGTTGTTGCTCAAGTATCACTTCGATCTGCCACCCCAATTTCGCGCATAGCTCACGCATCAACTGTAACCCCAGACCGTAGCCAAAATCGCTGGACTCCTCCCTCGGCTTGACCTCCCTGATGTGGTTGGCAATCTGCAACCGCGGGTAGTTGAAGCTGATTTCGACCTGACCTTCTTCGGCATATTGCAGCGCGTTGCGCAGGAAGTTGCCGATCACTATGCGGCACGCGGTGGGGGGCAGTCGGCAAGGTTGGTTGTGGATGTCGACCAGCAACTCGATATCCCGCTTGCCGATCAGGTAGCGATGCTTGTCAATCAGCTCGCCCACCAGCTCGCTCAGGTCAATGTCTTCCTCCGGCAACGGCTCGGGACGCTCGCGACTCATCCACAGCAAGGTCTCGGCGATAAGCTGCATGTTCAGCACCGAACGTTCAATGCGCTGCAGGGGGGATGGCAGGACACCGCCGGCCTGCAGGGTCAACAGCTCTATATTGGCCTTGAGCACTGCCAGCGGGGTGCGCAGTTCATGACTGGTGTAGCGCAACAGTCGACCTTCGCGCTGACTGGCGGCCTGCACCTGCTCCACGCTCTGGGCCAGGGCGTCGGCCAGCATGTTGAACTCCTTGAAGCTGAAATCAGGGCGCTCGCCGGCCATTGCATCCGGGTTTTGCAGCGTACTGGACCATTGCGCCAGGCGCCCCAATGGCCGCACCAACCACCAGACCAACAGGGCGATAATGATCAGCGCCGGTACGAACACCGCCAGGCTGATGAACGCAACGCCCTGCAGTACCTGGTCAAAGTAGGCATCGGACAGCGGCGTCTCGACCTCGCCGCCCTCTTCGTGGTCATGGTCGATGTCATACATATATAGGGTCTTGCCGTCACCCAGGGGTTGGGAGAGGACCGCCCGGACCTCAGCGTCTTCGTCATCGGAGTCGATATCACCGAACACCTGCACCGCGCCGAAGGACATGCTCGGCGGTGCCTTGAGCAGCTCGCGCACGCTTGCCGGCAAGGCTTCCTTGCCGATGACGGCCTCGAAGAAGTAGTTGTGCGGCGGTGGCGTGGTTGGGTCCTTCTTGTAGTGCCTGACGAAGTACTGGGCCTCTTCTTCCATCATCGCGCTGGCGGTGTAGAGCAGGCCGCGTACGGTGTATACCGGCAACAGCTGGCTGTAGATCAGTAGCACCACGGCAATCAGCAACAGGAAGCTACCGCTGATCACCCACTTCAGGCTCAGACCATTACGCATGCGACTTCACCTGTATACCAACCCCGGGCAGGGTGTGGATCAGCGGCCGGCTGAAGGGTTTGTCTACGGCCTTGCGCAGCCGGTGCATGTGGACTTTGAGGGTATTGCTGTCCGGTGGCTCGTCGCCCCAGATGGTGGTTTCCAGGCGCTCCCGTGGGACGGGTTCAGGGCTGGCACGCATCAGGTATTCCAGCAGGGTCCAGCAGATGGGCGACAGATGCAGCTCCTGCCCGGCACGGCTGACTTTGCGGGTGGTCAGCTCCATCACCAGGTCATCCACCTGCAGGCGGCTGCTCTGGCTGCTGCGGCGCATGCTCAGGGCACGAATCCTGGCCACCAGTTCGGCCAACTCGAATGGCTTGACCAGGTAGTCGTCGGCGCCCGCGGTAAAGCTGGCGAGCTTGTCCGAAAGGGCATCCAGTGAAGTGAGCATCAAGATCGGCGTCTGGCTGCCTTGCTGGCGTAGCCGTTCGCACACTTGCTGGCCGTCGAGGCGCGGCAGCATGATGTCCAGCAGAATCACGTCGTAATGCTGGTCGAGTGCCAGATTCAGACCGGCCTGGCCATTACTGACGTGGTCGCAGACCATGCCGCTGATTTCCAGGTATTCGATGACGGTGGTGGCCAGATCGAGGTTGTCCTCGACCAGCAGCAGGTGAATATGCACGGGAAGGTCCCCTCGGACAGGTGTTGCGCAGAGGTTTGAAGGATAACGGAAGTCGAGCGATTTCCCGCTGATGTTTACCTCGCGTTAACCCGGCACTCTCTAAGCTGGGGCTCCCATATCCAGAGGTCATCACCGTCATGAACCTTTACGCGATGGTCAAAAGAGTCCTGTTGGCCTTGATTCTCTTCGGCCTGATGGCCAGCATCCTGCCGTCTCGCGGGCAACTGGTAACCCTAGGAGGCGGGAGCCGGTTTCTGGTGGGCCAGAGTATTGAGCAGGCAGCTGCGTGCTGTGTCGCCAGTGCGTCGCGATAACGGGGGCGCCAGTTACACCTGGCAGTTACTGGTCTGCCTGGGCCTGATTATGGGTGTGTCGATTGCCATGGGGATCTATATCGTCCACTTGAATGCGCGCATTGATAAGCAGCGAGAACTGTCGCCGGTGTATCTGCACGAATGTGGCAACGGGCGCGGCGGTTTTATCGTCTACCCCGACGGCAGGCGCAGCAGCGACAATTGCTACCCACTCGATGAAGCTGAATCGACAGCCGCCGACCCGACACCGGCCCTGCCCAGCTCACACCGAACAGAATGGCTCAAATATGTACTACCCGCAGTGGAGCCAGCCCCAAGAGCCCCGAAGGTGCCGCGTACAGTCTGATCAGTACCTCCAGGCGCCAGCCCTACCCCCGGCACACCAGCCTGCAAGCGGTATCTGATACGCTTTTTTCTTTACCACCTGCATCTGTACCGAACAGACCATCCCCCCGACAATGGCTTATCGGCAGGAACTCTCCCGCCGCCCTTGCGCCTTTTGGAGGCCCCATGGCTAAGATGGCATTTTTTCTTTTAGGGTTTCTGGCACTGACCGTTGGAATCGGCCTGCTGGCCACGATTTCACCGGTCTGAGCCCTGGTTCGTCAAAGCGTCGGCTCTATTAGCCGGCAAAAAACATCGGGTACAACGACAACACCAACAGCCCCGCCATCGACCAGTTGAATAGCTTCAACCAGCGCGGCTCACGCAAGACGTTGCGCAAAGCGGTGCCGCACCCCGCCCACACGCACACACTCGGCAGGTTGACCACTGCAAACACCACGGCGATAACCAGCACGTTGGTGAAGTAACCTTGCGCTGGTGTGTAGGTGGTGATCGCCCCCAACGCCATGATCCAGGCCTTGGGGTTGACCCACTGGAACACCGCGGCGGCGAGAAAGGTCATGGGTTTGCTCTTGCGGTCGGTGTCGTCCGACATCGCGCTGGAAGTCGCAATTTTCCACGCCAGGTACAACAAGTATGCCGCCCCGATATAGCGCAGCGCGGTGTACGCCCAAGGTAACGCCTTGAACACTTCCCCCAGGCCCAGGCCAACTGAAATCACCAACACCATAAAGCCCACGCTGATCCCGAGGGCATGGGGAATCGAGCGGCGAAAACCGAAGTTCGCTCCCGATGCCAACAGCATGGTGTTATTGGGGCCAGGGGTAATCGAAGACACGAACGCAAACAGCGCGAAGGCTGAAAGCAGGCTGGTGGACATAAACATGGTGCGTCATCCGGCGAATTATTGTCGCCCTGACAGTAGAGGGTTCTGTGGCGCACCGCCCCGTACAGCTAGGGGCAGATCGAGAGATACAATTGGCGATCAAAGGGAGGTTGACCTGTGGCGAGGGCGCTGGCGCCTAAACCTGCAAGGGCTTCTAGCGCACATCGCCCGCACCCTGGAAATGCAAGCGCCCCGCCGCCATCTGCCCCTGGGCCTGCTCAGATGGCTACTGAAATTACCGGGCGTGGCAGCGTACTTCGGCACCAGCCCAGAGTCCCTGAACGTCATCCAGACCGAGCGATTCGATATGCATCAAAGCAGAGAACTGGAGAGCCGCTATCAGCTCAAGCATCCTGATACGCAAACAACGTTGGAGAACACTGCGCATTTCGTCAGACGTGAACTGCGGGTTTTTACCCTCTGTAAAAATGCCATGAGCGCTATCTAGTGCTGGCGTAGAATCCGGCTAAAAGCACAATCATATTCAGGGGAATCCGGATAATGCTCTTCGAGAACCTCGCGTTGTTTCTATTGATTGTCGAAAAAGGCGGATTGTCGGCCGCAGGCCGTGAGGTCGGGCTTTCGCCTACGTCTGTGTCGGAACGGCTCGGGGCGTTGGAAAGGCATTACGGGGCAACATTGCTGACCCGTACCACACGCTCGATCAGTTTGACGGATGAAGGGCGGATGCTGATGGACGGCGCACGGCGCCTGCTGGCAGAAGCGGAAGATATCGAGAGCAATATCAAACTAGGCACCGAGCGGATCTCGGGCCTGATACGCCTGAGCGCTCCCGTCGACCTGGGCCGTAACCGCATCGTGCCAATCCTTGATGATTTTCTGCAAGAGCATCCCAATGTAAGCCTCGACCTGAACCTGACCGATGGCTACCTGGATCTCGCGGGGCAAGGGATTGATTTCGCTATCCGGTATGGCGCCTTGTCCGACAGCACCCTGCGCGTCAGAAAACTCAGCGAGGGCCGTAGGGTCGTATGTGCATCCCCGGCCTACATTGAGGCCCACGGAACACCCCAGCATCCATCCGACCTGGCACAGCAGCAGTGCATCCTGATGCGCTTTGGCAGCAATATCCACCGGGAATGGCAGTTCCGCGCCGATGGCCGTACGTTCAAAGTTCTGGTGTCGGGCAGGCGTATTGCCAATGACGGCGATCAGGTGCGCCAGTGGTGCCTGGCAGGTCACGGCATCTGTATCAAATCCTACATTGATGTACGCGATGATTTACAGGCAGGTCGGCTGGTCGAGGTGCTGCAGAGCTACTCACTGCAGGGTGTGGATTTGCAGATTGTTTACCCTTCCGGCCACGCGGTGCCGCGTCGGGTCAAACTGCTGATGGACGAAATCTCCTTGAAGCTGGCGACCTGAGCGCACTCCAAGGAGATGTTTGTGGATCTGGCCTATGGGTTTGCGCCCGACTCAGCCCAGGCGGAAAAATCCGAGTAACCGCGCTCGGTACCGCCAAACAACTCGGCCCCTTCCAGGCCGGCCAATGGGTACCCCTTCTCCAGCCGCAATGGCAGATCCGGGTTGGCTACAAACTTACGTCCGAATGCCACAAAGTCTGCGTAGCCTTTTTCCAGGACCCATTCTGCAAGCTCCACGTCGTACTTACCGGCCACCACAATCGCATTACGGAAGCGCTCGCGCACGGCTTGGCGGAAATCCTCGGGAAACTTGGGGGCATCGTCCCAGTCCGCTTCCACCAGGTGCAGGTAGGCAATGCCCTTGCCCTGCAGATAGCTGGTCGCTTCCAACAAGGTGGGCAGAATGTCCGGGCACGCCATGCCGCGGGCGGTAAGAAACGGCGCAACACGGATCGCCGTGCGGGCGGCTCCCACTTCATCAATCACCGCATCCATGACTTCCTTGAGAAAGCGCAGGCGGTTCTCGCGCGATCCGCCGTATTCATCCGTACGAACGTTAGAGGTGGTACGCAGGAACTGGTCGATCAGGTAGCCGTTGGCTCCATGCACTTCAACACCGTCGAAACCCGCCGTCATGGCATTACGCGCAGCCGTACGGTAATCGTCGACAATCGCGTGGATTTCGTCGCGCTCCAGCGCCCGTGGTGTCGGGCATGGGGCCATGCTGCCAACACCGGACTCGGCATCCACCTTCCAGATGCTGCCATCGAAAGGAATCGCAGAAGGCGCGACAGGTAAATCGCCATTATGGAAGTCAGGGTGCGACATACGTCCTACGTGCCACAGCTGCAGGAAAATTCGCCCACCAGCGGCATGTACGGCATCGGTCACCAGGCGCCAGCCGGCGACCTGTTCGTCACTGTAAATTCCTGGGGTAAAGGAATAGCCCTTGCCCTGGGGCGAAATCTGCGTGGCCTCAGTAACAATGAACGCCGCCGAAGCCCGCTGTGCGTAGTAGACCGCGTTCATGGCATTCGGCACATCGCCAGGCTGGGTGCTGCGGGAGCGGGTCATGGGCGCCATGACCACGCGGTTGGGCGTGCTCAGTTGACCCACAACGCCTGGGGTAAAAAGTCTGGACATCGGTGTCGCCTCGTAGATAGTCGGTGGTTGCGATGGACACAGGATATCTACCAGGTTTTTTTTGATAATCGCCCCGATCCGGGAAACATATTCCGGTGAATCCGGATAATGCGCAGTGCTATTTGTCTACTCGAAAGGGTGTCAGGCAAACCTTTTCTTATTGGGCATCAACGTCAAATCGAGCTGCTGTGGCAAGCCCGCCCGCCACAGGGAAGTTCGTTAGTTTCTGAACGTTGTGTAGATACCTATGCTGCGATGAGCGTCGTACTCGACAGCACTTACAACGCGCACGGGAGCTTTGCAAGGTGTGCTTCTCATAGAGTGATTGCCGCCGCAGGATAAAAAAGCATATTGAGCACAAACAGCATCATCCAGAAGCCGATCTCCAGGGTTTCAGTAATAGGCTGGATACGTTTTAACGCGCCGTACACATGCACCACAAACATCAATAAGAAAACCACGAACAGAATATCGAAGGCATAACTAAAGCTGGTGCCCGTGGTTGCAGAGCGCAACATCGCTACTTCCACCACCAGAATAAACGCCCCCAGGCAGCGTCCGAAATAGATTGCCAGGTGCTGGTGTTCGGGAATCGTCCAGCGCATCGCCCGGGCCCAGGCAATCGGCGCGATAAAGATCGGCAAGGCAAAACACACGGTGGTGACGATCATCAGCGTCGTGATGTAGTACTGGCTGTATTGCGCGTAGTAACCGAGCATCAGGCGATTCCTTATCCTTGAGAATAACCCCTTGAGGGTAGAGCCCAAGAATCACAGCCGCGCATTCCGGTGTCCAACGTAAGCAGGTCGCGGGATACCAAAGAGAATGGGCTTGGGTAAATGGGATTACTACCGAAGATGCGATGCGTAACCGCCTACTCTGCTAGGGTACGGTCATCTGAAAACCCGGCTGTTGCACAACAGCCCACAAGGAGTAGGTATGTTCAGCCACGTCACCGTCGGAACCAACGATCTGGACAAAGCCGCCCAGTTCTACGACGCCATACTCTTCCCACTGGGTCTGTGCCGGCGCCATGTGACCCCGGATGGCGGGCCGTCTTCTGCCTGTTGGATCACCCCGGGTAGGCCGTTGCCGCGTTTCTATGTCTACACCCCCTACGACCGCCAGGACGCCACAGTGGGTAATGGCAGCATGCTGGCGTTCTCTGCACCCTCGCCAGAGGCCGTCGATGTGGCCTATGCCGCTGGTGTGCTGGCTGGCGGAATCGACGACGGTGAGCCCGGCCCGCGCCCACATTATGGCGACGGTTACTACGGCGCCTATCTGCGCGACCCGGACGGCAACAAAGTGCATATCGTGCATCGTGGCGATATATAGGACTATTTACACCATCACGGGCCTATGACCTCTCGTCTACTGAAGGCGAGATCCCCAGGCTAGGCCCTGCGCTTTCGCTGGTCGATCATGATGCCAACCCCCGCCAGCACCAGCGCCAGGATGTAGGCAAACAACCCCATATTGATCCCTATGATCAATTTTTCTGACCCATCAGAAAGAACCATCGACCCGCCATAACCATCCCGCAGCCAATAGGCCAGTAAAAAACCACCGGTGACAAACAGCGTAAGCAAACTTGCCAGCTTGAGGTTACTTCTCCCCCACATCAGCCAGACGCTATAGAGGCCGATGGCCGTATTGGTAAATAACTGCCACACCTCATGCTACCTGGCATGAGGCGAGCATGCCGAGTTGAAAACATGGCTGCCGTTGACCTCCAATACCGACTCCCTTCCTGTGTAAATTCCCATTCAAGCGAGTGTCAGCAGCATCCCGAAGCTCACCAGCAAGGCACCAAAAACCCGGCCCTGGACTCATATGCCAGTAACGTGATGGTGATTACCGCTATCCATTCACCCATGCTATCCACACAAGCCCAAGGTAATAAGGTCCGATTAGCGGGCGATAGCATCTACAGCGCTTCAAATATAGGATTGATGCAAAGCAACTCTGGAGATGCATATGGACTTGGCAACACTAGCGTTATTCCTGCCCGCATGCTTTGCGCTGAACATGGCGCCAGGGCCCAATAATCTGCTGTCCATCAGCAATGCAACACGCTACGGATATCGCACAGCCTGCATGGCAGGCGTAGGTCGTTTGCTGGCATTCACGATCATGATCGCACTTGCCTCGGCGGGCTTGGCCGTCGTGTTGCAAACCTCAGAACTTGTCTTCTACGGGATCAAAATAGTTGGCGCGGCATACCTCTTTTACCTGGCGTATCAACTGTGGAACGCCGCACCACAAGTAGAAGCCGAATCAGACAATGCTCAGGCGGGGTTGTTGGGGTTAGCAAGACAGGAATTCCTGGTCGCGGCTGGCAACCCCAAAGCCATTCTGATCTTTACCGCGTTCTTGCCTCAATTCGTTGACCCCACGGTAGATGTCGGCTCCCAATTCACACTGCTTGGCTTGCTGTTCCTGGCACTGGAGTGGATTGCGATTGGCATCTACGCGTACATAGGATTGCACATGCGCCGCTGGTTTACGCAGCCTCGCGGCAAGAAGATTTTTAATCGTTGCTGTGCCGGTTTGTTGTCCGCTGCGGCCTCAATGTTATTGATGGCGCGGCGCGCCTGATCACCATCAAAAAATACAAAAACGGACAACATGAGGGGCCGATTTACGCTCGCAGAGCGGGCGCCTTTTTAGATAAATAAATCTGTCCCTTTGTGCTCGATAAGCCCTGGCTCACTGCGGCCATTGCTCCAGCAGTATCGAGACGAATTTTTCCGCCGCTGGAGAAAGCGATGAGCCGCGGCGGTAGACCAAGCCCAAAGAGCGGTTCACAACCGGCTCAATCAAAGGGACGCTGACCAAGGTTGGATGATCTTCAGCCGGCATGGCCAGGCTCGGCATCGCCGAAACCCCCAAACCAGCCTCCACCAGGCCCAGCGAAGTGGAGAGATGCTGGACTTCGTAGAACCATTGCGGCCGCCAACTCAAGCCCGACAAGGCGTGATCGAGCAACATACGGTTGCCGCTCAGGCGCCCTACCCCGATAAGACGGTAATCGCTCAACTCAGACCAGGTGACCGAACTGCGTCCAGCCAATTCATGATCACGCCGGCATGCCAATACAAAAGGTTCGCTGACCAATGGCACGAACTCGATGTCCGGATGCTGCCCACTCATCATGTTGATCCCAAAGTCGGCTTCCCCCCGCAGTACCGCTTCAAGCCCCTCATTGGCACTCAAATCCAGGAGGCGGATGCGGATTTTTGGGTAGCGCTCGTTATACAGGCGAATGACTGAAGGCAAGAAATAGAAGGCGGCAGTGGGGATACATGCCAGGGTTACCCGGCCAATCTGGCGTTCGGCCAGTTCACGGATATTGAGAATCGACTCATCGAAGTCATCCAGCAGCCGACGTGCCTTGGGAAGAAAATCACGCCCGACGCTCGTGAGGCTGACCTTGCGTGTGGTGCGGTCAAGCAAAGAAGTGCCCAACCCCTCTTCCAGTTTTTTTATCCGGCGACTGAGTGCAGGTTGGGACAGGTGCAAGGCATCAGCCGCTTCGTGAAAGCTGCCTAGTTCGGCGATTTTAACGAAAGATCGAATATCGTTCAGCTCATAGTCCATTTCTTGTCTCATCAGCAGAAGGCACCAGAAGAAAACTCAGCGTAAATTTATCATTCGCAAAACGCAATAATCTCTTCAATCTTTGCATTTGATAGATCTTTTAAAGCTTGAGACTCTTGCTCCAAGAACATCAATTACGTCGATTGATCAACAAGAGTCAGTACCATGCAAAGAATTCCCTGTGTGCTGATGCGCGGTGGCACCTCCAAAGGCCCAGTCTTTCTCGATTGGGATTTGCCGACAGCCATTGAGGCCCGTGACGAACTGCTGCTCAACCTGATGGGCTCCGGCCACGAGCTGGAGATCGACGGAATCGGCGGTGGCAGCCCGCAAACCAGTAAGGTTGCGATTGTCAGCCCATCGCTGCACCCGGACGCCGACGTTGACTACCTGTTCGTGCAAGTGATGGTTTCGCAACGTCGGGTCGACAGCGCGCCCAACTGCGGCAACATGCTGTGCGCCGTCGGCCCGTTCGCCATCGAACAGGGCCTGGTCAAAGGCACGCCGGACCGCACCCGTGTGCGCATTCGCAACGTCAACACAGGGACCTTTATCAACGCCGACGTGTACACACCGGATGCCAAGGTCAGTTACGAGGGCGACACCGCCATCGATGGCGTGCCGGGTACGGCAGCGCCGGTGCAACTGACGTTCCTCGATGCGGCCGGCAGCAAGACCGGCAAACTCTTCCCGACCGGCAATACACAAGACGTGATCGACGGTATTGCGGTGACCTGCATCGATATGGCAATGCCCATGGTGCTGATCGAGGCCAGCCAACTGGGCAAGCGTGGCGATGAAAGCCCGGCCGAACTGGACGCCGACAAAGACTTCCTGCGACGCCTTGAGTCGTTGCGACTTCAGGCCGGCCGGGCCATGGGCCTGGGTGATGTCAGCGACAAAGTGATCCCAAAGCCGGTACTGGTCTCACCTGCCAAAGCCGGCGGTACGATCCAGGTTCGCTATTTCATGCCACATAACTGCCACCGCGCGCTGGCCATTACCGGCTCGATTGGTTTGGCCACGGCGTGCGTAGTTGAAGGCAGCATCGTCGCGCAGATGCTCGGCGGGATCAGTACGCCGCGCCTTGAAGCGGTGCGTATCGAGCACCCAAGCGGAGGAATTGATGTCGTATTGTCCTACACCGGCGTCAACGGTGAGACAATTCAGGCCTCGGTCGTTCGCACCGCGCGCAGGCTTTTTTCCGGCTACGTCTATGCCACGGACTCTCAGCGCCTCGCCGGATAATTCCGGCGGTCGTTGGCATTTTTGCATCCGCACAATACTAAAAATGGGTGATGCCATGAAAGTTGTAAAATCGCTCTACTTCCAGATTCTATGCGCCGTGGTGCTGGGCATCGTGGTCGGGCACTTCTGGGCCCAGCAGGCCGTTGCACTCAAGCCGCTGGGCGATGCGTTCATCAAGCTCATCAAGATGATGATTGCTCCCGTGGTGTTCTGCACCATCGTCACCGGCATCGCCGGGATGAGCGACAAACGCTCGCTCGGCCGCCTGCTCAGCAAAACCATGCTGCTGTTTTTCGGCCTCACGGTGATCAGCCTGGTGATTGGCCTGGTGGCGGTGTACGTGTTCCAGCCGGGTGCCGGCATGAACATCGATCCCAGCCAACTGAGCACCAAAGGCCTGGCCCAGTAC
The DNA here is from genome assembly GCF_016925675.1 of Pseudomonas hygromyciniae. Classification (NCBI taxonomy): domain Bacteria; kingdom Pseudomonadati; phylum Pseudomonadota; class Gammaproteobacteria; order Pseudomonadales; family Pseudomonadaceae; genus Pseudomonas; species Pseudomonas hygromyciniae. The sequence goes on along the minus strand of NZ_CP070506.1, from coordinate 2,573,928 downwards.
ACCGAGTCGGCGGCGAAGCTTGGGGTTGTGGAGTTTTTCATGCACATCATCCCGGACACCTTTATCGGTGCCTTCAGTAAAGGGGAAGTGCTGCCGGTCCTGTTTATCGCGGTGTTGTCCGGCTTCGCCTTGTCATCCCTGGGCGAACGTGGCAAGCCCGTGCTCGATGTACTCGAATCCGCCTCGCACATGGTGTTCAAGATCTTCGCGTACCTGATGCGTTTTGCACCGATCGGCGCTTTCGGGGCCCTGGCGTTCACCGTCGGCCAGTACGGCATCACCTCGCTGGGCTCGCTGGCGAAACTGATCATGACCTTGTACATCGCCTGCGGCTTCTTCGTGTTCGTCGTCTTGGGCAGCATTTGCCGCGCCAACGGTTTCAGCCTGTGGAAACTGCTGCGCTACTTTCGCGAAGAGTTCCTGGTGGTGCTCGGCACCTCCTCCACGGAACCGGTCATGCCGCGCATGCTGGAAAAACTCGAAGCGCTGGGCTGCAAAAAAGGCGTCGTGGGCCTGGTCTTGCCCACCGGCTACTCGTTCAACCTGGACGGCACGGCCATCTACCTGTCATTGGCGGCGATTTTCATTGCCCAGGCCTGCAACATTGACCTGAGCCTGACGCAAATCATCACCATGCTGGCGATCATGCTGCTGTCCTCCAAAGGCGCGGCCGGCGTGACTGGCAGCGGGTTCGTGGCACTGGCCTCGACCCTGACGGTCATTCACGACATCCCGTTGGCCGGCCTGGCGCTGCTGATCGGCGTTGACCGCTTCATGTCTGAAGCGCGTGCCCTGACCAGCCTGGCCAGCAACGCGGTCGCGACGGTGGTGATTTCGATGTCTGAAAATGCCTGCCACCGCGAAACACTGACGCGAATGCTCGACGCAAAACCCAACGCGGCGCAGGCAAACGCCTGGGAAGACCAGAAGGTCGCCAACCGCGTCTAACGCAAACCACAAACACCTACCCCTGACTTGACTGAATCCCTTCCCCGCCAGGCGCCATTGTGCCGCCCGGCGGGTCAGGGCTCGTGCGCCTCGGCGTCAGCCATTCTTACGATAACAACAAGAGAATCGTCCTATGCTCGCTTTCCTTGGCTTGGCCATGGTGGTCGTATTCACCTTCCTCATCATGACCAAGCGCTTGTCGCCAATCGTCGCACTCACCGTGGTGCCTATCGTCTTCGCGGTTATTGGCGGCTTCGGCGGCACCACCGGCAAAATGATGCTCGACGGCCTGAAAATGGTCGCACCGTCTGCCGCCTTGCTGCTGTTTGCCATCCTGTTCTTTGGCCTGATGATCGACGCGGGGTTGTTCGACCCGCTGATCCGCAAGATCCTCAAGCGGGTCAATGGCGACCCGATGAAAATCGCGGTCGGCACCGCCCTGCTGTCATTGCTGGTCGCACTTGACGGCGACGGCACCACCACCTACATGATTACCTGCGCGGCGATGCTGCCGTTGTATAAACGCATCGGCATGAACCCGATGATCCTGGCGACCATCTCCATGCTGTCGTTGAGCATCATGAGCGGCATGACCCCTTGGGGCGGCCCCGCAACCCGGGCCATCGCCGCACTGGGCCTGGATGCCGGCGAATACTTTGTGCCGTTGCTGCCGACCATGATCGGCGGCGCCCTGTGGGTGGTCTTCACCGCCTTCATACTGGGGCGTGCCGAGCGCAAGCGGATTGGCAACGTGCAACTGCAAAGCGGTGGTGGAGATTGCTACATCAACGCGATTCTTGAAGACACTCCGCACAAACGTCCGAAGCTGGCCTACGTCAACCTGGTACTGGTGATTGCGGTATTGATCGCCTTGGTGATGGGCCTGATGCACTCGGCAATCCTGTTCCTGATCGGCTTTGTGCTGGCGCTGATGATCAACTATCCGCAATTGGACATTCAGAAAGAACGCATCCTCGCGCACTCGGGCAACGCCATGACGGTCGTGCTGCTGGTATTCGCCGCAGGGATTTTTGCCGGGATTTTTTCCGGCACCAAAATGGTCGACGCCCTGGCACAGACCCTTGTCGACTGGATCCCGCCGTCTTGGGGCCACCTGTTCCCACTGGTGGTGGCAGTCACCAGCATGCCGCTGACCTTCGTGCTGTCCAATGACGCCTACTACTTCGGTGTGGTGCCGATCCTGGCCAATGCCGCCGCGGCTTACGGCATCGATCCGATAGAAATCGCACGGGCCTCGATCCTCGGGCAACCCGTACACCTGATGAGTCCGTTGGTGGCCTCGACCTTGTTGCTGGTGGGCATGGTCGACCGCGACATCGGCGACTTCCAGAAAGCCACCGTCAAATGGGCGGTGCTGACCTCCCTGGTCGTTACCGCGCTGGCCTTGCTGACCGGGGCTATCAGCCTGTTTAACTGATTCATCTTCCTGCTGCGTTCCAACGCGCCTCGCTCACGGGGCGCGTGCTGCCCTGCACGCCAAATAACAACAACGAGACGTCTGCCATGAACCCTATGTATACCCGCCGGGCCCTTTTTTGCGCGTTCGGCCTGCTACCCATCGCCGGTGCCAATGCCGAAGGCTTTATTGATGACAGCAAACTCAAGCTGCAACTGCGCAATGTGTATTTCAACGAGAACTTTCGCGACGAACACGGCATGAGCGCACGCGCCGCGAGAACGGCAAAAAGCGAGCGCACCGAGTGGGCCCAGGGTTTCCTGCTCGACTATCAGTCCGGGTTTACCGCAGGCACCCTCGGCTTCGGCGTGGATGCCCTGGGGCTCTATGGCGTCAAACTCGACTCAGGGCGCGGTCGCAGCGGCACCGGGCTGATGCCGGTGCATGACGACGGCCGCGCAGCCGGCGAATTTGCCAGCGCTGGCGCCACCGCAAAAGCGAGGTTCGCCAAAACCACCGTCAAGTACGGCACCCTGCTGCCCAAAACACCGGTGCTGATTTACAACGACGCACGCCTGTTGCCCCAGACCTACCAGGGCACTCAGATCAGCAGCAACGACATCGAAAACCTGACCGTCACCGGCGGGCACCTGGACCGTTTCAAATTGCGCGATTCCACCAACAGTGTGCCGATCGTACCTGACGGCTACAGCGGGGAAAAATCCGGGGACTTCAACTATGCCGGGGCCGAGTACAAATGGGGAAAAAACACCCGCTTGAGTTATTACTACGGGGAACTGGAGAACTTTTACCGGCAAAACTTCGCCGGCATCCAGCACGACCTGCCGCTGGCCGGTGGCGTGCTGACCGGCGACCTGCGTTACTTCAACAGCGTAGATAGCGGCTCTGCCTACGCAGGCAAAATCGATAACGACATGCTCAGCGGCCAACTGTCCTACGCGATCGCTGGACACACCGTCGGCGGCGGCTACCAGACCCTGCGCGGTGATGCCGGCTTGCCCTACATCAGCGGCGCCACCGTGTACTCGTTCAGCAACGCCGGCATTGGCAAGTTCATCGAGGAAGACGAAAAGACCTGGATGCTCAACTACGGCTTCAACTTTGCCGCCATCGGCGTGCCCGGCCTGACCTTCACTGCGCGCTACCTGAGCGGCAATGACGGCAAGTCCACCAGTACGGTCAACGAGTGGGAGCGCGATACCGAACTGGCCTACGTGGTGCAGGCCGGCACGTTCAAGGGGCTGGGTGTGCGCATGCGCAACTATGTCTACCGCTCTGACTTCTCCCGCGGGCGCGACAGCAACCGCCTCTACCTCACCTATGACATTGCCCTCTGGTAAGTCGACGATCGCGGCCCTACTGTCGAGCGCCTGCTCGATGAATCGGCGAGATGTGGTGTTGTCGATTCACCAGTTAAGTGAGTTGGGGGTTTTATTGGTGGATAAACTGATGGCGCGAGAAGCTCGCGTACAAGGAGCTGACCTTTTTAAATTTTTAGCTGATAGATCGCCGAGTCGTAACAAACCCATTACCACGACTCGGCGACTTGCTATTACTTCACCATTTTCCAGTCTGCGAATGCTGAACGGATAAACCGCTCCAAAAGAGCACTAACTCAACACTCAACTGATGAATCACGAAGATCTTGTTGATCCAGTCATTTTTACTGCCATGCTCGTGGAAAAATGACTGCATCTAAATTTCCAAAATAAAATACATTTTCCTTTCCATAAGTCTTTGATCTTAGCGTGACGCTTTCATCACTGAAAGTCACAAGGGTTCCTTCCTCTATCCTAGCAGAACTGGGTAATGGATACTGAAGATGAATATAAGTCCCCAAGGGTATATCTTTAAAGACATCACCTACAGGGCGACTCCAACCCGCACTTTTTATTTCAGGAGCAGGGACTTCGTAAGCGTCACCATTCGGCGGCAGGTTCGGCGGCTGATAGAGGGTTTTTCCAGTTGAATTATATCTTTCAAACAACACCCCCACCTGGCTCACACTCAAATGTATAGTAAAAAAAATCAGCTCTAAAATTGCACACACCGTTATAAACAGCTAACTGCTGGTGCGAGTTATAGATATCCTCCACGAGAATTTTATAATTCAAAATATCTTCCGATTCGCCCACGCGAAGAATGCGCCTCGCAGTTTCTAATCGGTGAGTGACTAGATTTTCACTCCACTTATGATATTCGTGCGCAGACTTAATCACAGTCGCAATCTTAGCCATTTTACTTTCTCCAGTTATATCCACCTTTATGATTATCACTGCTCAACTCCAAACGCACACCTGTAAAAAATGACAGTCCTTTATACAAATTCGCAATTATAGATCGATTCATTATCGTAAACGTAAAGAAAAATGAAGATCAACTTTTGCACGGGCGTGGTTACCAGTAGAGATGGTTTCAACATTGTTGCGCTCCTCGGGACCACCGATGAGTCACAACGCGCCATCATCCTGGCGTTGGTTTGGCGGCAAGGGCCGAGGTCAGGAAAAATGGACACCCGAAGAAGGTTAAGTAAGCAGTAAAAAGGGGACGGATTTATTTGAAAATAGATCCGTCCCCTTTTCGGTCGAAAATAGATCCGTCCCCTTTTCGCCTTTTCGGTCCTTTTCCGTACCCAATGGGAGACCTCGCCGCTCAAGCGCGCAAGGTCACCGTCAAGCCGCTTAACTTTGTACCATCGTACCTAAAGCTCTTCCTTACCAAGCCGATAACCCGACGAAGCTCTAATAAAGCCGCGTCGATAATAAATGCTTCGTAAGGACGACCTCCATGCCCACACTGCGCTCCATCCAAACCCGCTATACCCTGTTCCTGGTGCTGTTCGTCCTGGTGTTATCGGTACTCACCGTCGTGGGCATCGGCCAGTTGGTCGCCCCCACGTTAAAACACACTGAAGAACAGGTGGTGCTCAACCGCATCGCCGAGGTGGCTGTGCAGATCCAGGGCGAACTCAACAAGGTTCAGGCCCAGCAACGCACCATCACCCAAACCATCCCGCTGCTCGACAGTGACGCCATCGACAAGGTGCTGCCCGGTCTGGTGGATCAGTATGGCGAGCTGAAAGTCTTCGGCGGCGGTATCTGGCCGCTGCCCAACCAGCGCACGCCGGGGCGCAACAAGCACAGCACGTTCTGGCACCGCGATGCCTCGGGCAAGCTGGCGGTGAATACGTTCTGGAACAGCGACGCCGCACCCAATTATTACGACCAGAGCTGGTACAAAGGCGGCCTCGCCTCGCCGCGTGGCCAATGCGCCTGGGCCGCCGCCTACAAGGACGACGCCAGCCAGGAGCCGCGCACCAACTGCGCCATGGCGATCCAGCGAGACGGCGCGGCCTACGGCGTTGCCACCATCGACGTGACCCTGGGCTTTTTCAATGAGCTGGTGGCCAGCAAGGAAAAAGACATCGGCGGCCAGATGCTGATTGTCGAAGGCGACGGCAAGATCATCAGCAACAGTACGCGCATCAACAGCCCGGTAGTGCTCAAGAACATCAGCGAACTGACCGGCACCTCGGCGTTTGCCGCCCAGGTCAGCAAGGCCCTTGCCCATCGCGACCAGGCGCTGCAGCGCGGTGAATTCGACAACCAGGGCGTGTCCAGCACTTTTTACATGCGCCCAATCGAGGGCACCCCTTGGTTCCTCGCCACCGCCCTACCCACCTCGCTGATCACCGCCCAGCGTGACGATGTGCTCGGCAGCCTGGCGCTGCTGCAAATCCCGATGGTATTGCTGCTGGTGCTGCTGGCGTTCTATGCGATTCGCAAGCTGGTGCAACGCATGAAGTCACTGCGCACCAATATCGACGCGTTGTCTGCCGGCGATGCCGACCTGACCAAGCGCATCACCATCCGTGCCGAGGATGAAATGGGCGCCATCGGCCACTCGGTGAACCGCTTTATCATCTACCTGCAGAACATGATCGGCGAAGTAACCCAGGCCACGGGCGCCATGGCCTCGGGACTTGAGCAATTGCAGCAGACCTCGGCGCAGACCAACCGGATTCTGGTGCGCCACGCCTCGGAAACCGATCAGACGGTCACGGCCATCACCGAAATGAGCTCCACCGCCGACACCGTCGCGCAAAACGCTGCTGAAACCGCCTCGTTCACCCAGCGCGCCAACGAACACGCCGACCGCTCCCGCGTGGTGGTGGGCGAAGCCTCGACCAGCGTCAGCGCTCTGATCGGCGAAGTGGCCAGCGCCACCCACACCGTGGAAAATATGCGCCAGGACGCCGCGCGTATCACCGAAACCCTCGGCGTGATCGGCGCGATTGCCGGCCAGACCAACCTGTTGGCACTCAACGCGGCTATTGAAGCGGCGCGCGCTGGCGAGCAAGGCCGAGGGTTTGCGGTGGTCGCCGACGAAGTCCGGGCGTTGGCCGCACGCACCCAAGCCAGCACCTCGCAGATCAACGAGATGTTGGCGCGCCTGACCACTGGCGTGAGTTCGTCGGTGACGGCAATGGAAAACACCCAGGCCAGTTGCCAGTCGGCGGCGGATGCCACGGCACGCGTCAACACGGGCTTGGACGAAATGGCCGGCTCGGTCAGCCATATCAACAACCTCAGCACCCAGATCGCCACCGCCGCCGAGCAGCAAAGTGCAGTGACCGAGGAGATCAACCGCAGCATGGTGCAGATCCGACATATGGTCGAAGAGCTGGTGGAAAGTGGCCATGCCACTCAAACCAATACGCAAAGCCTCTTGGATGCCAATGGCCGGGTGATTACGTTGATGAACCGTTTCAAGGTGCGCTGATAAATGAGTGAAACACTCCCGTGCAAAACACGGGAGTGTGACTCTCCTGGCAGGTCTCAGTGCAAGCTCTCGCCACACAGGAGGTGTTTCATGCACGCTGCTGAGCATTCTCTCCGTTTGGAGCGGATCCTTTAGTCGTCTACGACTGCGTGACCCAACCCGACCGCTGGCACAAGTGGCATCTCACGGGCAATGACACAGCCATCACGGTTGCTCAGTACTACGATGGGCGCCCTTGCTAAGCCTGGCCGGAACACACGCTCGCAACTGGCGCATAAGCTGTTTGTCTGCGTGAACGCCCGCAGCGATAGATGGCGTTGACGAAATTTATGGGGTAAAGATGGCGCTTCAATTCGCAATGATCTGAAGGAGCCAGCATGCTTATGCGACGTTCATCCATCGCCGCCGCCCTCTCGTTTTCATTCTTATCCTGTAGCGCATTCGCTACCGATTTGGCCCCCCAATTACTGAAAAAAGCCGAGGCCGAACAAAAATCCTATCTTGCCACCGTCAAAGAGCTGGTGGACATTGATACCGGAACCGGCCAGGCGCTCGGCCTGAAAACCGTTAGCGCGATGCTGGTTGAGCGACTCAAGGGGTTGGGTGCTGAAGTCACCACAACACCTGCGACCCCCTCCGCTGGCGACAACATCGTGGGCACTTTCAAAGGCACTGGCAGCAAGAACTTTCTGCTGATGGTCCACTACGACACGGTGTTCGGGCCAGGTACAGCGGCGAAACGCCCGTTCAAGCTCGACGGCGAGCGCGCCTATGGCCCCGGTGTTGCTGACGCCAAAGGTGGCGTGGCGATGATTCTGCATTCATTGCAGCTGCTGCAGGATCAGAAGTTCAATGATTTCGGTACCCTGACAGTGCTATTCAATCCCGATGAAGAAACCGGCTCTGCTGGTTCGAAAAAAATCATCGCCGAGCTCGCTCGTCAGCAGGACTACGTGTTCTCGTACGAGCCACCGGACACAGACGCGGTAACCGTCGCTACCAACGGCATAAACGGCGTGTTTCTCGACGTGAAGGGCAAGTCTTCGCATGCAGGTTCTGCACCTGAAGCCGGGCGCAACGCGGCCATGGAACTCGCGCACCAGATGTTGCAACTCAAGGACCTCGGCGATCCGGCCAAAGGCACCACGGTCAACTGGACGTTGGTAAAAAGCGGCGAGAAACGCAACATCATTCCTTCCAGCGCCTCGGCCGAGGCTGATATGCGTTACGCCGATCTGAGTGAAACTGACCGCGTACTCGCCGACGCCCAACGCATCGCTGCAAAAAAACTCATCGATGGCACTGAAGTGACATTGCGCCTGGAAAAGGGTCGCCCACCGCTGGCCAAGAATCCGGGCTCCGAAGAACTGGCGAAAGTCGCACAAGCTCTTTACAGAAAAATAGGCCGCAACATTGAGCCTATCGCCATGCGCTTTGGCACCGATGCGGGCTACGCATACATGCCTGGGAGCGCGAAACCGGCTGTGCTGGAGACGATGGGTGTCGTCGGTGCCGGATTGCACGCCGATGACGAATACATCGAGCTGTCGAGCATTGCTCCGAGGCTTTACCTTACTGTGGCACTGATCACCCGGCTGTCCGGCGCTGACGTAGCACCGTAACTACGACGGTTTGCGCAACCACAGGCATACAAAATGCACCGGCTGATCTGCTCGGTAACGGTGCTCTGCTGCTCGGCGGCAGTGGCGATTTGGTGGTTCATGCCGTTGATCCGCTCGATCATGGTTACTATCGTGCTTAACGCGTCACCGGCCTCGGGAACGCCGGACACCGACTGCGCACTGGAGCGCTTGCTGCGTTGCATATGCAGCGAGGTCTCGTCGGCAATGTTCTAGCCCCTCAATCTTTGAGGTGGCCGACAGTGCAGGCGGCATGGTCGATGTGCACGATCGGCAGCCGGTGGTGCTGGCTCAGGACCTGGCCCAGGAATGGTTGGACCCAGCCACAACAAAGGAGCAGGCGGAACAATTGGCGCTGAACCTGGGCGAGCCCTCAGAGGTCTTCGAGTGGTATGGGGTGAGCACAGCTGTTGACAATGTGCGCAATCAAGGTCCTGAGCGGATCCATCCGACTCAATGATGAGTAGCGCCCTCGTCGCTTAGGGCTTTGTGTTGGCACTCCCGAACCGACTCGACCAGAGACTCAGCCTCTAGCCAAAAACGCACCGCCTCTTCTGTGGAGACTAGAGAACTTCGCCCCCCCCTGTTAGTTAGTCAAGGCAGTTTGGCTCGCTTCGCACACAGTACCTGCCGCGAAAATTTTGTCGACAGCCCGAAATAGGGAATCGCGAAACTTTATAGAAGCGCATAAGAAGTATCGTCACTCTTAAATTTAGTGCGAAAAACAGGAGCTTCCCACGGCGCACGGCCTTATTAAAGTGCAAAGCAAAACTTCTTCACTCTCCCGAACAAGAAACAAATTGCAACAAAGACCTATTGAAATATTCTAAACACCAAGAAACCAACATTTACTGAGCAAAAATGCGAAGCCTTGCCGTTTATAGCTGGATGGAAACCCAGTTCAATAAAACTACACCTAATGGTAACGTATGCTTTCGCATCGCTCAGAATAATAAAAAACATGAGCAAACTTGTTGATTGAATAAAGGATTAAAGAATGACTATCGAGCGAGAGATTTTCTCGGCCCTTATCGCGCAGAACGCATTTCAAGGTGAAAAACCAAGCGTACAAAGCTTCGCCCAGCTAGCGGTAGACAAGGGCTTTAGAGCGCTTTCGTCAAGGCAGCAGGCGGTGGTAAGCCCCTTCCTGAAAAAACAATGCGAGGGGATAAAAGAACCAAATGAAAAGCATAACAACTGCCAAAACAGCATAGGCGGTCGTGATTTGGTTACAGCGCTTGAGAAATCCGAAAGTTATAAGGGATGGCGCTGCGAGAGCTGCCGAAGCGCATCTTAAAAATAATAAAGCAACATAAGAGAGTAGCGATCTAATAATCTACAAAAACAAAAACACTATTGCTCTCGCTACTCCTGAATGTTACTGCAGCAGGCCACCACGGCCTGCTCGCAGGTCTTTCTTTTCTTTAAGCCCTGATCAGCCCACCATCACATCGCCGCTCACTCGTCACGCACCTGAGCGCTTCGGAAAAAATACTGCACGATGCAGCCAAATCCTGCGTGTCTATTTTTTCAGAGAGAAATAGTGCCCATATATCAGATAGCACTACTGGTTGTTTTCGGTATCGCCACACTCTGGTTGGGCTACCAATTGGATAAGAAGAACCGTCAAAAAGAGCTGGCCGCCAAAACACAAAGCGAAACCCTGGCCTCCTAGGGTCGCTGGCAGACGTCCCTGATATACGTCTGCGCCGCCCTCAAGGCTGCTTGGTCGGCAATGAGCCCTGCCCTGATATCGAAAACCGTTAGAAAAATAAATCTGTTTCAGCCACTGATATCGGGTACACAGGGCGCCCCGATACGTCCTCTTTCCCTCTTATGGCGGAGCGCCGGAGAATATTTTCCTTTGGCTAGCTGCATTGGTAGAGCGTCCTGACCTGACGCTTGATTTCCATCTGACGGCGTGTCCATAGCTGGCAATCGGTACTCCAGACCGCTCTCCAACGCAGCCCCGTAGGGCTGGTCGGATTTCCCCTCAGCAACCTATCCTGCCACGGTGGGCTTGGAACGGGGCTGGCCGGAGCATGGGCTTCGCATGGTTACGGTGCGGTTGCCGGCAGCTCTTGGCACCACTTGATAGAACGCAGCGCTTCCTCGGCAGGCACAAGCGCGTAGCGCGAGTAAAACATTGTTCCACCGAAACGACCGTCGTCGACTTCGCCCAAGGTCTGTCCGTCCTTGTAGGCAGAAGTGCTGAGTTGGTCTGCGATGTAATACACCTTTCCATTCTCGACGGTGATATCGAAACGCTTGTTAACCATACCGCTGATGAAAGGTGGCGAGGTGGAGGCCACGCTGTGCTTGCCGGCGGGAATGCCGGCTTTGAAAAAACTACCTGAGGGCAAGGTGCCGATGGTGCGGCCATCGACCAGAATAGTCGGGGCGACCCCATTACCGATGCTGGCCGACGTGCGATAGAAGTACACTGTGGCCTCATCCGGACGGGGTTCTGCAGGTGACGTGAAGAACGGTTGGCCTGTCAGGTCCGGACCGCCGATACAGCCGGTCAGTAAGGCCAGGCCCGCGAACAGGCTGGCCCAAAGTAGCGTACAGCGCTTCATAGCATGAAACTCCTTGAACTTGGATCAATGGGCGTCGGGTTCGATGACTGTCACCGATACCGGATTCAGAGCGTGCAGAGCCCTTTACCGAAGTCAGTGGCATCAGAACTCGGCCAAGGCGCAAAACCACTCGTTGCCGTCAGATTCACGATGTTTCGGTCTTTGAGCATCGGGTACTTGCGCTTCAGCTCCTGCAAAGTGTTCTCGGCATTGTTCACGTTGGACAGGCAAAAGCGCAGTGCATCGGCGCGCAGATCGCCGATATAGAGGGTTTCCCCGGCCCTCACCGAGAAAACCGCAGGCACAGGGCGCGGCATCGATCTTCCCGCGTAATGCACGTAATGCCACTGCGTGTACTCATACTCACCAGGCGGCACTTCATACATGAAGTAATGGCCCAGCACATGGGGTGATGGCTGATCATCTTCATTACCCAACGTCGTCAGCCGTAATGCGGTGCCGGGTGCTCCCTGTTGTTTGATCTCAACCACCAGCCCATGCGGCGGCATCATCACATGGCTCTCACCAATCGAACCCACGATGACCGCCTTACTCGGGTCCGGCGCGTGCTTGCCGTCGTAGCGCGACGTCGCGCACCCGGACAGAAGGCTCGCGCAGAGTGCAACCGCGCCCCAGACGAGATATTTTTTGCTGACTTTCCCTAGCATTGGTCTTTTTCCGATAAGTAAACTTGCAGTTCGTAGATCCCAGCCGAGCGAACCAAAAGTTCGCACACCTGGTCCTTCGTTGCCGGCTCGTCCGGACCTACTGTCCAGCTACCAACACCTTGATAACAACCCACTCTTGACCAATCAACGCCAGCAACGAAACCCTCATCATCCACAGCTACGAAACCTTTACCAGCGTCAGCACCCTGCTGCTCGACCTGTCCGACGACCTCAACGGCAAACACCGCGATATCGCCCTGGCCATCCACCAACTGAACGAACTGGGCGTACTCCTCACCGCCAGGCTCCTCGACCGCGAAGCGCCCTGCCCTAGCTAATGACTTACCCAGCAACTCACTAGCCCGATGGCTCGCCCCGTCGTCTTAACCCACATACAACGACTCGCCGACCTGTCTCTTGATGGCCTTGGTGGATTCCAGCCCCGGCACAAAACCCTCTGCCTTGCCGCCGGCGCGGTTGAGTTCTTCGCGACGCGATAAATCGCCGCATATGGCGTCGAGAAGCTTGGTCCGGACGACTAGAACGGTGACTGCTTCCGGCAATGAGCGGCCACTCGAACACATCACCTAACCGGCTGTTTTGTAGGACGACGCAGTCACCGATGTTCCGCTGCCAACATTGTTCTGAATTGAAAAGTGGTCTCGGAAGATAGCCCGGCGGCTTCGAACACTGCGCAGGTGAAGCTAACGGGTGCAGGGCCTGGAGCAGTTATGATGCGGTCTGCAACCACAGCAATTGGGCTGCTTCGATAAAGCGTGCCCCCCTCATAACCCATGGCATTCTGTTGCAGGAAGTCGGCGCTGTTCGATGTATGAGGAACGGTGTCGAGAAGACTGGCCCTGGCAAGTGCCAGCGTTCCCCCACAGATACCGGCAATTGTCGCTCCACTTGCACGACTAGCATGAAGAAACTCCCGAATATCAGGTGCTTCTGCACCTTCCCAGACCATTCCTCCAATCACGACTACAACGTCCGGTTTCCAGTCCAGACATTGTTGCAAACTGCTCTCGACCGTTACCGCCAATCCACCCTGCGAGCGAAACTGCCCCGTAGCAGAAGCGAAAAACCTGACATCGATCCCGTAAAACGGAGACGCAGTTCCAGCAATGAAAGCGTATTCCCAGTCCGCAAAACCGGGTGCCAGTATCAATCCCACACGTGCCATCAGTCAGAATCCTCCATGAATGCCAATAACATATGGCGACAACACGCATACATCAAGGGCAGCTATGGGTCGAAAACAGCTTTTCAAGATCGGCAGCTATTGGCCGACAGACGTCTATCATGACAGACAGAAACCGCGAGTTAGGAGCCATTTGGTGTGGCGTGTAAGAACTTACCGCCTTTAGCCTCAACTGCCGAGCGAACTGCCGCGGCATCTGATGTCGAGCCGATAAATGCAAGTTGCAACTTAGGGAGCATGCTTGATGTATTACTTAAAGCGGCAATAGCTGAGTTGGCTGCAAAAGAACTATTGGTTCCTGAGATGGCGACACGAACATCAACTTTGCTTGCAGGGGCAATTACTTGGTAGATGCTTGAAACAATTGGAGATTCTAAACCTGCACTTCCGATAAGAGCGGATGCCATAGCTCCGGAAATGCCGTTATTCGCTGCGGGAACCCAAACTAAATTGAATTTTTGCTGCTCAAATAAAATTGCTGCAGATTGCGCAGCTTGCTGTGGCGATTGGCTCCCAGTTGTAGCGCATCCTACTAATGCAAATAACAAAATCGTGAATGCCGCGAAAAGTTTCATAATTGCTCCTGAATATTTATTAGGCGACGGTTCTGTCGCGGAATTGCTGAGTGTATGTTGTATGACTTTCCATCGCTACACATAACCTGTTGATCATCATAAAAGGTGATTTTGTAAGCGCGACAATACAGCGTAAGAGCGCGACAGGCTGGGCGCATCATTACTGATGCATTAGTAGACTGCCCACCGTCTGCTTTGGGCCCGACCTACACGTCGCGCCAAGCCTTAGTTGTCGCCTTACTCCTGAGTTATGCGACGACTCATTCGGGCCTGATGGCAAAGGCATTTCGATGTCGCGTTAGTGCGGATTCGCTGGGCCGTTTGCTTTCCTCCGTGAGGGGCAGGACCAATAGCAGCCGGTGGCGAATCAAACACAACCATGGTCCAGTCTGCCCAACACATTCTGCTCAAGAGCTTCCACACAGCTTGCTAAAATCATGCAAATAGGGATAGATCGCTCTAAAACCTTAATTGATCATGTCTCGCCGCCAGGTCTATTTATGCCGCTGGATTTTCATAAAATGCACGCCAATGGCGATGACTTCGTTGTCGTGGACTCGCGAACGTCCCCCAATCCAGTCACAAGCAATTTGGCTGGGCTATTGGGAGATCGCAACCGAGGAATCGGCTTCAATCAAATCGCGGTGATGCTCGATTGCGATGATGCAGATGCGCGCTTGATCTTCTGGAATGCAGATGGCTCATCGCTGGACGCTTGCGGCAGCGCAACGCGGGGGGCGGCGGATGTATTGATGCGCGAATCCGATATCACTTCGGTAACCCTGCGAACCAACCGTGGCCTGCTGACTTGTGAACGTACGTCAACCGGAGCCATTTCCGTCAATATGGGAAAGCCGCTTTTCAGTTGGTCAGATATTCCTCTGGCTCTTGAAATGGATACTTCGGTGTTGCCACTTGCCGGTGACCCAACGGCTTGTAGCATGGGAAATCCGCACTGCACCTATTTTGTGGATGACCTGCCAGCCGTTGAGATAGCGGCGATTGGACCAGTAATTGAAACCAACCCTTTGTTTCCCCTAAGGACGAACGTGCATTTCGTCCAGATCATTGACCGAGAGCACATCCGGTTGCGTATTTGGGAGCGCGGAGGGAGCATTCCGCTGGGGTCAGGTTCCTGCTGTTGTGGCGCCGCGGTTAATGGAATTCGTCGTGGATTTTTAGACAATTGCGTTGAGGTTGAATGTGACGGCGGAACTGTAACGGTTCAATGGGATGGCGTGGGACCAGTCTTTCTCACCGGGCCGGTGGAGACGATCTTTTCCGGAATAATCACGGATACGCTGTTGAAAGCCTGAGTTTAGATGGCCCGCTATCTGAGGCAACGGGGCTGAGGGAAAGCCAAGGAACAGACGGGACAGGACAGATTTATTGCCCCCTGCCCTAAATTTCCGTTATTGACCGTTAGTGGACGCACAGGCTCCTTAGTCTCGAGCACAACCCCACGTCCAATCGAGGAGAGGCATACCGATAACGGCGTCTTTAATTTCGCGAAAAAAGGTAGGGTTGCGCAAGCGATCCGAGAAATTGCGGAAGTGATCGTCAAATCTTAGGCAATAAAAAACCCCGTAGACGTTAATCTACGGGGCTTTCAAGAGTGGAGGCCGAGGTCGGAATCGAACCGGCGTAGGCGGATTTGCAATCCACAATATTTTATCTATAAATCAACAACTTAAAACGATAAAAATTCCGCATCGCAGCTATTTTCAAGTGGCTGTAACGCAGGCAGGCCAAGCTTGCCGTTTTGAGTTGCGGAACTACTTTTGTGCGCCTCCTTGATCCCCCCACTGCCCTGGAACGAGCCCTCAGTACAGAACGATTTACCTAAAACATGGAGCCGCCCTTTGGGCGCCGGCCTTAACCGGTTTTCAAGACCGCTATGCAAACTCCAGCGGGCTGCTGCGTTGAAGCGTCTTGGCGTTCCATTACTGGCGGAAATCTACCGGGCTTCAGACCGCATTCTACAAGGGGTGCAGTTTTAGTTTTGGAACTCTTTTCACCCCTCCCCGGCGTCCTGCCGACCGAACACAATCCACCACCAAGCGACCCAACTGCTACGCTGTTCAGTCCGAGGAGGAACACCAATGCCGAACTCAGACCTACTCCCTTCCCTTTTGTCTAAAATCAACGAAAACCAACTCGCCCTTGAAGCGGCCATCATGGAGTTGACGAACTGGGTTGAGCGGCAAGGCGGGATCGAAATCGCCGACAACGTTCGCGGCGCGCTGGACGCCATCGACCGGAACGAAGAGTTCATCAAGCTAGCTTTGGCCGTTCTCAATACCCGCTGATCGCTCACTCGGGCATCTACAGCCCATTGCCCAAATCGCACAACCTGCAAACCTGGATGACGCAAAAACGCCTATTGAATCGCCCCAGGTCTCCTAAACTCATCGCGCGTGTCCGTTTCTGGCCGATTGCTGTCTGTCGTGAGGGGCAGCAATCGGCCAAAAGCGGACTGCCGTTAAGAGTAGCCACGTCTACGTAGACGACGTGATGGCTTTTCGCTTACCTTCGTGCCCATTCGCGTTCGATCAACAAGGACAAACGGACATGCTGTTGACATCTGTAAAGGTTGGCCCTTTCCGCTCAATCAATGAGCAGCAGACAACTGAGATCGACCCCCAGGTCACTGTCTTGGTGGGGATGAATGAAGCCGGAAAGACGGTCTTTCTCAGAGCTTTGCATAAAGCCAAGGATGCGCTGGACAAAGAGAAATTCGACATCACCGAAGACTATCCACGCAAAGACCTGCTGACATATAAGCGACGCCACGAGGAGTCGCCTGAAGATGCCGTCATTCTAACCTACGTAATCGACGACGCTGAGGCATCTGAAATCAACGCCAAAATCGGTTGTGACATAAAGGCCGGATTCAGCTTCACAGTGTCACGTAACTACAAAAATGCTAGTACAATTGGGTTGAGCATTCCCGAAGCGCCAATACTAAAAAACTTGGCAATTACCGTAGGGCTGAGCGAAGGTGCAGTAGCTGTCCTCAGCAAAGCCACTTCGCTGAGAGAAGCACTATTAGGCCTGAAAGGCATCAGCCTGACGAACGAGGCTGACACAGAATTCGTCCAAGGGCTCGAAACCCGTGTGAGCGGTGCCCGTGCGGACTGGTCGTCAGTATGTACCTACGAAGCTTGGCAGTTGCTATCACCCCAGATTCCTAGCTTTCTTTACTTCAGCGACTACGACCTTCTGCCTGGAAAACTCAATCTTAAAGATCTTGCGAATCGCTTAGCCGCCGCAAGCAAAGATCCGGCTAATGCCCACAAGCAGATCGAGCCAAAGCATCAAGCAGTGATCGCCCTACTACGCATGGCGGGAGTTGAACTGGACGACTTCTCGAATGGCACCTCCTATGAAGAACTGAAGGCACAGATCGAATCGGTATCGATCAACCTAACTGATCAGATTCTGGAATTCTGGAAGCAGAACGAAGACCTCGAAGTCGAGATCGATATTCGGCCTGATGCGTCAGATGCCGCCCCATTTAACGACGGGCCTAACCTCTACCTGCGGATCAAAAACAAAAGACATCGTGGAGTTACCACCCCATTCGATCAGCGCAGCCGAGGCTTCATCTGGTTCTTTAGCTTTTTAGTGTGGTTTGACAGCGTCCAGCAGCAACTCAGCGTGGTCGGCAGTACAACCAGTAACAATCTTGTGCTGCTTCTGGACGAACCGGCCCTGGCTCTGCATGCCCTCGCTCAATCTGATTTTTTGCGTTACATCGACGATCTTGCTGAGACCCACCAGGTCATCTACACGACTCACTCACCGTTCATGGTGAATTCAGATCGCCTGTACCAAGTGAGGGTAGTGGAAGACAAGCCACGCCAAGGGACAGTGATTTCTTCTAACCTTTCCGGGTCGGATTCCAAGACAATTTTCCCACTGCAGGCCGCCCTAGGTTGGAATATTGCTCAAAACCTATTCATCGCCGAGCGAAACTTGCTGGTCGAGGGCATTTCGGAACTCACTGTACTCCAAGCGATGTCTAGAGCCGTCGAAGAGACTGGAGGAGTAGGACTTGATCCCCAAATCACGATCGTCCCCGTGGGGGGCTTGAGCAACGTAGCGACCTTCGTGTCACTCCTGGGAGGTAATGGGTTAGCATTTGCTGTTCTGCATGACTACAGCGGCAAGAGTGATCAGAAGCTCGACGCCATGGTGCAGCAAAAATTGCTAAATCAAAAACAAGTCTTTAATTTCTCACAATTCAAAAACCTAGGAGCGGACGAAGCGGTCGCTGTTGCCACCGACCTCGAGGATCTCCTAGACCCCAAAGCGTATCTCGAACATTTCAACGAGGTCTATTCCAAAGCTCTTGCTGGAACAGTCTTAAAACTGGAGGATCTGCCGCAAGCAGATCGGATCGTACAAAGGATTGAGAAGCAGCTGATAAGCAGTCAGGTCAGCGTTCGACCAACTCCTGGATACAATCATTTTGCAGTGGCTGCTGCTTATGTGGCGGTACCGCCTAAGAAGATCAGTAAAGACGTAATTCAGCGATTCTCGAAGCTTTTCGAGACGATCAACCAAGCATTGCGCTGATTTTTTTGGTCGCCAACCTAAAGCATAAACCTTGCTGTTCCGGCCTCATGCCATGTGAGCTATCAGGCCATGGTCACTTGCAGTAGGTTGCCCAAAGCTCATTAACTCCGGTAGCGAAGCTTTGGCTCATCATAGCGATAAACGAGGGAAATCAGATGTCAGCTTTGGGTCGACTCCTGCCTGCCATGAAAGACTGCGATCAACATGATAGAGGGCCTATCAGCCGTTACCAACGAGAATTACTAAAGGGCACCCTCATTAGCTATATTGCAGCATCAGAATGAGAGTTTAAGAAGGAAAAATTTTGGACATGTCTGAGGTAGAGGCTGAACTGGAGGCGGTGCTTCAGGATTTCGGGGCTCGTCCCTATGGTTTTTTTTCCATTCTGGACGATTCAGACAACCCGAACCTCAATCTGCGCAAGCAGAACACTGACTGGGACTTCATAAAATCCGAGTGCTGGCACAGCCTTGATCTGTCCAGCTACATGCTATGGAGCATTTCTGACAACGGAGATCTGCTTTGGTGGAATGGTGAGCAGACAATCGCGATGAATCCGAGGGACGGTACTTACCTGTCCGAGCCCATCAGCCCGCGGGGGGTTCATTCGTCTTGTGGGGCTGAACAAGGTCGGAAGACTGTTCCCGGACTTTTGAATGGTCACATGCTGGCCGGTTTCTGCCTGTCGCCAACGTCAGCTGTGGGTCGTTTTCCGCCGGTCGCGACAGGCAGAAATCGGCCAATAGCAGACGATGGTAACAGTTAGAAATTGGCCAAAGTCCGATGGTGGACACGATTGCCATGTATCCGTAATGTATCTAAAGGTCATGACTCTTTTCCTGATCGCCAATGTCGCGCTTCTAGCTCGACTTCCAGCCGGACCAAGGAGTTACGTATAAATATGGAACGTTATCCGGCATCAATGTCGTCTAATAATAATTAGAAACCTTTAACAATATGAACCTAGCCGACCTATCAATATCTGAGTTGCTCAAGCTGCACGCTACCGCAATTGAAGAGCTTAAAAATCGTGGCGTACTTAGAACAAAAAACAATCCTGTTGGGGATTACGCCGAATGGTTGGTCTCATCGGCCTTTAACCTAACCCTTGCAAATAATTCAGCCGCAGGCCACGATGCCGAATCCAGTGATGGGAAAAAGATTCAAATCAAATCACGTCGCATAACCAAAAATAACCATTCAAAGCAGTTAGGCGTCATACGAAACCTCGAAAAAAATGATTTTGATGAACTTATAGCTGTTATTTTTAATGAGTCGTATGAAATCATCGAGGCGTATTCAATTCCACACTCTACAATCTCAAAATACAGCGCGCATAGAGCACATGTTAACGGCCACATTTTGCACCTGCGCGGAGCCTTGCTGCTAGACAACAGCGTTCTGAACATTAGTGACAAGTTGAAGGCTTCTACCAATTCGCTCAAATCACTCGTTTCAATCGCTGGGACCGGCGAAGCCGATCCCTTAGCTTAATCGTTAGACATTAGAGCCATAAAATGGAATTCACTGATCCAAAAGTTCAATCGGCACTGATCGCGGCAGCCGTTACAATAGCCACGCTTCTCTTGCGCGCCATAACAAAGCCGATATGGGAACGTAATTTCCATAAATTCAAACTCGAAAGCGATTACACATATGATCAGCGCAAAAAAGTTAAAGAAGCAATTTCAAAGCACAAGGTACCACTGCTGAACTCAGCTGAGTCGCTTAATCATCGGTTATGGAATTTTTTCTAAAAATGCACCACAAGCATGGCACATTCAAAGAGATGGAGAAAATATTTCAGATAAATACTACCTATTGTCATTTTGTTATAGGTTTTTATTGTTTTTTTCTCTTTGTCGCAAAATCGACCTAGAGCTTGTATATCTTGATAGCACAGTCAGCACAAAGAAAGACCTCGACTTTCTAAAGTATCTAAAACTCTTCCCGCAAATATTTAGCGATACCGAAATTTTTACAGGTACAGGCTACAACCCGTCAGTAGCCACTGATCATTTTTTTAGCGATGAATTCCGAGAGTTGGTCAGGGAAATGAGCAGCGATGACAGAATGCTGAGTTACTCCGAGTTCAAGAAAAAAGTCGAAGAAAAAGAATTCACACATTTGATCACTTATTTTTCAGGTATTTCAGTCGACCACAGTTGCCTTCGCTGGCAAGTGCTAAATAGCTTTCACTTCATACTCATGGCATTTCTAAATGACTATGGCTATGATTTTCAAAAAACATCTAAAGGAAAAATTTCGGGTTTAGCCAAAAGCCTACCCTCAAATAGACTTATTAAAAACGCTTATACATTCATCGAACGAGCATGCCTAAACAACAACAAAGAAGTCCGTAACGCCGTGTCCGCGCTGTCTGGTGTCTAATAATCGGTTCAAACCGTTCGCTTCGCTCACTGGGTCGGGCTCATGCCTGCCCCTTGACCATAGGTTATGGCCACAGGAATAAATGTGCGCAAAGTACTAAAGATCGATTCCATCGACGCTCTGAAAAAGCCCGGTTCTTTGCGAGCGAGCCAAACGAGCTCATGGAGGCAGGTCGCAAGAATTTGTCATATTAGAAAATGGGCATGAAGCGGGCTTGCTGTCATACGAAGATTGGAACCACCAAGCTGTCGGCTTCATTTATCAGCTTCCCAAGCTGATAACGAGGGTTCGACTCCCTTCACCCGCTCCACTATTTTCAAGGCCTCCAGACTTCCCCGCGTCAACAAGGTGTCTGTTAAGGTGTCTGTTTCTGGTTTTCCCAGATTCAGAACGGAAAGAAACATTCACCTCCGAGATTATTGCATACCTACAATACTACTCGCGGGAGTAGCTACGCCTGTCTATATTTGAAGCGAAAAAGCCCACGCGTTGAGGAATTCGACGCTACGCTTCTCAGGGTAAAACCTCCTCAGGCTGCATCACTCAATAGCCTGGTAAAAATCAAGCTAAGAGGCATGAATTCGTGATCAATTTTCGGAAAAAATTCGTGTGTGCACTGGTATTCGTTATACCTGGATATGCGCTATCTGCGGAGATTGCCACTATAGAAGGCAATTGGTCGACATCACCTGAAGCATATGAAACTCTAATTTCTAGCTCCACATCTCAAACAAATAAGATGATGATAATTCGCAGAGATGGTGGAACTGTAAATCAGACACTAATTAACATAACTGTCGATGGAATTCCATTTTCAGGCCCATTGCACCAAGGAGGGGAAATACTACTAACTGGTAAAAAAAATAACATTAAGTCAATCGCCTAAAGACACCCTCCGCGCCGTGGGCACATGGGCATTAATCGACAGAGCGCAACAAACCATGATAACTACAAAATGGAGTGTTTCGCCATCCTCAGGGAGATAGCCACACTATCATTGCGGCGCTTGATGAACCACATGAATTTGTTATTCGATACTATCAGGGCTCCGGTTGTACCGGTGGTCGAATGAGTGTAAGAGTGGATCAGAAATTTATGGATGCAGCACCTGGCAATGATGCGGGAACAATTAGATTTTTACCTGGAAGTGCCGTTATTGGAAAAGGTAAATACGTAGAAATTTTTCTATCAGGAAAATGCGAAGGAGACAATTCTCATACTGGGTCGTTTTCTTTACTACCACTTACTCCTTGACTATACGGCGTTAATCTCGATAGTAATCGAACGGAGATTCCGCTAGACAGCAACTTGGAGGAAGCGGAGGTAGAGTGAGCACGGCTGGAACGCTGTGAACTGCCCACATGCTGTGCTCGCTGTTATACGAACATGAAAAGAAGATTATCTTGCCGTTCGGGCTGGTTATGAAGACGTGCCTCTCGACTCAATCACACCATAGTTGAAGTGCTACGTATGTGTGTGATTTTGAGGCACCAGCGCGTGGTTATTGGCTACGACGGTTGTCCACAGCAGGTCGCATAGATGCATAAATGCATTGGGCGGCGTCCGGTTTGCCCCATTTTTGCCCCACGGAATTTCATCGAACATCAACTCATCCCCCCCACGCGCGAGCAGGTCAAAGCCTGCCCAGCCTTGAAGACTACGCAGTTGCTGCACTAAATCGCTCCAAAAAATCACTGCCCTTTCTCTCTGCCACGCCCTGATTGCGTGTCAATATTCTCAATGCTCGACTCAATAAGACGAAGATAGTCCCGGCATTTCTTCTCATTGAAAGCATCAACACTCATCTATACATCTTCAGCCAGGGCCACAGCATCACGAATACACAGATCCAAGTGATCGCGTTGACTGTTCAGGAACTCGATCATCAATGCTGCCTCAGGCGAGCCACTAGAAGAGCAAAGACGGACTCGTTGAATCAATGAGTTATTTTCGTGATTGAGCTTGTACCACGCGGATCGCACAACCTCTGCTTTCAGCTTCGGCGACGGAGCCATATTTGATAGCTGCATGGACGAGACCAATGAGCATCAGCGCAGCTAGGATCAAATGGAAAGAAAATGATAATCGACGCTTTCTAACCTTCATCGGAACGACTATTATTTATGGCACAGCAATTCACAGCCACTAATATCGAGGACGAACATGCTTTTCGCAAAAAGCTGCATGAATGATTTTAATATAAAGAATGGCACTATTAAGTTAGGCACACTTTATGAGTATCGTGAAACAGAGCTACAGCATATCGCAGATAAAGAAGAGGGTCTTCTACGCTTCCAGCTCAGCTTTGAATCCGGGGTAACAGTCCCAGTAGACGTTTTCAATACATTTGCTAGCCCAGCCATAAATATAGGTAACGGGGGCTACAGATTCCCAGGCAGAACCAACGCAACATTACGACCTATGGGATTCGAAAAAATCGTCGGCAACATGATAACAATGAAAAAATCTCATGCAACTATAGAAAGGCACGGCGGCCGCAAAAACTGAGTGCAACACCTGACCTTTCCGGTACGGTGCTGCCACTATGTCCTATCACGAACTCAGTATCCCCGAACGTGCGACCCTTCAACTCGGCCTTGCCCAAGGTTTCAGCCAGCGGCGAATTGCCCGGATGCTCGGCCGCTCCCCCTCGACCATCAGCCGGGAGCTGCGCCGCAACCGGGCCCCTGGCACCCGCTACCAGGCCTGTGCTGCCCAGCAGCAGATGCAGGTCCGCCGCCAGGTCTGCAGGCCTCAGTGCAAGCTGCTGCCGGGCAGTGAGCGCTTCGAGCTGGTCGTCCATATGCTGCGTGAGGGTTTGTCTCCCGAGCAGATTGCCGGCAAGCTGCGCAGCATGAACATACCCAGCCTCAGAGAGGCCTACGTCTGCCGCGAGACGATCTATAACGCGATCTACGCCCTGCCGGTCGGTGGCCTGCGCAAGGAGCTGATCATCTGCCTGCGCCAGGGCAAGACGAGTCGCAGGCCGCGCTCTGGCGGCGTCGATCGGCGCGGCCAGATCCCTGAAATGCTCAGCATCCACGTGCGCCCGCCGGAGGTCGAAGACCGGCTGATGCCAGGCCATTGGGAGGGCGACCTGATCAAGGGCAAGGCCAATGCCTCGGCGGTGGGCACCTTGGTGGAGCGTACCAGCGGCTACCTGATGCTGATCAAGATGGCCGACGCGACGGCGACCTCGGCGCTGGAGGGCTTCAGTGCGGCGCTCAATGGCATGCCGCTGGCGGTGCGCAAGAGCATGACCTACGACCAGGGCCGGGAGATGGCGCGGCACGCCGAGATCACCCAGCGGACCGGGGTGGCGATCTACTTCTGCGACCCGCACAGCCCCTGGCAACGCGGCAGCAATGAGAACATCAATGGACTGATCCGCCAGTACCTGCCCAAGGGCACGGACTTGTCGGTGCATAGTCAGGAAGCCCTGGACGCCATCGCTTTGCAACTGAATATGCGACCGCGCAAACGCTTCGACTTCAAATGCCCGATCGAGGTGATGGGCGAAGTGATGCAAGAAGCCGTGGTGATGCGGCATGATGCTCCCGCTTCAATTCAATAACCGTGTTGCACTCAGATCCTGCAACCGCCCACTCTCTAAACGGATTTATTTTCTGTATGTCAATGGTCGACGACCCTAAAGAGTGCTCGAGCATATTCCCTGAGTACAACGACTCATGGTTTCTATCGGAGCACTGGTCTCGCCATTTTGGATTTGAGCTCGGTGGCATTTTGAGAGAAGCCATTATCAACGGAAGAAACACAGGAAATCATGTAATTCCATATGACATCCCACTGCATGATATCTCCGTTGACTTGACAATGGGTGCAATTAAATACCTCCCAAGAGAAGCGCACTTCACCAGCTCAAATGAAACTGACATCACGAACTATCTGGCGCTCATGAGCGACCTAGTTTTTATCAAGCCGCCATCCCCCTTCGCAAAGGAGAAAGAATATCGATTCAGCTACACAATAATGTCAGGAAACAGAGTGATCGAACCGTTAGTGAAATCCATAATACTAGACTCTACATCTCTTATTCCGTTCACCATGCAAGTCAAATTCAGCAAGAACAAGGACTAACTTACGAAGTTATGTAGCATAAACCCTCCAGAGCTGGTTAATACTGGTAGTATAGGGCTGACTCATCATCTCCCGGCGCATAGCCCAGGCTGGGTTACTGGGCACGCGGGCTGACCGCAGCGCTCCCCTGCCCCACCGTCCATTTATCTCGTCCAGCACGGCCATAACTCGGGCGGACTCGGCAGGCTGCGAAGTAGCGAACAGATGATCGGTGTATTCGCCGGGCTGACACAGGTTGAGCAGCATCACTTCAGCCTTACTGTATTTAAAGCCTGGCCGGTAAATAAGGTCGACAGCATCAACAGCCGCCTTTGTCAGCAGTCGCACGTCATCGGTGGGATACGGCATGTCTACCACTACCCCGCTGGCATACTTCGCCTCCTCTGGATTGAACATGCCCGTGCGGATGCATACACGCACCTTCTTGCACAGCGAGTTCTGGGCGCGAAGCTTTTCAGAAGCCCGCATCATGTAGGTCGCCACAGCCTCTCTGATAGGCGGCAGCTCCGTCAGCCGCTGGCCGAACATGCGACTGCAGCAAATCTCCTGCTTTGGCGGATCTGGCTCGTCCAGCTCCAGACAAGGCGTGCCGCCCAGCTCCCTGGCCGTCTTCTCGATCACAACGCTGAACCTCTTGCGCAGCGTCCACGGATCCGCCTTGGCCAGGTCCATTGCCGACTTGATACCCAGGGCGTCGAGGTGAAGTTTCATTTTTCGTCCGACACCCCACACCTCGGCCACGTCGGTATTGCGCAGCACCCAGTCGCGCTTTGCCGGATCGGTGATGTTCACCACGCCACCGGTCTGGGCCTGTAACCGCTTTGCCGTGTGGTTAGCAAGCTTGGCCAAGGTCTTTGTAGTGGCGATACCTACGCCAACCGGAATGCCGGTACCGCGCAGCACCTGGGCCCGAATCTTTCGCCCGAGGGCGTCCAGGCCATCAATGCCAGTCAAATCGGCGAATGCTTCATCAATACTGTAGATCTCGACCGCAGGCACCATGCTCTCGATCACAGTCATTACCCGCTCACTCATATCCCCATACAGGGCGTAATTTGAGGAAAACGGGACGATGCCGTGCTGCTTTAGCTTGTGCTTGATCTGGAAATAGGGCTCGCCCATTTTGATAAAAGGCTTCGCATCGTAGCTGCGGGCGATAACACAGCCATCGTTATTGCTGAGTACTACGATAGGCACCTTGGCCAGGTCGGGGCGAAAGACCCGCTCACAGCTCGCATAGAAGCTGTTGCAGTCGATCAGAGCGAACACAGGCGCCTTAGACATGGCTGCGCACGGTGCTGGTAATCACCCCCCAGATTGAAAGCTCGTCGCCTTCCAGGATGTAGCGCGCCGGATACTTCGGGTTTTCCGACAACAGGATGACATCTTTCCCACGCTTGCACAGGCGCTTGCAGATGGGCTCATTGTTCAGTAGGGCTACGACCACATGCCCGTGGACCGGCTCGATGGCACGATCCACCACGGCCAGATCGCCCTCAAAGATCCCCACCCCTTGCATGCTCTCGCCAGTGATCACTACCAGGTACACATGAGGCGCACGGATGTTCAGGACCTCATCCAATGAGATGTGCTGCTCGATGTGATCCGCTGCCGGCGATGGAAAGCCGGCCGGAACCTGAAAGGAACACAGAGGCAGTTTTGCGCCGGCTTCGGCGATGGGACCTAGAATGGTAAAGCTCATGGCGCGCCTTTCTACAAATACTGTACGAATGTACAGTTAACTTTGTAGGCCGCTTGCGGTCAATTTTTCTGTGGGATATTTCGACAGGCGGAGGGGTGCGTATGTGCGGGAGATTCGTGCAGTACGAGGGGATGGCGATCTTTATCGAAGAGTTGAACCCACAGATAGAGCTATTCAGTGGGTATGACGCCGCGCCGATCAATCGCTACAACGTCGCTCCTTCGACACGGGTGCAACTGCTGCACACCGTAAAGGATCGCCTGCATATCGATGCAGTCAAATGGGGATGGGCGCCGTTCTGGGCCAAGGACAAACGCCCAGACCCGATCAACGCTCGCGTGGAGACTGTCACCACGGGCAAGTTCTTCAAGCAACTGTGGCCGAATGGCCGCGCCGTGGTGCCAAGTGAAGGGTGGTATGAGTGGGTCAAAGACCCCGATGAGCCGAAGAAAAAACAGCCTTACTTCATTCGCCTGAAAAGCCAGAAACCCATGTTTTTCGGAGCACTCGCCCAAGTGAGCCTGGGCATGGAGCCCCAAGAAGGAGACGGTTTCGTGATCATCACCGCTGCCAGTGACCAGGGGATGGTGGACATCCATGACCGCAAGCCTTTGGTACTGACACCTGAGCATGCCAGGGAGTGGCTGGATCCAGGTCTTGCGCCAGAGCGGGCCGAAGAGATAGCCAATGAGTGCTGCCAACCCACTGAGGATTTTGAGTGGTATGCGGTTGGCAAAGAGGTGGGGAACGTGAAAAACCAGGGAGCTGAATTATTGCTCCCTTTATCACCGGAGGATGATTAACCCTGCCGGCGCTGTTCGAGCAGTCGAGCGGCCGCCGGGAAGCCTACCCAGGTCGCGTTGAGGTCAAGCCCACGGCCAGCCAACACAATAGCTGCCAGTTCGTTAAGGTCAATCTCACCTCGCGAGGCCGCCGCAAGAAGCTCAGAGGGGAAGACATTCAAATAGTGGTCGGCGGTTTCCATGGGGTTCATCCTTCGTTTGCGTGACCACAGTAACGCTCTACCGTAAACACATAGCAAGCCGATCAAGTCGACTGATAGCGATCATTAAAACAGCCCCCCAAAAGCTGCAGGCTCCCAGTTCATAATCACCAATTCTCCGCTGACATCGGCCTTTCCCTGCCGTTGGTTTGTGTTGCTATAGCGGATGTCCACTGTTTCAAAATGGAAGCCGGCAAAGACTCGGCGAATGTCCGGGTGATCATTGATGCTGACCATGACCTTGCCACTGCAGCGCCTCATAAAGTCAGCCATACGCTCGTAATTCTCAAAGGGGAAATCCACGCCATAGCCGGCCGTCTGCCAGTAAGGCGGATCCATGTAGTGAAAGGTATGAGCACGGTCGTAGCGCTCGGCACACTCAAGCCAGCCCAGGTTTTCAACATAGGTACCGGACAACCGCTGCCATGCTGCAGATAGATTTTCCTCGATCCGCAGCAAATTTATGGCCGGGCCAGTAGTCGCGGTACCAAACGTCTGCCCCGTGACCTTGCCGGCGAAGGCATGGTGCTGCAGGTAGAAAAACCGGGCGGCACGCTGGATGTCGGTGAGGGTTTCAGGGCGGGTCATCTTCTGCCACTCGAACACTTGGCGGGAACTCAGCGCCCATTTGAACTGGCGCACGAATTCCTCCAGGTGGTTCTGCACTACGCGGTACAGCGTCACCAAGTCGCCGTTGATGTCATTGAGGACTTCAACCGGCGCTGCCTGGGGACGCATGAAGTACAGCGCGGCGCCGCCGGCAAATACTTCAACGTAGCATTCGTGTGGCGGAAAGAGCGGGATAAGGCGATCGGCTAGGCGGCGTTTGCCGCCCATCCAAGGGATGATGGGTGTGGACATATAAAAGCAAGACCTTTGCTGTATGGATAAACAGTGCTAGGCTCGCTCCGCTTTGTGCACGAAGCAGGAGCCTTGGCTGGACTTGCAGGGGTAATCTGCGAGGAAGGTGGCCGGGTTGGATGTTGACGCATCCTGCCCGGCCGCTCCTTTTACTTTGGTATAGAGACTTCTTTTGCGTAGTCCTGACAGGCTCGCAGGGCGATCAATCCTTGGTCGCCGGCATCGGTGATTCCAATAATTCGTTGAGCATGCGCTGGGTCAAGTTGGGCTCTTGTGGGGCCATGAACCACGCCGCTGGAGGCGGAGGCGGCAGGCACGTTGCAATAGCTGGCTGAATCCGTGGCGTCGAGAAGGACTGACAGCCGCATATCAGCAGTAGCAAGGCGGTCACGCAGTAGAACCTGGTTGCGTTGAGCATCGGATAGTTCTCGGGTGTGTTGTTGATCGGATGTGGCCAGCGTCTTCTCCAGGGCTAGGCGCCTGCCCTGCTCGTCGCTCACCTGCTTGGCGGCCACCGCGCTGACCAACCCAAGGTCTGTTTGAAACTGGGCCCCCTGCTCCGCCAACTGCTTGCCCATGCGCCAGTCCTGCACCTGCCATGTGCCCGCGGCGCTGGTGGCCATTGCCAGCAGCACCACAGCCAGGATCTGGCCGAGGGTCATGCCAGCACCTTCTGCGCCTGGGCGTATAGCCGCTGGCGATCCTCAAGGCCATTCACCCCGCCATTAATCCTCCGGGTGATCTTCAAGAACTCACCTTTGTCCGCCAGGGTATTAAGGCCCTTCGTCGACCAGAACCACGCCGCCGACATCGAGGCGTGCTGCGATTGCTCCAGCAACTCCGGGTGATTGATCAAATCCAGGGCCAGCGCTTCGCCGCACGCAGCGTAGTTTGCCCGGCCGGTAATCTGGATTAGCCCCCGGCCACGGTACTTGGAGCCGTCCCCCTTCACGGTATTGCCCAAATCAGCGCGGCCCTCGTATCCGGCCTGCTGTGCAGTAGGCCCCCAGATCTCGCGCACGTAGCGCAACTGGCCTGACTCGTGCCCGACCTGGGCGATGAATGCGGCGATACGCAGCTTGGTCACGATCCCGTACTTGCCCATAGCGGCGTTCAGCACAGGAACAAAAACGCCGGCTTGGCGGCCGGCGTTCGGGAGGATCTGCAGCAACTGTTGCTCGGTTATCGGCATAGCTTTCTCCAGACGAAAAAAAACCGCTCAATAGCGGCCCGAATTTGTGATTTATTCAGATGGCTGCGGTGGCCAGACTATCGTGTGAGGATAAGCTGCCTGGTCAGTAACGCGATTCACTAATACCCGGTACTTCTTCCAGCTCTTCAAACTGGCGATGTCTGCCTCGGTAGCCTCCTCCAAATCCACTGCATCTTGCAGCGGGTTGACTCGAAGCGTGGCAAAGGTCAACAACATGTCCCGATGACTGTTTGCAGCAGCAAGAATCTCTTCTGGCGAAGCTATTGGAATAGGTGGGGTATCTTGCGAAAACTCTTCGGTTTCATAATCAGGATAGATCCAGTCTTTGTTTTCCGGATCAGCTTCTGAGCCATCAACCGAACGCCACCCCTGCCCATCTTTCCGAACTGCGTATCCGCCATAAATCATAAATTATCCTCCCAACCCATACATTGAAGAATAGATGAGGCGCCCGTGGCGCAGTACATAACCGAGAGACTTCTCAAGTTAATCGTACCAACGGCTGTTGGCACGGGGCTAGACGCGTTATACCCACCAGCAAATGGGAATCCATTGGGCTGGGATGGGCTCAGGTAGCCCGCACCAGGCGTCGAAACAAACCCGCCGGCTGGGGCGAATCCAATGTAACCGCCGTTCGCCGTCCCCCCTACCAAGTGCGCATACTTTGCTGTCGGCGGCACCAAGCTTGCTAGAGATACGGTGATTGCAGTGCTGGCTGCGCCCGTTGCTACAGTCGGGAATGAAGGAACATTACCACCAAGGTCGTAGTGGGCCCTCTTTCCAAACTGGGAGAAGCGAAGCGGATAAAGACTTGCATCTGTTCTGAGCCACCCGATGCGTGCTTTGTGGGTATACCCAGCAGGCAATGCAGGTAAGTTGACGTTGATAGATAGAAGCCCTGCCACGACACTCCCTGTCGCATTACTAATGGCCCAAATGCTATACCACGTAGACGCCGTGGCCGAACCAGAGTCCAGGCCATTGGCGCCGTATGCTGTCGTATCTATCGTCAGAGAGATGTTACTCAGCTTTAGGAAAAAGCCACTAGTATCTTCCACCAACAACTCATCAATAGCCGCCGACACATAACGGTCAGACCCGCCAGAAGACAATGCAAGGTTCTTAAAAGAGCCTTGGATACCGATAAGGTTGCTTTTGGATGCTACATACGCGGCCAGTTTCTTTGGGGTGATAACCACATCATCCGCTGCACCTGTGTTCGTCTGTGCCTGCGTTGCAATCCTTACAAGTCCGTGAGCCGATTCTGTTGCGGAAGTCAAAGAATTAGAGACAAACGCGGCCAGTTTCTTTGGGGTGATAACCACATCATCCGCTGCACCTGTGTTCGTCTGTGCCTGCGTTGCAATCCTCACAAGTCCGTGAGCCGATTCTGTTGCGGAAGTCAAAGAATTAGAGACAAACGCGGCCAGTTTCTTTGGGGTGATAACCACATCATCCGCTGCACCTGTGTTCGTCTGTGCCTGCGTTGCAATCCTCACAAGTCCGTGAGCCGATTCTGTTGCGGAAGTCAAAGAATTAGAGACAAACGCGGCCAGTTTCTTTGGGGGTGATAACCACATCATCCGCTGCACCTGTGTTCGTCTGTGCCTGCGTTGCAATCCTTACAAGTCCATAAGCGGACTCCGTTGCCGCTGTCAACGCAGCAGTTATTGCCTGAGCCACGCGAAGTGGACTCATCACTTTAACCTCGTTCACTCCACCCACCGCCTCCGCCTGGCTGGCAAACTCAAGCGCCACGCCCTCGACAAGACTCGAAATAGCGGCCAAGAGCTGGGCGTTGTCATCCTCGTCTGGAACCAGACCTGCCGCCTGGAGTACATTTAAAATTTCTAAAGTAACTGCGTTGCCCCACGCAGAAGGGATGAGCGATCCAGGAGTGCCTGACAGAGCGTCCTCATCAATAAATTTGCCATCTACCAACCCAACGCTGGGCACACTTTTCGGAAAATCCACGGTTTTACCCCTCAGTCGTAATTGATATGCACAACGGTGTGCGCCGGCGCCGGCCTACGGATCAGGCACTCAAGCGCGTCACCTGGATTGGTACCGAACCGCTCCCCCCAGAAGCTCGCGCCGAATCGTCGGCCTGCACGCTGACGCCCACCGGTGTTCAGCACCCAAATAAACTGGGCACCCCAGGTTCCGAAGTGCGCAGCGCCAAAACGAGAACGCCCCATACGGGGCGCTCGATATTCAGTGATAGTTGCGCCGGGGTATCCCTGGCTAACGGCGATCTCAATGAAGTACGCACGGCTCTGTCCACCGACCTCCACCAAACGCCGGCGAACCGCCAGGCGCCGATCCTCAAACGCTGGATTCGGACCCAGGCATTCGTCTGGCAGACCCATTACCTTTTCCCAGTCGGGCACCAACTCGCTCACACCACCCAGGTCCATCTCATTGAGCATGTCCGACGCCCTGCCCTCCAGCCTTGCAAACTCCAGCGATACCCCCGATAGAATCAGCCGGACCTCGGGGACCAGCTCCGGATCCCATGCAGGACCAGCGGGTAGCAGTGCTTGCAGTTGGGCACGGTATTGCTCGGCGGTCCTTAATCCAGCCATAGGCAACCCCCGAAAGTCAGCAGTTGATTGCTGGCGGCTGCAACGTCAGTCGTTGGCGCTACCAGCTCATGATCGGTCTCCCCGACGGCGCTGCTGATCGATTCGCGAATGTGGCTGATCAGCAACTTATCGCCCAACCCTGCCTCACGGCTGTGCAGGTCCTGCAGCTGCACTGCGACAGCCGCACGAACGGCACTGGTGTCTGGCGTAAGGCGAATCTGGTACACCACCGGCACCTGCACCGGGGCAAGCACGTACAGCTCGGCTGTGACGGGCCGCAACGGCTCGATATAGGCCTTCACCTCCGCGAGCTGCGCGGCATCGGGGATCGGATTGGCGTCTTCGTCGCTCATGACAAACAGCCCGACGGTACCAGGCCCTAGGAAGTTTCGTCGGCACCAGGCGCGAGTTACACCGGGCACCTCCAATGCCCAGGTTTCGTAGTCGTCCGCCGAGCCGCCGCGGGGTATCACGCGATACGATCGCACCACCCGCGCACGTAGCGACTCGACGCTTTCCTGGGCGATACCGCCGATTAACCCAGGGGCCAACACCGTGAAGGTGCTGGCAAGCCCCTCGACGGGCTGAATTAACGTCAATACCGTACCGGATTCGATGTTGCCCAGCGTGCCCGCATCCAACGCTTCCAGCTTGGCGGTATTGGTACCCGCGACCGTTGGCACGCTTTCGGTAACGCGATAGGCCCGGCCGTCATTCGATTGCATCACCGTATCGACATCCACCACCCGGCCAGCGGCAGCCGTGAAGCTGGCAGTACCTTCTGCCGCCTGGGCTGCCTTACGCGGTTGACTCAAGCGCAGGCTGGCAATGCGCTCCAAAGTTTCTTCATCCGCTGTGTCGGGCAAGATCTGTTCGGCAATCCAGTCCAAGTAGCCATACAGCCCATAGACTGCGCCACTCAATGCTCGCGACAACACTTGCGCATCGGAGCGTCGCAGCGCGTCCCCGGCCAAGTCACTCTGGGTACGGTTGACCAGCACCGGGAGCGAAGGAGTATCAAACGGCATAGATCACCTGCCAAAGTTGGCTTGAGTTGATTTGCAGACGGGCGCCGCTGGGTACCGTGAGAATCACGCGCAGGTTGAGGCGGTGACTGTTAGCGCGTTCAGTGAGCACCTCGACCTCCAGCACCTGCTGATCATCGAGCAGCCATTGCAGCGCTTCCCGTGCGTAGAATTCGGCATCACGCTGAGTGTCCGAAGTGAGCTTCACCCGTCGCAGGAGCCACAGCCGCGAGCCGATACGGTCGTCGGCGATGGTTGGATAGCTATCACCCCACCAGCCGAAGCGCTCATCGTCGTCCACCGGGTCATCGGTCGCGGCGCGGCGCCAGGTGAACAGGCTGATCACCACAGCGCGAATCAGTGAAGCCTCTAGACTGGGTTCGACGATCATCCGCCACCCCCTATCGGAGCCCCTGACTGGTCACCGCCACGCAGCACCCCGCCGTGCGGGTGATTGATCTGACTGACGCCACCGGCCACCTGATCGCCATCTGAGGTGATCGTGCCGGTCTGGGTGATTGCCGGCGTATCAAAGTTCACCGCCGTAGCGGCTTTGAAGTTGATGACATCCGCCTCGATGTCGATGATGCGCCCGCGCTTGAGATGTATCTTGGCGCCTTCGTCCGTGTAGATGGCCACCTCCCCAGGCTCCAGACCCTGAATCCGGTACCGACGATCCGCCACCACCAGCAGCACCCCGTGGGAGCGGTCACCACCGATGAACGCGGCGATCCCCTCGGCACCCGTCAGCGGATTGCTGGTGAAGCCATAAGGCTCAAAATGTTCCAGGCCGTCTTTGACCTCCCCAGCAGTGAGGCGCATCTGCAGGGCTTGCAGCTTTCTGGCTGAGTCCACCAGCACCACGGTGCCGCGCACCAGCATTCGGTTGAGTAGGCTCATTCGGTGGGTTTCCAATCAGCAGGCAGCAGGTATTCGAAGTTGTCGGCCTTGCCGCCCTTCTTGAGTTTTCTGTTTTTGTGCGGGTCGTGCGGCTCGGGCTCAAAACCATCCGGCGGGCCCACCAGCATGGTGGTGATCGTGCCTTCGGGCCCCAGGGAATAGGTGACCTCGGCAATCAGCATGTCGCGGTCGAAGCCGATCACCGGATCGACAACACGCACCAGCATGTTGTGACGCCAAAGCGCACCGTTCGATTGCCGCCAACCCTGCACTTTGTAGGTGGTGGCCAGCGCCTTGCCCATCCGCTGGCCACGCTCCCAGTTGGCCCGGCTCTGGGCCAGGGTCGAGGTCATTTGCCCAGTTTCGTGGATGATCAACACGCGCTTGCGTGTGGTGCGGCCATCGCTGACGGTTGCCGCCACCTCGGCGGCCTGCTCACCGAATTCGTCGTCGGTACCGCTGCGCTGGCCCAACACCCGGTATTCCGAAAACACCATGGAAAAGTCCAGTTCAGCATTGGCCGACAACACGTTCTTGCCCAGCTCCAGGGCGTCCACTGCCCTGCCCTCACTTCCAGGCTTGGCCAACACCACCATGCCCTTGGCATCGTCGGTGGAGAACACTCGAAACAGAGTCAACAACCGGTCGATGGATTCAAACGCGGTCTCACCTGGCTCGATGGTGTGATCCGAGAGCTTGCCGGTTTCGGCAATCTCGCTGCGCACGGCCAGCCCGTAAGGCGCCGCCAGTGCCTTGACGATGCTGAGGACGCCCTGGTTTTTCCACTGCCCAGGCTTGTTCACGGCTGCGCAGTCCACCAGGTCAGCGGTCAGGGACCGACCGGAGATCGACAAAGTGATTTGTTTATCGTCGTAGCTGATCGGCGTGGCGAACACCCAACCGGTGAGAATCAGATCCCCACCAATACGCACCATGCATTTGGCACCCTGGCGGATGGGGATCGAAACCGCCTGCCCTGGCCAGCGCCATGTGATCGACAGATTGAAGTCACGGGCCTGACGTTCTAGGCCCGCCGATATCGACACCGATTTCCAGCCGCCATAATCCAGGCCGTCAACGGTCAGGCTGACGGCATTCGCGGTATCAAGCATGGGTTACTCCTGAGCGATTTTCAGCGGTACCGCCGGCACAAAGCCTGGGTGTTGAATGCGATTGCGCTGAACCACCTCACCGGCGCGCGTGGCGTCACCGAAGCGGCGGTAGGCCAACACCAGGGCCGGCAAGGTTTCAGCCGGCGTGATATCCACCAGTCGCACGCCCGAGGCCGCTACGGCGGTCAGGTGCTTGACCAGCGCCTGGCGCAGCGTGTTGAGCGCCTGGTAGTGCTCCGGGTCGGCTTTGAGAGAGGCTTCCCAGATGGCCTCACTCAAGGCGTCACGCAGCTCGATCACATCATCAGCTACCGGCACTTCGGGCCGCTCGACCGGCTGCACCGCCTGGTGGTCAATCGACGGCGTGGACTCCACCGTCACTGGCTGGGTGGCCACCGGCATTTCGCTGATGATCAAGGCCACCTGTACCAGCAGTGCATCCTGTACCAGATCTGCCACCGCCTGGGCTGCGTCGGTGGTGTCCACCCCACCGGCCTGTTGGACTGTATTGATACTGGTCACTGCCTCGGCGTGCTGCGAAGCCACCGCGACCGAGTTGCGGTAGCTCGGCGCAGTCACCATGCCGGCTCCGCTCGTACCCTGCCCGCTGGAGCTGCTGGAGCGACTGACGCCAGTGCGGAACAGCCCCGACGTGGAGAAGTCGCTGAAGTAGCTGGAAAACAACGCACTCAACGCCGATGGAGAGTTCACCAGCGACTGGATAAACCCGCTGAGGTTGGTGAACAGCCCCAGGAACGGCGTGAATTGCCGCTGGATGATCGCGTAGACATTCGACAATCCATTGCGCAGGCCGATCATGTTGATCCGTGCCTTGTCCACCAGCGCCATCGCCGCCTTGTAACGGCGCAGCGCCGATTGCAGCAGCGTCTCCGACGACTTGACCACTTGCTGCTGGGTGTTCGCTGTGCCGGCGGGAAACTTGCGCGGCTTGCTGGGGTAGAACGTCAGCTCCAACCGCGCCATGCCACCTTCGGGCCGACTATGGGAAAGGTCACACTCGCCCACATCGACCTGCATCCGGCCCAACCACGGGTGGACCAGCTCGCCGGGGCCTTCCTTCTCCAGCGCTTCCAGCAGCTTGTCACGGCGCTCAAAACAGTCGGCGCCGATTACGAAGGCGCTCACCCTGTGCACCTGGGATTGCTTACCCAGCGATTCGAAGAACGGCTCATCGCGCTGGGGGTACTCATGCAACTGGCCTTTGCGGCCAACCGGGACCGTTGCCTGCTCGATCAGGAACTTGATTCCCCTGAAGGATGCAGGCAACAAGTCGTCGCGCCAGGTCTTTGTCACTGCGTTCCTCCAGAGCCCAGTGTGCGATAGCCCACGCTGGGCTTGACGCTCAGTCCGGGCTGATTGGTTTTCGGTGGATCCACCCGTAACCCGGGCGGGGCGTTGCTGAAGCGGATGTTCATCTCGCCTGTGAGTTGGGCGCGATTGTTTTGGGCTGCCTGCTGCGGGACGCTGCCGGGCGCAGCCAGTGTTCCAGGTCGAGTCAGCAAAGAGCCGGAGTTGCTGGCCGCCAACAGGTTGACCGGCGGCGACTGGTCGGGCCGACGTAGCAACTGCGACACATCAGCACCGCCCTGCGTGACGTTGCGAAACGTCTGTTGATTCCGGACGACCTGCGCGGCATTGGCCTTGAGAAACTCTCCAGTACCACCGCCCTCACCTGCGTTGCGGATCCGCTGCGCTTCGGCGAAGTCATTCGCCTTTGCAGTGGCGGTTTTGATCAGGCCATCACCGCCCTCGCCTCCTCCGAAGAATTTCATCATCGGTTCGATGATGGGCCGAAGCTCATCCCAGAGGCTCCTGAACCAAGCGCTGATAGGCTCCCAGTTCTTGACGATTAGCCCTAGCGGCGACCAATCAAATATCACTTTTAGGAAGTCCATCACCGGCGTCGAGAGCGCCACAACAACACCCCACAGCGCTTTGAAGAATCCCGTAAGGGGCTCCCAGTTGGCGACGATCAAGCCTATGGGCGTGTACGCGGCAAAGGCCTTGAGCAGCTCCCAGACCGCCAGTGTGGGGCCCCGGATCTTGGCCCACATGGCACTAAAGTATGGAGCAAGGGCCGACCAGTTCGTAACGATCAACCCGGCAGCAAGAGCGATCGCCGTCGCGGCGATGCCGATTGGATTGGCCTTCATAGCAAACGACAAGAGCTTGGTGGCGACGATGGTCGTAACGATACCAAGGCGCAGCGCCGTAAACGCAATACCCGCTGCCGCCACACCACGGACCACATCCGGGTTGGCTTCGATCAGCTTGCCAAACTGCACCACCATAGGCCGCACCACATCCACCACCGCGTTGACCGCAGGCAACAGAGCATTACCAATGGCCTTCGACACGTTGCTGGTTGCATTGCGCAGCAACCCTAGGTTGTTTTCGGTGGTCGCTGCACGGGCCGCGTACTCTTTCTCCATTGAGCCCGCATACAGGGATGCATCACCGACCTTGTTCAAGTTGCCCTTGAGCAAGTCGAGGTTGGTGAGCAGCGAGGCAATTGAGGTCACCGACTCCGACCCGAACAGTTGCGTTAACAACCCCACCCGCGATGCGGCGTCAACCTTGCCGATCCGCTCAAGGATGTTCAGGATCGTGCCCTGCGCATCTGTCTGCATCGACTTGGCGACTTCCTTGGAATCCAGGCGGATCGCCTTGAACGCTTGCGACTGAGCCTTGGTGGCCGAAGATCCCTTAGTCATCGCCAACATAAAGTTCTTGATGCCGGTGGCCGCCACTTCCTGTTCCACACCCACACCGGCCATCGTCGCGCCCAACGCCGCAATCTGCCCCGAAGCGAGGCCGGCCACCTCACCGAGAGGGCCGATCCGGGTGACAATATCGGAGATTTTCTTGGTATTCGCCGGACCGGTGTTGCCCAGATAGTTGATGCGATCGGCAAGGCCGATCACATCGCCCTGAGTCATTTTGAAGGACGTGCGCCATGTGGCCATCATGTCGCCGCTTTGATCGGCGGTCTGGTCAAAGGCAACGCCCATTTTGAGCGCCGCTTCAGCGAAGCCCAGCAGCTCGTTTTGCGCGAACCCCGCCTGGCCACCAGCCGCGACAATCTTGGCGATATCACCCGCCGCCATGGGCAGAACTTCGGACATGCGGGTGATGTCCTCCCCCATCTGCTTGAATTGCTCTGGGGTTTTGAAGTCAACGACCTTGTTGACGTTAGCCATCTCGGACTCAAAAGCGATTGCCGATTTGACCCCGACAGCAAACGGCGCAGCCATAGCCCCGCCGGTCACCAGATCTTGGATACCAATTTTCCCAAGACCCGTCTTTTCGAGGTTTTTCCTGAACGAACCAACATTTTTCTGGATGCCGGCTAATTTTGGCGACAACTTGTCGACGCCAGTGATTAACGCCTTGAGCTGAAATTTATCCGCCATTACGGTTCCTGCCGGTGTGCATTGATTCGCAGCGCCTGTTCCTGCGACTCGATGATGAGGTCCAACGATCTGGACATCATCACTTCAGGGTCGACCCTCCAGTACCAGGCCAGGTCGTAACTGACGGCAATCAGGTCTTCGGCTGAGGTGACGCCGACTTCATGAAAAAACCGGCCACTTCCCAGCACAGGGTATTGAAGTCAGCGAGGTCCAGCTGGTTGACTGAGGAAGGTGGAATGCCCGCGCAAACGGCGATGTACTTGGCTGCAACATCCGTATCGAGCGTAACCTCTTCATCCTTACCGACTTTGTACGGCATGGCCTTAATCGCCCGTACCTCCTGCACCGTCGGCCGGCGCAGGGTCAGTTCGCTCAGTTGCTCGCCATGGGCATCAATTGGCCCGCTCAGCTTGATCGACTCACTCATTGCCACGTCCCCTTGATCCCATCGAATTGCAGCTCAATGCTGCCGTCGTCGCCCTTGGAGCTGGGCTCGTCCACCAGGTAGGCACCAGCCAGCACGTAGACCTTGCCGTTCTTGAACTCGACGGTCACCGTCATATCCGTGCCATTGACCAGCTTCTTGATATCCAGGTCCGACGTGTGCACCGCCGTGAACTTGACCCAAGGGGCCACGTCTTCTTCCTTGTAGTATCCAGGCACCACCGTCTCACGCTTTACCTCCATCAGCGGGGCCTCGGCGCCACCGTTGATAGTCAACTGGGAGCCGTCTACTTTGACGTAGGCGGTACCCGCTACTTTTTGTCCCATGGTTTATCTCCGCGCATAAAAACGCCCGCGCTGGGCGGGCCTGGTGTTCAGGGGCAACGTTACGCCGCAGCGTCATACTGCAGGCGGAACTGGTTGAGCAGCGCGAAGACACGCAAGCCGTTGATATAGTCCGGCGGAAAAAGCACGTTGACCCGGCTAGGGTCCTTGCCATCACGCTCGACAATCAGGTGCTGGGCGAACAGTTCGGAGTTCTCCACATGCCCTTCCAGCTCCAACTTGGCGTACTGGGCAATCAGTTCGCCACGAATAGTGCTCGGCGTCACGATGGGCGCCCCAGCACCGAAGCGGGTACCGTCGTTCGCCAGTTTGTGGCGGCCGTACTTGCTGGTGATCACACCTTGGAGCCGGCGAATGATAAACGCCGACTGATGCATCGTCTCGCTGTCCAGATAGGAGTTGTCCGGCTGCCCATAGGCGTTCTTCTGGTAGGTGGTGATCGACCGCTGGATGCGAACGTAACCGCCCTCAAAGTACGCCGTTGCCATACCGTAACTGAGCAACGATTGGCGCTCGGTCAACGTGAAACGCTCACTGGCCGGTGCAGGATCCAGGCCCGGCATACTGCCGCTCTGGGTCGGGCGACTAGGATCGGCCGAGATAAAAACCGCCGTACGCGCAGCCAACGATGCAGCCTGTACCCAGAACGGTTGCGGCACACCCGCCTCCATGGCCTGGATGGTCATGTGCTGGTCATTGCGCACCTGGCCCGCCGCCACCAGCGTACCGAGGGTGCCACGTTTGGCATTGTAGACGTGGCCGAACAACTGCTTGGCCCAGCTCCAGCGGCCCACGCTGTCGTCCATCGCTGCCTTCCAGGCGTTGAGGCTGGTGGTGTCGGACCAGGGCATGCAGATGAACTCGAAAGGTTCGTCGCCCATGGCAGCAAGCGCCGCTACCTGATCGGGGGCCCCCGTACCAGTGGCCATAGGGGTAACTACTGCAGTCAAGCCAGCAGGCACTGCCTCACCATTGGTTTTGCCGAGACGATTTAGCTGCAAGCTGATGTCATTGCCGCTCTCGCCCTTCCATTTACAGGTCAGGGTGACAACCGCCTCGGCCGCCGCAGCGGTGACAGGCAAATCTGGGGTCGCGTTGATTCGCACAGCTAAGGCAGCCGCCGCCTGCGTCGCGGTTGCGGCACTGGTAATCGTTGTCTGGACCCGAACGCCCGCGACATACAGGGTCAGCAAACCTGCCTCCGTGGCAGCGCCGGTCAGTGTAACGGTGGCCTTGGCTGCTGCGCCTTCGGCCCCCTGCAACGGCAAACACCAGACTTCACCCACAGGATCAACCTTGCGCCAGGCCTCGTACATCGCCGCCAGCATCGAACCTTGACCGCCAATGGTCTTGGCCAGGGCCAAACTGGGCACCAACACCAGGGAGCCAACGTCGGCACTATCGGCCCCCTCATTGACCTGACCGACAATCAGCCGGCGCATGGTCGACGACGCACTGTTGGCCGCCGAGTTGTCCATCTCCGCATAAAACAACGGAACACGCAGATCGGCCGGGATATTGCTGAATCCGATGGACATTATTTAGCCCCCTCTTGTTTCGCCGCTTTCGCAGCCTTGGTTGTCACGTCGCCATCCGCCAGACGGCGGCGCCACCAGGCGTTGTCTGGAACTTCCCGCCCCGCAGCCGGCAACAGGTCGCCCGCCTCAGGATCAGGTACGGCCCGGCCATCGGCCGGCACCACGGTGATGCGCTTGCTCATGGTGTTACATCTCCTGAGAATTTCACTTCGATACGCCCATCCGGGCCGGGGGATTGCAAGTTGGGGTCTGCCGGGTCGATGCAGTCCATGTCGATGGTCATGCCGGTAAACGGTGGCAGGCCGTCAAGCTCGTACTCGTGCCAGGTCTCAGCGGGCTGATCGGAGCTGTTACGCCCCAACTGGAAGTCCGAGGCGAAGGTGAAGCGGTAGATGGTGCGATTGCGGTTGATCGAGATCAGTTCGCCGCCTTCGTACTCGATCAGGTCGTATTCAGGCCCGGGTTTCCAGCCGATCAACGCCCGCCACAACTCGGCACGGAACACATGCACCAGGTCCGCAGCTTCCTGGCCGCGCTCATCCTGAGTGTCGAGGACCAGCACTACATCGAACTTGTCGCTGATGTCCTGCCGTACACCCGTTTGGATATCGTTGTTCCCGGCCTTGTCTCCGATTGGAATCACATAAGCCGAAGGCCGACTCAGTTTTGCACTCGCAGCAACGGCCTCAAAATCAATCCCGCCCGCCACGCGCTGGGCGAAGCTGGGGCAGTACTCGCGCAAGTGCGCAACTATCGGGGTGACCTTCATCGGCAAAATCCAAGAATAAAAAAACTCGCCAAG
Organism: Pseudomonas hygromyciniae; assembly: GCF_016925675.1. Taxonomy (NCBI): domain Bacteria; kingdom Pseudomonadati; phylum Pseudomonadota; class Gammaproteobacteria; order Pseudomonadales; family Pseudomonadaceae; genus Pseudomonas; species Pseudomonas hygromyciniae. The sequence continues at coordinate 2,532,060 of NZ_CP070506.1, read as the reverse complement.
GCGAGTTTTTGAGAGGGTAAGAACCGTCTATCCAAGCGCATCAGCAAATGCCCTGGACAGAATCGCCCGCACATCCGAGCCAGCATCCTGCAGCGCATCGCTCATGTAATTCGCCCGAGGTTCAATCCGCCATCCGTTTGCCTTGCGAGCCGCCACATGCTTGGACCGCTCCCCGCGCGCGCGGCGATTGCTCTTGCCCCGACCCGCGCCGGCCGCTAATGGTTTGAGGGCATTACCCTGCCTGACCCCGAAATGCAGATAGGCCGGGTAAAACTCCTTACCCATAGCGGAGGTCAAGTACGGCGCGACCTTTACCAGAAACCCCGAGCGGGAAAGCTTGAAGTTGATGGAGTCCTGTAGCGCTCCACTTCGATTGACCGGGTAACTGTCCTGTCCACGGGCCAGACCGACGTTCATCTGGGCTTTCTGCCGTACCAGCTTGCCGACCTTGCGCATGGCGGCGCGGATCTTTTTCTTGTCGAAGGCTTCGCGCTCGAACTTCTCGAAGCCCTCGATATGAATGTATCCGTCCACTCCCACTGAGTTAGCCATAGATGCTGTCTCCCGCCAGGGACTCACCCTGTTCCTCAACTTCCAACATGGTGAAGCGGTGGGTGCCGTTCATGTCAGCACTGCGTTTGACCCGGTAGATGGTGCTTCCATGCACCACTTCATGGGCATCGGTGACACCCTTCAGGAACCGCAAGGTGATGCGGTGAGTGAGCTTGTTTTCGGTCTGTACACCCTCTGCATACACCGCCGTGCCAACCGGCTCGATCCTGGCCCAGCGCACCTTTCGCTCGGAGAACACCGAGTCCAGCCCCATATCAGCGGCTGGCAGGTCTGCACGGCGCCGCACCCTCACCCGCCGGTTCAGTTCACCGGCACCTGGTTCACGAATCGCCATGTCAGATCCTCGGCGGAACGGTGATGCCATCCACCAGTGTCAGCAGATAACGTTCCGGCAATTCGTGGAGCGTCTGCCCAATGGACAGCAACTCACGGTGCCGATAAGCCCAGGCAGCAGCCAGCAACAGGTAATGGCGTACCGAGGGGTGCTGGTCGATATCGATGCCTGCAAGGTAGGTGACCATCATCCCTTGGGGGCTGCTACCCGCCACATCTCGCCACGGTTGACCTTGCTGGGTGTAAAGCAGCGATTCCTTGCCGATGTTGACCAGGTAGCAAAGCGCAGCATCCAATGCCGGTGCCCCCGGTGTAACGCCCAGGACGATGCTTTCCAGCTCATAAGCCTGGCCCGTGGTGATTGCAAACACGTTGCTGGCCGGAATCACCGGCAAGTGATCGCGGTAGCGCCCCTTGCGGATCGCCGCACCCGTGGTCCGCTCGACCAGCCCGCGTGCCGCCGGGATGATGATTCGCTCGATCAGATCGCGCTCGGCTGTGTCCTCATCATCAGGGTCGAGGTGGCACTGGATCACCACATCCTCGTAGGTCAGGGGCTCGGGGCCCGTATGGGCGAGCAGCAGAGACATGGCTAGGGTTTCTCTTCTTCAGGCTCATCCTGCTGCACTTCATCCGCAGGCGGCGGATTTTCTTCATCTTCGAGCAGATCAGTATCGTCTGCAGGAGGGTTTTCGGGATCCACCACTGTAGACTTGGCCACCTCGGGGGCCTTGGTCTGTTTCTTTGCTTTTGCAGCCGGTGGTTTCGGCGCGGGAGCGACGGCCTTGGTCTTTTTCGCATTGGCCTGCGCATCGGCGTCGTACTCGACCGCGTATCCGCCCTCGATCAACGATTCGGCTGTTGCCTCGTCAAAACCAGCGGTTTCGCCAGCGGCGTAAGCCCGCCAGTTTTTCGTGAACAGGACAATTATCAGAGCAACGATTGCTTTGGTCATGGGGAGTAAACCTCTAAACAACAATGAAGGATTGGCCCGGTTCCCCAGGCCAAGGTGTGTTAGAGCGTGGCGCCCCATTTAACGCCGGTCATCACCGCCACCGACTCGACGTGGCGCGGCCCGAAGTCATGCTTGGCGATAACACGCACCAGCGTTTGGTCGCGCTGGAACGCGCTGACCATATTGCCGCTGGAGTCCTTGTAGGTGGCTTCCTTGCTGAAATCGATGACCATGGCGTCGTCTTCGCCGATGAAGCAATCGCCGAAGTCCGCAAAGTGGATCTCCGATTCATCGCCATCAGTGCCCAGGTTGATAGGCACCTGAGTGGTGGTACCGACCGGAAAGCTCTTGAGCATGTTCAGGTCCAGCTCGGGATACGCCTTGGCGCCGTTACCGTCGCGCAGTGCAGCCAACCAGCGCTTGGTACGTGGCGCCATGATGAAACCTGGGGCGATCATGTTGGAGTTGGCATTCTCCAAGCGCAGGATCAGCGCGGACAATGCCAACTCGACCGCCGCCAAGGTCATCTCGGCCGGCGCCGCAAACACGTTGAAGGCCGGGGCCCAGAAGCGCAGGCCCTTCGGCAGGTTGCCGGTGCCCGCCCCACGAATGAACGACAAGTCCTCGGCAGTGGCGACAGAGCTGGTCAAGTCGTTGACCACCATGCGGTCTACGTTCGGGTTGACCCCGGAGTAACTGAGCAGGTCATTGCTGATCGGCACCAGGGCAGCGAGTTTTTTTCGACGACAGTTTCAAATCGTCGAACTGCATACCGGCGGTCGGCATATCATCGTCGCTACCAATGTAGCCCACCACCGCCCCGCCCTTGATGCGCGGAATGGTCAGGTTGCCGTTGTGCAGCGGCAGCGACACAGCACCCAGGTTGCGCACCACCGATTTGGGTCGCAACAGTTCAATGACCTCCGAGGAAAAACCCTGGGGCACCAGTACACCACCGGCCCCCGGTGTAACGGTGCTGAGGGCCATGGCAATTTCCGGGTTCATGCCTGCGTCGTGGGCCATCTTGGCTGCCGCATGTTGGTCGCCACGGGTGGCTGCCAGTACGCGAACCATTTGCGCCATGTTAGCGCCGAGCACTGGCTTGGCGGCATATGGGCCGCTGATATGGGTTTTGGGTGGGCCGGTAATACCCTGGGCACTGACATCAACCTCTACTGCCGCACTGGCCGCTGCACGCTCGGCGGATTCGGCCCGGGCGATCTTGTCACCGAGGCTGTTGAAGTCAGCACTGAGCTGAGTGAATTGGCCGAGCTGCTCGGCGGTGAGAGAGCCGCCACCGGCCTCGATCTGGGCCAGGGCCTGGATCTGTCCATTGAGCTGGGCGCGTTCGCTACGCAGTTGGGTTACTAAGGACATGCTGCCTCCTGGGCATTAAAAAACCGCCACTTGGGCGGTCGGTATCACTGCCGCGAACGCGGTCAGAGTGTGTCGGTGTTAGAGCTGCGCCTGGATGTTCATGGCGGCGGCCTGGACGCTGATGCGTTGGCGGGCCTGCACACTGCTCTGGCGTTGGGTGCGGCTGGCCGCGACGGCGCGGGACAGGTTGTCCACGGTGAGCTGCGGTGTTTGCAAGCGATCCGCAAGACCAGCAGCGAGCGCGGCCGGACCTCGGTAGCAGGCCGCTTCGGTGGCGATGATGTCGGCCACATCACGGTTCCGATACTCGGCGACATGGCTGGTAAAGAGCTGATAACTCTCCTGCACCAACGTGTTGAGCACCTGCAGCGACTGATCGGTGAGCGGCTCATCGGGGCTCATGTCATTCTTGTGAGCCCCTGCATACACAGTGGTCACTTTCACTCCCGCCCCTTCCAACATGCGGGAACGGTCCATGTGACTGGCGATAACGCCAATGGAGCCGACACCTGATGTGAGGCTAACCACCACTTCCGTGCATGCCGCCGCCAACAGGTAGCCGCCGGAGTAAGCCATGAAGTTGACCAAGCCGGTAATGGGCTTGATCTGGGTGGCCGCACGGATATCGGCGGCCAACTCAAAGGCCCCGACCGCGCTGCCGCCCGGGCTGTCGATATCGAGCACGATATGCTCGACCATCGGATCGGCCACCGCTGTGTTGATCATTCGCCGCAAATCTTCGTAGCTGGTCATGGTTTCACAAGCAGCCAGGTGGCTGCCGCGACTGACCAGTACGCCAGAGACGGGGATCACTTCTACACCGGTTTGCCCAATGGCCGCCCGGCGTTGCTCTTCCCGCTCAATCACTCGGCGTTCGTAGTCATCATCGTCATAGAACAGCTTGGGTTCGGCAGACATGCCGGACAGTGCGCCCATATCCAGATTGACGATGTTCAGGCTCATTGTGTTGTTGGCCCAGCGCATGCCCAAGTCGAGCATGTCCGGGGTGACTAGCAGCGGCTGATTGAACAGCAGGCTGGCAGCCCTGAGGTGTCGTTTCATGCGGCAAGCATCCTCACGATGTCGTCGCGCTGCTGCTCCAGCTGTGCGCGGACGTTGGGGTTGTGCATATTGGGCAGCTCGTTGGCGACGTCAGTCATGTTCAGCGGCTGCAGGTAAATATCGCCATTGGCCACCGGAGGCATGTTTTCCAGCCGGCGGATGTCGTTGATTGACAGCCAGCCCCACTGACGGCCAACGGCGTAGGAGTCGTAGCGACTCTTCTGGTCGCCACGCAGTAACCCTGAAAGGTTGAACTCGATGAAGTATTGACGGCGCTCCCCAGGCAGCAGGAAGTCACGCATCATTGCTTCTTCGTGGCGCTTGACCCAGGGCATCAGGGCAAAGATCACGTACTGGATCAGCAACTGTTCCAGGCTGTTGTAGCTGGCCTTTTCCAGATCGTTAATCATGTGCGGCGGGATCTTGTAGATTCTGGCCAGGTCGGTGCCGGTAATCTTGAGAATGCCCAGCAGCTCGGCATCGACGTTGCTCATCGACAGCGGCTTAAAGGTCATACCCTCTTGGAGCATCGCGACCTTTTTCGCGTTGTCGACGCCGGAGAACTTCTCGCCCCACTGGTCAACGATGCGCTGGATGCTGCTTTCGTCCTTGATCGCCACCGATTCTTTCGGCCGCTCGATCACGCCACTGACCGCCGTGCCGTTGGCAAATGACTTGCTCGCGTAATGCCGGACGGCCTGGGCCAGGCCCACCGCATCGGCGTGTAACTCAATGGGCGACATGCCGGTGTAATGGTTTTTCGTGTGCCAGCGCACGTGATGCACCAGGCGCATGGGCAACGGGTCATGGCCGCCCACGCGGTAATACGGCAGGAGATCCGGGCCTTTGAGCACCGTCACCTTGTCGTTGTGCATCGGATACAGCGCCTTCACCGATCCATCGTCGTGACGCTCGATGAAGCTGTAGGCATTGCCGCGTAGGCCGCATGCGAGCTGACTGCACTCGCGGTACTCATAAGGCGTCTGCCAGGGGTTCGGCTGGTACCGCAACACGTCATACAGCGGGTGATTCGACGCTGACTCGCGCTTGCCATCGCCCAGGCGGCGGTACATCTCAAGAGGCAGTTGGGCCACGCTCTCGGCCAGCAGCGTGACGCAGTTTTGCAAGACCGTGATTGCCAAGGCGCTGTCGGGCGTGACCTTGACCCCGGCGGCCGACCTGCTCCGACCGATCATGCTGCTCCACAGGCCAGTGCCGTCATTGGTCACCAGCCCTTGGTCAGCGCCACGCAGGTTGCTGAAGAACATGATCAACCACCTTCCGGCGAGGGTTTACGGCTCATGGAGGCGGCTGCTCTATCAGCAATGTACGCCCAGCCCAACAAGCCAATGCCCGCAACGATGAACGCGGCGGGAACATGGATCAGCGCGATGCCGGCGATCAACAGGCCAAAGCCCAGCAAGCCGGCGAGCCAAGAGGCCCAGGTGATAAGTTTCAAATGCCAACCCCTTGGTCGTAGATGGATTTTCCGCTGTCGCTGGCCGACACCGAGTTGCTGATGCCCACCGACATGACGGCGCCGACGATGCCGTCGATTCGGCCAATGGCCTTAGCCTTGTCGACCTTGCGGTTGTTGGCCGGGTCAGCGGTGACCACGGCGTTACCGGCGCACCAGGTCATCACCGGGTTGCCATCGTGGCGCAGGGTCTCGACCGTGCTTTCAGCGATGATCTCCGCATCCTCAACATCAGGATCAATGGTGGTGGCTTTCGCCTGGGCCAGGCCCAGCAGACGCCGCTCAAACTCATCCACGGCCGGGCCCATGTCCTTGTAACCCTGACCGAAGGGCGCCATTTCCGGCAACGCGATGTCGTGTTCATCCATCAGTTGTTTCAAGTCCTCGATGCGCCAGCGGTCATAGGCGATCTTGCGCACACCGAAGTACTCGCAGATAGTCACCAGACGGCGCAGCACAAAGAGCTTGCTGATGGCCCGGCCGGGTGTGGTTTCGAGATCCCGCGACTTGATCCAGGCCTTGTACGGCACCTTGTCGCGCTTCTCACGCTCATCCAACTCAAAGTTCGGGATCCAGAAATACGGCAACAAACGCCAGTGCGGATCCTCATACGTCGGGTAGAACAGGATGACGAACGCAGTCAGGTCCGTGGTGCTGGCCAGGTCGAGGCCGGCAACGCAGGTGCGGTTGCGCAGCATCGACATCGGCACCCGCTCCTGGGCCTGGCTCCAGACATCCCACGAGATCCAAGCCGTGGTGGCCTGGGTCCATTCGCAGAAGTTGAGCCGCCGGACCACCGCCTCTTTCGACGGCATGCCACGGGCTTCGGCGACCTGTTCGCGTAAGTACTTGCGACCGGGAATGCCATCGGCCTGCCCTTCCAGCTTGAAATCCAGGCTCGGGTTGACCTTGGCCCAGCAGTCTTCACTCAGAAACGGGTCATCACCTTTGTCCAGGCTGCAGATGAAAGCGAAGAAGCTGTCGTTTTCTTCTTTGCCGGCGCAGATCCGCGAGCCCAGCTCATGGTGCTCCCAGCAAACGCTGTTCTTGTCCGAGCCGCTGTTGGTGATCATCACAATCAGCGCTTGCTTCCGGTGCTTGGTACCGGCGCGCATCATGTTCACGACAGTGGCGGTTTTGTGTTCGTGGATCTCATCGAGCAGCGCCATGTGTGGACGCGGGCCGGACTGGCCATCGTCGGCGCTGATCGGTTTGAAGAACGATCGGGTGTTCGGGTAGTACAGGTTCCATACCTTGTCGCCGGTACCGGACTGGTGCAGCCGCGAGCCCAGGTGTTTCGACAGGTCGACCATGGCCACGGCATCGCGGAACAGGACCATGGCCTGATCCTTTTTCGTGGCGGCGGCGTACACCTCGGCGCGGGCTTCGCCATCCGCGACCAGCCCGTACAGTCCGATGCCAGCCGCCAGGGGTGACTTACCACTGCCCTTCCCTGTTTCGATGTACGCAATCCGGAACCGGCGAAAGCCGTCTTCGGTTTTCCAACCGAACAGGCTGCCCACAACGAAGGCTTGCCACGGCGCGAGGATGAAATTCAGCCCCTCATAATCGCCGCCGTTGAGGAACAGCACGTCTTCAAAAAAGCCGATGGCGCGGTTGGCCGCTTCCAGATCCCAATACAGACCACGCTTGTGCCCGGTGCGCAGGTCACGCAGGTGTCGCCGGGCGGCGTTGCGCACATCCGGTCCCGCGACAATCTGCTTGGCCTTCACCGCACGAGCGAACGCGGTAACGCGGTCATCCTCAGGAGAAGTACTTGTTGGCGGCGTCTCGTTGTTCATTAGGGAAGAGGTCACCTTGTGGAGGTGCCACCTTCAGGTTGCGTCGCGCCATAGGCGAGAACCCGAACATTGCACCCGCAGCGTTTGCACGTTTCTCGGCATCGTTCGCCAACTGGCGCCAGACGGAGATTTGAGTGGCGCCGGTTTTGAACACCTGGATGTCACCTTTGTCGGCAGCACCCTCCTGGCTTGCGTTGGCATCAGCGATGCGGCGCCGGAATCGCTTCCAATCCGCGACCGCTTCGCAGTAGGTGGCCAGCGCCATCATGTCCAGTTTGGAAATCAGCCCCAGCAGGATCAGGTCAGGAACCAGGCGCTCCCATTCCGCTACGGCGTCGTCGGTCAAACAGTCAGGCATCGGCGGGGCCTGAACCGGAACAGACGGAGAGGTAAGGTCATCCATCAACGCACCGAAGGCTTTTTTGCCTTTGTTACCGTCCAGCAAATGCAACACAGCTGGCTTTGCTGGCCTCCCAGAGTTTCCGTTTCCAGCCATACAAACCTCCTGTTAATCCGTTATTTACCCCCACCTATTGATACCCCCCCTTCCCATTTTTCGCGGCTTTGCACAGAGAGAGGGGCGATCGGTCTAGAGTGTTTTTGCCAAAAACTTTTCCGCCCCCCCTACCCGCTGGAAGGCCTAAAAATGCACGTTTCTGGTGCAAAATCAGCGGTTCCAGTGATGCCCAGGATCCAGCGGTTTGCCGCCCTGGTCGCACCCGATCTCGCGGCCCGACTTCTCCAGGCGCTGCTTGTACGAGTTGTGGCAAGGACCACAGAGCGACTGCCAGTTGGCACGTTCCCAAAACAGCGTCATGTCACCACGGTGCGGGATGATGTGGTCGACGATACAGGCCGGCTCTACTATCCCCTGGCGCTGGCAGCGAGCGCACAGGGGGGGTGCTTGCGTAGGAAGCCTTCGCGGGCTTGTTGCCAGCGGTAGTTGTAGGGGCTGGAAGGCTTGGCCTGGCCGCTCACTGTCCCGATTCACCCTTTGGCGCTACTACCTCGCAAAAACCCAACCGCTTGGCGGCCCAGCGCTCGTACAACCCGATAGCAACATCCGCACCGGCCATCGCCGTCAGGCATCCCAAGGCGCCCGCCGTCCAGAGCGACATGCCAGCAGCGATCATCAACATCATCGCCGACACCCCGCAGACAACGCAGGCACCTGATCGAAGTGCCAGCCTGCGCAATAATACCCAGCCACGCGCCCCGTCCTTATCTGCCCTCCACATCTCCCCCGAAACACCGCCGACCAGAGACAGGAGGATCACTAACCAGATTGGCATCTCTGCCAGCGCTTGCTGCTCGTTCGTCATTGCGTCCTCTCATTCATTAAAGACTTCGATAATTGGTTTAACTCTGCTTCAAACTTTGCTGAAAATTGAGCGGGATATTGATTTGTTGGCAGCACACGGAATGCTTAGGATGGGTGTTATTACCCAAAGCACGAGAAGGACAAAAATGGAAAAATTTCTAGTCATCATCGGACTGATGTTTACTTACTACGCCATTCCAAAGGATCGACTAATTGATATGAAGGTCATGATCACCTGGGTCTCACTGTTGGTAATGATGATCAGTCACCTTCACAGCATCTACTCAATCGCTAGTAACACGGGTATGGATTTTTGGGTTCGTTATGTCGGTCTGAATTTGGCGGTTCTTGGAGTCCCAGTACTTTTGGGGACCGCATATGTTTTCAAAAAACACCTACGAGAGATGCTGGGGGACAAGTAGTAAAAGAAAACCCCGCCGAAGCGGGGTTGGTGACCAGCTCAGGGTTGGCCGGTTAAAGCTGCACAGCACGTGCGAGGTCAGCGCCAAGGCGCAAATTCCATATCGTGGGGACTTTTTACCCCTCTCCGGAAAAACCGAAAAGGGGTGTTTTTCGGTTGATCCGCTCGACGCAACTTTGACTCACTTCGACGCAACTTTGAGGTAAACCATCCAGACGAACGGCAGTCAGCAAGATCTGACGCGAGCCACTGTTGAAGCCCGGGTTAAATCAGTGACGCGAGACTTCACGCGCTTATTCCGTGCCCGACCTGGCGCACTGCGTACGGTCAAGATCAACTGCACCTGCTGATGCAGCGCATGGACCCAGTTCCTGTACGTTCGATCCGCGTCATCACCCAGGCCCAGCAGTACTAACTGGGATCGAACCGACCACGCCGGCCGAGGCAGATAACGGTTACGTGCCAGCTTCGCAAGCAACGCCCCTTTCTCGGACTGGCGCTCCAGCTGCGCAAGAGCCGCAGCGACCTCCATTGCGGCATGATCCATCCCGCCACCGGAAGCCATCATCAAGTCACGCGAGCCCGGGGTGCCGCGAGGGGCAGAGCCGCCCCACTCCATAATCGTCGCCATTGGGCTACCCAACCCGCCACCATCACCTACCTGGTTGAACTGGTTACCCCAATGCTGCATGAGCTCTTCAATTTCCTCGATCATCGACCCACTCTCCCGCTTAGATCCCAACCCAACACAAAAAACGCTATACCCGACACAAACCCAACACACACAAAATCCTTTAAATTCAATAGCTTTAAATAGCCTGTGTTGAGTGTGTTGGGTGTGTTGGGTTTAACGGTCCTCGCATAAGAAAAAAATCTTGCTGCCATGGATTCAAACAACGTCGCCCATGCGCGTGCGCGACGCCAAACCCAACACACCCAACACACAAGCCGGAAAGCCGCGAAATAGAAGGCTTTAAATTGTGTGGGGTATAGAAAATCAACCCAACACACACCCAACACACCCAACACACTTTTGGTCGGACTCATGCTGCAGCCGCCTTGATATGGTCCCAGCTGTCGACGCTCCAGCCCGCCAGACGCGCCGCTGCCCGCCAGGCAACCACCGCCTTGCCCAGATCGGCTGAACTGACTGATGGGGGCTGGGAAGCCTGCTCATCGCGAGGGAAGAAGAACGCCCCGAACTTGCGATTGCTGCCGTCGGTCCAGGGGATAGCTCGCGTCTTATCCACCTCCGAGCTGATGAAAAGCGAGAACTTTGTCTGACTCATCACATGCTCTTTGTTGCGGTGGCACCACTCCAGGAACATCGCGTAAAGATCGGTCGACAAACAAGCGCCCCACACACCGCGCCCCAGCTCGCCGTATTGCCAGAGGAACAGAAAGGTCTGCCAACTGGCACGACTCAATGCCACCAACCGCTCGCGTGCCTCAGTGCTGGGCGGTCTGGTGCGCTGGTCGAAGTCGCCCAGGTCGACGGACAACAACCATGCGTACAGAGCCGCGACGCCACCATTCTCCAGCTCGCGACCCACCGCCTTCTGGCGTTCCACCGGAAGCGTCTCCATCGGCCACAACACCAACATTCGCCGGTCACTGGGCGCGATCGGCCAGGGCATAATCTCGTTGCTGAGGAACGCGGCGTTCATGTGGTTGGCCTCCTCCCAACCATTGATAAACTTTGACTCCATGCGCACCGTCTTGCCCGTGACCAGGTGCTTGATCTTGCCAACCTGGTTGTAACGTTGGTCGCGGCTCACCACCTCCTCAAACACTGCCCAAAGCTTGCGGCTTTGCCAGGCGTTGAAGTTGCTCTCCAATTGTGTCTGCCCGACCGTGGCCGCGTATTGGCCGTAAAGCAGCCCAAAGGCGTCAGCGAACAGCAGGCTTTTGCCAGAGCCCTCCATGGTCGAGTGAGCCAACACTGCCGTATCCATTTTCGCACCCAGGTGCTGCAACGGGTACGCCAACCACCGCACCAGCCAATCGTTCGACGACTTGTCGTGGTTGCACAGGAAAGAGATCAACCACCGCAGGTTCTCGCACGCCGCGTCATCGCGGCTCGGCTCCATGGGCAGTCCGTCGAAGGTGTTGATATAGACGTTTGGGTCTTTGGTCATCGTCGGGTCGAACACGATGTTCTCCACGTCAACCACGCGGCGCTCCGGGCTGTTCAACCACATGCCGTACATATCACCGAGAGCCATCTTTACCGCGCCCTCAGGAACACGCCGCTTCTTTTCGCGGTCCCAAACGTCCTTGGTGCCGTCGATATAGATATAGCGCTCAATCGGCTCAAGGTTAAGCGCGCCACCCTTCTTGCCCGCCATCTTGCGGGCTTGCTCGATCTCCCTGACCTTGTCATCCGAGATCAGCTTTTTACTGGTGTCGTCTACCCATTGCTTTGCCAATGGCTTGCCAACGCGAGCCTCAAACGCGGTTTTCTTCATCACCCGCGCCTTGTCAAGATCCCACACATGCGTGGTGCCCTCGACCAGCACGTATCGGCGCAACACTTGCTCGTAGGTCAGCACCTCCCCCGCCCCCCCGTCTGTAGCAGGAGCGGCCTCACCGGACGCCACGCTGGAGTCCTGCTCGCTGGCATCCGCTGATGGGGCTGGGGGAAGATCTTGTGGGGCTGGGCGCGACGCGTGCTGCATGCCCAACATTCGGGCGGCCTCCTTCACCGCCCTCGACTGGTCGCCATCGTGATCTAGCAGGCAAAACACCTCAAACGCGTCATTCTGGTGACCATTGGCCAGCGGATCCGCGCCGTGGTGCGAATAGACCTTGCGGTCGGTGACCGTCACACCCGGTAGCCCGGTGCTGCTATGTGGATACAACCATTTACTACCACGCTTGATGTAATCGTGAGCGCGCAATAGCTCTTCAACATCGTGGCAGCGGTTGAACTCATCAATCACCGAGGGCTTGCCGTCAGCGGGTGGAGCGCGCTTGATAGGTTTCGCAACAGGCTTCTTTGGCTTCGGCGCCCAGGGGCACGCGGCCTCGGCGTTGCGCTTGAACACATCCCAATTCTGCCAAATGTTCAACAACTCGTTGGTCAAGACTGGCAGGCCATCAGCACCATTCGGCGGCGTGCGCCATGAATACGGCTTTCCAGTGCCGGGATGGATCGATGGCGGGAGTACGTCCTGCACCAGGCCCGCACGCAGCTCAAACACAGTGAAGCGCTTGTACTCCTCTGCCTCGGCTTTTGCAGCCGCCTCACCAGCTGCATCCCCCTGCTCTTTCGCAGCCTTGACCCGAGCCATTAACGCCTTGTGAATAGACCCATCAGGGTCTTTCTCATTGGGCCACGAAAGCGAGTGGCGCGTCAGATCGATGTCATCCGGCATTTTGAACAGCACGCGGAACCGCAACGGATTGCCCACGATGGTCGGATAGACCACCGCCATGGCATCCAGATCGAGGCCCATCTGGTCGAACAACACCAACCGCGTCCACTGCACATCGTCAACGTCCAACGAGCAGACGCGGCTAGGCCCGAGTACTACGCCCAGGTTGTGATTTGGATTACGTTGCCAGAATGCTTCGGCGGCAACCGGGTCGGTGATGTAACCGCCTGGCTTGTTCCAGCCCATACCCTTCGGCGCCTTTTCGCCTGGGTCAATCGGGACCAGGGCAAGGTTGAAGGTTTCGATGTAGCGGCGCGCCCAGGACGATATCGCCGTGCTGGTGGATTGCTCACTCATCGCCGCCGCTCCCGCAACCCCTGACAACTGGCGCAGGTCGCACAACCCTGGACTGCCTGTTGACGAAGTAACGGGATGGGTTCGTCGCAATCCTCACAGAATTGCGCACTGACAGCGCACGTTGGTCGCGGACGGCGATCCAGCGCAACCTGTAGGAAGTACTCGGCCTGGTCGTTGGCCACGTCGATGATGTCAGTCATGCTTGCGGGCCTCCATTGCTTCCCTGGCCCCGGCCATAATGCCCAGCACCGCGCGGATCACATCAGCTCCATGCTTCTCCAGCAGCTGCACTTCGTGTGGTTCCCAGACATTGTCGGCCGCACCATCATGCATGCTGGACACGAACAGCCCCGTCTCGTGCAGCACCTTGCTCACAGCCAGCAACGCCGTCTTGGTCGGCGCAGCGGCTTCGGGTTTGTACCAGACCATGCCCGCTGGCCTCATGAGCGCATCCAGCAACAATGGATTGCCCGTCAGGCGGATCAACTCTTCAAGCTCATCAGGATCTAGCCAACGCTGTTCAAAGTCGTGCTTGACCTTCTTTTGCAGACTGTCGTAATCCATCACCATATCAAGCGCCAGAGCGGTGACACCGCCATGATAATCGTGCGCCGCGCGATAGATTGCTTTGCGAAGAGGAAGAACCGGCACGTTAGCCGGTGATTGTTCTGTTCGACTCATAACCGTAATTACCCCGTTTACGGTCTAGCCATAGAAACGGGCACACCCTATCCTACGACCACGACCGATGTGCATGTGCTGTGTATCGTCGTAGCCGGACTGGGGGATCTTTGGTGAGAGGCCCCAGCTCCGGCACCCATTCAAGCTGCCGCTTTAAGACCCGCAGCGTCTTTTTCCTGGAAGTAAAGGCACTCAATAGCCTTCCCAGTTACATACCGTACATCCGCACCTTTGGCTGCCCGGTTTATAGTTGGTTGCGTCGTGCCGACTCGCTCCGCAATGACACGCTGGGAAAACCCCGCGCTCAGCAATTCCGCGAGCATTTGTTGAATAGTCATATGATTCACCGATGCGCTTTCGCATTGGAGACAACAATACACAAACGTATTGACCAATTCAATACAATCGTCGATACGTTTATGAATCAAGGCAGAAAAAAGTGATTGGCGATCGCATTGCTCAGCGCATGCAAGAGATGAACTTGTCAGAGGGCGAGCTTGGCCGCCGCTCTGGGGTACCCCAGCCGACGATACATAGGATCGTGACAAATGCTGTCGCCAGCCCCCGCCATCAAAATGTTGAGAAAATAGCGAAAGCCTTAAAGGTCACCAGCAATTGGCTTTGGGGGGGAGATAGCCCGAAAGAGCGTGACTCGGATCAATTCAGCCCCTCCGCGACTACTGAATCCAATGTTGAGTCTGGGCCCGCAATTAAGGGATATGTACCGCTGATTTCCTGGGTTCAGGCTGGAGCTTGGTGCGAAGTTGAAGATGTCAAAACACTTGACGACGCCGAGATCTGGCTGCCCTGCGCAGCATCCCACAGCAGTCAAAGTTACGCTCTGCGGGTAAGGGGACTATCGATGTTTAACCAGCACGAGCGCCGCTCTTTTCGTGACGGGGACATCATTTTCGTAGATCCATCCAAGGACGCTGAAAACGGATCGCTGGTTATTGCAAAGCTGGTCGATAGCCAGGAGGCCACTTTCAAACAATTGGTGATGGAAGGCAGCCGACGCTTTCTCAAGCCATTAAACCCCTCGTGGCCGGAGCCAATCATCGAGCTCGGTCCGGACGCCATTATATGCGGCGTGGTTTTCTCCAAGCTCGAAATATTCTAAATAGCAGAAGACGCGTATAGACCCGCAATCAGTGGGTCTTTTTTTGCAACTCCATAAAATCAATTCAAATACGTATTGACTGGACCAATACGTATTTGTATCGTTTGCACCGTTCCCTCTCACCAAAGAGTACGAGACATGCAAACGACACAGCACAGCAACACCCGCTGCCCGGTCTACCTTCACCCGGCAGCGGCACCCGGCCCAGCCGCCGTAGAACGTATCCAACGCAGTACCGGCCTGTTGGTCATCGTCAATCTGGGTCGCGCCACCATTGCACCCGCCCCCGTAGCCGTCGAAAACGATGACCAGGGCCCATGGGGAGGCGACGCAGCATGAGACCGATCCTAATTGGTCTCACCGGCCGCGCTCGCTCAGGCAAGACAACTGCCGCCGAACACTTGGCGCGGACTTACCTGCTGGAGCAATACGCCTTCGCCGACCCGCTCCGTGACGGCCTGATGGCAATCTTCAACCTCGACCCAACCGACTTTGAAGGTGACCGCAAAGAGCAGCCGCTCGGCTGGCTGGACTGCTCGCCGCGCCAATTGATGCAGTCGATGGGCACCGAGTGGGCACGCAACACCGTGCACCCGGATGTCTGGGTGAAGCTCGCGGAACAGAACCTTGAATACATGACCAAGGCGCTGGGTGCAGTGCTCGGCTTTGTAGTCAGCGACGTGCGCTTCGAAAATGAAGCTGACCTGATTCGCCGTCGCGGCGGCACGATCATTCATATTTTTCGTCCAGACGCACAAGACGTGAACCCTCACATAAGCGAAGCCGGAGTAGCAGCTCATACGGATGATCTGACCCTGCCCAACTTCGACACGGTCGAGGAGTTCCTGCGTTCACTGGATGAGGTGTTCCTAATAGCTCGCGGCCTGCAGCAACAATCTCAACAGCTCTCAGCCTGAGGCATACCGCCATGAACCGCACCCTGGATCAAACAGCCGCTTTGCTCGGGCTCAAGCCCCGCGCCTTCCGCACCAGGTTGCGGGACCTTGGCGTGTTGAATTCGTCTGGCGACCTAGCCAGCGCACACCGCGAGCGCGGCTACCTGTTCTCCGACCCACGCAGCCGCTGGAATCCAACACTCCGCAACTACACCCACTACTCCGTAGTGATGGTCAAGGAAGCGGGCGTTGAGTGGATCGCCAAGAAGCTGGACATCACCATCACCAAGAAGGACGCCGCCGCATGAAGACGCCGAACGCCATCAACTCCGCTGTAGGCGCCCTGAAATTGGTGCCGATGTACCTCAATCATCCAACCGTAATCAGCCGCGCCACGCTGATTGGCGCGTCGGCCGAAGCTGTCGGGCTATTGGAGTCATTGCCCTGTGTTTCGGTCGAATTGGCCGAGGTGTTCCGCTGCGTTGACGCGGTGATAAGTGACGGCCAAGTCGCCTACGTGACTCCGGTCAAATGCCCGGAGTACCCATACGGCGCCGTCGTCGCGGACGCCAAGGGCAACGTCCTGGCAGCGGCCAAGGGCAAGAGCAAAGAAGGTCTCGCCGAACTAATCCGCCTCAAGCTGGTGCCCCAAAAGGAGGGGCATGGGGAGGTGCGCGCGTGACCACCACCCTGGAACAGCTCCGTCGCCAGTTCGCCACGCCGTGCCCAACCTTGACCGCCGTGCGTGAACAGTACTTCACGCACATCCGCACCGATCGCTACCTACTAAGCGAAATCAAGGCAGGTCGGATCGAGCTAGTGGTGAAGCGCCTGCACTGCTCGGCCCGTGCCAAGCCAGTCGTTTACCTGCACGACCTAGCCGACTACCTCGACGCCCAGGCGACGAAGCAAGCGGCCTGATTCAAACGGTAGTCCTTGCCGACCAGGGGCAAATAGCAACTCATCAATGAGGCACAGCATATGAAAGCTACCAACACCGCAGAGTTTATCGGAGAGCTCAACGCCGGCGTCTTCGCCAGCCAAATCGGTCACGCGCTCTCGGAGGTCGCGGCCGGCGTGGTCGACAACAAGAAGGTCGGCACAGTAACGCTCACCTTCACCATGAAGCAGATCGCCGACAGCCACCAGGTGACCGTCAACCACAAACTCGCCTACAAGGTGCCGACCAAGCGCGGCAGCCGCAGCGAAGACACCACCCTCGACACACCAATGCATGTGGGCTCGGGTGGCTGCCTCACGCTGTTCCCAGAAACGCCGCACGCCGATCAGATGTTCTCCCGCGATGCCGCACCGATTCACGCCAAGTCGTAACACTTCACCATTCCATACCTCTCACCAAAACAGGAAATAGATCCAATGGAAGCCAAAGCAATTCAGTTGATTCAAGACACCGCCCTGCTGGCCCATGCCAAATCGCTGAGCACTTTTACTCCAGTCCTAGCACTGCCAGTGGATGTGAAGCTGCATAGCATCGAGAAGTTTCAGGAACTGCGCAGCCGCTTCCGGGGCGCTCTGGCAACGCATTCGCTGAAAGACTTTGCGGACTACGTGATTGCAGCCCAAGGCCCAGCAGTCGCGGGCTTTGTAGACGGTGACTCGATGGCTTGCACCGTTTACTTCAACCTCGGCACCGCGGCAGAGCCTGGCCATGGCGACTACACAGCAACCCTCGGCCTGAAAAAGACTGCCGCGTTCCTGGCACTTGAATCTGCCGCACAACGCCAGCACGCCCAGAAGGATCTCAGCGACTGGATCGAGGACTGGGCACCGAACCTCAAGGCCCTGGATGCTGACGATAAAGAAATTGACCTGCGCAAGGCAGCTGGAGCGATTCGCTCCATCTGCATCGAGCAAGCGCGCAAGAGCGAACACGTAGTTGGCGACATGAGCACGTCCCGTTCGGCGATGGACCAGATTGAAGCCAAGTCGGCCGAAGGGCTGCCGGCTGAATTCCTGTTCACCGTAGTCCCCTACGAGGGCTTGGTCGCGCGCACCATCCGCTTGCGCGTAGCCGTACTGACTGGCGGTGACAAACCTGCACTCCGCCTGCGCTGGATTGGCGAGGCACAACTTCGCGAAGACCTGGCGCAAGAGTTCAAACAAGTCGTTCAACAAAAAGTCGGCGGTTCCGCGACCTTGACGATCGGCACTTTTAACCTAGGTTAACCACGCGCAAAACCCCGCCGCCGTCCTCTCACCAAAACTGTCCGGCGGCGGGCTCTGACGAGGCATACAGCACATGCAAATCGAGACCTACATCATCGTTGCCGGCCTGATTGTTGGCTGGATTGCGACCGCTTTTTTTATGCTCAAAGCCGGAAGGAAAGCATACACACGCGGCTTTAATCGGGGCGTCAACCTAGCCCGAGAACAGCACGCTAGCTCGCCGACTTGCACCATTGCAGACCATGAACTAATGGCGAATATCACCACGTCGTTGGCGCTAGCCGTGGAAACCTGGCAGGCGTTCCCAGGCGCAGAAATTATGGTCGCCAGGGTGAGCAAACAGCACCGACAACTCACCGCCTTCGCCGCGAAGATGTGGCTGGCGGCCTACCCCGCACCACTCAATGCGGAGGATGCGGCATGACCTCTTTTAAAAAGCAGCCGTTCGACTTCAAGACTCAATACGGCCTGGGTTTCAACGCCCAAGACGATGAAATTGTCGTGGACTTCTTTTGTGGCGGTGGCGGCGCCGGTACCGGCCTGGAGATTGGTCTGGGCCGCGCGGTGAGCGTGGCGAAAAACCACAGCCCGCAGGCGATCAGCATGCACACCGTCAACCACCCGGGCGCCCAGCACTTCACCACCGACGTTTTCGAGGGTGATCCTGACACCGAGTGCGGCGGCAAGGCCGTGGGCTGGTTCCACATGTCGCCGGACTGTACGCACCACAGCCAGGCAGCCGGCGGTCAGCCGCGCAAGCGCGAGATCCGCAACCTCTCATGGATCGGCTTGAAGTGGGGAGGCAAGAAGCGCCCCAGGGTAATCAGCCTGGAGAACGTGAAGCAGATCCTGCAATGGAGCCGGTTGATCGCCAAGCGCGACAAGGCCACCGGCCGCGTGGTGACGCTGGACCAGGTTCCGCACCCGACCAAAAAGGGAAAGACCACCAACCGCGTGGCAGCGCCGGGAGAGCAAGTCCCGGTGTCTAATCAGTTCCTTGTGCCCGACCCAAAGCAACGCGGCCGCACCTGGCGCCGTTTTGTGGCCCTACTGGAAGGCATGGGCTACGTCGTCGAGTGGAAGGTGATCAGAGCATGCGACTTCGGCGCGCCGACCAGCCGAGAGCGCCTGTTCATGATCGCTCGGTGCGACGGCCAGCCGATTGTGTGGCCTGAGCCAACTCACGCAAAGATTCCGGCCAAAGGCCAGCAGAAGTGGACAACCGCCGCTGACTGTATCGACTTCAGTGATCTGGGCAAGAGCATCTTCGGGCGGAAGAAAGACCTGGCAGAGGCCACGCTTCGCCGTGTCGCCAAAGGCATGAAGAAGTTTGTCATCGACAGCCCGGCACCGTTCATTGTGCCGATTGCGAACTGGTCGGGGGAAGCCGTGCAATCCGCCAGCGAGCCACTGCGCACGATCACCTCCTATCCAAAGGGCGGCGCGTTCTCCGTAGTCAGCCCGGTTATCGCGCCTGCAACGCACCAGGGCAGTGACCGGATAAACGACCCGCTCGACCCACTGCCCACGGTGACTTGCGCGAATCGCGGTGAGCTGACGCTGATCAGCCCAGTAATGGTTGGTGCTGGTGGGCCGGTGTATGCCGGTCACCCAGTAGCAGCAGACCATCCGGTCGGCACGATTATGACTCGCAGCCACCGCGCGTTGGCATCAGCCTGCATCGTCCAAGCCGGGCACGGCGAAGGCTCGGGCGCAAATAAACGCCGCTCCCACGGGGTGAACGATATCTGCGGCCCGGTGGGCACAGTCACTGCCAGCGGCGGCGGCCAGTCCGTCAGCGCGGCGGTGATGATCCAGGCCAACGGCGGATTCAACACCGTGCATGCCAAAGATATCCGCGACCCAATGACCACGGTGACCAACACCGGCAGCCAGCAGCAACTGGCGACGGCGCACCTGGTGCATATGCGCGGCAACTGTGATGCACGGGACGCTAACGACCCGCTGCACACAATCAGTGCCGGCGGCCAACACCACGGGATGGTCAGCGCATTCATGGAGCGGGCGTTCGGCGGCAGTATTGGCCAGGGCCTGGAAGAACCGGCACCGACCATTACCGCCGGCGGTGGCGGCAAGAGCTCCCTGGTATCGCTCCCCCTGTCGCCCGAGCATGAAGCTGGTGCGTTGCGCGTTGCAGCCTTCCTGATCAGCTACTACGGCACCGAGAACGTCAGCGCTTGCGATGCACCGGCTCCCACGATCACCACCAAGGATCGCCTGGCACTCGTCACGGTGATGGTCCAGGGCACGCCATACGTGATCGTCGATATCTGCCTGCGGATGCTCAAGCCGGCTGAGCTGTACAAGGCCCAAGGATTCCCGGCCGACTACATCATCACCTACGGCGCCGACGGCAAGCCATTCACCATCACCCAACAGGTGCACATGTGCGGCAACAGCGTCAGCCCGCCGCCGATGGCAGCGCTGGCACGTGCAAATGACCCATGGCAAATCACCCTGCAACAACGGGAGGCAGCATGATGGAATTCCAAAGCGAAACCCTGGCCGACGAAGAGCTGACCACCATCACCGGCTATCAGATCCCGTCGAAGCAAATCCAGTGGTTGACCGACAACCACTGGGAGCATGTCTTGACCGGCGCCCGCCGCCCAATCGTGGGCCGAGTGTATGCCCGAATGAAACTGGCTGGCGTTACCCCTTCTGCCGTGAACCCAGCGGCCGAAACCTGGACGCTCGACCTGGCAAACGTGAGCTGATCAATGCGCCAGAAATCAGCAGCAAACCGAGACCTACCCCCACGGATGATCCGTCGATGCCACAAGCGCAAGAGCGGGAAAACGTGGATCAGTTATTACTACAACGGCAGAGACGCCCAGGGCAAACGCAAGGAAATCCCCCTGGGCGCCGACCTCGACCAAGCCAAAGTCGAATGGGCCAGGCTGGAGCGTCGAGGGCCGCCCAAGCCCAGCCATCTGCTGGGCTCTTTGTTCGACAGGTACGTCAAAGAGATCATCCCCACCAAAGGAATACGCACCCAATCCGACAACATGAAGGAACTAAAACAGCTCAGGAAAGCGTTTGAGAAAGCCCCCATTGACTCGATAACCCCCCAGGTGGTTGCGCAGTACCGGGACGCCAGGACAGCAAAGGTCAGGGCCAACCGGGAAATCGCGCTGCTGTCACACATGTTCACGATCGCACGCGAGTGGGGCCTGACCAACAACGCCAACCCTTGCTTCGGTGTAAGACGCAACAAAGAGACTCCACGGGACTATTACGCTGGCGATATCGTATGGAATGCCGTGTACGGCGCAGCCGTACAGGAACTCAAGGACGCTATGGACCTGGCCTACTTGACTGGTCAGCGCCCCGCCGACGTGTTGAAAGTGGCTACCACTGATCTAAACGCCGAGTTCCTGCTGGTCAAACAGGGCAAGACCGCGAAGAAACTTCGCCTACGGCTGGAGGATGAAGGCGTGCAGTCCGGGTTGAGCACCTTTATCAATGACCTGCAGGAGCGCCGCGCCCTCAGTGGAATAAAAACATCGAGGCTGATCACCAACACATCCGGACTTCGGATGAGCCAGCAGATGCTGCGCAATCGCTGGGACGAAGCCCGCGAGAAAGCTGCCATCAAAGCCGGCGCCGACGGTGACACTGACTTGGCAGTGCTGATCCGCCAGTTCCAGTTCAAAGACATCCGCCCAAAAGCTGCCAGCGAGATCGAGCTGACACACGCGAGCCGCCTGCTTGGCCACACCACGGAAGAGATGACCAAAAAGGTCTATCGACGTGTCGGGGAAATCGTTAAACCAACAAAGTGATTTTATCCGCTTAACAACTCACATCCCAAAGAACTTTGTCAACGCAGAGGTCAGCACGCCAGCCCCCACCTGAGCCGGTATCTCCCACGCTGGAGTACCGGCTTTAGAAATCATGCCGGCTAGCCAAGCGCGTACACCAGGCCCAAAATTCTTGCTATCGGATTCAGGATCAAGGTCATCGTCTTTAATGGCGACTTGCAACTCTGCCACATCCGCCTCTGCAACCTTGTTCCTTCTTAGCTCACGAATCAAAGATGGCAAATCCTTTGTGCCAACCGTTGACTTATTATGCGATGCTTGATTCCCCTCACCGATAGCCAAACTTATATTCGCACCATCTCCAAAAACGGCGCCTTTGAACATTTCACTTAGCCCTTCAACCTTAGGCATGACCTTGGGTTCAGCGCCCGCTTCAGTTTCAGGTAAGACATGTTCAAGGTTTAACAAAAAGTCCAGCAGTCGGGATCTTGCCTCGTTTAAAATCTGCTCAAAACAACCAGCAGGGGGCTTTCCCCACGCGCTTGAAATGCCGAATGATTTCTCTATTCCTTGCCGTAAGAATGGGAAAAAACGGTGATCAATACTTACTATGAGGTCATCGGCCTTTTTGGAAAACTCTTCAATTACGGCAATACTTTGACTGTGCCGGACAACCAATACTCTTTCTACCATGTCTTCAGGCATGCCACCAATTGGCAACTTATAGTTTGTATAACGTTTGACTCCATTCTCAACATTGCCGTACGGAGTTAAATTTGAGATACGATATTTTGGAAGCTCATCGTCGTCTCCGTACCCCTGTATTTCATCCTTCACCCACTTTGCGAAGTCTCTGTTCTGCAGTTTATGCGCAATAACTTGAGCCTTAAAAAAAGCGTTTGCCAGCGGCTGATTAGCATCACTGAGAATATCTATCGCTTCGTCTACTAGCTTCATTGAGTCCCTCAAACCTTCGTGTGGTTGCAGCGCTTTCGGCTGTATGTCTCACGACATCCCTACTGACATCATGCGAGCCATCACGCGCTCAAATCAAGTAGTCAATTCAAAGGTTCACGGCGCTTGCGACTTGAAATCCCACCGCATTGAGTGCTCTCGGACTTGCAGAAATCAGGGCCTAGTTGCGGAATGCATGACGAAAGTTGCGGAACGGTTCTTAAATTGCAGGCAATAAAAACCCCGTAGACCATTGATCTACGGGGCTTTAAGAGTGGAGGCCGAGGTCGGAATCGAACCGGCGTAGGCGGATTTGCAATCCGCTGCATAACCATTTTGCTACTCGGCCTCAAACGATCAATGCCAGAACAACCGACATTCACCGCATATAAACTTGAGTGGGCTATGTGAAGCTTGCCTCTACTCTATCTCATTGAAAACATTGAAGTTTTTTATGCCTCAGTGCGTTCGATGGCGGCAATTATGTACTGATTTGCCGGGACTGGCAACCCCTTGATTTCAAAAAATATTCTTCTGTGAAGCAGAGCAGAGGCGGCTGGCCCCTGCCCTGTCTACGCTTAGTAGCCCAATGACAGCCCGGTGTTGCGCCGTGGGTCGTTGGCGCCGTAGAAGCGGTTGTTGCCCACGGGTTTGCCGTCCAGGGATGGGGCGCCGACGAGGATCGCGGCCAGGTGGTTGGCGTCTTGGGGGCCGGCGAATTTGTGGCCCCAGCTTTCGAGGATTTTTTGGGTGTCGGGGCTCAGGGCGAAGGTTTCGAGGTTGGTGCTGTCGGGCATCCACTGCTGGTGGAAGCGCGGGGCGTTGACGGCTTCCTGGATGTTCATCTTGTAGTCGATGACGTTGAGGATGGTCAGCAAGGTGGCGGTGATGATGCGGCTGCCGCCCGGTGTGCCGATGACCATCACGGCCTTGCCGTCTTTGGTGACGATGGTCGGGCTCATGGATGACAGTGGCGCCTTGCCTGGGGCGATGGCGTTGGCTTCGCCCTGGACCAGCCCGTACATGTTGGGCACGCCGACCTTGACGGTGAAGTCGTCCATTTCGTCGTTCAAGATCACCCCGGTCTTGCTGGCCATGACGCCAGCGCCGAACCAGTCGTTGAGGGTGTAGGTCACCGAGACTGCGTTGCCCCACTTGTCGACGATGGAGTAATGGGTGGTGTTGCTGCCTTCATGGGGCGCGACGCCGGGCTTGATGGCCATGGAGTCGCCGGCCTTTTGCGGCTCGATGGCGGCGCGCAGTTTGGCGGCGTAGTTCTTGTCCAGCAGGTGCTCCACCGGGTTCTGTACAAAGTCCGGGTCGCCCAGGTAGCTGTTGCGGTCGACGTAGGCGTGGCGCATGGCTTCGATCTGGTAATGGGTGCCCTGGGCCGAGCCGTAGCCCAGTTCGGCCATGGGGTAGCCTTCGAGGATGTTCATGATCTGGCAGATCACCAGGCCGCCCGAGCTGGGTGGCGGCGCCGAGACTACGTGGTAGCCGCGATAGTCGCATTCGATGGGCGCCAGTTCGCGGGTCTGGTATTTGTCCAGGTCGACCTGGGCGATGATGCCCTTGCCGGCCTGGCTGGAGTCGACGATGGCCTTGGCCACCCAACCTTTGTAGAAGCCATCGGTGCCTTTGGCGGAAATTTCCCGCAGGGTTCGGGCCAGGTCTTTTTGCACCAGCTTCTGCCCGACCTGCAGCGGCTCACCTTTATTGAGGAAGATGCCACGCAGGTCCTGGTCTTTTTTGAACTCTTCGGTAGCGCTGTGCAGCATGTCGATATCGCCCTGGTCGAGGGCAAAACCGTCTTCCGCCAGCTTGATCGCCGGCGCGATCACTTGGGCGCGCTTGAGGGTCCCGTATTTGCTCAGGGCCAGTTCCATGCCGGAGACGGTGCCGGGCACGCCGACTGCCAGGTGGCCCTTGGCGCTCAGGCCTGGGACGACGTTGCCGTCCTTGTCCAGGTACATGTCGGCGGTGGCCGCCAAGGGGGCTTTTTCGCGGAAGTCGAGGAAGGTCTTGCGCCCGTCCGCCAGTTGCACAGTCATGAACCCACCGCCCCCTAGGTTGCCCGCTGCCGGGTAGACCACCGCCAGGGCGTACCCCACGGCGACGGCCGCATCCACGGCGTTGCCGCCGGCCTTCAACACATCGACACCCACATGGGTCGCCAAATGCTGGGCCGTCACCACCATGCCGTTTTCACCGGCCACCGGGGCCTGGGAGGCCGCCTGCACACCGCTGAATGTCAGGACCAGGGCCGTCGCGATCAAGGTTCGGGTAAAGGGTTGGTAGTTCATCCGTGGATACTCTGTTTTATTAGAAGCGTTAAACGTAGCTTCTTTCGCACACCAACCCCAGTCAGTTGGCGCGTTTCAGACAGAGCTTGTCGGTGACGGAATGCTATATTCGCCCCGCCCAACTCAATGCCCATGAGACTCACCGATGCCCACGGTCGCCGACCCGGTCCACGCGCTGTACCACAAGATCACCTGGAAGCTGATTCCCTTCCTGTGTTTCTGCTACCTGGCCGCCTATCTGGACCGGATCAACATCGGTTTTGCCAAGTTGCAAATGCAAGACCAGTTGCAGTTCAGCGAAACCGCCTTCGGCCTGGGCGCCGGCCTGTTTTTTGTCGGCTATATCCTGTTTGAAGTGCCGAGCAACCTGATTCTGGAGCGTGTCGGCGCGCGGATCTGGATTGCCCGCATCATGATCACCTGGGGCCTGCTCTCGGCCTGCACGCTGCTGGTCACCTCCACCACCCAGTTCTATGTCCTGCGCTTTTTGCTCGGCGTTGCCGAGGCCGGGTTCCTGCCGGGGGTGTTGTATTACCTGACCACCTGGTTCCCCACCCATCGCCGGGGGCGGGTGATTGCGCTCTTTATGATCGGCCTGCCGCTGTCCAGTGTGATTGGCGGGCCGTTGTCCGGCTGGATCATGAGTCACTTCGACCAACTGGGCGGCCTGCGTGGCTGGCAATGGCTGTTCCTGCTTGAAGCACTGCCCAGCGTGCTGTTGGGAGTGCTGGCGTTTTGGGCGCTGCCCAATACCTATCACCAGGCCAAATGGTTGTCTGGCGCTGAAAAGACCTTGCTGCAACAGCAACTGCACGCCGATGCCAGCCAGGCCAGCCACAGCCCGCGGCGCTTTCGTGATGGGTTCTTCAACCTCAAGGTGTGGATGCTCGGCGGGATCGATTTTTCGATCTTGCTCAGTGCCTATGCCATGGGTTTCTGGATGCCGACCCTGATCCGCAACGCGGGGATCAGCGACACCTTCCATATCGGCCTGCTCACCGCCCTGCCCAGCATCGCCGCGCTGGCCGGCATGCTGCTGATCGGCGCCAGTTCCGACAAATACCGTGAGCGCCGCTGGCACATTATCGTGCCGTTTCTGGTGGGCGCCGTGGCCATGGCCAGCAGCACGTTCTTCACCCATAACGTGGTCGCGACCGTGGCCCTGTTTGCCGTGGCTTCGGCGGCCATCCTTGGCGCGGTGCCGGTGTTTTTCGCCTTGCCGGCGACCTTCCTCACGGGCACCGCAGCGGCTACCGGCTTTGCCCTGGCCTGTTCCCTGGCGAACATCGCCGGGCTGGTCAGTAACTCCTTGATGGGCCTGGCGATAGATATCACCGGCAGCGCCGCCGGGGCCATGTGGTTCTTTGCCGCCAGCTTGCTACTCAGTTGTTTGCTGGTGATTGCCTTGCCGGCGAAGCTGGTCAACCGCTAGGCTGTGGGAGCTGGCTTGCCTGCGATAGCCATAAGTATCTACACAACTTTCAGAAACTGACGAACTCCCCTGTGGCGAGCGGGCTTGTCCCGCGCTGGGCTGCGAAGCAGCCCCAATAAGCCGAATGCGTTGTACCAGATACACCGCAGCGGCTGGTTTTGGGGCTGCTTCGCAGCCCAGCGCGGGACAAGCCCGCTCGCCACAACTGCGCTATCTGCCTGTTGCGGCAAAGTTGTGTAGATACCTATGCTGCGATAGCGGTGTGTCAGCCGCCAGAAATGCTGACTGAACTGCCGCTATCGCGGGCAAGCCCGCTCCCACAGGAGAGCAGCCTCAATGACCGCTATGGGCCATGCCACTCGGCTGCTGCAACAGTGCCAGGTCGATCTCCTCAAAGCGCAACACCCGCCCACCGGTGTCCGCCGCGACTTTCTGTGCCACCGCCTGCTCAGCAAACGAGGCCAGCACCACGCCCATGGCGCCCTTCAACCCGGTGCCGAGCACGTAGTACGCCGTCCTGGCGTCGATCAGATGGGCATCATCCGGGGTGTCCCAATGACTGCGCCCCATGTCATGCACATACAGCTTTGACTGGGCATGATGATTTTCCGGCTGTAACCACCAGCCGAGCATTTCTGCGGTCGAGCAAAACTTCTTCGCCGCGCCCTGCTCCACCACCTCGCCCTTGGGCCCAGGGAATTCGCTGATCACCATGCCGCACACATGGCATTCATCGGCCGGATGAAACGCCACCGGCCCCTCACCTGCGCCCGCCGCCACTGGCTTGTCACACCCGACCAACAGCAGGCTCAACAGCAATACCAACCCGATTTTCATGCTTATCTGCTCCACCAATAAAAACTCAGGCTGCGCGCCGCCCAAACAGCCAATAGGCCCAGGCCAGCGGCCCTGCGACCCATAAAGCCAGGCACAACCACAACACCGCCGTCGGCACTGCCAGGTCGCCCGCCAACGCCATCACGCCCACCGACGCCGGGCCGGTATCGAAGCCCGACAGGTTGATCAGCCGGTACACATCCGCCGGGTTGAACATCAACAACCAGGGCAGCAGCGTCGGGCTGAACTGGCCCTCGCTGATGACCAGCAGCGCCAGCAACGCCAGGTCGAACACCAGGACAAAAAAGAACCACACGCCCAGGGCCAGCCCGGCCGCCGTGGACTTCTCTGCCGAAACGCTGCTCAACACATACGCCAGCCCCAGAAAGCCCCAGCCGAGCAAGGTCGACGTCAGCATGAATCGACCAAAGGCCCAAAGCAGCAGGCTGAACTCGACGTCATCCACCAGCAACGCAATGGCGAGCATGGCGCAACCAAATCCAATAAAGGTCGCCAGGGCCAGGATCAACCCATGCCCCACGAATTTGCCCAGCAGGATCTGCCCGCGCCCCAGGGGATAAGTGAGCAACAGCAGCAAGGTGCCGCTTTCGTCCTCGCCGACAATCGCGTCATAGGCCAGCAACAACGCAATCAACGGCATCAGAAAGGTCGCTAGGCTGGCCAGGCTGGCGATGGTCGCCGGGATCGAGGTGAAGCCCAGTTGCCCGGACGCCGCCGCACCGAGCCAGGCAATGCCGATGGCCAGTACCGCGAACAACAGGCTGATCGCTAACAACCAGCGATTGCGCAGGCCATCGCTGAATTCCTTGCGGGCCATGTTCCAGATCGGCGTCATAGGGCACGCTCCGCAGGGCTGTCCATGTAATGGCGGTACAGGTCTTCCAGGGACGGCACGACGATTTCCACATCACTGGGGTTTTCCTGGTCGAGCAACTGACGCAACAGGTCCAGCTTGTTGCCATTGAACGCAGCCACTTGCAGGCCCTCCGCGCCCCAGCGCCGGGTCACGTGGCCGGCCTCGCTCCAGCGTTTTTGCAAGAGCGCCGCGCGTTGCAGGCCACTGCTGCGGATCAGGGTCGGCAGCCCGGCTTCTTCGCGCAACGCCGCCAGGGTGCCGAGGGCCAGCAGGCGGCCCTGGGTGAGGATCGCGGCGCGGTTGATATGGGCTTCCACGCCCGGCAGCACATGGGAGCAAAGGATGATGCTGGTGCCCTGCCCGCGCAGGCGGTCGAGCAAGCGATACAAATCCTGGGTGGCGATCGGGTCGAGGCCCACGGTGGGCTCGTCCAGCAGCAGCAAGCGTGGTTCGCCAAGCAGCGCCTGGGCCAGGCCGAGGCGCTGGCGCATGCCCTTGGAATAGGTCTTGACCCGCCGCCGCGCCGCCGCTGTCAGGCCAACGTCTTCGAGCAGCGTCGCGACCTGGTTCATCGACGCGCCCTTGAGCCGGGCAAAATGCTGCAAGGTCTCCAGGCCGCTGAGTTGCGGGTAGAAGGTCACGTTTTCCGGTAGATACCCGAGCATCTGCCGCACCTGGGGATCGCTGGGCGCCCGGCCGAACACCCGCACCTGGCCGCTGCTCGCCTGCAACAGACCGAGGATCAGCTTCATGCTGGTAGTCTTGCCCGCGCCGTTATGGCCGAACAGGCCCAGCACCTCTCCGGGCGCCAGGCTCAGGTTGAGGTCATGCAGCACAGTGGCGTGCCCATAACGCTGGGTCACGCCTTGGATTTCGACGACAGGCATCATGCGGGCTCCTTGAGCAGGGAAAGCGTGGGGTCTTTCATCAGCGGATGGCTGTCCATCACCCCCGCCGACTTGATCACCGGAAACGCCCGTTGCACCCAGCGCAGCAACTCGATGCCGGGGCTGTTCATCAACAGGCGCACCTGGGGATACAGCCACAGCAGGCGGTCGACGTTATCGTTGGGTTCGTAGGCCACATCCCCCAGGCCATCGCTGTTGCGGTCCCAGCCCAGGTAGTCGCTCCAGTAATTGCCCCGGCCATCCGCCGACCACTCCTGCAAGCGTGTGGCCACGTACTTGACCTGGCGCTGGTTGCCGACAAAGGCGTTGCCGGCAATCCGGTTGTCTTCGGAGCCGGCCGTGAGGTGAATGCCCACCGCACTGCGCCCGAAGTGGTTGTGTTCGATGCTGTTGAACAGCGAGTTGTAGATAAACAGTGCCTTGCCTTCGGCACCGGTGATCATGGTGTCGCCCGTGGTGCCGTCGCGCACATCGTTGACGACGTTGTCGCGCAGGGTGGAATAGGTGATGTAGTTCATCAGGATCCCGTAGTTCTGGTCCTCTTCGGAGCGATTGCCGATCACCGTCAGCTTGCGGCTTTGCATCAACGCGTAGCCGGTACGGGTGCGGCGGGTGATGTTGTCGAGCACCTGGTTGTCATTGGCGAACATGTAGTGGATGCCATAGCGCAGGTCTTCCAGGGTGTTGCCTTGCAGCAGGTTGCCATTGGAGGTGTCGATGTAGATGCCGTCGCGGGCGTCGCGCACCTGGTTGCCGATCACTCGCGCGCCCTTGACCGCGTACAGGTGGATGCCGTTGCCCCGGTCCTGGGAGCGCAGGGTTGGGTCGCCCTGGATCTGGTTGTCGATCACGCTCACGTCCGCCGTGCCATCGACCCACACGCCAAAACCCTGGCCGCGCATATGGTTGCCCTTGATCAAGGTGCCGTGGGCCTTGGGTTGGATGAAGATCGCCGCGTTCATCGCGGTGAGGTCGTGGCCCCAGTCGAGGAAGGTGCAGCCCTCGACGGTGACGTCGGCAGCGCTGATCAGCAAGCCGTTGCCCAAGCCCTGGCTGTGGATCACCGCACCGGGTTCGCAGGTGAGTTGCAAAGGTTGGTCGATGCTGAAGGAGCCCTGGTAGTCGCCGGCGGGCAGGCGCCAGTGCTGCGGGCCTGCGGCTACCAACGGCAAGTCGGTGATGGGCAGTACAGCGGCGCTGGCGGTGGCCGAAAAAAACAGCCACGCACACCCGATCAATAACGTGCGGGGTCGAGCCACGGAGTATTCCTTTTGATCAAAACAGATCCCCTGTGAGAGCGGGCTTATTGTGGTGAGCGGTCTGTTGTGGCGAGCGGGCTTGCCCCGCTCGCCACACTTTTGGTGGGTGCTCGCCGTTAAGCGCGCTCCACCAACATGCGCCCTACCATCTCCATATGCAGCGCATGGCAGAACCAGCTGCAGTAGTACCAATGCAGCCCCGGCTTGTCGGCGATGAAGGTGATGGAAGACGTTTGCTGCGGGCTGATTTCCATGCTCACGCCATGGTTGGTCATGACAAAGCCGTGGGTCACGTCCTCGATCTGGTCGATGTTGGTAATGGTCACCGTGACCTCATCGCCCTGCTTGACGGTAAATTCGGTGAGGCCGTAAGTCGGCGCCATGGAGGTCATGTACACCCGCACTTTCTTGCCGTCGCGGATCACCTTGTTATCGGTCTCCAGCTTGATGCCGTCCTTGGCGGCGATGGCCACGGTTTCGGCAAAGAACGGGTCGTTGCGCTCCCAGATTTTCTTGGTCTTGATCTGGTCGCGCCGCGCCATTACGCAGTCGTGGGGTTCGGCGAAGGTCGGGCCGTCGTGGACCAGTTTCATTTCATCGCCCGAGATATCGATCAACTGGTCGTTTTCCGGGTGCAACGGGCCGGTGGGCAGGAAGCGGTCCTTGGAGAACTTGCTGAGCACCACCAGCCATTGGCCGTCGGCATCCCGGGTTTCGGTCAACGACGCATGGTTGTGGCCCGGTTGGTAGTGCACATCGAGCTTCTGCTTGATGTAGTTGACCTTCTCGCCGCCATAGGCGCGGATGGCTTCGGCGATGTTCCACTTCACCACCTGGCTGTCGATAAACAGCGTGGTGTAGGCAAAACCCCGACCATCGTAGGTGGTGTGCAACGGGCCCAGACCCAGCTCCGGCTCGCCGACGACCACGCCGCGCGGGTCTTTGATCTTGTCGTTGAACAGGTCGTCGAGCTTGTCGATGGCGATGATGGTGCAGGTCGGCGACAGCTTGCCGTTGGCGATAAAGTATTTGCCGTCCGGCGAGGTGTTGCAGCCATGGGGGTTCTTCGGCACCGGGATATAGCGGGTGAATTCACTGTCCTTGCCATCGTCGCCCTTGCGCCCGTCCACCACCGGCACCTTGACCCCGTCGAGGTTGATGAACTTGCCGGCCTTGATCGCCGCCTCGATGCGCGGAATGTTGAACACCACCACCCAGTCGCGCTCGTTGCGCATCATGCCGCCCAGGTCGGAGGCCTTTTCCGAGTTGTAGCACGTGGCCGCCGCGTATTTCCCGGTGTAGTCCATGTCGGCGTTGTCGAGGTTGCCATCGACGATGACCTGGAAGGCCATTTCCATTTTTTCTGCGTCGATGGCGTTAAACATGGTGAAGCTGTTTTTGTCTTGCAGGTCGAAGGTGTGGCCGTCGTTGGGGTGCGGGATGATGAACTCGGCGTTGCAGAACACGTACTTGGTGTAGGGCACCTTTTGCAGGCGCAGGCCGTGGATCGCCTGGGCGTTGGGCACGGTGACGATCTTGTCGCACTTCATGATGTCCAGGCGGATCCGCGCCACGCGGGTGTTGGCCTTGTCGTTGATAAACAGGTATTTGCCGTCGTAGCGGCCATCGGTGGTGGACAAGTGCGGGTGATGGCAATCACCGTTCTGGTACTTGGCGCCCTCGCCAAGGATGCGCTTGCTCTCGTTGGTCAGGCCCCAGCCGGTGGCCGAATCGACGTTGAATACCGGGATGCGCATCAGCTCACGCATCGACGGCACACCCAGCACCCGCACTTCGCCTTGGTGGCCGCCGCTCCAGAAACCGTAGTACTGGTCCAGCTCACCCGGGCCCACATGGATCTTCGACTTCGCTTCCTTGGCCGCCGCCGCAAAGGACTCGCGGGTAAACACCGTACCGCCGATGGCCGAGGCGCCTGCCAGCACCGCGCCGGTCACGGCACCGGTGCCGAGGAAACCACGCCGGCTCATGCCTTCGGGTTGCGCAGTAGCCCCGGTTTTTTTCGATTCGCTGTCGTTCATGATGTGCTCCAGAGGGGAAAAGTGGGTGCCCAAGGCCGTCATTCAGGCACCGCCACCTGCACCACCGGGATCAATTGCCCAGGGGTGGGTGCGGCCTTGTTGCGTTTCTTGCGCTTGTTGATCAGTGGCGGGCATTTATGGTCGTTGTGCCAGGTCATCTGGCAATCGAGGCAGTAGTGGCATTCATTGGCGTTGATATGGCCGTCGGGATGGATCGCCTGGATCTCGCATTCCTTGGCGCACAACTGGCACGGATCGCCACATTCCTTGCGGCGCTTGAGCCAGTCGAACAGGCGGAACTTGCTGGGGATCGCCAGTGCGGCGCCCAGCGGGCAGACATAGCGGCAATAGACCTTGCGCGTGAAAACGTTGATCACCAGCAGCCCCAAGGCATAGGCCACGAACCACCATTGGCGGTCGAAATGCAGGGTGATGGCGGTCTTGAACGGTTCCACTTCGGCAAACCGTTCGGCAGTGGCCATCGACTCCAGGGACAGGCCAAACAACCCCAGCAGGATCAGGTACTTGATCGCCCACAGCCGCTCGTGCACGGCAAACGGCAGTTCGAACTGGCGCACCTTGAGCTTGCGCGCCGCCTCGTTGATCAACTCCTGCAGCGCCCCGAACGGGCACAACCAACCACAGAACACTCCACGCCCCCACAGCAGGATGCTGGCGGCGGTGAATACCCAGAGCATGAAGATCAGCGGATCGGAGAGGAACAGCTCCCAGCGGAACTGCTGGAACAGCGCATGCACAAAGGTCAGCACATTGACCACCGACAACTGCCCCAGGGCGTACCAGCCGATAAACACCACGGTAAACAGCAGATAACCGCGACGCACCCAGTGCAGCAGACGCGGGCGCCGGGCCAGGCTGTCCTGCATAAACAGAATCACCGTCAGCAGTACCAGCGCGGCGCCCAGCACCAGGACTTGCACCTGTTTCTGGTACCAGATCGTCAGCCACATCGGCCGGTTGGCTTCGTCGATGGCGGCCTGTTCGGCGGCGGTCGGCAACGGGCGCTCCAGATACGCCTCGGGCATCTGGTAGGGCAATTCAAAGCTGGTGAAGGTGCCGCTGACCGGGCCGGTCTGGCGCCGCACCAACAACTCCAGGGTCCACGCCGAGCCTGGGTCGAACGCGGCCTGGGGGCGCACGATAAACACCGACATTTCCTCGAACTCGGGCATGCCCTCGGCGAACACGTCATACAGACGCTGGTGGTCCATATCGCGGAAGCTGATGACGTTGCCGAACTGACGCAACTGCACCCGATCAAAAATCCCACCGCGCACGTAACCCGAGCCCTTGAACGAAAACAAACCACGGCCCAGCACCGCAATGGCCTGCTCGCCGGGCTTGAGGCCCTGCATCAGCACCCGGTATTGCGCCTCGCCCAACAGGTTGCGGCCGATGGACGGCGCGTTGAGATCCGCCACATACAAGTCGATAAAGGTCTCGTCTGCCTGCCCCGGCCCCGCCACTTCCACACCTTCGGCGTCGGTGCCCTTGAAGGCATCGTCCACTTGGCCGCGTGTCAGGTGCAGGCGGCGCACTGCGCCATTGCCGGTCAATTGCGCCCAACTGGCAGGCTCGAACAGGTCGGCGCGCACTAGTGCGACTTTCTGCGCCGTGCGGGCCGTGTCCTCGATCAGCTTGAGCGACACCGCCACTTCATGGGCCGCACGCATAATCACTTCATTGACCACCATGGCCGTAACGGTGGCACCGGCCACCGCATCCACGGTCACCGCCTGGCTGTCGCTGGAGCGCCCCACCACCACCCGTTGCTTGACGTTGATCCCGCTGTAGCGCGCGGTGAAGTCATGCAACTTGGCCTCGGGAATGCCGATCAGCAGGATCGGCTCGTGGTGCTCCAGCACATAGGCATCACGGATCACCCCGGCCGGGTCGAGGATCACCTGGGTGTTGATCGGTTTGCCGGAATACGCCGGAATATCCACCACATCCAGGCTCTGGAACACATAGCCGATCACCGCACCGTTGGCCGACAGCGTGCGCACCTTGAACTTACCTTCAGGGGCGGAAATGGCGTCTGTCTGGGGGAAAATCTTGTCGATGCGCTGCTGTTCAATAGCGCCGTAGGACTTGGCCTGGGCCGGGCCCACCAGACTGAACAGTAAAACCAGAACAACCAACCAGGTGACGGGACTTGCCGCCAGGGTAGCGAGGGTCGAGGGCTTGGGGCGGTTCATGGGCTCACTGACTTCAACGGCCGGGATATGCAGCCGATGGTAGGTGGCAGGTGGCCATTGAGCCCTTGATTGAAATCAAGTCTGGGGGCGGTGCGGCGTTTGGGCGCTGGGCAGGCAGCCCAGGGGTTTAACAGTCTTTGACAGTTTTTCGACAAAGCTGTCAAAGACCCCTGCCCACGCCTTCCCTAGGATTCGAGCCTCCCATGGAACGACGAAGGCCATTATGCGTTCAAGAACGATCTACCTCGCTGCCACCTCTGTGTGCCTGCTCACCTGCACCCAACTGTCAGTCGCCACCGACTGGCAATACAGCCTGCAAGCCGGGGCGGCCAACCTGCCGCGCTACAGCGGCAGCAATGAACGGATGACCGCGCCATTGCTGGGCGCAAACGTCGTCAGCCCATGGGGGATTTTTCTCGATACCAACAAGGGGCTGGGCTGGGGTTATGAGGATGACCAGCTCAGTTTCAGCGCCTATGTCGGCGCCAGCACCGCGCGCAAGGACCAGAAGAAAAGCACCCACCTGGGTTCCGACCGGCTCAAGGGCATGGGCGACATCAAGTCGCGGCCACAGTTTGGGGTGAGTGCCAGCTATACCCTAGGCAGCGCGATCCTGAGCGCGACCCTGGAACATGCCTTGGAGCAAGACGATAAAAAAGACAGCGGCAAGGCCTTCACCTCATTGGAATTGAGCATCGGCACCAACCTGTATGACGGCGACTACGGCACCGTGGACGCCAGCCTCAACAGCCGCTTTGGCGATAGCAACTATGTACAGACCTGGTATGGCGTGACCAGCGGCCAAGCCCAGCGCAGCCGCTTTCGCGCGTATGACGCCAAGGGTGGAATGGTCAGCCGGGGGCTGAACCTCGATTGGAGCGTGCCCCTGGGCGAGCACACCACATTCTCGACTTTGCTGGATGTGCAGTACTTGTCGGGTGACGCGGGCAAAAGCCCGATTGTGGAGCGCAGGATGCAGACTTCGGTGATGGGTGTGCTGAACTACACCTTCTGACGATTTGCCTGTGGTGAGCGGGATGTTTTGACAAGTGGGTGGCTGTGGGGAGTGCGCTGTTGTGGCGAGCGGGCTTGCCCGCGCTGGGCTGCGGAGCAGCCCCAATAAGTCCGCGCGTCTCTTCAGACATACCGCGGTGGCCGGGTTTGGGGCTGCTCCGCAGCCCAGCGCGAGGGCAAGCCCGCTCGCCACAACAGCCCTCTCTCCACAACAGCTCACTTGCCACAACAGCCCGCTCGCCACTACAGGTACAAATCTACAGTTCGGTGTAGGCCCAAGTCATGCGGAACGACGCCCCGCCCCACTGCGAGTCCAGCACCTGCACCTGCCCGCCATGCCACTGGCTGACCCGCTGGACCAGCGCCAGGCCCAGGCCAAAGCCGCCGGTGCGGCGGTCGCGGCTGGCGTCCAGGCGCATAAACGGCTGGAAGATTTTCTCCCGGCCATCCTCAGGTACGCCGGGGCCGTCATCGCAGACGCGTACCTCATAGCCACTGCCGAATTTGACCAGCGACACCTCCACCCGATGCTCAGCGTAACGAATGGCATTGCGCAGCAGGTTGATCACAGCGCGCGCCATAAACCGTGGCTCAATCTGGATGAACTCCACTTCACAGGTGCGCAGTGACAACTGCACGCCTTCCGCTTCCGCTTCCAGGGCGACGCTGCCGATCACACTGTCGAGCCAGCTTTGGGCCTCGATGTTCTCGCGAGTGACCTGTGTGGCACCACGCTCAAGGCTGGCGTAGGTCAACAGCTCGGAAACCATGTCTTCCAGCTCGCCAAGGTCGGCGTACATGTCGCCAATCAGCGCGCGGCTCTGGCGCGGGTCCGCTTCCTGCTTGAGTTGATCGAGTTCAAACGACAAGCGCGCAATCGGTGTGCGCAATTCATGGGACACCGCGTTGGTCAGCTCACGCTGGTTGGCGATCAAGTGCTCGATGCGTTCGGCCATCTGGTTGAAGTGCCCGGCCAACTCACGCACGGTGGAGCGACGCGGCAACAGGATGCGCGAGCCCAAGTCATTGTCACCAAAACGCTGGGCCGCCAGGCGGATGTGCTCAAGGTCACGCCAGTGCGGGCGCACCCAGAAATACAGGACGATGGCCAGGCACAGGCCCAACAGGCTATAGGCCCACAGGTACAGCCAGCGTGGTTCCACCGGTAGCTTGATCTCAAGCAGTTGCGCGCCGCCGTCGATTTCAGTGATGAACTCCATGAAGTCGCCGCGCACCACCAACTTGCCATCAGCCAGCAACTGTTGCTCGCGGGGGTCAAGACCGGCTGCGTCGCGGTCAATAAACCCCAGGCGCAAGCCATAGTGCTTTTGCAGCTCGGCCAGCCGCGCCTCGCGGGCCGGCCCGGGCGGCAATGGACGCAACTGCTCCACCAGGCCGTAGGCCGGGCCGCGCATGGCTTCACGGTTGTAGGTTTCGTTGGCTTCGGGCAGCAATTCGTCAAAGGTGTAGTTCACCAGCCAGATCGCCCCCGCCAACCCCAGGGCCAGGATGATGTACAGGCGCAGAAACAGGCGCAGCATCGGGCTAGACCTCCCAGGCAAACGGATTGAACAAGTAGCCCTTGCCCCAGATGGTCTTGATGCACACCGGCTCTCGGGGGTTGTCGTTGAGTTTGCTGCGCAGCTTGCTGATATACACATCGACACTGCGGTTGAGCCCATCGAAGGCAATCCCGCGCATGCGGTTGAGGATATCGTCGCGCGAGAGGATCTTCCCCGCACTGCTGGCCAGCAACCACAGCAGCTCGAACTCCATGGTGGTCAGGTCGATCTTCTCATCACCCAGGCTCACGCCCCGGCAACTACGGTCAATCGCCAGTTGGCCGAACGCCAGCGAGCCGCGCACCGTCGGCTCCGGCAGATGGCGGCGCTGCAAGGCTCGAAGACGTGCCAGCAGTACCGGCGGCTTGATCGGTTTGATCACGTAGTCATCGGCGCCGGATTCCAGGCCGAGGATATGGTCCAGGTCATCCTCCTTGGCGGTGAGGATCACGATGGGTGTGTCAGACACATTGCGGATCTCGCGACACACATGCAGGCCGCTCTGGCCCGGCAGCATCAGGTCGAGCACGACGATCTTCGGCTTGAAGGCCAGGAACGCCGCCACGGCCTCATCGCCCCGGTGAACCACGCGCACTTCAAAGCCATGCTGTGCCAGGAAATGCGCGATCAGCCCTGCCAGCTTCTCATCGTCCTCAACGAGCAGGACCTTGCCCAGACCCAGGTTTTCCATAAGTTTCCACTGCGCGCGCCGATTGAAGTGCGCGCATTATAGTGGGCAACCGCGCTCCAAAAGCGCATGCAAAGCCCCTTACAGCGAGGCTTCGACGCAAACTTCATGTTTTTAAGAGTTTTTTACAAATAGCCCGCAGTCTTTCACGCTCAGGCCGGTACGCCGCTGTGGAAACGGAACTCGACGTCCGGTGATTCGATCAGTTCCTGCTCGGCGGCGCGCACCCGCTCGATCACCTGCGCCACATCCTTGGCATCGCCGTACTGATAGGCCAGCTTCAGATAGCCCTGGAAGTGTCGCGCCTCGCTTTTCAGCAGGCCAAAGTAGAACTTGCCGAGTTCCTCGTCCAAATGCGGCACCAGTGCTTCGAAACGCTCGCAACTGCGCGCTTCGATAAAAGCGCCCACCACCAGGGTGTCCACCAGCTTGACCGGCTCGTGGCTGCGCACCACCTTGCGTAAACCCGAGGCATAGCGGCTGGCATGCAGCTGACGCAGTTCGATCTTGCGCTTTTTCATCAGGCGCATGACCTGCTCGTGATGCACCAGCTCTTCGCGGGCCAGGCGCGACATCATGTTGATCAGGTCGACATGGGAGTGGTACTTGGCAATCAGGCTCAATGCAGTGCTGGCGGCCTTGAACTCACAGTTCTTGTGGTCGATCAGCAGGGTTTCCTGGTCGGCCAGTGCGGCCTGGACCCAGGCATCGGGGGTGCGGCAACCGAGGAATTCATGGATTTCGGGCAGGTTCATCGGGCTCACGGGCAAAGGATCACAAAAGGCCGCCGATTATACCGACCCGGCTGCAGACCACCAGTCACGGGCCTTGATGTGCATCAACATGCCGCACGCCAGGCAACAACTATAGTTGTTCCAAGCCCTGTCCTTCCCCTTGGAGATCCCGCTCATGAACGAAATTGGCAAAATCCTCGTGATCATCGAGCCCGAACACTCGGAGAGTCTGGCCCTCAAGCGCGCCAAGCTGATCGCCGAGGTGACCGACGCACACCTGCATTTACTGGTGTGCGATAAAAAACATGAGCATTCGGCATTGTTGAGCTTGCTGAAGGAACAACTGTTGGCAGACGGCTACAAGGTCAGTACCGAACAGGCATGGAGCAACAACCGGCACGAAACCATCATCGACGTGCAGCAAGCCGAAGGCTGCGCACTGGTGATCAAGCAACACTACCCCGACAGCCCGCTGAAAAAGGCCCTGCTGACGCCGGATGATTGGAAGCTGCTGCGCTTGTGCCCGGCGGCAGTGCTGTTGGTCAAGACCGCGACCCCATGGACCGATGGGGTGATCCTCGCGGCCATCGACGTGGGTAACCTCGATAACGAGCATAAAGCCCTGCACGCCGCCATTATCGACCATGGTTTTGACATTGCCAGTCTGGCCAAGGGCCAATTGCACGTGATCAGCGCCCATCCATCGCCCATGCTGTCGGCAGCCGATCCGGTGTTCCAACTCAAGGAAACCATCGAGGCCCGCTATCGCGAGCAGTGCAAGGCGTTCCAGGCCAAATTCGACATCGATGACAGCCACCTGCATATCGAAGAAGGCCCGGCCGATGTGCTGATTCCCCATGCCGCCCATAAACTGCGGGCGGCGGTCACGATCATCGGCACCGTGGCGCGCACCGGGATTTCCGGGGCGCTGATCGGCAACACGGCGGAAGTGGTGCTCGATGCGCTGGAGAGCGATGTGCTGGTGCTCAAGCCCCAGAGCATCATCGATCACCTGGAAGAACTGGCCAGCCAGGAATAACCCACATCAAGAGTGTGAGAGCTGGCTTGCCTGCGATGGCGGTGGGTCAGCTGATACAGCTCTGTCTGAACGGACGCCATCGCGGGCAAGCCCGCTCCCACAGGGATCTTTGTCGGGCAGAGTATTTTGGCCACACCACAAATCAAAGGTGGGAGCTGGCTTGCCTGCGATAGCGATGGGTCAGTTGATACATCTCTGCCTGAACGGACGCCATCGCGGGCAAGCCCGCTCCCACATTTTGATCGGTGGCGTCAGCCAGAAAGTGCATCCTTGAGGAAGCCAGGCGCGATGTAACGCTGGTAATGCGCCTCGGACAGGATAAAAAACTCCCGATCAATGGCATCGCGCAGTTCCGGCAGATTCCAGTCGCGAAACTCCGGCATGAGCACCATGCCATAGGCTTCCAGGTTGTTGATCACCCGCGCACCCCGGGCGATCAACTGGTAGGCCCAGCAGTATTCGGACTGGTGCGGCACAAAGCGGATTTTGCGTTGCTCCAGCTGCCAACGCAGCTGTTTGGGGTCGAAGACCTCCAGTTTGCCCGCCATCACCTGCACCAGCAGTTGCTCAAGCCGCAGCCATACGGCGCGTTTTTCTTCCTCGCCATAGCCGTTCCACTGGATCACTTCGTGGTGGAAACGCTTGCAGCCGCGGCACACGAGATCGCCGTAAACCGTGGAGCACAGGCCGATGCAAGGGGTCTTGATGGTTTGGTTGGACATGGGTGGCAGCGCACAAATCAGCGAAACAGTGGCCCATGTTAGCCCTTTGTCTAAGGTTCATCACCCTGCAAACTTGCTGCGGCAACTTACCTTTAGAATTTTTTTGCCGTAGAATCATCCGGCCTTGTAAGGCGCCAAATAATCCGTTGGAAGCTGTTTTCAAAGCGTCACGAGCACAGTCGTTCCTTCAGAACGGTGTTGGCGCTGGTTGTTTACCCTTCAAATAACCAGCACCAACCCTCATCAGCTCCGTTCTGCAGGCGTAAAACTTTGAAAGCAGCTTCTGTGAGAAATGCCGGCAGCGCTGGCTCTACGGCCCAAAAAGCCCTCGAGCGCATGCGTGCCGTGCATGTCTGGATGAGCGTCCCGTGGGACCACTGATGAGGGTAATAACTGTGCTTGAAGCCTACCGCAAACATATCGAAGAGCGTGCAGCCCTGGGTATCGTTCCCCAGCCGCTAAACGCCGAACAAACCGCAGGCCTGGTCGAGCTGCTGAAAAATCCCCCGGCTGGCGAAGAAGAGTTCCTCGTTGACCTGATCACCAACCGCATTCCACCAGGCGTTGACGAAGCGGCCTACGTCAAGGCCGGTTTCCTGTCTGCCCTGGCCAAGGGCGAAGTTTCTTCTCCCCTGATCGACAAAAAACGCGCTGTTGAACTGCTCGGCACCATGCAAGGCGGCTACAACATCGTGACCCTGGTCGAACTGCTGGACGACGCCGAACTGGCCGCCGTTGCAGCTGCCCAGCTCAAGCACACCCTGCTGATGTTCGATGCTTTCCACGACGTCGCGGAAAAAGCCAAGAACGGCAACCAGCACGCCAAGGAAGTGATCCAGTCCTGGGCCGACGGCGAGTGGTTCAAGAACCGCCCGACCCTGGCCGACAAGATCAGCCTGCGCGTATTCAAGGTCACCGGCGAAACCAACACCGACGACCTGTCCCCTGCTCCCGATGCCTGGTCCCGTCCTGACATCCCGCTGCACGCCCTGGCCATGCTGAAAATGGCCCGTGAAGGCATCGTGCCGGACGAGCAAGGCAAGACCGGCCCGATGAAGCAGATCGAAGAAATGCGCGGCCAGGGTTTCCCGATCGCCTACGTCGGTGACGTGGTCGGTACCGGTTCTTCCCGTAAGTCGGCGACCAACTCGGTGCTGTGGTTCTTCGGCGACGACGTCCCGTACGTGCCTAACAAGCGCGCTGGCGGCTTCTGCTTCGGCAGCAAGATCGCTCCAATCTTCTACAACACCATGGAAGATGCTGGCGCACTGCCAATCGAATTCGACGTCACCAACATGCACATGGGCGACGTGATCGACCTGTACCCGCATGCTGGCAAAGTCTGCAAACACGGCACCGATGAAGTCCTGACCACCTTCGAAATGAAGACCCCGGTCCTGTTGGACGAAGTACGTGCCGGCGGCCGTATCCCGCTGATCATCGGCCGTGGCCTGACCGACAAGGCGCGCGCCGAGCTGGGTCTGGGCCCTACCGATCTGTTCAAGCTGCCTGAAGCACCTGTGGACACTGGCAAGGGTTTCACCCTGGCCCAGAAAATGGTCGGCAAGGCTTGCGGCCTGCCAGAAGGCAAAGGCGTTCGCCCAGGTACTTACTGCGAACCGAAGATGACCACCGTCGGCTCCCAGGACACCACCGGTCCAATGACCCGTGATGAACTCAAAGACCTGGCATGCCTGGGCTTCTCCACCGATCTGGTGATGCAGTCCTTCTGCCACACCGCGGCCTATCCAAAGCCGATCGACGTGACCACCCACCACACCCTGCCTGACTTCATCATGACCCGTGGCGGTGTATCGCTGCGTCCAGGCGACGGCATCATCCACAGCTGGCTGAACCGCATGCTGCTGCCAGACACCGTGGGTACCGGTGGTGACTCCCACACCCGTTTCCCGATGGGCATCTCGTTCCCGGCCGGTTCTGGCCTGGTCGCGTTCGCCGCAGCCACTGGCGTAATGCCACTGGACATGCCGGAATCGATCCTGGTGCGCTTCAAAGGCAAAATGAAACCTGGCATAACCCTACGTGACCTGGTTCATGCCATCCCTTACTACGCGATCCAGTCCGGCCTGCTGACCGTTGAGAAGAAAGGCAAGAAAAACGCCTTCTCGGGTCGCATCCTGGAAATCGAAGGTCTGAACGACCTGACGCTGGAGCAGGCTTTCGAGCTGTCCGATGCCTCGGCCGAACGTTCGGCTGCCGGTTGCACCATCAAGCTGTCGAAAGACTCCGTCACCGAGTACCTGAACTCCAACATCACCCTGCTGCGCTGGATGATCGGTGAAGGCTACGGCGATGCGCGCACCCTGGAACGTCGTGCCCAAGCGATGGAAGCCTGGGTTGCCAACCCTGAGCTGATGGAAGCCGATGCCGACGCCGAATACGCCGAAGTCATCGAGATCGACCTGGCCGAAATCAACGAGCCAATCCTCTGCGCGCCAAACGACCCGGACGACGCCCGTCTGCTGTCCAGCGTTGCTGGCGAGAAGATCGACGAAGTGTTCATCGGTTCGTGCATGACCAACATCGGTCACTTCCGCGCTGCCGGTAAGTTGCTGGAGCAGGTCAAGGGTCAGCTGCCAACCCGTCTGTGGCTGTCGCCGCCGACCAAGATGGACGCTCACCAACTGACCGAAGAAGGCTACTACGGCATCTACGGCAAGGCTGGCGCGCGCATGGAAATGCCGGGCTGCTCGCTGTGCATGGGTAACCAGGCACGTGTTGAGCCGAACTCCACTGTAGTGTCGACTTCGACCCGTAACTTCCCGAACCGTCTGGGTGATGGCGCCAACGTCTACCTGGCTTCGGCTGAGCTGGCGGCAGTCGCTTCCACGCTGGGTCGCCTGCCGACCGTCGAAGAGTACATGGGCTACGCGGCGAAACTGGACACCATGGCCAGTGATGTCTACCGCTACCTGAACTTCGACCAGATCGCCGAGTTCCGCAAAATCGCTGCAAGTGCCAACATTCCGGTGGTTCAAGCCTAAGGTCTGCTGACAGAAAAAACGCCGCGTATCGCAAGGTACGCGGCGTTTTTTTATGCCTGGAGAAATGTGGGGCTGTTGTGGCCTCATCGCGGCATCGGTATCTACACAACTTTGCCGCAGCGCATAAATCCAGGCAGATAGCGCAGTTGTGGCGAGCGGGCTTGCCCCGCGCTGGGCTGCGAAGCAGCCCTAAAACCAGCCGCTACGGAGTATCTGATACACCGCATACGGCTTACTGGGGCTGCTTCGCAGCCCAGCGCGGGCGATGCGGCGTTCCGACAAGCCCGCTCGCCACAGGAGAGTTCGTCAGTTTCTGAAAGTTGTGTAGATACCGATGCTCATCGCGGGCAAGCCCGCTCCCACACAAAACCACCTTTTAGCGCTGTACAGCCTTGAGGCTTAGCTCAACAGGGAGTACACCACCGCTGTGATCGCCACCAAACCTACCGCCGTGACAAACA
Source organism: Pseudomonas hygromyciniae (assembly GCF_016925675.1). Lineage (NCBI taxonomy): Bacteria > Pseudomonadati > Pseudomonadota > Gammaproteobacteria > Pseudomonadales > Pseudomonadaceae > Pseudomonas > Pseudomonas hygromyciniae. The sequence goes on along the minus strand of NZ_CP070506.1, from coordinate 2,488,283 downwards.
CATTGGACGCCTGCCCACGGTATTTGGCCATGGCCGGCACCTTGCGAATCGCGTACATCGGCATCAGGAACAGGATCGAGGCGATGATCGGCCCACCCAGGGCCTCGATCATTCCCAGGATGCTTGGGTTCAAGGTGGCCACGATCCAGCACACCACCAGCATGAAGCCTGCTGTCATGCGGTCCAGGGCCTTGGCACCCGGGCGGCGGCCACTCTTGACGATCAGGCCCTTGAGGCCTTCGCTGGCGCCGATGTAGTGGCCCAGGAACGACTTGGCAATCGCCACGAACGCAATCAATGGCGCAGCAAAGGCGATGGTCGGGTTATCGAAGTGGTTGGCCAGGTAAGACAGGATCGACAGGTTCTGCGCCTTGGCTTCTGCCAGTTGGCTTGGCGACAAGGTCAGCACGCAGCTGAACACGAAGAACAGCACCATCGCCACCATCAACAGGTGGGCGCGGGACAGGATCTGCGAGCTACGCTCTTCGGCGTGGGCGCCGTACTGGCGTTTCTGGTCAACGGCGAAGGCCGAGATGATCGGCGAGTGGTTGAACGAGAACACCATCACCGGAATCGCCAGCCACAGCGTGTGCAGCAGCGCCGACGGTGCCGGCACAGTGCTGGCGGTGCTGAGGATGCCGCCGTTCCAGTGCGGCACCAGATACACCGCCAGAAACAGCAAGGCAACAATAAACGGATACACCATCAGGCTCATGGCCTTGACGATCACCTGCTCGCCACAACGCACCACGGCCAGCAAGCCCAGGATCAGCACGAACGACAGCAGCGCCCGTGGCGGTGGCTCGATGTGCAACTGGTGCGACATGAAACTGCCCACCGTATTGGTCAACGCCACGCTGTAGATCAGCAGGATCGGGAAGATTGCAAAGAAGTACAGCAAGGTGATCAATGCACCGGCCTTGATGCCGAAGTGCTCTTCGACCACCTCGGTGATGTCCGAGCCCGCACGCCCCGACAACACAAAACGGGTCAGGCCACGGTGCGCGTAGTAGGTCATGGGGAACGCCAGCAGCGCGAGGATCAGCAACGGCCAGAAGCCGCCCAGGCCTGCGTTGATGGGCAGAAACAAAGTACCGGCGCCAATCGCCGTGCCGAACAGGCCAAGCATCCAGGTCGTGTCCTGGCGGCTCCAGCCCGTGAGGGTTACAGGTGTCGTTGCGTAGCGTTCATCGACGCTATTGGCCTGATCATTCATCCGCTCGGTTCTCCGCTTTCATACGATCGCGGCGAGTCAGAAAAACCTGACAGGCAGCGCCACGACCGTAACAGGGGGCGCGATTGTCCGGGATTCGCCTGCATAAGCAAAGACTTAGCTGACGAATGCAGCGCAGCCGAGACCTGCCGGGCGCAACTGATCCGAGGTGGTTATATTGCAAGAGTTATTCAGGCGGGAACGTTTGCGGTGCATCCACCACCCACAGGACGCATCGCAGTGCCCGCGCCCCGCGAGGTAACGCGGGCGCGTGGATTCTACTGACCCTTTGTACCTGGAGTGCAAACCATGACCGCAGTACTGCCCAATGTTTACTCGACCTTCTTCAATGCCGGCCTGGTGGTGGACAGCGTCTCGCAACACATCGAGGCTCAAATCAACCAGAACAACGCCCCCCGCGCCCACGCAGCCCGAACTGCCGAGTTTTCCGTTCAATGGCACCGAGTACCGGGCACGACCTTCCAACCCCACCCTGATTCCCACCCCGCGCATCGGTTAAGCCTGCGTAAACAGCGCCGGGCATCTGGTCCGGCGCTTTTTCTGCCTCGCGGCGCCGACGTCGCAGCTAAAATGTGCATACTCTCTTCCATCAAAGCCCTCTGGAAGAGCCCTCCCATGCCCGTTACCGTTCTGGTCCTGGTCGAAACCATCAACGACTACCTGTCGATCATCGAAAGCAACGACTTGCATGTCATCCTCGCCCCTACCCCCAACCGAACGCAGACAAGCAATCGAAACCCATGGCGGGCAGATCCAGGCGGTCCTGACCCGTGGCCCGCTGGGCCTGCATGCCGAGGAAATCGCCGCGCTGCCGTTGCTGGAAATCATCTGCGTGATCGGCGCAGGCTACGAACAGGTTGACCTGCAGGCCGCCAGCAATCGTGGGATCGTGGTGACCAACGGGGCCGGGGTCAATGCGCCGTCGGTGGCGGATCACGCCATGGCGCTGTTGCTTTCGTTGGTACGGGACATTCCACGGGCCGACGCGGCGGTACGGCGCAGTGAATGGCCGAAGGTCATGCGCCCCTCACTTTCGGGCAAGCACCTGGGGATCCTGGGGCTCGGCGCGGTGGGCATGGCGATCGCCAAGCGCGCGGCCCTGGGTTTCGACATGCAGATCAGCTACCACAGCCGCCAGCCCCGCAGCGATGTGGACTACACCTACTGCGCCACGCCGGTGGAGTTGGCACGTACGTCGGACTTCCTGATCATCGCCACGCCTGGCGGCCCCGGCACCCGCCACCTGATCGACCGCCAGGCCCTGGATGCCCTTGGCCCCAATGGCTTTCTGGTCAACATCGCCCGTGGCAGCGTGATCGTCACCGCCGACCTGATCAGCGCCCTCGAACTGCGGCGCATCGGCGGTGCGGCGCTGGATGTGTTCGACGATGAGCCCAACGTACCCGACGCCCTCAAGCGGCTCAACAATACCGTGCTCACCCCGCACGTGGCCGGGCTGTCGCCGGAAGCGGCCCATGACACCGTGCAACGGGTGGCGGACAACCTGATGGAGTACTTCGCCGGGCGCCCGGTACTCACGCCAGTCGCCTTGCCGCCGCCCGAAAAGTGACCGATCAGGCACGCTGATTATCATCCAACACGCTAACCTATTAAGCCGTGCCAGCCTTGTGGCGGGTCGGCTGTGCGCATTAGATTAGCCAATAGTCCAAGGCCTCAAGAATAAGCAGAAGGGATAAGCATGGCGCTCAATGACCAATCCACCCAGATTCGCCCTGGCGAAGAACTGGATGCCAGCCTCATCGACCCCTACCTCAAGGCCCATATCCCTGGCTTGAGCGGCAGCGCCACCATCAGCCAGTTTCCTGGCGGCGCGTCCAACCTGACCTACCTGTTGGAGTACCCCGGCCAGGAGTTCGTCCTGCGCCGCCCGCCCTTTGGCCACAAGGCCAAGTCTGCCCATGACATGGGCCGCGAATTCCGCATCCTCAATCAACTCAAGGACGGCTTCCCCTACTGCCCCAAGGCCTACCTGCACTGCACTGACGAATCGGTGATCGGTGCCGAGTTCTATGTGATGGAGCGGGTCAAGGGCATCATCCTGCGCTCGGACCTGCCGCCGGAGCTGGGTCTGGACGCCGGGCGCACCGAAGCCCTGTGTAAAAGCTTCATCGACAAGTTCGTCGAACTGCACCAAGTGGACTACCACGCCTGCGGCCTGGCCGACCTGGGCAAGCCCGAAGGTTACGTGGCACGCCAGATCAGCGGGTGGAGCGATCGCTACGAAAAAGCCCTGACCCCCGACGCCCCGAAATGGGAAGCCGTGCGCGCCTGGCTCAACGACAAGATGCCGGCCGATCACCCGACTTCCAGCATCGTGCATAACGACTACCGTTTCGACAACGTGATCCTCGACCCCAACAATCCGATGCAGATCATCGGCGTGCTGGACTGGGAACTGACCACCCTCGGCGATCCGCTGATGGACCTGGGCAACAGCCTCGCCTATTGGATCGAAGCCGCCGACCCTGCGCCCGTGCAACTGATGCGCCGCCAGCCGAGCAACGCGCCCGGCATGCTCACCCGCCGCCAGTTTGTCGATTATTACGCCGAGCGCTCAGGCATCCAGATCGACAATTTCGACTTCTACTACACCTACGGCCTGTTTCGCCTGGCTGGCATCGTGCAACAGATCTACTACCGCTTCTTCCATGGCCAGACCCAGGACAAACGCTTTGCGCAGTTCATCCAGATGAACAAGCTGCTGGAGCAGATGAGCCTGAACGTGATCAACAAATCCACCCTTTGACCGACAAGGAACCACCATGTCCAAGACCCACCTGTTCGACCTCGACGGCAAGATCGCGTTTGTCTCCGGCGCCAGCCGTGGCATCGGTGAGGCCATTGCCAAGTTGCTGGCCCAGCAAGGCGCCCATGTGATTGTGTCGAGTCGCAAGATCGATGGCTGCCAACACGTGGCCGACGCGATCATCGCCGCCGGTGGCAAGGCCACGGCCATTGCTTGCCATATCGGCGAGATGGAGCAGATCACCCAGGTGTTTGCCGGGATTCGCGAGCAGTTCGGGCGCCTGGACATCCTGGTCAACAATGCCGCGACCAACCCACAGTTCTGCAACGTACTGGACACTGACCTGGGGGCCTTCCAGAAAACCGTCGACGTGAACATTCGCGGCTACTTCTTCATGTCGGTGGAAGCCGGCAAGCTGATGCGTGAAAACGGGGGCGGCAGCATCATCAACGTGGCTTCGATCAACGGCATTTCTCCCGGGCATTTCCAGGGTATCTACTCGGTGACCAAGGCCGCCGTGATCAATATGACCAAGGTCTTCGCCAAGGAATGTGCGCAGTTCGGCATTCGCTGCAACGCCCTGCTGCCGGGCCTGACCGACACCAAATTTGCCTCGGCACTGGTCAAGAACGAATCGATCCTCAACATGGCCCTGGCGCAGATCCCGCTCAAACGCGTAGCCGACCCAAGCGAAATGGCCGGCGCCGTGCTCTACCTGGCCAGCGACGCCTCGACCTATACCACAGGTGTGTCGCTGAATGTCGATGGCGGCTTCCTGTCCTGACACCCGCAGCTCGTGCGGCGAGGTGGAGCTTATGTGGCTAGGGGGCTTGTCCCCTAGCCACAACAACCACAGCTCTTCCCCCCCCAGCCACACCCCCTCAGCGCACCGGGCTCATATCAATCTTGAACAAATACTGAGTGCCATTGGATGTCGTGGCGCCGATCAGCTTGAATAACCGTTGATTGCTCAGCGCCTGTCTGACGGCAACCCCAGCCTGTGACCTCGCGACCTCGGAATGGGCGAGCACCGCTTCTACCCAGCGGTCCTCCATCTGCCAGTACCCACCCCTCATCGCCATACTGACAGGAGACAAACGGTCCGGGTTGCCCGGTGGACTATGTTTGACTTCCAGCAGATAAACCGCCCCCGTCGGCCCCGTGAATACCAGGTCAAAACCGTACTGCCCCCCACCGTAGGTGCCTCCTGAAAGAATCTGGTAGCCATCGTCGACCAACATCTGCTGGTACATCAGCTCATTGGCCTTTCCACGCGCTGCCGTAGCTTGGATACTCAGGGCACTCCACTGCTCGAATAACCTTTGATGGGCATCACTTCGTTGACGCCTGGGGTAGTGCAGTTGGTCGTGGCGGCTGACGATCTGGAGATTGAAACTACCACCCTCGCGCGCGCTGACCGTGGCCATGCCCTGCAACGGGTCGAACTGCGCAATGCCCACCGGCAAGGCCCGGCCATCGGCTTGGGCGCTGATGGCCTGTCGCAGGCGATCATAGGGATAACCATGGCGCCAGATATGCTCGTCAATCAGGCGATCCCGATCCCGCACCGACGCCTCGCGTATGGCCCGGGTGTCAAATACGATCAGTTGTCGCGCGTATTGCTGCATATAGCGGTAAGTGTGTTTGTCCATGGTCGACATCAGCCCCTGGCTCATGTCGCTGCTGACCCCGGTGTAGCCCAATACCCTGCGCGCATCCGCAATAATGTCGCCGATCTCGCGCAATCGAAGCTCCGGCACCCATGAGCTCAAATGGCCGCCGGTATCCAGATAAATCGGCTCAACCCCGTTGCCGTACAGCCGCCATTTATTGCGCACCGTATCGACCTCCACACGGCTGGTGACACCACCGATAGGCAGATAGGTCAATGGCGCCATGCCCAGCCGGAAGATGCCGTCTTCGGCCACTGAACCCTGGTTGCGCAAGCGACCGTTGGCGTCGCGTTGCATGATATGACTGTGCTGGCTCTTGTAGGCCTTCAAGACGAACCGCATATCGACGTAGTAACGCTGGCCTTCCACCACAAAGTCGTGCATCCCTGGCATAGGCAACGGCGGCACGCCGCGCGCCTGGCTGACGTCATACCGCTGCAGATCCCACACTGGGTCCAGGCGCCCTCTGACAGTGACCGGGACCGATATCGCCTGCGGGACAGGCGTCGCAGCGCCACTCCTCGTCCAGGTTGAAGTGCCCGCCACCCGCTGCAGCGGCGCCCCCGTGGCGGCCAATTGATGGGGGGCGCGCTCGCGGAACTCACCGGTGGCCGGGTCGCGAACGGCCAGCACCGTCTCGCGGGTGACCAGCTCAAGATAGGTCCGACCGTTGTGGCTCAGCACGCCATCGGCGCTCGGCGCGGACAGCTGCGCCCCGGGGACCAGTACGGCCATTGGCGGCATCGGGCCCGGCACATCCAGGTCACTGATCTGCGGTACGGTAAACGAGGCTTCGTAGCCCCCACGTCGGCGGGCGGCTCGCCCGATGTTCGGCGTGGGGCGTGCGGCCCAGGGGGCCGAAGTCCCTGACCAGGCCGGCATCGATCCCCGCCTCGACGCGAGTCGCCAGCCCATCGGCCAGCCTCGATGGCCCAGGCCTGGGGGAATGAGGTGTCTGTTGCATAGAAATCCTTTTCCAGAGTTAGTTAAGTGACGCGCTTACACGCATCAGGTCAGCCGACGTCACGTTGCGCGCGGGATCAAGGTCGGCGCCCCAACGATCGAGCAGCATGTCGTAATGAATGGCGCTGGCGGTGCCGTCCGCCAGTTGCACACCGAGCACCCGCAAGCGGCGCGCGGTCAAGGTTGAGTACTGGCGCCGCAGGCGCAGTTGCTGCCAGACATCGGCAATGGTCAGGTAACGCGAGGCATCCAGTTGCACCAGGAAAACGCTGCCCAGATCGAGCCGGATCTCGTACCGATCACCTTCGAGGGTCAGCACACTCAATTGCTCCAATGGCACCTGCGGGTCCGTGACCACTGGCAGGTTCAGCGTCACGCTGCCCACCTTGAGCGTGTGATCGACGAGGCTGATCTGGCTGTGGTCGATGACCTCATCCAGGCCGCTGGTGTTGATCAGCCATGTGGACGCATCCGAGGTTTTCGCCAGGGCACCGGGCGTCGACAAGGCAATGGTCACCCCGGTGCTGGGGTACACCGCGTATACCGACCCGCGCCCCACCAGGGCGTAGGACTGACGATGGGGCTCAGCCGGGATACGCAGGGTCTGCGGCTGCGATTGCAGCCATACGCCTTTGGCACTCGGCGGCCGGAAAAACCCATAGGCGCCGACCCTCGCCACCAACGCCGGCCGGCCTTCGAAGGCCCTGAAGCCTGGCTGGGCACGGTCTTGCAGGTAGGATTGCTGCAGTGCCTGGACTCGATAAGACACGCCATCCTTGAAGACCAGCACGAACTCACAGTCGAGCTTCAGGCTGGCGGCGCGGATGTTGGAAACGACAGGGGTGCGCATTGCCGCGCGGTCGCTGGCGAAATCGGCCAGCACCAACCGCCCGCCATCCGCGAAGGTCAGCGTCAAGGTCACATCGCTGTAAGTCAGTGAGTCGACCGCATTCTGGCTGCGCAGGGTCACGCGATACCCGGCCATAACCTCGATCAGTTCCTCGGTGCTGTAGTCCAGGTACAGCGTACAGGCGGTGGCGCCGCCGTGGATTCGCACCCGCGCACGCTTCTCGGCCGCGCCGCGCTCGACAAAGCAGCGGGTCGACAGGCCGAACGGCACCACAAATTCGCCGCCCGCCAATACACGCTGAAACGTCGGCGCAGGGTTGGCCGAGCGGGCAGCCACCTTGATCGGCTGATCGCCCTGCGCACTCAACAACGGGGGCAGAACCGGCTCCAGCGTGTAACCGTCCGCCGTCAGCAGGCGCAGGTTATGGCGGGCCAGGCGCCGCTCACCAGACTCACACAGGTAAAGGTTTTCAATCCTGACCAGGCGCTCTGGCAATTCGCCGTCGAGGCCGCGCAAGGAGCGGATCACCAATGCGCAGTCCTGGATCACCCAGGCGGCAATGGTGGACAGCTCCCACCCCAGCTCGATCAACGTGTCGTCCTGCCAGTGTTGCTCATGCAGCGTGACGGTGCCTCGGTTGCTGGCGATGATGTAGCGGTCGTTGCCCGCCCCACCGTCGACCCAGGCATCGGCGCCGTTGACGATGATCGTGTCATCGCCGGCCCCCGCCTCGATCCGGTCGTTGTTGCCTTCGGCGATCAGGAGATTGGCCTGGGCCGAACCTTTGACATGACTGGCCATACCCGCCGGGGTCGCGACGTTCTCGATCGAGTCCAGGTTGATCTGGTTCGACAGCCCGCTGCGGCCGGCATCTTTGCGCCGGGTGACGCGGCCGGCATCCAGGTCGATGGCAAACCCCTCAATGCCCTCGGCATACGATTGAGGGTTGCTCAAATGCAACGTATCGCTGCCACTGCCACCGTGCAGTTCGCTCGCCACACCGGGGGTGGCAACGGCATCTAGCGTATCGGGCGACAGGTCAAACACAAACTGGTCATCGCGTATCCCTCCGGTGAGTCGTTTGTGCCCCGCACCGAACTGAAAGATATTGCGCATCTCCAGCAGGCCCCGAATGTCGTCGTTGCCCCCGCCCAGGCGCCAGAGAATCGCTGCATGGGTGAACGGCGCCCCGAGTACCACCCCGGGCAATTGGCTGACCCCGGCGTGGGAGCCATCGAACACATCGTCAGCGTCATGGATGGCCGGTGCAGTACTGTCCACATAGGGCTGCTCTCCCGCCGCCTCGTCCCAACGGTGCTTCCACTGCCGCACGGGGATCATGCGCACCTCGAACCGACCATTGACCACCGCGTGTACGGTGCTCTTGAGCGCGCCGCGCATCCACTTTTCGGCCACGTCGGTGAGATAGGCAGCGTGCTGTTTTTCCATCCTCGCCAGCAGATAGCGGTTGCGTACATCCTCGTCCAGCTCACGGCCTGCAAACGACAGCCAGCCGGCCCTCAAGCGCTCAGACACGCTCAGCTCGATGTAGTCGTCAATGTCATCCACCTGGCGTACCGCGCTGTAGATCTGCGCCCCGAGCATCAGGACGACGGCTGCGGCAATCCCCAACGGCCCGGCATAGCTGAAGCCTGCCAGCGCGGCGATCCCCAGCACCACGCCCAGTGCCGCACTGGCCAGGCTGAAACCGGCATTGACGTAGTGGTCCATCGCCTCCTTGCCCTGGGACTTCGCCGCGTCCTTGAGTGACTGCACCGCACTGTAGATGTCGAACGGCAGGGTTAATACCTGGGCAAACAGGCCCGCGCCGCGCCGCAATAATTGGCCTACGGTGCTCGCACAAAACCCCTTGAACACGCGCCCGCCGTTCTCCAGCATGCGCTTGCCCAGGCGCTCCAGGGCCAACTCCAGCGCGTTGGATGTCAGCTCGGCGAGCAACTCGGCACCGGCGGCCAGGGTCTGGCGAATGTCACCGGTCCTGATGGCCTGGGCCAAGGCGTTGATTGCGCTGTAATAGCCATAGACCTGCAGGCCGGTACCCATTGCTTCCAGGGTACGGCTTCGAGGGGTGTCCACCCAGGCGGGCAGGCCTTCACGCTGTAGGATCTGATTGAAGTTGGTGTTCTGCACGGCGCGCAGCAAGTTGTCGAGCCGGCTCATCGTGTCACTGCTGTCCGGGCCCGGCGCCATCTCAAGCAGCGGCTTGGCCGGGGTGGAGCGTAATGCGGCGAACTCGAACAGCAGGCTAGCGCTGTTGTCACTGCCGGTCACGTCCGCGCCCAGGAATGCCTTGAGTTGCGGGGCCGCAAAGCGAATCGAATCAAGCAGCGTCTGGTCAGCCTCGCGCCTAGCCAGGTGTCGCGCGCTGATGGGCTTGCCCTCTATCTGTGCGCCCATTTCAGCCAGGACGGTACGGCGAACGGGTAAAACACCGACCAGCAGATCCCCCAGCCGGGTGTCCAGATCGGCCAGTTCCAAGGATGCGTCCACTGCGGGTGTATCGGGTTGAGTCATGAGTCGTTCCCTATGCCATGACGTGGGTCATATGGTTTGCCGGCAACAGGTGCCTGGCATAGGGCGATGGTGCTACGGCCCACTAGCGCCGCAGTGGTAGATCTTTATCCCGGGGGGGTTATTCTGGCGGCAACTGGCCAAAGGCGACGGCCAAGCGATTCCAGCCGCTGATGGTCGTAACCGCCATGGTCAGGTCCACCAGGGCCTGCTCGCCGAACTCGGCGCGGACGGCGGCGAACAGCGCGTCCGGCACGCCCGCGCACGCCAGCAGCGCCGTGGCCTCGCTCCATTCCAGGGCAAGTTTTTCGCGGCGGCTGAACAACGGCGAATCGCGCCACACACACAACGCCAACAAGCGCCGCGTGCTCTCGCCCCGCGCCAACGCCGCCATGGCGTGCATGTCACTGCAAAAACCACAGTGGTTCAGTTGCGAGACGCGAATCCTGATCAGGTCCAGCAAAGGCCTGTCGATGGACAGCTCAAACAGCGTCGCTTCGAGCACCATCATGCCTTTAAGCGCTTGGGGCGAAGCCGTGTAGTAGTCCAGACGCGGTGGCATAGGGGGCGGCCTCGATGGGCAAAGACGATGGCCGCCAGCTTAAAACCGCGCAGGCCCCAGCCCTATAGCCAAAGTGACGCTTTATGCCTAGACCGCCTTGGCCGTAGGCGCGCCCTGAGGTTGCGGGTAATCTGGGCGCAGTCTGACCGCCTCTGGATGCACCATGGAATTACACGTCGTCATCAATGGCCGCAAGGATCTGGCCGAACAGCTGTATCGGCAATTGCTCGCGGCCATCCAATCCGGGCGCCTGGCCTCGGGTGCGCAGCTGCCGCCCAGCCGCCTGCTGGCCGAGCAGTTGGGGGGTGTCGCGCAAGACCGTCTCCGACACCTATGCGCTGCTGACCTATGAAGGGCTGCTGGTGGGGAAGATCGGCCGTGGCACCTTCGTCAGCAGCCAGGCCAACCGCCCTGCCCGGCGCCAGGACGCTGCCGACCTGGCCTGCGCCGCCCACCTGGCCAAATGGCAGGCACTGCCCTCGCCCATGCGCCACCCGACCCGCGACGGCACCTTGCGCTGCGAGTTCATCGGCGGCGCCACCACCCGCAGCCTGTTCCCCCCAGGACGAATGGCGGCGCTGTACCCTCGACGCCTTGCGACGCACGGCCCAGAACAGTGGGTTTTATAGCCAACCCGAAGGCCTGCCGGCCCTGCGTAGCGCAATCGCCGGGCACATCGCGTTTTCCCGGGGGGTCAACTGCCGCGACACCGACATTGTGGTGTGCAATGGCGCCCAGCAAGCCTTGGACCTGATCGCCCGGGTGGTGCTGGAACCCGGCAGTCTGGTGGCCATGGAAGACCCCGGCTACACCCCCGCCCGCTTGATGTTCGAGGCCGTAGGGGCGACGGTGGCCAGCGTGCCGGTGGATGCCGAAGGTATCCAGGTCACCCAGATTCCCCAGGGCACACGGCTGATCTATGTGACGCCCTCACATCAATTCCCCCTCGGCATGCCCATGAGCCAGGCTCGTCGCGAGGCGCTGCTGGCACGCGCGCTGGAATTGGGCGCGATCATCATCGAAGACGACTACGACAGTGATTTCCGCTATGAAGGCCGACCCACCCACTCCCTGCAAAGCATGGACGAGCGCGGCATTGTGGCCTACGTCGGGACCTTCTCCAAAACCCTGCTGCCGGACCTGCGCCTGGGCTACGCGGTACTGCCGCCGGCGATCCATGGCGCGGTGGTCAAGGCCAAGCAACTGACCGACCAGCACACCTCGACACTGCCGCAATGGGCACTCGCCAAGTTCATCAGCGAAGGCTACCTGCTCAAGCACATCCGGCGCTGTCACACCGTCTACGCTAACCGCCGCGAGCGCATCCTCAGCCGCCTGGCCGGCGACTTGTCACCCTGGTTCGAAGCCGTGCCCAGCGTGGCCGGGTTCCACCTGGCAGCGCTGTGCAAGAGGCCGGTGAACATTCCCTTGCTGATCGAGCTGGCGCGCCAAATGGAAGTCGGGCTGTACCCATTGGATGTGTTTTTTCATGAGGCACCGGTGCAGTGCGGCCTGATGATCGGCTTTGGGGCCATCGAGACCCTGGATATCGACCCATCGCTGGACAAGGTGCGCGATATCCTCCAGCAGATTGGCTAAGGGGTTTTCCATAGGATTGGCTATAGGTGCCTCACGGTGCCGGGCGTAGGGTGATGGGGTCTGTAATCCTAGAGAACTGCACCATGAAAATACTCCTCGGCACTACCCTCCTGCTGGCTTCGCTAAGCGCCTTTGCCCATGGGCCGGTCTACAACCAGGAAGCGATCAAGGTCCTGCAAGAGCATGCCTTGAGCAACGTGCCTGGTAAGAAAACCACCATGCTCACCGTGGACTACGCACCGGGCCAGGCCACCGTACCCCATAGCCATACCGGCACGGCGGTGGCTTATGTGCTGGAAGGTGAAATCACCTCGCGGGTCAACGATGAACCGGCCATTACCTACAAAGCCGGGCAATCATTCTACGAACCGACCGGCTCGCGCCACTTCGAATCCAGCAATGCCAGCCAGACCCAGCCGGCCAGGTTACTGGTGGTGATGGTTATGGATGACAAGGCTGATGTGCTTACGCCCCTGCCAGCGCAGAACTGATTGCTAGACGCGGGCTTGATAGAGCCCCTGTGGCGAGCGGGCTTGCTTGAACTGGCGCCGCAGGTCTTCGATCGGCTGCCGGCAGGCGCAGCCTTGCAGGTGGTCGTTGACCATCCCCATCGCCTGCATGAACGCGTACATCGTCGTCGGCCCCACGAATGTCCAGCCGCGTTTCTTCAAGGCCTTGGACAAGCGCACCGAAGCTGGCGTCGTGGGGTTGCCCGTCCAATAGGCCATATCCACCAGCGCCGGACGCTCGTCGGCCCCAGGTTCGAAAGCCCATAGCCACGCAGCCAGCGAGCCGTACTCGTCCACCAACTCACAGGCGCGGCGCGCATTGTTGATGGTCGAGAGAATTTTGGCGCGATTGCGCACGATGCCCGGGTCGGCCATCAGGCGCTGGAGGTCTTCCTCGGTGTACTGCGCCACCCGGCGAAAATCAAAGCCCTCGAATGCCCGGCGAAAGTGCTCGCGCTTGCGCAGGATGGTGATCCACGCCATGCCGGCCTGGAAGCCTTCCAGGCAGATTTTCTCGTACAACGCAGTGTCGTCGGCAACCGGGACGCCCCATTCGTGGTCGTGATAATCGGGGTATTCAGCGGCGGCCGTACGCCAGGTACAACGGGTCTGGCCTGTTTCGTCGGTTGTCAGTCCGGGCATATCCATGCGTCACCTCAGCAGCCAAGCCTGGGATGATAAGCGAAAAAAATTCCACGCCGCCAACCGCTCAAGCATCAGGGTTACCGAGCAACTGGTATGACCGGCTCCGTCAAACCCCCTCTTCACCCCTTGTGATTTGCAAAAAGCCAAGCGTAGACTGGCCACGCACTGGACTTACCGGTCAGACCACAACAATTAAGCCCTGGACCCACCAGGGCACCGAATAGAGATCCTTCCCATGCTCAGATGGTGCTCGCGTTCGATTTTCCTGCAAGTCGTCATAGGCCTGATGCTCGGCATCGCTTGCGGCTTGGCCCTTCCCGAATTCTCCACACAGCTCAAACCCCTGGGCGACGGCTTTATCAAGCTGATCAAGATGCTGATCGGCCTGATCGTGTTCTGCGTGGTGGTCAGCGGTATTTCCGGGGCCGGCGACTTGAAAAAAGTCGGGCGCATCGGCCTCAAGTCGGTGATCTACTTTGAAATCCTCACCACCATCGCCCTGGTGCTCGGTCTGGTGCTGGCCTTCAGTACCGGGATCGGCAGCGGCGCCAATATCCACCTGGAGCAATTGTCTTCGGCCGGCCTCAATGAACTGGCCGACCGTGGCCAGCATATCAAGGGCACCAGCCAGTTCTTGATGGACCTGATCCCCAATTCGGTGATCGGCGCCTTTGCCGACAACAACGTCTTGCAGGTGCTGTTGTTCTCGGTGCTGTTCGGCAGTGCGCTGAACCTGGTGGGTGAAGCAGCCTCGGGCATTTCGCGACTGATCAATGAGTTGAGCCATGTGATCTTCCGCATCATGGGCATGATCGTGCGCCTGGCGCCGATTGGTGTGTTCGGTGCCATCGCCTTTACCACCAGCACTTACGGCCTGGACTCGCTGCAACACCTGGGCAGCCTGGTGGGCTTGTTCTACCTCACGTGCATGGCCTTCGTCGCCATAATCCTCGGTGCCGTGATGCGGTTTTCGGGCCTGCGGATGTTGCCGCTGCTCAAATACCTGCGCGAAGAACTGCTGATCGTGATGGGCACCGCCTCGTCCGACGCCGTGTTGCCGCAGATCATGCGTAAACTGGAGCACCTGGGCATTGGCAGTTCCACCGTCGGCCTGGTGATCCCCACCGGTTACTCGTTCAACCTCGATGGTTTTTCGATCTACCTGACCCTGGCCATCGTGTTTATCGCCAACGCTACCGGTACGCCGTTGTCGATGACCGACCTGCTGACCATCCTGCTGGTATCGCTGATTACCTCCAAGGGCGCCCACGGCATACCGGGCTCGGCTCTGGTGATTCTGGCGGCGACCCTCACCGCAATCCCCGCCATCCCGGTAGTGGGCCTGGTGCTGGTATTGGCGGTGGATTGGTTTATGGGGATCGGCCGGGCGATGACCAACCTGATCGGCAACTGCGTGGCCACCGTGGCCATTGCCCGCTGGGAAAAGGACATTGATATCCAAAGGGCCAACAAGGTGCTGGAAGGGCAGCAAGGGTATGCATTCCAGGCCAAGAAGCCGGTGCTGCCGGCGCACCAGGAGTTCTGAACCTTCCCCACACACTGTCGGAGCGAGCCTGCTCGCGAAAAACTTCAAGGCACCGCGCGCACCCAGTCTGCCCGCGTTATCGTTGACGATTTTCGCGAGCAAGCTCGCTCCTACAGTTGATGGGTTATTTAAATTCAAGGAGCCCACGACGTGATCAGCACTTCAACCGTCGTCAATTCAGTCGTAGAAAAACTGCGCGCCGCCCTGGCGCGAGGCCAATGGCAGCGCGGGGAGATGCTCCCCGGCCAGCGCGAACTGGCCGAACAACTGGGCATCAGCCGCCCCAGCCTGCGCGAAGCGGTGATCGTGCTGGAAACCCTCGGCCTGGTGCGCTCGATGCCCGGCAAAGGCGTGGTCGTGCTGGAAACCAGCGTCAACGATCCCCAAGCCCATGACGCGGTGGCCGATGCCAGCCTCGCCGACATCCTGCAACTGCGCTACACCCTGGAGCCGTTTATCGTCGGCCTGGTAGCCCAGTCCATCACCAGCAAGGAAATCGGGCAACTGCGCCTGACCTTGATGGACATGCGCGAAGCCCTGGAAGCCAACGACAGTGAAGCGGGGATGAACGCCTACATCGCTTTCCACGAAGAGTTGTTCGCCCTGACCTCCAACCCGATCTTCCAGAACGTGGTGCAACAAACCAGCAACGCCCTCAAGCAAAGCGCCCAGGTGTTGCGCAACTCGCCCGAACACCTGGCCGAACGCCTGCAGGAAAACGAAGCCGTGGTGCGCGCGATCCGCAACAAGAACAGCGCCCTGGCCAGCGCCGAAATGCGCCGCCACATCCTCAACGAGGGCCAGCGCATGGGCACGGCCCTGAACATTCCCGACGATCATCTCGGTAGCTGACTTTGGAGACTGGCCATGAGTGCTCACGCCTTGCAACGCAACATCGTTGTTACCGCCCCGCCGGCCATGCGCCTGGTGCCCGGCAAGCGGCCGTCGGTGGAAGACCTCTACCCGCGCCTGTTCGATGCCATCCTGGAACAGCGCATCGTACCCACCAGCCGCTTTACCGAAGAAGGCCTGGCCCAGGAATTTGGTGTCAGCCGCAGCGTACTGCGCCGGGTCCTGGCACGCCTGGCCGAACAGCAAGTGATCATCCTGCGCCCCAACCTGCGTGCCCAAGTGGCGGCGCCAGATGCCGAGCAGGTGAAACATATTCTTGAGGCGCGGCGCTTGATGGAAGTGACCGTGGTGCAACTGGCGTGCGTACAGGCCACCCCTGGGCAGGTGCGGCGCCTACGCGAACTGGTGGCCCGCCAGCGGGCGTGCGTCGAACAAGGCCAGCAAGGCCCGGCCATCCGCCTGTTTGGGGAGTTTCACCTGTCGCTGGCAGCCATTGCGGGGAACCGACCGCTGGCGCAGTTCCTCAATAGCCTGGTGCCGTTGACCTCGCTGATCATTGCCCGGCAAGGGGCGTTCTCCGGCGCCTGGCGTGAGCAGGCAGAGATTGTCGAAGCGGTGGAGCGCAGGGATGCGGGCGCGGCCGCAGGATTGATGAGCCGGTATCTGGATCACCTGGAGTCGAAGCTCTCGTAAGCCCGTGGCGATCAACATGTGGGAACTGGCCTGCGATAGCGGTGGGTCAGTCGATGCATATGTGGCTGAACCACCGCCTTCGCGAGCAAGCCCGCTCCCACAGGGGGTCTTTGTCGGGCAGAGTATGTTGGCCACACCACAAATCAACTGTGGGAGCTGGCTTGTCGGATCGCCGCACCGCTGCGATGGCGGTGGGTCATCTGATACATCTTTTGGGCTCCTACATTGAACCGGATGTCTAGTCCTGAAATAGGTTTACACCTGTTTCAGTCTCAAAACGCCCGATGCACCGCATCGGGCGTTTTGTATTTCAGGGACAGGTGTGGCCGTTCCCCGTTGTAGATCAGCACCGATTCATCCACCATTTTCACTGCTTCCGCCAGGTTTTTTAGGGCGGCACAGCAAAAGCTCGGTCTTCAAGATCCCGTTTATCCTTTCTGCCAGAGCATTCTGGTAGCAGTCATATCCGTCGGTCATTGAGCATCTAACGTTATGGCTAGCGTGCAAGCGCTGGTAAAGCTCGGAGCAGTATTGGGCTCCACGGTCTGAGTGATGGATCAGTGGCAGCTTGCTTCGACGTTTGCTAATTGCTTTTTTCCATCGCTTTGATCACCGACTCGGTATGCAAGCTCTCATGCACATGATGGCCTACGATCTTGCGCGAGTAAGCGTCTGTCACGAGGCTCACGTAGGCGACGCTTTCCTGTGTCGGAAGGTAGGTTATATCTGCGACCCAGACATGCTCGGGCCTGCTGGCAACGATTTGTCCTGGACCCTCTTTGAGCAAATTCGGATGGCGGCGAAAGCGGTGATGGCTGTCCGTCGTTTTGTGGTAAGCCCGTTTGCGCACCACCAGTTCTCGAGCGTTGCGCAAGATGCTAAACAGGCGGTCTCTACCGACCCGCACTGGCGCGCCAACTTCGACGCTCATCAGGTAATGCAGCTTGCGCGTGCCTATCCTGGGCTGGCGGCGGCGCTTTTCAAGAACAAAGTCCATGACCTCTTGATCTTGACGAGTCCTTGCGTCAAAAGCTCGATTACGTTGGTAATACGCTTGGCGCGAAATGCCCATGAACAGGCAAGCCCTGGTGATGCTCAGGTCTTGGATTTGCCCTTGCGAGAGGACTTGCCGAGTCGCTTTTTTACGACGCAAACACCGTAGTCATTCTTCAGAACATTCACGACGGCTTCGAAGAATTGCGCCTTCTGATTGCTTAGCGCCAGCTGTTCTTCGAGCTCTTTGATCCGCTGCTCGGGTGTCAGCGGGAGGGTTTGCTCGGTCATGGACCTGCTCCTCGGCTCTCGAATTGAGGCGCCTTGGCTCCAGTCCTGCCGGCCATGCTTGCGTAGCCAGACCAGTACCGTGGACCGGCCCTGAATGCCGTAGCGCCGTTGAGCCTCTTTATAACTCAACTCGCCCTTTTCGACCTGGTCTACGACCGATAATTTAAAGGCTAGCGTGTAGTCACGCTGGCTCCGCCTTTTGCCCGAATCCATTGGTTCCTCCTGAAGATAGGTCAGAAGGTGTAAACCTTATTCAGGACGGGACAGGATGAAAACAAAAAGCCCCGTATCTCGCGATACGGGGCTTTTTGTTTTTAGCGCTCTAGCGGCTGATTACAGCACCGCTTGACCACTCATTGCCAGGTCCAGTAGTTCACGGTTGGCCACTGCGTACATGGCGTAGTCCGTACCCACCGCAGCACGGATTTCCACCATCATCGCGCGCCAGCGCTCGACCATGCTCGCGTTCTGCTCCAGCCACAGGGCCACGCGGGCTTCCATGTCTTCTGGCGCATCGGCCATTTGCAGAACCTTGATGGTGATCGCCCGTTGCTGCCAGTCCACGTCATCGCGGAAGGCTTCGCGGGCCTGGGCCTGCCAGTTGTTGCCCACCGGCAGATCGCTGATCTGCTGCAGGTACCACGGCAGGTCCAGGGCGCTGCCCACGGCGAAGTAGGCCTTGGCCACATCGGCGGCGCTCTGGCCGGTCACGTCGGCGGCTTCGATGATCGGCAGCAGGGTGTACAGGTGCGTGGTACCCGCAACCATACGCGCCAACAACTCCGGAACGCCGGCTTCAACATAAGCCTGGTAACGGTTCTGCCAGCCTTCGCGGGTCGGGCCTTCCAGCAGTTCGTCGAGCTTGAGGCCCAACGCTGCCAGGTGCGGACCGAAGTGCGCCACATCACGCGCCGCATCCTGCTCGTTGCGACGGCTGCGCAGGAACCAGCGCGTGGCACGGCGCCCCAGGCGCATCAGCTCATCCATCAGCGCCAATTGCACTTCAGCAGAAACCTGGTGGTCCAGGGCTTCGATCTGACGGAACCAATGCGGGAGGTGGAAGATGTCACGCACGATCACATAGGCGCCGGCCACGTTGGCCGGGCTCATGCCGGTCGACTCTTTGAGTCGTTGCACGAAAGTGATGCCCATGTGGTTGACCAGGTCGTTGGCGATCTGGGTGCTGACGATCTCGCGCTTGAGGCGATGGCGACGCATGGCCTCGGAGAACTTGGCCACCAGGCTCGGCGGGAACGCGGT
The DNA here is from genome assembly GCF_016925675.1 of Pseudomonas hygromyciniae. Lineage (NCBI taxonomy): Bacteria > Pseudomonadati > Pseudomonadota > Gammaproteobacteria > Pseudomonadales > Pseudomonadaceae > Pseudomonas > Pseudomonas hygromyciniae. The sequence goes on along the minus strand of NZ_CP070506.1, from coordinate 2,469,314 downwards.
CTCCATGTCACGGGTCAGGTAGTCGTCATCCGGGACCAGGGACTTGAGCAGGGCTTCCTTGAGGTCGATCTTGCTGTACGAGATCAGCACCGACAGCTCTGGACGGGTCAGGCCCTTGCCGGTCGCGGCGCGCTCGACAAGCTGCTCTTCGGTCGGCAGGTACTCGATGGCGCGGTCCAGCTTGCCACGGCCTTCCAGGTCGCTCATCAGGCGCTTGTACTCGGCAGCACGCTCGTAGGCTTTGCGTGCGGCCAGGGACAGGGCCTGGGTCTGCTTGTAGTTGTTGCCCAACACCAGGCTGCCGACTTCGTCGGTCATGCTCGCCAGCAACTGGTTGCGCTGCTTGTCGGTCATGTCGCCAGCCTGCACCACTTCGTTGAGCAGGATCTTGATGTTCACTTCGTGGTCGGAGCAGTCCACACCACCGGCGTTGTCGATAAAGTCGGTGTTGGAGCCGCCGCCATTGAGGCCGAATTCCACACGACCCAGTTGGGTCATGCCCAGGTTACCGCCCTCGCCCACGACCTTGCAGCGCAGCTCGTTGCCGTTGACGCGCAGCGCGTCGTTGGCTTTGTCGCCCACGTCGGCATGGCTTTCGGTGCTGGCCTTGACGTAGGTGCCGATACCGCCGTTCCACAACAGGTCCACCGGCGCCTTGAGCAAGGCGTTCAGCAGTTCGGTCGGGGTCAGCTTGTCGGCCTGGATGTCGAAGCGCTCTTTCATCTGTGGCGAGATGGCAATGCTTTTGGCGCTGCGCGAGAAGATCCCGCCGCCTTCGGACATGATGCTGGTGTCGTAGTCGCTCCAGGCCGAACGCGGCAGCTCGAACATGCGCTGGCGCTCGACGAAGCTGGTGGCCGGGTTCGGGTTTGGATCGATGAAGATATGCAAGTGGTTGAAGGCCGCGACCAGTTGCAGCTTGTCGGACATCAACAAGCCGTTGCCGAACACGTCACCGGCCATATCGCCGACGCCCACCACCGTGATGCTGTCTTGCTGCACGTTGATGCCGCGCTCACGGAAGTGACGCTGCACACCCACCCACGCGCCCTTGGCGGTGATGCCCATTTTCTTGTGGTCGTAACCGGCCGATCCACCGGAAGCAAACGCGTCGCCCAGCCAGAAGCCGTAGTCGATGGCGATGCCGTTGGCGATATCGGAGAAAGTCGCGGTGCCTTTGTCGGCCGCCACTACCAGGTACGGGTCATCGTTGTCGTGGCGCACCACGTTCAACGGAGGCACCAGAGCGCCGTCTTTCAGGTTGTCGGTAATGTCCAACAGGCCGGAAATGAAGATGCGGTAGCAGGCGATGCCTTCGGCCGCGATCTCGTCCCGGCTGCCGCCCAATGGCAGGCGACGCGGCAGGAAGCCGCCCTTGGCGCCGACCGGCACGATCACCGAGTTCTTCACCTGCTGGGCTTTTACCAGGCCCAGCACTTCGGTGCGGAAGTCTTCTTCACGGTCGGACCAGCGCAGGCCGCCACGAGCGACGTTGCCAAAGCGCAGGTGCACGCCTTCGACGCGCGGCGAATAGACGAAGATTTCAAACTTCGGTACCGGCTTGGGCAGCTCGGGAATCGCGTGGGGGTTGAACTTGAAGCTGAAGTACGATTTGTTCTGGCCGTTGGCATCAGTCTGATAGAAGTTGGTGCGCAGGGTGGCCTTGATCAGGTCCAGGTAGCGCCGCAGGATGCGGTCTTCGTTGAGCACCTGCACATCGTCCAGGGCGCTGAGGATCGCTTGTTCCAGGCGTTGCTGCTTGTCTTCCAGGTCATCGGCGGTGAGCTTGCGCGCCAGGTAGAAGCGGGTCTTGAACAACCGGGTCAACTCGCGGGCGATGTCGGTGTGGTTGTTCAACGTACTGGCGATATAGCCGAGGTCAAAGCCCAGGCGGATCTGCTTCAGATAACGGGCATAGGCACGCAGCAGCGCCACGTCACGCCATGGCAGGCCGGCGGTCAGCACCAGGCGGTTGAACGCATCGTTCTCGGCGTCGCCGTTGACGATATGCACGAACGCGTCCTGCAGGGTGTCGTTGAGTTGCTGGATATCGAGGTTCAGGCCTTCGGCGGCGGTGAACGCAAAGTCGTGGATCCAGAACTCGCGGCCATTGGCGTGGCGCAGACGATACGGGAACTCACCGAGCACGCGCAGGCCAAGGTTTTCCAGGATCGGCAGCACGTCGGACAACGCCAGTGGGGTGTCGGCGTGATACAGCTTGCAATGCAATTCCTGCTGGCCGGTCACGTGGCCCAGGGGCTGATAGAAGCTCATCACCAGCGGCTTGGCTTCGGTCAGGTTGAGCAGGTGTTGCATGTCGACCACGGCCGAATGCGCAGCAAAGCGCTCGCGGTAGCCTGCGGGGAAGCCTTTGGGGAAATCCGCCAGCACGTTGGTGCCGTGGGCCTCGCCGAAGCTCTCGACCACAAGGCTGGCGTAATCGTCCTGCCAACTGCGGCAGGCCTGCACCACTTCTTTTTCCAGTTGAACCGGGTCGATATCCAGGCGGTTCTTCGGGTCAACCCGCAGAATCAGCTGTACACGAGCCAGCACGGATTCGGAGAAGAACGTCCAGAACTCACAGTCCGAAGCCTTCAGGCGATCCATCAGCACTTGCTGGATCTTCTGGCGTACTTCGGTGGAGTAGATATCACGCGGCACGTAGGCCAGGCAGTAGCAGAAGCGACCGTACGGGTCTTTGCGCAGGAACACACGGATCTTGTTGCGTTCCTGGATCTGCACGATGGACATCACGGTGTTGAACAGCTCGTCGACCGGGGTCTGGAACAGGTCATCACGGGGCAATACCTCAACCACCTGAGCCAACTCTTTGCCCAGGTGAGCCTTGGCCTGGAAGCCCGAGCGGCGTTCGATTTCCGCGACCTTGCGGCGGATATAAGGGATCACCCGTACGCTTTCGCCATACACCGACGAGGTGTACAGGCCCATGAAGCGGTGTTCCTTGATGACCTTGCCGTCGGCACTGATCTCGCGGATCGACACGTAGTCCGGATACGCCGGACGGTGCACACGGCTTGGGTGCGCAGCCTTGGCGAACGAGAGCACGCTCGGTTCACGCAGGTAGGCCACGGCATAGTCTTCGATGCGCAGGTCTTCGGCGGTGAGGCCGGCACGCAGCAACTTGGTCAGGCCGAGGAAGGATTGGGCGTCATATTCAATATGACCGCCATCCGCCCCGTCACGTACCACGAACTCTTCGTAGCCGAGGAAGGTGAAGTGGTTGCCCACCAGCCACTCCAGAAAGTTCTTGATCTCGGCTTTTTCTTCGCCGTCGATAGCGAACTGGCTGGCGTCGATACCGGCCAGCAGGTCTTGGACCTTGGCTTTCATCGGTTCGAAGTCGGCCACGGCCACGCGCACTTCACCCAACACCTGCTCAAGCTCTTTGCTCAGCACGTTCAATTCGGCGGCATTGGCGCAGCGGTCGATTTCCAGGTACATCAACGATTCTTGCAGGACGTCTTCGCCCTGGGTGCCTTTTGGCAGGATTTCCAGCAACTCGCCCTTTTTGCCACGGCGCACACTGAGTACGGTGGTTTGCAGAGTGTGGATGCTGTAGCCACGGCGGTTCAGCTCGGTGCGTACCGAGTCCACCAGAAATGGCAGGTCATGGTGCAGCACTTCGACCGCAGTATGGGTCGACTGCCAGCCATGACGTTCGTAATCGGGGTTGTAGACCCGCACTTGCGGTTGGGTGTGATCAAAGCGCTCAAGCAGGCGCCAGGCAGACAGGGTGCAACCGGCCAGGTCGGAAAGGCGACGCTGTGTCAGTTCGTCCAGGGAAATGATGCCGAAGAATTGTTCAGCGAACAGCGCCACTTGTGGCAGTGCCTGTTCACTGATGTGCTGCGCCAGTGCCGCTTGCAGTTGATGCTGGAAGTCGGCTTTGCTGGCTGCGGTGAAGAACGCCATCTGTGGTACTCCGCTTGGGCTTGTTATTGATGGAAGCGTCGCGTGTTATCCCCTTGCGGGGAGACCGTCAGCGCTGTTCGTCGATACTGATAAATAAGCACCATAAACGAATCAGGGTGACAGGTGGGTGAAGCTGGACAAGACGATCAGGTCACATCGGATGTGCCACTGGCCAGGCGACGGAACGACGGGCAGGTCAGGGCCATGGCAGTGCTCACAATAGGCAGGCACATCCGTTGAGCAGCTTAACGAGTGTGCCGACACGCGTGCTTGCCCCTCTGCGACATATTCGGTCAACGCTAGGTAGCCGATAACACCACCCCTCAACCCGCAAGCCTACTGTTGGCGTATCGATAGTCTGTATTGCAAGAGCCGATAGTTTTTGGCAATGGAGTTTATTGCTGCGCATTCGCCAATCAAATCAGGACCGCACAGGCCGTCTTGGCGGTTGTACTCCAAGTAGTCCCGTCACCAAGGACGGCTCATTCCTGATAAAAGAGTGAGGCTCGCTATGAATTCCATTTATTCGCAATTCAGCCCCAATCTGTTTGCCCTGCACATGGCCATCCAAAGTGCCGTGGTGCCTGAGCAGAAAACCGCCCCCGAAGCAGCGCCTTCCACTCCAGTTTCTTTCACACCAAACAGCGAGGCCCTGCAGAATCCCAGGTGGATTTCCCAGTATGCAAAGTGGAAAAAAGATAGCTTTGGCAAGACCGATCAGTGGAAAGATGCAAATATTGCGGCGCACCTGAAAGTTTTTCGCGAGCATGATAAATCGGTGCAATCAGAACTCGGCATTAAAGACTACGCCCTTACCTACCATGTAGAGACGCCCGAGGGGCGTGCGAGTACGCGGGAACAGATAAGGCTTCATTACGAAAAGAAATATGGGATTGATCCCGACAAAACCTTCCTGATGACATTTGCCTACAATGTCAGAGGCCACACGCCCCCCTATCCTGGAACTGTAGTCAGCAAAATATCCCTGACCGATGCCGCTATAAAAAACCTACAAGACACCCCTGGCCATCCTCAATTGCCGAAGACCTCATTCAACAAACATGCCAGTAACCCACCGCCCATCGAAATCGTAGATAGCTTGACAATAGGCAGCCAACGCAACTCAGGACGTCATGGTTACCTCAATAATTCGAAGGGACTCAATACCCAGCAATATGAAGGGATTTATGTTGAGCCTGGCGCCGGAAAAAAAATCTACGATGCCTCCAATCAATCCCCTATCAGCCCCAAATCATTCCGTGAATACGTGTGGGATACCAGCTTCAGCAAATCCCACAAAGCCAATCTGGATAGCTTCTGGAACGGCTACAGAGATACGTACACCACCCTGTCCAAGATGTCTTTTACCAGCGCAGCGCACAAGCAATTTGCAGAGGGCTCGCTGACCCGGGAAGGTCGAGATATCGCGTTGCGTGCAACCAACATCAGCACAGATAAACCCCTCGACTCTTTGACGGCTAAAGACTTTCAGCAAGCCTATGCCCAAGATCCCAACCTGGACATAAAAGAGCTCGCTTTTGAAGGGCGCGTCGCTTCGGGCATCATGTCTGTGACAGATAAAACGACACAGAAAACGCTGCTCTATATTCCAGGCAACTCGTCTCCCATTCATGAATTCGCCAACCTTACAATGATGCGCAAATGGTTGACCGAGCAAATGACGGACAAGGCAAAACGCGATCAGTTTGCTGAACACTTCAAACTCAGCGATCGCACGGACAGTGTGTGGGAATCCGGAATTGACGTGCACCTTGAAAAGGTCGGTCGGTTTTCAAGCCTGCATACCGACTGGCCCGAAGACAAACCCTTTGGCGGTAAAACCATCGAGGGCGATCCATTCCAACATATACAGAGCCGTGTTGAGGCCTATACCTATAACAACACGGATGCGGGATACGTCAGCAACGACGACGTGAAGAAAAAAAATGTACTGACAGAGCTCAAGAGTATTAGCGGCTCCCTTATTGTACTTGCCCCGGTGTCATTGGCTTTTCCACCCTTGGGGGTAGCCCTCTTACTGTTTGATGGGGGCATAGCCGCGACAGAGATAGGCTTTGGTATTGATGACCACGTCAAAAACCGACCTGGCGCGGCTGACCGTATTACCTTTGGGTCCTTGAACGCAGTGGAGATAGTGACCAACGACTTGCTCGGAAGAACGGTGACGCCCTTTATAAAACCCTAGATAGAATCCAGGATCGTCCCGCTGCTCGTACCACAAATTAACCCTGTGACTTAACCCTTTCGCTCACCGGTAGATGATGCCCTGTACTCCTGAGCAGGGCGTCATCTGCATCCCTGAGCAAAAAAACGCCATAATAGTGAACTTACGCCCCAATTCGCCCTTATTGCTCTAGGCCTCCTTAATGAACCTGACCACCCCTCACCTGCTCGTCAACCCGTGCGACGACGAAGAAAACAACATGGCCATGCTCTGCTGCCACGGCACCAATGGCGAGATGTTCATGTTGTCCCGTTATCCGGATGAGGACGAGGTGGAACTCACCTGGGACTATGAGCCTTCAACGCTGGACGGCTTGAAGATCACCTTGGGCGCGACCACTCTGCTGGTGGAGATTGGCGCGGGGGACAAGGACGCACTGGGCGGCAGCGATCACCTGCAGATCAAGCACAGCACACCGGAATCGGACCTGGCCGAGGTAGAAGAAACCTTGCAGAACATTCTCAAGGGCACCGGCACTTACATCCGCACGCCTTGATTGGCGGCTGCAAATCGCTATCGTGGGCAAGCCCGCTCCCACATTTGAACGCGCCACAATCCAAATGTGGGAGCGGGCTTGCCCGCGATGAGGCCCTCATCGACGCCAAAAACCTCAGACCTTTCCCACAAACCCCCAAAAAAATACCCCCCCCCCGGTTCGTTAGTCGCCAGCCCCTCCAATGCATTAAAGTAAGCCCCCCAGGCCCTGGCATTTTTTCACACGCCCCAGGCTCATCTTCCCAGGAACCGTCATCGATGGAACATCGTGAAGCGCTGCTCGCGCTGCGAACCTTTCTTTCTACGCAGATTCTCGGCCAGGAAAAACTCATCGAGCGCCTGCTCATTGCCCTGCTCGCCGACGGCCATATGCTGGTAGAAGGCGCTCCCGGCCTGGCCAAGACCAAGGCCATCAAGGAGCTTGCCGAAGGGATCGAAGCACAGTTCCATCGTATCCAGTTCACCCCCGACCTGCTGCCCGCCGATATCACCGGCACCGAGATCTATCGCCCGGAAACCGGCAGCTTCGTGTTCCAGCAAGGGCCGATCTTCCACAACCTGGTGCTGGCGGACGAAATCAACCGTGCCCCGGCCAAAGTGCAGTCGGCCTTGCTCGAAGCCATGGCCGAGCGCCAGGTCAGCGTCGGGCGCAGTACCTACGAGTTGTCGCCACTGTTTTTGGTGATGGCCACGCAAAACCCCATCGAGCAGGAAGGCACCTATCCTCTGCCCGAAGCCCAGCTCGACCGCTTCCTGATGCACGTCAAGATCGGCTTCCCCGATGCCGCCGTGGAGCGGCGCATCTTGCAACAGGCCCGTGGCGAAGCGCTCAACGGCGAAACCAAGCCCGAGCGGCGGGTCAGTCAGCAGGCGATTTTCGCCGCGCGCAAGGAAATCCTCGGCCTGTACATGGCCGATGCCGTGGAGGAATACCTGGTGCAACTGGTCATGGCCACCCGCACCCCCGCCAAGTTCGACCCGGAAATGGCCGAGTGGATTGCCTACGGTGCCAGCCCACGGGGCTCGATCGCCCTCGACCGCTGCGCCCGGGCCCACGCCTGGCTGGCCGGACGCGACTTTGTCAGCCCGGAAGATATCCAGGCGGTGCTGTTCGACGTGTTGCGCCACCGCATTATCCTGTCCTTTGAAGCCGAAGCGGCGGGCATCGACCAGGATCGTGTGGTGCAACGCATTCTCGACGTCGTTGCCGTCGCTTGAGCCCCATGAACGCCGGCGATGGAATCCGTATTACCCTCAGCGAATTGATCGAGATGCGTCATCGCGTGCGGGAGGTGCAACTGTTTTCCACGCCGAGCCAGCGCAGCCCGTTGATCGGCCTGCACCATTCCAAATTGCGCGGGCGCGGGGTCGACTTCGATCAGGTGCGGGTGTACCAGGCCGGCGACGACGTGCGCACCATCGACTGGAGGGTCACGGCGCGCACCCAGGAACCGCACACCAAGCTGTTCCATGAAGAGCGCGAACGACCGATCTTTATCATGGTCGAGCAAAGCTGCCGGCTGTTCTTCGGCTCCGGGCTGATGTTCAAGTCGGTCCTCGCAGCGCAAGCGGCAAGCCTGATCGGCTGGGCCGCGCTGGGGCACAACGACCGGGTCGGCGGCCTGGTGTTCGGCGATAACGAGCACTATGAAATCAAGCCACGACGCAGCAAACAAAGCCTGCTGCAACTGCTCAACCGCCTGGTGCGGGTCAACCAGAGCCTCGACACCGAGAGCCGCCCTGAGGCCGACGCCCTGGGCATGGCCCTGCGCCGTGGCCGCGAAGTGCTGCGGCCCGGCAGCCTGGTGATCGTGATCTGCGATGAACGCGCCCTGACCGAAGGCGCCGAACAACAACTGAGCCTGTTGTCGCGCCATTGCGACCTATTGCTGCTGCCAGTCTCGGACCCGTTGGACCACGCCCTACCCGCCGCCGGCCTGCTGCGCTTTGCCGAACGTGGCGCGCAACTGGAAATCGACACCTTGAACTTCGAATTGCGCCAGGCCTACAAGGCCCAGGCCGAAGCACGTATCGCCCGTTGGGAATTGCTCGCGCAGAAGCTACGGGTCTTGCTGATGCCCTTGAGCACCCAGAGTGAAATGGTCGAGCAACTGCGCGAGTACCTCAACCCACAACGCCCGGTGAAAAAGCCATGAGCAGCCTGGACCAACTGCAGCCGCTGATCGCCCCGCCGGCCATCGGGTTCTGGCCTCCGGCACCGGGCTGGTGGCTGTTGCTGGGCTTGATCCCCCTGGCGGGTTGGGGTTTGTGGTGGCTGCGCCGCTTCCTGCCGGGCAAACGCCCGCTGGCCCGGGCCGAACAACCCCTGGACCCACTGCGCATCGCCGCCCTCGCGGAACTGGCGCTGATGCCCAAACCCTACGATGGTGCGCCGGCCGGCGCCTGGCTGCAGCAGCTCAATGGCCTGCTCAAGCGCCTATGCCGCAACGACTACCCCCTACAGCCAGAGCCACACCCTCAATGGACGCAAATGGCTGGCGTTTCTCGACAACCGCTGCCCGGCGGCCGGCTTGACGCGCTGGATGGTCCTGGTAGAAGGCGCCTACAAGCCCGAATGCAAACTCGACGACAAAGCCATCGCCGGCCTCACGCAAGCCGTCGACACGTGGATTCGCAAACATGTTTGAGTTCGCCTGGCCGTGGATCTTTGCCCTGTTGCCCCTGCCATGGGTGATGCGCCTGATCCTGCCGGTAGCCGACAGTGGCGAGCCGGCCTTGAAGGTCAGTTTCCTCGGCGACCTCGAAGGGCTGGCCCGGCGCCGCGCGCGCATCAACCTGCCGGGTTGGCGCCAACAAGCGCCGTTCGTGGTGCTGTGGCTGTTGCTGCTGACCGCCGCCGCCCGCCCGGAATGGCTCGGCGAGCCGCTACCGATCGCCGCCAGTGGCCGCGACCTGCTGGTGGCGGTGGACGTGTCGGGTTCCATGGATTTTCCCGATATGCAATGGCAGGACGAAGACGTCAGCCGCCTGAGCCTGGTCAAGCACCTGCTGGGGGACTTTCTGGAGAGCCGCGAGGGTGATCGCGTCGGTCTGATCCTGTTTGGCAGCCAGGCCTACCTGCAGGCACCGCTGACCTTCGATCGGCGTACTGTGCGCACCTGGCTGGATGAAGCGCGTATCGGCATTGCCGGTAAAAACACGGCGATTGGCGACGCCATCGGCCTGGCTCTCAAACGCCTGCGCCAACGCCCGGCGCAAAGCCGGGTGCTGATCCTGGTCACCGACGGCGCCAACAATGGCGGGGAAATCGATCCATTGACCGCCGCGCGCCTGGCTGCCGAAGAAGGCGTGAAGATCTACCCCATAGGCATCGGCGCCAACCCTGAGCAGACCGGAACCTTGGGCATGCTCGGCCTCAATCCAAGCCTGGACCTCGACGAACCGGCGCTCAAGGCCATCGCCCAAGCTACCGGCGGGCAGTATTTCCGCGCCCATGACGGTGCTGAGCTGCAAGCGATCAAGGAAACCCTCGACCAGTTGGAACCCGTGGCGCAACAACCGACCCAGGCCCGCCCGACCCAGGCGCTGTACAGTGGCCCGCTGGCCCTGGCGCTGTTTCTGAGCCTGTTGTTGGTGATCCAGGAACGCTGGCCGAGCAACGCCCTGCAACGCCTGCTCAATAAACTCTCGACCAAAGGCCATTTCCTGCAGCAGCACCCACAATGGCGCCAACGCCTTCAACGCCTGCGTTTGCGGAGGCGTCGATGATCGCTTTATGGCCGCACTGGTTTCGTCCCTGGTGGCTGTTGCTGCTGCCCGTACTCGGCTGGTTGCTATGGCAACTGTGGCATCGGCAAAAGCGCGCCGGGCGCTGGCAGATGATCCTGCCACCGGCCTTCCATGCGGCCCTGCTCAGTGGCGGCAATGGTCGGGAAAGCAAGTCGCCGTGGTTGTTGCTGGGCCTGGCCTGGTTGCTGGCGGTCCTGGCTTTGCTTGGCCCCGGCTGGCAACGGGTGGAGCAGATCAGCCAGAAACCCGCCGACCCGCTGGTGGTACTGCTGGAACTGACCCCCGAGATGCTCGCCACCGACAGTCCGCCCAACCGCCTGGAGCAGGCGCGGCGCAAGCTGGTGGATCTGCTGCAGGCGCGCAGCGATGCGCAGACCGCCATCGTCGTGTATGCCGGCAGCGCTCACACACTGGTGCCGCTTTCGGACGACCTGGCCACCAGCCGCAACCTGCTGGATGCCCTGCGCCCCTCGATCATGCCCGAGGCCGGCCATCGCGCCGATCTGGCGGTGGAAAAAGCCCTGGACCTGCTCAAGCACGGCGGCCTCGGCCAGGGCCGTTTGCTGTTGATTGGCTCGTCGTTGTCCAAGCAAGAGCGCCAGGGCATTCGCCTGCTGCTGCAAGGCCAGGCGCCGAGCCTGTCGATCCTCGGCATTGGCAGCCGTGAAGGCACGCCGGTGACCCAGGAAAGCGGCGAGTTCCTCAAGGATGAGCAAGGCGCGATCCTGATCCCACGCCTGGACAGCCCGACGCTCAAGGCCTTCGCCAGTGAAATGGGCGGCCGCTATCGCCAGGCGCGCCTGGACGACAAGGACCTGCGCAGCCTCGGCCTGCTGGACGGCCCGCAAAACCTGCGCGACGACGGCCAACGCCTGCAACTGGACACCTGGGCCGACCAGGGCTACTGGCTATTGCTGCCCTTGCTGCTGCTTGCCGCCTGCGCCGGGCGCCGTGGCTGGCTGTTCTGCCTGCCGCTGCTGCTCCTGGCCGCACCGCAACCCAGCTACGCGTTCAGCTTTGATGACCTGTGGCTACGCCCCGACCAACAGGGTCAATACCTGCTCAAGCACAAACGCCCGGCCGAAGCCGCCGAACACTTTGAAAACCCGCAATGGCAAGGCGTGGCTCTGTATGAAGCGGGCAACTACGCCGAGGCCGCCCGGTGCTTTGCCGAGGGCAGTGATGCCTACTCCCACTACAATCGTGGCAATGCCCTGGCCCGCGCTGGCGAGCTGGAAGCGGCGATAGACGCGTATGAACAGGCCCTGGAGGCCCAGCCAGACTTGCAGCCGGCCCTGAAAAACAAAGCCCTTGTCGAAAGCCTGTTGCTGGAAGAACCGGAACCCGAGCCTCCAGCCCCCGAAAAAAACGAGGATGACGAATCCGCCCAACCCGGCCAAACTGCGCAACCAGGCGATGACGGCCAGCACACCAGCGGCGGCGAGCAATCGCCCCAGGGCGCAGGCCAGGCTGGCACTGGCGAAAAACAGGCCGGCCCCCCGCCGCCTGCGGGCAACAACGAAGTACCCGGCAGCGAACTGGGCGACGAACAGACCACCACGCCCCCCCTGCGCCCAACAGACGCCAGCCTCGGCGACGAACACCGCCAGGCCCTGGAACAATGGCTGCGACAGATCCCGGACAACCCCGGCGAGTTGTTGCGACGCAAATTCTGGTACGAACAGCAACAACATCAGGACAAGACTCGATGAGCCGCTGCACCCCATTTGTCTTATTGCTAGCGCTGTGGGCCGGTCACGCCCAGGCGGCCGATCTGGCCGCCAGTATCGACCGCAGCCGCGTCAATTCCGGGGAAACGGTGGAGCTGACGATCGAGTCCAACGACGTCACCCAATTCGGCAAGCCGGACCTGTCGCCCCTGGACCCGCTGTTCGACGTGCGCGGCACCCGCCAGATCAACCAGCTCACCACCCTCGACGGCAGCAACCACGCCACCACACGCTGGATCATCACCTTGCAGCCCAAGGCCACCGGCACCGTGGTGATCCCACCGCTGCAACTGGGCGAACTCAAGACCCAGGCAATCAGCCTGCAAGTGGACCAAACCCTGGGCCAGGACAGCGACAACCAGTTGCAACCGGTGTTCATCGAAGCCAGCCTCGACCAGGACACGGTCTACGTGCAGGCCCAGGCCCTGTTGACCGTGCGTATCTACCATTCGGTGGCGCTGTATGACGACAGCAGCCTGGCGCCTTTGCAGTTGCCCGATGCGCGGGTCGAGCAAGTGGGCGATTCACGCACCTATGAGAAGGTCATCAACGGCGTGCGCCATGGCGTGATCGAAATGCGCTACGGGATCTACCCGCAACACAGCGGGCAATTGCTGATCCCCGCGCAGATATTCAGCGCCACCATGGTCGAACCACGCGGCGCCCAGGACACTGCACCCCAGGCCTCCAAGCCTGGCAAGCTGCTGCATGTGAACTCCACCGAGATCCCGCTGACGGTCAAACCCAAACCGGCCCTGTACCCAGCCGACGCCCCCTGGCTACCGGCCCGCAGCCTGAGCCTGGGCGAAAGCTGGAACCCGGAACCTGCGAACGTACAGGTCGGCGACTCCCTGACCCGCATCCTCACCCTCAAGGCCGAAGGCCTGGCCAGCGCCCAGTTGCCCGCGCTGCCCAGCACCGAAATCGCCGGCCTGCGGCGTTATCCCGACCAGCCGGTGCTGAGCAACCAGAACAGCGAACGCGGGGTGATCGGCAGCCGCGAAGACCGCGAAGCCCTGGTGCCCAACCGCGCCGGCGCCCTGGAATTGCCCGCCGTGGAAGTGGTGTGGTGGAACACCCACGAGGACCACCTGGAACGTACCAGCCTGCCGGCCCGCACGCTTGAGGTGGCGGTCAACCCGAGCCTGGTGGTCGACACCCCAGCCACCCCCACCGTGATCACCGCACCGGACGATGGCCGCCTGTGGATCTGGCAGCTCACCAGCCTGCTGCTGGCCTGCACCACCCTGCTGGGCTTCGGCCTATGGTGGCGGGCCCGCTCACGGCCGGCGATCCTGCGCGCGGCCCAGACCGGGCCCAGCCCCCGCACCTTGCTCGACGACCTCAAGCGCGCCAGCCAGGCCAACGACCCCCAGGCCACGCGCCAAGCCCTGGATGCCTGGGCCCGCCAGCAACCGGAAACCCTGGCCGACATGGCGGCGCGGTTCGTACCGCTGTCGGATGCCCTGGACGGGCTCAATGGCGCGCTCTACAGCGAGAGCGGCCAATACTGGCAGGGCGAAGACCTGTGGCGCGCGATCAAAGCCATCCCGATGGCCGAACGCGAACTGGCGCCAGTGACAGACAGCACCAGCTTGCCGCCGTTGTATCCGAAGTAACCGCGACCCAACCCACGGACACCCTGTGGCAACGGGCTTGCCTACAAGCCCACTCGGTACAACCACTCGTCGGCACTGTCAATTCTGACAGCTAGGCGCGCCGCCCCTGCGGGTGTTTGATTTTCCTTGCCCATGCGCGCCGCGATAACTGCGCGCTTCTTCCCGCAAGGAGTGTCTTCAATGTCCCATTTACCGATAGATCCTTCCAACGAAGCCTCTGCTGAGGACGTGCCGCTGTCGTCGCCCTCACAAGAGCTGATCCTCTATAACACCCCTGAAGAACCGCCCACCCGATTCGAAGACCTTGACCCACCGTACTCTGAATACCCCGCCGTGCCGCTGGGCACCGCCTTGTACCCGGAAAACGCCGTCTACGCCCTGGGTATTCGCCAGGTGATGCCTTACTCGCGCTGGGTATTTGAAAAATGGTTCAACTGGAGCTCAGGCGACTACTACGCCATTTACATCAATAACTTGGTCAGCGCCGCAGCCAGCGACACTGCAACCGAGGACGAGCCCCGCTATAACTTGATCGTGAATGAAGAACACATGCCCAGAGGGGAAGTGACCCTCTACGGTCGGGTCATGCGCATCGGCAGTTTTCAGGAAAGCACCTCGCCCCTGCAAACCGTTCTGGTCAAGACAGACCGTCCTGGTGGTATCGATCAGGACCCAGGCCTGGAGTGGCATACCCGCTTGGTGATGTCGATCGAAGGCTTTCCAGAAAACTCACTGATCAACCAAGACAATGCAGCAGCCGGGGTGTGGGCCTTGATCGAGCCCTATCCGAACATGCGCAAGAACGACAAGATCGAATGCTCCTGGGATGGCGTCATTGTTATCCATATCCTCAGCCCTGAAGAGGCCGCGGGACTCACACCGATCCGCATCTGGATCAGCAAGGCCATCATCGATCAGGGCGGCCTCCAGGGTAAGTTGACCTTGCGCTTTCGCGTACAGGATGTGGCAGAAAATTTCTCCGGGGAAAAATACCAGTACTCCAAGCCCTACTTCCTGCAGAGCGAACTGGATCCTTCGCTAAGCCCTGCGCCGTTCTTCCTGATCGACGGCGTAGAGTCCAGCCAGGTGGACTTCGATACTCAAAGCGATAAAAAATTCGCCCTGTCGTGTTACACCGGCCGGGACACCCCCGCCCCTATTAATCCCCACAAGGTTACCGTCACGCTCTACGCCACACTTATCGACGGTTCACCCAAAACATTTACCCTGGCGTCAGTGCCCGCGACCAACCAGTACGTGACCGTGGTGCCCATCTCCCGCGAGATCATTGAGCAAATCGTCGGTGGCTCCTTGCGCGCGTCGTTCCAGATCCATACCTCCACAGGCGGCTTCCTCGAGCAATCGGGCAGCGTCACCGTCACCGTGGTTGGTACGCCAGTGAGCATGCCGGGCGTGAGCATCACGCCGATCGAACTGGGGCTGATTGACCCGAACAACGACATTGATGTCCACATCCCCTTCTACGAACCTCACGACCCGGACTGGCTGGAAACCCTAGTGATCGAAACCCGTGAGCCAGGCGGTGGCAACGAAGTCTATACCGAGTCGCAACTGGCAGGCCCCCAGGGCGGCAGTTACCACATCACCTCGCAAGTGCTACAACCGTTCAAAGGTAAAACCGCTTACTTCTATTACCTAGTGAATGACGGTGCGGTGCACATCTTCGGCGGCCAGGCCCTGGCCATACGCAAGTCACTGGAAGTCGGCGCGCAAGTGGGCGAGCGCGTGGCCACTCTGCCCGCCCCTGAACTGCAATACGCACAAGGCAACAACATCAACCCGGCCCACGTACCCGGCTCGAATCTGTTGTTGACCCTGCCGGATACCGGCAGCGAAAGCGGCGACCTGGTGCATTGGTTGGCCTTCGGTTCCGCTGTCGGGGGCTCGGCCAGCGGCACCATCACCATCAACAGCGCTACTGCTGGAAAGCCGCTGGTGTTTGCACTCAATCGCAACCTGGTCGACATCAACCTCAATGGCAGCCTGCGCATCAGCTACAGCCGGCAACGCGGCGGCCCGTCTGGTTTTATAGTGCGCTCGGAGGTCCTCGACCTCACGGTCGGCGTCGGTGTGCAACTGGAACGGCCGATCATCGAAGGGGCCTCCCTGCTGCCGGATCGGCTCAATCCGCTGGCGGCCGTGGCCGGTACCTGGGTCATCGTGAAGTTTATGCCCATGCTCGCCACCGATCAGATTGACGTCGACTGGCTGACCAGCGACGGCACCGGCAGCTACACCGCGCAAGTGCAGGGCAACCCTGGCACCAATGAAGTGCGGGTGTTTATTCCACCGGAAATCGTGGCCAAGGGCATTCGCCCAGGCGGCAACCAGGTCAGCGTGCAATACCGCTTTACCCGCGGCACCTTCGTCTATGAGTCGCAAGTCGTGGACCTGGAACTGCAACCGTTGACCGGGCTGCCCACACCGAGCATCGACGGCATCGGCGACAGCATGGTGCTGGAGTTGTCGCAATTGAATGAAGAGGCACGCACTCGGATAGCCAAGTGGAGCTTTATCGCCCCCAACCAACGGATGTGGATGACCTACGAGGGTACTTACAACGACAACACGCCGTACATCGAAGATACCTACACCGCCAACCTGGTCACGGCGGCCGGGGTGCTCAACGGTATTTCCCCGCCCACCCCGGTAGACAAGCTGCGTCGTCTCAAAGATGGCTCGCAACTGATCATTCGTTTCTGGGTCAGCCTGTCGGAAAGCGCCGACAAGATCTCGGCGGTGCTGTTTGGCGTGCGTGTGCACAGCATTCAAGCAATCCCATCGACCTTGCCACGGCCGCAATTTGCCAACCTGTCGGGTGAAGTCATCAACATCGACCCACTGACCTATGAAAACAACGCTTCGGTGGCTGTGGCCTACCCCGGTATGAATTCGACACATCGAATCAAACTGCTGTGGATACCGCCCAATGGTGATATCCCGTATATCGCCGACAAAGACGGCCTGGCCGGAGGCCGGGTGGACTTTTTGATCAGCCCGGCGATCATGGCTGCCAGCGTGGGCAAGAAAGTGACGGTGCGGTATATCGCGACAATTAACGGAGTGGAGGTCGACTCGTTTGCTCAAGAGGTCAATGTACAAATCATTCAGCCAGCTAACTTGCCACGGCCGTTGATCAACAACATTGCCAACGGTGGCACGCTGGACCTCAACACCTTTAGCGGCAATGCCACCGCCTCTGTCGCCAAGTGGCGCTTGAGCGCGGCCAAGCAGCGGGTGTGGTTGACTTGCAGCAGTGCGGGTGTGGCTGATCTGGAAGCACTTAAGGGGGTGGAGATCAGTGCAACGGAAGCGGCGAATGGGTTGGTGAATAAGGCTGTGTTGCGTAGTTGGTTGAACCAACTAGCTACGGGTCGTCAGATAACTGTGACATGTAAGGTCACGTTTGATGGGAGTCCGGATAAGTCGCAGGCGGTTGATTTCCAAAGTACGACTTATTCGATGGTGAGCTACCCACCATTGACCATCGGTACAAATGTGATGACATTTAGTGGGACGTTGTATCAAATCCCTTCAACATTACGTTGGGCAAATAGGGGCTTTAGGCTTACACAGCAGCGCACAGCCCAGGGTGGTTTGCCGCCCTATACCTACACATCGTCCAACCCAGCAATAGCAGCCGTTGCCAGTAATGGAACAGTCACGGGATTGAGGGCTGGGACGGTCACTATTACCGTGAAGGATAGCGCTGCAAACACAGCCAGCTATACAGTACAAAGCACGATAGTTAATTATGAAATATTGCATAGCTCGTACTATATGTATGGCGCCGCCTCTGTCAATTGGGTCAATTCAGTCGGGGGAACAACCGTAAATACAATTGCCAACTTCTTCAATGACATAGATCGGCAGTACTCTGGTACTACCGGTAATAGGCAAGGAATCTGGATGGGCGTATTTGTCAGCGCGGATTCTGGCGGACTCTATTACTGCTTCATTCCGGACGAATGGCGTCTTCGCAGTGAAGTGGGAGCCACTCATTATCTTGCTACCATTTGCGCAAAAAGGACGTAGCAATCACAAATGACTAGCAATTGAAAGTTGCTCGAACTAAAAAACGGGACAGATCTATTTAAAAGACCTGTCCCGTTTTCATTTCATTAGACACACCAAAAAACGGGACAAATTTACTCAGGCCATGACTGTGTATCAGCCAGCCCATCTTCGACTGACACACCGCCATCCCAGGCAAGCCAGCTCCCTCCCTTGATCTGCTTCACCGGGAATACCCCGTCATGCATTGTCAAAGGCCAGCAAACCAAATCCCTTTAATTTGCAGGACGTTTCCTAGACAATCCTTCGGCCTTGCGCCTGCTCACACCACTGGCTAGCCTCTGCTCCGTCGCTGCACATCAGCGATCGGGGGTGAGATCCCGCAAACCAGTAGGCGCATTGCGCCACAACCGTCTGCAACATGCTCTATGGCGGCTGTGTGCGGGCAGACTTCGGTCTGGCCGGGTCCTACTGTCCGGTATCTCACCCCCGCACATAGCTGCCACCTTTCGTCGAGTGAGATCGGCAAAAGATGGCTTCCAACCCAGTAGGAGCTTACGCATGAACAAAATCGTCCCCGACCCACCCCGCCTCCCCTCCGACCGCGAGTGTTTCGACCGCGCCTTGAGCCACTACCTGCAACCCGCCTCGCCGCCGTCGTTCACCGCGCACCAGGACCTCAGCTTCGAAGACGCTCTGGCGCAAATCTGTGACCTGCTGCGCTGCGCAGCCGCCACCGCAGCCGGCACCACCCAGGGGCTGATCGGCGACCAACGCCACATAGCCGGCGCCACTGAACACTTGATCGACATGGCCAAAACCCTGGCCGACCGCGCGCTGGACTGCCTGCAACCCAAGGTGTAACCCCACCTCACAAACATCGCAAAACCCCAGTGGGAGCGGGCTTGCTCGCGAAGGCGGGGTGTCAGCTGGCAGCTATTTCAACAGACCCACCGCTTTCGCAGGCAAGCCAGCTCCCACCTTTGATTTGTGCAGCCCTGAAGAGAAAGCGGTGTGTCAGCAGGCAGTTTTTTCAACTGACCCACCGCCTTCTCAGGCAAGCCAGCGCCTACACAGGTAAACTCCTCCCCTCTTTACCTCTTCCCCACGGAGTTCGCCTTGCGTCTGTTCCACACCTCCGACTGGCACCTTGGCCAAAACCTCCACGGCCAGGAACGCGACTTCGAGCACGCCTGTTTCCTCGAATGGCTGCTGGGCCAACTGAAGCAGCATTGCCCCGATGTGCTGCTGATCGCCGGCGATATCTTCGACACGGTCAACCCGCCGCTCAAGGCTCAGGAGCGCTTGTATGACTTCATCATCAACGCCCACGAACAAAACCCGACGCTGACCATCGTGATGATCGCCGGCAACCACGACTCCGGCTCGCGTATCGAACTGCCCGCGCCGTTGATGCGCCGTTTGCGTACCCATGCGTTGGGTCGGGTGCTGTGGCTCGATGATGGGCAACTGGATGCCGAACGCCTGCTGATCCCGCTGCCGGATGCCAAAGGCAAGATCGCCGGGTGGTGCCTGGCATTACCGTTCTTGCGCCCGGCAGAAGTGACCGGCGCACACCTGGGTGATGACTACCTGCGCGGTATCGGCCAGGTACATGAATGGCTGATTGCCGCCGCCAACGCCAAACGCAAGAAAGGCCAGGCGCTGATTGCCATCAGCCATGCGCACATGGCTGGGGGGTTCGGTGTCGGAAGACTCCGAACGTAGCCTGATCATCGGCAATGCCGAGGCGCTTCCAGCCAAGCTGTTCGACAAAAGTATTGGCTATGTTGCCCTCGGCCATTTGCACAAGCCGCAAAAGGTGAATGGCGAAGAACGGATTCGCTACAGCGGCTCGCCGATTCCGCTGTCATTTTCCGAAATCGGCTACAAGCACCAGATTCTCGATGTGACATTCCAGGGGCAAATGCTGGTCAGCGTCGAACCCCTCCTGATTCCGCGCTCGGTCGACCTGCAACGCCTGGAAGCCGCGCCGTTGGCCGATATTCTCAAGACCCTGGCGGATCTGCCGGATATCGACCTGCTCGCCGAAACCCAGCGCCACCCTTGGCTCGAAGTGCGGGTGCGCCTCGACGAACCGCAACCGGACCTGCGCCAGCAAATCGAAACCGCCCTGCTCGGCAAGGCCGTGCGCCTGGTGCGCATCGCTGCGGAGTACGCCGGTCAACGCGCCAGCGATACCGGTGACGAAGACAGCCTGATCGAACTCGACCAGCTCACCCCCCAGGAACTGTTCAGCCGCGCCTGGCAAGACAGTTATGGCAAC
Source organism: Pseudomonas hygromyciniae (assembly GCF_016925675.1). Classification (NCBI taxonomy): domain Bacteria; kingdom Pseudomonadati; phylum Pseudomonadota; class Gammaproteobacteria; order Pseudomonadales; family Pseudomonadaceae; genus Pseudomonas; species Pseudomonas hygromyciniae. The sequence goes on along the minus strand of NZ_CP070506.1, from coordinate 2,449,220 downwards.
GAAGTGGATGAACAGACCCTGAAGGATTTCGCCGTGCTGCTCCAGGAAGTGCAACAGGAGGATGAACAGCCATGAAGATCCTCGCCATCCGCCTGAAAAACCTCGCCTCACTGGCCGGGCCGTTCGAGATCGACTTTACCGCCGAGCCCCTGGCCAGCGCCGGGTTGTTTGCGATTACCGGACCCACCGGCGCCGGCAAAAGCACCTTGCTCGATGCCTTGTGCCTGGCGCTGTTTGGCGCCGTGCCACGCCTGGGCGATACCGGCCAGGCGAAAATGCCCGATGCCGATACCGATATCTCCATTGGCGACCCACGCACCCTGATCCGGCGCGGCACCGGTGGGGGTTATGCCGAGGTCGACTTTATCGGCGTCAATGGCCGCCGCTACCGTGCGCGCTGGGAAGCCAACCGCGCCCGCGACAAGGCCAGCGGCAAGCTGCAACACAGCCGCCAGAGCCTGATCGACCTGGACAGCGAGCAGCTGCTGGCCAGCCAGAAAACCGAATACAAGACCCAGCTGGAACTGGCCCTGGGCCTGAATTTCGAGCAGTTCACCCGGGCGGTGTTGCTGGCGCAAAGTGAGTTCAGCGCGTTTCTCAAGGCCAACGACAACGAGCGCAGCGAACTGCTGGAAAAGCTCACCGACACCGCGCTTTACACACAACTGGGGCAGCGCGCGTTCATCAAGGCCCGGGAGGCCAAGGACGCCCACAAGCTGCTGCAGGACCAGGCCACAGGTGTCACGCCGCTGCCGGCCGAGGCCCGCGCCGAGCTGGATCAAAATTTGAGCGCGGCCCAGCAGCAGCTCAAGACCCAGCAGGCCCAACTCAAGCAGCTGGAACTGCAACACACCTGGCTCAAGGAACTGCGCGAGTGGCAGGAGCGCCAGCACAGTGCGGTCGAGCAACTGCAACAGGCCGAGCAGGCGTGGCACAGCCAGGCCCCGCAACGCCTGGACTTGAGCCGCCTGGAGCAACTGGCGCCGCAGCGTCATCATTTTGCGCGGCACAGCGACTTGACCGGCCAGTTGCAGCCCCTGGCGGCGCAGATCCGCCAGCACCTTGAGCAGCAGACAGCCCTGCACGCGCGTCAGGAGCAATTGCAGCAACAGCAAGCCAGCGCGCACGCCGCCTTGGCTGCGGCCCTGCAACAACAGACCGAGGCGGTGCCGTTGCTGCGCCAGGCCTTCGAGGAACACAGCACCCTCGCCCGCCTGACCCGCGAGCTGGCCCAAAGCAGCGAACAACAACAGCTTGGGCAAGCCGCCTGCGCCGAGGGCCAGGCCAGCCTGGAGGCCTTGCACACCCAGCAACAGCAGGTTGCCAGCCGCCTGCAACAACTGGCCGCACAACTTGAACGCAGCGCCGCCCTCGCGCCCTTGAGTGATGCCTGGAACGCCTACCGCGACCGCCTGCAACAACTGATGCTGATCGGCAATCGCCTGAACAAAGGCCAGGCCGAACTGCCGCAGCTTGAGGAACGGGCCAACCGCACCAGCGAACAATGGACTCAACAGCGCACAGCTTTGGACCTGCTGTATCAGGAAGCCGGCGCCGAACCCCACGCCGTGGCCGAGCAGATCCAGTTGCTCGACAGCCTGCTCAAGGACAATCGCAAGCAACAACGGGCCTTCGAGGACTTGACGCGGCTCTGGGACAGCCAGCAGCAATTGGACCAGCAGCAAAAGGAACTGGCCCTCAAGCAGGCCACCGCCCAGCAACAGCGCGAGCAACTGAACCAGACCGGCCTGCAAGCCAAGGCCGAACTGACGGTGGCCGAGCAGACCCTGAGCGTGACCAAGCAGCTATTGGAGCGCCAACGCCTGGCACGCAGTGCCAGTGTCGAGGAGTTGCGTGGGCAATTGCAGGATGAGCAGCCGTGCCCGGTATGCGGCAGCGTCGAGCATCCCTACCACCAGCCCGAAGCCCTACTGCACAGCCTCACACGCCATGATGAAAACGAAGAAGCCCGTGCGCAGCAAGCCGTCGACAGCCTCAAGGAAAAACTCACCGAACTGCGCGGTGAAGTGGGTGGATTGATCGCCCAGCAAAAGGAGTTCCTGCAACAACAGGAACAACTGGCGACCCAGCTCCAGGCCCTGGCGCCGAGCCTCGAGGCCCATCCGTTGAGCGCCGCCTTGTTCAACCAGGACAGCAGCAAACGCAGCGCCTGGCTGGCGCAGCAACTGGGCCAGCTCAACCAGAGCATCACCCAGGACGAACAGCGCCAGGGCGCCCTGCTCAACCTGCAACAAAATGCCGGGCGCCTGCAGCAACAGGTGCAAGCCGCCCAGGACGCCAGCCAGCAAGCCCGCCAGCAGTTGATCGACCAGCAACGGGAACTGGCCAGCGACCGCGAGCGCCTGGACGAAGAGCTCAACGCCTTCGCCAGCCTGCTGCCGGCCGAGACACTCGCCGGCCTGCGCACGGAGCCGGCGGCAACGTTCATGCTGTTGGACCAGCAGATCAGCCAGCGCCTGGAGCAATTGGGCTACCAGAAGGATGAACTGGCCGAGCAGCAGCAACGCCAGCAAGCCATCGAAAAAGAACAAGACCGCCAGCAGCATCGTCAGCAACAGTTGGACGTGCTGCACCAGCAATTGGCACAGTTGACCATCCAACAGCAGGCCGCCCAGCAAGCACTCAGCGCACTGGTGGGCAGCCATGACAGCGCCGAGCATTGGCAGCAGCAACTCGATCAAGCCGTGGAGCAAGCCCGCCTCAGCGAAACCCAGGCCAATCAACAGTTGCAGGACACCCGCAACGAACTGATCCAACTGGCCGCCGACCTCAAGTCCCGGCAAGAGCGCCAGCACGCCCTGGACACCGAGCTACAGGCGCTGAACAGCCGTATCAACGACTGGCGCGCCCAGCATCCGGAGCTGGACGACACGGGCCTGGCACACCTGTTGGCCTTCGATGAGACCGGCGTCAGCGACCTGCGCCAGCAGGTACAGCACAGCGAAAAAGCCATCGAACAGGCCAAGGTGCTGCTGCAAGAGCGCGAGCAACGCCTCAAGGACCATCAGGCCCTGCACAACGGCAACCTCGACGCCGAACAGTTGGACAGCGCCCTGGCCGATCTCAACCAGCAACTCAACAGCGGCGAAAAACACTGCGCCGAACTGCGTGCCCAGCAAGCCGAGGACCAGCGGCGCCAGGACGCCAACCAGACCCTGGCGCTCACCACCGCCAAAGCCTATGAACAATGGCAGCGCTGGGCCCGGCTCGATGCGCTGATCGGGTCGGCCACCGGTGACAAGTTCCGCAAATTCGCCCAGGCCTACAACCTCGACCTGCTGGTGCACCACGCCAACGTACAACTGCGCCAACTGGTGCGCCGCTACCGTCTCAAGCGCGGCGGCAGCATGCTGGGCCTGCTGGTGCTGGACACGGAAATGGGCGATGAACTGCGTTCGGTGCACTCGCTGTCCGGTGGCGAGACGTTCCTGGTGTCCCTGGCCCTGGCGCTGGGGTTGGCGTCGATGGCCTCCAGCACCCTGAAGATCGAATCGTTATTTATCGACGAAGGCTTCGGCAGCCTGGATCCCGAATCCCTGCAACTGGCGATGGATGCTCTGGACGGCCTGCAAGCCCAAGGGCGCAAGGTGGCAGTGATCTCCCACGTGCAGGAAATGCACGAGCGCATTCCCGTGCAGATCCAGGTCAAGCGCCAGGGCAATGGTTTGAGCACCCTGGAGGTGAAGTGAGCGAGGCACTGCTGTATTCGTTTCGCCGCTGCCCGTACGCCATGCGCGCACGCATGGCGCTGCGCTATTGCGCGGTGGCGGTTCAGGTTGTCGAGGTCAGCCTCAAGGCCAAGCCGGCCGAGATGTTGGCCCTCTCACCCAAGGGCACGGTGCCAGTGTTGAAGGTCGGCGACCAAGTGATCGACGAAAGCCTGGCGATCATGGGCTGGGCGCTGGCGCAGAACGACCCCGAGGACTGGTTGCTCAAGGATGATCCCGCGGCGCAGGGGCTGATGGCGCAGCTGATCGAGGAAAATGACCAGGTCTTCAAGGTGCATTTGAATCGCTATAAATACGCCGAGCGTTACCCAGAGCAGCCGATGGAACACTACCGCGCCGAGGGCGAAGTGTTTTTACACAGGCTGGAGGCGTTGCTGGCGCAGCGCGACTACTTGCTGGCCGATCACCTGAGCCTGGCGGATGTGGCGCTGGCGCCGTTTGTGCGGCAATTTGCCCATGTGGATCGGGAGTGGTTTGCCGGTGCGCCTTATCCGCGTTTGCAACAGTGGCTGGAGCGTTTTTTGGCGTCTGAGCTGTTTACTGCGGTTATGGCCAAGCGTTAGGCCGGTGGCTAAGCCCCGGCCTTTTGTAGTGACAGGGTTTGTTGTGGCAAGGGGGCTTGTCCCCCGCTGGGCTGCGCAGCAGCCCCAATGTAAGCCCCACCGAGGAGTGTCAGGCACACCGAGGGGGATGGTTTTGGGGCTGCTGCGCAGCCCAACGGGGGACAAGCCCCTCGCCACAGAAAGCCCCATTACCACAACACCAGCAGCAGGGCTCAGGACTGGACCTTGTGGTCCAGCGCCGCGTAGAAGTTGGCACTTTGCTGCAGGTATTTCTGGGTGTAGGCGCTGGTGCTGGATTTTTTGCTGCTGATTTCCACGCTGGCGCTGGCTGGCAAGGCAACGGTAGCGGAAACGGCGGAAGCGGCGATGATCGAGAAGAGATTGAAGTTCATGGCGGTAACCCTTGTGTTCGGTTGGTCAGTGGCCCGTGGAGGCCTTGGAACCCAACTTACGCCGAGGGGGTTAAACGCAGAAATGCTTTGAAACAGTAGCTGATATCACCACGATTAATAGAACACCACAGGCCCCGAAGCACGGAGCCTGTGGCGGATTGTCACATCAAGAACTTGAGGTCGCTGGGCGCATCAATCGCCAGCTTCTGCACGGTTTTACCCAGCAGGCCGGTCTGGGGGTCGCGTTCGAGCACCACGATCTGGTTGCTTTTCTGGTTGGCGACCAGCAGGAACCTGCCGCTGGGATCGAGGCTGAATTCACGGGGGTGATCGCCTTCCACGGAGCGGCGCTGGATTTCCTTCAACTGGGCTGTCGCCGGGTCGATGCTGTAGACCAGCAGCGTATTGGCCGCACCCCGATTGCTGACATACAGAAACTTGCCATCGGCAGAGGCATGCAACGCCGCGCCGGCCTTGTCCGATGTCGGTTGCCCGGCTGCCATGTCCACCAGTTGGGTGCGGGTCAGTTGGCCGTCCTGATAGTCGAAGACGGCAATCTGCGCGCTCATCTCCATGGTCAGCCAGGCATGTTTGCCGTCGGCGCTGAACAGCAGATGGCGAGGCCCGCTGCCCGCTGGCAGTTGCACCACGGCCGCCGGGAGCAGCGGACGCTCGGGGTTGGCCTTGGGGTCATAGCGATAGACAAAGGTCTTGTCGGCCCCCAGGTCATTGGCAAACACGTACTTGCCATCCGGCGAAGACACCACCGAATGCACGTGGTTGGACGCCTGGCGCTCGGGGTTGACCCCACTGGCGGGATGGGAGCTCAGTTGCACCGGTGCCGCCAATCGGCCCTCGGCATCCACGGGCAGGATCGCCAGGCTGCCGCCCGGATCTTCCAGCACGGAGTAGTTGGCCACGAACAAAAACCGGCCATCGGCTGCCAGGCTGGAGTGCGTCGGCTCATTGCCCAGGCTCTGCACCTGGTTGATAAGCTGCAACTGGCGGTTGTCCGGGTCGATGCGGTAACTGCTGACGCGCCCGACCGTGTCCTGCTGGCCGGGGCCGTTTTCGTTGACCACGAACAGTCGCTGGCGGTCGCTGGACACCGTCAGCCACGACGGGTTCTGCGTCTTCGCGGCCAGCACTGGAGTGCCGGCAAATTGCCCGGTGCGGCTGTCGAACTGCACCCGGTAGATGCCTTCGCTGGCACCTGCGGTGTAGCTGCCCACCAGCAGTTCGTGGATCTGGGCCGGCGCGGCCTGGACCGACATCGCGCCAACACTGCCGGCCATCAGCAAGGGCCAGAATTTACGCATCAGCATCGTCTTCATCCTCGTCGTGGTTGCTGCCGCCGATCCCGCTCATGCACACCAGACGGTGCTCGCCCGAGTCGCCCATGAGGGTCCAGCTTTGCAAGGTTTCATCGAAGACGGCAGCCGATACCTGCTCTGAAGTAAAGCTCCAGCGCTTCTCGGCGCGACCATCCATGCAGGTGATCTGCAGGCCTTGGTCCCGCTTGAAGTCAAAGGTATACAGGCCGTCGATTTCGAGCATGTTGCTGGTTTCAAGGACAGTCGGCAGGCTAACGGCAGTCATCACATTCAGTCATCTGTTGGAAAAAAACAGATGATAGGCCAATCCCTGGGTTGTTTCTCGTTCCATGTGGAGGCGTGGTAACCGGCTACCGCCTCGACCCCGGCGACAACCGCCACTGTTGGGCTCCATCATCCCCACAGAACGGAATCTGTCATGCCCCCTGTTTCCCTGGCCGCCCAGGCCGTCAGCCAGCAATTTGCCAGCCGTCAGACCCTGGACGCTGCCGTCCAGGCACTGTTGCAGCGCAACCTCAGCGAGCGCTACCCCAGCCTGGTCATCGATCTGCAGCAAATCCAACTCGCCGAGCCACAACCCGGCCGCAGATGGCAGTTCAAGCCCCTGATGAGCGTGGTCCATGACTATCTGGGTAGTGGCGTGCAGCTGGACTTCAGCGAGCGTCACGAGCTACTGCCTTACCTCTCGCAAACACCTCCCAAGCGTTTGAAACTGCCCGAGAGCAATCAGAACATCGATATGCAGGTGGTCGAAGGACTGATCCGCGAGCTGCCCTCCCTGCTGCCCATCGCGCTGCAAGACGCACTGGTCGATTACTGGAATGCCAGCGGCCCCAGTGGCGTCACGCGCTGGCGCTGGCTCGGCGATTGGCTGATGAATACCCTGCGCACCAGCGGCCTGAAGCAGCCGGGCCTGGATGCCGCCTCGCGACAAATCCTCGACCAGCTCGTCAGCTTTCCCGAACGCACCCAGCGCATCGCCCGCCACGGCGAACAGGCGGTGATTGCCTACAGCCTGGAGACGGTGGTGGAGCACAACGGGCAAAGCACGCGCCTGTTGTCGGAGCATCTGGTCTTGACCCGCCCCACGAATGGCCAGGCCCCGGTGCTGCTGTGCGCGCCCAACGGCCATGTCGAATGTTTTGCGTCCATGGGCGAGTTCAACACCGCCTGGAGCCAGCGCCTGAATGCGCGCTTTGTCGCGCAGACCTTCACCACTCACCGCTACGAGCCCGAGGGTTCGATCTTCGAGCACCAGGCCAGCCTGCTGCTCAATCAACAACTGGAAGACCTCGGCGCTCTCAAGCTGCCCCTGGGCAAGGACTGGCACAGCCTGCAAAGCCTATACACCGAGCTCACGGAGCCGGCGCATTACTTTCTCGATGCCGACGAAACCCCTTACGCCCACCTCGACAACCTGCGCCCCCATATGCCGGATCCGCTGCGCCACGCCACACCCTCAGAGCGCTATCGCTACCGGCAATTGAGCCTGGAGCTGGCCAGTGCCCGGCAGCGCGCCGGCGACGAGACTTACCTGAGCGGCATCGACGATCTGCGTACCTATACGGTCAACGCCTTGCAGCGTGAGTTACAACGCCTGGCCACCCAGGCGCAGGATGGCGCCGCCCTGCCCCATCCCGATGAGGTACTGCTGACCTTTACCGTGGCTGCCGGCTATCCAGGAGGGGCCGGCATTGTCGAGCGGGTGCCCATGAGTCTCACGGACCTGGCGATCCGTAACCTGGCCGCGCGCCCCAGCGGCCAGGTGGCGATCACCCACCGCCATGCCCACCCCCTGCCGGCCTGGCTGACCGTCGATGCGGTGGTGGGCAGTGACGGCCTGATCGAGCAGGTCAACATCGGCAAGTACTATCCACTGCTGCTCAAGGACGCGCTGTTGAGCGACACCCCCCAGGCCCAGCGCCGCGAAAAGCTGTTCAGCGAGCAACAGGTGTTGCAATTGCCGCTGTTGGCCCTGGAGCTGAGCCTCAAGCACGAAGCCGGTATCAATGCAGAAGGCGCACGCATGGTCGCGGCCCTGATGCAGCCCGACCCCGGCAACCAGCAGGTCGACCAGCGCACGGTGGTGATTCGTCACCTGGCCCTGCTGCGCAGCCCCAATGCGTCAGCCGACAAAGTCGAGAACATGTACCTGATCGAGTACCAGAGCCCCCCAGGCCCGGTGCTGCTGTATCGGCCGCTCTACGCCACGTCCTTGGAGCAATACGCCAACCGCGCGGCGCTGTTTGAGGCGATTGCACAGCCGGGCCCGTTGCAGACCAGTGTGCTGACCTGGCTGGCTGACAGTGCGCGACCGATCTACGATCACGGCGGCTTTCGCGAGCCCCACTATCTGCGTTTTGGCCTGGGCAGCGAGTTCGCGCCGATACGCACGCCGCCGCCGGCAACCCTGGGCTACGCTGGGCTCAACGAAGAGTTGCAACAGTGCCTGGTGACCGGGCGGCTGATGCAGTACCTGTTCAGCGAACATAGCCGCGCCTTGGTCGACCAGGCCGAACGCGAGTCGACCTCCAACCATGAGAGCCGGTGGCAGGTGTTGATGGAGGGCGCCAGTCTGCTGTTCGGCAGCCTGCTGTTGCCGACATTGCGCGGCCCGGCGGTGCTCGTGGGGTGGTTACTGGCGATGAACGCAAGCTTCACCCAGACCATCCAAACCATCGTCAGCGACGACACCAGCGCCAAGGAGCAGGCAACGATCGATCTGTTGCTCAACGTCGCGATGTTGCTGCTGGACTTCCCGCCGGCCAAGGCGTGGTCAGTACCCGAGCCGCTGCTCAGGCAGCAGGCCTTGGGCACAGCGCTGCGGCGCCGTGAAAGTGATCCGTGGCCAGTGCCGCCTGCGGCGCAGGTGCGCCAGGGCACGGTAGGACTGCCGGGGGAGTTGGCGCGCGGTAACAACACCGCGCTGGATTTCAGCTTCGCCCAGGCCCGTCATCGCCTTACCCCCAACCAACTGTCACGCCTGCAATCGTTCAAAGTTGCCAACGCGCCCCAACTGCCCGCGCCGCAATCGAGTGGACCACGCAAAGGCTTGTATGCGATCGAGGACCGCTGGTACGCCGTGGTCAATGGCGATCTGTACCGGGTCAGCCTGGATGAGGACGCCAACGTGGTGATTGTCGATGTCGTCGACAACTTGCGGCGCGGCCCCTACCTATGGGCCGATGAGCAGGGGGTATGGACGGTCGATACGCGGTTGCGTCTGCGCGGCGGCATGCCGCCCAAGCGTATTGCCGCCGAGCGCCTGCGCAAGGCGCAGCGCGTCGAAGCACTGAAAGCCGAATATGAGCGCTTGCGGTTGCTCCAGCCGGCTTGGATCGCGGCCACGGATAAGGCGCAGCGCGCCATGCTGGACCTGGAACAGCAACCGCGCCCCAACGAGGTACAACTGGCCAATGCCCGTCGACATTTCGATGCCACGCTCAAGGAGGAAACAGCCGAGTACCAGCAGATCCTCGATAGCCACAAGGAACGCGAGGCGCTCAACATCCCGCTGCCGCTCAAAGACACCCTCGCACTGTTGGAAAACGCCATCAAGAATGGTCGCAAACAGGTGATCATCGCGCAAAAGGATCGGCTGGCACTCTATCGCACCTATCAGCGTTTCGGCGTCGAGGGCCCCGCGCTGGGGTTGGTGATCTTGCGGGATCAGGCCGGCTATCAGCAGTTCCTGGTGCAGTTGCTGGAGGTCAACGAGCGCACGATCCAGGGGCTCGAACTGCAGGAACGTATGCTGGAGCAGTTATTCGGGTTGGGCTCAAGCGGTGCCGAGGCATACAACCGCCTGACCGAGGACCGGGCGAACGAAATCACCGCCCTGGCCGTCAAGGACCTGCAGATCCGTGGGTTGAAACGCATGATCGTCAAGGACTTCGCCCACCCGCTGTTCAACGCCCTGGACAGCATCGTCTCGCCCCTGCAGCAGCATGTGCGCACCCACGGTGAACTCAACAGCCTGGAGCTTTCAGCGAGCGATCGCATGAGTGTGCTGGAGAGCCTGATGGAGCACTACGGCAGTGCCCTGGACGGTCTGCAGGGCCTGAATATCGTGGATGCCGAAGTGCTCGACCCGGTGTACACCCACAAACTCATCGGGGTGATCGAGGCGCTTTACCAGAACGTCGCCCAGCGCCTGGCCAATGAAGTCAAACCTGCTGCGCAACCTGCAAGACGCCCGCCCAGACGCCCGGTTGTCAGCGCTGGAAGGCCCGTGAAGCGGGTGATCAAAACCCAGAGAAAAGGCACGTTTATCGGTCAAGTCAGTTCCCTCGGCAACCTGGAAGTGGTGGAAGTGCGAGACGAGGTCAACAATCAGTTGCTGGGCATGTATTCGCAACGTGGCGAGGAATGGGTCGAATTCATCGAAGCCCCAGCGCCGCCGCCGCCCCTTACCACCCGTGCAGTCAGCGTCGTCAAGGGCGAGGCGCGCAAGTTGCTGGCAATGCTGGATAACCACCTGCGCCGGGCCGAGGACTACCGGAAAATCTCTCGGCATCCGCAAGAGATCGAAGAGGTGCTGCAATACGAGGCATCGCGCTACGACAAGCTGGCCAGCGAACTGGACCGGGCGATCCAGGCCCAGGCCGAAAGCGCGCGCACCGCCGCCGACCAAAAACTGGCCAGCGACCTGCACCAGGCCTCAGCGCGCTTGAGCACTCGGGGCCAGGCACTGCGCAGCCAACTGTGCCTGGAATTGCCGCCGACCCACGGCAACCTGGAATACCTGCTCGCACAGGGACAGGTCGGCGTGGCGAAACTGGGCGAGCGTCTGCAATTGAGCGGTGCGCGGCGGGACTTTATCCAGGAGTACGCGATCAACGACCGTGGTGGATACCCGTTGTGGTACGCGCACTTTCACTACCCTGCGGCGGACACGCCCAAGACCGACTACAGCGCCGCCCACCTGAAGACCCGCGAGCAACGCCGGCAAAACTACTACACGCAGCTGGACAAGGCACAAGGCACCCAGGCGGTGGTAGACATACACCGTGGGTTGATTGGCAAGGCGTTGGCCGAGCGTTGGTTTCTGTCGTTTGAACGGTAGGGTTTAGGCGGGTTGCCCCATCGGCATGGCGACTGCAAAACGGCCGATTTCCCCTGTGGCGAGCGGGCTTGCCACAGGGACATTCCCCTTCCCGTCGCCCGCCGATAACCCGCTACCGCATCAGCCGCGCAGTTGTCTTTACTTTACGAGGGGACAGCTACCTCACGTAAAGGACAACTTCTGTGCCCGCCCCAACCGAAAACCCGGTAAAGAATGCAGTGCAAGCGCACTTCTCCACTCGCCCTTCCTTGCGCTCAGTGATCGCCCAAATGCTGGCCGATACCTTCGCAGAAAAATTTCCTCCCTTATCTATTCCCCCCGCCGATCTTTACCTGGCAGTTCCCCGCGACGGTGGCGGTCGAGCCTTGCGGCCCCTGCTGAAGGTGGCACTCGAGCAGGTGGCCGACGGCAGCTTCCCCGACCTGTCGACGCGCCACAACCTTGACGCTTACCTCAGTGATGCCACAGGTACACGGCTGAGCCCCCCAAGCAACGGTGACACCACTGACTACGACCTGAACGTCGTCAAAGCCGCAGTACAGGAGTTGCCCTCGATTGTGTTTGTCGGCTTTCAAGAAGCGTTGGCGGCCTACTGGAGCCAGGACAGCAACACCGGTGGCAGCCGCTGGCAATGGCTGGCCGGCGTACTGCAAGGTCAACTGAGAAACGCGGCCATTCGTGAGTCCGGCGATGACAGGCACCAACTGAAGGTGCTCAGCACCTTGGCCAACTACCCCTCCCGGGAAGCCAGGGCCGGCCTCGCAGGGCCGCAGAACGCCCTCCACGTCTACACCCTGGAAACGCGCCTGGTACGCGAAGCCACCACCCTGACGGTGCAGTCCAGCGATGTTCTGGTGGTCAATGGCACGCGTGCATGGCTGTATGCCGTGTCGGGCCGGATCGAGTCCTTCGCCAACCTGGACGCCTTCGGCCAGGCATGGGGTGAGCGCCTGGCCCGGCAGTTCCTGGCCGACACCATCACCTGGCACCGGTACGAACCCGACGGCGATATTTTCGAGGTCCAAGCTGCGCTGGCCTGCAACCAGCAATTGGAAGATCTGGCAGCCCTGTCACTGCCGGCCGGCACCTCGGTAGACGATGTGCAGGCGCTGTTCGAGTCACTCACCAACCCGGCCAATCTGTTTGACGCCTCGCCAGTCACTGCACCGCAAACCTTGTCGCCGATCCAGGCTGCGCTGCCCGGCTGGCTGCACGACGCCTCGCCCGCCGACCGCTTCGCCTATCGCCAGTGCCTGCTGGAGCAGGCCAGCCTCAGGCACCTGACGCGGGGTGAAGGTTACCTGGATGAGCTGGATGATATTCGCACCTATGCCGCCACGCACTTGAACCACCAGTTGTGCCTGGAGCGCAACGCGGCCCTGCACGGCACGCGCACCTGCACCGACCTTGAGCAATCGAAGTACCGGGCCCAAGACCTGGAACTGACCTTTCATGTACCCGTGGGCACGTTGCAAAGCGGCTACATCGACAAAGTCGTCATGAGCCTGGTGGATCTGGCCCTGAAAAACCTCTCAGGACGGCCCGCTGGCCGCATGACCGTGCGCCACACCGCAGGCCAGGCCATTGAGGCGTGGCTGACCCCGGAGTACCTGCTCCAACTGATCCAGCGTGTCAATGTGGGCCTGAACTACCCGGCGTATATTCAACAGGCGTTGCTCAGTGACACCGCCGAGGCGCAAAAGCGCAAGCGTCAATTCTGCGCACAGCGCCCCATCGACCTGAAAACCCAGGCCCTGGAGCACAAAATCAGAGGTGAAGCAGGGCTGACAGCCAGGGGGGTTCGCTGTATCAACGCCGTGGTCGCTACCCAGCGCGCAGATCGCTGGGTGGACACCGATGAAATCGTCATGCGGGCGTTGGCCTTTCAACGCAAACCCGGCGCCAAGGCCGATGTGGCGCAGAACATGTTCATTATCGAACCGCGCGACCCGCAGTCCGGGCCACACCTGCTTTATCGTCCAGCCTATCGAGATGCGGTGCTCGAATTTGCCAGCCGCGACAGCCTGCTGGCGGCCATCGCCCAGCCTGGGGCGATCCAGGAGAGCGTACTGGCGTGGCTGTCGGATGACGCCCGGGTGGTTTACAGCAACGGTGGTTTTAACGAACCGCACTACGTGCGCATCAGTGGTCTGGGTGCGGACTTCCCACCCCTGCCCCGCGTCCCGAAACCGGCGACACTGGCCGATGCCGAGGATGAACACAACGACCCGATCCAGCAGACCCTGGACAGCGGTCAATTGATGGAATACCTGTTTGTTTGCGAAGCCCGGCAGTTGCTCGACCAGGCCGACCGCGAGTCGACATCCAACGCCGAAAGCCGCTGGGCGTTGATTCTCGAAGGGCTGCAACTGGGCTTCAATACCTTGCTGATGCTGGTACGCGGACCGCTGGCGGCCGCCGGCTGGCTCATACAACTGGCGCAGAGCCTTAAACAGGACCTGCCGGCCCTGGAAAGCAACGACCCCATTGCCCGGGAACAAGCCTGGGTCGATCTGCTGCTTAATATCAGCATGGTGTTGATCCACCATGGCTTGCCGCCTCAAGTCCCGGGCCCGCCCGTGGCCGAAAGCCGCGTGGCCCCACAGGCGCGCTTGCCCTTGCGCCGACCCGCCGGCCAGGCCATCAGACAGCAACCGGTGATTGAGCGAGGCCGGGTTGGCCTGCCCTCCGAGCCACCGGGCGGCGGCCGCACCTTGCTGGACTTTGACCGTTCCCTGGCCAGCGACAGTGCCTCGGCACGTTTGCTGGAAAAGCTGCTGGAGTTCAACATTCCTTGGCCGGAACCGGCGCCCGAGCCCGTGGCAATTGGGCCGGCCAAGGGTTTGTTCAAGGTCGACAACCTCTGGTATGCCTCAGTGGCGGGCCTGTTTCTGCGGGTCAAGATCGTCCCGGGTTTTGGCGATGTGTTCATTATTGATCCCACCAAACCCGATCACCCCGGCATCCAGCTCAGAACCGACGGCAACGGCCATTGGACCCTGGACCGCGGGCTGAAACTGGCAGGCGGTGGCCCCAAGCAACTGGCCCTGTTGCGCGAGCAGAATCAACGCAAAGTCGAAGAGTTGGCGGTCCGTGCACGGGCGCTCAATATCGAGCTGACGCCGCTCTTGCTCGAACTCAACAAATCCCAGGACCGCATGTATTGCGCCAAGGCAGAACTGATTAGCCAAGGTAATCTGCTGAAACTGATCTGGAGAGCGCTGGAAAACGCCAGCGCCGCCCAGCAACCGGTCATTCAAAGGCGCCATCAATCCGAGATGCGAACCTACGCAACACGCTATACCCAGTATGAAACGCTGCTGGGAACCCTCGAAGAACGCTTTACAGACTTGCTGCCGCGACGCCTGGAATTGGCCAAAGTAGGCCTGGAGCTGGAAAAGCTCAGCAAGTCTCAGATCACTGTCCACGACCGCGCAAAACTACTGAAAACACTCTGGGAGCAACAGTTCGCCGTCCATAACTTTCTGGGCACGTGGGCAGACGCCCTTCGCTTTACCGAGCGTGGCGAACCCATGCGTGACCTGGCCAGGCGGATGGTGTTGGAAAGAGCGCTCGGAAACTCGGCGCCCTATGACCAAGTCGTAGCCAGAACCATTGAACTGGCGGACACCGAACAGCGCATGGCCGTAGCGTCCCATGGGATGGAGACCATCCTCGAGGCGTTGGAGCAAGACTCAGTGGCAGGACGGGCGATACGTGAAGAGTTGCTGGCAGCCATCGTGCGCCCGCAAAGATTTTTTTCCGAAAGTGTGAAACTCAACGCGCTGATCCCCCTGTCGTGGATCGCCGTTGAACCGATACGTATGGGGCCGTCCCCACAGGAGGCGTTGTATGTCGAACACCTGCACTACACCCGCCTGTCCCAGGCCCTGCTGTCTCACATCGAAGTGCGCAGCAGCAGCGGCTATCCCCTCAATGAACAGCGCCAGGTGTACAACACGGTCCTTGAGCAGTACCGCAGTTATGAAATCGCTATGCACGCCCTCAAACTCATCAACCCCGCACGGGTCCACCCGGTGGCCGAGCGACTGCTCAAGGAACTGCAGCATGCCCGGATGTTGGTCGAGGACGAGCTGGAAACGGTACTGCGCAAACAGGAAGAACTGGAGGTAGACCAGGCGCGCTCAAAAAACCTGCGCCCGAAAGCACCGACCAAGCGCATTTTCAAAACCAGTAACCGCACCTATCTGGTCGGCGACCTCACGCCGGCCACTGAGCAGATCAATCGCGAGCATCTCACCCTGAGCGACGGGGTGACCGGCGAAACCATCAGTGCGTTCCGCCAGCAGGCCGGCACTTGGGTCGAGATCCACGAAGACGCCGCGCCCCCACCACAAGTCCAGAGACCGGTAACGTCACTGGCTTCGCTCAAAAGCCAGGGCCAGGCGCTGATCAAACAACGTGCAGGTATTGAACAGGTCATCGCCGCCCAACAGCGGTTGCTGGAATCACCCCGCACCCGGCAAGCGGTCGACCCGGGCGACTGGGATCAACTGCTCACCGAACAAGCCCGCCAGCTCACGGACGTGGCCGATGAAATTGCCCGCGACCACCTCAACCAACCTGCAGCGCAGGCACTGATCGACGACTTCCAGGCACACGCCAAAGACATGCAGCGCACGGCACAGAACCGCTGCAGTGCCGCGTACAAACGGCAACTGCCGACGCTGGAAAGCCTCGATTATTTGTGGCGCCATAAAGAAATCGATATCAACCTGACCAGCCTGGCCGACCCACAGCGCCCAACCCTCAGCGGCGACTTCTTCACTGAGTACGCCGTGTATGACAAAGCTTTGCGGCCTCCCACCGTGTTGTGGTACGCCCATTTCCACTATGCCAGCGCCGATGCACCACCGGCCCAGTACACCCGGGCCCATCTGAAACTGGCCAGCCAACGTAAATACACACAAAAAGACCTGCTCAAACAACACGTGCAAGCGCAGTTGCGCGCTCAGCTAGAGCCTGGGGCCGAGTCCATCGAGACAATCGTGTATGTGCTGCTCACGCCGCCCCAGGACCAACTGTTTTTAGCCATCGCGCCGGCTTCACAACCCCGGGTCGTTTGACCCTGGCAGCGTCTACAGGTTGATCGCTATCGCTGGTTGAGGGCGGGGAGTGGTGAGGGACAAGCTCCCTCGCCACACCCCGCACTCGATCAATTGCTGATCAGTGGGCAAACAACGAGTTGCCCTTCTGCCCCGCCAGTTTCTCGGGTTTGATCAAGAACCGCGCCAGTGCCGGCAGCAGCCACAGGGCGCCAAACATGTTCCACAGCAGCATGAAGGTCAGCATCAGGCCCATATCGGCCTGGAACTTGATGGCCGAGAAGATCCAGGTGCACACACCGATTGCCAGGCACAGGCCGGTGAACAATACGGCTTTACCGGTGGACTTGAGCGTCTGGTAGTAGGCTTCCTGCAACGGTAGACCGGCACGCAGGAAACTTTCCAGGCGGCTGTAGATATAGATGCCGTAGTCCACACCAATGCCCACACCCAACGCCACCACCGGCAAGGTCGCAACCTTGACGCCGATGCCCATGAACGCCATCAGCGCGTTACCCAGCACCGAGGTCAGCACCAGCGGCAGCACGATGCACAGGGTCGCCGCCCAGGAGCGGAAGGTGATCATGCACATGGTCGCCACGCACAAGTAGACCAGGATCAGGATGGTCAGCTCGGCTTCCTTGATCACCTCGTTGGTGGCCGCTTCGATCCCGGCGTTACCGGCGGCGAGGATGAACTCCAGGCCTTCCTTGTTGTTCTCCTTGGCGAAGTCCTGCACCGCATGCACCGCACGGTCGAGGGTTTCGGCCTTGTGGTCGTTGAGGAACACCAGCACCGGCGCCAGGGAGCAATTGTTGTTGTACAGGCCGTCGGCACGGGCGATGGAGTTGTTCAGCACATCCGGGTTCCGCGACAGGGTTTCCCATTTCAGGTTGCCCTCGTTCATGCCCTTGATCATCTGCTTGGACACAGTCACCAGGGAAATTGCCGACTGCACACCCTCGGTGTTCTGCATCTTCCACATCAACTGGTCGATGGGCGCCATGGCTTCGTAGCGCGAGCAGCCTTCAGCCTTGGTCTTGACCATCACCACCAACACATCGGAGCTGGTGGAGTAGTTGTTGATGATGAAGTTGTTGTCTTTGTTGTAGCGCGAGTCCGGACGCAGTTCCGGAGCGCCCTGGTCGAGGTCGCCGATTTTCAGGTTCTGGCTGTACCACAGGCCGCCACCGAAGGCGATCAGGGCCAGGGCAACGGAGATTGGCGCGACTTTGGGGCTGGCGAAGTTCGACAACAGGCGCCAGAACGGATGGTCGCGGTTGGCGTCTTTTTTGCTCTTGGCGATCGCGCGTTTGCTGATGCCCACGTAGGAAATCGCGACCGGCAGCAGGATCAGGTTGGTGAACACGATCACCGCCACGCCGATGGAGGCGCCGATGGCCAGCTCACGGATCACGCCGATATCGATGATCAGCAGAGTGATGAAGCCCACCGCATCCGCGAGAATCGCGATCATCCCCGGCAGGAACAGTTGCCGGAACGTGCGCCGCGCCGCTGTCAGGGCGTTGTCCGCCTCGCTGGATTGCAGGGCGATGCCGTTGATCTTCTGTACGCCATGGGAAATGCCGATGGCGAAGATCAGGAACGGCACCAGCATGGAATACGGATCCAGGCCGAACCCGAAAAAGTGCATCAACCCCAGTTGCCAGACCACGGCCACCAGCGTCGTGATCAGCACCGCGACCGTACTGCGCAGGCAGTTGGTGAACCACAGCAGCAGCACCAGGGTGATCACGAACGCGATGCCGAAGAACAGCACCACCATGATCAGGCCATCGATCAAGTCGCCGACTTTCTTGGCAAAACCGACAATATGGATCTGGACGTTGGGGTTCTGTTCCTGGAATTTGGTGCGGATCTTGTCTTCCAGTTCATGGGAAAACTTCTGGTAGTCCAGGGCCAGCAACTTGCCCTGGTCCTGCGGGTCCGGGTAGGACTCCAGCAGCGGGATATCGACGATGCTCGACTTGAAGTCGTTGGCCACCAGGCGCCCGACCTGACCGGACTTGAGCACGTTGTTGCGCAACTGGTCGAGGCTTTCCGGCGAGCCGTTGTAGCTCTGCGGGATCACTTCGCCGCCGGCAAAGCCTTCTTCGGTCACTTCGGTCCAGCGAACGCTGGGGCTCCACAGGGACTTGAGGCCGGAACGGTCGACGCCGGAGATGTAGAACACTTCGTCGTTGATCTGGCGCAGGGTCTCCATGTACTCCTTGGAGAAGATGTCACCGTCCTTGGCCTCTACCGAGATACGCACGGTGTTGCCCAGGTTCGCCAGGTCGTTGCGGTGCTCCATCATCTTTTCGATGAAGGGGTGCTGCAGCGGGATCATTTTTTCAAAACTGGTGGACGGCCGGATCAAGGTGGCCTGCCAGAACAGGAAAATGCTCACCAGCAAGCAGATCACGATCACTGCCGGGCGGTTGTTGAAGATCAGGCGCTCAAGAAAGGTCGCTTTATCGTTGTGATGACTGCTCATTCTATCCCCGCCTTCTTATTGTTTTTTGCGTTCGGCGCCGGTGGGCTCGGCGACGCGTACGCCACCCTGCCCCACCAGAATCAAGTCGCCATTGCCCGCCGCCGTCACCGCCGAGAGTGAAATACGGTCCGGGCGGTTGAATACGCTGAACGTCAGGCCATCGTCGTGGCTGACCACCACGCTGCCACCGTTGCCGACCACCACCAGGGTGCCGTCGTCGAGCAGAGTCGCGCCCGACAGGCCAAATTCCAGGGTGCCACGGGCGGCCTTGAGCTCCACCGGCCTCCAGGTGTCACCAAAATCGGTGGAGCGGAAAAGATTGCCGCGCAAGCCGTAGGCCAGCAGGGTCTTGGGCTGGGCGGTGCCAATCACGCCAAACAGCGAGCCCTCGTAGGGGCCTTCGAGTTTTTCCCAGGTCTGCCCCTCATCGCTGGAGCGGAACATGCTGCCCTGCTCGCCGACGATAAACAGGCCCGCGTCCTTGACCTGGGCGATGGCGTTGAGGTGGTACTGGTCTTCGTTGTCGAGGCGGTCGCTGACATCGGTCCAGGTCTTGCCCGCGTCGGTGGTCTCGATCAGCGCACCGTAGGCGCCCACCGCAAAGCCGTGGTTGGGGTCGTTGAACAGCACGTCCAGCAGCGGCGCCTCACGGCTGAGGTCTTTGAACTGCTCAGTCCAGGTGGCCCCGGCGTCGGTGCTGGCGAGGATCTTGGCGTCATGCCCCACCGCCCAGCCGTGTTGGTCGTCGATGAAAAACACTGCCGTGAGCAACTGCCGGGTCGGCACCTTGGCTTGCACCCAGGTGGCGCCCTGATCATCGGAATAGAGGATATGCCCGCGATCACCGACCGCCACCAGGCGCTTGCCGGCGTGCGCGACGTCGATCATCAGGCCTTTTGCGGCCTTTGGGGATTCAATGGCAAATACCGCAGGTTCTGCGGCTTCGGTTGCAGCCTGGGCAGCCGTCGACACCGCGACAGCCCCCAGCAGCGAGAGCGCTGTAGCCAGCACCGCGAACTTGCGCGACGCGAGCGGGCGGCAAAAACCCACACCCATGACAGGCTCACTCATAGACCTTTCTCCCATTTATTATTGTTAGGTCGTAACACCTTCCAGGGTGTTCGCAGTGCGCAAACCTGCAATCTAGAGCCCCTTGAGGAAGCAGGGGCCATCCTATCGGGCTTTCGAATCGTCTGACAATCGGCGCTACGTTATCTTTTGTTAACTGAAGGCCTTCTGCCTGCTGGCTGAATATAGCCGCATTCGCCGAAATGATGACTTCGTACATTCCTCTGTAGGAGCGAGCTTGCTCGCGAAAACCCTCAGAGCACCTCGGGCGCCTTGAGCCCTGCGTCATCATTGACGACCTTCGCGAGCAAGCTCGCTCCTACAAGCAAATAATATTTATATTCCACGTATTGATGATTGTGAATTTTTATTCTATTAATTGCCTTCCTGAAAATAACAATCAAAAGGACCATCGCCATGCGCGCACTTGGAATCGGCCTGATCGGTACAGGCTTCATGGGCCGTGCCCACGCACTGGCGTTCAATAACGCCCGCACGGTATTTGATTTGCCCTTCGACCTGACGCTGGCGGCCTTGGCCGATGCCGACACCGAGCGCGCGCAGCGCTGCGCTAGCGCCTGGGGGTTCGCCAAGGCCCATGGCGACTGGCAACAGTTGATCGATGACCCGCAAGTGGACCTGGTGGCGATCACCACCCCCAATCACCTGCACTACCCCATGGCCATGGCCGCACTGGCGGCGGGCAAGGCGGTGTATTGCGAAAAGCCCCTGGCCGTGAGCCTGGAACAGGCCGACACGATGCGCCGCGCCGCCCATGAGGCTGGAGTGGTGACGCGGGTCGGCTACAACTACCAGCACAACCCGATAATCGTCCTGGCGCGGCAGATGATTGAAGCGGGCGAACTGGGGCAGATCATCAGTTTCCAGGGCGAGTTCAGTGAAGACTTCATGGCCGACCCGGCCTCGCCCTGGTCATGGCGCTGTGAGGTTGGGCATGCCGGTGGCGCCCTGGCGGACCTCGGCAGTCATCTGCTGGCAATGGCGCGGTATCTGGTGGGGGATGTCACGCACGTTTGTGCCGACAGCCAGACGGTACACGGTCAACGACCTGCCAGCCTTGGCAGTAGCGAGAGGCGGCCGATCGAGATCGACGACCAGGTGCATGCCTTGCTGCGCTTTGCCAACGGCGCGCGCGGGACCGTCAGTAGTAGTTGGCTAAAGCGTGGCTACAAGAACCATTTGAGCTTCGAGATCAGTGGTACACAAGGCACGCTAGCCTTCGACCAAGAGCGCTTGAATGAACTGCGGGTATGCCGGGCTGGCGCAGACAGTTTCCAGCGTCTACTGGCCGGCCCCGCCCTGCCCGGCTATGCCGCGTTCAGCCCGGCGGCGGGGCATCAGTTGGGGTACAACGAGTTGAAGACCCTGGAGGTGCAGGAATTGATCATGGCGCTGGCCGGGCAAGGCGCGACGGGTACTGATTTTGAGGCGGCGTGGGAGGTGGAGCGGTTGGCGACGGCGATTCGGATGGCGGCGCGGGAAGAGCGGTGGGTCAACGTGGACCAAGTCTGAAAGGTGGGGCTTGCCTGCGATAGCGGTGGGTCAGTTAATACATCTCTGACTGAACCACCGCTTTCGCGAGCAAGCCCGCTCCCACAGGGGATCTCGGCAATGCAGAATATTTTGCCCAGAATTTAGCGCAGGGCTCGGCGTAGGACCTTGCCAACGGTAGTCTTGGGCAATTCCTCGATGCGGAACTCGACAAACTTAGGCACCTTGTACCCCGTCAGGTACTCCCGGCAATGGGCCAACAGTTGCTCCTGGGTCAAGGTCGGATCGCGGCGCACCACCACAATTTTCACCTTCTCCCCGGTCACCCCATCTTCAACGCCAATCGCCGCCACTTCCGCAACCCCCGGGTGCAACGCCACTACGTCTTCGATTTCGTTGGGGTACACGTTGAAGCCCGACACCAGGATCATGTCCTTCTTGCGATCCACCAGGCGGATAAAGCCCTGCTCATTCATCACCCCGATATCCCCGGTCGACAGCCAGCCCTCGGCATCCAGCACCTCGGCGGTTTCCTTGGGACGTTGCCAGTAGCCCTGCATCACCTGCGGGCCGCGCACTTGTAGTTCGCCCTGCTCGCCGATGTCGGCCACTTCGCCGTCCTCGCGGATAAAGCGCACCCAGGTCGAAGGCAACGGCACGCCGATGCTGCCGGTAAATTCCATGTCGCGCATGCGCGAGATATCGATGGGGCTGATGCTCACCACCGGCGAGCATTCGGTCAGGCCGTAACCCTCGATAATCGGCAGGCCGGTGACTTCTTTCCAGCGCTTGGCCACCGCCGTGTGCGTGGCCATGCCCCCGGCGATCACCAGGCGCAGGTCGGAAAAGTCCCGGGCACGGAACTCCGCGTTTTCCAGCAAACCGTTGAACAGGGTGTTGACCCCGGCAATCCCGTTGAAGCGCTCCTTGCGCAGGATCATCTGCACCCGTTTCACATCCCGTGGGTTGGCGATCAGGATGTTGCGCCCGCCCAGGCACATGAACATCAGGCAATTCACGGTCAGGGAAAAGATGTGGTACAGCGGCAACAGGGTGACGTTGGTTTCCTGCTGGTTCTGGTCCAGTTGATCGCCGACCCACGCCTTGGCCTGCAACAGGTTGGCGATGATATTGCGGTGACTGAGCATCACGCCCTTGGCATCGCCGGTGGTGCCGCCGGTGTATTGCAGGAATGCCAGTTCCTCACGCGCCAACGGCACCGGCGTATGGGTCAGGCCCCGGCCCTGCTTGAGCGTCTGGTTGAAGCGCACCGCGCCCGGCAGCTTGAAGGCCGGCACTTGCTTCTGTACACGGCGCAGGATGAAGTTCATCGCGGCGCCCTTGAAGGTGCCGAGCAGGTCGCCGATAGCGGCAATGACCACACGCTTGACCGTGCTGCCGGCCACGACTTTTTCCAGGGTATGGGCGAAGTTTTCGAAGATCACCACGGTCTCGGCGCCGCTGTCCTTGAGCAGGTGCTTGAGTTCGTGGGAGGTGTACAACGGGTTGACGTTGACCACCACCGCACCGGCAAGGATGGTGCCCAGCAGACAGATCGGGTACTGCAAGCAGTTGGGCATCATCAACGCCACGCGATCGCCCTTGCGCACGCCCTGGGCCTGGAGCCAGGCGGCAAAGGCGATGCCCTGGGCCTGCCAGGTGGCGTAGGTCATTTCGGTGCCGATGCTGACGTAGGCCACACGGTCGCGGTACTTGTGCAGGTGCTCCAGGAAGACCTCGCGCAACGATGGGTAATCCTCAATGCCGGCATCGATGTCCGTGGGCACCCCGGGCAGGTAGGCGTTCAACCAGATACGTTCGGTTTGTTCCTGGCTCACAGCGTTCATGGCAGTCTCCTTGTTGTTGTTTTTGTACGGCTACTTTTCAACGATGGCGGTAATGCCCAGGCCGCCGGCGGCACAGATGGAAATCAAGCCGCGCCCGCCACCCCCGCTGGTGGATGGCTTTGGCCAGCGCCGCCAACTGGCGGCCACCGGTGGCGGCGAACGGATGGCCACAGCCCAGGGAGCCGCCGTTGACGTTCATTTTGGCGCGGTCGATGCTGCCCAGCGGCGCGTCCAGCCCGAGGCGTTCGCGGCAGTAATCGGCATCTTCCCAGGCCTTGAGGGTACACAGCACCTGGGCGGCGAAGGCTTCGTGGATCTCGAAGAAATCAAAATCGGCAAAGCTCAGACCCTCACGTGCCAGCATGCGTGGCACCGCATAGGCCGGGGCCATCAGCAGGCCTTCGCTGCCGTCAACAAAATTCACCGCTGCGGTCTCGCCGGTACGCAGGTACGCAGGTACGCCAACACCGGCAGGCCGCGGGCGGCGGCCCACTCCTCACTGGCTAGGAGCACCACCGAAGCGCCATCGGTCAGGGGGGTGGAGTTACCGGCCGTGAGAGTGCCGTTCTGCCGATCGTAGGCCGGGGCCAGGCTGGCGAGCTTCTCCAGGCTGGCATCGGCGCGCAGGTTGTTGTCCCGAGCCAGGCCGCGATAGGGGCTGATCAGGTCGTCGAAAAAGCCGTTTTTATAGGCCGCGTCGAGACGCTGGTGACTGCTGAGGGTCAGTTCGTCCTGGGCCAGGCGTTTGATCTGCCAGCGCTTGGCCATTTCTTCGCAGTGCTCGCCCATGGACAAGCCCGTACGCGGCTCGCCATTGCGCGGCAGCAGCGGCTTGAAAAACATCGACGGGCGCACCTGCAACAGGCTGCGCAGTTTGTTGCCGCTGCCCTTGGCGCGGTTGGCCGCCAACAGCGTGCGGCGCAGGGATTCGTTGATACCGATGGGCGCGTCGGAGGTGGTGTCAGCCCCCCCGGCAATGCCCACCTCAATCTGGCCGAGGGCGATTTTATTGGCCACCAGCAGCGCCGCCTCCAGCCCGGTGCCGCAGGCTTGTTGCAGGTCGTAGGCCGGGGTCTGGGCAGACAAGGTGGTGGACAGCAGCGACTCGCGGGCCAGGTTGAAATCCCGTGAGTGCTTGATCACCGCGCCGGCAGCGAACTCGCCCAGGCGCAGGCCGTGGAGGTTGTAGCGGTCCACCAGGCCTTGCAGCGCGGCCACCAGCAAATCCTGGTTGCTGTCGTGGGCGTATACCGTGTTGGAGCGGGCAAACGGAATGCGGTTGCCGCCGACAATCGCCACCCGGCGCGTCGGGGCGGGGCTGAAGCTGTAGTCACTCATGGACGACTCTCATCAAAACGTGGATGCCAGATAAACAGGCCGCGCATATGGGGCTTGTCGCCCGCCGGGTTGCGCACCTCGAACGCGCGGTTGGGGCCGTCTGCCGGGGCATTCCACAGGGCGACCTGGCCGGGCAGGAAGATCGGCAGCTTGAACTCGCAATGGGCCTGGGCCACGTCCAGCCCGCCTGGCGGTTGTTGGGCGGCCAGGGCGCGGCCCAAGGTCCACATGCCATGGGCGATGGCCCGGCGAAAGCCGAACAGGCGCGCACCGATCAGCGAGGTGTGGATCGGGTTGAAATCCCCCGACACCTTGGCAAAACGCCGCCCCAGATCCGCTGGCAACACCCAGCGCTGAGTGCGCCGCAAGCCTTCTTCGGGCAAGGCCAGGCTGTCACCCCAAGGCTCGCCCACCGGGTTGGCCACATCCCGGCGCAGATACAGGCTGTCGCTTTGCCACACCAACTCGCCAGCGCTGTAGGCATGGGTGGCGATGCTCAAGGCCTGGCCCTTGGCATGGGCCACCCAGCGTTCGGCAAACACTTCCAGACGCAGGGCATGGCCTTCCTGCAGGCGCCGATGCTGGCGAATACGATTGGCCAGATGCACCATGCCACTGGCCGGGTACGGGAAGCTGGGGCGCGTCAGCAGCATCAAGTGCAGGGGGAATGCCAGCACATGGGGATAGGACAGCGGCACACCTTGCTCACGCCGAAAACCACAGGCCCGGCCATAGGCGGCAATCTCATGGGCGCACAATGGCACCGCCGAGCGCACCAGGCGCTCCTTGGGCAAGCTCGGCACGCCTTCAAGCGTAGGCTTGCGCAGCGCCAGCAGGCCGTCGAGCAGCAGGCGATTGCGCGACGGTGGCGGGTCGATAATCTGCGTCACGTAGTCCATGTTCAGGCTCCCAACAGGCTTTGGCCGCACACCCGCACCACTTGGCCGTTGACCCCGCCCGAGGCCGGGTGCGCCAGCCAGGCGATGGTTTCGGCGACGTCGATGGGTTGCCCGCCCTGGGACAGGGAGTTCATGCGCCGCCCCGCTTCGCGAATCATCAGCGGGATTTTCGCGGTCATCTGGGTCTCGATAAAACCCGGTGCCACGGCATTGACCGTGACCTGCCGCGCCGCCGCCACCGGCGCCAGGCCCTGCACCAGGCCAATCACCCCGGCCTTGGAAGTGGCGTAGTTGCTTTGCCCCAGGTTGCCAGCGATCCCGGAGATCGACGACACACAGACAATCCGCCCACCGGCATTGAGCCCCTGCCCTTGCAGCAAGGCCTCGCTCAGTTGCAACGGTGCTTCAAGGTTGACCGCCAGCACACTGCGCCAGGCCGCCTCGGTCATCTTGGCGATGGTCTTGTCGCGGGTGATCCCGGCGTTGTGCACCACCACATCAAATGCGCCGTGCTCGGCGACATAGGCCTGCAACTGCTGCACCGCATCGGCGGCGGTGATATCCAGCGCCCAGGCGTGGCCGTCGACACTGCTGGCCGCCTGCTCCAGGGATGACAACGCTTGCGGCACATCCACGCAGACCACCTGCGCGCCATCACGGGCCAGGACCTGGGCGATGGCCAGGCCGATGCCACGTGAGGCGCCGGTGACCAGGGCGCGGCGGCCGCTCAAGGGCTGGTCCCAGTTGATGACAGGAGCGCCGTCCACCGGTTTTTCCAGGCGCACCACCTGCCCCGAGACATAGGCCGAACGCCGCGACAGGAAGAACCGCAGGCTGCTTTCCAGCGCCTGCTCGGCCCCCGGTGCGACATAGATCAACTGCACAGTGATCGCCCGCCGCAGTTCCTTGGCCAGGGACCGCACCAAACCCTCCAAGGCGCGCTGGGCGATCGCCTGGGGCAAGTCCTGGCAGTGTTCGGGCGCGGTGCCCAGCACCACCACCCGAGCGTGTTGCCCCAGGCGCCGGGCATTGGCGTGGAAGAATTCGTAGAGTTCGTCCAGTTGCTTGAGGTCCACCACGGCGCTGGCATCGAACACCGCGCCCTGAACCTTGACCGTGGACGGCGCCTTGAGCGTGGCGGCCTGGGCCGGCACGGTGTCGGTGGCCTTGAAGATGCGCCGCACTTCCTCGGCCAGGCGCCCTGCCCCGGCGATGATTACCGGGTTGGCCAAGCCTTGTTGGCCGCTGCGGTGGCGTTGCAGGGGCAAGGGTTGTGGCAAGCCAATGGTCTGGGCCAGGCGACGGCCCCAGGCGGAATTAACAAAAGAGAGGTAGTTGTCGCTCATAAATCGATCCGTTTTCCTGACCTGCAAACCCAATCTCCTGTAGGAGCTGGCAAGCCAGCTCCTACAGGGCGCGTGTTGGTGCTTAGTTCACCGGGGCGTTTTCACGCTTTCTGGTGCTGGGCTTGGCTGCTTGTTCCAAGGTTTGCTGGCGCTTTTGCAAGGCCTCCAGCAAGCCAAAGTCCTGCGGGAAGTCGTCCACCTGGATACCGTGGTCGGCGTACTCCACATAGCGCGCCAACAACGCGTCTTCGTCGGCGCTGATCAAATCCAGGGCGCGGGCCTTGATGCGCCAGGCGGTGAAGGCCGTGGTGCTGATCGGCATCGGTTCGAGGGTGCCTTGCTTGACGGCCGCCTTGAGCCGCCCTTCGATCAACTCCACCTGTGGCAACAGGCGGAACGCCAATTCGCCGTAGGCCAGCTTGTCGATTTCCGGACGTGGGATGTAGGAATTGGCCAGCAAACGGTCGCGGCTTTCGCCGGGGGTCTGCACCAGTTCCGCGACCTGGGCCAGCAAGCGATCGGACGGCTTGCGCTGGGGAATGCCGAACGGGAAGCTCAAGCCACGAATCACCGCCGCCGCCGGCTTCGAGGGGTAATTGTCGAGCACCTCGGCCAAGGCTTCATGGGCCCGCAACAATGCATCCTGGGCCGACCAATGGACCAACGGCAGATCGGCCTGGGGCCGGCCATCATCTTCAAAGCGCTTGAGCACGCAGGACAGGATGTAGAGCTGGGAGAGAATATCGCCCAGGCGGCCGGTGATGCTTTCCTTGCGCTTGAGCGCACCGCCCAGCACGCCCATGGAGATATCGGAAATCAACGCCAGCACCACCGACAGCCGATTGGCCTGGCGGTAGTAGGACGCCACCGCTGGGTCGGTCTTGGAAGGCACGGCAATCAGCCGCCCGCCTGTCAGGGAATGCACTGCCGCCCGTACGGTATTGGCCAGCACAAAGCTCAGGTGCCCGAACATGGCACTGTCGAACGCCAGCAACGCCTGGCGATTATCGGTGTTGCGCGCCGCTTCCATCTCACGGAACACGTAAGGATGGCAACGGATCAGGCCCTGGCCATAGATGATCAGGCAGCGGGTCATGATGTTTGCGCCTTCCACGGTGATCGCGATCGGGCTTTGCTGATAGGCACGGGCCAGGAAGTTGTTGGGCCCCATGCAGATACCCTTGCCGGCGACGATGTCCATGCCATCGTTGACGATGATCCGCGCACGCTCGGTGACGTGGTACTTGGCAATCGCCGAAATCACCGAGGGTTTCTCGCCGGCATCCAACGACGCTACCGATACCTTGCGTACCGCATCGCAGGCATACAGGTGCCCGGCCATGCGTGCCAAAGGCGCCTGTACCCCTTCAAATTTGCCGATCGGCAGGCCGAACTGCTTGCGCATCGCCGCGTAGGCCGTGGTGCCGCGTACCGCCACCTTGCCCAGGCCGACGTTGGCCGACGGCAGGGAAATCGCCCGCCCGGCCGCCAGGCATTCCATCAGCATGCGCCAGCCGTTGCCCACTTGCTCGCGGCCGCCGATCACCCAGTCCAGAGGGATAAACACGTCCTTGCCGGTGGTCGGGCCGTTCTGGAACACCGCATTGAGGGGCCAATGGCGGCGACCACTGTTCACCCCGGGATGGGACGTGGGAATCAAGGCGCAGGTGATGCCCAGCGAACCGGGCTGGCCCAGCAAGCCGTTGGGGTCTTCGGCGCGAAAGGCCAGGCCCAGCACCGTGGCGATGGGGCCGAGGGTGATATAGCGCTTGTCCCAGGTCACGCTGAAGCCCAGCACTTCCTGGCCTTCATGCATGCCCTTGCAGACGATGCCCAGGTCCGGAATCGCCCCGGCGTCGGAGCCGGCATAGGGGCTGGTCAGGGCAAAGCATGGAATGTCTTCGCCACGGGCCAGGCGCGGCAGGTAGTAATTGCGCTGGGCGTCGGTGCCGTAATGCAGTAACAGTTCGGCAGGGCCCAGGGAGTTGGGAACCATCACCGAAATCGCCGCCGCCGAGCAACGGGTCGACAGCTTCATCACCACCTGCGAATGGGCATAGTGGGAGAAGCCCTTGCCGCCATATTGCTTGGGAATAATCATGCCGAGGAAACCGGCGTCCTTGGTGTACTGCCAGCCTTCGGGCGACAGGTCCTGCCAGACCTGGGTGGTTTCCCAGTCGTTGGCCATGTCGCAGAGGGTTTCCACTTCGTTGTCGAGGAACGCCTGTTCTTCGGCGCTCAAGCGCGCCGGCGCAGCTTGCAGCAGGCGCTGCCAGTTGGGTTTGCCGCTGAACAGCTCGGCGTCCCACCACACGGTGCCGGACTCGATGGCCGCGCGCTCAGTGTCGGACATGGCCGGCATGATCGTGCGAAACAGGCCCAGGGCCTTGCTGGTCAGCAGCGCACGGCGCAGGGGCTTGATGCTCAGCAGCAGCGCCGGCAGCACCACCAGCAGCGCCGCAACGCTCAGGCCAAACCCTGCGACCACACTGAACAGATAGCCACCGGCCAACCAGGCCAGGCCAGCGCCCAGCCACAAGGTGGCTGCCGCTTGTCGATACGCCAGGGCCGTCGCCGCAGCGAGTCCCGCCAGTAACCAGATAACCATGGAGATACCTCTACTTATTCAGGGCAACTTATTCAGGGCACGGCATGCAGGTCAGCAAGCCGGTATGACCTGCGACTGATCACCACACTACAAACTTGAAAAGCTAAATTCAAATTTTGTTTTGAAATTTTTATTTAATCGGTTCGCGAAAAAATTCATGGCCGAACGCGTCAGCCGAAATGTCGAAGTGCAAGGAAATCACAAGGGGTCGCGTGGGCGACCCATGGATGCAGCACCCGGTAAACGCAGTAGAAAGATGCGCTGACTATGCGTTTACCCAGGCACTACACAGATACAACCTCAGGTCAGAAGGCGTAGGTCGCCGACAGGCTGACCACTTCACCCTTGGCCTCGGATTTACCGTCCAGCGAACCTGCGCCAAGCCGATCAACGTTCTTGGTCTTGAGCTTGACGGTTTCCACAAACTGGCGGGAATACGCGCCGTCGATGCTCAGGCCAGGAATGGCGCGGATGTTGTAGCCAAAGCCCAGGGAGGCGAAGGTGCGGTCACCATCCGGGATGCGTGGGTCACGGGTGGAGTTGCGGGTTGGGGTCTGGTCGAAGGCCACACCGGCGCGCACGGTGAAGTCATCGGTGAGTTTGTAGTCGCCGCCGAAGGAGTACATCCAGGTGTTCTTGTACTTGTACGGGATCGACACGATGGTGCTGCCATTGGACTTCAAGGTCAGCGCCTCGAAGGATGACCATTGGGTCCAGGTCACACTGGCGCCCAGGGTCAGGCGGTCAGAGAAGTCGTGTACCCAGTCCAGGGACG
Source organism: Pseudomonas hygromyciniae (assembly GCF_016925675.1). Taxonomy (NCBI): domain Bacteria; kingdom Pseudomonadati; phylum Pseudomonadota; class Gammaproteobacteria; order Pseudomonadales; family Pseudomonadaceae; genus Pseudomonas; species Pseudomonas hygromyciniae. The sequence continues at coordinate 2,419,161 of NZ_CP070506.1, read as the reverse complement.
CGTTGGCAGGGATATCCAGTTGCGTGGAGGCCTTGGCACCGCCCGGATACAGTTTCAGCCCGGGGTAAGCCAGCTCGACCAGGGTTTTACCGTCGACCACCGGAATGGTCATCAGTCCTTCCGAGGTCGGGTCAGCGTACATGTTGTACTTGCCCTCCAGCTTGTTCTTGATCTTGGCGTGGTAGTTCAAGCCCAGGGTGTCTTGCGCCGTAGGCTTCCAGGTCATCCCTGCAAACCAGCCCAGGGAATTATTGTCGACCTTCACACGCATCAAGGCGAAGCCCTGGCCGGCCGGGAACGGAATCATCCCGAAGTCCGGCGACTGCGCAGCAGCGGCATACAGGTCGACGTTCTGGCTCACAAAACCTTTGGTGTGCTGAAGAATCGCACCACCGCCGATGGAAAACTCATCATTAACCTTGAACGACAGCGAGCCAGTCAGGCCAACGGTTTCAATTCGGGTGTCCACTGCAAAGTCGCGGCCTTTCCAATCCTGGTCGTACGTGGTGCGGGCGCCCATGGGCACCACCTGGCTCAGACCAAAGGCGAAACGGTTATTGATTGGAATCACCAAAAAGCCCGTAGGCACCCACGCCTCGAAGCCGGCCTGGCCACCGTTACCGGTACGATCGTTGTAAGTGGGGTTGTAGTTTTCGTCGAAGGTAGTTTCGGACATTGGACGGCCAGAATAGTCGTAGGCCGACCCTTTGTACTTGATGTCGATATTGGCGAAGTTGAGGGTGAACTGCGAAATGGTTTTGTCAATGAAGGCCATTGCAGCAGGGTTGTTGTAGGCCGCTGACGGATCGTTCTTGAACATCGAACCACCACCAAACGCCCGGCCCCAACCCGCCGTGTTCGAGGTCGGAGTCATGAAACCGCCCGCCTGAACCGGACCGGCCACAGCCATTAGCCCCCCCAACAATGCCAGACCAAGTAACGCCTGAGCCTGCTGTTTCTTGTTATTCATGCTCCACTCCTTTTTATTTTTATCTACCAGAGTCGGCCTTACCGATCCGGGTTGCCTCAACAGGTGCCTCACTAGAGGCACCTGTCTTTCAGGGGTGATCAGCCCTTTGCACTAATAAGTGCGATGGTTTAAGGAGCCAGGGTCAGAGTCGGTGCTTTAACTTTCAAAGACTGCACGGAGCAGTTGCCGGAGAGCGGCTGATTGGCGGCGGTCAGCATCTGCGTTGCCTGGTCCCAGGCGACGTTGATAGTGCCTGCGCCGCAGTTAGACGGTGGGAACACAACAGTCCAACCTACTCGCTCAACAATGCCTGTGCCCGCACCAGTACTTGGCGTAAAACCGGTAGCCGTCAACTTCCACCCCGGAGATGGGATATTTTTCAAGGTAGGCAATGCGCACAGCCCACCCCCGGTCAGACTTGCTGCAGTAATAGTCGCGACGCCTGCGGTAACAGTACCGCCGAACGTAATGCCACAAGTGATTGGAGCCCCACCGGAAGACGGCGACGTGACAACAATGGTGCCTGGGTCAGTGGTAAACGCGCCATTTGGGGTAATCGACGCCGCACTGGCCATCGAAGCCGCGCCAAAGCACAGAGCAAATGAACTTACACAAACGAGGGTTTTGAAACTTTTCATTATTTTTCCTCACATGTATGGCGAGTCATTTCGCCGGGGTAATGGCCATGATCGAGAGGTCACGGAGAAACAGCAGAACTTCCCTTTCCAGCCAAATTTCAATGCAATTACCGCTACAACTTCGGGTGATTACTCGACGACTTTGAAAGTCGGCGGCATCTTGATCGACACACTCTTGATCTTGCAGTCTTCGCCAATCGGCACATTGGCCGCCTCCAACTTGCCGGTGGCGTTATCCCAGGTGCCTTCGGCGGTGGATGGGCCGCACTTGCCGCCCAGGCCAAAGGCGTGCACGTCGACGCTGATCTTCGACATAGAGCCGCTGGTGGTGTCCTTGGCCACCAGGATCCATGGCAAGTTGATGGCTTCGACACGGCTGCATTTGAGGCCGCCGTCGAACTCGACCTTGTCGACATTGACTTGCGAACCATCGGCCGCAACCTTGCCGGCCACTTTGATGGTGCAATCGGCGCTGATCAGCGCGCCCTTGGAAAAGCTGATGGGGCCCTGAGCTGTGAAGGCACTGCCGGCGGGCTCGATACGTGCGGCCTGGGCCTGGTGATAGGCGATAAGGCCCAGTGCGGCGAGCACGATATGCGTAGTGAACTTGGCAGGTGTTTGCATGGTGTACGTCCTTCCCTTGATTTTATTTTTGTTAGGGTCAAACAACTTTCTTGCAACTAAGCAGCACTCGAAACCGGCAAACCGTGGGCGATAAAAACCTGCGCGATACACAGATCCCGAGTGCGCCCTACAACGGTTGATTCACATTAGAAGGTGCTGGTTTTGCCGTACTTCTCCAGTATCTTCAAGCGTTTGGATGGCTGGATATTGGCCAGGGTGACATCCCCCGAATAGTGCCGCAGTACCCGATGATCCATGCGCCGGCGCCACAAGTAAGGGATATAGGCCCAGACGATCATGCTGGCGTAGCCATAGGGCAGTTGCGGCGATTCATCAAAGTGGCGCAACGACTGATAACTGCGGGTCGGGTTGGCGTGGTGATCGGAGTGGCGCTGCAACTGGAACAGAAAAATATTGGTGACAATACGGTTACTGTTCCAGGAGTGGCGCGGCGAACACCGCTCATAACGACCATTGGGCAACTTCTGGCGTTTAAGGCCGTAGTGCTCGACATAGTTCACCACTTCCAGCAACGAGAAGCCGTAGATGCCCTGGATCAACAGAAAGGGAATCACCGCCACGCCCAGCCAGGCAATCATTGCGCCCCACAACACCACGCTGTACATCCAGGCGCTGAGCACGCCGTTCTTCCAGTGCCAGGCTGGCAAGCCAAGCTTGCGCAGACGTTCGCGTTCCAGGTTCCAGGCCGAGCGCGCACTGAACCACACCGAGCGCGGCAGGAACGCCCAGAAACTCTCTCCCAGCCGCGAGCTGGCCGGATCTTCCGGGGTGGCGACGCGCACGTGATGGCCACGGTTGTGTTCGGTGTAGAAGTGCCCGTAGAAAGTCGGCGCCAGGGTGATCTTGGCCAGCACGATCTCCAGCAGGCGCGGCTTGTGCCCCAGTTCATGGGCGGTGTTGATCGCGATGCCGGTGGCGGCGCCGGTGGACATGGCCATGCCCAGGTAGGTGAACCAACTGACTTCACCGTGCAGTTGCACCCGGGCAGTCAGGAAGCTGGCGGTTTGCGCCATCCAGCTCGAAGGGTCCATGGACGCCGTGAGTTGCAGCAGCCCACCGTTGATCATCCAGTCGATGCCGCTGACGGCCAGCCAACCGGTAATCACCAGGGAGGAGATAACAAGCAACACGCCGGTGTAGACGATCCAGCGGTAGTACTTCTGCGATTCAAGGCCGCTGACCGCAGATTCCGGCGGGTTGCTGACGTCTTCGCCGAGCAGGCCGTCGATCAATGGAATCAGGCCGAAAATTACCAGTACGCCGACCCACCACAGTTCTTGCACACCGGTGGTGATGGCCAACGCGCCGGACAATAGCGGGGTTGCCAAAGGCATGATGCCGAGCCACCACAGGTGGCGCTTACCGTCAGTCCAGACGTGCGGGGCGGCCAGGGTCTGATTCATGGCAGCCTCCGGGCGCTCTGCGCGGCAGGGAGGGAGGGCGAAGCAAAAGAGGCAAACAGGTTCAGGCGGCACTGAAAGCCGCTTGAAATCAACCATGCGATAAAAGGCGTTTTTTTTCATTATTTTATTCGCTCTTAGGCATTTCAAAAATCATTTCAAAATAAATATTGAAATATTTTTTTTAAATAAATAGCGCGGAACCGTTAGGTCGTCAACTACTTTTTTCGAAGCCTTTTCTACGTGACCGGGCAGTCTCTTTTTCATCCATTCGGTCAGGTGTCTAGGGCAAGCGTTACCGACTCTCGACCACGCCGTGGGGTGCACGATTATTTGCTCGCCAGTGCAAATGGCGGGTGCAGGACGGTGGCGCTTTCTACCGGCTTGCTGCGCTTGGCCACCTGCTCCACCAGGGCTGCCACCCGTTCGGTGGCGGTGATTGGCAGCATGTGGCCGCGGCCTTCGACCACCTGCATTTTGAGCCCCGGCACCTTGTCCGCCAGGGCCTGGCCGTGTTTGCGAAAGTCCAGCACCTTGTCCCGCGAGCCATAGATCAGGCCGATGGGCAGGCGTAGTTGGGGGTAGCGCTTGACCATATCCGGCAGGTAATCATTGATCAGGCCGATTTCGGTGGAGGCGGCATAGAAGTTGTCGGGGCGCATCCCCAGCATCCCACCGCCACGGGTGGCGAAGTCGGCCGGGGCCGGGTCGGGGGCAAACACCGCCTTGACCACTGCGCCGCTGGTGAGCATGCCGATGGGCACCGTCAGCGTTCGTGAGACCCAGCGCCGCAGCCAGCCCGGGCGCACCGCCAACGATAGAAACACCAGGGGGATCATGCGCTGGGGGTGGGTCAGCGGTGCCACCAGCACCAGCCCGGACACCGCATGGGGATGATCCAGGGCCAATGCCAGGGAAATCGCCCCGCCCAGGGAATGCCCCAGCACCAGGGGCTGGCCCAGGTCCAGGGTCTGGATAAAGGTCGCGACTTGCCGGGCCTGGCTTTGCAGGTCGGCACCGGTGCCTTTATGCCGGGTGGAATAGCCTGAGCCGGGGCGGTCCAGGGTGATCACCCGAAAGTGCTCGCGCAATTGGGCAGACAAGGCATAAGTCAGGTTGCGACTGCTGCCCATGAGGCCGTGGATCATCACCAGCGGCGGCCCTTTGCCCTCTTCTACATAATGAAAGCGCTCGCCATCGACCTCCAGAAAGCGCCCGTTACTTGGAACAGCCGCTTCGATACGGCGCGTCATCCAGGCACTCAAGCCCCATAACGCCGCACTCGCAGCTATAAACACACCCGCAGCGACAACCCACTCGACAGCCATAGCTCGGTCCTCGGCTTCCCTGCTGCTGGCGATCCGACCGGTATTGGTCAGGACCTCAGCCATCGTCCACACCCTGGACTTCAACTGCGTGCGTAAAGGCTCGTCCGTCGGACAAATCGCACATAAAAGACAAGGTTCTAGCGTAGGCGATATTTTTCAGGTAGATTATTTAAAATCTTTTTTAAAATAATAAATACAATTTTTTCTTTGCAATGGTGTTCTATCTAAAAGCCAAAAAACAAAAAAGGAGCACATCCGATGTCAAAAACCCGTAAGGCGCCCACAGCCCACGAGGGACACCCTATGAATGCCTCTACCCAGCCGAGCGGCCCGGCAGATTGTGTGGATATCGCGATCATTGGCTCAGGCTTTGCCGGCCTGTGCATGGCGATCAAACTCAAACAAGCCGGGCTCGACGACTTCTTCATCGCCGAACAGGCTGATTCCCTGGGCGGTACCTGGCGCGACAACCACTACCCTGGCTGCGCCTGTGATGTGCAATCCCATGTCTATTCGTTTTCGTTTGCGCCCAACCCACACTGGACCCGCCAGTTCGCCCCCCAGGCGGAAATCCGCGCCTACCTGGAACACTGTGCACAGCGCTTCGAGCTGGCGCCGTACCTGCGTTTTGGCATGGGCCTGAAACGGGCGGTGTTCGATGAGCAACTGCAACGCTGGCAATTGCAGTTCAGCAATGGCCGCCACGTCAGTGCGCGGGTGCTGGTGTCGGGGATGGGCGGCCTGTCGCGCCCGGCGCTGCCGGATATCGCGGGGTTGGACAGCTTCAAGGGCAAGCGCTTTCACTCCCAGCAGTGGGACCACGACTATTCGTTGAAGGGCAAGCGCGTGGCCGTTATTGGCACGGGCGCCAGCGCCATCCAGTTCGTGCCGCAGATCGCCCCGCAGGTGGCGCACCTGGACCTGTTCCAGCGCACCCCGCCGTGGATCATGCCCAAGCCGGACCGCCCCATTTCACGGGTCGAACGCTGGGCTTTCAAACACTTGCCGTTTACCCAACGCCTGGTGCGCGGGACCTTTTACTGGGCCTTGGAAGGTCGGGTGGTTGGGTTTGCGCTGCACCCGAGGCTGATGAAAATGGTGCAGAAAATCGCCCTGCGCCATCTGCACAAACAAGTGGCGCGCCCTTCCCTGCGCAAGATCCTGCGGCCGGACTACACCATTGGCTGCAAGCGCGTGCTGATTTCCAATGACTACTACCCGGCGCTGTCGCGCAGCAATGTCGAGGTGGTCACCGACAACGTGCTGCGGATCGAAGCCGACGGGGTCGTCACCGCCGATGGCATCAAGCACCCGGCTGACTGCCTGATCTTCGGCACCGGGTTCCAGGCCAGCGATCCCCTGCCCCGCGACTGCATCATCGGGCGCGATGGCATCGACCTGATGGACACCTGGCGCGAGGGCGCCCATGCGTACAAGGGCACCACCGTGCCGGGTTATCCGAACCTGTTCCTGATCGTCGGGCCCAACACCGGGCTGGGCCACAACTCGATGATTCTGATGATCGAGGCGCAAGTCACCTACATCCTCGATGCCCTGCAACAGATGCGCCGCCAACAAATTGCCACAGTGGACGTCAAGCCGGCGGTGGAAAGCGCCTACAACCAGCAGATCCAGCAAAAGCTCCAGCGCACCATCTGGAACACCGGTGGCTGCCGCAGTTGGTACCTCGACCCGCGCACCGGCAAAAACACCACGTTGTGGCCCGGTTCGACCTGGCGCTTCAAACAGGTCACCCGCCAGTTCGCCCTGGGCGACTATCAGGTCACGCCGCTGGTGACCGGCACTGCGCCGCGTCCCCTCGCGCAGCCTCACGCCACTGCAGAAGGAAGCCTGTCATGAAGTCATTCAATGGCCGTGTGGCGGCCATCACCGGTGCCGCGTCCGGCATGGGGCGTGCCCTGGCCCTGGCCCTGGCGCGCGAAGGTTGCCACCTGGCGCTGGCGGACAAGAACCTGGCGGGCCTGCAACAAACCGTGGAATTGATCCAGCACGCCACCCTGGCGCCAGTGCGCGTGACCTTTCGCGAGCTGGACGTTGCCGACCGCCAGGCCATGGAGGATTGGGCGGCCAGTTGTGCGGCGGAGCACGGCCAGGTCAACCTGATTTTCAACAATGCCGGGGTGGCCCTGTCGAGCACCGTGGAAGGGGTGGACTACACCGACCTGGAATGGATCGTCGGCATCAACTTCTGGGGTGTGGTCTACGGCACCAAGGCGTTCCTGCCGTACCTCAAGGCCAGCGGCGACGGACATGTGGTCAACACGTCCAGCGTCTTCGGCCTGTTCGCCCAGCCTGGCATGAGCGGCTACAACGCCACCAAGTTCGCGGTGCGCGGCTTCACCGAGGCCCTGCGCCAGGAGTTGGATTTGCAACGCAGCGGCGTCTCGGCCACCTGTGTGCATCCTGGTGGGATCCGTACCGATATCTGCCGCAGCAGCCGGATCGACGCGAACATGACCGGGTTCCTGATCCATAGCGAACAACAAGCCCGCGCCGACTTCGAGAAGCTGTTTATCACCGACGCCGACCAGGCTGCCAAGGTGATCCTGCACGGCGTACGCAAAAACAAACGCCGCGTATTGATCGGCCGCGATGCCTATGCCCTGGACTTGCTCGCACGCTGGCTGCCGGCGGCGTATCAGGCGCTGGTGGTGTTCGCCAGCCGGCGCATGGCACCGAAAAAGCGCAAGGCCCCGCTGCCCAACCCCATCACTGAACAGGAGTCGCCATAATGCTGCCCATTCGCCGCGACCTGCATTTTGCCCTGCCCGCCGAACGCATCAAGGACTGGCACGAGCAAGGCCCTTTCATCACACATTTTTTCAATGCCCTGTCACTGCTGTTTCCCCAGGGCGAACTGTTCTTCATGGACAGCGTGCGCCACTATCGCCAGCGCATCGACGATCCGGCGTTAAAGAAGGAGATCCAGGGTTTTATCGGCCAGGAAGCCATGCACAGCCGTGAACACGTGGCCTATAACGAGCTGCTGCAAGCTGCCGGGTTGCCGGCCCATCTGCTTGACCGGCGGTTGAAATTCATCCTCGACCTGCAAAAGAAGCACTTGCCGCCGTCCTTCAACCTGGCAGTGACCATCGCCCTGGAACACTACACGGCGATGCTCGCGGAAATCCTGCTCAGCGACCCCACGCGTTTCGGTGATTCGCTCAAGGGGTATCAACAGATGTGGTATTGGCACGCCCTTGAGGAAACGGAGCACAAGGCCGTGGCCTTTGATGTGTGGAACCGCGTGATCAAACCGGGGCCCAAGCGTTACCTGCTACGCACTGGAACCATGCTGTTTACCACGGTGTTTTTCTGGCTGGTGGTATTTGATTTCCACCTGCGCCTGCTGATCGCCGACCGCCGCGCGGGCGGGCACCTGAAAGGGTTCTGGCGGATGCTGAAGTTTCTCTACGGGCCCAAGGGCGTATTCCCGCGCATGGCGCGGCCGTGGCTGCATTACTTCAAGCCGGGGTTTCATCCGTGGGATCACGACAACCGCGCACGGCTGGAAGGGATCGATAAGCTGGTCGAAGAGATAGAGCGCACTAACAGCGCCTATACCTGACCTGTGGTGAAGGGGCTTTTTGTGGTGAGGGGGCTTGTCCCCCGCTGGGCTGCGCAGCAGCCCTAAACCCAGGCGCTGCGGTCTGCCTGATAAAAAGCGGCGGTCTTATTGGGGCTGCTGCGCAGCCCAGCGGGGGACAAGCCCCCTCGCCACAACAAGCACGCTCGCTACAGGAGGGTGCTGAGTGATTAGACCGTACGAGAAAACTGCCCCTTCTGCTGCCCACCCAAGTACGCATCGAACGCCATCGCCACGCTGCGCACCATCAACTGCCCCTGGGGCAGCAACTGCACGGCATCGTCCTGGATATGCAGCAAGCCATCCGCCACTTGCTCATCCAACCGCGACAACGCCTGGGCGAAGTATTCGGTAAAGCGGATCGCATGCCCGGCCTCGACCCCGGCAAAGTCAATGCGCCCATGGCACATCAGGCCGTTGATCACGTCGCGGCGCAGCACGTCATCGGCGTTCAGGCGGTAGCCGCGCTGCACCGGCAACAACCCGGCGTCGATACGTGCGTAGTACTGGGACAACTCCTTGACGCTCTGGCTGTAGCTGTCACCCACCTTACCGATGGCCGAGACGCCCAGCCCGATCAGGTCGCAATCGGCATGGGTCGAATAGCCCTGGAAATTGCGCTGCAAGGTGCCATTGGCCCGGGCCAGGGCCAGTTCGTCGTCGGGCAAGGCAAAGTGATCCATGCCGATATACACATACCCCGCCTCGGTCAGCCGGCGAATAGTCAGCTCCAGCAGTTCCAGCTTGCGCTCGGGGGGGGGCATGTCTTCGGGGCGGATCATGCGCTGGGCGCGGATTTGTGTCGGCAGGTGCGCATAGCTGTACGCCGCCACGCGGTCCGGGCGCAAGGCAATCAGCTTGCCCAGGGTCACGTCGAAACTGGCCACAGTCTGCAACGGCAGGCCGTAAATCAGATCCACACTGATCGACTTGAACTGCGCCTCACGCGCCGCCGAGACCAGTTGCACGATCTGCTCTTCGCTCTGCACACGATTGACTGCCGCCTGCACATCGGTATCAAAATCCTGCACGCCAAAACTCAGGCGATTGAAGCCCAGCCCGCGCAGGTTGTGGATCCGCTCGACGCTGATGGTGCGCGGGTCCACCTCAATGGAAAACTCGTGGCGATCGCTGCTATCCAGGCTGAAGCCTTGGGCCAGGCAGTCCATCAATTCGGCCAGTTGCCCATCGTCGAGGTAGGTCGGCGTGCCGCCCCCCAAGTGCAACTGGGTCAGTGGCCGCGCACGGTCGAACAGCGCCGCCTGCATCTGGATTTCGCGCTTGAGGTAGCTCAGGTACTCTACGGCGCGGTGGGTCTTGCGCGTGATGATCTTGTGGCAGCCGCAGTAGTAGCAAAGGCTTTGGCAGAACGGGATATGGATGTACACCGACAACGCCTTGGGCGTCACCGCGTGGTTGCTGGCGGCGACCGCCTGCTGGTAATCGTCCAAAGCGAAGGCTGCGTGAAACTGCGGCGCCGTCGGGTACGAGGTGTAGCGCGGCCCCGGGCGGTCGTATTTCTGCACCAGGGCCCGGTTGAACTCAAACGCTTTCATGGTCGATGGTCTCATCGTTGGAGCAAGGGGGGACGGCGCTGCCTGCCCGGTCAAACAGCGCACAGAGGGCTTCGACCCGGTGCCGGCCAGCGGGCAGTACACAGAGGAAACGCTCGGACAGATCGATCAGGCCGTCCTGATGCAAATGCTCCAGCAGTGGCCAGATCGCCGAGAAGTAGCAGGGAAAAAATTACCCCATAGCGGCGCTCCAGGGGCCTGGATATCCAACTCCAGGTCACAGGCCAGGCGCTCCATGACGTGCTGGCGGATCTGGTCGCCGGCCTCGCAACGCCAGCCACGGGCGGTGGGCAGCAGGTCGCTGTCCAAATGCTGGCGATAGCGCGCCAGGTCTTCGGTGTTTTGCGCATACAGGGTGTCGAGCTGGCTGATGGCGCCCAGGCCAAAACCGATATGGTCGCAGTAGCCGTGACGGGTAAAACCCTGGCAATTGCGGCTCAGGTGCCCGCGCTCCTGGGCCAGCGCCAGGTCGTCGTCGGGGCGCACGAACTGTCCCAGGCCGATGTAGTGATAACCGGCATCTTCCAGGCGCTGGAAAGCGATGCGGCGCATGCCACATTTGTCGGCATTCGACGACAGCACACGCCGTGGCTGCTGCTGGTAGCGCCGTGGGGCCCGGGCATAATCGAAGACTTGCAGGCGGTCCGGTTCCAGGGCGATCAGGCTGGCCAACTTGGCTTCAAAACTGTCGCAAGTCTGCCAGGCGTGGCCGTAGCCCAGGTCAACATTCACCGAGCGAAAGCCGAAGGTGCGCGCCGCGTCGATCAGCGACTGGATCGGCGCCGGATCCTGATAACCGGCCACCGACGGCGTGGCCTCGGCACTGGCATCCGGCACACCGATATTGATGTGATTGAACCCCAGGTCGCGCAACAGACCCATGGTTGCCCAGTCCGTGTGCAACGGGTCGAGGTCGAGGCTGTAGTCACCTTGGTCGTGATCAAGAAAGTGCAGGCGACTGCGCAGGTGCGCCATCAAGCGTTGCAGGTCGGCAATGGCCGGGGTGGCGCCGCCCAGATGGAATTGATCCACTGGTTGCCGGCCGCCCACGTGGCAACCAACCAGGTGGATTTCCTGTTCCAGCGCGCCGAGGTAGGTATCCGCCACCAGGCCCGCCGGCCACTGCAGGTTAAGCGCCAGGGGCCGTTGCCGCTGGCGGCTGCTGCGCAGGGCGCGCAGCAAGTCAAGGGAACCGATGCCCGTATGAAATTTGCCGATGTCGACCTGGCCCTGGTCCAGCACGCTTTGGTCACGGCGCAAGCGCCACTCGCGGGCGGGATGAATGACAGTGAGCATGACGGCCTCCGGGTCTGGCTACGGTGGATCATTGTGCGGTGCGACCGGACAGCGCACCTTGATATGCATCAAGCGCCGACGTTTACCACGTGATGTAGAACATGCTCTTGGCCAGCAACACAATGGCGACCATATGGCAGAACAGGCTCAGATGGACAAAGCGCAGGTAGGCCGCGCTGACCCGCCCACGGCGCATCAACCAGACGGTCAGCAAAAAATGCATCAGCACGCTGGCGGCAAGGATCAGCTTGAGAGTCAGCAACGCGCCGAATGCCGAGCTGGACGGCGCCGCCAGCACCGGCAGGTAACGCAACCAGACCATGCCGATGCCGGCGCCAAACAGCACCAGTAGCACCCACGGCATCAAGGCCCTGGCACGGCGGCCGATGCCCTGCTCCACCAGCAGCATGACGCGGGCCGGCAGTTGCTTGTGCACACTGGCGAGGATCAATACTTCAAAGAACACCGTACCGATGAATATCAGCGCGGCGAATAGATGGGCCAGCAGGAATAGGAGATAGAGCATCAGAACCTCACGGTGCTTGTACCGTGACTGTGCCCACCGCGGACGTGCGTTGCCTTGATGCGGGTCAAGGGCCTTGATAATCGTTGAAACATTTGCCCCAAGCCTTGTGCGGCGGGCCTTTGCCAGTGTCTGCGACAGTGTGCCACAGACTCAATCAGCGCCCTGGCTGATAAGGTGGCCACCGCCCCTGTGGCAGAACGTCGCAGATTATCAAGCGCGATCAAGGTCGGTAGACTACCCAGCCTTCCTGTTCACCGCTTTTCAAAGCCTGACTGACCTGTTATGCGCAGCCGTCAGACGCTTCACGGGACGCCCATTTCATGAGTACGTTATTCACCCGCCGCAAGGTCCTCACCGGTATGGGCCTGCTGGGCCTGGGTCTGCTGAGCGGCTGCGACACCAGCCCCAAGCTGAACTTCAAGTACGGCAAGGACTTGAGCAACAAGATCATGGGCCGCACGTTCAAGCTTAAGAACACGGCCGGCGAAACCGTCACCCTGAGTTCATTCCGCGGCTTGATGCCGGTGGTGTTCTTCGGTTTCACCCAGTGCCCGGCGGTGTGCCCCACCACCCTGGCGCGCATGGCCCAGGCCAAGAAGCTGATGGGCCGCGACGGCGAAATCATGCAGGTGATCTTTATCACCCTGGACCCGGAACGCGACACACCTCAGGTGCTTGATGCGTACGTCAAAGCCTTCGACCCCAGCTTCGAAGCGCTCTATGGCACCCCGGAAGAAATCGCCGTGGCCGCCAAGGAGTTCGGGATTTTTTATGAAAAGATCCCCGCCGGCGATACCTACACCCTGTCCCACACCGCCACCAGCTTTGTGTTCGACACCCGCGGCAACCTGCGCCTGGGCCTGTCGGCATCCCTTAACGCCAAAGAGTGCGCAGAAGACCTGCTCACCGTCATGGAGGTCTGCTAATGACTGCTGTCCACACCCTCAAGCGCATCGCCCTCGGTCTTTCCCTGCTGGGCCTCGCCGCCCACGCCAGCGCACAAGTCGTGGTCAGCGACGCCTGGGCCCGCGCCACCGTGGCCGGGCAGCATTCGAGCGGTGCGTTCATGACCCTCACCGCCGACAGCGACAGCAAGCTGCTGAGCGTCAAGTCGCCGGTGGCCAAGGATGTGCAGATTCATGAGATGAGCATGAAGGATGATGTCATGCGCATGGGCCCGGTGGACTCCGTGGCACTGCCAGCCGGCCTGGCGGTAAAACTCGACCCTGAGGGCTATCACGTGATGCTGATGGGCCTGAAGGGCCAGATCAAGGAAGGCGACCAGGTGCCGCTGACCCTGACCGTGGAAGATGCCAAGGGCCAGAAGCAGGACATCCAGATCCAGGCCCCGGCCCGCAGCCTGGGCAGTGCTGACGGCCATCACATGAACCATTGATCCTGCTCCCACAAGGGGGGCGTTGCTGGCCACAGAGTATTGGCCGCCCCCCAATCAACTGTGGGAGCTGGCTTGCCTGCGATAGCGGTAGACCTGCCACCCATGAATTGACTGAACCACCGCTTTCGCGAGCAAGCCCGCTCCCACAGGGGGATATCAACGAAGCTGGGAATTGTGGCCGCACCACCTATCAACTGTGGGAGCTGGCTTGCCTGCGATAGCGGTACACCTGCCAGCCATGAAGTGACTGAACCACCGCTTTCGCGGGCAAGCCCGCTCCTACAGGGGGGGATCAGCGAAGCTGGGAATTGTGGCCAGCCCCCCCTCAATTTTGCTGGGGCACCGAACTCTGAAAACCCCACGGTGGATGCATTTGGGCAGAGGTACGACTGATCAATCCACAATAAACAGCTTGGCCCCGGTGGCTGTGCTTGACCGGTGTCCGTCCCTGTCATTGCCCACCTGATAACTCATCCCCGCCGTCAGGGTGAACTGGCGACCATCCTCCAGTTCCGTCTGCAGCTCCCCTCCAGGCATAACAACACATGCCCGCGCCAGCACCAGTGGTCCGCCAGGTAGCCAGGGCTGTATTCCACCATGCGCACGCGGGTGGTGCCGAAATGGCAGGTGCGCCATAGGGCGCTGCCGGTTTCGCCAGGGTGCAACTGCGCTTCGACGGTCGACCAGTCGGTGGTGCCAAAAGGGGTAGCCAGTAGATCCATGATTGCCTCAGCGTTAGAGCAAAGGGCATGACGGTACCCACAAGACACGCCCGTCGAAAGACACAGATCGCGCCCATTTCTGGGATACAGGGGGTTGCCTTTGGTATCCTGCCGGCCCGACCTGCCCGGTTATTTGATGCTGGGGGCCAAGACTCCGATCAGCTCGTTGGCTGACCTGCCGGACGCGGCCGGGCTTTCGGTGCCGACCGTGATCGAACGCCTGCGTACGGCGTTCAAGCAGACAGGCGCTTGACCATCGGGATACACGCCAGGTCCAGCCCCGTAGGCGAATGATAGATGGACGGCTCGTTGCCTTCATAACCACGGCTGCGGTAGAAATCCGCGGCATTGAGCGTCGCATCCAGCACCACCTCCTCAATCCCCAACGCCAACGCCACTTGCTCCAGGTGCTCCAGCATCTGCCCGCCAATCCCGCGCCCGATAAAACCGGGCAGTACAAACAGCGCACCGACTTCCCGATGGTCCGGGTCGAGCATGCCGGTGGCGACCGGCTCACCCTCGACGCACCCCAGGTAGAACGGCTTGGCCATCAGCGCGGTGTAACCGTCCTCGGCTGCGCCACGGGTCCAGGTCAGCATCTGCTCGGCGGTGTAGGCACCGATGCATTGGCTGCGGATCGCTTGCAGGCGGATCTCGAAGGCGATGGGGCCGTCGTCGTCGGTGGCGCGTCTGATTTGTAGCATTCGAATCTCCCTGAATTAACCCTGTTTACCGTGACCTCAAGGTGCCATTAGCACACTTGTGCTAATCGACCCCGCAGGCACCCGGCGCTATATTCGCCAGCACCCCCAATGCTCCCCGCCAGCACGTCGAACCCGCCGTGCAAGGGATCGTTGCGCGTGAAAAAAACCAAAACAACCCCAAGGAAGAAGCGCCATGAAACTGCACTCCCCTGTCACCCGCCTTGCCCTGCTGGGCGCCCTGATGATCGGCGTTGCCGGTTGCAGCAATATCAAGCCCACCGAAGACCATCTCAAGACGCTCTCGGAAACCAATCTGGGTGAGCCGGTCAAGCGTGTTTCCAATGTCCGCAGTGACTCCATGACCACCTATTACATCGCCAGCACCGCTTCTGGTGACTACAACTGCTCGGTGCCCAGTGGTGCCAGCGGTGGGATGTTTGCCGTGGCCAGCTTCGGCCTGATGAAACCGGCTGCCTACTGCCAACCCAAGGGTGCCCGGGGTAACGGGTTGACGCCGTTTAACCAGTAACCGGCCCCTGGCTGAGCTCGCGCAGGGTGCCCCGTAGTTCAGCGGGGCGCACTGGCTTGGACAAAATGGCGATCTGCCGGTCGTGCAGGGCCGCCTGGATCCTCTCCACATCATGCCCGGTCAGAATCAGCGCCGGCACCGCCACGCCGCGCTGTGCACGCAGTTGGTCGATGCACTCGATACCGGTGGCGTGGTTGCCCAGGTCATAGTCGGCGACGATGATGTCGCAATCGCTGACCAGGTTATGCCCGCTCGATTCGGCCTGCACCTCGCAGCCCCACCGCTCCAGCAATGCCTGGGTGGCCAGCAGTACGTTATGGTCATCTTCCACCAGGCACACTTTCAAACCGGTCAGCAGCCCCGCCTGGCGTGCATCGTCGCGCACCACAGGTTGATGGGGTGCGGTCGCCAGGGCCAAACCGCGCAGGCTGACCGAGGTGCCACGGCCCACCCGCGAGCGCAGCCCCACGTCCATGTCCATCAACTGTCCCAGGCGCTTGACAATGGACAAGCCCAGGCCAACGCCTTCAACGTCTTTGTCGCGCAGGTGGCGGACCCGATAGAACTCCTCGAAGACCCGGGGCAGATGCTCCTCGGCAATCCCCCGTCCCTGGTCGTGAATCTCCACCACCAGCCCACCGCTGCGCTGGCGCACGCCGACCAGCACCGGGCGCTGGCCGCCGTACTTGAAGCAATTGGAGAGCACGTTCTGCACCATGGTAGCCAACAGTGCCGGATCAACCTGCACCCAGTGGGCACAAGGGCGCAGGCGCAGTTCTACCCCGGCCCAACGCGCGGCTTCGGTGTTCTGGCGCAGCAAGTCAGCCAGCCACTCACCCAGGTGAACAACCTGGTACTTGGGGAGCAAGCGGCCGTTGTCCAGGGTGTAGAGGTCGAGAATGGAGCGGAACAATTGCGAGACGTTAAGCAGCGAACGGTCGATATTGTCCACCAGCCGCCGCTCTTCATCGCCCAAGCGTGCTTCGCGCAGGCACGCGGTAAACAGGCCGATGGAGTGAATGGGCTGGCGCAAATCATGGCTGGCCTGGGCCAGGAAGCGCGACTTTTCCAGATTGGCGGCGATGGCCTCTTCGGACGCCTTGCGCGTGCGTTCCAGCAGCAGGTGGGCGTAGACCGGGATCACCGTGCTGGTGATCATCAGCATCAACACCATAAAGGGCTGCGCCTGCCACAGTGGTGTCAGACGATACACGATCAGCAGCGCCAGCAATGCCAGGCCCGTGGCAATCGCCAGATAGCGCGAACCATAGCGCATGCCGTTGCCAAGGTTGACCCAGACCATCACCGCATACAGCGGCAACGCCGCCTCACCGCCGACCACCAGGCCGAACGAAGTGCCGGTGTAATCGTGGATCATCCCGAAAATCCGCCGCGCCGGGTAATGCCCGGGCCAGCGCACGATCACCTGGCGCAGCACAATCGAGGCCAGCAGGAACAGGCCGATATAGATCATCACCGGCACATAATGCGCCACCGACTGCCCCGGCAAAAAGCCCAGCAGGCCGATGTAGACCATGGCGCAGCCGGCTACCACAATACGCAGGTTGGCTTGGTCCAGTTCGGCGTCTTTCACGAACTTCATGGGCAACGTCCTTGTACGGTCATCGTCGAATCGGTGCTCCCGGCAGGCAGGCGGTGAACAGAGTGGTAAAGTAGCACGCCACAGGACAACCTGGCCTCAGGGAGGAGCACACCATGACATGCCGGATCATCATCGCCGACGACCACCCCATGTTTCGCGAAGGCATGCTGCGCACGGTGCAACGCCTGCTGCCCGAGGCTCACGTGGAGCAGGCCGGCGACCTGGACACGGTGCTGCAAATGCTCAAGGGCGGTGGCGAAGTCGACACGCTGATCCTCGACCTGCGCTTCCCCGGGCTGACTTGCATCAGCCAGTTGGGCGAACTGCGCCAGCAACTGCGGCGCACCACGTTGATCGTGGTGTCGATGGTCGATGACCCGCTGTTGATCGAACAGGTGATGGCAATCGGCGCCGATGGCTTTATCGGCAAAAACATCGCCCCCGAAGAGATCGGCCAGGCCCTGCTCGCCATCCGCCAGGGCGAAGTGCTGGTCAAGTTCGCCCCCTCGGGGCTATTGCCCCTGGACACCCACACCCTGACTGCGCGCCAGCAGGAAGTGTTGCGGCTGATCGCCCAAGGCAAGACCAACAAGGAAATCGCCAAGGCCCTGGATATTTCGCCGTTTACCGTGCGTATCCATGTGTCCGGGTTGCTGAGAAGCCTGAACGTGCCATCGCGGGCGGCGGCAGCCGTCAAATACACCTCGCCCTTGTAGGAACCGACTTGCCGGCGATGGGCATAGGTATCTACAAAATCCAAGCAGATAAGGCTGTTGTGGCGAGCGGGCTTGCCCCGCGTTGGGCTGCGAAGCAGCCCCAGAACCAGCCACTACGGAGTATCTGATACACCGCATTCGGCTTACTGGGGCTGCTTCGCAGCCCAACGCGGGGCAAGCCCGCTCGCCACGGGGGACTTCGTGAGTTCTGAAAGTTGTGTAGATGCCTATGCCCATCGCCGGCAAGCCGGCTCCTACAGGGGTGGGTTTTGTTTGTGGGATTTTCGTCAGCGGCCCTACCCCGCTATCATGCTGCCCCTCGCTCAACCGCCCAGGAACCACCATGCCCGCCCTCACCCTACGCAACGCCATCCCGGCAGATGCCACTCGCTGCTATGAGATCGAAATCAGCGCCTACGAAGGTGATGAAGCCGCGACCCTGGAGAAGATCACCACGCGCATCGCCTTGTACCCGCAAGGCTTCCTGATCCTGGAAGTGGATGGGCAGGTGGTGGGCTTTATCAACGGCGGTTGCGCCCATGACGTGGTGATGTCGGATGAAGCCTTCAAGGAATTGGTAGGGCACGCGGCAGATGCGCCAAATGTTGTGATCATGTCGGTAGTGGTGGACCCTGCGCACCAGGGCAAGGGCTACGCCACGCAATTGATGACGGCCTTTGTGCAACGCATGCGCGGGATGGGCAAAGAGACCATCCACCTGATGTGCAAGGAACAGCACGTGCCGCTGTACACACGCATGGGTTACCAGTATGTGCAGCCCTCGGCGTCAGATCACGGCGGGATGGCTTGGCATGAGATGGTGATGACGCTCTGAACCGGCAGCGGGCTTCACCAACTCCCCGAAGCCCCGCCGCCACCGCTGGAGCCACCGCCACCGGAAAACCCGCCACCGGAGCTTGAGCTGGAACTGGAACTGGAGCTTGAGCGGTCGCTGGAACCTGTGCCCGATCCGCCCGTACCCTGGCCATAAATGAACAGCGCCGCGAATGAGCTGATGGGCAAGGCGAACAACCAGCCATCAAGCCCCAGTTCCAGCAAATACCCGGCGGCGCCATACACTCCCAGCACCATCACCGACTGTATGCAAAACCCCACCCGGCTGTGTTTCCACGCGGCCCTCATCACCGCGAATAGAATCAAGTACAGGCCCAGCACCACCAGTGCGGCCATTGGCCAAGCCAGCCAATTCATAAAGGACACTTCGGCCAGGTAGTGATCCACCAGCCCCAGGCCGATGCTGTAAGCCATCAACGCCAGTACGCAATAAAACACCACCTTGGCCTGCCACAACGCGCCGAATATGGCCGCGCTGATCGACATGCAAAAGGGCAGCGCCAGCACATAGATCGGCCAGGCCTTGCCATTGATTGCGGCCAGCGCGGTCAGCAGCACGGTCACTAACAGGGCGGCGATCAGACCGCGTCGCCAATGCAACTTGCCCGAGGCCAGCAGCACCCCGCCGACGGCGCCGAGGATCAGGGCCAGCAACACCGCAGCCTCATCTACCGTCTCCCTGGACTCGTCCACCGCTGGCAAGTCGCCCCCCTCGACCAACACGCTCAGGGCATCCACCGCGTGTTGCACGCCGGCGGCGTAATCGCCCTGGCGAAACGCCGGGGTCAGTTGCTCCTCGATAATCCGGTGGCTCAACAGGTCCGTGACTACGCCTTCCAAGCCGTATCCGACTTCGATCCGCACCTTGCGGTCATCCTTGATCACCAGCAGCAAAATACCGTCGTCGATGCCCTTGCGCCCCAATTTCCAGGCGCGCAACAGATCGGTGGTGAACGTTTCAAGGTCGGCGTCCCCCCGTAGTCGGCAGCAGCATTACGCCGATCTGCGCGCCCTTGCGTTGCTCCAGCGCCGCGAGTTGGTCGGTCAGGCGCTGCTGGGTCGAGGTATCCAGGGTGTGGGTCAGGTCGATCACCCGCTGGTTCAGCGCCACGTTCCCCCATGGCGACGGCGCCGTTTGCGCCAAGGCCAGCGCAGCGAACACCATGACCAACAGCCCCAAGGCCGATTGCCGTAAAAACCGCGCCATACTGGTTACCTGACGTTTCGTCCTGAAAGCGCCGACTTTATCCTATCAACGCTATATCTAGTGACCCTATGCGGTTGACTCTCTAAACTGACGGCAAAAGTTCATAGCACCACGCCACTACGAGCACGCCCATGGATATTCGACATCGCAACAACGTCAACGTAGTGGGCAATGGTTCCTCGACCCTGGTGTTTTCCCATGGTTTTGGCTGCAACCAGGCCATGTGGAATTACCTGCTGCCCCATTTCGTCGAGCGTTTTCGCGTAGTGTTGTATGACCTGGTAGGCGCTGGCTTGTCCGACCTGAAGGCCTATCACAAGGAAAAATATGCCTCCCTGGGCGGTTACGCCGCCGATCTGAACGAGATCATCGATGGGTTCGCCAGCGGCCCGGTGATCCTGGTCGGCCACTCGGTCAGCGCCATGATCGGCACCCTCGCCGACCGCGCCGTCCCCGGGCGCATCGCCGCCCATGTAATGATCGGCCCCTCCCCCTGCTACATCGATACCGACGACTACGTGGGTGGGTTCAAACCCGACGATATCCAGTCGCTGCTCGACACCCTCGACAGCAACTACCTGGGTTGGTCCAGCACCATGGCCCCGGTGATCATGGGCGCACCGGGGCAACCGGCCCTCAGTGAAGAACTGACCCACAGTTTCTGCCGCACCGAGCCCGAGATCGCCAAGCAGTTTGCGCGGGTGACGTTCTTGTCGGATAACCGCGCCGATATCGGCGGCCTCACCACCCCCACACTGATCCTGCAATCGAGCGATGACCTGATCGCCCCGGTCTGCGTGGGCGAGTACCTGCACCGTGCGTTGCCCCACAGCAGCTATTGCCTGATCGACAATGTGGGCCATTGCCCCCATATGAGCGCGGCACCGGCCTGCGCGGCCGCGATGGATAACTTCCTGGCGCCATGGGCAGTTGTCCATGGTCAATGACCAGATGCTGTTCGACGGCGCGGCCTGTGCGCTGGCCGTCACCACCGAAGACGGCACGCTCCTGCGGGTAAACCAGTGCTTCAGCGACTGGTTGGGCATGACGGCGGCCGAGTTGCACGGGCGGCGTTTCCAAGACCTGCTGACCATGGGCGGACGTATTTTTCATCAGACTCATCTGGCCCCATTGATGCAGGTACAAGGCCGCGTCACCGAGGTCAAGCTCGACCTGCGCCATCGTGACGGCCACACCGTGACCGTCCTGCTCAATGCCATCAAGCGCGACCACGCCAGCGGCGTGCGGCACGAACTGGCGCTGTTCGGTACCACCGACCGCGACAAGTACGAGCGCGAGCTGCTCAATGCACGCAAGTTGGCCGAAGCCCTGCTGCTGGAAAAAACCGCCGCGCAAACCGCCCTCCAGCAAGCCCAGGCAGAGCTGAACCAGGCCTATATCAAGGCCCAGCGCCGAGCGCTGTTTGCCGAGCAAATGGTCGCCATCGTCAGCCACGACCTGAAAAACCCGCTGACCGCGATCAAGATGGCCTCCGACTTCCTCGTCCGGGGCGCGCGCACCGCCAAGGAAACCCAATTGATTGGCCATATCGGCCAGTCATCGGAGCGTGCCCAACGGATGATCGCCGACCTGCTGGACTTCACCCAAGCGCGGGTCGGCGTTGGCATAGCCGTCACCCCCACTGCGCTGGACCTGCATGAAGTGACCCGGTGCGCGGTAGATGAGCTGCGGGTGGCCTTTCCCCGGGCGACTCTGGTGCATCACACCGTGGGCGCTGCCGATACCTGTCTGGATGGCGACCGCCTGCAGCAAGTCATCGGCAACCTGGTGGCCAATAGCGTGGCCTACGGCGACCTGCAACAACCGATCACCATTACCTCGCAACTGGATCACCACGGCGCCAGCCTCTCGGTGCATAACCATGGGCCGGTGATTGACGATGCGCTGATGAGCGTACTGTTTGAACCCATGACCCGCGGCACCGACCAAGACACCGATGTGCGCAGTGTCGGGCTGGGGTTGTTTATCGTGCGGGAAATTGCCAAGGCCCATGGTGGGGATGTGACGGCAAGCTCCCAGGTGGGCAGCGGCACAACGTTTACCGTCTGTTTCCAGACTAACGCGACACCCCCCACCTTTGATCGTTTTCAGGGATAACTCAGCGTCACCAGGTAAGCCCCTGAGCGCAACGGCTTGCCCGCCCCATCGTTCAAGCTGTAGCGCCGATCGAAGTAACGGCCATCCCCCGTGGTTTCGGTCACCAGCTTGACCTTGACCGCTGTGTGGTCCAGCGCTCTGACCGTAGGTACCGGCTCGACGCCACGGGCGCTGATGCTGCTTGCGGATGCAAACGTCGGGCAACCGCTCAGTGCCAACGTTGCCCCAGACCCGCCGCCGGCAGTGCACGTTGCCTCGACGATGCTGCCGTGAAACTGGATAACGCCGTGGCCCACGGTGGTTGCTGCTTGGCCACTGCCGCTGACGAGCACGAAAAACAGGCTGATACCGACTGCCAAACCTTGACTGCTCATGTTGAACGCTCCTGGGTATGTACCCATCACGTCGGCAAGTCTGGTTGGTTTCTTGAGGGTTTAAGAAATATCTGATGGATATTTTTTCAAGGATGCCAACCGGGTCTCATATTGCGCAGATCCCCGGCGGCTTTTAGCTGGGAGCGTCTATAGGACCGCGCCCAGCGCCTTCAACAACACGCCATCGCGGCTATAGATATCCGGCGCGTACAGCAACGCACCCTGGCTATCCACTTGCACTGTCCAATAGCCCAGCAACACGGGGACCGGCGTAGCCAGGCGGAACTCGTGGGTCACCCCGGTCGCCAGCAACTCCTCGGTACGCGCCCTTTCAGCCGGGCTCACCAGCAGATCGCGCAGCAACATCGGCTGCTCCACCCGCACACACCCCGAGCTGAACGCCCGTGGCCCCTTGCTGAACAACGGCTGGCTGGGCGTATCGTGCAGGTACACGGAAAACGGGTTGGGGAAACGCATGACAATCTTGCCCAGCGGGTTGCGCGGGCCGGCGTCCTGGCGCAGGAGGATATTGCCGGGGTGCGACCAATCCACCTGCTCGGGCGAGAGTGCGCGACCTTCGCTGTCGAGTACCTTGAGGTTCTGCTGGCGCAAGTACTCCGGGTTCAGGCGAATGGCTGGCAGCTTGTCCTCGCGCATGATCGTCGGTGGGATCGTCCAGGTAGGGTTGAGGGTCAACCGCGTGATGCGCGACTTGAGCAGCGGCGTTTGCCGTTCGGCGCGGCCCACCTGCAAGCGGGTCTGCCACACGGGGACGCCGCCCTGGTAGACGCTTAACTGCGCCGCCGCGACGTTGACCAGGATGCCGTCCGGCTCCAGGTCCTGGGCCAACCAGCGGAAGCGCTCGAGATTGACCCGCAGTTGCTCGCGCCGCACCGCCGGGCTGACGTTGAGTTCGGCCACCGTCCCCGGGCCGATCACCCCATCGGCTTGCAGCGAATGGCTGGCCTGGAAGCGCTTCACGCCCTCCACCAACTCATTGGCGTATTGATTGCCCTTGGGCACGCTCGCCAGATAACCGCCACTGACCAGGCGTCGGGCCAATGCCGGCACCCGTGGGTCGTCCCGGCCAGGGCGCAACAACGGGCCGTCGGCAATCACGCCCCATTGCGCCAAGGGTTGCAGGCGCTGGGTGGCGTAGGCCGTGCGCAGGCTGCGGTACAGCTGTGCGCTGGGCCTGGCCTGGTCGAATGCCGCAGGTATGTCGGCAAGCCCGGCGTTGGCCAGGGCCAGCACCGCGAGGGCTGGGTCCTCGCTCGGCGGCTGGGAATGCCACAGCGGCTCGTAATGGGCCTGCTGCAAACGGCCATAGTGCAAGTCATGCAGGGCTTGCAGATAGTGCTGACTGGTTTCGAAGTCGGTACACAGCACATTGCCGGTGCTTGTCGTATCGGGCAGCCGATAATGCGCCGGGTCGAGGCCGTCGTCGGCCAGCAACAGCAACTGGTCCTGCAACGCCTGCCGGCGCCCCTCCACCAACCAGAGGGCGGTATCGCCTTGTTGCTGGTAAAAAGCCTGCAGCCGCAACTCGGCTGGCGTATCCAACTGGGTGGCTAAACCGGGGCAGACACTCGACAACTGCCCAAGTGCCAGCTGTACTGGGTTTGACGGCTCGACCGGCACTTCATCGGCCGTGGCGACCAATGGTGCTACGAGCAAGCAAAGGCTCAAGTAACATGCAGTTTTTTTGAACAATGGCTTAGCTCCAATCTACGGCGGAGATGCTCGATAAATGCTGAATATTGACTGCCGACTCGGCCTGATCGCCGCCATTCTGGCCGCGTTTTGTACGGGTGCCTTCGCAGAGAATGCCAAACCTCATACCTTGTATAGCAGCCTGGCGCGCTCGGCTCCAGAACTCAACCCCACCGTACTCAAAAGCGCCCTCAGCGCGATGCAGTGTGCCGTCAATAATGGCCAGGAACGCTCCGAACGGCTGGCAGTGATCGACTATTCACAACCTTCGACCGCCCGTCGCCTGTGGATTTTCGATCTGCGCCAAAAAAAGCTGGTGCTGCGCGACCTGGTGGCCCACGGGCAAAAATCCGGGGAAAACTTCGCCACCCAATTCTCCAACAGTGAAGGCAGCCATCAATCCAGCCTCGGCCTGTTCCGCACCCAGGAAAGCTACCAAGGCACCCACGGCTACTCGCTGCGCATGGACGGCCTGGAGCCGGGCTTCAATGACCAGGCCCGCGACCGCGCCATCGTGATCCATGCCGCCGACTATGTCAGCCCGTTGTGGAGCAAGCGTGAAGGCCGCATCGGCCGCAGCCAGGGTTGCCCCGCCGTGCGCCCGCAAGTGGCGCGCCAGGTGGTGGACAAGCTCAAGGATGGGCAGTTCATGTTCTCCTGGTACCCCGACCAGCGCTGGCTCAAGTCCTCGGCCTACCTCAATTGCAAGCCGCGCCAGATCGCCAGCGCCGGTTGAGGTAGTATCTGGCAGGCCGAGCCTGACCAGAGAGAGGACCTGAAATGCTTTTGCACCAGTCAACGTGGATCGAGATTGGCCAATTTCTCGACCGCAGCCGCACCGTGGTGATCCCCATCGGTTCCAACGAACAACATGGCCCCACGGGCCTGTTGGGCACCGATTGGATGTGCCCGGAAATCATTGCCCATCAAGCGCAAAAAGACGCCGATATCCTGGTCGGCCCGACGTTCAATATCGGCATGGCCCAGCATCACCTCGGGTTCCCCGGCACCATCTCCCTGCGTCCGTCGACGTTCATCGCCGCCATTGGTGACTGGACCCGCTCCCTGGCGGCCCATGGCTTTGAGAAAATCCTCTTTCTCAATGGCCATGGCGGCAATATCGCCACCATCGAAGCCGCCTTTTCCGAGCTGTACGCCGA
This sequence comes from Pseudomonas hygromyciniae, assembly GCF_016925675.1. NCBI lineage: Bacteria > Pseudomonadati > Pseudomonadota > Gammaproteobacteria > Pseudomonadales > Pseudomonadaceae > Pseudomonas > Pseudomonas hygromyciniae. The sequence goes on along the minus strand of NZ_CP070506.1, from coordinate 2,394,080 downwards.
AGCCAGCTTCGCCGGCCGCCCCGCCGGCTTCGCCTTGAAGCTGTGCAACTGGTGGGACCTGGAAGGCGTTGGCGAACTGGCACGCGCGCAGTTCCCGACAGGACATGGCACCCATGCCACGCCCTCCGAGATCGCGATTACCCAGTGGGCCTATCCCGACTCGATCAAGACAGCCGAGTACTCGCCCCGGATTGCGCCCGCCGGCCCGATCCGCGAGGCCCTGGACTTCCGCGCCCGCCACCCGGATGGGCGCATGGGTTCGGACCCGGCTCTGGCAACCCCGGCAAAAGGCGGTGAACTGGTGGCCCTGGCTGCCAAGGGGTTGGTAGCGGCGGTGCATGCCTTCAGCGGCGAAGCCATGCCTGACTGACGCCATCCCCTGTAGGAGCCGGCGTACATACAACAAAATCTATAAGAAGGACCTGTCCATGAAGCCCCATCAGAAGACTTTTGATCGCATCCGCAACGCTGTCCTGCCGGAGTTTCGCGAGCGCGTTGCCGACTATTTGGTGGAGTACGAAACCGTCCTCCAGGCCCCCACCGTCGATAATCTTCAGGCCTGCGCCGCCGCCCAGCAGCTGCGCGGTTATCTGCGCGGCCTGAACACCACCCGGGTGCTGGGCATGGAAGACTGGGAAGATCTCGATCGCCGCGTCGCGCAGGAATGGCCGCTGGGCCCTACAGCGCCGGGCGTGCCTGGCTGACCCACGCCTGCACCGAAGGGCGCTGCCACTGACGCTGGGCGTACGCCACCAACGGCGCGGGCACTGGATCGCCGTTGAGGATCAGCCGGTTGAGCATCACGGCCAGGTCCAGATCGGCAATCGACCATTGGCCGAACAGATAATCATCGCCTGCGGCCAGCCAGCACTGCGCAGCCGCAATCAGTTTGTCCGCCGCCGCCTGGGCCTGGGTGGATAACGGGCCGTACTTGGCCCCGCAAAACACCACCAGCGTGGAGCGCTCCTGGCGGATGGGCAGCAGGTCACTGCGCAACCACGCCTGAATCTGCCGCGCCCGCGCGCGCAGGCGTGGCTGCGTGGGGTACACCGGCACATCCGGGAACATCTCGTCCAGATACTCGGTAATCGCCGACGACTCGGACAAGGCAAACCCATCCTGCTCCAGGGTCGGCACGCGCTGGGTCACGGAAAGCCCGGCAAACGCCGGCGCCTGCTGCTCCAGCGCATCCAGGTCGAGGGTGCGCACCTCGAACGGCAAGCCTTTTTCCTGCAGGGTCACAAACACCGACATCGCATACGGGCTAGTGAACAGGGCATCGACATACAAGCGCATCGGCAGATTCGTCACGGCGGCATCTCCTTGGGTGAACAGCCACGCTACGAGATGTGCGGCGACAAATACAATGCAGCTTTTTTATGGGGGCATTCCTCGGCGGAATACGACCGGTTCCTACACCCTATCCGGAAAACCCACCACTCTGAAGAAACGCCTCCTCTTCCTCAGTCGTCACCCGGCCCAACGCTGCATTGCGATGAGGGAACCGGCCGAATCGCTCGATGATGTCGGCATGTTCCTTGGCCCAGTGGTAGGTATTAGCATCGAGTTGTTTGTTCAATGCCAGGGAACGCTGCTGGTCATCGGGTTGTTCTGAATGCTCAAAGGGCAAGTAGCAGAACGCGCGCAATGCCGGGTCGATCAGCCGGTCCATCCCCGCGTCGATCATACGTGCGGCGTAAGCCCTGGCCAGTGGATCGGTGGCAAACATATGGGCGGTGCCGCGGAAGGTATTGCGCGGGTATTGATCGAGCAGGATCAGCAACGCCAGCGCGCCTTCGGGCTCGTTCATCCAGTGCTCCAGTTCGCCCCTGGCCGCCTGGAAGTGGGCCTCATGGAAACGGGCGCCGAACTCGGCATCGAACTGTGCATCTTTCTTGAACCAGCGTGATGGGCCCGCCGCCGTCCAGAATTGCACGACAGCTTTGAAATCAATCGGGTCGCTCATAAATGACTCCTGGGTCGTCAAGGTCCATGCCCTACCCTAGCATCCGCAGGGTGCGATTCCGACTCAGAAATCCACGACTGCCGATCAATGTTATAAGATAACCACCCTTCCCTTCCGTCGACGATCTTGCCCCATGACTGACGCTGTTCCCCGCTCACGCCTGCTTTCCATCGACGCCCTGCGCGGCCTGGTGATCCTGTTCATGTTGCTTGACCACGTGCGCGAAACGTTTCTGCTGCACCGGCAAGTCAGCGACCCGATGAGCATCGACACTACGGAGCCGGCGTTGTTTTTCAGCCGTACCCTGGCCCACTTGTGCGCGCCGGTATTTGTGTTGCTGACTGGCCTGTCGGCGTTTCTGTACGGCGAAAAATACCAGGGCCGTGGTGACGTCTCGGCGTTTTTGTTCAAGCGCGGGCTGTTTCTGGTGGTGCTGGAATTTACCCTGGTGAACTTCGCCTGGACCTTCCAACTGCCTCCCAGCGTCATCTATATGCAGGTGATCTGGGCCATCGGCGTAAGCATGATCGCCCTCGCCGCGCTGGTTTGGCTGCCACGCCCGTTGCTGATCGGCCTGGCTCTGGTGATCATTGGCGGGCATAACCTGCTCGACGGCGTGCACTTCGCAGCGGGGTCGGCGCTGCACGTTCCATGGGCGATCTTGCACGAACGCAGCTGGATCGAAGTAGGCGACAGTCTGCGCCTGCGCACGACGTACCCGGTGCTGCCGTGGATCGGGGTGATTGCCCTGGGTTACGGCATCGGCCCGTGGTTTTCCGGCTCGATGGCGACGGCGCGGCGTCAGCGGTATCTGTTACTGGCGGGCGTTGGCGCGCTGGTGGGCTTTGTGGTGTTGCGCGTAATCAATGGCTACGGTGAAGCGCCATGGCAGATGTACGACAGCCACGTGCAGACGCTGATGAGTTTCTTCAACATCACCAAATACCCACCTTCACTGCTGTTCCTCGCGCTGACATTGGGGGTGGGGCTGTTGTTGCTGCGGGGCTTCGAACGCGCCGGGCAACCACGCTGGATCGGCACCCTGGCGGTGTTCGGCGCGGCGCCGATGTTCTTTTATTTGCTGCATTTGTATGTGTTGAAGGTGCTGTATGTGATGGGCGTGGCCTTGTTTGGCCTGAACCAGGGGACGCATTTTGGCTTCGACAGCGTGGCATCGGTGTGGCTGGTGGCGTTGTTGCTGCCGCTGGCGTTGTACCTGCCAGTACGCTGGTTTGCCGGGCTGAAGGCTCGGCGGCGGGATATTGCGTGGCTCAAATACCTGTGACCCTAGAGATCCAACTGCAGGGGCACCGCACATCAACTGTAGGAGCCGGCTTGCCGGCGATAGCGGTGCACCTGGCACCAAAAAGGGTGACTGAGCCAACGCTTTCGCGAGCAAGCCCGCTCCCACAGGGGGATCTCGGTGCGGCAGGGAAATTTGCATACGCTGCAAAACAAAGGTGGGAGCTGGCTTGCCTGTGATGGCGGTGCAACTGCCACCAACGAGAGTGACTGAACCACCGCTTTCGCGAGCAAGCCCGCTCCCACAGGGGGATCTCGGTGCGGCAGGGAAATTTGCATACGCTGCAAAACAAAGGTGGGAGCTGGCTTGCCTGCGATGGCGGTGCAACTGCCACCAACGAGAGTGACTGAACCACCGCTTTCGCGGGCAAGCCCGCTCCCACAGGGGGGGGTGGGGTTAGCTGCTGCTATGCCAGTTCGGCGCGCAGTTGCCGTGCAGCCGCCACCATATGAATCAGCGCTGCCTCCGTCTCCGGCCAGGCGCGGGTCTTCAGGCCGCAGTCGGGGTTGACCCACAGCCGCTCGGCCGGGATGCGCTGGGCGGCCTTGCGCAGCAGGTTGGCCATTTCCGAGGCGTCCGGTACCCGTGGCGAGTGGATGTCGTAGACGCCCGGGCCAATGTCATTCGGGTAAGCAAAGGCTTCGAACGCATCCAGCAATTCCATATCCGAACGTGAGGTCTCGATGGTAATCACGTCGGCGTCCATCGCCGCAATAGACTCGATCACGTCGTTGAATTCGCTGTAGCACATATGGGTATGGATCTGGGTTTCGTCCCGCACACCAGAGGCGCACAGGCGGAAGACTTCGGTGGCCCAGTCCAGATAGTGCTGCCATTGGGCCCGGCGCAGGGGCAAGCCTTCGCGGAACGCCGCTTCATCGATCTGCACGATCTTGATACCCGCCGCTTCCAGGTCCAGCACTTCGTCACGAATCGCCAGCGCCAGTTGCCGGGCCTGCACTTCGCGGCTCACGTCTTCGCGGGGAAATGACCACATCAGCATGGTCACAGGGCCAGTCAGCATGCCTTTCATCACCTTGTCGGTCAGGCCTTGGGCGTAGCGGATCCACTCCACCGTCATGGCTTTCGGGCGGCTCAGGTCGCCGAAGATCACCGCCGGTTTCACGCAGCGCGAACCGTAGCTCTGCACCCAGCCAAAGCGGGTGAACACGTAGCCATCCAGTTGCTCGGCAAAATACTCAACCATGTCGTTACGTTCGGCTTCGCCATGCACCAGCACGTCCAGGCCGAGGTTTTCCTGCACTTCAACGGCGTGTTTGATCTCGCTGTGCATCGCCTCGACATATTCGGCCTCTCTCAACTTGCCGGCCTTGAACGACTGGCGTGCCAGGCGGATCGATGCGGTCTGCGGGAACGAGCCAATGGTGGTGGTCGGAAACAACGGCAGGTCGAGGCCGGCGCGCTGCTTGGCGATACGCTGGGCAAACAGCGACTGGCGCTGGCTGTCTTGGGCGGTGATGGCCGCAACACGCGCTTGTACAGCCGGTTTGTGGATCCGTGGCGAAGCCGCACGCGCTGCCTGCACGGCACGGCTTTGGGCCAAGGCCGCCACGACGTTCGCGGCTTCTGGCTGGTTGATGGCCTGGGCCAGCACGGCCACTTCTGCGCACTTCTGCACGGCGAAGGCCAGCCAGCTTTTCAGTTCGGCGTCGAGCTTGTCTTCACGCCCCAGGTCAACCGGGCTATGCAGCAACGAGCAAGACGGCGCGACCCATAAGCGATCACCCAAGCGTTCATGGGCATGTTGCAAGGTGGCCAGGGCATTTTCCAGGTCACAGCGCCAGACGTTACGCCCGTTGACCACGCCCAGGGACAGCACTTTATACGCCGGCAGGCGATCGAGAATCGTCGGGTACTGCTCAGGCGCACGCACTAGGTCAATGTGCAGGCCATCGACCGGCAAGTTGGCCGCCAGGCCGAGGTTCTCTTCCAGGCCGCCAAAGTAAGTGGCCACCAGTTTCTTCAGGGGGTCACGCTGGATCAGGTTGTAGGCGCGCTCAAACGCATTTTTCCAGTCCTGGGGCAAATCGAGCACCAGGATCGGCTCATCAATCTGCACCCACTCCACGCCCAGGTCCGCCAGGCGCTGGAAGATCTGGCCGTACAGCGGCAGCAGGCGATCGAGCAGGTCGAGCTTGTCGAAGTCAGCGCCCTTGGCCTTGCCCAGCCACAGGTAAGTCAGTGGCCCGATCACTACCGGCTTGACGGTGTGCCCCAGGTCGCGGGCTTCTTTGACTTCGTCGAACAGTTGATCCCAGCCCAGATGGAACTGCTGGTCAACGCTGAATTCGGGCACCAGGTAGTGGTAGTTGGTATCGAACCACTTGGTCATCTCCTGGGCGTGGGCGCCGCCGCAGCAACTGTCGCTGACACCGCGGGCCATGGCAAACAGGGTGTGCAAGGTGGCATGGCCGTCGGCCGGACGAAAACGCTCGGGGATCACCCCGAACATCAGCGAGTGGGTCAGCACCTGGTCGTACCAGGCAAAGTCGCCGGCGGGCAGCAACTCGATGCCGGCCTGTTTCTGCAGGTCCCAGTGAGTCTTGCGCAACTCACGGCCGACAGCGCGCAGGCCGGCTTCGTCTAACTCGCCCTTCCAAAACGCTTCTTGCGCTTTTTTCAGTTCACGATCGCGTCCAATGCGCGGAAATCCGAGGGAATGAGCGACTGCCATGACAAAAAACTCCAATGTGTTGATAGGGGAGCTATTGTCGGCAGATGGTCATAGTGAGACAAACTCATTTTATTTTAGATGATCACGAATATTCCTCATGAAGATGAGTGCGAAGTTTTCTACTCATTCACCGGCGTTCGGGCCACGTGCTTTTCCTTGGAAAATTCGAGAAAAACATCCTTGGCCTTGCGCTCGGTAAACTGCTGCTGGGTGAATAGATCGCTCAATGCCAGTAACTGTTGATGCTCACCGACGACAAACTGCCGGGCAAGTTTCGCCGTCATACTATTGAGTCCGATTGCAGCTCCCCCTGCTGCGCGGCCACACTTAAGTTGCCAAGTGATTTGCGCAGGGTTCTCTGGAGGGCAACCCGATAAAAAATGATCTGGCGTCAATGGGATCACGACGGTTTGGAACTGGCTGTCACTCATCGTCATGTCAAACAATGGGCGATCCCCTATCAGCAACCGCTCAGCCATCCCACTGTGGAGCGCAAAGTCCCAGTTCTTGAATTGCTCAAGCTTTGCCGCATGCAGGCTTCTAAAGTGATCCACGACCCAACGGCCGATTACCTCATCCGAACTGTCCGGGTTTTCACGCCTTAATTTCATTTCCATACAATCGAACTCGTAGGCACTACGAAAGCCCAGCATGATCGCTGCGGTGATGAAATTGTCCCGCGCTTTGTCTTTTACTGCTGCGAATTGGCCACTCGATAGCTGTTTCGTGACAACCACCAAGTCACTTTCGCCCTGTGAGAACCAATCCTCCAGCCATTCGTCCCGATAGGCTGTGCCCTCCGGCGTATAGCGCACTGGCACATACCGAAATTCCTTGATCGCAAAACTGGCGCCATCGCCTTTACGGAACTGGACGTTGCCCGAGTTGCAATCCAGCACCCAGTATCCTTCCTGTTCGTCTTTCTTCGTCAACCACTGCTTGAGCAACCCCTTGGGTACCGTGCGGTTTTTATGCTTGGCCGATTTGCCAGCCAGGTTGGTCGTAACACCCTTTTTCTTTGCCATGAAACAGTCCTTTGATCGCACGGTAAAAACTGGCCACACAAAGATGGATCATCCACCCCTGCGCGCCACGTCGAGGTTAAACAGTCATAGTGACAGACTACAGTGGCCACTACCCTGCAAAATCCGCTGACGAACCTTTCGATCTGCCCCAAGTGCGGGCACAATGCCTGTCCTTTTTTGGCAGGCTCCGCCACAGGCTCTGAAAAATGATCAAAACCCCGTATTACCTCATCGACAAACAGAAACTTCTGACCAACATGCAGAAGATCGCCTACGTGCGCGAGCAGTCCGGCGCCAAGGCGCTGCTGGCACTCAAGTGCTTTGCCACCTGGTCGGTGTTCGATCTGATGCAGGAATACATGGACGGCACCACGTCCTCGTCGCTGTATGAGCTCAAGCTCGGTCGCCAGAAGTTCGAAGGTGAAGCCCACGCCTATAGCGTGGCCTGGGCCGACGATGAGATCGAGGAGATGCTCGCCAACTGCGACAAGATCATCTTCAACTCCATCAGCCAACTGCAGCGCTTTGCCGAGCGCAGCGAGGGCAAGACCCGCGGCCTGCGCGTCAACCCGCAAGTGAGCAGCTCCGACTACCTGCTGGCCGACCCGGCGCGCCCCTTCAGCCGTCTGGGCGAGTGGGACCCGGTGAAGATCGAAGGCGTGATCGAGCAGATCTCCGGCTTCATGTTCCACAACAACTGCGAGAACGGTGATTTCGAGCTGTTCGACAAGATGCTGGGCACCATCGAAGAACGCTTCGGTGCGCTGCTGCACAAGGTCAACTGGGTCAGCCTCGGCGGCGGCATCCACTTTACCGGTGAAGGCTACGCGATCGATGCATTCTGCCAACGCCTGAAGGCGTTCTCGCAGAAGTACGACGTGCAGGTGTACCTGGAGCCCGGCGAAGCGGCGATCACCAACAGCGCTTCCCTGGAAGTCACCGTGCTCGACACCCTCTACAACGGCAAAAACCTCGCCGTAGTCGACAGCTCCATCGAAGCCCACTTGCTGGACCTGCTGATCTATCGCCTCAACGCCAAGCTGGCGCCAAGCACCGGCGAGCACACGTACATGGTGTGCGGCAAGTCGTGCCTGGCCGGGGACATCTTCGGCGAATACCAATTTGATCAGCCGCTGGCCATCGGCGATCGACTGTCGTTCATCGACACGGCAGGCTACACCATGGTCAAGAAAAACTGGTTCAACGGCCTGAAAATGCCGTCCATCGTAGTGAAACAACTCGACGGTACAGTCGAAGTGGTTCGTGAATTTGGTTACGACGACTACCTGTCCAGCCTTTCGTAAAGCGGACAGATAAAGGAGAGATAAAGCAATTGAAAAAGAACGTTCTTATCATTGGTGCAGGAGGTGTCGCCAAGGTGGTGGCCCACAAGTGCGCGCAGCACAACGACGAACTCGGTCGGATTGCTATCGCGTCGCGCAACATCTCCAAATGCCAGGCCATCATCGACAGCGTCAAGGCCAAGGGTAGCCTCAAGGTACCTGCCCAGATCCAGGCCTTTGCGCTGAACGCTTTGGACGTGGAAGCGACCAAGGCACTGATCCGCGAAACCGAATCGCAGATCGTCATCAACGTCGGCTCCGCGTTCCTCAACATGTCGGTACTGCGTGCCTGCATCGATACCGGCGTGGCTTACCTCGACACCGCGATCCACGAAGAGCCGGGCAAGGTCTGCGAGACCCCGCCGTGGTACGGCAACTACGAGTGGAACCACCTGGAGGAATGCAAGCAGAAGAACATCACTGCGATCCTCGGTGTGGGTTTTGACCCAGGTGTGGTCAACGCCTATGCGGCGCTGGCGCAACAACAGCATTTTGACCGCATTGATTCGATCGACATTCTCGACGTCAATGCCGGCAGCCACGGCAAATATTTCGCCACCAATTTCGACCCGGAAATCAACTTCCGCGAATTCACCGGACAGGTGTGGAGCTGGCAGGACAGCCAGTGGACCAGCAACACCATGTTCGAAGTCAAACGTACCGACGACCTGCCGGTAGTCGGTTCGCAGAACCTGTACCTGACCGGCCACGATGAAGTGCACTCGTTGTCGAAAAACCTCGACGTGCCCAACGTGCGGTTCTGGATGAGCTTCGGCGAACACTACATCAATGTGTTCACCGTGCTGAAAAACCTCGGCCTGCTCTCCGAGAAACCGGTCACCACCGCCGAAGGCCTGGAAGTGGTGCCATTGAAACTGGTCAAGGCCGTGCTGCCTGATCCGTCTTCCCTGGCACCGGGCTACACCGGCAAGACCTGCATTGGCGACTTGGTCAAGGGCACCAAGGATGGTCAGCCGCGCGAGCTGTTCATCTACAACGTGGCCTGCCACGAAGAAGCCTATGCCGAAACCGATAGCCAGGGCATCTCCTACACCGCCGGCGTACCGCCTGTAGCCGCAGCGCTGCTGGTTGCCCGTGGCGAGTGGGACGTGCAACGCATGGCCAACGTTGAAGAACTGCCAGCCGAGCCGTTCCTCAAGGCACTGGACGTGATGGGCCTGCCGACCCGTATCAAAGACGAGAAAGGCGACCGCGCCTGGGATGCTATCGCCTGATAGCGTCTTGCTCGGATCACTCCCACGTTTTGTGGGAGTGATCACGGCTTGCCGCACGTGGTTCTTAAACGGGCCCTATACCTTGCTTTGCCCGCCTAACCGATTAAGGTAAATGGCCAGCACTTCACCACTGAACTCCGACTCTTGGATATCACTCCCCTCCAGCAATGCCTGCACCTGGCTCCGATCCCAATCGTAGTTGTCTTGATAGAGTTCCAGAATCGACTCCCCCGCGTGCATGTCATCCTTGAATAGACCAAGCAAGGGATACAGTGGCTCTTTCTGATTGCCCGCCCACAATCCAACCCACTCTTTAAACGCCACCACCGGAAGCTCGCGACCGTAGTAGCGCCCTACCCGCCGGCAAAACTCCTTGAGATCAAGATTGGTGCGATCCGTTTGGCAAAGATTAAGTTTCTTACCCAACGCTTCAGGTTTTCGGGAGATATGCGCGATGGCAGCCACCATGTAGTCAACGGTGGTCAATCCTTCGCGCATATTGTGCAGGTCGGGTACTGCGTTATGTGCCAGGCACGTTTGAATGAAACGCCCCCACCACTGATAGTTGGCACACACACCCGTGCGACTGTGACAGGTGGCGTAGCCGAGGCGAAACGTCACGACAGGAAGGCCTTGGGCGCCAGCAAGATCGGCGAGCTTTTCCATCACCCACTTACTCTGCACATACCCCAGATCCTTGCGAATCGCGCCCAGGTTCTGGTCAATATCGTCCTGCTCATAGGCCCGGGTTCGACCGGTAAAACGATGGCCCCAGCTGTAAATGGAAATGGTCGACATCAGCATCAACGGCTTGGTTTTGCTTTCGCTGCAAAACTGTATGACGTGACGCATGCTCTGCACGTTGTCTTTCTTCATAGAGTCGTAGGGCATGATGAAATTGACGGCACTGGCCGAGTGATAAACCAGATCGACTTCTTCAGCCAAGGCTGCATAGTCTTCTTGCGCCATCCCCAACATCAATTGCGATAAATCACTGACGTAAACGCGTACTCGCGACCAATCCTGATCGTCGATAACGATTTGATAACGCTCGGCGATGTGCTGCAACCGCACACCGCCCGCGCTGGGACTCTCACAGCGAATGGGGCAATGGACAATGGCGGTGCTGGTGCGCAGCAATTGCTCAAGCAGATGAATCCCTACGAAACCGGTGGCTCCCGTCAACAGCATGTGACGTGGCTCGGTCAGTTGAATCGGATCAATATCTCCAGGCAATTGGCTACCGGGCAACAGCCAGACGTCATCCTCAAAGCTGTTTGCGGTGGCGATCTCGACGTCCGATGATGAGCTGCACTTGCGCCGGCGTATTTCGCCAGCCTGGTCGGCGAACACCAAGTGCTGGTAAACATCTTTAACCGACACCTTTATCAGAAAGGTATCTGTCAACTTGCGCGCCAATGCTGCAGCGCGCAATGAATGCCCTCCAACTTCGAAAAAACTGTGGTGTGGCTGAAAGTCATCGTGTTCAAGCAGCTCATACCAAACCTGCCCTAACGCCCGCTCCAGCTCATCATTAAAGCGTGTGCCGTCAAACGATGCCGCTGGCTGGGCAGCCAAAAATGCGAGCAGCGCCTGCTTATCAGTTTTGCCATTGCTGTTCGCGGGTAACGTCTCAAGGCAATAGTACTTTTCGGGAAGCATGTAATCCGGCAAGTCCACTTCCAGGCTGCGCCGCAGGCTGGCAATCAATTGTTCTGAATGCTCGTGTGGGTACAGCTTGACAACAAACGCCACCAGCCGCTTTTGCGCCTGCGACCCTGAATCCTGAACGACCACTGCCACCGAATTGACTCGCGGTTCCTTGAGTAAGCGGGCTTCAATTTCACCCACCTCTACGCGATATCCACGAATTTTCACCTGACCATCCTTACGCCCCAGAAACTGCAGGCTGCCATCGTCCAGGCGCAGGGCCTGATCACCGCTGCGATAAATGCGACAGCCCAACTGTTCTACATACATAAATCGCTCAGCCGTCAACTGCGGCGCCCGCAGATACTCGCGGGCCAGGCACGGTCCAGCGATACACATCTCACCGACTTCGCCTACCGGCAACTCTTGAAGGTTGTCGTCAAGGATGTAAATCCGGCATTGGCCGATGGGAAAACCGATGGAGGGCGGTTTATTCAAACGTTGAGTTTCCACCACCTTTGAGGTCACAAAAATGGTGGCTTCCGTGGGCCCGTAACAATCGATCAAACCATAGGAAAGATGCTCGACGTCAACCGGGTGCAGCTTCTCGCCGCAGGTATACATGTATTTAAGACTCAACCCTTCAGGTTGCGCAGCATTCACTACGTCATAGACCTTCAACGTGGGGACAAACGCGTGAGTAATAGCATTAATCACGCAAAAATCTAAAAACGCCTGACTATTGAGCAGTGATTGCTGGTCCAGTAAGTAAAGACAGGCCCCGGCAATCAGTGCCGACCAGATTTCTGCCTGGCAAAGGTCAAAGCCAACCGCCGCCATCATTGTTTGGCGGCTGGACGAATCAATGTGCAGATCAAGATTATGTTGAAGCAACAACGCCGTGACACTGTGATGCTCAATCACCACGCCCTTGGGATTGCCCGTTGTCCCGGAGGTAAAAATCACGTACATCGCATCGCCGGGATCAACAGTGACGTGGCTAGCGGGACTGGCTGGCGCATCAAGCAGCTGCTCGACCGTTATCACCTCGCATCCCAATAACGGCCCATCGTCTTCACTGCTGGTACACAGCACACAGGACGCCAGACATTGGGCACCAATGTACTCCTGGCGCGAGTGTGGCAACTGCCGATCCAGGGGTACAAACGCAGCGCCGGCTTTCAATACACTCAGCATTGCCACCACCAATTCGATGGAGCGCTCTGCCCGGATCAGCACCCGATCGCCAACACCGACATTGCGTGAGTGCAACCAAGCGGCCACTTTTGCACTTCGACGATCCAGTTCGGTGTAGGTAATGCGTTCTTGCAAACCGACGATCGCCAGGCGTTGCGGATCAGCCTGCACCTGGCGTTCGAACAAACTAACCACAGTATCCAGCGACATGGTCAAACCTCCTTGGCCAGCGGTAACTGACGCCCTCCGTCCAGCGAGAGACTGCCTGAGCAAGGTCAACCCCGTAACTGTCAAAACTCACAGTTCTTTATAAAAAAATCAAACTATCCGCACGTCCTCTGGCCCACGCAAAGAATAAAGCCTCAGGTTCAACTCGCGTGTTCGGCAGCCACGCGTCTGTCGGTCTCCCGGGTTATTGCAAGCGCCCTCACGCAAAAGGTAATATTGAGAACGATTCACAATACCACCCTTGAGAAAGTCGACCCGTGCAGCCACCTCCACTCCGCAAGCTGGGCTTCTTTTTCAATGACCATCACCGGTGGCTGCTGCAACATATCCAGCATCGCGTGCGTAACCACGCCGACGCCGAGGACACCGCCGCCGATACGTTCTGCCAAATGCTCGCCGCGCGTGTCGACCCCGACAGCATTGAGCAACCCCGGGCCTATCTCTCGACCATTGCGCGCCGGTTGATCTTTGATCGTTACCGCCGCAGTCGTCTGGAAACCGCCTATCTGGAGCGACTCGCCGCAACCCCCGAGGCGCTGGCGCCCTCCCCCGAAGACCAACTGCAACTGATCCAGGCCCTGGTGGCGATTGACCGCGCCCTCGATGGCCTGCCGCTGATCGTCAAGGCCACGTTCCTTTATAGCCAACTCGACGGCATGAGCTACGTGGCGATTGCGCGCAAGCTGCAATTGTCCGAGCGCACCGTGAGCCGCTACATGAAACAAGCCCTGCGCCAGTGCTACCTGGCCGAGATGGCGCCATGAGCAAGGCCCGCCTGGACCCGGTCAGCGAGCAAGCCATCGACTGGATGGTGCGCCTGCGCGCCGGCAACCCGGATGCGTTGTTGCAGGAGCGATTCAATGCCTGGCTGGCCACGGACCCGGCGCACGCCCAGGCCTGGACCCGCTTGCAGCAGCACCTGGGCGGGTCGTGGAACACCTTGCGCAGCCTCGACAAACGCCTGCCCGGCGAAGCGCGGCAGGTGCTGTTGCAGCCCCAGGGTTCACGCCGCGAAGTACTGCGCGCCATCAGTGGCCTGGGCCTGCTCGGCGGCGGTCTGTGGCTGGCGGCGCGCAGCCCGCTGGGTGACGACCTGCTGGCCGATCTGCACACCGCGCGCGGCCAGCGCCAAACCTTCACCCTGCTGGACGGCAGCCGCCTGACCCTGAACGCAGGCAGTACCGTCGACCTGCAATTCGACCAGCATCAACGCTTGATCATCCTGCGTCACGGCGAACTGGTGATTCAGGTGGCGACCGACCCCCAGCGACCATTGCGCGTGCGTAGCGCCCAGGGCAGTGTCCAAGCGTTGGGCACACGCTTGCTCGTATCCCAGGAGCCAGACGCCACGCGGGTGGTGGTGCTCGAGCATTCGGTCCAGGCGACCCTGCACAACGGCATCCAGCACACCGTGCTGCAAGGCCAATCGGTGCTGCTCCACGCCAACCGCATCGAACCGCTGCCCGGCAACCAGAGCTACCGCGCCGACTGGCTCGCCGGACATCTGAGCGTGCTGGACGATTCCCTGGAACAGGTGGTCAACGCCCTGCGCCCGTATAACCGTGGTTTTGTGCGCGTCGACCCGCAAGTACGCAACTTGCGCGTGCAGGGTGTATTCCCCCCTCAACGACCCGCACCGCGCCTTCGCTGCCCTGGCCGAAACCCTGCCAATCCGAGTCGAGCATTACAGCACCTGGCTGACCCTGATTCGCGCCAAGTAACCCGGCCCCAAACTTTTTTATGCAAACCACTCTTATTTGTGTCCGGTTTTCATTTCTCGGCCCACCTATCTCCTGACACGTCCACACCTTCAGGAGAATGCTGTGCTCAACCCTTGGCCCCACGCCCTTTCTGTCGCCGTTGCGCTGGCAACCCTGGCGAGCCCTGCCCTGGTGCAGGCCCAAAGCCTGTCTTTCAATTTGCCGGCCGGCCCGCTAGCCCAGACACTGAACGCCATTGCCAGCCAGAGCGGGCGGATTGTGTCCCTGGACCCGGTGTTGGTGCAGGGCAAGCAGGCCCAGGCGGTGATCGGCCAGATGCCGGCCGAACAGGCCATGGACCGTGCGTTGGCAGGCAGCGGCTTGCAGTTGCGTATCACCGGGCAAGGCAACTTCAGCGTCGAACCGGCCACCGACACCGGCAGCGCGCTGCAATTGGGTGTGACCTCCATCGTCGAGCAGAGTATCGACCCCACCACCACCGAAGGCAGCGGCTCCTACGCCGCCCGTGCGGTGACCATCGGCAAGGGCACCCACACCCTCAAGGAAATCCCTCAGTCGATCACGGTGATGACCCGCAAACAAATGGATGACCAGGGCCTGGTCGACCTCAAGGACGCCGTCAACCAGACCACTGGCCTGGTGGGTGTGCAAGGCGTGGGCAAAGGCATGATCATCACCTCCCGCGGCTTCCAGATCGACGACTGGCAGTACGACGGCGTGCCGATCCCGCGTAACACCTATGCCCTGGGCAACTGGGCCACCCAAGACCTGATCTTCTTCGACCGCCTGGAAGTGCTGCGTGGCGCCTCCGGTCTGCTGCAGGGCACCGGCAGTCCCGGTGGTGCGATCAACCTGGTGCGCAAGCGCGGGCAGACGGCGCCCACCGTCGCCCTTACCGCCAAGGCTGGCAGTTGGGACCACTACGGTCTGCAACTGGACGCCGGCGGCCCGTTGAACCAGAGCGGCACGGTTCGTGGACGCATGGTGGCGGACGAAGACCAGAGCGATTCATTCATCGACTACGAATGGAGCAAGACCCACTCGTTGTACGGCGCCCTGGACTTCGACCTGCAAGAAGACACCACCCTGGGGCTGGCCGTCAGCCGCACCAATGCCGAGTCGCGTCCCATGCTGCGTGGCCTGCCACGCTATGCCACCGGCAAGTCGATCGACCTGTCGCGCTCGACCTTCACCGGCTCACGCTGGAACCACTCACAGATCGACGTCACCACCCTGTATGCCGACGTGGAGCACCGCTTCAACGACGACTGGAAGCTCAAGGTCGGCGCGGTACGCATGCATGAAGAAAACACCTCCACCCACCAGCGCGTACAGACCAACAATGAAGGCATCGAAGCCGACGGCAGTGGCGTGTCATATGCCGACTGGTACACCGATTTCGACGGCACCAAAATCGGCCTCGACACCCACCTCACCGGGCGTTTCGAGGCGCTGTCGATGGCGCAGGAAATCACCCTGGGCGGTAACTATTCCAAGTACACCACCAACGACGTCATTGCGCGGACGTTCAATGACAGCGCCGACAATATCTTCGACATCAACAACCACCGCCCCGAAGTCACCTATGAAAGCCTGATGAATACCCCTGGCGGGCGCGCAACACCGAGCAAGTACGACATTCGCCAAAAAGGCCTGTATGGCAGTTGGCGCGTCAAGCCGATCGAGCCATTGACCCTGGTGCTCGGTGCCCGTGCCAGTTGGTATGACTACAGCTACACCTCCTCGTCCGTCATGGCGGTGACCCACGCCACCAGCGTCAACAAACCCAGCACCACCAACGAAACCGGCGAAGTCACGCCCTACGCCGGGATCGTCTACGACCTGAGCCGCGAATGGGCGGTTTACGCCAGCTACACCGATGTGTTCGAGCCACAGACCCAGCGCGACCTCGGCGGTGCGGTGGTCAAGCCGGTGATTGGCAGCAACTACGAAGTCGGCCTTAAGGGCGAATTGATGGATGGCCGGGTCAACACCTCCCTGGCGTTGTTCCGCTACGACCAGGAAAACCGTGCGATCACCGACTACTCCCTGGGCGAAATCTGCGGCGGCACTTACTGCGCAACGGCTTCCGGTAAAGTGCGCAGCCAAGGCCTGGAAGCGGAAATCAGCGGCGAAGTGCTGAGCGGCCTGCAACTGTTTGCCGGCTACACCTACAACACCACCAAGTACCTTGAGGATCCAGCGAACAAAGGCCGGGGCTTCAGCCAGTGGACGCCCAAGCATATGTTGCGGGTATGGAGCGACTACCAGTTCAGCGGCGACTGGAGCAAGGTCAGCGCCGGGTTGGGCTTCACCACCCAGAGCCATACCCTGGGCTACGAGTACACCTATGACGTGGCAGGCTACACGGTGTGGAATGCGCGACTGGCGTATCAGATGACGCCGGAGGTGGGCTTGGCGGTCAATGCCAACAACCTGTTCGACAAGACCTACTACGCCTCCGGGTACAACCAGTTAAATGGCAACAACTTCTACGGCGACCCGCGTAATGTGATGTTCAGTGTCAAATACACGCCGCAGTTCTGAGGCTGACGCAGGCCCGCTGAGGCAACCGGGCTTGATGTGGCGAGCGGGCTTGCCCCGCGCTGGGCTGCGTAGCAGCCCTGAAGCCTATTGATTTAATCCGACTGATAGAACGCGGTGCTCTAATGGGGGGCTGCTACGCAGCCCAGCGCGGGGCAAGCCCGGTTGCCACAGCAAGCCACAGTAGGCTTGCTGCTGGTAACGTCAGGTCAGTTCACCCCACCCTGCCCAAACCGATAAATCGACAGGCAGTACAACCCCAGCGCCGCCACCGCCAGCAAGCCCCCCGCCGCACCAATCCAGGCAAAGCCAAAGTACCCGCCAACCCAACTGCCCAGCAGCGCGCCGCCACCGATACCGATGTTGTAGATCCCGGAAAACATGGCCATCGCCACATCAGTCGCATCCGGCGCCAGCACCAACACTTTGGACTGCAAGGCCAAGCCGAAGGCCATGATCGCCATGCCCCAGAACACGCTCAACACCACCAGGTACGACAGCTCGCCACTCAATGGCAGCAGCAACCCCAGGCACAGCGCCAGCACCGATACCGCCACCAGCAGAAAACGATAGGGATTGAAACGGTGCAGCAGGCTGAACAGCAATGAACCGATGATCCCCGCCCCGCCAAACACCAGCAGCACCAACGTCACCGCATTGCCGCCCAGGCCCGCGACGCGCTCCACAAAGGGTTCGATATAGCTGTAGGCGGTGAATTGCGCAGTGACCACCATCGCCGTCAACACATACAGCGCCACCAGCGCCGGGCGTTTGAACAACAGCGGCAGGCTGCGCAGCGAACCGGAGTTCTGGCTCGGCAACAACGGCAAGGTGCGCGCCAGCCAGAACACCAGGGCCGCAGCGAACCCGGCGATCACAAGGAACGTGGTGCGCCAGCCCATGGCTTCACCCAGCAGGCGCCCCAGAGGAATCCCCAAAACCATCGCCAACGAGGTGCCCGTCGCCAGCAACCCCAGCGCTTGCACCTGCTTGCCCGGCGGCGCCAGACGCACTGCCAGGGACGCGGTGATCGACCAGAACAGCGCATGGGACAAGGCAATGCCGATGCGGCTAACCATCAGCAGGCCAAAACTGTTGGCCACACTGGAGAGGATATGGCTGGCGATAAACATGCCGAACAACACGATCAGCAACTTGCGCCGCTCGATATTACGGGTCAGCAACATCACCGGCAGCGACGTCAATGACACCACCCAGGCATAGATGGTCAGCATCAGACCGACCTTGGCGATGGGCATGTCGAAGCTCGCACCGATGGCACTGAGCAAGCCGACCGGCACGAATTCCGTGGTGTTGAATACAAAGGCGGCCAACGCCAGGGCGATGACCGGTTGCCAGTTGGCGGCGGGGGTTGCGGTGGAAGTACTCATCGACAGGTCGTTTTACTCTGTTGCGCGCTGATCCTGACGGCCCGATGCCAGCCCTTGAGCAGCGCGGAAAAATAGTAACACGATGGTTCAGGGATCGACTTGCGCCATGATCTCGGGAATGGACTCCGGGCGATTGGCATAGCGCTGGGCCAGCACCGCACAGACCATCAACTGGATCTGGTGGAACAGCATCAAAGGCAGGATCAACACGCCCATGGTGCTGCCGGCAAACAACACCTGGGCCATCGGCACGCCCGTGGCCAGGCTCTTTTTCGAGCCGCAGAACAGGATGGTGATGCGATCTTCCTGGTTGAACCCAAAGACCTTGCCCAACAGCGCGGACGCCACCAGCACCAGTGCCAGCAAGACGCAACAGGCCACCAGCAGACCGGCCAATTCCCACAACGGGATCTGATGCCAGATACCTTCATTGACCGCTTCACTGAATGCGCCGAAGACCACCAGCAGGATCGAGCCCTGGTCGACGAACTTCAGCCAGTTCTTGTTACGCCCCACCCACTCGCCGATCCAGCGTCGGGCGATCTGCCCGGCGATAAACGGCAGCAGCAGTTGTACGCTGATCTTGAGGATCGCATCCACGGTGGAGCCACCGTCGCCATGCACATTGAGCAGCAGCGTCACCAGCAACGGCGTAAGGAAAATCCCGAACAGGCTGGACGCCGCCGCGCTGCAAATCGCCGCCGGGATATTGCCCCGCGCCAGCGACGTAAAGGCAATCGCCGACTGTACCGTGGCCGGCAGCGCGCACAGATAAAGCATGCCCATGTACAAATCTTTGCCAATCATCGGCGACAGCAACGGCTTGAGCGCCAGGCCCAACAGCGGAAACAGTACGAAGGTCAGGCTGAACACCAACAGGTGCAAACGCCAGTGCCCCGCGCCGGCAACGATGGCCTGGCGTGATAGCTTGGCGCCATGCAGGAAAAACAGCAGCGCGATGGCCAGATTGGTCACCCAGCCAAACGCCACTGCGGCCTGGCCGCTGACCGGCAGCAAAGAGGCAAGGACCACCGTGGCAATCAAGGTCAGGGTGAAGTTATCGGGTAAAAACCGGGGGCGGGTCATGGGCTGTTCTTTCCAGGGGTTGCCAGGGCGTCATGCCGACTCTAACGTAACGGCTTGTTACCGACTAACGCCAATGAGCCAGTAAATGCCGCCAAAAGGACACGACAAGGCCGTTCGCCGCAGTATTCCTGGGCTCTCCAGCCTGCCGCGCCCGGTGTATGGCCGCACCGAATCCCTGCCCAACCGCGCCCTGACCCGCCGCCATAGCCATCCGTGGGTGCAGTTGTCGTATGCGATTTCCGGGGTGCTGGAGATCCAGACCAGTGCCGGGCGCTTCGTGGCGCCGCCGCAACGGGCGGTGTGGATCCCGGCAGGCATGCCACACCGGGTGTTCAGTTCGCCACACACCGAAATGCGCAGTCTGTACCTCGACTGCAGCGTGACCGCCTGGGCGGCGGAGCGCTGCCAGGTGCTGGCGGTGAGCGACCTGTTGCGCGAGTTGATCCGCCGTTTCAGCGAATTGCCGGTGGAATATGCCGAAGAGGGCCCTGATGGGCGCCTGGCCCAAGTGCTGCTCGATCAATTGGCCGCCGCGCCGCAGGTGGACCTGATGTTGCCGTTGCCGCTGGACAGCCGGTTGCGCCAGATCTATCGCAGCCTGAGCCTGCACCCCGAACAGGCCACCACACTGGGGCAGTGGAGCCAGCGGCTGGGGGTCAGTGAAAAAACCCTGAGCCGGTTGTTTGTGAGCGATACCGGCCTGACATTTCGTGCCTGGCGCCAGCGGCTGAGGCTGCTTGGCGCCCTACCCGACCTGGAACGCGGCGAACGGGTGACGGACGTGGCGCTGGGGTGTGGGTATGAGTCGGTTTCGGCGTTTATCGCCGCGTTTCGACAACAGTTCGATGCGACGCCGGGGGAATTTTTTTCGCTGACTGGATTGACCCGAGGGTTGGCCTCGCACAATCCCCTGTGGGAGCGGGCTTGCCCGCGATGGCCATTGGTATCTACACAACTTTCAGACACTTACGACTTCCCCTGTGGCGAGCGGGCTTGTCGGAACGCCGCATCGCCCGCGTTGGGCTGCGAAGCAGCCCCCAAAAAGCCCGCCGCGTTTCTTCAGATAAACCACGATAGCCGGGTTTAGGGCTGCTACGCAGCCCAACGCGGGCGATGCGGCGTTCCGACAAGCCCGCTCGCCACAAGGGGCCAGTTTGCTGCGCGACAGCGCTATGTCGAAGAGGTAGTGGCTTCAGCGCAACAAAGACGAGCTCGCCCGCACCTGCAACTGCGGCGCCACCATGATCGACTCGCACGCCTCGCCCTCGATGCGCTTGAGCAGCAGCTCCACCGCATGCCTGCCCATGTCTGCCAGGGGCAGGCGCACGCTGGTCAGGGGCACCATCAGTTCATTGGCCAGTGGTATGTCGTTGAAGCCCACCACGGCAATGTCCTTGCCCGGCATCAGGCCCTTGTCACGGGCGGCCCCCATCAAACCGATGGCCAGGAAGTCATTGACCGCGAAAAACGCCTGGGGCCGTGGGTTGAGCCCCAACAGGTACTCGCCCTGGCGGTGCCCGGTAAGGCTGTCAAAAGGACCATTGAGCGTCCATTCCGGGCGCAGCGTAATGCCTTGCTCCCGGTAATAACGGGTAAACCCGCGCGTGCGATCAGCCCCGGTGGAGGCATGCCGTTCGCCCGCCAGAATGGCCACATCGCGACAGCCCAACTGGTACAAGTGCTCGGCCGCCAACCAGCCGCCACGTTCATCGTCGCTGCACGCCGCCAGATGCCCGGCAATCTGGCGACTGACCAGTACGTAGGGAATGTGCTTGCGCGCCAGCAGTTCCAACAGTGGCTGGCTTTCGCCGACATGTGAGTCGCCGACGATCAGCCCGGCCACCGAGCGGCGCAAGGCATGTTCGGCACGGGCCATCTGGCGGGGTTGCTGGTCGTCGGTATTGGAAACGAAGGTCAGGTAGCCGGCCTGTTCGGCCGCACTGTCGATGCTGTCGTAAATGGTCGCCATCACCAGGTCGGTGAGGCGCGGCATCAGCACACAGATTTCCTGGCTTTTGCGCAGTTTCAGGCTAGATGCCTGCGTGTTCGGCCGATAATCCAGCTCTTTTGCCAACTCCCGGATACGCGCCACCACTTCGGCAGACGCCGCTCGCTCGACCCCGGCCGGGTCGCCATTGAGTACCCGGGACACCGTGGAAACATGCACGCCAAGTGCGGTCGCCATGGACTTCAAGGTGGCTGGGCGAGATTGGCTCGACATGTCTTAAGGGCTTCCAACTGTCTGTTTATTGAGCGCGCAGATTCTACCCGAACGGGCGTGGCGTAGCCGCAGATAAATCTTTACCCAAACGTTTGACTAAAATTTTTCACGGCCTTACATTTCGCCAACCCAAACGTTTGGGCAAACCAATAAAAATACGCCGGACGCGGCCGACTTTTTGACTTCTGCCATCATTTTGAAGAGTCAGATCCCTATGAACAGCCCCGCTATCCCGTCTTTCCGCTACCAGATTTTCTTCCTGATCATGCTTATGGCCTTGCTCAACTACATCGACCGTGGCGCGATTGCCTATGCGTCGGCGAGCATCCTTCCCGAGTATGGTTTCGACAAAGCCGACTGGGGCAATGTCCTGGGCTACTTCGGCTACGGCTACATCCTTGGGGCCTTGGTCGGCGGCATTCTGGCCGACCGCTTTGGAGCCAAGCGCATCTGGCTGATCGCCGGTGGCACCTGGTCGATCTTCGAAATCGCCACGGCATTTGCCGGCGACTTCGGGCTGGCGTTTCTCGGCGGCTCGGCCATGGCCGGTTTCGCCACGATCCGCGTGCTGTTCGGCTTTGCCGAGGGTCCGGCCTACTCGGTGATCAACAAGAGCGTGGCCAACTGGGCCACGCCCAAGGAGCGCGGCTTTGTGGTTGCGGTCGGCCTCTTGAGCACCCCATTGGGCGCACTGCTCACCGCGCCCGTGGCTGTAGGCTTGCAAACCCTGACCGGCAGCTGGCGCAGCATGTTCGTGGTGTTGGGCGTGGTCAGCCTGGCGCTGCTGGTGTTTTTCATGACGCGCTTCACCAACACGCCGGATGAAAACCCGCGCGTATCCAAGGCCGAACTCGACTTCCTGCGCAAAGAGCGCGCCGAGGCCGCCAATGCGTCGACGCCCACCACCAGCGTTGCGCCGATCTGGCACTTCTTCAAGAACAAGGACCTGCTGTTCAACGCCGTCGGTTACTTCTCGTTTGTGTACGTGACCTTCCTGCTGCTGACCTGGACCCCCAAATACCTGCAGGACGAGTTCCACTACAACCTGTCGTCGCTGTGGTACATGGGCATGATCCCGTGGACCGGCGCCTGCTTCACCGTGCTGCTGGGCGGCAAGATTTCGGACTTGCTGCTGCGTCGCACCGGCAACCTGAAAGTCGCCCGCAGCTGGCTGGCCGCGACCTGCCTGCTGCTGACAACCTTGTGTTTCATCATGGTTTCCCAGGCCCAGACTGTATGGGGTGTGATTGCCCTGATGACCTTGGCCAACGCGCTCAATGCCCTGCCCAACTCCGTCTATTGGGCCGTGGTCATCGACACTGCGCCGTCCAATCGGGTGGGTGCCTACAGCGGCATGACGCACTTTATCGCCAACACCGCTTCGTTTATCGCCCCCATGCTGACCGGCTACCTGACCGTGCGTTACGGCTATTCATCGATGTTCGTGGCTGCCGCCGTGGCCACGGCGCTGGGCATGAGCGCAATGCTGATGGTGCGCCCGGGCGGGCGTCAGGTTGCCCCGTCCTCTCAACCTGCTGCTGTTTGATGGAGTTGTATTTATGAGCCTGGTGAAGCCTACCCACGCTGGATACTTTTTTGGTCAATCGATCATCACGCTGGCCGCGCGCCTGCGTGCCGGCAGCCTGACCAGTGTCGAGTTGACGCAGGCCGCGCTGGACAGCATCGAGCGCTTGAACCCGGCGTTGAATGCGTTCGTTCACGTCGATGCCGCCGTGGCACTGGCCCAGGCCCGCAAGGTCGACGCGCTGTTTGCCCAAGGCGTGGACCTGGGCCCGCTGCAGGGCATGCCGATAGCGGTCAAAGACAACATCGACACGTCTGACTACATCACCACCTACGGTTCAGCGCATTTCGACCGCTTCAAACCCAGCCACGATGCGTTGTGCGTGCAACGCGTACGCGAGGCCGGGGCGGTGATTATCGGCAAGACCTTGACCCATGAATTCGCCTACGGCCCAACTGGCGACCGCTCGCTGCAAGGCGCGACGCGCAACCCGTGGGATGCGCGCTGCATCACCGGTGGCTCCAGCGCCGGCAGCGCGGCGGCGGTGGCCAGCGGCATGGTGCCGCTGGCACTGGGCACCGACACCGGCGGCTCGATCCGAATTCCGGCGGCCTTGTGCGGCACGGTCGGCTTCAAGCCCTCGTTTGCCAGCGTGCCGCTGGACGGGGTGTTCCCGCTCGCGTCCAGCCTCGACCACGTCGGCCCCATCGCCAACCACGTTGAAGATGCACGCCTGTTGTTCGAAGTACTGGCAGGACGCGCGTGCTTGCCTGCGGCCACGCCGCAAGCGTTGCGCGTAGGCTGGATCACCTGCGACAGCTTCGGCCCGGTGGATGCCGAGCTGTATCAGCAGGTCTACCGGGCGGCGCAGCAACTGTTTGGCGACGCACTGCAGGAAACTGACGCGCTGCAAACAATGGCGGCTGGAATGAAGGACACCTTGCAGACCTTGCAACGTGCCGAGGCTTTTGCGGTACATGCCGAACGCATGCGCGATGCGCCGCACAAATTTGACCAGGAAGTACGCGAGCGCCTTGAGGTGTCGGGCGAGGTCAGAGGCTGGCAATACATGCGCGCACAGGCCAGCCAGGCGCAGTACAAAGCAGCGATGGCGCGCTTGTTCGAAGACTATGACTTGCTGGTTTCACCCACTGTGCCGATTACCGCCACAGCGGTGAATGCGCGCCAGGTGCGGGTTGGCGAACAGGACATTGATGTACGCGCCGCCGTACTCAGCCATACCAGTGCCTGGAACCTCACTGGCCTACCCTCGATCAGCCTGCCGGTGGGACACGTGAGGGGCATGCCGGTGGGGTTGCAAGTGATAGGTGCGGCTGGCGCGGATGATCGGTTGTTGCAGGTGATGGGCGGGCTGTTTGGGCGGATCACGGGGGGTGACTGAACTACCGCTATCGCGGGCAAGCCTGCGATAGCCATAGGTATCTACATAATTTTCAGAACCTGACGAACTCTCCCTGTGGCGAGCGGGCTTGCTCTGCGTTGGGCTGCGAAGCAGCCCTAGTAAGCCGAATGCGGTATATCAGATACACCGTAGCAGCTGGTTTTGGGGCTGCTTCGCAGCCCAGCGCGGGGCAAGCCCGCTCGCCACAGGGAGAGTTCGTCAGGTTCTGAAAGTTGCGTAGATACCGATGCTGCGATAGCGGTGCATCAGCCTACAGAGGTGGTGGCTGAACGCTCCCATCCATCACTCACGCGACGAAGCCAGAATCGCCTGCAACAACACATCCGCCCCGGCCGTGGACCACTGCGGGTGGATCTCTTCGGCCTCGTTATGACTCAGGCCATCCACACAGGGTACAAAGATCATCGCCGTCGACGCGACCTGGTTCAGGTAGCAGGCGTCATGCCCTGCGCCGGAAATCATCCGCCGATGGCTATAGCCCAGCGCTTGGGCTGCGGTCTGCACCACGTCCACGCAATCCTTGTCGAAGGCAATCGGCGCGTACTGGAAGATCTGTTTGACGCTGGCCTGCAGGCCAATCCCATCGGCGATCCGCGCCACGGCTTCGTGCAGTTGCCGGTCCTGCACGCCCAGCACCGCCTCATCAGGATGGCGGAACTCGACACTGAAGAACACCCGCCCCGGCACCACATTGCGCGAATTGGGGAAGATATTGGCCATGCCCACCGTCGCCCGCCCTTCGGCGCCTTGGGCCAGGCCGATCTGGTTGACCGCCTCCACCACCCGGGCAAAGCCCAGCAGCGCATCCAGGCGGTGATCCATCGGCGTGGTGCCGGCATGGGCGCTGCGGCCGCTCAGCTCGACTTCATACCAACGCTGGCCCTGGGCACCGGTGACTACGCCGATGGTCAGGTTCTGGGCTTCAAGGATCGGGCCCTGCTCGATATGCAGTTCATACGCCGCATGCACCGCCTGGCCGCCCACGGGGTGCGGGCCGGCGTAGCCGATCTGTTGCAGCGCCTGGCCGATGGTCACGCCGGCCTTGTCTTCGCGGGACAAACCGTATTCGAGGTCGAATACCCCGGCATACACCCCCGAGGAAATCATCGCCGGGGCAAAGCGCGAGCCTTCTTCGTTGGTCCAGTTGACCACCTCGATTGGCCGGTCGGTCTCGATGCCCAGGTCGTTCAAGGTGCGCAGCACTTCCAGGCCGGCCAGCACGCCGTAGATGCCATCGAACTTGCCGCCAGCGGGCTGCGAGTCACCGTGGGAACCGGTCAGCACCGGGGCCAGATGGTCATGACGACCGGCGCGACGGGCGAAGATGTTGCCCATGGCATCCACACGAATGCTGCACCCGGCCGCCGTGCACCAGGCCACGAACAGGTCACGCCCGCGCCGGTCCTCGTCGGTCAGGGCCAGGCGCGACACGCCGCCCTTGGGCGTTCCGCCGATCTGCGCCATTTCCATCAGCGAGTCCCACAGGCGCTCACCGTTGACCCGCGCCAGGGCGCTCACGAGCGCGGCTCCTGGGGCTTGGCGTGGTAGCGGAAGTCACAGCTTGGCGCGCCGCCCATGATGGTCTGGGTGCGCGTCAATTCAATATTCGGGTTGTAGCCGACGATAAACAGCTCGTCGCGGTTGCACGACAACAGGTGGCCGATCTCGCCCAGGCCCATCTCGTGGTACATCTCGGCATAGCGGCAACGCTTGACGTCATAGTCGTAATGCTCGGCATCGCTGGCGATGATTTCGACTTTTAGCGCGTCGTCCTTTTCCCACAGCACTTGCAGCTCAACGAAGCTCTTGAGGTCGGCGCCCTGCTCTTCCTGGGCGGCAAAGTGCTTGCCGGCCTGGATCGCGGCGTTGCCCACCGCTTCGCCAATCACCGCTGCTGCAAAGGCCTTGCCCTGCTCGCGCACGAGGATTTCGTAGATCGGCTTGATGATCTCGGCTTCGATGCGCCGGCGGGCCAGGATGCCCAGTTCACCTTCCAGTTTGCTCATGGTGTGCCTCATTCAAATGGCTGCGAAGCTCCAATGTGGGAAATCCGAATGTGGGAGCTGTCTCGCCCTGCGAGGCTGCGATGCAGGCACTGCGGTGTAGCAGATACACCGCAGTGATCCCATCGCAGCCTCGCCTGGGCTCGACAGCTCCCACATTTGAGTCTCCAACATTTGATATCGAGCGCGTTACTGTTTGCCGCCGGCCACGCTCACCGGTTGCCATTGATTGGCCTTGACCTGGTAAACGGTGAACGACGGATTCTGCAGATTGCCCTGGGCATCAAAAGCAATGGTCCCGGTTACACCCGGGTAGCTGATGGCACGCAGTACCGGCAGGTACTTCTGCGGATCGGTGGAGTTGGCCTGCTCGATGGCGGCGATCAGCACGCCCACACCGTCATAGGCGAAGGGTGCATGCAGCTCGATGTTGCTCTTGAAGCGCGCCTTGTAGGCCTCTTCAAATGCCTTGCCACCTGGCATCTGCGCCACGGCCAGGCCCGGTTCCAGGGCGATCACGCCCTCGCCTTCGTTCTGTGCCAGTTGCAGGAAGGTCTGGCTGACAAAGCCGCCGGCGCCCATCAATGGCGCCTTGATCCCCAACTGCTTGATACGCCGGGCCAGCGGTGCAGCCTGGGAGTCGACGCCGCCAAAGAAGATCAGGTCGGGGTTTTGCCCGCGGATGTTGGTCAGTACCGCGCTGAAGTCGATGGTCTTGTCGTCCACGTATTCGCGGGCAACCACCTTGGCGCCACCGGCCTCGATGGATTTGACGAACTGATCCGCCAGGCCCTGGCCGAACGCGGTGCGGTCGTCGATCACGGCGATGCGCTGCGCCTTGAGGGTCTTGAGTGCATAGTCGCCGGCGACCTGGCCGCCGTCATCGTCGTGGCCCATGATCCGCAAGCTGGTGTCGAAACCTTGCTGGGTGTAGGCGTGACCGGTGGCCACCGGCGCGACCTGGGCGATCCCGGCGTCATGGTAGACCCGTGCCGCCGGGATGCTGGTGCCGGTGTTCCAGTGGCCGACCACGCCGACCACGCCTTCGTCCACCAGACGCTGGGCGACGGTGACGGCGGTGCGTGGGTCGGATTGGTCGTCCTCGGACACCAGCTTGTAGGTCACCGCTTCGCCGTTGATTTTCGGATGCTTGGCGTTGGCCTGGTCAATGGCCAGTTGCGCGCCGTTTTCCAGGTCTTTGCCGATCCGCGCCGACGGACCGGTCAAGGGTCCGGCCAGGCCGATCAGTACCGTCTGGTCGGCCTGGGCCACGCCGCTCAGGGCCAGGCTCAACAGCAGTACGCGTTTGAAGGGGGCAGTCTTGTTCATGGTTTTTTCCTGTTTCTCATCAGGCCCTCATGGCCTGTGGGGTTGGCGAAACACGCCGGGCGTCCGGTGGCGTTTGTTATGGGGTTATTCACCGAGGTAGGCACTGCGCACCTCGGGGTGGTCGAGCAATTGGTCACTGGCACCGCTGAGGCTGATGCGCCCGGTGTCCATCACATAGGCGCGGTCAGTCACTTGCAGTGCAAGGCGTGCGTTCTGCTCCACCAGCAGCAGGGTCATGCCCTGGCGGCACACATCATCGATCACCTGGAACAGCTTTTCGACCATGATCGGCGCCAGGCCCATGGACGGCTCATCGAGCACCAGCAGGCGGGGCTTGGACAGCAGCGCACGAGCCAGGGCGAGCATCTGCTGCTCGCCACCGGAGAGCAAGCCGGCCGACTGCTGCAAGCGCTCTTCCAGGCGCGGGAAGTGTTCGAACAACTGGCGGATTTCCAGGTTGACTTGCTGTGGGTCGCGGCGCAGGAATGCGCCGGCCTGGAGGTTTTCCAGCACGCTCATGCGCGCAAAAATGCCACGCCCTTCCGGCACCATGGCGATGCCCAGGGTCAGGCGCTCATGGGGCGCCAGGTTGAGGATCGAACGGCCAGCAAAGCGGATCTGCCCCGCGGCGGCCGGCAGCAACCCGGTCAGGGCCTTGAGGCTGGAACTTTTGCCGGCGCCATTGGCGCCGATCAGCGTGACCCGTTCACCTTCATCAATATGCAGGTCCAGGGACTTGACCGCCTCGATCGCACCGTAGCGCACCTTCAGGCCGTCAATCTGCAACAACGCTTCAGACATGGGCGCCAGCTCCCAGATAGGCCTGGATCACTTGCGGGTGGCGGCGCACTTCGGCAGGCGCCCCCACGGCGATCACGCGGCCGTAGTCCAGCACGCTGATGCGGTCGCACACGCCCATCACCAGCTTCACGTCGTGTTCGATCAGCAGCAAGGTATGGCCGTCATCGCGGATTTTTTCCAGCAGGCTGCGCAGTTGCACTTTCTCGCTGGCATTCATCCCGGCAGCCGGCTCGTCGAGGGCCAGCAGGCGCGGTTCGGTGGCCAGGGCACGGGCAATTTCCAGGCGCCGCTGGTGGCCGTAGGACAGGCTGTCGGCGCGGTAGTGGGCAAACCCGGCCAGGCCGACATAGGCCAGCAGGCGGTGGGCGTGGGCGCGGGTCTGCGCTTCTTCCTCGCGCCCGCGCGAATGCCCGCTCAAGGCCGCCCACACGCCGTTATGGGTGCGCACATGGCGCCCGACCATAACGTTTTCCAGGGCGCTCATGGCGTTGAACAGGCGGATGTTCTGGAACGTGCGCGCGATGCCGGCGCGGGCCACCTGGTGCACCGCCGTGGGCTGGTACTCCTGGCCGTCGAGTTGAAAGCGCCCGGAGTCCGGGGTGTACAGCCCCGTCATCACATTAAAGAAGGTGGTCTTGCCGGCGCCATTGGGCCCGATCAGGCCGTAGATTTCCCCGGCCTCGATACTCAAGCTCACGTCATCGAGCGCGGCCACGCCGCCAAACTGTTTATTGACCTTCTCGATCTGTAATAACGGATGGTTCAAGGTGCACCTCCTGTGCGGCTCGGCCAGAGGCCGGCGGGTCGATACAGCATCGCCAGAATCAGCGCCAGGCCGTAGAACAGCTGGCGGATAATTTCCGGGTCCACCAGCACTTGGCCAAACAGCGCCTGCTGCAAGGGGCCCATGCTGGCGCGCAACGCTTCGGGCAGGGCCGCGAGCAACACGCAGCCCAGAATCACCCCGGGGATATGCCCCATGCCGCCGAGCACCACCATGGCCAGCACGGCGATGGACTCATTGAGGGTGAAGGATTCCGGTGAAACAAAGCCTTGGAACGAGGCAAACAGCGCCCCGCTGATACCGCCAAACGCCGCGCCAATGGCAAACGCCAGCAGCTTCAGGCGCAGGGTATTGAGGCCCATGGCCTGGGCCGCCTCTTCGTCCTCGCGGATCGCCATCCACGCACGGCCGATGCGCGAGCGCTCAAGGCGGATGCAGGCAAACAGGATCAGCACCACCAGCGCGGCGAACAGGTAGTAATAGAGGTAGACCGAGGGCAAGCGCAGGCCGAACAGTTCCTGGGTGCGTCCCAGGTTGACCCCCAGCAGCGTCACCGGATCAACCTGGGCGATGCCTTTGGGGCCGTTGGTGAGGTTCACCGGGCGGTCCAGATTGCGCAGCAGGATGCGGATGATCTCGCCAAAACCCAGGGTGACGATGGCCAGGTAGTCGCCGCGCAGGCGCAGGGTTGGCGCGCCGAGGATCACTCCGAACCCGGCCGCCAGCAGCGCCGCCAGCGGCAGAATCAGCCAGATCGAGGTGTGCATGCCCTCGGGCATCAGCGCCAGCAAGGCCGGGAACTGTTGCAACAGATGGGGCGACGAGAGCAATGCCGCCAGGTAGGCGCCCACCGCGTAGAAGGCGATAAAGCCCATGTCCAGCAGGCCGGCATAACCCACCACGATGTTCAGGCCCAGGGCCAACATGATGTACAGCAGGGCAAAATCCAGGGTACGCACCCAGGTATTGCCGCCGGCATGCCCGACAATCCACGGGGCCAACACCAGGGCCAGGGCAAACAGCAACAAGCCAAGGCTGGCGCGTTTGCTCGAAGGACTCACAGCGGTTGCCAGGCTCATGCGCGGGTCGCCAATCGTTCGCCCAACAGCCCTTGGGGACGGAACACCAGTACCGCGATCAACACGATAAAGGCGAACACATCCTGGTAGTTGCTGCCAAACACGCCGTTGGTGGCGGCCCCGAGGTAGCCGGTGCCCAGGGCTTCGATCAGCCCCAGCAGCAGGCCGCCGAGCATGGCCCCCTTGAGGTTGCCGATACCGCCCAGCACCGCTGCGGTAAACGCCTTGATGCCGGGCAAAAAGCCCATATAGAAGTGCGCGCTGCCATAGTTGCTGGCCATCATGATGCCCGCCAGCGCGGCCAGGGCGCCGCCGATGGCGAAGGTCATGACGATGATGCGATTGGGGTTGATGCCCATCAGGCTCGCCACTTGCGGGTTCTCGGCCACGGCGCGCATGGCCCGACCAAAGCGCGTGCGCTCAACCAACAGCAGCAGCCCGACCATCAGGCTCAACGCCACGCCAATGGTGGTCAGCGCGGTGGCATTGGTCACGGCGGCATGGGTGGCATCGCCGGCCAGTACTTCGATGGGTTCCAGAGGCAGCAATTGCGGGAACATCTGCGGGTTACGGGTCCAGACCAACATGGCGACGGTCTGCAACAACAGCGACACGCCGATACCACTGATCAACGGCGCCAGGCGCGGGGCGTTACGCAAGCGCCGATAGGCAATGCGCTCGATCACTACCGCCAGCACTGCACAAAAGGCCATGGCAATCATCGCCGCCGCCAACAGCAACAGCACCGGTGGCATATCCGGCCAGGTCGTTTGCAGTACACGGATCACCGACAGGCCCACCAGCGCGCCAATCATCAACACATCGCCGTGGGCAAAGTTGATGATCCGCAAAATGCCGTAGACCATGGTGTAACCCAAGGCCACTAGCGCGTAGAGACTGCCCGACAGCAAGCCGTTAAGCAGTTGCTGGATAAACGCATCCATGAGAACCATCAACTCCATATACAAAAACGTCGATGCCAGGGCGCATCGACTAAAAGCCCGAGCGCGGAACACTAGTTATTTATTCTGTTTTTATCAAATATCTGAAAGGAATATGTTTATACCAAATACCAAACGCCCTATTTACGGCATTTTTTTCCACGCTAACGCCGCTTTATTTATCTTTTTTACTTGGTATTTAATTCAACACATGAATAATTTAGAACAGTTAGCTAACGATCCACCTTTACGTGCCGTGCGCACCTTCGAGGCCTTTGCCCGCCATGGTGGCGTGAATGCCGCCGCCCGCGAACTGGGGGTGTCGCCCTCGGCGGTCAGTCATCAACTGCACTTGCTCGAGAGCTTCCTGCAACAACCCCTGACGATGCGCCAAGGCCGCAACCTGGGCCTGACCGAAGAAGGTCGCGAGTACTACCGGGCGATTCGCTCGGCATTCGCGGTACTGCGCAGCGCCACCGAGCACGTGCGGGAAAAAAGCGCGACACGCCAGGTCACCATCAGCCTGATCCCGATGTTCGCCACCAACCTGTTCATCCCAAACCTACCGCAGTTTTTGAGCGACAACCCGGCGCTGGACATCAACATCACCTACGCCAACCACCGCAGCTACCCCAGCGATGCCGCCGACCTGTCGATCCGCTTCGGCACCGGGCACTGGCCGGGTTATCACAGCGAGCCACTGATCAGCGGCGCGGTCACGCCGTTTTGCAGCCGCCAATTCCTGCAGCGCCACGGCCCTATCGACAGCCCCCAAGCCCTCAGCGAGCTGCCACTGCTGCACGACGAAGAGCGCGGCACCTGGGGACAATGGTTCGATGTCGCTGAGGCCAGTCACAGCAACACGCACAATGGTCTGTTGCTGGAGGACGGCCAGTTGACCCTGGTCGCCACCCTCACCGGCCTTGGCTGCTCGCTGCTGCGTGCACCGTTGGTGGCGCCCCTGGTGGCCCGGGGTGAATTGGTGCAACTGTTCGACTTGCCGGTGGATGACGGACGCCAGTATTACCTGTGCCGCCGGGCCAACAGCGAGTTGTCGAGTGAGGGCAATAATCTGTATGACTGGATCAAGAGCCGCTTGGGCCAAAGCTCCGTGTAGAAGCTGGCTGGCCGGAGGGATGGTTAAGATGGGGTATGATCCGGGGCCCCAGAGCCTCATTGGACCCACCCTTATGCCCGGTTCCTTTACCCGCCCGACTCCCGCCCCCCTTGCTCAGTCAAGGTGAGACAGTGGTGCTGTTCGACGGGGTCTGCAAGCTGTGCAATGGCTGGGTAAGGTTCCTGATCCGCCATGACCGCCACCGGCGTATTCGCCTGGCGGCAGTCCAGTCGCCCGAGGGCCAGGCGCTGCTCGCTTGGGCCGGCTTGCCCCTGGATCAATTCGACACCCTGGCGGTGATTCGCGACCAACACTACTGGGTACGCTCCAGCGCGGTTCTGCAGATCATCGCCCTGCTCCCCACCGCCTGGCAGCCGCTACAACTGCTGCGTGTACTGCCACGGGTACTGCGCGACTGGGTCTATGACCGTATTGCACGCAACCGCTATAGGCTCTTTGGCCGATACGACAGTTGCCTGTTACCCCATCCTGATCATGCACAACGCTTCTTGAAAACCCCGCGATGAGCACGGATCGTGCTGGTATGATGCCGCGCTTTGAAAAACCAGCTGTAGACCTGCGAGGAAATGCACCTTGAGTAACGACGCAAAAATGACCGGCGACCTGTTCGAAGTGGACAAGCGCCTGTCGCTCAAGCCCGTGGTGGACTTCAATAGCTATCTGCTGGCGGCCTTTGGCGACGGCCCTTGCACCTGCGTGCGCTGTGTTGCCAGCGCGGGTGACGAGAAAGGTTACGAGTATCAGCACAGCTTCAACTTCCAGGGCCAGGTGACCCACCGGCGCTTTGCGTTGACCGCTGGCAGTGATGTGCTGCAGATGTTGAAAAAGGCCTGGCTGTCCTATACCAAGGCCGAACTGCCGGGCAGTGGCGATTTGGCGCTGGAGACGGTAAAGGAGTTTGTCGAGCCGCAGTTGCACAAGCGTTTACTGCCGTTGTTGCTGGCCAGCGGATTGGTCAAGGATGTCGAGGGTGGCTTGCAGCTTCAGGCTGTCGCGGCCTGATAGACAAGCGGATCATGACAGCGAACGCATAACCCTGTGGGAGCGGGCTTGCTCGCGATGGCGGTGGGTCAGCCAAAACAGGTGCTGACTGATCTACCGTAATCGCGGGCAAGCCCGCTCCCATACAAGCCGGCGTCTACAAGTCTGGAGGAAGGTGCTGTACGCCTTGCAGCGGCAGTTCATAAGACTTCTTCACCGTGCGCACCACCAAGGTCGACGAATAGGTGCGGATCGGAATATCCCGATAAGTGTCGAGAAACCGATAGATGTATTCGGTGTACTCCGTGGCATCGCGAAACTTGGCCACCATCACAAAATCAAACTCCCCGGTCATCAGGTAGCAGTCCTGAATCTCCGGGTGGTTGGCCAGGATGTGCTGCATCTTGCGATCAATGTCGTTGCTGTCCTTGTCGAGCTTGATCAAAAAGAACGCTGTGACCTGGATCCCCAGCTTTTTTTCATCCAGCACCGCGACTTTCGCCTTGATGATGCCCACGCTCTCCAGGCGCCGGATGCGCCGGTAACAACTGGTCGAGGACAACCCCACGCTGTCGCTGAGCAGGTCCAGGCTCTGGGTGCAATCCTTCTGCAATTTGCCGAGAATTTTCAAATCCATGGCGTCTGTCATTATTTCCACTTCTTCCTTGAGAAAACTGCAATGAATCCGCCGTAAAGGCCGGCCAATTTGCACAAATCACTGCACAGTGGCCCGTTACTATCAACTCCAGCTTAGCAGCCCCGGAAAATCCAGCATTGGGGCCGCGTGAGAGGGATCTTATGATAGTCGCGAAACCGACATGGGCCGCTGATATCCAAGGGCTTTTCACCGCGCCTTACTGGATACCAACGGCAGATCGCGCCAACGTCGCAGGCTCGTGGGTGCGCTGCATGAACGCCTACGATGTGTTCCTGGAAGACCCCGACTCGGTCAAGGCCTGGTCCGAAACTATCTACCAGCACCTGGCGTCGCGCAACATGCCGTTGACCCTGGACGACCGGCAATTCTGGCCCATCGACGCCCTGGAAACCTTCCGGCTGTGGGTCAACCAGGGCTGGCGCCTGAACAGCTTTTCGCCATTCGATATCGCCGAGCGCATCCCCCCTCCGGATCTGCCGCACCCGGTCAAGCGTGTGCGCCAGGACATCCGCGCGCTGAGCCAGGAGCAACTGGACCTGTACCGTGCGCGGCTCGACGACGTGATGCTAATCGGCAACCCGGACAGTGGCTCGCCCTGGCAGCGCTATGCCTATATCCATACCAACTGGTGCCTGCATTACCAGGAAGCCTTTGCCTTGTGGCATCGCGCCTACCTGCTGTACCTGGAAGCCTTGATCGACTGCCCGATCCCGTATTGGGACTGGATGGCCGAGGACGCCAGTATTGATGGCAGCCCCCAGGCCGGCCTGCCCCAGGCCTTTCTCGATGAAACCTATGTGCACCCGCACAGC
Organism: Pseudomonas hygromyciniae; assembly: GCF_016925675.1. Lineage (NCBI taxonomy): Bacteria > Pseudomonadati > Pseudomonadota > Gammaproteobacteria > Pseudomonadales > Pseudomonadaceae > Pseudomonas > Pseudomonas hygromyciniae. The sequence goes on along the minus strand of NZ_CP070506.1, from coordinate 2,359,001 downwards.
GGCGAAGTGCGGCGTAACCCATTGCGCTATGCGGCGGCCAAGGATGGCCGCTCGAAAGTCTGTGCCTCAGGCAATGTCGAGGGCGTGGATTGCCGCTTCGTGCAGCGCAACCCGCTGTTCTACACCCAGGGCGATCAGCAGCGCTTCAAGCGCACCCAGCTGTTTGGCATGAGCCGGATTTTCCAGCAGCAGGTGGTGGATGCCTTGAAATTCAGGACCTTCAGCCAGCCCCAGGGCGTGCCGGGGTATCCCTGGGCCAATATCACCGTGTTTGATCCACCGCAAAAGGACGAGCTGTACCCCAACCGCACACTGAATTTCGATGGCCTGTTTGAACAGCCCCACGACAACTATCACGGCTGGATCGGCGGCGATATGGCCGATAACGCCTACACCGCGTTTGACCCGGTGTTCTGCTCCTACCACGCCAATATCGATCGCGTGCTGGAGATCTGGATCCGCGCCAACCCGGCGGCGCAGTACACCACCCAGTGCCTGCTCCAGCCGTTTGCCGGCAGCCAGGCCGAGTCGATCACATTCACCAGTGCCGATGCCTGGCGCTATACCACCCTGGGCGATATGGCCCAGGACAGCCGGCATATCGGCTACGACTACGGCACCCCGGTGGCGCCACCGTTCGGCTCCCGGCGCGCCAGCGCGAACACCTGCTGCCCGCACAGTGCCGCGCCTGTCCAGGAGCAGGTCCAGGCCAGCGGCCCATGGGTGGTGTTCGACCATGTGCGCTGCACCCACGACACCTACCTGATCGACGTTTTCCTCAACCAGCCCGACGCCACGCCACAGCAGGTCAACGCGGATAACCCGCACTATGTCGGGCGCTTCAGCCGCATCGGCATGGGGTTGGTGGATGACAAGGGCCGTTGCATCACCCACGGCGTCTGCCGCGCGCTGAATGCCGCGCGCAGTGTCTCGGCGTTGCACCTTGGCCCCACGGACGCCGTGCAGTTGAGCCTGCTGGTCACCCATCTCGATAGTGGCCGGGTATTGGCGCCGCAAGAATACGCGCCGCTGCCTGGCTTTATCGCCCAACTGGTGTGGGACGACCCGCGCCAGACCCTCGCCGACCCTCCCCCGAGTGCCGGTTGCTGCTGCGTTTCTACCCCCCATGGAGATTTGTCATGAGCACGCCCTTCAAGCAATTCACCTCCCCCGCTGGGCAAGCGCCAAAGGACTACGACAAGCTGGGCCTGGAAGACCAGTTACCGCAATTTGAAACCGACTGGAACAACGATATAACCGGCTGGACCGAAGCGGCGATCATCGGCAACCCGTGGTCAGGCCTGTATGACGCGCCCCGCTCGGCCTATTACAACCCGCTGGTCGAGGGCTATGGCGACACCACCCTGCCGGCGATTACCTGGCAACCCTTCCCCAACCGGTTGTGGACCTTTTTCTACAACAACGGCACGGCGGTGATTCCGCAACTGGGCAACAAGGCCATGACCCTGCAACAAGTGATGGAGCTGACCGACAACGGCCAGATCACCATCAACGGCACCCTGTACACCCTGTACGACCCGGACAAGAAAGGCACCCTGCTGCAATTGCCAGTGACCCGCTGCCCGACTATCGACTGGAACGGCAAATACAAAGACTTCTCGCCCTCCGGACCACGGGGCTGGCTGGACGAATACTGCGAATGGTCGATCGTGCGCGATACCAACGGCAAGATGCGCAAGATCACCTTCACCAGTGAAAACCCGGCGTACTTCCTGGCCATGTGGCGCATCGATCCGAATGCCGTGCTGGGCTTGTATCGCGACTACATCGACCCGAATGTGCAACTGCAAGATCTCTATCTGCGCTACACCGCCGACTGCAAGACCGGCAAGGCCGGTGACCCGGTGATTGACCCGACCACTGGCCTGCCGGCCTACGACACGGTCAACAAATGGAACTCCGGCACTGCCTGCACCCCCGGCCAGTTCGGCGGCGCAATGCACCTGACCTCGGGGCCCAACACCCTCAGCGCCGAGGTGTACCTGGCGGCGGCGGCCACGATCATGCGCCCCCTGAAAAGCAGCCAGAGCGCCCAGGCCCTGATCTGCTGCGCGCAGTATGGCCAGAACTATCGCAACTCCGACCCCCATATCGGCTTTGCCGCCAATGAGGCGACCAATGATGGGGCCACCCCCAGCCGGATTTCCCTGACCAACCCCATCGCCCTGTACCTGCAACAGCCGACCAACTTCAATGCATGGAAAGGCCCCCAAGGCCAGGATGTGAGCCAGTACTGGCGCATTACTCGCGGCACCGCCAAATCGGCGATCAACGGCTCTGACCAGATCCTGCAGGCGGTGTTTGAGGTCCCGGAAAGTGCGGGGTTCTCGATCAACGACATCACCATCAACGGCCAGCCGGTGAACTATGTGTGGGTAATTGCCCAGCAATTGCTGGTGGGCCTGAGTGTCACCACCATGCCGAGCACCGCGCAGGAGCAATCGCTTTGCGTGCAGGATCGGGTCGATGGCCTACAACCCTGGCCGGTGCAGCTGTTGCCGCTGGACTTGTTCTACGGCCAGTCGCCCACTGACCTGCCGGCCTGGCTGGCCCCAGGCACCAGCGGACAATTCGCGCTGGTGGTACAAGGCGCCGACCTCAAGACCACCGCCGCCACCGCACGGATCCAGTTCAACAACCCCGGGGTCACGGCAGAGGTCACGGAGTTCCTGCCCGACGCCTCGGCCATTCCGGGCCAGACCAATGCGGGCGGTACCCAGGGTTACATCATGACCATCACTGTCGCGAAAAACGCGGCGCCGGGACTGGTGACAGTGCGCGCGCTCAATCCGGGCGAGGCGGATAACGTCAGCGCGGCGGACCACCCTTGGGAGTCCGGGCTGGCGCTGGTGCCATCCCTTTAAGGGCAAACACCACCCCCCTGTGGGAGCTGGCTTGCCAGCGAGAATCCTCAACGAAAACGCGGGGTATCTGATGCCCAGCGGTGCGCTCAGGTTTTTCGCCGGCAAGCCGGCTCCTACACAACGGCTAGAGGCTTCACCTTCATGCAAGGAGCGCGATGATGTACAGATTTCGCTTACGTGGTCTGCTGCTGGTCGGCACGCTACTGTCACTGTTTCTCCTGCCCTCGGCCCACGCGTCCGATGCCGATAACTGCGTCCAGCAGCAACTGGTGTTCGACCCAAACAGCGGCGGGTTTCTACCGGTCAACAACTTCAACACCACCGGCCAGAGCTTTATGAACTGCTTTGGCTGGCAATTGTTCATTGCCCTGAACTGGCCGGTGAACCCTGGATGGCCGGCCGATGCCAGCCTGGCGGGCGAACCGGACAGGACGATCACCGTCAAGCAATTCGGCGTACCCACCACCGCCGGGCAACCGATGAGCGTGGCGCCGGTCTGGGCCAGCTACAAGGACGCCAATGAGATTTTCCTGCCCGGCGCGCCAAAGCCCAGTGATTGGGGGGTGCAAACCCTGGTGCCGGCCAATTGCAGCAGCCAGGGCAGCCTGCAAGCGCTATCGGTCGGCGCACGCAAGTTTATGAACGCCACCTCGGAAAGCGCGACCAACGCCAAGCATCGCTTCCACTTGTCCAGCGGTACCCTGGCGTCGATTCCCGACCCGATCATGGAAGCCGCCGGTGGCTGGCTGACGGACCAGACCGGCAACCTGGTGTATTTCGAGCGCAAGGTGGGCAAGGCCGAGTTTGACTATATCGTCAAGTACGGGCTGTACGATGCCGCCAACCAACTGACCGTGGCACAGAACAGCGATGGCAATCACCCGGCCGGTCTGTCCCTGCCCGCTGGCGAGCTGATGCGCTCGATGCCGACAAAACCCCTGCCCCAGGAAGAACTGGGCGCCCTGGAGCTCAAGGCCGCCTGGCGCATCCTCACTGGCAAACCCCAGCTCTACGGGCGCTACCTGACCACCGTGGCCTGGCTCAAGAACCCCGCCACCCTGCAATGCACCCAACAAGTGGTGGGCCTGGTGGGCCTGCATATCATCAACAAGACCCAGAGTTCACCGAACTTCATCTGGACCACCTTCGAGCAAGTAGACAACGTACAAGAGCCAGGCCAAGTACCTGCGCAACAGACACCGCCCGACGGCTATACCTTCTACAATCCCAACTGCACCGGTGGTCCTGACGTGTGCATGGCGAACGTAGCCCGTATCCAGTGCCAACAGCACCACCCTGATCGCGAATGCACCGAACCCTATCCACGCGACCAGCCGGTGCAGACCACCCGCGAACACCCCTTGCCTTCGGACATACAGGCGCTCAACGGCGCCGTGCAGGCCAGCTTCGCCCAGCAGACCAACGGCCAGTCGGTGTTCCAGTACTACAAGCTAGTCAATGTGCTGTGGATCACCGCCCCGACCGCACCGGACCCGGAGCCGGGCGCGGGTGCGAAGGTGCCCCTGTCCTATGGCGCCTTTATCAGCGATAGCAACGTACCGGTGGCCAATACCACCATGGAGACCTACGTCCAGAGCATGGACTGCAATGCCTGCCATCAGCAGGCGACGATTGCCGGCAGCAGCAACCTGGCCTCGGACTTCTCGTTCCTGTTCAACAACGCCGATTCGGCCAAGCAAAAAAGCCTGATCAAGCGCGTACATGCCTTCGAAACCCTCAAGGATGGCCAACCATGAAACGCTCCCTTGCAACCCTACTGCTTGCGCTGTCGATGGCCCTCGCGCCGCTGGCCTTTGCCCATTCACCCCATGAACTGCACGCCGTCAGCAACGGCGCCGATGCCGATGCGCCGGGCAACCACGGCATGTTCATGGTCGGTTCGCAGACCCTGTTCCTGGTCCACATGCCAATGTTCACCACGGAAAAGCACATGTACCAGATCGTCCTCCAGGCCAGCCTGCCCGCAGACGTAATGGCCAAGTACCAGGCGCTGCGCGCGGCCAACCCGAGCAAGCCGTATAACCTGATCAACGTCGATAACGACACGTTCACCCTGCCTCAGCTCAAGGCCGGTGAAGTGACCTCGTTCAAGGCCACGATCTTTGACGGCTACTCCAACGATGGCGGCGGCACCCCGGGACCGGTGCTGTTTGACAACGTGCCGGTAACGGTCGAATCGGTGGTGATCTACCGGCCATTCAACCTGGGCATCGATCGGCCTAAACAGCTGGTGTACACCCTGTTTGGCCGGGGCAATGAGGCGCACCTGACGCACTACATCGCCCAGGATCCGGACTTCCAGGAAATCATCACCCTGCCTGGGCCACCGGCGCCGTTTTCGGCGGCGCAATTGGTGTCGACGGTAGATTTGAATTTCACCACCGTGCAGTCGTTGCCGATTGTCTGCCAGTCGCCGCTCAAGCCTGGGGTTTACCCGACCTTGCTGGAAGGGCGTGCGGATGCGCCGGTGGCGCTGGATCTGGGACCGGCGGCGCAGCGCGTGTGGTATTCGACGGGGAATCTGTTGAACAAAAACGATCCTTGTCAGCCCTAGGATTTGCCGAAGGGCGCGCGGGCCCCAGGACCCGACTCAATGTGGCGTATGTGGATGATCCGGTGTTCTGCCGGATCATCCGGCAAATACAGCAATAAACCGCAATCAATAGGAATGTGCCGAGAGTTTTGTCAGAATGCGCAACTTAGAAACATTCGCATTCGCAGGAAATTCCCATGCACCCCCCCCACTCGCTCCCCGCTGCGCGCCGTATTCTCGCCGTCGAGGATGATCCGGTGCTCGCCGCCCACCTGGACAGCCACCTGGGCCAGCGTGGCTTCGAGGTCACGTTGCGCCAGAGCGGTGGCGAAATCGTCGAACTGGTGCGCGCGCAACCTTTCGACCTGATCTTGATGGATATCATGCTGCCGGGCTGCAGCGGCCTGGAGGTGCTCACGCAACTGCGCCGGCATCAACGGGTGCCGGTGATCCTGATGTCGGCCCTCGGTGCCGAGCAGGACCGCATCACCGGTTTCAGCCAGGGCGCCGACGATTACCTGCCCAAGCCGTTCAGCATGCTGGAAATGGATGTGCGCATCGACGCGATCCTGCGCCGCGTGGCCTATGAACATGAGGTGCCGGGCACGGCGCGCAATGAGGACCCGCAACTGACATTCGACGAGCAACGCACCGATGTCAGCCTCGATGAGCGGTGGGCCGACCTGACCACCACCGAATATCGAGTCCTGGAAACCCTGGTGGCCCATGTCGATGAGGTGCTGACCAAGGCGTTCCTGTACCAGCAGGTGATGCACCGAGCCTACTCCCGGCATGATCGCAGCCTGGACATGCATGTCAGCCGTATCCGCCGCAAGTTGCAGGCCATCGGCTACACCGCCGGGCGCGTGGAGACGGTCAGGAGTACCGGCTACCTACTGACCCGGCTGGCCCCATGAAGCTGCCCAACCGCCATTCCCTGCTATGGAAACTCAGCGGGGTGCTGGCCGTGCTGTGCCTGCTGGTGGTCAGCCTGCAAGTGGACTTGAGCCAGCGCCTGCTGGAAGCCACCGCGAGGTTGCCCGCCCCGACCCGGCAGGTGCTTGTCGATTATGCGCAGCAGGCCGAAACCGCCTTGCGTGAGCACGGCGCAGCGGGCGTTGACGCGTTCCTGCAGACCTTGCAGGCCCGCGAGCAGGTATGGGCGGTGGTGGTGCATGACCACCAGTCGCTGTCCTCGCAAGCCTTGACCCCAATCGAGCGACGCAAGTTGGATTTCGTCCGCCGGATCGACTGGCCGGTCGGTCGTCCCGGTGGCCGGCCGACGTTTTATATCCCGTTCAGCGATGGCGTATCGCGGTTGGTGATGGAGCTGCCCTTGCATCTGGACCCGCGCAAGGACAACGGGCGCTGGTACATCTTGCTGCAACAGGTACTGCCCACAGGCCTGGCGCTGTTATTCGGCGTGCTGTTGTACCGGGTGCTGATTTCGCCGCTGGTGATCCTGCGGCGCCAGGCCAATGCCTTGAGCGCCGGGGACCTGGCCTCACGGGTCGGGGCCCAGGTGACGCGCCGCCGCGATGAATTGGGTGAATTGGCCCGGGCCTTCGATCATATGGCCGAGCGCCTGGAAAGCACGGTGGTGTTGCAACGGCGCTTGCTGCGGGACTTGTCCCACGAACTGCGCACGCCCTTGAGCCGGCTGCGGGTGGCCGGCGAGCGCGAGCCCGACCCGGGTGCCTTGCGCCAGCGCCTGGAGCGCGAAGTGCAAGGCATGGAACGCCTGATCGGCAGCACTCTGGAGCTGGTCTGGCTGGATACCGAACGCCCCTGCATGCCAGTGGAAGCGGTGGAGATGGAGCCGTTGTGGGATCTGCTGCGCGAAGACGCCTGTTTTGAAAGCGGCTGGTCACGCGAGCGCCTGCGCTGCGAGCTGCCCGCAGGCGTTTGGGTACTGGGCAACCTCAACGGCCTGGCCCAGGCCCTGGAAAATATTCTGCGCAATGCCATCCGCCATTCCCCCGAACAGGGTGTGGTGCGCTTGACCGGTGTGCTTGAGGGCGATTTCTGGCACCTGTGCATTCAGGACCAGGGCAACGGCATCGAGCCCGACAAGCTGGAACAGATCTTCCTGCCCTTCACCCGCCTCAATGCTGCCCGCCCGGGCGGTGACGGTTATGGCCTGGGCTTGTCGATTGCGCGCAGCATCGTGCAGTTGCAAGGCGGTCAGTTGTGGGCGCAGAACACCACACCCGGGCTGTGCCTGCACCTGCGGCTCAAAGTGTATAAGTTGTAAATTGCGTTTACTCCCACATGAGAATCACTAGCATTCGAGCCCTGAATTTCTTGTGACCACTCAACCTATGTGGGATCGGCTTGTATGGGAGCTGGCTTGCCTGCGATGGCATCACCTCAAAATTACCTGATAGACCGAGGCGTCTGCATCGCAGGCAAGCCAGCTCCCACAGGTCTAACGCTGATGAGCCCTCCATGAAAAGCAAATCCCAAGCGTTGCCGACACTCTCGCGGATTGTCGCCGCGCTGATCGGCGGTTACCTGTTTACCTATGCGTTTACCGCCGCCCTGGCGCGCCTGTTGCCCATGGACAAGGTGGACGCGCTGGTGGTCGCCAGCCTGCCCTCCTTCCTGATCTACACCCTGGCGATTCTCTGGGCCTTCGCCTGTCGCAACGCCTGGAGCGCGTGGGCCGGGATGGCCCTGGCGCTGCCGTTGGCCGCCATCGGCTTCTGGCCACACTGGCGTGAGGTGCTGGGATGAAACACAAGACCCTGACCCAATCCATGGCCTGGCTGCACACCTGGAGCGGGTTGATTTTTGGCTGGTTGCTGTTTGCGATCTTCCTGACCGGCACCCTGGCGGTGTTCGACAAGGAAATCGACGGCTGGATGCGCCCGGAAATCCCCGCCACCCGCCTGTCGCAAAGCGCCGCCGCGCAACAGGCCCTCGGCTATCTGGCGCGCCAGCATCCCGAGGCGAAGACCTGGAACATCGGCCTGCCCGGCGAGCGCTCCGACACCCTGACAGTATCGGCCGGCGAACAACGCCGTGGCGGCGGCACCGCGCTCGACCCGCACACCGGCGAGCCCCTGGCCGTGCGCGAAACGGCCGGTGGCGGGTTCTTCTTCCGCTTCCACTTCACCCTCAACCTGCCCCGTGACCTGGGGATCTGGACCGTCGGGCTGGCCGCCATGGCGATGCTGGTGGCGCTGATCAGCGGGATTGTGATTCACAAGAAGTTCTTCAAGGACTTCTTCACCTTCCGCCCGGCCAAGGGCCAGCGTTCGTGGCTGGATGCGCACAATGCGACGGCTGTGCTGGTACTGCCCTTTCACCTGATGATCACCTATACCGGGCTGGTGATTTTCTACCTGATCTACATGCCGGCGGCGGTGGATGCACTGTTCGATGGCGATCGCGACAACCTGGGCCGCGCCCTGCGCGGTGCGCCCGCCGAACAGCAGGTGCGCGGCGAACGCCCCACGCCTAGCGAGGCGGCCGAGCTGACGGCGCTTGGGCCCCTGCTGGCCGAAGCGGAGCGAGCCATGGGGCCGGTGTCCAGTCTGTCGATCCACAATCCCGGACGCAGCAACGCGCGGATCGAGGCGCGCCCGGTGCTGGGCAATCGCATCGAGCTGACCAAGGGCCAGAGCATGCTGTTTGACGGGGTCAGCGGTGAAGTCCTGCGCCAACCCGCCGTCAGCCGGCCAAGCCTGCTGACCCAAAAAGTCATGGCCGGCCTGCACTTTGCCCAGTTTGGCGGCTACTCCATGCGCTGGTTGTACTTTGCCTGCGGCCTGGCCAGTTGCGCGATGCTGGCGACCGGGGTGGTGCTGTTTACCGTCAAGCGCCGGCGGCGACACGATGGCGAAGGGGCTGTGGGCGCCCTGCTCTACCACATCGCCGAACGCCTGAATGTGGCGGTGGTGGCCGGGTTGATGGTGGCGTGCGTGGCCTTCCTGTGGGCCAACCGCTTGCTGCCGGTGGAACTGGCCCAGCGCGGTGGCTGGGAGGTGCGGGTGTTTTTCCTGGTGTGGCTGCTGAGCCTGGGCCACGCGATTATCCGCCCCTGGCGCAATGCCTGGCGCGAGCAACTGGGCCTGGCCGCCGCCCTGTGTATTGGCCTGCCGGCCCTGAGTCTGCTGGGGGAGAGCCTGGGTGATTACGCCTACCTGGAATTGACCAGCGTCGCCCTCGGCCTGCTGCTGGCCTGGCCGTGCTGGAAGCTGTACCAGGCGCCCAAGGAGCGCGCCCCACGGCGCGTGGGCAAGCAACCTGTAGCGGAGGTCAACTGAGATGGCATTGATAGCCGCCTTGTTGCTGGCCTGCGCTGGAATGCTCGGCTTATGCCTAGGTTTGGAACGGCACTACAAACAGCTCTGGCACCGCCTGCCCTCGCCCATGCTGCGGTGTGGCTTGCGGGGAATGGGTTGGGTGCTGCTGACCGCCAGCTTTGCCGTGAGCGTGCAGGTGTGGGGGCTGGGCCATGGGGCCAGTGGCGTGGTTTGGCTTGATTTCACTGGCGGGGCTTAGCGTGGCGTTTCTGTTGCCCTACAGCACCCGCTGATTGGCGGCGGGCCGGTTGTTGTAGTCATATGTGGCGAGGGGGGCGTTGCAGCAGGTGGGAACTTACTGTGGATCGCAGATTTTCTGTGGCGAGCGGGCTTGCCCCGCGCTGGGTGGCGAAGCCACCCCAATCGCCTCACCACGTTGTGCCAGATATACCGAAGTGGCTGGTTTTGGGGCTGCTGCGCAGCCCAGCGGGGGCGATACGGCGTTCCGGCAAGCCCCCTCGCCACAACAAGCCCCATCACCACAGCGGGCTTCTTGGATAGGGCTGTCAGGCCGCCTGGATCTCGCGCTTGAGGCTGTCCATATCGATCACGAAGCGGTATTTCACATCGCCCTTGAGCATGCGCTCATAGGATTCGTTGATGCCCTGGATATCAATCATCTCGATCTCCGAGACGATGCCGTGCCGGGCGCAGAAGTCCAGCATGTCCTGGGTCTCCTGGATGCCACCGATCAATGAGCCGGCCAGGCTGCGGCGCTTGAAGATCAGGTTGAATACCGTGGGCGACGGGTGCGGACTGTCCGGCGCGCCCACCAGGGTCATGGTGCCGTCGCGCTTGAGCAGGTTGAGGAACGCGTCCAGGTCATGGGGCGCGGCCACGGTATTGAGGATGAAGTCCAGGCTGTTGGCGACCTTGGCCATTTCGTCCGGGTTCTTCGACACCACCACTTCGTCGGCCCCAAGGCGCAGGCCGTCTTCGCGCTTGTTCGGCGAGGTGGTGAACAACACCACATGGGCGCCCATGGCATGGGCGATTTTCACCGCCATATGGCCCAGGCCACCGAGGCCGACCACGCCGACCCTCTGCCCAGGCCCGACCTTCCAGTGGTGCAGCGGCGAATAGGTGGTGATCCCGGCACACAACAGCGGCGCCACGGCCGCCAATTGCGCCTCGTCGTGGGAGATGCGCAGGACGAACTTCTCCTTGACCACGATGCTGTCCGAGTAGCCGCCAAAGGTGTTCTCGCCCCCAAACACCGGACCGTTGTAGGTACCGGTAAAGCCGTTTTCGCAGTACTGCTCCTCGCCCTCGGCGCAGGATTCACAGTGCTGACAGCTATCGACCATGCAACCGACGCCCGCCAGGTCACCGACCTTGAAGCGGCTGACATTGGCCCCCACCGCCGTCACCCGGCCGACGATTTCATGACCCGGCACCGACGGGTAAAGCGTGTTGTTCCACTCATTGCGTACCGTGTGCAAGTCGGAGTGGCACACCCCGCAATAGAGGATATCGATCTGTACATCGTCAGCACCGGGGGCACGGCGCTCGAAAGTAAAGGGTTTGAGGGCATCCTTGGCGTCACGGGCGGCGTAGCTGTAAGTCTTGGCCATTGCGGTCACCTGTTTGCATCGACATTGAAGGTCAGTTGACCAGCATAGACGCCCAACCGTTCAACCGAAGTCAATCGGCGGTAATCCAGACAAACACCTACCGGCGCCCACAGGTCAGTGAACCACCGCCCGGGTCACCAAAAAGTTCAACAAATGCGGTTCGTCATCCAACTCAATGGCCTGCACCGGGCGCGGCAGGTTGTCCAGTACGCTGCGCCAGAACGCCTGGGAGGCTTCGTCCTGATCGTAGAAACGCACCAGCCAGTCAGCCTCGCCGCTGGTCAGCACCTGAGTGGCCAGGGCGCGGCCTATGCCCTTGCGTCGATAGCGTTTGAGGATAAACAGGTCCGCCAGCTCCAGAGCGTTGATCCCCGGCAGTTCGCTGCGCTCGATCAGCAGGAATCCGGCGATATAGCCGTCCACCAGCAGCAGGTTGGCGCTCCACTGCGGCTCTTGCCAGTAGCGGGCCAGATGTTCTTCATGGATGTAGAAACGGCCATCCTGCTCGACATCTTCCTGTTCCCAATCCGAGGATTCATAGGCATAGAACTGGTAGAGGTTGCAGATCAGCTCGGCCTGTTCCGGGCCGGTTTGGATCAATTCGACAGTGGTGTCACTCATGGCGGGGCTCACGCGGGCGGGGCGCCACAGTAGCGAAGGCCGGCGCCCCAGGCAAGCCGCTAGGCTTGCTGCTTGAGCGGGGGTAGCGCGCCCAACCACTGCTGCAGTTCGCGATGCACCCGGGGCGCCAGCAACTGCCGGTCTGCCATCCATTGGTCGTTGAATACCGTATCGAGGTATTTTTCGCCGCCATCGCACACCAGCGCCACGATGACGCTGTGGGCCGGGGCGTGCCGCGCCTCGCGCAGGGCCTGGTAGACCACACCGCCTGCCGAACCGCCCAGCAGCAGGCCGTAATGCCGGGCCAGGTAGCGCGCGGTTTCAAAGGCTTGGGCATCGCTGACGGTGAGGCCTTTATCAATCAACTCATAGTCGACCACGGCACCGATTTCCGCGCCTTGCGGGGTGCCGGTGCCGGACTGGTGATACGGCGCACCGGGGCCGCCAAAGATCACCGAGCCGCAGGGTTCGACACCGATCACTTGCAGGCCGTGGGCATGGCGTTTCAAGGCCCGCGCGGTGCCGCACAGTGAGCCGCCGGTGCCCACGGCGCCCACCAGGTAGTGGATTTCATCGCCCAGCACCGCACGCAGTTCCGCGGCCAGTTGTGTGTAGCCGTTGGCATTGGCCGGGTTGTGGTGCTGACGGGTCCAATAGGCGCCCTGTTCGTTGGCGATACGCTCGGCCGTGGCATCGCGGTCGGCGGTGGAGAGCCCGCCACCGGGGTCGCCGACCCGCACCAGTTGCGCACCAAAGGCCTGCATCGCACGCAGTTTGTCGGGGCTGGCGTGTTCGTCGACCACGGCGGTGAAGCGGTAGCCACGCTCGGCGGCCAGCAACGCCAGGCCCAACCCGGTGTTGCCCGAGGTCGATTCGACAATCCGCCCACCCGGCTTGAGCTGCCCCGAGGCCTGCGCCTCGTCGAGCATCTGCCGGGCCATGCGGATCTTGGCGGTGCCGGTGGGGTTGAATTGCTCCAGTTTGAGCAGCACGCAGCTGCCGTTTTCGGTGTCGCACAATTTGAGCAGCGGCGTATCGCCGATCAGTTCGGACAGGCAAGTCTTGATCATGGCAACCTCTGGGCAGTATGAAAAACCGGCGCGGCGCTTATCCGGCCAAGGCCGCGACGGCGCGTTGCAGGCTGGCGAGAAACGCCTGGTTTTCCTGGGTCAGGCCCAGGGACACGCGGATGAAACCGGTGTACCCCGGCTCGCGCCAAGCCTTGACGATGATCCCGTCCTTGAGCAGTTCGTCGACCACTTCCAGGGCGTTGCAGGCAGTATCGATAAACAGGAAATTGGCCTGGGACGGCGCCACACGAAACCCCGCCGCCTGCAACCCTTCGGTCAGGCGTCGGCGCTCGATGGCGACAAACTCGCGGCTGCGAATCACATGGTGCGGGTCGAGCCAGGCGGCCTTGGCCGCCTCTTGGGCCATCTGATTGACGTTGTACGGCGTGCGCACCCGGTGCAGCGCATCGACCAGGCTGGGGTGCGAGGCGATGCCATAGCCGATCCGCAACCCCGCCAACCCATAGGCCTTGGAGAACGTGCGCAGGATGATCCACGGCCGCGACTGTGCGCCAAGGATCGCCAAGGCATCGGCGCCGTCCTCGACGAATTCGAAGTACGCCTCGTCGATCACCAGCAAGGTATCGGGATGGGCGGCGGCGACCAGGGCCGTCAGCTCGGCGCTGGACAGCGCCGTGCCCACCGGATTGCAGGGGGTGCTGAGCATCAACAGCTTGGCCGGTTGCTTGAGCGCCGTGTTCCAGGCGTACAGGTTGACGCTGAAGTCCGGGTTGAGCGGCACCTTGTCCACCGTCGCCCCCATCATCAGCGGCAGGCTTTCATGCAGACTGAAACAGGGTTGCTGGGTCACTACCCGATCCTTGGGATCAAGCAACGCCAGGCACAACAGCTCGAGGATATTTTCCGAGCCGTTGCCGAGGATGAGCCTGGCGGGGTCCACACCCAGCTGCCCGGCAATCAGTTGCCGCAGCGCCCGGCCAGTGGGGTCGGGGTAGCGCGCAAGCCCTTCCCCGCCCTGGCGCGTAAGCATCGCAGCGGCTGCCGGCGACATGCCCAGGGGGTTTTCGCAGTTGGACAGTTTGGTCACCATGGGCGTACCCAACTGGCGTGGATCGGCGCCCGGATCATACAAAGGCAAGCGCCGCACACTGGGCCGCACCAGCGCCTCGATGCATTGCGCGGGGTTGTCTTGATGCATGAAACACCTCCTTGTCATGACAGTGCGATGGCGCCCGCGCGGTCCAGCGCCTTGAGTTGCCGTTCAAACGAGACGATCAGCAGCAACGCCGTGGCCGCCAGGCCAATCGCCAAACCGGCCCATACGCCAAAGATCCCGTAAGGTCTGACAATCCCCAGCAACCAGGCAGCGGGCAGCCCCACCAGCCAGTAGCCGAACAGTGAAATACGCAGCGGCCCCGTCGTATCGCCAATGCCGCGCAGGATGCCGTTGCCGATGTTCTGGCTGGCGTCGAACACCTGCAGGACGATGGCGATCAGCAAGCCGGTGGTCGCCAGACGCACCGCATCCAGGTTGTTGGCGTGTTCGGTGCTGATAAACAAGCCGATCACCTGTTCGGGCAGCAGCGCATAGGGAATCGCAAACAGCAGCATGACCAGCACCCCAAGGCCCAGTCCCAGGCGCCCCAGTTGCCGGGCGCGCTGATACTGCCCGGTGCCGCAGGCCTCGCTGATATGGATGGAAGCGGCATGGGAGATCCCCGCCGAGAACATGAACACGATGTAGATGATCTGGTTGAGCACCGTCTGCGCCGCCAGTGCTTCCATGCCCAGGGTGCCGATCAGCAAGGTCAGCACGCTGAAGAACCCGGCCTCGCTGGCATAGGTCCCGGCAATCGGCAGCCCGAGCTTCCACACGGCCTTGATCGCCGCCGGCGAGAAGCGCAAGTGCGCCAGCTTGAAGTAGCCGGCCAGGCGCCGATGGGTCAGCACCACCGCGAAGAACATCAGGAACGACAACAGGAACACCACCGCGCTGGTGATCGCCACCCCCGCCAGCCCGTATGCCGGAACGCCGAACTTGCCGAACACCAGCACGTAGTTCAGCGCGGCCGTGAGGAAGATCGACACCAGGGTGATTGCCAGCAACGGCCCGGGGAATTTCAGGCCCACGGTGAAATGGCGCAGCGCCTGGAACCACAGGCACGGCAACAGGCCCGGCGCAATGATCAGCAGGAAGTCCATGGCATTGGCCACCACACTCGCGTCCTGGCCCAGCCAGGTCAGCGGCTGGCGCAACCCCAGGAGCACGCCCATAAATACCAGGCCGCTGACGGTCGCCCAGAACAGCCCCGCCACCAACAGCGCCCGCACCTGGGCTTCATCGCCCTGGGCATTGGCCTGGGCCACCAGGTTGCTGACGCCCGTGACCAGCCCGGTGCCGGTGGTGCGCAGTTGGTTGAACAGCGCGATGGCCAGGCCGCCAGCCGCCAGCTCCTTGGCGCCCAGGGTACCGAGCACCACGATATCGATGGTGGTCAGGGCCACATACGCAAGGTTGGTCAGGATCAGCGGCAGTGCCAGCAACAGCAGCGCCCGGCTGTCAGCGCGCCAGGCGCCGGGTTGTGCGGCATTCAGGCCGACCATAGCTGGACCCTCTGCCCACGGTTCTGCGCCAGGGCGCGGTCGGCCATCAGGCGACCGAGGGCGACATCGGTCACCACCATGCCGCTGTTGTAGGCAAACACCACATCATCGGGATGGCGCCGTGCGGGCGCCAGGCCCAGGAGGATGTCTGGCAGTTCGGCGTCCACCTCGGGCAGGCTGCCGTCGGCGGCTGCCAGGTCGGCGCTGGTGACCTGCATTTGCGCGGTGTCGGTGGCGATGCGGTAGTCGGCGCCGTGCAGCACGTCGGCATCAATGCCATAACCCACCAACACCGCCACCGCGCCAGGCTTGAGCCAGGCACGCTGCACTTGCTGGCGCGCCGAAAGCCCGGCGACGCCAAGGATGATATCGGCCTCGCCAGCCGCCGCCTGCAGGTCATCGACCACGATCACATCGCGCAGCGGGTAGTGTTTGTGCAGGTTTTCGCGCACCGCACGCAAGCCCTCGGCGTAGTGCCCGTAGACATACAAGCGTTCCAGGTCCGGCATGGCCGCCAGCAACATCGGCAAGGCGATCTGGCCTTGCACGCCGGTACCCACCACCAGCGCCGTGCGAGCATCCGGGCACGCGGCCCTGGCCATCAGTGCCGAGGTCGCCGAGGTGCGCAGCGGGCCGAGCTTGACCACGTCCATCAGGGCAATCGGGTGGCCGGTGCGGTCATCACACAGGAAGATAAACGAGTGGAACTGATAGGCATCGCGGGTGCGTTGCGGATCGTGTTCGTACACCACCTTGAAGCCCACCGTGTGGCTGGCGCCATCGCGGCCGACCATCGAGTAGCTGATGGAGCGGCGGTCAGCCGGCTCGACAATGGTCTTGAGCGGGTTCTGCGAATCGCCGCTGCGCAAGGCCTTGTACGCCTGCTCGACCACCCGCAACACTTCGCGGTAACTCACGCCCAGGTCTTCGAGCGCGGCCTGGGGCAGCACCCAAAGATCGGCGGGCGCAGCGGGTTTGTTCAAACTGTTCACTCAAGACTCCTTGTTGAAGGGTTTGCACGCTCAAGCCAGGCTGTCCAGCTTCCAGCGCAGGTGTCGGTTACGCAGCTCCAGCACCACTTTGTGTGGCAATGGGGCTTCGTGAAATGACGACTCGTTGGAGTCCATCTGATAACCGGCAGTATTGAGGTAGATAAGCAAGTCACCCGCCTGGACCGGGTAGTCGAAGGCGACTTTGCGCCAGGTCAACATGTCTGACTCCAGGCAGGTGGCGCCGCCGATGCACGCAACAAAGGGCGACCGCGGCCGGGGTGTGGCCGGCAGCAGCAACGGGTCAGGCAGAAATTCGCTGTTGAACCACTGTTCGGAGAGGTTGAAGCTGCTGCCCTGCACGGTGACCAGGGCATAGCCGTCGCTGGCGCTGCGGTCCTTGACGCCCTGCACGCGGAACACGCTGATGCCGGCCTGGTCGAGCAAGGCGCGGCCGGGTTCGATGAGCAGCCGCACGCCGTATTCGATGACTTTTTGCGCCAGGCTCAGGCCGGGGCTGACGGGTGTGGCGAGGATGTCGTCGAGGGCCTCGGCGCCGGCACGCGGCGCACCATAGGGATAGAAACCGGCGAAGCCCTTGTCGCTGTGATAGCGCTCGGCGCAGTCCTCGGCCATAAAGGCCTGCCATTGCGCCGGGTCGACATAACGCACGGCAAAGCCACCGCCTAGGTTGACCGTGCGGCAGTTGTCCAGCTCGCTGGCCTGGCACAGGTCGATCAGGTGGCTGGCGACGTGCGCACGCTGTTGGGTGTCATAGCCGCCCAGGTGAAAAGAAAAGCCTTGCAGGTCCAGATTCGTCGCATGTTGGCGGCAGAACACCAGGGCCTGGTCGCACTCCCGGGCATTCAGGCCGAAACGGCTGTGGGGCTGGTTGCTGGGGCAATAACGCAACAACAGGTGCGCCCTTTGTCGCAGGGATTGCGCCAACTGTTGGATACGCAGCAGTTCCTCCAGGGAGTCCACCGCCAACAGGCACTGATGGCTCAAGCTCAGCCCCAGCAATTGATCGCTCTTGCGCGGGCCGGACACGCCGATATCACTGCCGGCCACCCCACCCGCCAAGGCCTTTTGCAGCTCGCCGACGCTGGCGACATCAACCCCAATCGCACACTGCGCGCAGGCCTGGATAAAGCAGTTGGCCTTATTGGCCTTCTTCGCGAACAACAGGCTGCCGCGCACCTGGGCCTGGGTGAAACTGTGCTGGAAGGCTTCGACATTGGCGTGGAATACCTGCGGGCACAGCAGATGCAGGGGCGAGCCGAGACCGTCAACCAACTCGGTCAACGTGTCCGGATGCTGCTCAAGCAGGCGCTCGACCCACAGGTGGCGCAGGCCAGGCAATGAGCTGGAATACGTCATGGCTCTAGAACTCGAACTTGGCCGAGAGGAATACTTCGCGCTCGCGCCCCACATCCAGCCCGCCTTGATAGTAGGCACTGGCGTAGTAGTACTTGTTGGTCAGGTTCTTGCCGTGCAGGCGGTAGGTCACTGGGGTATCCGCCAGTTTCGAGCGGTAGCTGATACCGGCGTCGAGCAAGGTATAGCTGGGGATGTAGCCGCTGTTCTGCGCATCCACCGGGCGGCTGCCGACATAGCTGACGGTGCTGTCCAACGACAGGCCGGGCACGGCGTCCACCCTGTAAAGGGCGCCGACCGCGCCTTTCCACTTGGGTACGCTTTCGGTGCGCTTGCCGTCCACGGTGACGTCATCCACATCTTCCAGGCGGGTGGCCAGGTAGGTGGCGTTGGCGGTGAGGGTCAGGGTGTCGGTGACTCGATTGGACAGGGTCAGCTCGGCGCCACGGTGGTGGAATTCGCCGTTGCTCACATAAGTGTTGCTGGTGTTCAGGTAACTGGCCTGACGCCGGATATCGAACACCGCCAGGCCCAGGTTCAGGCGATCATTGAGGTCCAGCTTCAGACCCACCTCGTACTGCTTGGACTCGATGGCGTCGGTGGGTTGGCTGGCGTTGGTCGCGTTATGGGGGGCGTAGTCGCCCTTTTCAAAGCCCTTGGAGTAGCTGACGTAGGTCATCAGGCTGTCCCAGGGCCGGTAGATCAGCGCGGCGCTGGGCACGAACACGTTATGGCTTTGCGAAGGCGCGATGGCCGAGAGTTGATCGGCGCGGTACCAGATGTAACGCCCGCCGAGCATCACCTGGAACTGTTCGGTGAGGGAAATCAGGTCGCTGGCAAAGACCGAGGTTTCCTTGATGGAAGACACAAAGTCGGTGGGCTGCTCCGGGCCGAAATGCCATTTTGGCGGGTTGACCGGGTGGCGGATATTGCCCACCGAGACGTCACCGATGCCGATGCCTGGCGTGCCGCTGTCCACCGAATCCCAGAACGGGCTGACGTCCTTGAACTGCTTGTAACCGGTGCCGAAGAACACGTCGTGATAGATGTTGCCGGTGGCGAACTTGCCGGCCAGGTACGACTGCAGCGACCAGGTGCTGAACACTTCGCCACGGGACACATAATAGTCGGCCGAGCCAATATCGCCGTTGGGCTTGATCCCGAACAGGTCGTTGTAGCCGCCATGGCGCTCGACCCGCGAGTAGTTGCCTTGGGTTACGGAAGTCCAGTTGTCATCCAGTTCGTACTCGAACTTGGCGTCGAGGTTGGCGCCTTCGGTCTGGTGGCGGAACCAGGACCCGGTCAGCAGATCCCGGCGATTGACCTTGGGCGGCAGTACATAGCTGGAGGGGTCCAGCGGGTTGGCGCGACCACTCTGGTCGGCCCGCAGCAACGGATCGGAGACCGTGGATTTGCGGGACCAGTCGGCGTTCAGTTGCAACAGGGCACGGTCGTTCAAGCGAAAATCGGTGGCCAGGCCGATGAATTTGCGCTCCATGTCGCGGGCGTGATCGAAGTCACCGTTTTTTTCGTAGCCGGCATTCAGGCGGTAACCAAAGGCGCCGTCGTTGAATGAGTCACTGGTATCAATCGCCACGTAGCGGCCGAGCAATGACGAGCCCTGTACGCTGACATTGAGCAGCGGCTCCAGGGTCGGGCGCTTGAGGATGTAGTTGATGGTGCCGCCCGGCGAGTTGAAGCCGTAGAGGAAACCCGACGGGCCCTTGAGCACATCAATGCGCTCGACGTTTTCCAGGGGCACATCGTGGTGCGGGGCCAGGGTCAGGCCGTCGCGGCGGATGGTGTTGAAGTTATCCATGGCAAAGCCGCGCAGGCGGAAGTTGTCAAAGCCGCTGCCGCCAGACGAGCTGAGCACCGAAGGGTCGAGGCTCAGCACATCCACCGCGGTGCGCGCGGAGCTGTCGGCGATGGTCTTGCTGGAATAGCTCTGGATGGCCAGGGGGATTTCCATGGCGTCCTTGGCGCCGAAACCACCGGCATTGACCTCAAGCGCCTTGTTCAGCGGCGCGCTGACGTGGGTGGCTTCAAGTTCGGTGACCGACTCTTCGCGCTCCTGCGCCACTGCGGGCAAGCCGGTGAGCGAAGACACCAGGCCCGCCGCCAACAAGGTTGAAAACCGCGGAGCTATCCCGTGTAACTGGTTCATCTGCAATCCCTTGAGCCGAAAGTAAACAAGCCGACCTCAGGCATGGCGATACATGAGAATCGTTATTGAAAGATACAATATAACGTTTCTATCGGACTGACAATCGCACGATCATTCAATACCGGTTATCGCGTTGCACTTAAGGTCAGCTCTTTCCCGGATCAACTGAGATGACTGCCATGCCCGCCTACACCGCCATCAACTTTGCGCACAAATACAGCCTGTTCAGCGAGCAATGGACGCCCAAGGTGGTCGCGCAGATGAACGACTACCAATTCAAGGTGGTAAAGATCGAGGGGGATTTTGTCTGGCACAGCCATGCGGATACCGATGAGACGTTTATCGTCCTCGATGGCGTGCTGCGTATTGATTTTCGCGATGGCGCGGTACAGATCGGCGCCGGCGAGATGTTCGTGGTGCCCAAGGGCGTGGAACACAAGCCGTATGCCGAGGGCGAGGTGAAACTACTGCTGGTCGAGCCCTGTGGAGTGTTGAATACCGGCGATCAGGGCGGCGAGCGGACCATGCTCAATGACGTGTGGATCTAGATCACCACATTGCGGATAAACCGCACCGCCACCGCCCCGTCATTGCGATAGGCATGGGGCCGGTGACTGGGAAACATGAAGAACTCACCGGCGGCGATGGTGGTTTCGACGTCGTCCACCACCAGGGTCAAGCTGCCCTCGAACACAAACAACTGTTCGCTCCAGCCTTCCAGGTCGGGGTCCGGACAATAGCGGTCGCCCGGTTCGAGGCGCCACTCCCATAGCTCGACCTCACGCCGGGCGGTGGCCTTGGCCAGTAACACAGCCTTGCTGCCATCGATTTCACCGGCCCAGGCCAGTTCGTTGATGCGGCTATGGTCGCAGGCCTCAGGGGCCTGGATCAGATCGCTGAACGCCACGTCGAGGGCTTCGGCCACACGGTCGAGGGTGGACAGGCTGACGTTCTTTTCGCCTGCTTCGATGGCCACCAGCATGCGCCGGCTGACTCCGGATTTTTCCGCCAGGGCCGTTTGGCTCAGTTCGGCGGCATGGCGCAGGCGACGAACGTTCTGGCTGACGTGCTGCAGGACCGAGGCTCGTTGCGGATTTTCTTTGTGCACTATATTGCTCACTCGATAGGTTTGCGCAGTATACTGCCCAACTGCGGCGCATTGTGCGTTCCGCGCCCTTCCTGTGCAAGACCAGAGCCGCCATGACCACCTCGACCGCCTCCCCGCTGTTTTCCCGCTTCAGCAAAGCCGAATGCGTGCTGGTGCTGATCACCATGATCTGGGGCGGCACCTTTATCCTCGTACAACACGCCATGACCGTCAGCGGGCCGATGTTTTTTGTCGGCCTGCGTTTTGCCGCGGCGGCGCTGGTAGTCGGCGCGTTTTCCCTGCGCAACTTGCGTGGCCTGACGCGGTTTGAGCTCAAGGCCGGCGTGTTCATCGGCACGGCGATCATGTTTGGCTATGGCCTGCAAACCATTGGCCTGCAGACCATCCTCAGCAGCCAGTCGGCATTTATCACCGCGCTCTATGTGCCGTTTGTACCGCTGCTGCAATGGCTGGTGCTGGGACGACGCCCGGGGTTGATGCCAAGCATTGGCATCATGCTGGCCTTCGCCGGCTTGATGCTACTGACCGGCCCGGCCGGCGCATCGCTGAATTTCAGCCCCGGCGAAATCGCCACCTTGATCGGCGCCATTGCGATTGCCGCCGAAATCATCCTGATCAGCGCCTACGCCGGCCAGGTGGATGTGCGCCGGGTGACCGTGGTGCAATTGGCCACTGCGTCGCTTCTTTCGTTCCTGCTGGTAGTGCCTACGGGCGAGGCACTGCCGGACTTTTCCTGGGTGCTGCTATTCAGCGCGGTAGGCCTGGGCCTGACCAGTGCGGTGATTCAACTGGCGATGAACTGGGCGCAGAAAAGCGTCTCGCCGACCCGTGCCACCCTGATCTACGCCGGTGAACCGGTGTGGGCCGGGGTGATCGGGCGGATCGCCGGGGAGCGTTTCCCACCGATTGCCATGCTCGGCGCGGTGTTGATTGTGGCGGCGGTGATTGTCAGCGAGATGAAAACCCGGCAACAGAAATCCAATGGTAGGAGCGAGCTTGCTCGCGAAGAGCGTTAACGATGACGCGGGTAACCTGATGCGCCGCAGCGCTCTGAGGTTTTTCGCGAGCAAGCTCGCTCCTACAGGGACAGATGGGCGTTTTCGGTGCATCTTGTAGGATCCTGCCACAGGTTGCCGTTTGGTAATCCGGATTCCGGCACGTATGATGCATCCCAAACCACCGCAGACTAGAAGCCTATGTCCCTGATAGTTCTACTGCTTCTGCCTTTCATAGGCAGCTGTCTAGCGGCCTTGCTGCCGCACAACGCACGTAACACTGAATCCCTGCTGGCCGGCCTTGTGGCCCTGGTCGGTACTGTACAAGTCGCCCTGCTCTACCCCCAGATCGCCGACGGTGGCGTGATCCGCGAAGAATTCTCCTGGCTGCCCAGCCTGGGCCTGGACTTCGTGTTGCGCATGGATGGCTTTGCCTGGCTGTTCTCGATGCTGGTATTGGGTATCGGCAGCCTGGTGTCTTTGTATGCGCGCTATTACATGTCGCCGGATGACCCGGTGCCGCGTTTCTTCGCGTTTTTCCTGGCGTTCATGGGCGCGATGCTCGGGTTGGTAATCTCCGGCAACCTGATCCAGATCGTATTTTTCTGGGAACTGACCAGCCTGTTCTCGTTCCTGCTGATCGGCTATTGGCACCACCGTTCCGATGCGCGCCGTGGTGCCTATATGGCGCTGATGGTGACCGGTGCGGGAGGTTTGTGCCTGCTGGCGGGGGTTATGCTGCTTGGCCATGTCGTCGGCAGTTACGACCTGGACCAGGTGCTCGCCGCCGGTGACCAGATCCGTGCCCACTCCCTCTACCCCATTCTGTTGACGCTGATCCTGATCGGCGCCCTGAGCAAAAGCGCGCAGTTCCCCTTCCACTTCTGGCTCCCCCACGCCATGGCCGCACCGACTCCCGTGTCGGCCTACCTGCACTCGGCCACGATGGTGAAGGCCGGCGTGTTCCTGCTGGCCCGCCTGTGGCCCTCGTTGTCGGGCAGCGAAGAGTGGTTCTGGATAGTCGGTGGCGCCGGCGCCCTGACCCTGTTGCTCGGCGCGTATTGCGCGATGTTCCAGAACGACCTCAAGGGCCTGCTGGCCTACTCCACCATCAGCCACCTGGGCCTGATTACCCTGCTGCTGGGCCTCAACAGCCCGCTGGCCGCCGTCGCGGCAGTGTTCCATATCCTCAACCACGCCACATTCAAGGCCTCGCTGTTCATGGCTGCGGGCATCATCGACCACGAAAGCGGTAGCCGTGATATCCGCAAGCTCAGCGGCCTGGTGCGCCTGATCCCGTTTACCGCGACCCTGGCCATGGTCGCCAGCGCCTCCATGGCCGGGGTGCCATTGCTCAATGGCTTCCTGTCCAAGGAAATGTTCTTCGCCGAAACCGTGTTTATCTCCTCCACCCAATGGGTGGAAATCGCCCTGCCGGTGATCGCAACCATCGCCGGCACCTTCAGCGTGGCCTATGCCCTGCGCTTTACCGTGGATGTGTTCTTCGGCCCGCCCGCCACCGACCTGCCGCACACGCCACACGAGCCGCCGCGCTGGATGCGTGCGCCGGTGGAGCTACTGGTGTTTACCTGCCTGCTGGTGGGGATCTTCCCGGCCCAGGTAGTCGGCTCGATCCTCGCCGCCGCCGCCCTGCCGGTGGTAGGCGGCGTACTGCCCCAGTACAGCCTGGCGATCTGGCACGGCTGGAACGCACCGATGATCATGAGCCTGGTGGCCATGACCGGTGGCGTGATCCTGTACCTGCTGCTGCGCAAGCAACTCAAGCGCGGGCGCTTCAAGTACCCGCCAATCATCAGCTACTTCAATGGCAAGCGCATGTTCGAACGCTGCCTGGTGGTGATGATGCGCGGCGTACGCAAGATCGAGAAACGCATCAGCACCAAGCGCCTGCAGACCCAGTTGTTCCTGCTGGTGCTGGTGGCGGTGATTGCCGGGATGATCCCCATGCTGGGCAGCAGCCTGAGCTGGGGCGACCGGCCGAAAATCCCGGGTTCCATCGTGTTCGTCACCCTGTGGCTGCTGGCGATTGCCTGTGCCCTGGGCGCCGCCTGGCAAGCCAAGTATCACCGGCTGGCGGCCCTGACCATGGTCAGTGTCTGCGGCCTGATGACCTGCGTGACCTTTGTCTGGTTCTCCGCGCCAGACCTGGCGTTGACGCAACTGGTGGTCGAGGTGGTGACGACGGTGTTGATCCTGTTGGGCCTGCGTTGGCTGCCACGACGGATCGAAGAGGTTTCGCCACTCCCCAGTTCGTTGCGCAAGGCGCGTATTCGCCGGCTGCGCGACTTGCTGCTGTCCACGGTGGTCGGTGGCGGCATGGCGCTGTTGTCCTATGCGATGCTGACCCGCCAGACACCCAACGATATTTCCTCGTTCTACCTCAGCCGTGCCCTGCCTGAAGGCGGCGGCAGCAATGTGGTGAATGTGATGCTCGTAGACTTCCGGGGCTTCGATACCCTGGGCGAGATCACCGTGCTGGGCGCCGTGGCCTTGACGGTGTATGCGCTGCTACGCCGCTTCCGCCCGCCCAAGGAAAGCGAGCAACTGCCCGCGCAACAGCGGCTGTTGGCTCCGGATGTGGACACCGACCTGGTCAACCCACGCCAGGCCAGCGACACCGCCCTGGGCTTCATGATGGTGCCAGCGGTGCTGGTGCGCCTGCTGCTGCCGATTGCCGTGGTGGTGTCGTTCTACCTGTTTATGCGCGGCCACAACCAGCCGGGTGGCGGGTTTGTCGCCGGCCTGGTGATGTCGGTGGCGTTTATCCTGCAATACATGGTCGCCGGTACCCAGTGGGTCGAGGCCCAGATGAACCTGCGGCCGATGCGCTGGATGGGCTTCGGCCTGTTGTCGGCAACATTGACCGGGCTCGGCGCGCTGTTCTTCGGTTATCCGTTCCTCACCACCAGCGCCCTGCACCTGAGCCTGCCGGTGCTGGGCGATATCCATATCGCCAGCGCGCTGTTCTTCGACGTCGGCGTGTACGCCATGGTGGTCGGCTCGACCCTGCTGATGCTCACCGCCCTCGGTCACCAATCGGTGCGGGCCCATAAACCCGGCAACCAGGCGAAAGCCGCCGCCACACCCGCACAAGGAGCTGCCGCCTGATGGAAGAAGTCATCGCAATTGCCATTGGGGTCCTGGCGGCCTCCGGCGTCTGGCTGGTGCTGCGGCCACGGACGTTCCAGGTGGTGATGGGCCTGTGCCTGTTGTCGTATGGGGTGAACCTGTTCATCTTCAGCATGGGCAGCCTGTTTATCGGCAAGGAGCCGATCATCAAGGACGGCGTGCCCCAGGACCTGCTCCATTACACCGATCCCCTGCCCCAGGCCCTGGTGCTGACGGCGATCGTGATCAGCTTCGCCATGACCGCGCTGTTTCTGGTGGTGCTGCTGGCGTCCCGGGGCCTGACCGGCACTGACCATGTGGATGGCCGGGAGCCCAAGGAATGAGCTGGATGAACCAACTGATCATCGCGCCGATCCTGCTGCCATTGCTGACCGCCGCGCTGATGATGATGCTGGGCGAGAAACACCGCCCGCTCAAGGCCAAGATCAACCTGCTGTCGAGCATGACCGGCCTGGGCATCGCGATGCTGATGCTGTACTGGACGCAAAAAGGTGGCCCGGCCTCCATCGGCGTGTACCTGCCAGGCAATTGGCAGGTGCCGTTCGGCATCGTGCTGGTGGTGGATCAACTGTCGGCCCTGATGCTGGTGCTCACCGGGATCATTGGCGTCAGCGCCCTGCTGTTCGCCATGGCGCGATGGGACCGCGCCGGCACCAGTTTCCATGCGCTGTTCCAGATCCAGTTGATGGGCCTCTACGGCGCCTTCCTCACCGCCGATCTGTTCAACCTGTTCGTGTTCTTCGAGGTGCTGCTGGCCGCGTCCTACGGCCTGATGCTCCATGGCTCGGGCCGGGCGCGGGTGTCGTCGGGGCTGCATTACATCTCGATCAACCTGCTGGCTTCGTCACTGTTCCTGATTGGCGCGGCACTGATCTACGGGGTCACCGGCACCCTGAATTTCGCTGACCTGGCACTGAAGATCCCGCTGGTGCCAGAAGCCGATCGCGGCCTGCTGCATGCCGGCGCGGCGATCCTCGCCACCGCCTTCCTGGCCAAGGCCGGCATGTGGCCGCTGAACTTCTGGCTGGCGCCGGCCTACTCCTCGGCCAGCGCGCCGGTGGCGGCGATGTTTGCGATCATGACCAAGGTCGGTGTGTACACCGTGCTGCGCCTGTGGACCCTGCTGTTTTCCGGGCAGGCCGGCGCCTCGGCGCTGTTTGGCGGTGACTGGCTGATATACGGCGGCATGGCCACCATCCTCTGCGCCGCCCTGGCCATGCTCGCCGCCCAGCGCCTGGAGCGCATGGCCAGCCTGAGCATCCTCGTGTCAGCCGGCATCCTGCTGTCGGCAGTGGGCTTTGCCCAGCCCAGCCTGACCGCCGGCGCGCTGTTTTACCTGGTCAGCTCGACCCTGGCCTTGAGCGCACTGTTCTTGCTCGCCGAACTGATCGAACGCTCGCGCTCGGCCAATGAGCTCCCCTTGGACGATGAAATCGAAGTGTTGCCACGGCCGGTGGAATCCCTGCACCCACCCAAGGGGACCAACCTCGATGATGAGCAAAAGGCCGTAGTGGGCCAAGTCATCCCCTGGACCATGGCGTTCCTCGGCCTGAGTTTTATAGCCTGCGCCCTGCTGATTATCGGCATGCCGCCGCTGTCGGGGTTTATCGGCAAGCTCAGCCTGCTCAGTGCCCTGATTAACCCGCTAGGCCTGGGCCATGCGGTGAGTGAGCCGATCCGCCCGGCAGCCTGGGGCCTGGTGGCGCTGTTGATCTTCTCGGGCCTGGCCTCGTTGATCGCCTTTGCGCGCCTGGGCATCCAGCGCTTCTGGACCCCGGAAGAACGGCCGTCGCCCCTGCTGCGCCGCTTTGAGTGCATACCGATCTTCGTCTTGCTCGGCCTGGCGATTGGCCTGACGTTCAAGGCAGAAATGCTCATGCGCTTTACCCAGGACACCGCCGCCAGCCTGAATAACCCCGAGCATTACGTGATGGCCGTCATGGCCACCCGCCCGGTGCCTAGCCCGCAGGCCCAGACCACCGCCATGGAGGTGCAGCCATGAAACGCCTGTTCCCTGCCCCGTGGCTGTCACTGGCACTGTGGGTACTGTGGCTGGTGCTGAACCTGTCGATCAGCCCCGGCAACCTGCTGCTGGGGGCGATCCTCGGCGTCCTTGCGCCATTGATGATGGCCCCGCTGCGCCCGCTGCCGGTGCGTATCCGCCGCCCTGGGGTGATCATTCGCCTGTTCTTCCTGGTCGGCCGCGATGTCATCGTCTCCAACCTGCACGTGGCCTGGGGCGTATTGACCTGCGGCTCACGCCCTCCGCGCTCGCGCTTCGTCAAGATCCCCCTGGACCTGCGCGACGCCAACGGCCTGGCGGTGCTGTCGATGATCACCAGCGTGACCCCCGGCACCGTGTGGTCGGAGCTGGCCCTGGACCGCAGCATCCTGCTGCTGCACGTGTTCGACCTGGATGACGACGCGCAGTTTATCGAGCACTTCAAGCAGGCCTATGAACGGCCCCTGATGGAGATCTTCGAATGAGTGCCCTGCTCGCCAATGCGATCCTGTTCAGCCTGTTCCTGTTTTCCCTGGCCATGGTCCTGACGCTGGTACGCCTGTTCAAGGGCCCTTCGGCCCAGGACCGGGTCCTGGCCCTGGACTACCTGTATATCCTGGCCATGCTGATGATGCTGGTGCTGGGCATTCGCTATGCCAGTGATACCTACTTCGAAGCGGCGCTGCTGATTGCGCTGTTCGGCTTTGTCGGCTCGTTTGCCTTGGCCAAATTCCTGCTGCGTGGGGAGGTGATCGAATGATCAATGTCAGTGAACTGCCGCTGTGGGTGGAAATCGTCGTGGCAATCCTGCTGCTGCTCAGCAGCCTGTTTGCGCTGATCGGTGCGATCGGGCTGTTGCGGATGAAGGATTTTTTCCAGCGCATGCACCCCCCGGCGCTGGCTTCGACCCTCGGCGCCTGGTGCGTGGCCCTGGCGTCGATTATCTACTTCTCGACCCTCAAGTCCGGGCCGGTGCTGCATGGCTGGCTGATTCCGATCCTGCTGGCGATCACCGTGCCGGTGACCACCCTGTTGCTGGCGCGCACGTCGCTGTTTCGCAAGCGCATGGCCGGCGAAGATGTACCGGCCGAGGTCAGCAGCCGCAGGACGGAAAGCGGTAGCTGATCCCTCTGAATATATGCGGTAAACCATGTGGGAGCGGGCTTGCTCGCGAAAGCGGTGGATCAGTTGGTAAATACTTGACTGACACACCGCTTTCGCGAGCAAGCCCGCTCCCACATTTGGTTCTGCATATAGTCACTCAGGTCCAGGCGACGACCAACAGCCCCGCCCCCAACACCAGGCACAGCGGCGAATAGAAAAACGTATCCAGCCGGGCAAACCGCGACCCACCGACTTTCTTGAAAAAACCCACCAGCTCCGAATCACCAATGGCCCGTGCAAACATGATCAAGGCAATCGCGCTGATCCCCCACTGCAGGGCCTGATGCCCCACCGGCTGGAAAAACATCCCAGCCCTCAGGCACACCAACAGCGCGATCAGCACCAGCCCCACGGCCACCAGGAAGGTGCCCAACGCCGACGGCTTGAACGCCGGCCGTGGGCCACTGGCGAACTCGCCGGGCAGTTGCGGGATCGCCGCCGTGCTGCCGAACTTGCCGCCTGCGGCCCAGTACACATGGACCATGCTGATAAACGTAAAGACCCCGACGACCCACCTCGCAATGACAAAGCTCATGGTTGGACACCCCTGGAAAAGTGCGAAAGAGGATAGTCCTTTTCAGATTTTTTGCAGGCATTTAGTCGTCTGATGTTAAAGTGCCGGCCCATGAAACTCGCCCGTGCCGACCGCTCGTTGATTGCCTGGATGCTCTATGGCTGCGTCCTGTTCAACGTGTTCGCCTGCAGTATTGGTCATGGGCAAATGGTCGGCATGCAGCTCAACGGCATTGGCGGCCAGTTCTGTTCCGTAGACCCTCGCACCCAGGCGCCAGCCCCCGTAAACACGGGCGATGAGTCCCTGCCCACACTGTCCAAGGCCTTCGGTTGCCCGCTGTGTTCGACCGGCGGCATGGGCCCGGCGCTCAACTCCAGCCTTAACGTTGCGGTGCTGCCTCAACCCCACGCACCACCACCGGCGGTGGTGCTCACCGCTGACATTCCCGCCCGTTTCACCTGGCCTGCGGCTAATCCGCGCGCCCCGCCCGCCTACGCCTGATACCTGCGCTTTTTGATCTGCACACCGTGCTGTTTCCCCAGGGAAGCACGTGCGGCTGTGCGCTGCTTGCAAGCCATGCTTTTCAGGATTTATCGATGAAACATTTACCTCTATTGGCGGGCCTGTTCGGCTGCCTGCCTTTTTGCGCCTGGGCCCTTGAACTGGCCCCCACCACCATTGACGGCGCCGCCACCAACGAGCCTGGCCTGGCCCTGGACCAATCCAGCGGCATGGCCTCGCGCCTGGGCCTGAGCGTGCGGGAAACCCCGGCCTCGATCAGCATCGCCGACCGCGACGATATCGAGCGTCGTGGCGCCAAGACCTTCCAGGATGCGGCCAACACCTTGCCCGGGGTCAACGCCAGTGCGCCGCCGGGGTTTGGCGGGTTTATCTCCTATCGGGGATTTACCAGCAGCCAGATCACCCAGATGTTCAATGGCATCAACGTCGCCGGAGGCCTGGCACGCCCCGTGGATGCATGGATTTATGACCGGGTCGAACTGGTGGGCGGCCCTTCCTCACTGATCAACGGCGCCGGCTCCGTGGGCGGCTCGCTGAACTACGTGACCAAGCTCGCCACCCGCGAAGAACAGGCCGTCGAAGGCCAGATCAACTACGGCAGCTACGACACCACCGGCATCGCCCTGGGCCTGAACCACGCCCTGACCGCGCCCGGCGCCGAGGTCCAGCACTACGCGCGCCTGGATGTCAGCCGCAACACCAACCACACCCATATCGACCGTCAGCAACGGGATGCCTGGAGCGTGGCCTTCTCCCTGCTCAGTGACTTGACGCCCAACCTGTCCCACACCTTGGCCCTGGAGTATCAGGATGAACACGAGGACAGCCCGTACTGGGGCACCCCGGTGCTCAATCCCAAGGCTGGCGAGCTGAAGATCGACAAGCACAACCGCTTCAACAACTACAACGTCGCCGATGGCCGCTACGAGCAACGCACGATCTGGGCCCGCTCGATCATCGACTACCGGATCAACGACAGCACCACCCTGCGCAACACCCTCTATCACCTCGACAGCCAGCGCGACTACCGCAACCTGGAGACCTACCAATACAGCGCCGATAACAGCGTGGTGAACCGTTCGACGGCCTATCAGGTGCGACATCAGGGCGAGCAGAACGGCAACCAGTTCGAGCTGCGCCATGACAGTAGCGTGTTCGGCCTGGCCACTACCTGGTCCGGTGGTTTCGAATACAAGGTCAACAGCACCACCAACAGCCCGTTGAACGTATCCCCCAAGAACGCGGTGGACCCCAACCACTACGATCCGGGGCATTTCTACGACCTGCCCGGCACCCGGCCCGGCTTTATCAAGGACAAGACCACCGAAGTAACGACCAAGGCGCTGTTCGTCGAGAACCGCCTGGGCCTGACCGACCAGCTGTCACTGCTGACCGGCCTGCGCTATGACGCCATCGACCTGGACGTGACCAGCCATCGCGATAATCAGCCTAACGTCAAACGCCGTTGGGAGCCGGTCACCGGGCGCGTGGGCCTGACCTACCAGTTCATTCCTGCGGCCAATGTCTATGTGCAATACAGCACCGCAGCCGAACAGCCCACCAGCACTACCCAGGTGTTTGATGTCTCCACCGGCAAGCAATGGGAAGTGGGCAGTAAGTTCGATTACCTGGACGGGCGCGGCTCAGCCACCGTTGCTGCCTACCACATCGAACGCAAGGACTTTGCCGTGACCGATCCACAGGACCCCACCCGCAGTATCGCGGTGGGCGCGCAATCGTCCAAGGGCATCGAGTTGGCCAGTTCGTTGCGCATCACTCCCAAGCTGTTGGCGGAAGGCAACTTCGCCTGGGTCGATGCGCAATACGATGACTTCAACGAGAAAATCGCCAGCGGTGCGGTGGTGTCGCGCAAGGGCAATACCCCGACCAACGTGCCGAAACGGGTGGGCAACCTGTGGCTGACCTATGACATCACACCTGCCTGGCAAGGTGGCGTGGACGCGCGGTATGTGGCGCAGGTGTACGCCGACAATGCCAATACCCTGACCGTGCCGGCGTACACCCTGTTCGGCACGTTCCTGACCTACAAGGTCGATCAGCACACCTCGGTGACAGGTCGGGTGCGCAACCTGACCAATGAGGTGTATGCGCAGTTTGCCCATGTGTCGCCGGCGTATTACCTGGGGTCTCCGCGGACCTTTGAATTGGCGGTGCAGACCAAGTTCTAAGGCTGGAATGCGGTTAAACCTGTGGGAGCGGCCTTGCTCGCGAATACGGTGGGTCAGTCTATACATCGGGTGACTGACACTGCGCATTCGCGAGCAAGCCCGCTCCCACACAAGCCCTCTCCCACAGTTTGGTCTTCATATGAGCGTTATTTGAGGCTGGCTTCGACCTTGGCGGCCACATCCTCCGTCAACCAGGCCTTCCACACCTGCGGATGCTCCTTGAGAAACGCCTGCGCCACTTCACGGGGCGGGGTGTGTTTTTCGCTCATGGTCGCCAGGGCCTGGTTGAGCGGTTCAATCGGGAAGTCGACCTTCTCAAAAAATTGCGCTATCTGCGGATATTGCTGCTGGAACGGCGTAGACACGCCAATGCTCAGCTTGGACGCCAACGAACGCGTTGGCTTGGGGGCGGGGTTGTCGGCGTCGGTCAGGGTCTTCCAGGCCTCGGCGTCGAACGGTGGCTCCTCCAGCTGGATCAACTTGTAGCGCCCCATCAGTGGCGTCGGCGACCAGTAGTAAAACAGGATCGGCTTGCCACGGCGGATCGACGAGGCGATCTCGGCATCCAGCGCCGCGCCTGAACCGCTGCGAAAGTTGACGTAGCTGTCGTCCAGGCCGTAAGCCTTGAGTTTTTGCTTATTGACCACTTCCGAGGTCCAACCGATAGGGCTGTTGAGAAAGCGCCCCTTACTCGGGGCTTCCGGGTCCTTGAACACGTCCTTGTAGCGCGCCAGGTCCGTCACGCTGCGCAGCTCAGGCGCCAGCGCAGCGATGCCCTTGGCCGGGTCGCCCTTGATCACATATTCAGGCACCCACCAGCCTTCGGTCGCACCCTTGACGGTATCGCCCAGCCCGACCACCTTGCCTTCAGCTTCAGCCTTGACCCATACCGGGCTGCGTCCCGCCCATTCCTCGCCGATCACCTGGATATCATTTTTGGCCAGGGCGGTTTCCAGGGTGATGGTGGTGCCGGGCAAGGTATCGGTGGGCAAGCCATAGCCCTTCTCGACAATAAACCGCAGAACTTCAGTGATCAGGCTGCCACTTTCCCAATTCAGGTCGGCAAAGTGAATGGGCGCCTGGGCAGCCGTCACCGGTGCGGCCGCCATCGACAGGCCCAGGGTGGTAAGGGTCGCTGCCAACAGCGCTCGAATTGCTTTCATGCCTTTGAACCTCGCGTTTGCACAACCATGGCGGATGGCTTTGCTGTCACACCGCCAAAGCCCTTGAACAGTTAAGTCCACAGAACTGTAGTAGAGGTTCAAACCGTTGCAGGTATTCAGGGCTGCTGATGCAAACGCTGCAGTTCCCGGCGCACCATGCTGGCGTACTCGGCGGGCCGCAGTGCATAGAGTTGACTGGCCACCCAGTTCAACCAGGCACCCTGCAGATCATCTTTGCGGGCAAGCAGTTCGGCGGCCTTGGCTTGGGCCTGCGCCAGGTGTTGCTGGTGAAACAGGGCCCGGCCGTCACTCATTATTCGCTGGCCTTGAAGGTCACCAACTCACCCTTGCGCCACTTGGCGGCCTTGCCGGTCGCGGCCTTGAGGGTTTTGCTCAGGCCTTCCTGCAGTTGTTCATTGGCGGCGAACACCAGCATCACGCTGTGACCTTCCTTGAACACAATGCCCTCGCCCTGCGCCGTGGAAACAAACGCATAGTCCCCCAGGCCATAGACCGTCAACTTGATGTCGC
This sequence comes from Pseudomonas hygromyciniae, assembly GCF_016925675.1. NCBI lineage: Bacteria > Pseudomonadati > Pseudomonadota > Gammaproteobacteria > Pseudomonadales > Pseudomonadaceae > Pseudomonas > Pseudomonas hygromyciniae. The sequence continues at coordinate 2,325,551 of NZ_CP070506.1, read as the reverse complement.
GAAACTTAAGTTCGAACTTGCCACCTTCACGACTGGGCAGTACTGCCGCGCGAAAATGATCGCCGACCTTGAGTTCCAAACGGGGTTTGTCATCTACCACCAACGCTGTTTCAGTATCGATTTCGGCAATGTAAATGCCTTCCGGGGTTTGTTCCGTGATGTAAACAAACCGCGACTGAAACTTTTTAACCAACTTCGCGCGCAAATCACCCAGCACGAACAATGCGTGCATATCCAGATTACTGACTGCCAAGGAAACGCCCCCACATCTAAAAAAGCGCTGCCCGCCCTGGGCAGACAGCACAAAAAAGGCCGATACGGCACGACACATTAAAAACCATACTGAAGTTGATCCCCGGCAGACTCGTACAGCCGGGCCTGACAGTCCTTGTACAAGGTCGTCAGGCAGTGCAGGAAATCACAGGTTTATCGGCCAGAGAATACTGGACGCCCTACTTCAGAGAATACCCCATTTGAAAGGGTGTTTTTCCGACAGCCAAAACAAAGGAAAAACGCTGGATGGAACCGAACGCGGGCTGCCGACAACAATATTAGAACAGCAATACGGCTTAAAACCACCCGAAATGCTGCAAGCAGGTCAACAGATCGACAGGAGCTGGCCATGCAACGAGTTCAACGCCAACCGACACAGACCTCCGGTGCCTTATCCCACAAGGATAGCGCGTTATTCTACAGCGTGTATGCCACGGGCGTGTACGCGGGTTTCGCACTGTACCGGGTGGTCCCGGCAGGGAGGAATTTTTTCCACATCCTGGAAGTGCCCAGCGGCCGGGTCAAAGGCTTTCGCAGCGATCATAACAAGGCCTGCGCCTTGGCCAAGGAGCTAGAAGCGCTTCTGAGCACGTCTGCCCGTCAAGGGGCGGCTTGAGCAAATCGAACTATGCACGCTGGCGCGCCTCCCATACCCGGAGAGACTCACTTTTTTGGAGAATGAAATGGACGCGCCTACCCATACCCTGCACGACCTGTTCGAACAATTGGGGCTGGAGGCCTCGCCTGCGGCAATCGATCGTTTTATCGAGCAACATCCCCTGGCAGAAGATGTAAAGCTGATCGAAGCGCCCTTCTGGACCCCGCAACAGGCGCAGTTTCTCAAGGAAGAGCTGCGCGAAGATGCCGACTGGGCGATTGCCGTAGATGAGCTGAACCAGCGCCTGCACCAAAGCGTTTAACTGCCACTCAATGCAGGCGGTCTGATTGCTCCAGGTCCAGCAATGCCTGCCAGGCGGCACGGCATTCCTGGGCTTCATCGCGACTGGCGAAGGCCGTGCCGCGCTGTTCACCATTGAGCAACACCACCCAGCAGGCCCTCAGGCCCAGCGCACGCAGGGTCTGTGGCACACCACTGCCAATCATCACCGCCACATCGACTTTGCTTTGCATGGAAGTTCTCCGCAGGATTAGCTAGCTTGCTAACAATGTGCAGCATCTTAAGCGCTTCCTTTCACCGGAAAAAGCTATCGGCGTAAAAGCTTCCTTGCATAACGCGCAACAATCGTTGCCTGGGCCTACCGCCCTTCGGGCTTATAGCCCAGGCGCAAGCCACCCCAATGGCGGCCATTGACCATGATCGGCACGGATAAGTCGTGCATCAGCTCCCCGGTATCCCGGGTATAGGTTTGCAATAACACGGCTTGCTGGTGACTGCCGCAGCGAATTCCGGTGCGGTCTTCAAATTTGCGCTTGGTGCGATTGTTCACGGCGTCTACCGCAGCATCGCCGGTCAGCGCCTGGGCAAACGCCTTGTTGTGCGTCGGTACATAGCCCTGTGGTGTGCAGGCAATCGCGAACACCAAGCCTTCGTGACGGGGCAGCAAGGCTTCCTGGATAGCCGGCAGCACCTGGTCGGTGTAGCCGTCGAAACGGCTGTGGTATTTGGTTGGGTGGCTGTTGGCAATCGGGGTGTAGCTGCGATTGAACAAGTCATCGAGGCTGATGCGGTTCTGTTGGACATCCGCCTCGAACTGCGCGCCGATGCGGCTCGCGCCTTCGCGGGCCAAGTCGTAGATTCGTTGGTGATAGTCGTCCAGGCCGACCTCGGCCAGGCGTTCGCTGATCGTTTCGGCCTGCCCTTCCATTTGCACGGCGGCCTCGGCCAACTGCTGGGTCTGCTGGTCGCTGATGGTCAAGTCGCTGCGCATCTGCTCCACCGCATGGAACAGGCTGTCGAGCTGCACCCGATTGGTCTCCGTGCCCTGGGCAATGGCGTTGACCTGGCCTTCCACACCCGCCGCCAACGTGGCAATGCTCTCCAGTTGCTCGCCGGCGTGCTCTACCTGCTCGACGCCAGCCTGCAGATCCACGGACAGTTGGCGGATTTGCTCCACCACCTGGGCGGTGCGCTGCTGGATATCAGCCACCATCACCCCCACTTCATCGGTGGCGGTCGCCGTACGACCCGCCAGCCCACGCACTTCATCGGCCACCACGGCAAACCCGCGCCCATGCTCGCCGGCACGGGCGGCTTCAATGGCGGCATTCAAGGCCAACAGGTTGGTCTGGCTGGCGATGGACTGAATCACCAGGGTCACGCGCTGGATCTCTTCGCTGCGCTGGCTCAGGGCCTCGATCAATTGCCGGCTGTCACTGGCGCGCTGGCTGAGTTGATGCATGCGGCTGATGGATTCCCCCAGCACCGCACGCCCCTCGGTGCTGCGCTGATGGGCCTGGCCCGCCGCGCCGAGGGCTTCACGACTGAGTTGGGATGTCAGTTGCTCGGTGCCAATCATCACTTCGGCACTGCTGACGATTTGCTGGGCGGCGCCCAATTGCGATTGCAACCTGGCCGCCAGTTGCTTGACCGAATAGGCCACGCCAGCGGCTGACAACGCATTATGGCTGGTGGTGTAGGACAGATCACGAGTCAACGCGCCCATGGCATCCTCGGCCACATCAGGTGCGAGGCTGCGCGGCGGTTTTTTCAGGCGCGGCAGCCAGACCAGCAGCAGGGCGACGGGCACACAGAGGTAGATCGACAGGTCGACAAACGCCAGGCCCAACAATATCAGCACCAGGGCGATGCTTTGCAGGAGCGGCGTCACCCAGCCAGGCAGTTGGCGGCTCACCGCGTGAGGCGCCACGGCGGCGCCCATCAGAGATCCATCCCCGGCCATGCTTGTCACCCCACTGCTTGTCATTATTGTCTCTGCATTAAACGCCACTAATTAGCCATTATCTATGGGCCTTTGGTGTTAGGGCTTGCAGCAGATCAATAGACTGGGGGATGAGGTTGCTGACGCTCACATGATATAGGAGCGAGCTTGCTCGCGAAGAACTCAGGGACAACACGTTTATCCAGAATACACGTGTAACCGTTGACGACTTTCGCGAGCAAGCTCGCTCCTACAGGGGCGGACAGATCAGGCTTGGCGCTGATGCTTGTCGATTTGCTCGTGGCGCTCTTGCGCTTCGATGCAGTATTTGGTGGTCGGGCTGATCAGCAGGCGCTTGAGGCCGATAGGCTCGCCGCTGTCGTCACACCAGCCAAAGGAATCTTCCTTGATACGGCCCAGGGCCTGCTCAAGTTGCGGCAGCATGCGCTGGTCGCGGTCGATGGCATTGACCAACCAGGTGCGCTCTTCTTCTACCGAAGCGGCATCAGCCGGGTCAGCCGGGGTGTCCAGGCTTTCAATGGCGATACGGTTCTGCTCAATGCGCTCGTGGTGCTCGACTTTCATGTCTTGCAACAACTGCTCGAAAAAAGCGTGCTGCTCGGCATTCATGTAGTCATCCGCCGGCATGGCCAGCAACTTTTCCTTTGTCATTGATTTCTCTATAAAAAAATACGTGCATTAAGGCGAATAAGGGAGCGTTCCGGCCAACCTGTGCAGATCGGGGAAAGACGCCGTCCATTCCAAGCGCCACCCGGCACTCAATTTACGAGGGGCGGCAGTCTACGGCTGACTTGAGGGCGCAGCAACTGAAATGACAGGCAATTTGTCCGACATTCCCCCAAAAGGCACCAGGACGGGCTCGGCAGGCGGTTATCGGAGTGCGTTTATAGCAAGAAATTCAGTGTCATGGAGCTATATAGAAGACAAACGGTCAGCGAACGGCTGCCGGTGGACAAATGTAGGAGCGGGCTTGCCCGCGATGGCGGTGGGTCAGTCAAATGTTTATCAACTGGCCCACCGCTATCGCGGGCAAGCCCGCTCCCACCCAAGCCAAGCCCGGATTTTGAGCTTTTATAGGCTCAGGACCCGCTCAGCGCTTGAGCTTGCGCTTGTTGCGATACTGGTCGATCACCACTGCCACCACGATGATCAGGCCCTTGATGATGTCCTGGATGTAGGCATCCACCCCCACGAAGGTAAACCCGCTGGCCATCACCCCGAGGATCAGCGCGCCAATCACCGTGCCGGTGATGCGCCCTACCCCGCCCGCCAGGCTGGTACCGCCGATCACCGCAGCGGCAATCGCGTCCAGTTCATAAGACATGCCCATCCCGGCCTGCCCGGTCGCGGCACGTGCCGAGGCCACCACACCCGCAAGCCCCGCCAGCAACCCGGCAATGCTGTAGACGATGATCAAGTGCCGCTTGACGTTGATCCCCGAGGTACGCGCCGCCTGCATATTGCCGCCGATGGCGTAGGTGTACTTGCCGTACTTGGTGTAGCGCAGGGCAATGTGGAAGATCACTGCCACCACCAGGAAAATGATCACCGGCATCGCGCCATGGCCGATGGCCGTATAGGAATCCGACAGCATGCTCACCGGCTGGCCCTCGGTGTAATAGCGCGCCAAGCCGCGGGCCGACACCATCATGCCGAGGGTCGCGATAAACGGCGGGATACCGGTAATGGCGATGATGCTGCCGTTGATCGCCCCCCGCCAGCAGCCCCACGCCCAGCCCCACCACCACCGGGATCCACACCGGCAAGTCCGTCAACGATGGAAACACCGCGCGGGAAAAGTCCGAAGTTTGCGCCAGACTCGCGGCAATCATCGCCGACAGCGCCAGCACCGAGCCCGAGGACAGGTCGATCCCCGTGGTAATGATCACCTGGGTCACGCCAATCGCCAGCAAGCCGATGATCGACACCTGCAGGATCATCAGCACCAGGCGCTGGGAGTTCATCAAAAAGCTCTGGTCCCGCACGATCCAGCCAAACACTTCAAACACCAGGCCGATACCGATCAGCACCAGGAAAATGCTCAGCTCGGTCGGAAACCGCCGCCGACTCTTGACCGGTGCCGTGGCGGGCTTCTTTTCCTCGGGTTTGCTTTCCAGTATTGCGTTCATTACCCGTCACCTTTTTATTGGTTAGTGGACTGCCGTCATACCGGAAGCCAACTGCATGACTTTTTCCTGGGTGGCCTCAGCCCGGTCCAGGGTGCCCATCAAATCGCCTTCGTGCATCACCATCACTCGGTCGCTCATGCCCAGCACTTCCGGCAGTTCCGAAGAAATCATGATCACCGCCATGCCCTCGCTGGCCAGGAAGGCGATCAAGCGATAGATCTCCGCCTTGGCGCCGACGTCGATGCCACGGGTCGGTTCATCGAGGATCAACAGCCGTGGCTTGGTCATCAGCCAGCGCGCCAACAGGGCCTTTTGCTGATTGCCGCCGGACAGGGTGTCGATGCACTGCTCAAGGGAGGGGGTTTTTACCCGCAGCTTATTGCACATGTCTTCGCACAAGGTCCGCAGGGCTTTTTGCTGGATAAAACCATTGCCCGAGTAAAGGGGCAGCACCGCCATTTCCATGTTTTCCAGGACCGACAGACACGGGAACAGACCGGTGAGCTTGCGATCCTCAGTCAATAGCGCAAAGCCCTGCTTGATGGCCATATGCGGATCGCTGATGCGCAGCGCCTGGCCGTCGAGGCGGATTTCGCCGCCGTCGCTTGGGGTAATGCCGAAGATCGTTTCCGCCACATTGGTGCGGCCCGACCCCATCAGCCCGGCAATACCGAGGATTTCACCGGCATGCAGGTCGAAGGACACGCCCTGGAACACCCCATCCAGGCGCAGGTCACGCACCGACAGCAGCAACTCGCCGATAGGTTTGTCGCGCACCGGGAACAATTGGCTCAATTCGCGCCCGACCATCATCGAGATCAAGCTGTCACTGTCCATGCTGTCAGCCCGCTGCAGGCCGATATAGGCACCGTCGCGAAACACCGCCACTTCATCGGCGATGGCGAACACTTCATTCATTTTATGGGTGATGTAGATGATGCCTTTTCCCTGGGCCTTGAGGTCGGCAATGATCGAAAACAGATGGGCCACTTCCTTGTCGGTAATCGCCGACGTCGGCTCATCCATGATCAGAATGTCGGAGTCGTAGGACACCGCCTTGGCAATCTCCACCATCTGCCGCTCGGCAATGCTCAGGTTGCCGACCAACTCCTCGGGGTCGAGGTTGATCCGCAGCCGCGCCAGTAGCTCGGCCGTGCAGCGGTGCATGGCCCGGTGATTGACCAGGCGCAGGCCATTGAGCTGCTCACGGCCAATCCAGATGTTCTCGGCGATGCTCATATGGGGCATCAGGTTGAGTTCCTGGTGGATCATCGCGATACCCGACTGCAAGGCGGCCAGGGGCGAATCAAACACCACCGGCTTGCCCCGCAGGCGGATTTCGCCGGCGTCAGGCTGGTAGATGCCAGCGATGATTTTCATCAGCGTCGACTTGCCGGCGCCGTTCTCTCCCATCAGCGCCAGGACCGAGCCGGGGCGCACCCGCAGTTGCACATCGTCCAGGGCCACCACGCCGGGAAAGCCTTTGCTGATATGGGCGATTTCCAGCAGGTAAGGTTGTTCCAGACCTGTGGGCTGCAAAGCAGTCGCTTGAGCGAGCATATCGGGGCTCCATCGGCAGGGCGATCGTGATCACCCTGCGGGCTTATTGTTGTGATTGAACGCTATTTGAATGACGCGACATTGTCCGGGGTGATCAGTTGGAAAGGCACCACGACGTCTTGCTCGACCGCCTCGCCCCTGGCCATTTTCACCGCAGCCTCCACCGAACCGACCGCCTGGCCCTTGGCATCCTGGAACACCGAGAGCGCCAACTCCCCCTTGGTAATCGCATTCAACCCGTCGGGCGTGCCATCGACCCCGCCAATCAACACGCTGCCCGGTTTGACGCCGGCGGTTTTCAACGCCATGGCCGCCCCAATCGCCATTTCGTCGTTGTTGGCCACCACCGCATTGAACTCGCGGCCCTGGGTCAGCCAATCGTTCACCAGGGTCATGCCCTTGTCCCGCAACCAGATCCCGGTCTGCTCCTGCTCAATCTTGATGTCCGGATACTTAACCAGTACTTCCTTGACGCCCTTGGTGCGATTGGTGGTCGAGTTATTGGCCAGGTCGCCCAGCAGAATCACGATTTTGCCTTTGCCGCCCATCTTCTCGGCCAGGTACTGCATTTGCAGCTTGCCGGCCTCGACGTCATTGGACGTCACCGTCACCACCCCTTTGGGCAGGTCGGTCTGATCCGGGCGACGGTTGACGTAGACCAACGGGATACCGGCCGCCTGGGCAGCGGCGGTGATGCGTGCGGTAGAAGCCGTGTCCACCGGGTTGACCACCATGGCATCGACTTTCTGGCTGATAAAGTTCTCGACCTGGCTCAGTTGCTTGACCACGTCGGCGCGGGCATCTTCGAACTGCAATTGCACACCATCGCCCTTGGGGTAGGACTTGGCCTGCTTGTCCATATCTTCACGCAGGTAAGTGAGAAAGGTGTCGTCGAACTGCGACATGCTGACGCCAATCTTGATATCGGCGGCCGAGGCCACGCCACTGGCGAGCATCATCGACAAGGCCAGCGAGGCGAAACGGATCTGGGTCTTCATGAACGGTCTGTCTCCACTTTCTTGTTGGTTTTCTGGAAGTAGCGTCTATCAGAGCGATGAGTTTGCGGCAGGCAGCCGTACCACCGGCGCGCCTGGAATGCAGCACACCAGGGCGCCCTTGCTTTCGACGCAAAGGACATTGAGAAAAGAAAAATAGAAGGGTCGTGTGCGGGGCGGGAAGGCAGTACGTAACACGCGCAGTACAGCGTTGAAGATTTTCATCTGACGGTACCTGGTTGTTTTTATCTTGTTTTTGTTGAGTCCCCGCGCCTTCTTTATAAAGGAAGGTCGAGAGAGACTTTCGGCAACCTGGAAATGACTTTATTGGAAAATAATTTCCATATCAACTGATTTTAGAATTTTATTCTATTTCCACTCTCGGCCTTCCAGCATCGCCATCTCAACCACTTGCCGGCGCTCGGCGCTGAGCCTGGCGGCATCCAGTACAAGGGTGGTTTCCCAGGCATCCCTGGCCTGTACCGGTAACTCGCCCTGGCCCTGGACGGCGCTTTGCAACTGGCTGTAGAACTGGTTCCAGGCGCCCTTTTCCGAAGGGATACGCTCGCGTTCCGCGCCCTGTTCAAACCAGCCCCAGCGTCGGTGTTCTTCGGCGCCCCAGTGTTCGCCCTCGGTCTTTGGATTCTTGCCGGCCAACAGCGCCTCTTCCTGACCGTCCAGGCCTTCGACGGTATAGCAACCCGCCGTGCCATTGACCCGAAAACGCGGGGCCTGGCAGTTTTGCAGGGCGCTGCCCCACAGATGGGAAATCACTCCGTTGGCGTGGGTCAGGCAGACAAAGAAGCCATGATCGACCGTGGGATGCTCAGCGCTGTACTGCAATTGCGCAAACACCCGCTCCACCGGGCCGAACAGCTGCAAGGCCTGGTCCACCAGATGGCTGCCCAGGTCCCGCAGGAACCCGCCGCCGCTGGTGTTGCCCAGCGCTTGCGGGCTGTAGCGCTCGACTCTGGATTCAAAGCGGGTGATCGTGCCCAGGGCGCCGGCATCCAGCAGCTTGCGCAGGGTCAGGTAGTCCGAATCCCAGCGCCGGTTCTGGTAGACACTGAGTTTTACCCCTTCACGTTCGGCGGCGATGATCAGCGCCTGGGCCTGTTCGGCATTGCTGGCGAAGGGTTTGTCGCTGACCACCGCCACACCCGATTCGATAGCCTCCAGCACCAGGGCCGGGCGGCCCTTGAGGGTGGTGGAAATCACCAGCACATCCACCCCGGCCTCAACGATCTGCGCGATGCTGTCGAAAGCGGGCAATCCGGGATGCTCCGTCGCCAGTTGCTGGCGCCGCTCGGGGGAGCGTGTCACCACGCCAACAAACGTCGCCCCGGGCAATGTGGCAATCAGCGGGGCATGAAAAAAACGGCCACCGTGGCCGTACCCAACCAGTCCGATGCGCATGAACCAACTCCTCTCGTGATCTGCAAACCCAGCTCCTACTTTGACCGCGCTAGCCGTAGAACGCCGGGCGATCCGGCAGGCTGACCGCAACGATCTGCCCACTGCCCTGGGCCTCGATACACGCATCCGCCGCCACCGCCGCGGCAAACCCGTCCCAGGCCGAAGGCCCGCCCACCTGGCCGGCACGCACGCCATCGATAAAGGCCTGCAGCTCGACGTCATACGCCGCGATAAAGCGGTCTTTCCAATCCATCAGAATCGCCGTCGACAGCTTGGCGCCGCTGCGCAGTTGCACCTGGGACGGCTCTGGCAATTTGGCAATGCCGGTCTCCCCCACCACTTCGCACTGGATGTCATAGCCGTACTGGCAGTTCACAAACACTTCCACATCGATCCGCGTGCCCCTGGCGGTTTCCAGCAGCACGATCTGCGGGTCGCGCAAATGGCTCAGGGCCTTGCTGGTTTTACGCGGGAACACCACCTGCACCGACACATAGTCGTCGGCCAGCAGCCAGCGCAGCACGTCCAATTCGTGGATCAAGGTGTCGGTAATGGCCATGCCGGTGTTGTAGTTCTCGCCCACCGTCGGGTTGCGGTGGGCGCAGTGCAGCATCAACGGCTCACCGATCTGGCCGCTGTCGATGACTGCCTTGAGGGCCTGATAACCCTGGTCGTATGGACGCATGAAACCGACCTGGACCAGGCGCTTGCCGTGGGCCACTTCGGCCTCGACGATGTTGCGGCAGCCCCGGGCCGTGACCGCCAGAGGCTTTTCACAGAACACCGGCTTGCCCGCCGCAATCGCCGCCAGCACAAACTCCTCGTGGCTCGGGCCCCAGGACGTGACCAGTACCGCCTCGACCTGCGCCGAATTGATCAGCGCATGACCATCGGCGTATACCTCGGCATCGAGTTGCAGATCCGCCACCACCTGGGCCGCCTGCTCAAGGTTGATATCGGTGACCGCCACCACCTGGCTATTGAGCAAGGTCTGGCTGCAACGGCGGATATGGTCCCGGCCGATCGCGCCCGTACCGATCACACCCAGCTTCAAAGACATGGCAACACTCCTCTTATTGTCAGTACTGCCGGGCCTTGGCCAGGCGTTCATTGAGTTGTTTGGCGCAGGCGTTGGTGCGCTCGCTGGTGGACACCTGGGCCACGCCGACCCGCCACCATGACAGGTAGCCATGGATCATGGTCTTGGGCAGCACCTTGATATCGATCAGCGTCGACACGCTCTGCGTTCGTGCATCAGCCAACGCGGCGTGCAGTTGCGCAAGCGTTGTCACCTTGTAGGTCTTGCAGCCATAGGCCGCCGCGCTCATGGCGAAATCCACTGGCACCAGGCCGCCATCGAGCTTGCCGCTGTCGGGATTGCGGAAGCGGAATTCGGTGCCGAAGCTGTCCATGCCATTGCCCATCTGCAGGTTGTTGATGCAACCGAAGGCCATGTTGTCCAGCAGCACCACGTTGATCTTGCGCCGCTCCTGGATCGAGGTCGCCAGCTCCGAATGCAGCATCATGTAGGAGCCATCGCCGACCAGGGCGTAGACCTCGCGCGCAGGCTCGGCCAGCTTCACCCCCAGGGCCGCGTTGATCTCGTAGCCCATGCACGAATAGCCGTACTCGACGTGATAGGTGTTGACGCCCTTGCTGCGCCAACTGCGCTGCAAATCCCCCGGCAGGCTGCCGGCGGCGGCCACAATCACCGCGTCGTCGGCCAGGGTCTGGTTGAGCACGCCCAATACCTGGCTCTGGGTCAGGCAGGAGCCGGTCAGCTCGATAAATTCGCGCAGCACCGCCGGGTCCATGTGGTCATTGATCTCGGGGATGAAGTCGGCGTCGGTGTAGCGCGCCTGATGGACCCGGTCCACTTCGGCATCCCCCTGCGCGCGGGCCTGGCGTGGCTGCTCGCCCCATTGCGTGGAGTAGTCGCCCAGCGCGTCGGCCAATGCCAGCAGCCCGACCCTGGCATCGGCCAGCACCTGCACACCGTCAAGTTTCAGCACATCGCCGGGGCTGATATTGAGGTTTAGAAACTGCACCTCAGGATGCTGAAACAGCGATTTCGACGAGGTGGTGAAATCGCTGTAGCGTGTGCCGATGCCGATGATCAGGTCGGCGTCCCGGGCCAGCAGGTTGGCGGCCAGGCACCCGGTTTCACCGATGCCGCCGACATTCAAGGGATGGCTGGAGACGATTGCGCTCTTGCCGGCCTGGGTCTCGGCAAAGGGGATCTGAAAGCGCTCGGCAAAGGCCTGCAGCGCGGCATTCGCGCCGGAGTACTTGACCCCGCCACCGCAGATAATCAGCGGCTTGCGCTTGGATCTGAGCAGCGCGACGGCGTCTTGCAGCATCGCGTCGGTAGCCGGGCGGCGATCCAGGCGGTGCACGCGTTTTTGCAGGAAGTAATCGGGGTAATCCCAGGCCTCGGCCTGCACATCCTGGGGCAAGGCCAGGGTCACCGCACCGGTTTCGGCCGGGTCGGTCAACACGCGCATGGCGTGGATCGCCGCACTCATCAACTGCTCGGGGCGGTTGATGCGGTCCCAGTATTTGCTCACGGCGCGAAAGGCGTCGTTGGTGCTGATGCTCAGGTCATGGAATTGTTCGATCTGCTGCAACACCGGGTCCGGCTGGCGGCAGGCATACACATCGCCCGGCAGCAGCAACAGCGGAATGCGGTTGGCCGTGGCGGTCGCGGCGGCGGTGAGCATATTCGCCGCGCCGGGGCCGACCGACGCCGTACAGGCGTAGATCTTGCGCCGCAGGTGCTGCTTGGCAAAACCAATCGCGGCATGGGCCATGCCCTGCTCGTTGCGGCCCTGATGCACCACCAGGTCGCCACTGTCCTGCTCCAGGGCCTGGCCCAGGCCCAGCACGTTGCCGTGGCCGAAGATGGTGAACACCCCGGCGACAAACTTGCTCTGCACGCCATCGACTTCGATGTACTGGTTATCAAGGAACTTCACCAGGGCCTGGGCCATGGTCAATCGGGTTGTGGTCATGTTTCGCACCCGTGTCTTTTGGATTTGGCGTTGTTAGAGATCCAGCAACCAGCTGTGCTGCGGGTCGTTGTGAAAGTGCCAGGCGCGCTTGGGCCCGGCCATCACGTTCAAGTAATACGACTCGTAGCCATACGGCACGCTGACGGGGTGATAGCCCTTGGGCACCACCACCAAGTCGTGGTTTTCCACGGCCATGGCCTGGTCGATGCTGCGGTCGTCGGTGTACACCCGCTGGAACACAAAGCCCTGGGGCGGGTTGACCTGGTGGTAGTAGGTCTCTTCCAGAAAGCTCTGGTGCGGCAGGTCATCGGTGTCGTGCTTGTGCGGCGGGTAGCTGGAGGAATGCCCGGACGGCGTGCGCACCTCCACCACCAGCAGCGAGTGCGCCGGCTCGCTATCGGGCAGGATGTCGCAGACGTAGCGGGTGTTGGCGCCCTTGCCGCGCACGCTGCGCTTGCACTGCTCGGGGCGGATCAGCCGGGGCGCAAGACCAGCGGCAGTGGAGCCCGGCGCAGCGCACACGGCGATCTGCACATCGCTCAGGGCCGTCACCTGGGCAACCGTGTTGGGCGGCAGGTAGGCTGCGAACGGCGATTTATCCTCGAACACGGACTGGCGATCCCCAAGGTTCTGCCAACTGAAACCCTCGCCTTCGATCGTCACCCGACCAGTGAGCAGCACCAGGCACAGCTCTTTGTCGTCGGCAATGACCGGCAGCGTTTGCCCCAGGGCCAGGCGGTAAGCGCTAAACCCCACATACTCCAGGCCGCCGGCCGGCAGCGCGACCAGGGTTTGCCCACGGGGCGTGCTTTTGACCAACAGGCTCATTGTCCGGCCCTCGCGTCCAACAGCGCGCGCAAGGTATCGAAGCCTTTTTTCGCATAGATATAGCTGGGCGCCACAGCCGGATCCTGCTCGGCCTCCACCACCAGCCAGCCGCTGTAGTTGGCGCCCAGCAGCACGTCCAGCAATTCGGCGAAGTCGATATCGCCATCGCCGGGCACGGTGAAGGTGCCGTTGACGATGCAGTCGGGAAAGCTCCACATCTGGTTGCGCGCCAGTTGCACCACCGGTTTGCGTACGTCCTTGAAATGCACATGGCAGATACGCTCCAGGTGCTTGCGCAGCACCTGCACTGGTTCGCCGCCGCCCATATAGCAATGCCCCGAATCAAACAGCAGGCCGACCTCCGGGCCGGTGAGGCGCATCAGGGTGTCGATGTCCTCCGGGGATTCGACATAGGCGCCCATATGGTGGTGATAGGCCAGGCGCACGCCCTGGGACAGGGTAAAGCGCGCCAGTTCGGTGAGTTTGTCGGCATAGGTCTGCCAGGCCTGTTCGCTGTGAAAACGCGGGCGCTCGATCAGACGGATCGGCGAGCCCTGGATCGAGTCGGCCACCTCGCCGTAGACCAGCACCGTGGCACCGTTCTCGCGCAGCAGCTGCACGTGGCTGGCGATGGCGTCGATTTCCTCGGCCACCGAGCGCCGGGCCAGGCGGCTGGAGTACCAGCCGGAGACCAGCGCCAGGTCGTAGGGACGCAACACATCGCCCACGCCCTTGGCGTCCTTGGGGAATTTGCCGTTGAGCTCGAAACCTTCGTAGCCAATGGCCTTGCCTTCGCTGAGCGCGGTGCTCAAGGGCGTCTCGCCGCCCAGGGCCGGCAGGTCGTCGTTGCTCCAGGAGATGGGGTTGATGCCAATACGGATTGCGGGCATGGCTGCACCTTTTATTGTTTTAACCTGAAATCTGCTTGTGTAGGAGCTGGCTTGCCTGCGATAGCGGTGGGTCAGGCACCTAATGTGTATCTGACAGACCGCTATCGCAGGCAAGCCAGCGCCTACAGTTGAGCGTGTTTAAATTCTCGAGCTGCGCCAGGCCTGGATCAGTTGTTCGAAGGTCTGCTGCACCTGCTGGATCAGGGTTTCATCGTCAATTTCACCCGCCATCCACGCCCTGCTCGGCTCCTGGAAGATCGTGCGGCCCACGGCAAACCCACGACAGGTCCGGCTCTGGCTGGCCTGCTGGAAGCCTTCGGCCAACGAGTGCGCCGGCGCATTGAGGCCCAGCAATACCACGCCCCGGCAATAGGGGTCGCGCTCCTCGATCAGCTTATCGAGCTTGTGCCACTGCTCGGCGGTCTGTGCCTCGATCTTCCACCACGCGGGGTAGATACCCAGGTTGTACAGGCGCTTGAGGCTGCGATAGAGCACATCCGGGTAGGTCGAGGGATGATCCTTGGGCGGCACCACTTCCAGCAGCAGTTCATGGCCACTGGTTTGCGCGGCTTGATACAGGGCCTTGAGCTGCGCTTCCTGCTCCAGGCGCAACAGCGGCTCGTCGTCGGGGTGAAACTGCACCAGGCACTTGATGATCTGCTCCTGGGGCCAGGCGATCAGGTTGCTGCCGATCGAGCGACCGTGCTCGAACGCCAGCGGCCGCGAGCCCTGCACCTCCACCGGGCGCGCGACCCACCAGCCACGGCCACTGGCGGCGTTCAGCGCATCCTGGCCAAAACGCTGATCGGCCAAAATGCCCACGTCGGCCTCAACACCCTGCTCGCGCAGTTTGCCTTCAACGCGCTCGACCGCCTGGATAAACAGTTGCTTGATCGCGTTGATCCGCGCCGGGTCCTGGCCGCCTTTTTGCGCCAGTTCCAGCAGTTGCCAGCGATGGTCGAAGGCGAACACAAACAGCTGCTTCCAGGCTTTGCGCGGCACACTGACCTGATGCAGGCGCTGCAATACCGGGTCCTGATCCGGCCGGGTGATCGGCACCGGGCTGTTGAACAAGTAGTCAAGTTCAGCCGGGGTCGGCATCGCCGGCGCGCAGGCATGGCGTGACACCACCAACCCGCCGCAGGCATTGGCCAGTTGGCAGCAACGCGCGTCATCGGCGTCGTTCAACCAGCCACTGAGAAAGCCCGCCATAAACGCATCACCTGCCCCCAGCACGTTAAGCACTTCGACCCGCACACCGGGGTAGATCGCGCCGTCTTCCAGGCGCGCCGGGATGGCCCCATGAATCACCGTGCAGCCTTGCGGGCCGAGCTTGACCACCAACGTCGCCGCTGTCAGTTGGCGCACGGTGCGCAAAGCGCTGAGCAGGTCGTCGCTGGCGCCGGCAATCAGGAATTCTTCCTCGGTACCGACAATCAGGTCAAAGCGCGGCAGGATGCCTTGCAGGTGCTGGCTGACGTTCTGGTCGGCGACAAAACGGGTCTCGCCGTCAGCCTTGCCCGCCAGGCCCCAGAGCACCGGGCGGTAATCGATATCCAGCACGCGCTTGACGCCGTGCCGCTCGGCGTAGGCCAGGGCCTGGAGGCTGGCCTGGTACACGCCATCGGTGGAGAAATGGGTGCCGGTGATCAACAGCGCCTTGCTGCTGGCAATGAAGTCTTCGCGGATATCCGCGGCGCACAGGGCCATGTCGGCGCAGTTTTCGCGGTAGAACACCAGGGGGAAGGTTTCGCGGTCCTTGAGGCCCAGCAGGACCATGGCGGTCAGGCGTTGTGGGTCGACGGTGATACCACTGACATCACAGCCCTCACGCACCAACGACTCCACCAGAAAGCGCCCCATATGATCGTCGCCGACCCGGCTCAACATCGCCGACTTGAGCCCCAACCGTGCCGTGCCGAAAGCGATGTTGGCGGAAGAACCACCCAGGTATTTGGCAAAACTTGAGACATCTTCCAACCGCGCCCCGACTTGCTGCGCATACAGATCGACGCCCAGGCGCCCAAGACAAATCAGATCCAATTGACGCCCACTGGCAAAACGAGTCTGGCCCATGCTGGCTCCTGTTATTTTTATCAGCCCGCGCCTGCCATCGTGATGGCGACGCTCTTGGTGGATGCAGACTAGGACGTCCGGCGCCAGCAATCAATATTTATTCTATAAATATTTTATGTGGAATATATTTTCCATCTGGATATTTTTTTGCCGCCTTCCCTGTAGACTTGCGCCCATTGACCTATTGTCAGGGGCCAGGTGTCCGTCACCTGCCCTGTAAGAACAAGCCAGAAGGATTGCTTATGTCCCGCACCGATCAGCAGGCGCCCGCCGAGACCGAGGCAACCGAGGTTCTCGCCAGTCCCCCGATCAATGCCGAGCGTCTGTTGCAGTTGATCACCGAGGAATACGAAAGCCTGCCCCGCCAGCTCAAGCGCATCGCCAGCTACATGAGCCAGCAGAGCGATCGGATCATGGTTGACCGCATCAGCGATATCGCCCGGGAATGCGAAGTCCATCCTTCGGCCATCGTGCGGTTTTCCCAGCGCTTTGGCTTCAGCGGCTTCAGTGAAATGCAGGCGCTGTTTCGCGAGGCGTATACCCACAAGACCACGCCGGTGCAGAACTACCAGCAGCGCATTCGCAGCATGATCGCCAACAAGTCGCAGAAAGCCAGCGGCGGCGACCTGGCCCGTGAATGCGTGAATGCCACGCTGTCCGGTATCGAGCGCCTGGGCCTGGAGTTGGACGACGCCGCCTTCGAGAAAGCCGTGGACCTGGTGGTCAACGCCGACAACATCTACGTGGTCGGGGTGCGCCGGTCTTTTGCAGTGGCCGACTACCTGGTCTACAACCTGCAGCACACCAACAAGCGCATCCACCTGGTCTCGGGCCTGGGCGGCAGCTACCGCGAACAGATGCGCAGCGTGCGGGCCAATGACCTGGTGATCGCCATCAGCTTCACCCCCTACGGCAAGGAAACCCAGCACTGCCTGCGCATCGCCCAGCATCACCAGGCCAAGACGCTGATCATCACCGACAGCAACCTGTCACCGCTGGCCAAGCGTGCCAACACGGTGTTGCTGGTCAATGAAGGATCGTCGTTTGCGTTCCGCTCGCTGAGCGCCACGCTGTGCCTGTGCCAGGCGCTGTTTATTGCCGTGGCGTACCGGCTGGAGCTGAAGGTCGATGAGATTCACGAGCAGGTGGGGTTTGACGATTAACAAAAAGGCCGCCCCTGCCATGCAGGGGCGGCCTTGATCAAGCGGATACGCGGGTTAGTGCATAAAGATCGCGATCAGGATAATGACCGGGATCGGCACACCGAGGAACCACAGCAGTAATGAGCGCATGACGTTCTCCTTGAATTAACGGATGGTTTCCAGGTACACCACGGCATCCCGACGGCGACCGCCGAAGGTAGCGGCGAAACTGGCAAAGAAGGCACCGAGCAACAGCGCGACGAAGGTCCACAGCGAGGTCACGGCGGCGATTTTGCTGGCCGTGTCGGCGGCCTGCTTGGCCTTCAACTTGGCATCTTCCAGGGCTTTGCGGGCGTCGCCGTAGACCTGGTCGACACGCCGTTCGGCATCGGCCTGGCTGAGGTTGGTGCGCTGGCTGATCAACTGCGCCAGGTAGGCACGGTCTTGGGCAGCCAATTGGCCGTCGTTGCCCAGGGTGCGGGCGAAGATCCGCGCCACCACGCCATGTACCGCGTCATCACTGGCCGCTGCCGGGCGATCATCGCGGAACAGGCTGTCGACGTAATAGCCGAAGTCATCGCCATTGGCCGAGTTGCCCGCAGCCTGGGTCAAGCCGCTGGCGGCACCCGAGACCACGCTCGCACCGGCCTGTACACCACCGCCGACAATGCTGCTGACCGAGCCGACCACCAGGGTCGCAGTCACCAGCGTGGCCACGGCCCAGGCGAGAAAGCCATGGGCGGTGTCGCGAAAGTACACCTCATCGCCATGCATATTGGCCCACTTGACCCGCAGCCGGCCGGCGATATAACCGCCCAGCCCTGCCGCGACAATCTGGGTAAAGGCCAGCCAGACAATCGTGGAGATGCCCAGGCCCTTGGCGCTGATTCCGCTGTCGGCCCACGGCGACACCGCCGAAAAGCCCAGGCCGAAGCCCAGCAGCACCAAAACCAGGGACAGCGCCGCAGCTGCCGCAGCCCCGGCGAAGATCGCCCCCCAGGAAACCCCGGAGAGCGTGCTCGACTCTTGCAAAGTGGATGAGGATGTCATCATTGTTGTTGTGCTCCAGGCATGAAAAATGGTGTTACATCTGTCGAAAAGGACAGTGCAGCCGCCGTGCCAGTCGCCACAAAAATAAAACCCCATTTATTTCAATGAGATAAGCAAGTTGAACTTCCTAGGATCATGCAACTTGCAAGAACGCCGCGTAAGTGGCGGGCGTTATGCATTCCCAAGACAGGCACCGAACCCTGTGGGAGCGGGCTTGCTCGCGAAAGCGGTGTATCAGCCCCGGATGCATTTACTGATACACCGCTTTCGCGAGCAAGCCCGCTCCCACATTTTGACCGAGCCCGCCATGCCTACATGAATTTTCTTTTAGAAACCTCGCGATCATTTTTTGGCAAAATGCCCCTCACTCCAGTGTGACCAGGTAACCCTTATGACGCGCATTTTGACCATCGAAGACGACGCCGTGACGGCCCGCGAGATCGTCGCCGAGCTGAGCAGTCATGGACTGGACGTGGATTGGGTCGACAACGGCCGTGAGGGCCTGTCGCGGGCGGTGAGTGGCGATTACGACCTGATCACCCTCGACCGCATGCTCCCGGAGCTCGATGGCCTGGCCATCGTCACCACCTTGCGCACCCTCGGGGTGGCGACGCCGATCCTGATGATCAGCGCCCTCTCCGACGTGGATGAACGGGTGCGCGGGCTGCGCGCCGGGGGCGATGATTACCTGACCAAACCCTTTGCCTCCGACGAAATGGCCGCCCGGGTCGAGGTGCTGCTGCGGCGCAACAATGCGCTCAAGGCCGCGCAAACCGCATTGCGCGTGGCCGACCTGGAACTGAACCTGATCAGCCGCGAAGCCAGTCGCGCCGACCAGCCGCTGAGCCTGCTGCCCACCGAGTACAAGCTGCTGGAATTCCTGATGCGCAACACCGGGCAAATCCTCTCGCGGATGATGATTTTCGAGGAAGTCTGGGGCTATCACTTCGACCCGGGCACCAACCTCATCGACGTGCACATTGGCCGCCTGCGCAAGAAAATCGACCCGCCGGGCCTGACGCCGCTGATCCGCACGGTACGAGGTTCGGGCTATGTCATTGCTGAACCCGTCTAACGGCTGGCGCTCCTCCAGCAGCCGCCTGCTGGCCCTGTACAGCTCGCTGTTCGTGGCCTGGAGTTGCATCCTCATGGGGGTGCTCTATTACGAAGTCTCGGGGTACCTGGGCGACCTCTCGCGCCATTCGCTGATGCAGCGCCAGCACCTGTTCCAGCGCTTCGAGGGCGCGCAACTGGATGAAGCCCTGGCCACCAGCATGACCTTCGATATGAAGGGCATTGACGCCTATGGCCTGTTCGATGGCCAACAACGGCCCCTTAGCGGCCCGATCCAGCAGATCCCGGCAGACTTGCCCCTCGACGGGCACATCCATGCCCTGGCCAACTGCACCGAATCGGATGACCCGAAACTGCCCCGGGGCAGTTGCGATGCGGTGGCGACCCACACCCAGGATGGCCGCTGGCTGGTACTGGTGCGCGACAACGGCTCGTTGCTGGGCGTGACCCGGATCATCCTGCAAGCCCTGCTCTGGGCGATCTCCCTGACCATCATCCCCGGCGTCGCCGGCTGGCACCTGCTACGCCGGCGCCCCTTGCGGCGGATTCGCGGGATCCAGGCCAGCGCCGAAGCCATCGTCGCCGGCGACCTGACCCACCGCCTGCCGCTGTCCAACCGCCGCGACGAACTGGACATGCTGGCGGCCATCGTCAACGCCATGCTTGAGCGCATCGAAAAGCTGATGAACGAGGTCAAGGGTGTCTGCGACAACATTGCTCACGACCTGCGCACACCGCTGACCCGCTTGCGGGCGCAGTTGTATCGGATCAAGCAGCAGACCGCCGAAGGCTCGCCCCAGGCCTTGCAGCTCGATGAAGTCATCAGCGAGACCGATACGCTGATGGCGCGCTTTCGCGGTTTGCTGCGCATCTCCGAATTGGAGGATCGTCAACGACGCTCCGGTTTCCGGGTCTTCGATCCCCTGCCCTTGCTCCAGGAACTCCATGACTTCTACCTGCCCTTGGCGGAAGAAGGTCAGCTGGAACTGCTGTTGCAAGCCCCCGAAGCATTGCCATCGATTACCGGCGACCGGGCGCTGCTGTTCGAAGCCCTGGCCAACCTGCTGAGTAATTCGATCAAGTTCACCCCACCGGGCGGCGAAGTGCTGCTGCGAGGCAGCAACGAGGCTGGCAGCACGCGCATCGAGGTATTGGATACCGGCCCAGGGATTCCCGAAGCGGAACGGGTGGCGGTGTTCCAGCGTTTTTACCGGGTCGATGACGGGCAGCAGCAGGGCAGCTTTGGCCTGGGCCTGTCGATTGTGGCGGCGATCATCAACCTGCATGGCTTTGGGCTGGAAGTCGGCAGCAGCGAGCGTGGTGGCGCGCGACTGACCCTGGACTGTCGCGCACAAACCCCTCTGTAAGAGCCCCCCCTGTGGCAATCAGGCCGGGAAGTTTTTACGCAGGGCCTCGACGCCGCCGGTGTAAACGCCGCTGAACAGCTCTTCAACCTCTGCATCGGTCACACCGGCAATCGGGGTAAACACGCCCGACCAGGTGACTTTGGCCGAGTGCTCGCCCAGCGCTTCGACCTGCAATGTCGCCAGATACGCACTGACCGGAAACGGCGACTCACTGATGGTGTAGCTGTAGGTGCGCGCCGCGTTATCAAAGGTCTGCAAATGCTCGACCACCACCGCGCCATCCACGGTCTTCAAGTGACGCACACGCCCGCCTTCGCCCGGCTCGCTCTTGGCAATCAGCGGCAACCAATCGGGCAACGAGTTGAACCCACCGACCAGTTGCCAGACTTGATCGGCCGAGACCGGGATTTCAATGACAGCAGCTGCTTTGGCCACGATAAAACTCCACGATAGGGGGAAAAGTCAGGCAGCTTACGCTGCCTGTCGACGCTAGCGCCATTCGCCGTTAATCAACCTGGCGCGTACTGCTGCGATACATGAATACCAAGGCCAACGCCAGACACGCCATTGCCAGCACCCGGCTGGCAGACAGCTCGATGGCGGTGTTGCCCATCCAGCCGAAGTTATCGATCAGCATGCCCATGGCCAGTTGGCCGACGATCACCGCCACCGTCGCCACCGCCGTGCCCACGATCGGTACCGCACCGACCATCACCATCATGTACACCACACCGAACAACGCCCCGGTCAATTGCCACTTGGGCACCTCGAGCAGGCTCACGGCCTGGGCCGGTTCGAAGAACAGAATCAACAGGCCGGTCACCAGCGTGCCTACCGCAAACGTCACCAGGCTGCTGCGCAGCACGCCGACAGTTTGCCCCAGGCGCCCATTGATCGCCGCTTGCACACTCAACACCGCGCCGGCGGCAACCACCAGCACCAACAATAGAATCAGATTCATCGCCTTAACCCCGCGCAATCAAAACAAGAGCCACCACAATCAACAGCAGCGCCATCCAGCGTTCACCGTTGACCCGCTTGCGGGCGGTGCCAAACCAGCCAAAGTGGTCGATCAGCACGCTCTTGCCGACCTGGCCGGAGAGGATCGCAATCATGGTCATGGCAATCCCGATATGGGGCGTGGCCAGGGTCAGCACCACCACATACATCGGCCCAAGAAAGCCCCCGATCAGTTGCCAGCGCGGCAGTTCGTTGAGGGCCGGACCTTTTTGCGGGCCGCTGAACAGCAGCAGCAACAGGAGGATTGCCGTGCCCACCCCGAAGATGCTCAAGGTGGCCCATAAGTGCCCTACCTGAGCGCCCAGGGGCCCCAACAGGCCGGCTTCCACCGACAGGCCCATGCCCGCCAGGATCACCAGCGGCAACAGCAGCAGGCCTAGTCGGTGCTTGGGGCGCGCGGCCTCGAGCGAAGAAGTTTGCATACACCACCTACACGTCAGAGAAGAACAATGGCGCGCATTATCCGGTAGCCCTGCTGTGCGATAAATGGGAGCATGCCGACAACACCTTTGCGCAATGCGCACAGCACGGAGTGATCATGCAGGGCTTCAACGAGTTGAGTTTCAAGGCGCTGCGTCTGTTTGTGGCGGTGCTCGACCACGGCAGTTTCTCTGAAGTCGCACGCCGCGAGGGCCTGGCGCCCTCCTCCATTTCCCGGCAGATCCAGTTGATGGAACAGGCCCTGAGCCAGCAATTGCTCTACCGGCACACCCGTGCGGTCAGCCCCACGGAAGCCGGGCGTTTGCTCGGGCATCATGCGCGCCTGATGCTGCAACAACTGGAAGAGGCCGGGCAGGCCCTGCAAGAACAGGAAAGCGAACCCAGCGGCCTGGTGCGGATCAATGCGCCCATGGTGTTCGGCCAGCGGCACCTGTCGCCCTGGCTGGCCGAGTTGTGCCAGCGTTATCCCAAGCTGCAACTGGATATCCAGCAGACCGACACCTACGTCGACCCCCTACAGGAAGGCGCCGACCTGCTGTTCCGTATCGGCGTGCTCAACGATTCCGGGATGCAGGCGCGCATTTTTGCGCCCCAGCGCTACCGGATCGCCGCCAGCCCCGAGTACCTGGCGCGCTGCGGCACGCCGCGCCATCCCGATGAGCTGCTCAACCACCAGTGTCTGGCGTACAAGGGCGTGAACGGCCAGCAACGTTGGTTCTTTCGCCACGAACAGGGCGACTGGGCGCCCTACACGGTCAAGGGCCCGATCACCGGCAACCACGCCGACACCCTGGCACGCGCTGCCGAACAAGGCCTGGGGTTCGTGGTGTTTCCTTCCTGGCTGATCGGCGACAGCCTGCGCGCCGGGCGTTTGCAGGCGGTACTGACCGACTACGAAGTGGCAACCACCCTGGAGCCGCAGCAGATTGCCGCCCCTGTGGCCCGGCAGCCGGCGGTTGTCGGTGAAGGTACGCACGGTCATCGACTTTTTTGTCGAACGCTTCGGCAGCGTGCCCTACTGGGACCGCTGAATCAGAACAGCCACTGGCCGATCAACCAGGCATTGGCGCCGCTGATCACGCTGAACAGACTCCAGGCCAGGATCCGGGTGGGCAGGCGATTGACGAACGGCCCCATCAATTGCCGGTCGCCGGTCATGCGGATCAGCGGGTACAAGGCAAAGGGCAACTGCAGGCTGAGCACCACCTGGCTGAGGACCAGCAATTTGCCAATGGCATCGTCACCCATCAACCACACCCCGAGGAACGCCGGGATCAGCGCCAGGCCACGGGTGATCAGGCGGCGTTGCCAGCAGGGAATCCGCAGGTTGAGGTAGCCCTCCATGATCACCTGGCCGGCGATGGTGCCGGTGAAGGTCGAGCTTTGCCCGGACGCCAGCAAGGCAATGCCGAACAGGATGCTGGCAAACGCACCGCCCACCAGCGGGTCCAGCAGGTGGTAGGCGTCCTGGATTTCGACCACCTCGGTATGGCCGCTCTGGTGGAACGCCGCAGCCGCCAGCACCAGGATCGCCGAGTTGACCAGCAGGGCCAGGGCCAGGGAGCCGATGGTATCGATGCGTGCGAGCTTGACCGCGTCCTGGCGGCTGGCCAGGTCCTTGCCGAACAGGCGGGTTTGCACAATCGAGGTGTGC
This sequence comes from Pseudomonas hygromyciniae, assembly GCF_016925675.1. Classification (NCBI taxonomy): domain Bacteria; kingdom Pseudomonadati; phylum Pseudomonadota; class Gammaproteobacteria; order Pseudomonadales; family Pseudomonadaceae; genus Pseudomonas; species Pseudomonas hygromyciniae. Next base: position 2,301,764 of record NZ_CP070506.1, on the reverse strand, counting down.
AGGTACAGGTTATGGGGCATCACGGTGGCCCCGAGAATGCCGATGGCCAGATAGAGCGGCGCCGCATCACTGATCGCCGAGAGGGACGGCGTGAAACCGCGCATGACATCCGGCCAATAAGGCTTGATCAACACCAGTTCGACGAAGAAACACACACCGATGGTCGCCACCAGCGCCAGCATGATCGCTTCCAGGCGCCGGAAGCCACGGTTTTGCAGAGCCAGGATCAGCAGCGTGTCAAAGGCGGTGATGACAATGCCGGTGGTCAGCGACACCCCCAGCAGCAGGTGGAACGCCAGGGCGCAGCCGAGCACTTCGGCCAGGTCGGTGGCGATGATCGAGATTTCCGCCAGCACCCATTGGGTGCGCGCTGAACGCTGGCTGTAGCGTTCGCGGCACAACTGCGCCAGGTCCTTGCCGGTGGCGATGCCCAGCCGCGAACACAGGCACTGCACCGCCATCCCCGCCAGGCTGGCGAGCAACACCACAAACAGCAAGTTGTAGCCGTAGCGCGACCCGGCCTCGATGGCCGTGGCCCAGTTGCCAGGGTCCATGTAGCCAATGGAGATCAGCAGGCCAGGGCCGGCAAACTGCAGCACCCGTTTGAAAAACGGCGCACGGGGATCGACGGGGATGGTGCCCGCCACTTCCGGTGGGCAGAACGGTGCGGTGGCAATTTTCGGCAGGCTGAATTTCACGTTGGGTACCAGGCAAATATATGGGTATCGGTGTTACCGGTGGCGAGGGGGCTTGTCCCCCGCTGGGCTGCGCAGCAGCCCCAAAACCTGCTATCTCGGTCTATCTGACAAATCTAGGTGAGGCTTACTGGGGCTGCTACGCAGCCCAACGGGGGACAAGCCCCCTCGCCACGGAGATCAAACGCCTCGACCACCTGCATCACCAGATCCATTTCCTGATTCAGCGCCTCACGTTCCATACGCTGGCGAATCACTCCCAGCACCAGCACCGCCAGGGTAGTGATGGAATACGCCGGCCCCGAAAACGCCCGCACCCCGCTCACCAGCAGCATAGCCGCCGCCAACGCCTGCCCCACCACCGGAATCGCCGTGGCCGCACCGCGCCGCACAATGAACCCGGTCAAACCGGCCAGCGCCGTGCCGCTCAAGGCCGTGGTGGCCGAACGGCCGACATCGAATCGGTTGAAAAAGCCCTGCTCCTTTTGCGCCGCGGCCCTGAGTTCGGCCTCGAACACCGCGCGGTCGGCCAGGCTGAGTTTGTCTTTGTACTGCTCGATCAGGGTTTCGGCGACCCGCTCTTCCAGGGTCACCAGGGCCACGCTGTCGATGGGCTGGTCAAACTTCAGACCAACGCGCAGGGCCACATCCTGGGCCAACTGGCGATAACTCACCCCCATGCCCACGGGCCAGGTTCATAAAGCTGTCACCGCCCATGCGCTGCAACTCGATGGCGAGGCGCAATGGGTCGCGCACCTGGGCATCGATGGTCGCACTGCGCTTGGCGGCCATCAGTTCGGCGAGAAACTGCAACTCAGGCGCCCGGGCCTGACGCAGCACCGGCAACAGGTCCACGTCTTCTTCGGCAAAGCGCACCTCGGCGCTGCGCTGGTCGGCACGGATCATGCCGCGGCGTTCGTGCAGCAAGTCGGTGTACTGCACCACGGTCTTCAACTGCGGCCAGTAGGCGGCGTGATCGAAGGTGACCAGATGCACGTTGGTCACTTTGCCCTTGAGGGACGGGGTCAGGGGAATGGCGTAACGGCCAATGCAGCGCTCGGCATCGGGCTTGAGCGCCAGGGCCCAGTCCTTGCTGGAATGACAGTTGATCACCCGCCCCTTGAGCGGCGCCGAGACCTGCTCCCAGGGGCTGGAGGTGCAAATCGCGCCGCCCATCAACAACAGGTGATTGAGCGGCAGCTCCCGGGCCAGCTCCGGGTTGGCCAGCAAGCTCTTGACCAGCAGGCGAGCGCCCAGGGAATGGCCGATCAGGTTGATCTGGCGCACCTCGATCGACTCGGCATGCAGGTAGTTGGCCAGCTCCTCCAGCAGCGTCCTGGCCACTTCGTCCACCCGCGCCTCGACACTTTTGTAGTGGTCGAGAAAATAGCCCACCGCCTTGCCCAGGCCCACGGTCGCCGCGCCCAGGGTGCCGCCGCCGAGCATCGAGGCAATGATGTCCTTGAAGGGGGCGAACAGGTTTTCCAGGAAATGCCCGGCCGGCCAGAACAGCATCAGGTTGGTCGAGCCTTCGATCCCCGCCAGTTGCGCCTGGAAACTGGCCAACTGTTGCTGGTTGAAAAACGCGGAATAACCATGGACATAGAGATTGAGCACCTGCCCCTGGGGCTCGCCGCACAGCACGAACGAGGGCTTGCGGGTGCGGTGCATTTCATCCCACTGATGTTGCATGAGGCGCTGGCTCTTGGTGACGGCGGAGGGCGATAGTAACAGCGTGGATGGCTGTCGACAGCAACCTACTGATGACCGAGCCACCCGCTGGCCATGGTTTAGTAAAAATTCAGATTCAAAATCGCCAAACCGCGTTCTAATAGCGCCCTATCGATTCGCCTCAAAGATCCTGGAGTAAGCGATGCCCCATGAAGGCAACCTGTTACAAGCGGCCGTGGTGTTCCTGTTGGCCGCCGTACTGACCGTCCCCCTGGCCAAGCGCCTGCAATTGGGGGCGGTGCTGGGCTATCTGTTCGCCGGTGTGATCATCGGCCCTTCGGTACTGGGCCTGGTGGGCAACCCGCAAAGCGTCGCGCAGTTCTCCGAGCTGGGCGTGGTGTTGTTGCTGTTCATCATTGGCCTGGAACTGTCGCCCAAACGCCTGTGGGTGATGCGCAAGGCGGTGTTTGGCGTAGGCCTGGCGCAAGTGTTGTTGACCGCCATGGTGATGGGCGCAGTGGCGCTCTGGGCATTTGGCCAGTCATGGAACAGCGCGATTGTGCTGGGTCTGGGGCTGGCGCTGTCCTCCACTGCCTTCGGCCTGCAAAGCCTGGCCGAACGCAAGGAGCTGAACAGCCCCCACGGACGCCTGGCCTTTGCGATCCTGCTGTTCCAGGACATCGCGGCGATCCCACTGATTGCCATGGTGCCGCTGCTGGCCGGCAGCGACCACACCACCACCGCCGCCCAGGACCTGAACCACGGTTTGCAGGTATTGGGCAGCATCGCCGTGGTGATCATCGGCGGTCGCTACTTGCTGCGCCCGGTGTTTCGCATCGTCGCCAAGACCGGCCTTCGCGAAGTATCCACCGCCACCGCGCTGCTGGTGGTGATCGGCACGGCCTGGCTGATGGAACTGGTGGGGGTGTCCATGGCCCTCGGCGCGTTCCTCGCCGGCCTGCTGCTGGCCGACTCCGAATACCGCCACGAGCTGGAATCACAAATCGAGCCGTTCAAAGGCCTGTTGCTGGGGCTGTTCTTTATCAGCGTGGGCATGGGCGCCAATATCGGCCTGTTGTTAAGCACGCCCTTTGTGGTGCTGGGGCTGACCCTGCTGCTGATCGCTATCAAGTTGCCGCTGCTGTACGCGGTCGGGCAGATGGTCGGCGAACTCAACCGCGAGAGCGCAGTGCGCCTGGGTGTGGTGCTGGCGGCCGGTGGTGAGTTTGCCTTCGTGGTGTTCAAGATCGGCCGCGACCAGGGCCTGTTCGCTCCGCACCTGTACGACGTGTTAGTGCTGACCATCACCCTGTCGATGGCCCTCACCCCGCTGCTGTTGCTGCTGTGCCCCAAGCTGTTTCGACCCAAGACCAAACCGGTGGAAGTGCCAGAAGAGTACCGCGCCATCGAGAGCGACGCGCCCCGGGTGGTGATCGCGGGCATGGGCCGTATGGGCCAGATCGTGGCGCGGATCCTGCGGGCCCAGAACATCTCGTTTATCGCCCTCGACACCTCGGTGGAAACCATCGAGCTGACCCGCAGTTTCGGCGGCATGCCGGTGTTTTACGGTGATCCCCAGCGCCCGGAAATCCTGCATGCCGCGAAGGTCGACCAGGCCGAGTACGTGGTCATCGCCATGGATGACCCGGAAATCAACATCAAGACCGCCGAGCTGGTGCGCAACCTCTACCCGCACATGAAAATCATCGCCCGTGCCCGTAACCGCCAGCACGTGCATCGTCTGGTGGACCTGGACGCGTCACCGGTGCGCGAAACTTTCTACTCCAGCCTGGAAATGAGCCGCCGCACCTTGGTCGGCCTGGGCCTGAGCGAGGCCCAGGCCGATGCGCGGATCAACCGCTTCAAGCATCACGACCTGCAACTGCTGACCGCCCAGCACGCGGTGTATGACGATGCAGCCAAGGTGATGCAGTCGGCCCAGGAATCCCGTGCCGAACTGGCCCGTTTGTTTGAAATGGACCGCCTTGAGGAAGAGTCCGGGAAGGTCTGAGGATGGACCTGAACGAAATTGCGAATTTTCTGACAGAATATGCCGCAATTTCGTTCACCCATTGGAAGACCTCATGCTCAGCCTCAGCAAAACCGCCGCCCGCCTGGCCCTGGCGCTGACCGTCAGCCTGGGCGCCAGCCCGCTGTTCGCGGCCGCCAAGCCGGCCGCAGCGCCGCCGGATGACTTCCAGATCGTCTCGACCCTGGACGGCAAGTTCACGTTCACCCTGCCCAAAGGCTATGTCGCCGACGCCTTGCCCCCAGGCGCACAAGCCCAGGGCACCGCTGGCGCCAACGGCACGATGTATATCAACCAGGCGACAAAAAGCGTGGTGGTGGTGGCCCAGACCTTGCGCAATGACGGCATCGACCTGCAGGACAACGAACCGCAGTTTCTTGATAGCGCGGTTGAAGGTTTCCTAAAGGACGTAGGCACCAGCCTGCCGGACTACAAAAAACTGGCGCAGAAGAAACTGCTGATCAAGGGCGTGGGCCTGCGCCAGGTCGATGGCACCGCCAAAATGGGCGGCGGCAAGACCTTGAACTCGACCTTCCTCGCCGGCTCTGGCAACCGGTTGCTGGTGATCCAGGCCATTTCCCGGGCGGACGATGTGAAGGGGCATGAGTTGCTGGTAAGGCAGATCACCAGCGGCAAATAACCCCGCCAGGTCAAACAACAAACATCCAATGTGGGAGCGGGCTTGCTCGCGAAAGCGGTGTGTCAGTCAATACATCGACTGACTGATCCGCCGCTTTCGCGAGCAAGCCCGCTCCCACATTTTTTTGATTGCATTCCAACAGCCAGAACGCCTAAGGCTTGCGCAGCAGGTAAGTATCCATGATCCAGCCATTGGCCTCGCGCGCCGCCTTGCGCACGCGCTCGATTTCCCCGGCCACTTCGGCCACCTTGCCGCTGATCAGGATTTCATCCGGCGTACCCAGGTAAGCGCCCCAGTAGATGTCCATCTGCTGATCCGCGCTCCGGTAAGAGTCCTCGGCATCCAGCATCACCACCAGCGTATCGGCATCACTGGCCTGCCCCGCCGCCAGCCGGCGCCCGGTGGTGATCTCGATGGAGCGGCCGATGCGGTTCAATGGCACCTTATGCTGGGCCGCCAGAACCTGGACGCTGGTGATCCCGGGGATGACCTCGAACTCAAACACGCAGCTGCCACTGGCCAGGATCGCCTGCAGGATACGGATCGTGCTGTCGTACAACGCCGGATCGCCCCAAGCCAGGAAAGCGCCCACTTCACCGTCGGCCATGTGTTCGTTGATCATCCGCTCGAACGTCTGCTGCTTGTCGCGGTTCAGATCCTGCACCGCCGTGGTGTAGTCGATCTCGCCGCGCACACGCTCGGGGCAGTCGGCTTCGACAAAGCGGTAGGCATGCCCGGCGTCGATATAGGTCTGGCAGATTTCCCGGCGCAGGTCGATCAGCTTGTCCTTGCTCTGGCCCTTGTCCATCAGGAAAAACACGTCGGTGCGGTTAAGCGCTTTCACCGCCTGCATCGTGATGTAGTCGGGGTTGCCGGCGCCAATGCCGATGATCAGGATTTTTTTCATGGGGGTGTTCTCTGTGCGGGGCCGGGATTTTGCCATGTTCGCGCCGATCAGGTCTTGTGCGTTTCCAGGCGCAGACGCCAGACGTTGTTGAAGTGCAGTTCGGTGGACGACAGCGGCTCCACATCAATCAGGTAAAACATAGCGATGGGTGCTTGCATGACATGAAGCAAAGCGGCACGAATCACCGATGGGTGCGTCACCGCCAGCACATGGCCGGGCTGCGCTGTGAGGTTTTCCAGCCACTGGCTGACGCGCTCGCACAACTGCAGCACTGACTCGCCACAATGAGGCGCGCTGGCGCTGTCGGTGAGCCAGGTCGTCAGTTCGTCGCGGTCGATGTCATTGATATCCAGGCCGCGCCAATGACCGACATCCATATCGCGCAACCCGTCATCAATCGTCGCGTGCTCACCGAACAGCGTCGCCGTTTGCCGGGTCCTGGTCTCAGGCCCGCACAACAGGCGTGGCGCTTTTTTGAAACGTGCGGCCAGACTCAAGGGCGACGGCGGCGTTTCCAAGGCTTCATCAAGGGCGAAATGCCCACGCTTTTGCGCACGTGTCGCACCATGGCAAATCAGCGTCAATCGGGTGCTCTGCATGGACGTGCGGCTCTGGTGATCAAGCGAAGCAAACATATTACAACGATCCAGACCCACCGGTTCGACCACTAGAGAAGTTGACCAACGGTTGCTGGAATGTTCAGATGCCGCCCTGTTTCAGGTGCCTCATGCCGCCGTGCATGGGGTGAAACGGGAAACCGGTACGCTCGATCGAGCAAGTCCGGTGCTGCCCCCGCAACGGTATTCGCGTGACCCCTTCGACACACCACTGTGGCTAGAACGCCATGGGAAGGTGAAGGGTTCGATACGCGAGAGCCCGGAGACCGGCCTGGAATTTCTGTTTGGCAAAATCCTGCGGTGGGCGGGCATGGGCCGGTATTGGCGTGTGCTCGATACCTTCTCCTGCGTGCTTCTGCGAAGATACTTTTCGAGAAGACTATGATTTTTCAACGCGGCGTCACTTCTGGCCCAACCTTGCTGTTGGGTTGTCTGTTCAGTCCCCTGCTACTCGCTGACAATAGCGCCCTGGAACTCAAGGCACAGACCGTTTCCGCGCCGTCGGTGGAATCCACCACCGTCGCCGACATGGCCCAATACGGCAGCAAAGTCGAGATCGTCACCCGCGAACAGATCGAACGCGCCGGCCCCAGTGCCGATATCACGCGGGCGATGCAGATGTTCATCCCCGGTTTCTACGTGGCCCCGAAAAACGGCCCGTTCGACTACGGCACCTATTCCCTGTTGGGCGGGCGCAATGACGACACCCTGATCCTGCTCGACGGCGTACGCCTGAACAACCGCCTGTACGGTGGCCTGTACCTGGATACCTTGCCGGCCAACGCCGTGGAACGCATCGAAGTGCTCAAGGGCGGCCAGAGCCTGCTGTTCGGCACCCAGGCCGTGGCGGGGGTCATCAACATCGTCACCCGCAGCCCGCAGACGCGCGACGTATCCGGCGAAACCAACCTGGGCGTCGATACCTTTGGCGGTACCACCGGCGACGCCCGGGCCGAGCGAATTTTCAGCAATGGCCTGGGCGACCTGGGCTTGCTGGCCTATGTCAGCCATAACGTGTCCGAGGGCTACCAGCCGTTTCGCAACCGCGACATGAGCAACGTCACTGACAAGAAACGCTCCTACGAAGTCACCACACTCGGCGCCAAGGCCATCCAGTCCTTGGGCGATGACTCGCGCCTGGAGCTGTTTTACCAGTACACCGACGCCAACCTGGACTTCGCCCGCGCCACCCACAACCGCAAGACCACCAACGACCGCGTGCAGCAAATTGCCACGGCGACCTTCGAACAGAGCATCAACGAGCGGCTGAGCTACTTCGTCAAGGGCCATATCAACGACTGGGATACCCGCTACTCACGGATCAACAACACCGCCAACGGCGGCACCGTGGTGCGCAATCACAACGACTACTGGGGCTTTACCGACTGGGGCGTGCAGGCCGAAGGCAAGGCCGAGCTTGCGGGCGGCCATGTGCTGGTGTTCGGTTCCGACAACCAGTGGTTCAAGGGCCAGGACGACGTGCTGGTCATCGATAACAACAAGGCCGAAGCCCACGCCTTGTACACCCAGTTGCGCCCGCAGATCGACGCCCTGCCCGACTGGCACCCGAGCCTTGGCGTGCGCCACGAAACCATGAGCGGCGGCGACAGCGCCACAGTCGGCATGCTCACCTCGCTCTACGACCTCAACGCCAACTGGGCCCTGCGCGGCCAGTACGGTACGGCCTACAAGCTGCCCAATGCCGAGCAACTGTTCGTCAACGAACCCGGCGACGAGCTCGGCAACCGCAACCTCAAGCCGGAGAAAAGCCGCAACGCCGAGCTGGGCCTGGACTACAAGGGCCTGCTGGCCGACCGCGAGTTCAGCGCCAGCGTGACCCTGTTCAAGCGCAAGATCACCGACTTGATTACCCTGGACGCTATCCAGTGGGTCAACGGCCAGGGCCAGATCCAGGTGCGCGGCTTCGAAGCCGATGCCAAGTGGGCGCTCAACGAGCAGTGGAGCCTGCAGGCGGACATGACCCGCAACCTGACCGAGTCGCGTGCCGGGGTGACCATCAATGATGTGCCGAGCTTCTTCGCCCGCTCGCGGGTGGGGTTCGAATCACAGAATCGCCTGTGGGGCGCCGGCGCGGCCATCCGCTATATCCACGATGTGATCAGCTCGAAAAGAGTCGAATACGGCCACTATTCGGTGGTGGACGCCGACGCCTATCGCTACCTCGACAACGCCCACCAGCACCGCGTAAGCCTGCTGGTAGAAAACCTGTTCGACCGAGACTACGTCACCAGCCGCTCCAGCAATGTCGACAACCTGGGCCGACCGTTCACCTCTGAGGTGCGTTACACGTATCGCTTCTGATGACTGAAATCAGCCAAATCGACGGGGTGGACACCCACCCCGACTGGTCCCATATCCCTGAGCATGCCCGCCATGTGCTGCTGTGTACTGGCCCGCGCTGCACCCAGCGGGGCGCCTTGCAGCTATGGAAAACCCTGCGCCGACGTCTCTTGGAGCACCAGCGCATCGAAGTGCCCGGCGGCGTATTGCTGACGCGCACCCATTGCCAGTTCCCGTGCAACCTGGGGCCGGTGCTCACGGTCTACCCGGAGCGCTGCTGGTATGGGATACACAGCAAGGCCGATGCCGTGCGCCTGGTGGATGTGCATCTGGTGGGCGGTGAAGTGGTCGAAGAACTGTTGATCCGGGAGCGCCCATGAAACGCCTGGGAGGGTTGGCCATCGCCCTGCTGTGCAGTGCGTCGGCCCTGGCGGACGGCTATCGCAATTGCCAGCAGGATTGGCAACTGCCCCATACGCCGCCGTCGCGCATCGTCGCCCTGAACCAGCACGCCGCCGATATGCTGCTGGCCCTGGGCGCCGGCCCGGCACTGGTGGGTGTGGCGTACCTGGATGACAACGGCGCCGCGCATCAGCAGGGTAAGTACTTGGGTGTACCGGTCATTGCCCCGCGCTACCCAGCCAGCGAGGTGCTATATGGGCAACGCCCGGATTTGGTGGTGGGCGGTTTTGCCACGGCCTTTGGCAACGGCATCACCTCGCGTACCGGGCTGGCCGGCAATGGTGTGGGCTCGTATCTGCTGGAGTCGGCCTGTGCCGGGCGCTCCCTGGACTACTTCGGGCACATTCGCACCGACCTGCTGACCCTGGGCAACCTGCTGCACAAACCGCAGCGGGCCCGCGAACTGATTGACACTTTGGACGCCGACCTGGCCAGCGCCCAGGCACTGGCCAAGCCGGCAAAACCCTTGTCGGTGTTTTACCTCGACAGTGAAGTCAGCGGCCTGGACAGCGAGGGTCGGCAAGGTTTCGTCACCGCCCTGCTGGCTGCGGCCGGTGCTCGTAACCTGTTAGCCGGGATCAATCAATACCGGGTCACGGTCAGCAGCGAGACGTTATTGATGAGCGACCCGGACGTGATTCTGCTGGCCGATGCCGTATGGTCCCCGGCCAGCCGCAAACGCCAGTTGCTGACCCGCGACCCGGTGCTGTCGCGCCTGCGGGCCGTGCGGGAAAACCGCATGCTCGATATCCCGTTTACCCACCTGGTGCCCAATGTCGGCAGCGGCAAAGGTGGTGCTGGACCTGGCCCGTCAACTCGACGCGCTGCGGTGAGAGGGCTGTTGTGGTTCGCAGGGGCGCTCACAAGCAAAACGAGGCGGCCTGACAGCCGACCTGCCGCCATCGCAGCATCGCAGGCAAGCCAGCTCCCACAGGGGAATGCAGCTTCGCACTCTGGCTCTGCTTTTGATCTCAGGCGCACCTTCAAACCACGATGGCCGCAGGCAGGTATTACGCAATGGGACTGAGCTAAACCACCGGGCTGCGCGCCAGTTCCCGCAGCCACGGCAAGACCCGCAAGCCGCTGGCCGGCGACGGCGGGTCGATGATGTCCATGAAGTGTTCCAGGGTGACGCTGTCGGGCGATCCCGGCAAACGCACCAGAACCAGGGGCGCCAGGGAGGACGTTGGCTTCAGGTCCTGGTCGTCATAGACCAGCACATGGCGCACCTGCTGTTGCTGCGCCAGCGCCAACGCTCTGCCCGCGCTGGCAGCCAGGCCCGCATGAATAATCAGCACATCGAAGGGCTCGGCCGGGATGTCGGTGAGGATCAGCACTTCCTCAAAAGTCTGCACCGGGACGATCCGGTAGTAGCCCAACTGGTTGAGCATTTTTTCGATGTGCAGCCGTTGCAGGTGCTGTTCATCAGCGATCAGGATGGTCAGTGCTTTGGTGGGCATGGCAAGTCCCTGAGCAGGTCGCGCTCGTGGCAAGAAGGAGCGCGCTACTGTTCCAGACATAATTGGACTACAAAATCAGCGGAGTTCCCCCTACTCGTAGGATTTCTCCCAAATCCTACATTTATGCATGATCGCAGTAGTCGGTCAGGGCCTGATGCAACTGGTCAATGGCTTGCTGCACGCTCGCCACCGCAGCGGCCAATGCCTGAGGGTCGCGCCGTTCACAGGCGGCTTCCAGCGCCTCACAGTGGCTGACCAATGCCTGGGCCGAGACCAGACGCGCCCCGCCCTTGGTGCGGTGAGCCAGGTCATGCAACTGGGCGTAGTCGTGTTTTTTGGGCAGTTCCTGCAATAGCGGGCGGTCGGCGGCAAGGCTCTCGAGCAGCGGTGCCAGCAACTCCTTGATGGCGCCCACGTCAGAGCCGGTCAACTTCATCAACCGACTCAAATCCACCCCAGGCACCGCGCCAACCTCAACCCCGGCCTGGACCGACGGCATGGCGGTACGTGGCGCAAGCGCCGCATGCAGGTCCTCCAGCCCCGTGGGCTTGAACAGGCAACCATCCATCCCTGCCGCCAGGCAACGCTCCGTTTCTTCGGGCTGGGCGTTGGCGGTGAAACCCAGCAACAGGCACGGCGCCAATCCCCGGGCACGCTCATCGGCACGGATTTCCCGTGCCAGGTCATAGCCATTTTTCAGCGGCATATTGCAGTCTGTGATCACCCCGTCGAAACGCTCGGCATGCCAGCGCTCCAGGCCTTCCACACCATCGGTGGCGGTAGTGATGCGGTGCCCCAGGAAGCTCAGTTGCCGGGTCAGCAATTGGCGGTTGGCAGGGTAGTCATCCACCACCAGGATGTTCAATGCGCGGGCGGGCGGCGCGTCCAATGCAGCCGGCTCATGATAGGCGCAGGTGCTGGACGCCACCGCCAGTGGCAGCGTGACTTCTACACGGGTCCCCTGCCCCAGTCGGCTGCTCAACTTCAGTTGGCCGCCCATCATTTCACACAGGCTGCGACTAATCACCAGCCCCAGGCCAGAGCCACTGCGTGCCGACTGGTCGGTATTGCGCCCCTGGACAAACGGATTGAACAGCCGCGCCTGGTCCTCGACGCTGATCCCCACCCCGCTGTCTTCCACCACCAGCCGCAGGGTCACGTAGCCATTGGCGACTGCCGGCGAGCCTCTGGCGCACAAATGCACATGGCCCTTGGCAGTAAACTTGATGGCATTGCTCAACAAATTGGAGACCACCTGTTTGAAGCGCAGCGGATCGATCATCACATAACGGTCCACCAAAGGGTCCAGATCCACCTTCAGCATCAGGCCCTTGGACCGTGCCAACCCTTCGAAGATACGGGCCACCGAGGCCAGCAGCTCCCGCGGGTTCGACGGTTCCAGGGTCAGGGACAAGTGGCCGGATTCGATCCGGGCAATGTCGAGAATGTCGCCGATCAACTCCAGCATGGCGCGCGAAGCATCGGAGGCCACCGCCAGGGCGTCGTGGTCGATGCGGCCCTGCTCGGCGTTTTTCAGCGCCAACTCGATCATGCCGATCACCGCATTCATCGGCGTGCGGATCTCGTGACTCATGGTCGCCAGGAACGTGGTCTTGGCCCGGTTGGCGGCGTCGGCCCCTTCCTTGGCCTCTTGCAACTGCCCCAGCAAGCGCTGGCGTTCGCTGACGTCCACCCAGCCGGCAATCATCCCTACTACTTTTTCGTCACCGTCGCGGTAAGGCAGCATCCAGTGATAAATGGTCAGGGTCGCCCCGCCCGGCACCTTGAGCACACGGTCATGGATCTGCGGCTCTCCACGTTCCATCAGGCGCAAGTAGTCTTCGTGGTAGGACTGGGCCTGGGGGTGATTGCCGGTGTCGGTCTCGACCACGGTCTTGCCGATCACATCTTCGAGCCGGAAGCCGAACACATTGAGGTAGGCACTGTTGCACGCCATCAACCGGCCCAGGCGGTCCCGCACGTAGATCGGGTGCGGCGTACCGTCGATCAACACGCTCATAAAGCGCATCTGGTCGCTCAGCGCGCGCTCGGCCTGGCCACGTTTGCGAATCAGGCTGCGCAGGTAAATGGCCCAACCCAGGGTAATCGCCAACAGCAGCGCTGCCACTGAGAACCCCTGGATAATTGTGTTGCGGTGGCGCAGCCAGTAACTGTCATCAATCACCACTTCGCTACGCCAATGATTGGTCAACTCGTCCATTTCCTGGGGCGTGATACTCAAGAGCGCCTTGTCCAGGATCGAGTACAACTCCAATTGACCGCGCCCCACGCCAAAGGTCACTCGCGCGGGCTGCGAGCCGACGGTGCTGGTGATGCGCAGGCGATCCCGGTAGTGCTGGGCAATGATGTAGCGCGCAATAATCAGCGCATTGACCGTGCCATCCGCCGCGCCACTGACGACCAACTCCATGGCCTGCGCGGAATCCTCGGCGTCCACCAGTTGGATATCGGGATACTCGCGGCTGATGATCTCGCGCTGGACGCTGCCGCGGATCACCGCCAGGCGCTTGCCGGCCATGTCCTCGATGGTGATCGGACGGCTGCCATCGTCGCGCGAGATCAGCACAAACGGGTTGTTCAGGTACGGGCGGGTAAAGCGGATCAGGTCCTCACGATCCACGCTCGGGGTAATGAACGCGATCATATCCGCGCTGCCCTCGCTGACCTGGCTGACTTGACGGGGCAGTGACTGACCACGCACCACATCGAACTTCAGACCGGTGCGCAAGCTGATCTGGGCCAGCACCTCGGCGCTCAAGCCTTGCAATTGCCCGTGGTCATTGAAAAAAGACAAGGGCTGAAATTTGTCGAGTGCCGTCACCTTGACCCGTGGGTGCTTGTCCAGCCAACGCTGCTCACTGGCACTCAGGCGCAGGCGCTCGCGGCCAATGACCCCCAGGTTGCCAGAACTCCAGCGCCGCAGGATCTCCATCTGCTCATTGGCCGGAATCATCTCCAACGCCGCATTGAAGATATTCAACAAGTCTGAATTTTCCTCGGCGAACGCGAACGCGAAGGGGTTGACCTCCAGGCTGGAAAAGTCAGCCATGCGCACGTTATTGAGGTGGTTTTTGTTAATCAGATAGTTGGAGCTGATCGCATCGCCCAGATACACATCCGCCTGGCCGAAGGCAACGGCACCAATCGCCTCGAAGGTCGACGAATAGAGCTGCAACGAGGCGTTGGCGTAATAGGACGCCACCGTATTGGCCGGCATGTAGTGATAAAGCATCGCCAGACGCTTGCCATCAAGCTCGCCGCTCAGGGCCTGGCTGTCTCCGACACGCGTCACCAGGGTCGGCTGATCGTTGGCGTACGGGCGCGAAAGCTTCAAATGCGGATCCGCCGCCTCGTAGCCATTGGCCGTGCCCAGGAAGTCGACGTCACCACGCTTGAGGGCATCGATGACCTCATCCCGGTGCTCGTAGCGCTGGACCTGGATGGTCACGTTCAACATCTGCGCGATCAATGACGCGTAATCGGCGGTGATCCCCTCCAGCTCGTCGTTGTTGTTCGTCAGATCGAAAGGGGCATAGTCGGGGGCGGACACGCCCATGACCAGGGTGCGGCGCTCGCGCAGCCACCGCCAGTCCGCTTCTTTGAGGTGCACCTGCGCAGCATCTAGACTCGAGTGCCCCAACAGTTGCAGTTGCTGTGGCGCACCCAGCGCCACGTTGATAGTGAGTGACAGGCTCGCCAGCCAGAGTACCGCGAGCCACTTGCCCAAAGACGTCGGCATGTCAGATCAGATGATTACGCTGGGCGAACTTGGACAGATGAACCACCGAAGACATACGCAACTTCTCCTTCAACCGTGTTTTGTAAGTGCTGATGGTCTTGTGACTCAGCAGCATGTCCTCGGCGATCTCCTTGTTGCCCAGGCCCAACGCCAGCTTCTGCAGTACCGTCAGTTCCCGGTCCGAAAGCGCCTCGACCAGTTGCAGTTCCGTGGTCTGCAAGTCGTCCTTGCGCACGGAGCTGGTCGGCAGGCTGGGGAAACAGCTGTAGTTGGACATGACTGCCTTAATGGCCTTCTGCAACTCATCCAATTCACCGGTTTTCGCGACAAACCCCATCGCCCCGGCACGCATGCAACGAGCCGAGAAAAATACCGCCAGATACGAGGTCAGGACCAAAATCTTGCAGGGCAGGCCCAAAGTCTTGATCCGGCTTATCACCTCCAGCCCGCCCAATTTGGGCATCGCCAAGTCCAGAATGATCAGGTCAGGTCGTTCCTCCCTGGCAATCTGTAAGGCATCAGCCCCGTTGCCAGCCTCGAAAATTTTCTCGAAGCCCTCCTGGCGCAACAGGTACCTGACAGTTGCACGAATGAACGGATGATCATCCACGATTAATGCTTTGCTCATGCGACTCCCTGGAAAGACACCACCGATTAGTTGCATTACTGGCGCACTTCCACTGTTTGAGGCGCCAATACCTTTACACATCGCACGAAACCCCTGTACCTGTGAAAAGTAACAGTTCCGACCAGCGGCACTGTCTACACAGAACGTTTCAACGGAACCTGGCTAGGTGCAACGGCGCAACATTAACAACGCAACGATGCCTTAGCCGAAGGGAAAATCCGGGCATCTTGTAGGACTAATCCTCACCAAAGCGTAGTCAAATACACACAAAAAACCGCCTCCCTCTTCTAAGGCACATCCCTTTCAAGGTGTTTGAGAAACCGCTTTTGACTAGTTCCGATCAGTTGAGCGCAACCGCCGAGCTGTGGGGTGCAGGCTTGCTGTGGAGGACGGGCTTGTTGTGGCGAGCGGGCTTGCCCCGCGCTGGGCTGCGCAGCAGCCCCAAAACCAGCCACCTCGGTGTATCTGATAAAAAATGGATGGGCCATATTGGGGCTGCTGCGCAGCCCAGCGCGGGGCAAGCCCGCTCGCCACAACAAGCCCGCTCGCCACAAAAAGCCCACTCGCCACAGCGTGGCTGGTGTAAGCCTTTGCCATCAGTCCGTGGTGCTGGGGCTCCAGAACGCTTGCACCACCAGAGTCGACTGTGAAATCCGCGTGACCAGAGCATCCAGCTCGTCGCCGTCAACCGAATTGGCCGCCAGGGTGGCCTCGATCTCCACCTCATCACTGCCGAACGGACGGACGTCGACATCACTGGCTGGGTAGTTGCAGCGCGCCAATTCCGACTCCAGCAAGGCCATCACCGCTTGCTGCTGGGTACGCCGCGCAATCACGTAGAGGATGTTGGTGACCTCGGCAGACACCACATCCAGCGGCTGGCGGTTGATGTTATTGACGATCGGGCGCAGCAGCGTGTTGGCCGCCAGCACAAACATCGTGCCCAGGAACGCCTCGAGGATCAGGTCCGCACCGGCACAGGCGCCCACGGCGGCGGACGTCCACAGCGTGGCAGCGGTATTGAGCCCGCGCACGTTGCCCTCCTCGCGCATGATCACCCCGGCGCCGAGAAAGCCAATGCCCGACACCACATACGCCACCACCCGCACGGCGCCTTCGGCCCCGGCCAGGCGGTTGGCCATGTCGACAAAGATCGCCGCTCCCACCGCCACCAGCACGTTGGTGCGCAGCCCCGCCGTACGCTGGCGGAACTGGCGCTCAAAGCCGATCAGCCCACCGAGAATAAAGGCCGCGCTGAGGCTGACCACGGTGTCGATCAGGGAATCGAGATTGATGTTGTTGAGGGCTTGCATGATGAATCTCCCTTTGATTGCCCGCAGAATCAGCGTCGAAAAAAGGGGGATCAGGTAGGAACCAGGACGGTTCGCCACCGAAATACCGCTTCTCGCTTTAACGGCGAGGCAACGGCATGGGGATGCGCGTCAGCTGGCCAAGCCGGGTCGACAACTGTCACTCGAAAGTCTGTTCACGAAAGTCTGCGCTATGGTTGAAAACCGGCGCAGCTTACGCCCGCAGTCTGCGCGAGCAAAGTGACAGTGCGGCGAATCGGCGGCTTCTTCAGCAAGGGTTCAGGCAAGGATCGCTCCCGCAGGCGCGGGAACGATCCGCGGCGCTGTCAGCTCGCGGTGGCCAGCAGCACGTCACGCACCGAACGCCCCTGGCCCAGGCGCCGATCATGCTCATGCAGCGACGCGGCAATCTCGTCGGCACGAATCGGCAGGATCGACAGCAAGGTATCGCTCAAGCCATGACTGGCCTGGCTGAAACCCTGCATGTAGATCCCGGCCTTGCAGCGCTCGTCGGTGACCACGCGGTAGTCGCGACTCACTTCAAACTCACCCATATAGGCCTCGAGCGGCGCCAGCAACTGGCGATGCATCTGCCGCTCATAGCCAGTGGCCAGGACCACCGCATCGTAGTGATTGATCACGGTCTCGCCGGTGGCGTTGTGACGCACCACCAACTCGATGCCCAAAGTCCCGGCACTGGCTTTTTCCACGGTGGCCAGGGTGCGGAAGGCGTGACGGGCGATGCCCGAGACTTTCTGCCGGTAGAAAATCCCGTAGATACGCTCGATCAGGTCCAGGTCCACCACCGAATAGTTGGTGTTGTGGTACTCGTTGACCAGGCGTTCGCGCTCGCTGCTGGGCTGTTGGAACACCAGGTCGGTGAACTCCGGGGAGAACACTTCGTTGACGAACGGGCTGTCATCGGCAGGCTTGAGGGCCGAGCCGCGCAGGATGATATCCACCTGCACCGAAGGGAAGCTGTCGTTCAGATCGATAAACGCCTCGGCCGCGCTCTGCCCTCCGCCGATGATCGCAATGCGCATTGGCTTGCCGTCGACACAGGGCTGCTGGGCCATGCGCGACAGGTACTGGGAATGGTGGAACACTCGCCCGTCATCCTTGAGCGCCTTGAACGCCTCGGGAATCCGTGGCGTGCCACCGGCACTGACCACCACCGAGCGCGCGGTGCGCACCAGTTGCTCGCCGTGGGCATCGCGGGAGATCACCCGCAGCGCCTCGACCTGCTGCTGATGCAGGATCGGCTCGATGGCCAGCACTTCCTCACCATAGCGGCTCTGCTCGGTAAATTGCCCGGCGACCCAGCGCAGGTAGTCGTTGTACTCCATGCGGCATGGGTAGAACGTGCCCAGGTTGATAAAGTCCACCAGGCGCCCGTGGGCCTTGAGGTAATTGACGAAGGAATAGGGGCTGGTGGGGTTGCGCAGGGTCACCAGATCCTTGAGGAAGGAAATCTGTAGCTCGCTCTGGCTCACCAGGGTGTTGCCGTGCCAGCGGTAGTCGGCCTGCTTGTCAAGAAACAGTACATCGAGCTTGCCCTGGGCTTTCTCGCGCTCTTGCAGGGCGATGGCCAGCGCCAGGTTCGAAGGACCGAAACCAATACCGATCAGGTCGTGAACCGCGGGCGATGCAATTGCCTGTGTCATTCCAGTGTCCTCTGGATAAGCCCCGTGGCGGTGGGGCGGAAAGCCTGGGCGACCTGCTGAACAACAGGCCATGTGTTGATAGGAAACGAGGACCATGAAAAAAAATTTAAGGCACGCACCTGATTCATCCCAGCAGCCGCGACAGCGGTTGCCGCGCCGCGCAGTGATGGCAGTTTGAGCCCTTCTAATTTATAGTCATTCTCATCTAGATTTGATTTGCCTCACCTTCGCCGCCCAATACTGGCGTTTCGCCCAGCTGTAACGGCGTATGTAAGCAGTTAAATTTCAGAGCAAATACCTCGTTTACCTGACAGCTTCCCGCGCCTGTCTCTGCCCCTCTGGGCGATTGAGCTGCGGTCCGAACTTTCCTGGCTGGAACCCGTGCATGAACCGTCCCCGACATACCCGGCGCGCTCTGCTGGCAGCACTTTGCCTGATCCCCGTGGCCGCCTTCGCCGCCTGGCAACTGATCCCGCCCGGCCGGGATAAATTTGCCACCCTGCAGGTACACCGCGCCGATATCGAGAGCAGTGTCACCGCCCTCGGCACCCTGCAACCGCGGCGCTACGTCGATGTCGGCGCCCAGGCGTCGGGGCAGATCCGGCGGATTCACGTCGAAGCCGGCGCCCAGGTCAAGGAAGGCGACCTGCTGGTAGAAATCGATCCCGCCACCCAACAAGCCAAGCTCGACGCCACTCGCTACTCCATCGCCAATCTGCAGGCCCAACTGCAGGAGCAGCACGCGCAAAACCGCCTGGCGCAGCAGAAGTTCCAGCGCCAGCAACGTCTCGCGGCGGGTGGCGCCACCCGCGATGAAGACGTGCAAACTGCCCAGGCCGAACTGGACGCCACCCAGGCACGCATCAACATGTTCAAGGCCCAGATCAGCCAGGCCCAGGCCACGCTGCGGGTCGATCAGGCCGAGTTGGGCTACACGCGCATCTATGCGCCGATCTCCGGCACCGTAGTGGCCGTGGATGCCCGCGAAGGCCAGACCCTCAACAGCCAGCAACAGACGCCGCTGATCCTGCGGATCGCCAACCTGTCGCCCATGACCGTCTGGGCGGAGGTCTCGGAAGCCGATATCGGCCATGTCAAACCCGGCATGCAGGCCTATTTCACCACCCTGAGCGGCGGCAACCGGCGCTGGACCAGCACCGTGCGCCAGATCCTGCCGGTGCCGCCCAAGCCCCTCAACGAAACCAGCCAGGGCGGCGGCAGCCCCAGCAGCTCGAGCAAGAGCGGCAGCGGCCGCGTGGTGCTCTACACCGTGCTGCTGGATGTGGATAACGCCGACAATGCGCTGATGGCAGAAATGACCGCCCAGGTGTTTTTCGTCGCCAGTCGCGTCACCAATGCGCTGACCGCGCCGGTTGCAGCCCTGCAAGGCGGCACCCGCCCCGACCTGCAACTGGCCCGCGTGGTAGCCAAGGACGGCAGCATCGAAGACCGTGAGGTGCGGGTCGGTATCAGTGATCGCCTGCGCATCCAGATCCTCGATGGCCTCAACGAAGGCGATCACCTGCTGATCGGCCCCGCCCAAAGCAGCGGAGGCTGAATGTTGACGCCGCTGATCGAACTTCGGGACATCCGCAAATCTTACGGTGGCGGTGATGCGCCCCAGGTCGACGTGCTGCGCGGGATCGACCTGTCGATCCATGCCGGGGAATTCGTGGCGATTGTCGGGGCCTCAGGCTCGGGCAAGTCCACCTTGATGAACATCCTCGGCTGCCTCGACCGCCCCACTGTCGGCCAATACCTGTTCGCTGGGGAGAACGTGGCCCAACTGGACACCGACGAACTGGCCTGGCTGCGCCGCGAGGCCTTTGGCTTTGTGTTCCAGGGCTACCACCTGATCCCCTCCGGCTCGGCCCAGGAAAACGTCGAGATGCCGGCGATCTATGCCGGCACGCCCGCCGCCGAGCGCCACGCCCGCGCCGCCGCCCTGCTGACCCGCCTGGGGCTGGCCGGGCGCACCGGCAACCGCCCGCACCAACTGTCCGGCGGCCAGCAGCAACGGGTGTCGATTGCCCGGGCCTTGATGAACGGCGGCCATATCATCCTCGCCGACGAACCCACCGGCGCCCTCGACAGCCATAGCGGCGCCGAGGTCATGACCCTACTCGACGAACTGGCCAGCCAGGGTCACGTGGTGATCCTGATTACCCATGACCGCGAAGTCGCGGCCCGGGCCAAGCGCATCATCGAAATCCGCGACGGCCTGATCATCAGCGACACCCCCAACACCCACGACCAACCTGCCGCCGAGCTCAACCCCAAGGCTCTGCAAGCGGTGGACCTGCGCCAACGCCTGGCCGATGGCGCCGAGCACAACGGCGCGTGGAAAGCCGAACTGCTGGACGCGGTGCAGGCGGCCTGGCGGGTGATGTGGATCAACCGCTTCCGCACGGCCCTGACCTTGCTGGGGATCATTATCGGCGTGGCCTCGGTGGTGGTGATGCTCGCCGTGGGTGAAGGCAGCAAGCGCCAGGTCATGGCACAGATGGGCGCCTTTGGCTCCAATATCCTTTATGTCAGCGGCTCGGCGCCCAACCCGCGCACACCGCCCGGCATCATCACCATGAACGACGTCGCCGCCATGGCCGCCCTGCCCCAGGTCAAGCGCATCATGCCGGTCAATGGCGCGGAGGCCGGGGTGCGTTTCGGTAATGTCGACCACATGGCCTACGTCGGCGGCAACGACACCAACTTCCCGGCGATCTTCAACTGGCCGGTGGTCGAGGGCAGCTACTTCACCGAGGCTGACGAGCGCGCCGCCGCGACCGTCGCAGTGATTGGCAAACGGGTGCGCGACAAGCTGTTCAAGGACCTGCCCAGCCCCATCGGCCAATACATCCTGATCGAAAACGTGCCGTTCCAGGTGATCGGCGTACTCGCCGAAAAAGGCGCCAGTTCCGGCGACAAGGACAGCGACGACCGTATCGCCATCCCCTACTCCGCCGCGAGTATCCGCCTGTTCGGCAGCTACAACCCTGAATACGTAGTGATTGCCGCCGCCGACGCGCGCAAGGTGCATGAGGCAGAAAAAGCCATCGAGCAACTGCTGCTGCGCCTGCACAACGGCAAGCGTGATTTCGAACTGACCAACAACGCCGCGATGATCCAGGCCGAAGCCCGGACCCAGAACACCCTGTCGCTGATGCTCGGCTCGATTGCCGCCATCTCGTTGCTGGTGGGCGGCATCGGGGTGATGAACATCATGCTGATGACCGTCCGCGAACGCACCCGGGAAATCGGCATCCGCATGGCCACCGGCGCTCGACAGCGGGACATCCTGCGCCAGTTCCTCACCGAAGCGGTGATGCTCACGGTGGTCGGCGGGGTGGCCGGGATCGGCCTGGCCCTGCTGGTGGGTGGCGCGCTGATCCTCAGCAGCGTGGCTGTCGCCTTCTCGCTGCCTGCCGCCTTGGGCGCCTTCGCCTGCGCCCTGGTCACCGGCGTCATCTTCGGCTTTATGCCCGCCCGCAAAGCAGCCCGGCTCGACCCGGTCACGGCCCTTACCAGTGAATGATCGCCCTATGAAAGCGCACTTGACCCTTGTCGCCGCCAGCCTGCTGTTGGCCGCGTGCAGCAATCCGGCGCAGCGCCCGGACAGCGGCTTGCAACCACCGCCCACCTGGGATAGTGCGAGCCAGGCCAACGCCCTGCACGTCAACCAGCAATGGTGGACGGCCTTTGCCAGCCCGCAGCTCGACCAACTGATCGAACAGGCCCGCAGCGCCAGCTTCGACCTGGCCAGCGCCAAGGCGCGGGTGCGTCAGGCCCAGGCCGGCGCGGTGGTGGCCGGCGCGCCGTTGCTGCCCGAACTCAAGGGCGGACTCAACGCCAACCGCCAGAAACTCCTGCGCGGCAAGGGCCACAGCGAACTGGATGACGACGACAACAACAGCAACAACAATGACGCGGTGGACTACTTCAATGCCAGCCTGACGGCCAGCTACGAAATCGACTTCTGGGGCGGCAAGCGCGCCGCGCGCGACAGTGCAGAGCTGGCGGTGCGCGCCAGCGAATTCGAGCGCGCCACGGTGGAGTTGACCCTGCTCAGCGGCGTGGCCACCACCTACACCCAGCTCCTGGCCCTGCACGAGCAACAACGCATCGCCGAACTCAACCTGGCCAATGCGCAGAACGTGCTCAAGCTGGTACAGACCCGGTATGACGCCGGCTCTGCCACTAATCTGGAGCTGGCGCAGCAAAAGAGCCTGGTCGCCGCCCAGCAACGCCAGTTGCCAGAAGTACGCCAGCGCGCCGAGGCTGCGCGAATCAGCCTGGCCGCCCTGCTCGGCCAACCGGTACAAGCGCTGCAACTGACGCCCCAGGCCTTTGATCAACTGCGCTGGCCGAGCATCGCCGCCGGCGTGCCCAGCGACCTGCTCAGCCGCCGCCCGGACATCGCCAGTGCCGAAGCACAACTGGCGGCCGCCCAGGCCGACATCATCGTCGCCCGCGCCGCCATGCTGCCCAGCGTCACCCTGACCGCCAACCTGGGCTCCGGCGCCAACCGCGCCGCCGATATGCTGCGCAACCCGCTCTACAACCTCACGGGCGGGCTGATCGCACCGATCTTCAACAACGGCCGCCTCAGCGCCGAACGCGACAAGGCCACGGCACGCCAGGATGAGCTGCTGCAAACCTATCGCGCAGTGATCATCAATGGCTTTGCCGATGTGGAGAAGGCCTTGAGCAGCATTCGCCGGCTGGACGAACAGCGTCAGTGGCAGCAGGAGGAATTGAGCCAGGCGCAGACGGCGTTCCGTATTGCCCAGAGTCGCTACGAGGCTGGCGCGGAGGACTTGCTGACCGTACTGGAAACCCAACGCACGCTGTATGCCGCCCAGGATTTGAACGTGCAACTGCGTCAAGCGCGGTTGGCGGCGAGTATTGCGCTGTACAAGGCACTGGGCGGCGGTTGGCAGGCATCCGATCTTCAACGATGAGGATCTGACGGTGTGTGGGCTGTATCTGTGGCAAGTATCTGTGGCAACTAGGCTTTTTGTGGCTAACAGGCTTGTCGTGGCGAGCGGGCTTGCCCCCGCGCTGGGCTGCGTAGCAGCCCCCTAAACGCCCCGCGTTTATTCAGACAAACCGAGGTGGCAGGTTTTAGGGCCGCTTCGCAGCCCAGCGCGGGGCAAGCCCGCTCGCCACAACAAGCCCGCTCGCCACAGCAAGCCCCGCTCCCCACAGCAAGCCCGCTCCCCACAAAAAGCCAGCTAGCCACAACAAGGCCACACACGCGGCGGTTAAAGCGTGCGTTCCTTGACCTTCAAATGCCGCGCATACCACGGCCGTTTCGGCACCTTGCGGAACAAGTCCTGCAGTTTGTCGTCGTCAGCACCGAAGGTGATGCGCAACGCCAGTTTCATGGTTTCCGGGTCCATTTCCACGGTGCGGCCCATCTGCAGTCCGGGGGTGGTGCTGCAGCCATGGGTATCCGGCCCCAGCCACGGATCAGCCACCTCGACCCAACGTCCAGGCGCAAACCATGGCACACCGTTGACCTCCAGGCGGCTCAGCTCACCCGGATGAAAGCGTTGATGGGCGCGAAACCAATCCTCTAGCCGGTCATCGATCCAACCATGGAAATGCCAGAACACCGGGTTCACATGGGAAGAAAACGGGTCGCCCAAAAAGTCATTCTCGGGCTCATACCAGCGTGCCGCAAAGTCCGCCGGATCCCGCGCAAACGGCACCGGCGCGCCGTTGGACGGATCCCGTGGCACCGACGCCCAGCGCATGTGCAGCCAATCATGCAGCCCCAGTTCAATCTCCGAGCCGAACTGGCCCAGGGTCAATTTGGCCAGGTAGCGCGGGTCGCGGTACTGCGACTCCCATACCTGGAAGTTACTGTGATAGGTCTCGGCCGCCTTGATCTCACTGACCCACTGGCTGTACTGCTCGTCGCCACTGGCCGTCCAGGTCGGCGGCAGGGCGAAGCCATCGTGATTGTCGAAGTAGCGCGCAAAGCCCTGGCGATCACGCTCAAGCTCTGGCTGGGGCTGCGGGAAGCGCGGCCAGGACGGCAAGTCCTGCAGGGCGCGCGCGGTGCCGAGCATGTGCCGGTGCATGAAGAAAAAGTCGATCCCCGAGCCATTGCGATCCTTGCGCGGGCCGCGGGCGTCGCGTTCGTTATCCCGTGGCCCGGGCTGCCAACCGATACCGCGCAGGGCATTGCGCTTGTCTTCGGGCAGCTTGTGCCACTGGTCCCGCGAGGCGTGCCAGAGCTGGTGGAACAGGCGGTGCTCGGGGGCTATCAACCAGGCCAGTAGCGTCGAGTTGAGGCCGATTCGTTCGCGGGCTTCAGGGAACAACTGCTTGGTGGCGACAAAACGATTATCCAGCTCCAGCAATGCCAAGGGCCGGTCGAGATTGAGGATCTGCCCGCTGAGGGTGCCGCTGCCGGCATTGCCGAAGCTACCCCAGACTTCATCCAGGCGCATCTTGAATTCATAGGCCGGCATGCCGCCCGGCGCGTCGCGATCGATCAGGCGCCAGTACAGCAGCGCCGCATTACCCGGCGCCAGATCCCCGAGAACCTGATAGCGCGGCTCACCCTCTGCGCGCAGCTGTGCGGCCGTATCCAGGTAGCCGCGCACGCCACGGCCACGCGGTGCGATATCAATAAACAGTTCCAGATCGTCGAGGGGCAAGCCTTGCAGACCGGCATCGCGCCCTTCCAGGCGCAGGCTCCAGATACCGCGCAGGCTGTCCGCCAACTGCTGGCCGGCGGCGTCCGCCAGGTCCACCGTGGCTTCCTCGGGCGTGATGGGGAATTCCTCACGCGTCAACTCGCGATGGGCATAAAAGACTGCAGGTACGGCGGCGCCGGTCAGCGCCAGGCCTGCGATAAACCCTCGTCGAGAAATCGTCATGTTCCTACCTGTGTCAGCCCTGAAGCAGGCTTTATCCAAGCTAGAACGTTTTGCCGGACAGCAAATTTACTGTGGGAGCCGGCTCCCACCGTTGATGGAGGGGATACTTAAATTTTCCGGGCTTGCGCTCGTTCTTCCCAGATAGCAAAGGCCCCTTGCGCCTGCACCTCAAAGGCGAACCGACTGAGATGGCAATGACAAAACCACGTTCGAAAAAGGCTCTATTCATCGGCCTGCCCTTGGCCCTGGCCATTGCTGCCGGCGCAGGCTTTGCCTGGGACCACTGGTTTGGCGGCAATGCCGGTTACCCGCTGGAAGTGATCAAGCAGGCCAATGAACTGCAGGACCGCCTGCTCTCGTTCGACAGCCATATCACCGTGCCCCTGGACTTCGGCACCGCCGGCCATGAAGCAGACAAAGACGGCAGCGGCCAGTTCGACCTGGTCAAGGCCAGTCGCGGGCGCCTGTCGGGGGCGGCGTTGACGATTTTCGGCTGGCCCGAGCTGTGGAACGGCCCCAATGCGCCGCATAAACCCACCGCAGGCTTTGTCGACGAAGCCCGACACCAGCAAGAGGTGCGCTACAAGATCATTGCCGGCATGGTTCGTGATTTTCCCAACCAGGTGGGCATTGCCTACACCCCGGCCGATTTGCGCCGCCTGCATGGCGAGGGCAAGTTTGCGATCTTTATCAGCATGCTCAACGCCTACCCCCTGGGTAATGATCTGGATCTGCTGGACATGTGGACGGCGCGGGGCATGCGCATGTTCGGCTTCAGCTATATCGGCAACAACAGTTGGGCCGACTCCTCGCGCCCGCTGCCGTTTTTCAATGACTCGCCGGACGCCCTCGGCGGCCTCTCTCCCATCGGCAAGCAAGCGGTGCAGCGCCTGAACGATCTGGGCGTGATCATCGACGTGTCGCAAATGTCCACCGCCGCCCTCGAGCAAGTGGCGCAGCTGAGCCGCACGCCCATGGTTGCCTCCCACTCCGCGCCCCGCGCCTCGGTGGATATCCCGCGCAACCTCAGCGACAAAGAACTGCAACTGATCAAGAACAGCGGCGGCGTGGTGCAAGTGGTGGCCTTCGGCGGGTACCTGCGCCCGCTGAGCCAACCGATCCAGGACAAACTCAACGCACTGCGCGCGCGTTTCGATCTGCCGCCCCTGCCCAACTTGGCGATGGCCCTGATGCCCGGTGACCCGATCATCGCCGCCTGGCCGGAACAGAAGTTCGGCGAGTACGCCAGCGAGCTCTACTCCATTCTCGAAGAGGAACCCAAGGCCAGCCTCAAGGACCTGGGGGATGCCATCGACTACACCGTGCGCAAGATCGGTATCGACCATGTCGGTATCGCCTCGGACTTCAACGAGGGCGGCGGCGTCAAGGGCTGGAACGATGTGAGTGAGGTGCGCAACGTGACCGCCGAACTGCTCACCCGTGGCTACTCCGAAGCCGATATCGCCAAGTTGTGGGGCGGCAATTTCCTGCGGGTGTGGGAACAGGTGCAACAGTCCGCCAAGCCCGGCGCGTTGCCAAGCGAGCAGACGCCATGAGCGACCGCCGCACCTTTCTCAAACACGCCGGCATTCTCGCCGCCAGCCTGCCGTTGGGGGTCAACCTGCAGGTGCAGGCAGCGCCCACCGATAAATGGGCCGGCCTGCGCCAACTGTTCGACCAGGACCCGAACTACATCCACTTCTCCAACTTCCTGATCACCTCCCACCCAAGGCCGGTACGCGAGGCCATCGAGCGCCACCGCGCCGCCATCGATCGCAACCCCGGCCTGACCATGGATTGGGACCTGCAGGAACCCTGGAAGCGCGAAGGCCAGGTGCGCGAATGGGCCGCGCGCTATCTGCAGACCAAGCCCGGCCAGATCGCCCTCACCGGCAGTACCACCGAAGGGCTGGCGATGATCTACGGCGGCATCCATGTGCGCCCAGACCAGGAAATCCTCACCACCGAGCACGAACATTTTTCCACCGACAGCATCCTCGCGTTCCGCACCCAGCGCGACGCCACCCAGGTGCGCAAGATCCAGCTGTTCGCCAACGCCAGCCAAGTGTCGGTCGATGAAGTGTTGACGAGCATCGAGCGCAATATTCGCCCCAACACCCGGGTGCTGGGCATGACCTGGGTTCAATCGGGCAGTGGCGTGAAGCTGCCGATCAGCGAAATCGGCCAACTGGTCAAGCGCCACAACCAGGGGCGTGACGAAAAGGACCGCATTCTCTACGTGGTGGATGGCGTGCATGGCTTTGGCGTCGAAGACTTGGCCTTCCCGGACATGCACTGTGACTTCTTTATTGCCGGCACCCATAAATGGATGTTCGGGCCACGGGGCACCGGCCTGGTGTGCGCCGCATCGGAGCAGGTGACCAGCCTCACTCCCAGCCTGCCGACGTTCTCCGAAGACACTGATTTTGCTACCTCCTTCTCCCCCGGCGGCTATCACGCCTTTGAGCATCGCTGGGCGCTGGACGAGGCCTTCAAGCTGCACCTGCAACTGGGCAAGGCCGAGGTCCAGCAGCGCATCCACAGCCTCAATACCTACCTCAAGGAGCGCTTGCAGGCGCGACCGAACATCGAGTTGATCACCCCGGCCAACCCGCAGCTGTCGGCCGGTTTCAGCTTCTTCCGGGTCAAGGGCCAGGACAGCGACAAGGTGGCCGCCTACCTGATGCGTAACCGGGTCATCAGCGACGCGGTGAACCGCGACGTCGGCCCGGTGGTACGCACTGCGCCGGGTTTGCTCAATACCGAAGATGAAGTCGACCGCTTCCTGGCGCTGCTCGACAAAACCCTTTGACGCCTTTTTCTTGTTATCGAGACGACTCATGAACGATGAACCGCTCATCCCAACGCTGCTCAAGTCACTGGCCCTGACGGCATTGATCGCCTGCCTGGCGCCAGCCGCCCAGGCCGCAACGCCGCCCAAGCCCGGCACCGTGTTCAAGGACTGCAAGCACTGCCCGGAAATGGTGGTGCTGCCCACCGGCACCTTCAAGATGGGCACCCCGGACGACGAAGTCGGCCGCCAGCCCGATGAAGGCCCGATCCATGACGTGACCTTTGCCAAACCCGTGGCCATCAGCCGCTTCCAGGTATTGGCCGGCGAGTGGGACCGCTTTATACAAGAGACCGGCTACAAAATGCCCGACGGCGACGACCGGCCAGGGCGCAAATGCACGGCTGGCAAGCCCAGCTACCCCATCACCGCCAAGCATCCGGCCGTGTGCATGGACTTTGCCGAAGCCAACGCCTATGTCGCCTGGCTGTCGAAGAAAACCGGCAAGCACTACCGCCTGGTCAGCGAATCCCTGCGCGAGTACGCCGCCCGGGGCGGTACCTCCGGGCCCTTCCCGTTCCCGTTCGACGAGGGCAAGGAATACAGCATCGCCAAGCACGCCAATACCTACGGGCCCGCGGATGGCTACAGCTACACCTCACCCGCCGGTAGCTATGCGCCCAATGCGTTCGGCGTGTATGACATGCACGGCAACGTTTATGAATGGGTCGAAGACTGTGAAAACGACAGCTATGTGGGCGCGCCCAGCGATGGCAGTGCCTGGCTGACCGGGCAATGCGAGGTGCGGCAGATTCGCGGCAACGACTGGGGCGAAGCACCGGTGTTTTCCCGTTCCGGCAACCGCAACAACCTCTACCCCAACGTGCGCGGCGACTGGCTGGGCTTGCGGGTGGCGCGGGACCTGTGAGCCCGCGCAACCGGACGCGAGGCTAAATCGCGCCCCGGTCGACTCGTCCTCCTACTATCGGCCTGCCAGCGGTAAACCTTCGCGCGCAGGCCTTCACTTGCCCACAGCACGTAGCCACGTCGCGATCGAGGTAGTTTCATGACCGCAGCACCGCGCAGCGCCATTCGCGAACTCTTGAGCCTGCTCAAGCCCTATCGACCGATTGTCATTTCTTCCATCACCCTGGGCATCATCGGCGGCCTCAGCGTCACCGCGCTGCTGGCCACGGTCAACCGCGGCCTGCACAGCGCCGACGGCATGGGTACCGGCGTGGTCCTGGCCTTCGCCGGGCTGTGCCTTTTGGCCTTGCTCAGCAGTATCGGCGCCGATATCGGCACCAACTTCGTCGGGCAGAAGGTGATTGCCAAACTGCGCAAGGACCTCGGCGCCAAAGTGCTCGCCGCGCCCATCGAGCAGATCGAGCGCTATCGCACCCACCGCTTGATCCCGGTGCTGACCCATGACGTCGACACGATCAGCGACTTCGCCTTCGCTTTCGCCCCGCTGGCGATTTCCACCACAGTGATCCTTGGCTGCCTGGGCTACCTGGCGGTGCTATCCTGGCCGATCTTCCTGATGACCCTGCTGGCCATCGGTATCGGTTCGGCGGTGCAGTTCGTGGCCCAAAGCAAAGGCATCAAGGGCTTCTACGCGGCCCGCGACGCCGAAGACAACCTGCAAAAACACTACTCGGCGATTGCCGAGGGCGCCAAGGAACTGCGCATCCACCGCCCGCGCCGGCACGCCATGCACACCCGCAATATCCAGGGCACTGCCGACCATATCTGCGATACCCATATCCGCTCGATCAATATCTTCGTGATCGCCAAGAGCCTGGGCTCGATGCTGTTTTTCGTGGTCATCGGCCTGGCCCTGACCCTGCAACAATTCTGGCCCAGCTCGGACCCGGCGGTGATGAGCGGCTTTGTCCTGGTGCTGCTGTACATGAAAGGCCCGCTGGAAAACCTGATCGGCAACCTGCCGATCATCAGCCGCGCACAAATTGCCTTCCGCCGCATTGCCGACCTGTCGGAGCGCTTCTCCTCGCCGGAACCGCACCTGCTGCTCGATGACGCCGACAAAAGCGTGCCGGTGATGAAGCACCTGGAACTGCGCAACGTGCAGTACGCCTTCCCGCCCGTGGAGGGCAGCGAGCCGTTCAAGCTGGGCCCGGTCAACCTGAGCATCGAGCCTGGGGAAATCCTGTTTATCGTCGGCGAAAACGGCTGTGGCAAAACCACCCTGATCAAGCTGCTGCTGGGCCTGTACACCCCGCAGCAAGGCGAAATCCGCCTCAACGGCCTGCCCGTGGACGCACTGGGCCTGGACGACTACCGCCAGATGTTCACCACGATCTTTGCCGACTATTTCCTGTTCGACGACCTGGTGCAGAACGACAAGGCCCTGCCCGACGACGCCAGCCAATACCTGGAGCGCCTGGAGATCGCGCACAAGGTCAGCGTGCGCGACGGCGCGTTCACCACCACCGACCTGTCCACCGGGCAACGCAAGCGCCTGGCCCTGGTCAACGCCTGGCTCGATGAGCGCCCAGTGCTGGTGTTTGACGAGTGGGCGGCCGATCAGGACCCGACCTTCCGGCGGATTTTCTACACCGAGCTGCTGCCGGACCTCAAACGCTTGGGCAAGACCATCATCGTCATCTCCCACGATGACCGTTACTTCGACGTGGCTGACCAACTGGTGCGCATGCAGGCCGGCCGGGTCATCAGCGAAAAAGCCTTTGCCTGATACCTGAAACAGGCCTTCTGTGGCAAAGGGGCTTGCCGGTGGTAATGGCTTGCCTGTGGCGAGCGGGCTTGCCCCGCGCTGGGCTGCGTAGCAGCCCCAGAACCAGCCCCCTCGGTATACCTGACAGAACTCAGTGAGCTTTTTGGGGCTGCTACGCAGCCCAGCGCGGGGCAAGCCCGCTCGCCACAAACAAGCTCCAGCCACCAAAAACAAGTTCCCATCACCACAGACAAGCTCCCACCACCACGGACAAGCTCCAGCCACCACAGACCAGCGCCCTAGCCACAGGCCATTGCGCCTAAATCTCATCGATCGAACTTCGTCTTCCTGACACAGCTTATTTCCTCTGCCGACGGCGACGAGATCGATCATGACCCCATTGAACCAACTTCCCGACGACGACCTGCTGGCCCTGTTGCTGGCCGATGAAGCAGGCGTCGGGCAGTCCATCCAGAGCCTCGCCGGGCATGACCCGGTACCGCTGTCGTTCGCCCAGCAGCGCCTGTGGTTCCTGCAACAATTCGATCCCCAGAGCCATGCCTACAACCTGCCACGGGCGATTGCCCTCAAGGGCCCGGTGGATGCGCGCGCCCTGGAAGCAGCCCTGAACCGGGTGATCGATCGCCACGACATCCTGCGCACGGCCTTTCGCGACACCGACGGCACACCCCTGCAAGTCATCGAACCTGGCGCGCGCCTGACCCTGCTGGAAGAGGACTTGAGCACCCTGGATAACCAGCAGCGCGACCTGCAACTGCAACAGCGCATCCGCCAGCACGCCACCCAACCTTTCGACCTGCGCCAGGCGCCGCTGATTCGCAGCACCCTGCTCAAACAGGCCGAGCAGGACTACGTGCTGCTGCTCAACATGCATCACATCGTCTCGGACGCGTGGTCCAATCCGATCCTGATCCACGACCTGGCCAGCGCCCTGCGCGAACCGGGCCAGGCCCTGCCGCGCCCGGCCATCCAGTACGCCGACTACGCCCAGTGGCAGCGCCAAGACTACCCGCTGACGCCGCAACACAGCGCAGCCGCCGAGTATTGGAAAGCCTGCCTGGGCGATGAGATCCCCACCCTGGAGCTGCCCCGCGAGCGCCTGGAACAGCACGCAGGCGCCGGCCATCATGGGCACGCGCTGCCCGCCGACTTGAGCGAGCGCCTGCAGACCTTTTGCCAGCAACAGGGCCTGACGCCTTTCGTGGTGCTCCTGGGGGCCTGGCAGTTGCTGCTGGGGCGCTACAGCGGCCAGGTCGACTTCACCGTCGGCGTGCCCAACGCCACCCGCAACCAGGCGCAGATCCAGGACCTGGTGGGCTTTTTTGTCAGCAGCCAGGTGTATCGCGCACGACTGGCGCCTGAACAAAACTGCAGCGCGTTCCTCCAGGGCCTGCGCCAGCAATCCCTCGCGGCCCTGGAACATGCCGACTACCCCATCGAGCTGATCCTCGAAGACCTGCACCTGCAACGCAGCCCCCAGGCCAACCCGCTGTTCCAGAACCTGTTCAACTGGCGTGTCGGCGCCGCACAGGAAGCGGCCCTACACCTGGGCCCGCTGCAACTGAGTTTTATGGACAGCCACCCGCTACAGGCCAAGTTCGACCTGTCGCTGGATGTGGAATACAGCCAGCAGCAGATCACTGCGCATTTTGAATACGACGCCGCTTGCTTCGCCCCGGCGACCATCGCCACCCTGGCCGGGCACTTCCAGAACCTGGTGCAGGCGATGCTCGAGCAGCCCCAGGCACGGATCGGCGAACTGCCGATGCTCAGCGCCGAGGAGCGCGGCCAGCAGTTGGCGCAGTGGAACGCCACGGCGGTCGATTACCCCAACGCCGCACCGGTGCATGTCTTGTTCGCGGACCAAGCCGAACGCCTGCCCCATGCCGTTGCCGTGGAGTTCGGCGAGCAGCAACTGACCCTGGACCAGCTCAACCGCCGCGCCAACCAACTGGCCCATAAGCTGCTGG
Organism: Pseudomonas hygromyciniae; assembly: GCF_016925675.1. Taxonomy (NCBI): domain Bacteria; kingdom Pseudomonadati; phylum Pseudomonadota; class Gammaproteobacteria; order Pseudomonadales; family Pseudomonadaceae; genus Pseudomonas; species Pseudomonas hygromyciniae. Next base: position 2,269,253 of record NZ_CP070506.1, on the reverse strand, counting down.
AGCTGGGCGTCGGCCCCAATACCTGCGTGGGCCTTGGCCTGGAACGCAGCCTGGAAATGGTGATCGCCCTGCTGGCCGTGCTCAAGGCCGGTGGCGCCTATGTCCCGCTGGACCCGGCCTACCCCGCCGACCGCCTGGCCTACATGATCAATGACAGCGGCATCGGCCTGCTGCTGACCCAAAGCAGCCTGGCATTGCCCGTCCCGGACCGCCTGGCGTCCCTGAGCCTGGACCAGGACAGCGACTGGCTGGAAGGCTATGACAGCGCCAACCCACCGGTCACAGTCAGCGCCGATCACCTGGCGTACATGATCTACACCTCCGGCTCCACCGGGCAGCCCAAGGGCGTGCAAGTGCGCCATGGCGCCTTGAGCAACCATATGCTGTGGATGCAGGGCGAATTGGGCCTGAGCGCTGCGGACCGAGTCTTACAAAAAACCGCGTTCAGCTTCGACGCCTCGGTGTGGGAATTCTGGCTGCCATTGCTCAACGGTGCGCAGTTGGTCCTCGCGTCCAGCGAGCTGTCCGCAGACCTGTCGATGCTCTGGTCGCAAGTGGCCGCCCAGCGCATCAGCGTGTTGCAAATGGCCCCTTCGCTACTGCAAGCCTTGCTCGCCGATGAACAGGGCGCGCAGATGCAATCCCTGCGCTTGCTGCTGCTCGGCGGCGAAGCCCTGGGCACCGCGTTGGTGACACAGTTGCGCGAGCGCTGGAACGGCCGCCTGTGCAACCTCTACGGCCCAACCGAAGCCACCATCGACACCACGCTGTTTGATGTCGACCGCCTGCCAGAGGGCGCCATTGCCCCTATCGGCCGCCCCATCGCCAACGTACGCACCTACCTGCTCGACCACGACCTGCAGCTGTGCCCGGTGGGCACCCACGCCGAGCTGCTGATCGGCGGCGACTCCCTGGCGCAGGGCTACCACCAGCGGCCAGGCCTGACCGCCGAACGCTTTATTCCCGACCCGTTTGCCAGCAATGGCGCGCGCCTGTATCGCAGCGGCGACCTGACCCGCTACCGCACCGATGGCGTCATCGACTACATCGGGCGCATCGACCATCAGGTCAAAATTCGCGGCTTGCGCATCGAACTGGGGGAAATTGAAGCGCAACTGCTGCAACACCAGGCTGTGCGCGAAGCCGTCGTCGTCGCCCACCCAACCCCGAGCGGCGCGCAGTTGGTGGGCTATGTGGTGCCAACAGAACCCGCAACGCAGATCCCCCACCAGGACGTCTTGCGCGAAACCCTCAAGGCCCACCTTGGCGAACACCTGCCGGACTACATGGTCCCCGGCCACCTGCTGATCCTCGCGCAACTGCCCCTGACCCCCAACGGCAAACTCGACCGCAAGGCCCTGCCGGCCCCCGATGCCAACCAGGCCCTGCACGCCTACGTGGCCCCGCAAAACGAAGTGCAACAACGCATCGCAGGCATCTGGCAAGACGTGCTCAAACTGGACAAGATCGGCCTGAACGACAACTTCTTCGAACTGGGCGGCGACTCCATCATCTCCATCCAGGTCGTCAGCCGCGCGCGCCAGGCCGGCATCCACTTCACCCCCAAGGACCTGTTCCAGCACCAGACCATCCAGGGCCTGGCCAGCGTGGCGAAAAACCAGGGCCAGGGCCTGGCGATCGACCAGGGCCCGGTCACAGGTTTGGCACCGCTGCTACCGATCCAACACCTGTTCTTCGACACCGACATCCCCGAGCGCCACCACTGGAACCAATCAGTGCTGCTCAAACCCGCCACAACCCTGGACCCGCACCTGCTGGAACAGGCCCTCAACGCCCTGATCCAGCACCACGACGCCCTGCGCCTGCGCTTCACCCAGACCGACTCTGGCTGGAACGCTGAATACCGCCCGCAGACCGCGTCGGTGCTGTGGCAAACCCACATCGACGACGCCACACAGTTGCAATCTTTGGGCGACGAAGCCCAACGCAGTCTCAACCTGCAAGACGGGCCGCTACTGCGGGCGGTACTGGTGGGTTTGAAGGACGGCAGCCAGCGGTTGCTGTTGGCTATTCATCACCTGGTGGTGGATGGGGTGTCGTGGCGGATTTTGTTTGATGATTTGCAGATGGGTTATCGGCAGGTGCAAGCGGGTCAAGGTTTCTCCTTACCGGAGAAAACCAGCGCCTATAAAGCCTGGGGCCAGCGTTTGCTGGACTACGGTCAAAGTGCCGAACTACAAGGACAGATCGCCTATTGGCAACAACTGGCCGACGGCTGCGCCGAACTGCCGGTGATACGCGCTGACGCCAGCCTGAAGAAAGCAGACAGTCAGACCGTCAATACCCATCTCAATCAGGATCTGACCCGACGTCTGCTGCAAGATGCCCCGAGCGCCTATCGCACACAGATCAACGATCTGTTGCTCGCTGCACTGGCGCGGGTCATCAGCCGCTGGACCGCCCAGCCGCAGGTGCTGATCCAACTCGAAGGCCATGGCCGCGAAACGTTGTTCGACGACATCGACCTGACCCGCACCGTGGGCTGGTTTACCACGGTGTACCCGGTGCGCTTGACACCCCAGTCCGACCACGGCACCACGATCAAACAGATCAAGGAGCAATTGCGCAGCGTCCCGAACAAGGGCCTGGACTTCGGTGTGCTGCGCTACCTGGGCACCCCCGAGACGCAGCAAGTGTTACAGGCGCTGCCAGTGCCGCGCATCACCTTCAACTACCTGGGCCAGTTCGACACCAGCTTCAACGCCAACGACGATGCGCTCTTTGCTCCCGCCCCTGAAAGCAGCGGTGCTGAACACAGCCCAGAGGCACCCCTGAGTAACTGGTTGACCCTCAACGGCCAGGTGTACGACGGCGAACTGAGCCTGGACTGGACCTTTAGTGCGCAGATGTTCGAACCCGCCGGCATGCAAGCGCTGGCCGATGACTACGCCGAGGAACTGGCACAACTGATCGAGCATTGCTGCGCTCCACATAACCGTGGTGTAACACCTTCGGACTTCCCCCTCGCCCACCTCGACCAAGCGCAATTGGACGCGCTGCCAGTAGCCGCCACACAGATCGACGACATCTACCCACTGGCGCCGATGCAGCAAGGCATGCTGTTCCATTCGCTCTACGAGCAAAACGTGGGTGCCTACGTCAACCAGATGCGCCTGAACGTTACCGGCCTCGACCCGCAAAGCTTGCGTGATGCCTGGCAACAGGCGATGGACGCCCACGATATCCTGCGCACCTCGTTTGTCTGGCAAGGTGAGCTGCAACAACCGGTACAAGTGGTCCACAAGCAATTGACACTGCCCATGGTCTGCCACGACTGGCAGCAACACGCAGACCTGCAACCGGCACTGGATGAACTGGCCCGGGAGCGCTTGCAACAGCGTTTCGACCTGGCTCGTGCGCCGCTATTGGACGTGCAGGTGATTCAGACCGGTGAAGCCCAACACCACCTGATCTATACCGTGCACCACATCCTGATGGACGGCTGGAGCAACTCCCAGCTCATGGGCGAGATCCTCCAACGCTATGCCGGCCAGACCTTGCCGGCCAGAATGGGGCGCTACCGCGACTACATCGCCTGGCTGCAACGCCAGGACAGCAGCGCCAGCCAAACCTGGTGGGCAGCTCAACTGGCGACACTGCAAGAGCCCACCCGCCTTGCCAGCAGCCTGGTCAGCGTACCGACCACCGCCACCGGCCACGGTAACCATTACCAGCACTTCGGTATCGTCGAGACCCGTTACTTCAACGAGTTTGCCCGTCGCCAGAAAGTCACCCTCAACACCCTGCTGCAAGGCGCCTGGCTTCTCCTGTTGCATCACTACACGGGACAGGACAGCCTGTGCTTCGGCGCCACCGTCGCCGGGCGCCCGACAGATATCGCCGGTATCGAGCAACAAGTCGGACTGTTCATCAATACCCTGCCGGTGATTGCCACGGTCAACCCGCAAACCCGGGTCGATCAATGGCTACAGGCCGTGCAAGCGCAGAACCTGTCGTTGCGCGAACACGAACACACCTCGCTGGCCGATATTCAACGCTGGGCCGGGCACAACGGCGAAGCGTTATTCGACACGCTGTTGGTGTTCGAAAACTACCCGATCGCCGATGCTCTTGAACAACAGGCCCCCAAAGGCCTGGAGTTTGGCAACGTCGACACCTACGAGCAGACCAACTACCCGCTGACTCTGGCCGTGAATGCCGGGGAAACCCTGTCACTGCACTACAGCTTTGCCCACGACGCCTTCAGCGAAGCCGTGATCGAACGGATGGCGCAGCACCTGCACAACCTGCTATTGCGCCTCACCGAACGGCCGGACCGAGCCATCGGCGAGCTGAACTTGCTTGACGACAGCGAACGCGCGCAGGTTGTACATCGCTGGAACGATACCGCCAGGCACTACCCGCTGGAACGGCCGGTACAGGCGCTAATCGAACACCAGGTCGAGCTGACTCCCGACGCACCGGCCCTGATATGCGCAGATGTTCGTCTCAGCTACGCCCAACTCAACGCCCGGGCCAACCAACTGGCCCATCATCTGCTCGCCCTGGGCGTAGGCCCGGACCGGCTGGTGGGGATTGCGCTCGAGCGCAGCGTGGAAATGGTCGTTGGCTTGCTCGCCATCCTCAAGGCGGGCGGGGCCTATGTGCCGCTGGATCCTGAGTATCCGACTGATCGCCTGGCCTACATGATCGACGACAGTGATATCGACCTGCTGCTGACCCAACAATCGCTGCTCAGCACCCTGCCATTGCCAGCAACGCTCAATACCTTGTGCCTGGATACCCTGGCACTGGATGCCTTGCCGGACTCCAACCCAGGTATTAGCGTGGCAGCGGAAAACCTCGCCTACGTGATCTACACCTCGGGCTCTACCGGCAAACCCAAAGGTGCCGGCAACCGCCACAGTGCCCTGACCAACCGACTGTGCTGGATGCAACAAGCCTATGGGTTGAGCGGCGGCGACACCGTGCTGCAAAAAACCCCGTTTAGCTTTGATGTATCGGTGTGGGAGTTTTTCTGGCCCTTGATGACCGGTGCCCGCCTTGCCGTGGCCGGTCCTGGGGATCATCGTGACCCGCAAAAACTGGTGCAATTGATCACCGAGCATCAGGTGACGACCCTGCATTTCGTACCGTCGATGCTGCAAGCCTTCCTGCAGGACGATAGCAGTGAGCGCTGCACCGGCCTGACCCGGATTATCTGCAGCGGCGAGGCCTTGCAGGTGGATACGCAACAACAGGTGTTCGCCCGCCTGCCGGGTGCCCGCCTATACAACTTGTATGGCCCCACCGAAGCTGCCATCGACGTCACGCACTGGACCTGCCGCGAGGAACAGGCTCACACCGTACCGATCGGCCAGCCCATCGCCAACCTCAGCACGTTTGTTCTCAACAGCGATCTGGCCCCATTACCGGTGGGATTAGTGGGCGAGTTATACCTGGGCGGTGAAGGCTTGGCCCGTGGTTACCACCGCCGTGCGGGCATGACTGCCGAGCGCTTTGTTGCCAGCCCCTTTACCAAAGGCCAGCGCCTGTATCGCACCGGCGACCTGGCGCGGCAGCGAGCCGATGGCGTGATCGAGTACATCGGCCGTGTCGACCATCAGGTGAAGATTCGTGGTCTGCGCATTGAGCTGGGAGAAATCGAGGCACGCCTGCTGGAGCAGGACGAGGTTCGTGAGGCCGCCGTGCTGGCGGTGGACAGCGGTCGCGGCCTGCAACTGGTCGGCTACGTGGTGCCAAGCGCCAACGCCAACGAAGCACTGCGCGACACCCTCAGGCACACTCTCAAGGAGCACCTGCCGGACTATATGGTCCCGGCACTCTGGGTGTTCCTCGATGCACTGCCGCTGAGCCCCAACGGCAAGCTGGACCGCAAGGCCCTGCCGGCACCAGATGCCAGCCAGGTGCAGGTCCGGTACGTTGCCCCGCAGAGCGAGTTGGAACAGCAAATCGCCAATATCTGGCAAGACGTGCTGAAGGTACAGAATGTCGGCCTGACCGATAACTTCTTCGAACTGGGTGGCGATTCGATCATCTCCATTCAGGTGGTCAGTCGAGCGCGGCAGGCCGGCATTCAGTTCAGCCCCAAGGAACTGTTTGAAGCCCAGACCGTGCAACAACTAGCCACTCTGGCCCGCACCGGCACGCCCGCGCAGGAAATCGATCAACAACCGCTCACCGGGCCGACACCGCTGCTGCCGGTACAGCAGGCGTTTTTCCAGCGGGCGATTCCCGAGCGTCACCACTGGAATCAGGCGGTACTGCTATCGGCCCACGCACCATTGCAGGCCGAAGCGCTTGAACAGGCGCTGCAGGCCCTCATCCTCCATCATGACGGCTTGCGCCTGAGCTTCAGCGCAAACACCGCAGGTTGGCAGGCCAACTATCGTTCAGTGGCGCAACAGCAGCAGGACTGGCAACAGGCTCCTGCCCTGCAACAAGCCTGCGCGCCCTCCACCACGCAATTGGAGAAACTGTGCAACCAGGTCCAGGCCAGTCTCGATCTGAGCCTAGGACCATTGCTGCAGGCAGTACTGGTGACTCTGGCCGATAACAGCCAGCGCCTGCTCCTGGTAGCCCACCATTTGGTGATCGATGGCGTGTCGTGGCGCATCCTGTTTGAAGACTTGCAGACCGCTTACCAGCAAGCCTGCGCAGGGCAGATCATCAGCCTGCCGGTAAAAACCCACTCAAGCAAAACCTGGACCGAGCATCTGCAACGCCATGCCACCCAGGGTAGCCTGGCGGAAGAGCTCGCTTACTGGCAGGCCCAGTTGAAAGATGCCCAGGGCACGCTGCCCGGTGCTCGTTGCGACGCAAGCCTGGAAAGCCGTCATGGTCATAGCGTCAATACCCGGCTGGACAAGGCCCTTACCCGGCAGTTGCTGCAAGAAGCTCCCGCCGCCTACCGCACCCAGATCAATGACCTGCTGCTGACGGCGCTGGCACGGGTGATCAGTCGCTGGACCCACCACCCACACTGCTTGATCCAGCTTGAAGGCCATGGCCGTGAAGAGCTGTTCGAACCCGTGGACCTGACCCGCACCGTAGGCTGGTTCACCAGCCTGTTCCCCGTGGCGCTGACGCCAGTTGCCGATGATCTGGGTGCTTCGATCAAGCAGATCAAGGAACAACTGCGGGCCATCCCCAACAAAGGAATCGGCTTTGGTGCCTTGCGCTATCTGGGTGATGCCCAGGCCCGCGAAAGCCTGGCCGCGCTGCCTGAGCCGCGCATTACCTTCAACTACCTGGGCCAGTTCGATGGCAGCTTCAGCGCCGATGAACAGGCGCTGTTCAGCCCGGCCGGCGAAGGTACTGGTGCCGAGCAAAGCCCCGAGGCGCCGCTGGGCAATTGGTTGACGCTCAACGGCCAGATTTACGCCGGCGAGTTGAGCCTGAACTGGCTGTTCAGCCGTGAGATGTTCGACGATGCCACCATCCAGCACCTGGCTGATGACTACGCTGCTGAGCTGCGCGCCCTCGTCGCCCATTGCATTGATCCGGCCCACCGCAGCCTGACGCCCTCGGATGTGCCTCTGGCGACAATTGGCCAGGCACAGCTGGATCGCTTGCCCGTACCTGCCGCGCAGATCGCTGACCTCTATCCGTTGTCGCCGATGCAGCAGGGTATGTTGTTTCATAGCTTGTATGAACAAGGGACCGGTAACTACATCAACCAACTGCGCGTGGATATCGAGGGGCTCGACCCGCAACGCTTCCAGCAAGCCTGGCAAGCGGCGATGGATAACCACGACATCCTGCGCACCGGTTTTGTCTGGCAAGGGCTGGAGCACCCATTGCAATGGGTGCTCAAGCAAGCACAGGTACCGTTCACCGTATACGCCTTGGGCAGCCACGATGCACCGCAACTCGACGCGCTGGCCCTGGCCGAATTGCAGCGGCCGTTCGAACTGGATCAAGCGCCGTTATTGCGCCTGGTTCTGGTACAGACCGGCGCCGAGCGCTATCACCTGATCTACACCGTTCATCACATCCTGATGGACGGCTGGAGTAACTCTCAGCTCATGGGCCAGGTGTTGCAGCATTACAGCGGGCAAGTCGTAACCGCCAATACCGGGCGCTATCGCGACTACATTGCCTGGCTGCAACAGCAAGACAGCGCCGCTAGCCAGCGCTTCTGGCAAGAGCAGCTGCGCGACCTGGAGTCGCCGACCCTGCTCGGTCAAAGCGTGGTGCAAGTACCTGGAGAAGGCCATGGCGAATACCGCAAGGTCATTGCCTCTGCCACTACCGAGCGCCTCAACACCTTTGCCCGCCAACAGAAAGTGACCACCAACACCCTGGTGCAAGCGGCGTGGCTACTCCTGTTGCAGCGTTACACCGGCCAAGCCACGGTGTGCTTCGGGGCCACCGTGGCCGGGCGCCCGGCACAGCTCAACGGCGTAGAGCAACAGATCGGTCTGTTCATCAACACCCTGCCCGTGGCGGCCAGCCCGCGCCCCGAGCAAAGCGTTGCGCAGTGGCTGCAGCAGGTCCAGGCACAGAACCTGTCCTTGCGTGAGCACGAACACACACCCCTGTTCGAAACCCAGCGCCAGGCAGGTGTGGGCGGCGAAAGCCTGTTCGACAACATCCTGGTGTTCGAAAACTACCCAATCTCCGAAGCGCTGGAGCAAGGCGCACCGCAGGGTCTGCGTTTTGGTCCGGTACATAGCCACGAACAAACCAACTACCCACTGACCTTAAGTGTGGGCCTGGGCGCCAGCCTGACTCTGCAATACAGCTATGTGCGGGAGAATTTCAGCGATGCGCTGATCGAGCAGATCGCCCGCCACATGGATCAACTGTTGAACGGTTTGATGGACAATGCCGATCGCGCACTGGGCTCGTTGAACCTGCTGGACAAGGCCGAACAAACCCTGATCCTCAATACATGGAACAGTGCCCCACTGTCGCTTGCCGATGAACAGTGTATTCACCACCTGATCGACCGTCAGACCCAGGCAACCCCAGGGCAATTGGCGCTGATTGACGGTGATCAACACCTGAGCTATCAGCAACTGGAGCAGCGCGCCAACCGCTTGGCCCACAAGCTGATTGAGCTGGGTGTAGGCCCGGAAGTGCGAGTCGGCGTGGCCATGCCACGTACCAGCGACCTGCTGGTAGCGTTGCTGGCGGTACTCAAGGCCGGTGGCACTTATGTGCCGCTGGACCCCGACTACCCGGCCGACCGCGTGGCCTACATGCTCGAAGACAGTCGCGCGCGCCTGCTGCTGGTTGGCCAACAGCTACCGGATGAATTGCGTGCCAACGCCACCACTCAAGTGCTGACCATCGAGCCTGGTGATGCCTGGCTGGCCGGTTACAGCGGGCAGCAGCCTGTCACTACGGTAACCCCCGACAACCTGGCCTACGTGATCTACACCTCGGGCTCCACTGGCCTGCCCAAAGGCGTGGCCATTGCCCATCGCAACATTTCTGCCCTGGTTCGCTGGTCTGCACAGGTGTACTCACGCGACGACCTGCAAGGGGTGCTGGCCTCGACCTCGATCTGTTTCGACCTGTCGGTGTGGGAGCTGTTCGTGACCCTGGCCTGCGGTGGCTCTATCGTCCTGGCGCGTAATGCGCTGGAACTGCCAACCCTGCCAGCACGCGATCAGGTGCGCCTGATCAATACCGTGCCGTCGGCGATCAATGCCTTGCAGCGCGCCGGGCAAATCCCCGCCAGCGTGCGCATCATCAACCTCGCCGGTGAACCACTGAAGCAGGCACTGGTGGATACGCTCTACGCACAGACCAGCGTCGCCCACATCTACGACCTTTACGGCCCTTCAGAGGACACCACCTACTCCACCTGGACCCGCCGCGAAGTCGCAGGCTCGGCCAACATCGGCCGCCCGGTCGGCAATACCGCCAGCTATCTGCTCACCCAGGATCTGCAACCCGCTCCCCTGGGCGTTGCGGCCGAGCTGTATCTGGCCGGTGCCGGCATCACCCGGGGCTACCTGGGCCGTGCAGCGCTGACTGCTGAAAAGTTCGTGCCCAACCCGTTCTCAGGGAGTGGCGAGCGCCTTTACCGCACCAGCGACCTGACCCGCTACCGCCAGGATGGGGTGATTGAATACATCGGTCGCATCGACCACCAGGTGAAAATCCGCGGGTTCCGTATCGAGCTGGGCGAAATCGAAAGCCGCCTGCTGCAACACCCTGAGGTGCGCGAAGCCGTGGTACTGGCCCAGGAGCATCTGGACGGCCAGCAACTGGTGGCGTACGTCGTCACCCGACAGTCGCTCCCAGACGCAGCATCCCAGGATCAACTGCGCACGCTGATCAAGGCCCGGATCCAGGAAAACCTGCCGGCCTACATGGTTCCTGCGCACCTGCTGTTCCTCGATCAAATACCGCTAACGCCCAACGGCAAACTGGATCGCAAAGCCTTGCCAACGCCTGAGGTCGTCCAGTCGCAACGCGCCTTTGTCGCCCCCCAGACCCCGTTGCAACAACAGATGGCGGATATCTGGCAACAAGTCCTAGAACTGGAGCGCGTGGGCCTGGACGACAACTTCTTTGAACTGGGCGGGCATTCCCTGCTGGTCGTGCGCGTGGTCTCACGCGCCCAACTGGAGTTGGGCATGCAACTGACCCCACAACAACTCTTTCAATTCCCCACCCTGGGCGCTTTCGTCAGTGAACTGCAAAGCAGCGGTGGGCAATTCGATACCGAAAAATTGAGCAAGCTCGAAGCGCTGCTTGACGATATGGAGCAACTGTAATGGACAAGAGCGTCGCCACCCGAATCGCCAAGCGTTTCATCACCCTGCCCCTGGACAAGCGCAAGCTGTACCTGGAAAAGATGCTGGCCGAAGGCGTCTCGCCCGCCAACCTGCCGATCCCCGAAGTGCGCAGCGAATTCGAGGTGATCCCGCTGTCGTTTGCCCAGGAGCGCCAATGGTTCCTCTGGCAACTGGACCCAACCAGCGCCGCCTACCACATCCCCACTGCCCTGCGCCTGCGCGGCATGCTGGACGTGCCCGCACTGGAACACGCCTTCAACGCCCTGGTGGCGCGTCATGAAAGCCTGCGCACCACCTTCCAGCAAATCGATGAGCGCGCGGTGCAAGTCATTGCCCCTCACATGCCCCTCGCGGTGGAATTAGTCCGCCTAGACACACACCTGAGTGAAAGCGAACAGCAGCAGCAGATCAAAGATTTCGTCGAACACGAAACCCAGCAACCCTTCGACCTGCACAACGGCCCACTGCTGCGAGTCAAGTTGCTACACCTGGCCAACGATGACCACGTACTGGCACTGACTCAACACCACATCGTCTCCGATGGCGCCTCCATGCAAGTCATGGTCAGCGAACTGGTGCAGGTTTACGGCGCCTTCGTCCGGGGACAGGACATCACCCTGGCGCCGCTGCAGATCCAGTACGCCGACTACGCCATCTGGCAACGACACTGGATGGAAGCGGGCGAGCGCGAGCGGCAACTGGCGTACTGGAACCAGCAGTTGGGCGGGGAACAGCCGGTACTGGAATTACCGACGGACTATCCGCGGCCGGCGGTGCAGAGTTTTCGTGGGGCACAGTGCTCATTTGAGCTGAGCGATGCACTGGGAACAGGCATCAAACAATTGGCTCAACAGCACAATGTCACTCCGTTCATGGTCCTATTGGCCTCGTTTCAGGCCTTGCTTCATCGTTACAGCCGACAAACGGACATCCGGGTGGGGGTGCCAACCGCCAATCGCAACCGCGTCGAGAGCGAGGGGCTGATCGGTTTTTTCGTCAATACCCAGGTGCTCAAGGCGGACATCTCACCCCTCGGCCCCTTCAGCGAATTGCTTGCCCAAGTCAAACAAACATCCCTTGACGCCCAGGCTTACCAGGAGTTGCCCTTCGAACAACTCGTCGAAGCACTCCATCCAGAGCGCAGCCTGAGCCATAGCCCGCTGTTTCAGGTGATGTTCAACCATCAGAAGACTAGCGTCACCGATCATGATGAGCGTAGCCGTCAACTTTCCGGTTTGATGATGGAAGGACTGAGCTGGGAAAACCCGACCGCACAATTTGACCTGACCTTGACTGCGCTAGAAACCCCACAAGGGTTCTGCGGGTCCTTCACCTACGCCACCGACTTATTCCAACCCGCCACTATCGAACGCATGAGCCGCCACTGGCAATGCCTGCTGACGGCGGTCGTGGCCAACCCCCTGCAATCTGTCGCTCAGCTGCCAATGCTCGACACTGCAGAACAGCAGCTAATACTTGAGAAATGGAACAGAAGTTCCGTCGACTACCCCCGCGAACTGCGGGTTCACCAGCTAATCGAAAACCAGGCCAAACTCTCACCCAACTCCAGTGCATTGGTATTCGCAGAGCAACGACTGACCTACCAACAGCTCAACAGCCGCGCCAACCGCCTGGCAGGCAGGTTGATCGAACTGGGTGTCGGGCCAGACGTACTGGTAGGCATCGCCGTCGAGCGCAGCGTGGAGATGATTATCGGGTTGCTGGCTGTGCTTAAGGCCGGCGGCGCATATGTGCCACTTGATCCTAGCTATCCCGAAGACCGCCTAGCGTACATGATGCAGGACAGTGGGATCGCCTTGCTGCTGACCCAGAGTTTCGTGCTACCCCGGATGCCTGTTCCCAATGGTGTTCAGGCGTTGAATCTGGATCAGGCACAAAACTGGCTGGAAAATTATCCCGACGTCAATCCACGACAACCCCTCTTTGCGGAGCATTTGGCTTACGTAATCTACACCTCTGGTTCGACGGGCAAGCCAAAAGGCGTGATGGTGTCCCACGGAGCCTTGAGCAATTTCGTCACCAGCATGTCGCGATTACCCGGGGTTTCCAGTCAAGACCGAGTCTTGTCGCTGACAACATTCTCGTTTGATATTTTTGGCCTGGAAATCTATGTGCCGCTCTCCGTTGGCGCCCTCGTGACGTTGACCGGCCAGGCGATCAATCAAGACCCTGACTCGTTGCTCAAGCTGGTGCACGAAGAAGAGATAACGGTTCTGCAAGCCACCCCCTCTACTTGGCGAATGCTGCTCGACAGCCCCGACAGTCTGGTGCTGCAGGGCTGCAAGCTGTTCTGCGGGGGCGAAGCGCTGCCTGAAGAACTCGCGCAACGTATGCTCGTGTTGTCGGATCAGGTATGGAACCTCTACGGCCCCACGGAAACAACCATCTGGTCCGCTCTCCACGCTCTGGATCGAACACATACCCAACCTTACCTCGGCCGTCCAATTGCAAATACCGCACTGTTTTTGCTGGATGATGACCTGTGTGCAGTACCTATAGGCGTTGGCGCCGAGCTGTTGATTGGCGGAGAAGGCCTGGCTCGCGGCTACTTCCAGCGACCGGCGCTGACTGCAGAACGCTTCGTGCCTAATCCATTTGGGGCTCCTGGAGCACGCCTGTATCGCACTGGGGACCTGGCCCGATACCGTAACGACGGTGTAGTTGAATACATCAGCCGCCTCGATCATCAGGTGAAAATTCGCGGCTTTCGAATTGAATTGGGTGAGATCGAAGCGAGATTACTTGAGCATCCAGAGGTACGCGAAGCCACTGTACTAGCACAAGAGGGTCCGGGGGGGACACAACTGGTAGCGTACCTCGTCCCCCATTCACTACGGGATGAAAGCGAACTGCGTCAAATCCTCAAGCTGCATCTCAAACAGAGCCTGGCGGACTATATGGTCCCGCCTCACTGGATGTTCTTACCCGCACTGCCACTGACTCCCAACGGCAAGCTTGATCGCAAAGCCCTACCTCACCCGGATGCCGATCAACTGCGCAAAACCTACATTGCGCCGCAAAATGATATCGAGCGCACGGTGGCCAATATCTGGGCAGAAGTGCTGAAGATCGATCAGGTCGGTATGACGGATGACTTCTTCGAACTAGGCGGACACTCATTACTTGCGACTCAGGTGATATCGCGGGTCCGGCAAGCTCTCAAGTGCGATGTCGCCCTGAAAAGTCTGTTTGAACACAGTGAGCTGCAGGCGTTCGTGCAAGCGTTTAAGACATCGTCTAGTGTGCATGTCCCGCTGGTAGCACAAGAACGCAGTACCTCCCTGCCATTGTCATATGCTCAGGAACGTCAGTGGTTCCTTTGGCAACTGGCCCCTGATAGTGCTGCCTACCATATTCCGGCAGCCCTGCGCCTCAAGGGTGATCTCGACGTCCCAGCTCTGGAGCGTAGTTTCAGCTCGCTAATCGAACGTCATGAGACCTTGCGCACCCGTTTTCTCCTTGAAGGCGAACAGGCCGTCCAAGTCATCGATCAGGCGACACCTTTGAGCATAACCCTGGACACGCTGGCACCCACCGATGAGCTAGAACAAGCGATCAAGAAGTATGTTGAAACACAGACTGAAAAATTGTTTGACCTACAATCAGGTCCTCTCCTGCGAGTGAAACTGCTGCAACTAGCTACGGACGACCACGTGCTGGTTATCGTTCAACACCACATCGTTTCCGATGCCTGGTCTATGCAAGTCATGGTGCGGGAGCTGATTGCGCTATACACCGGCCAGATTCAGGGGCTGAATGTTGCGTTGCCGGCATTGCCAGTGCAGTACGCCGACTACGCGATGTGGCAGCGCCAGTGGATGGATGCTGGTGAACGCGAGCGTCAACTCGCATATTGGTCACAACAACTGGGAGGCGAACAAACACTGCTGGAACTGCCTCTGGACCGTCCACGCCCGCTCGAACAGAGCTTTCGTGGCGCGAAGGTGGAGTTCTCCTTATCCGACTCACTGAGCCTGTCGCTCAAACAGCTCGCCCAGCAATTAAACGTGACACCGTTCATGCTGCTGTTAGCCTCGTTCCAGGCGCTGCTGCATCGCTATAGCCGACAAACCGAGATATGTGTCGGAGTGCCTATCGCCAACCGCAATCGCCTGGAAACTGAAGGGCTCATCGGTTTCTTCGTCAACACTCAAGTACTTAAAGCCAATGTGAATGGTCAATTACCATTCAGTGAGTTTTTGCAACAGGTCAAGCACACGGCATTGCAGGCACAAGCGCATCAGGACCTGCCTTTCGAGCACTTGGTCGAGGCGCTGCGCCCGGAACGCACTCTGAGTCACAGCCCATTATTCCAGGTGTTGTTCAATCATCAGAACAGCGGACAACCATCCAAGGAACACCTGACGGAACTCTCCGTTGAGAGCCTGAAATGGGAGACCCGGACCGCACAGTTTGATCTGACCCTCAATACCTTCGAGTCAGTTAATGGTTTTTCCGCGGCCCTGACTTACGCCACCGACCTGTTTGAGCGGGCAACCATCGAACGTATGGTCAAACACTGGCAAACGTTGCTGCAGAGTATTATCAAATCGCCCCAACAGCGTATCGCTGAGTTGGCACTACACAGTGCTGACGAGCTGCAGCAGACGCTTGAAGAATGGAACCCACGTGTCACGCAATATCCTGAGACTGGTTGTCTGCATCAGCTCATCGAAGGTCATGCCACACGTGCGCCGCACGCCATAGCACTGACGCTGGGCACACGCCAGTTAACCTACGAACAACTCAACACACGCGCGAATCAGTTGGCCCATCAACTGATCGAGCAGGGTGTGGGTCCCGAAGTCATGGTGGGACTGGCTAGTGAAAGAAGCCTGGAGATGGTCATCGGTTTGCTGGCGATTCTCAAGGCAGGCGGTGCCTATGTGCCTCTAGATCCGGCCTATCCGAATGATCGACTCGCTTACATGATCCAAGATAGTGGCCTGGCACTAGTACTTATGCAGGCCTCCCTGATTGAACAGATACCGGTGCCATCCAAGGTCCGCATAGTGCTGCTGGAGTCCGACAAGCAAAACCGCTACAGCGTGGAGAACCCCCGGGTCCCGGTAGAGGCAGAGAGTCTCGCCTACATCATCTACACCTCGGGGTCGACTGGTCACCCAAAGGGCGCTCTACTTGCCCATCAGAATGTTCTGCGACTCTTCAGCGCCTGCGAGAAAGAGTTTTCCTTCGACGCCCAGGATGTTTGGAGCCTTTTTCACTCCTACGCCTTCGATTTCTCGGTGTGGGAGATTTTTGGTGCTCTATTGTACGGAGGCCGGCTGGTTATCGTACCCCATGAAGTCAGCCGCTCACCGGAAGACTTCTACACATTGTTGTGCGAACAGCAGGTGAGCGTACTTAACCAGACACCTTCGGCGTTCAAGCAACTCATGCACAGTGTCTGTGCAACGCCGCACTCAGACAGAAAGCTGGCACTACGCTACGTCATATTTGGTGGTGAAGCGTTGGAGATTCAGAGCCTACGCCCTTGGTTCGAGCGGTTCGGCGATAGCTCACCGCAATTGATCAACATGTATGGCATTACCGAAACCACGGTACACGTGACCTACCGACCGCTCAGCCTGGCCGACCTATCGAGCGACGCCACCAGCCCCATCGGGCGGCCACTGAATGATTTATCATGGTATTTGCTGGACGCCGACCTCAATCCTGTAGCCCAAGGGTGCGTCGGAGAGCTATATGTAGGTGGCGCAGGCTTGGCACGTGGTTACCTCAACCGAACAGACCTGAGCGCAACCCGTTTTATCGCCGACCCATTTTCCCGCAGCGGCGCGCGCCTCTACCGCACCGGAGATCTGGCCCGATACCGAACGGACGGGGTAATCGAATATATCGGGCGCATTGACCATCAGGTAAAGATTCGCGGGTTCCGTATTGAGCTTGGAGAAATCGAAGCCGTTCTGTCGAATCTGGAGGCCGTGCGCCAAGTCGTCGTCTTGGCGCAAAAGGGCCAAAGCGGACAGGCGCAGCTCGTTGCCTATATCGTCCCAGACCAAATCACAACCCAAGACAGCATGCGCGGAACTATCAAGGCGCATCTGAAAGAGCACCTGCCCGATTACATGGTGCCAAGCCACCTGCTGTTCCTGCCACACTTGCCGCTGACGGCCAACGGTAAACTCGACCGTAACGCCCTGCCCTCACCAGATACCGGCCTGCTGCAACAAACCTACATCGCACCGCAAAGCGAGATGGAGCAACGCATCGCTGCCATCTGGCAGGATGTCCTCAAGCTCGAAAAGATCGGCATGAACGATAACTTCTTCGAGCTGGGCGGAGACTCGATCATTTCCATTCAGGTAGTCAGTCGTGCCCGCCAGGCAGGAATTGGTTTTACCCCAAAAGAACTGTTCCAGCATCAGACCATCGAGGGCTTGGCTAGGGTAGCAAAGGCTGGCACACAGGCTGTATCAGTCGACCAAGGAGCCGTCAGCGGAACAGCACTACTATTGCCAATTCAACATATGTTCTTCGAGACTGAGATACCAGAGCGCCATCATTGGAACCAGTCCGTGCTGCTAAAACCGAGCACAACACTTCAGGCTGGTTTACTGGGGCGCGCCTTGCACGCTCTGATCCAGCATCACGATGCATTGCGACTGATCTTCCGGGAAAGCGATCATGGCTGGCAGGCAAGTTTCCAAGCCAGTGGTGAAGTTCCGGCCGTCGTTCAACAGATTACCGCCCACGATACCGATGAGATTGCTCGGCTGTGCACCGACGCGCAGCGTAGCCTGGACCTGGCCAATGGTCCTATGCTGCGCGCGCTTCTAATTAATCTGGACGATGGCGGTCAACGTTTGCTGTTGGCAGTTCATCACTTAGTGATCGACGGTGTTTCCTGGCGCATCCTGTTCGAGGATCTGCAAACCATCTACCAACAATTGCAAGCCGCACGATCACTGACATTGCCCAAAAAAACCAGCTCGGTGCAGACCTGGAGCGAGCGACTAAGCAATCATGCCCATAGCGATGCCTTGCGTCAGCAACTGCCCTACTGGCAGGAACAATTGCGTGATGCCTTCGTTGCCCTACCCTGCGACAATAGTGCCGGTAGCCTGGAGCGTTCTCATGGCCGTGGTGTACAAACGCGATTGGACGCTCGACTCACCCGTCAATTGCTGCAAGATGCCCCTGCTGCATATCGGACTCAGATCAATGATCTGTTACTTACAGCGCTGGCCCGCGTTATTGCACGATGGACGTCGCGTCCCGACTGCGTGATCCAACTCGAAGGCCATGGTCGTGAAGATCTGTTTGATGATGTCGACCTGACCCGTACTGTCGGTTGGTTCACCAGTGTTTTCCCGGTAAAACTCTCTACGACCAGCGATTTGGGAGAGTCCATTACCCATGTCAAAGAACAGTTACGCCGCATTCCTGACAAGGGTATTGGCTACGCCACACTACGTTATCTGGGCGATGACCATGCACGCCAAACACTGAGCGCACTGCCCGTTCCGCGACTCACCTTCAACTACTTAGGTCAGTTCGACAGCAGCTTTGACCATGCTAAAGACGCGCTTTTCGCACCGTGCAACGACAGCGCTGGTGCCGAACGCAGTCCGCAGGCCCCGCTGGACAACTGGTTGAGCATCAACGGCCAAGTGTATGGCGGTGAATTAAGTCTTAACTGGGGCTTTAGCGCCCAGATGTTCAAGGAAAGCACTATCCAGCACCTGGCGGATGAATACGCTAGCGAACTTAAAGCCCTCATTGAGCACTGCTGCGATGGCCACTATTCGGGCGTGACACCATCAGACTTCGCACTCGCCGCGCTCAGTCAGCAGCACCTGAATACACTTCCTGTAGCCTCGCAAGACATCGAGGACATCTATCCGCTCTCTCCTATGCAACAGGGGATTTTGTTCCATACGCAAGAGTCTGCGCAGGTTGCGCTCTACATCAACCAGATGTCGGTACCCGTTGAAGGCCTGGATAGTAGCCGTTTCATCAGCGCCTGGAACAGCGTAATCCAGCACCATGAGATCCTGCGAACGGGTTTCTGGTCCTCCAGCGATCTGGCTGAACCGCTGCAAATTGTCTACCGCAAGGCCCGATTGCCCGTTCAGATCATTGATTGGCAGAATCGAGCCGTCACGCCGCAAGACCTTGAACAGTTAGCCAAGGATGACCTAGACAAAGGCTTTGATTTATTACACGCACCGCTGGTCAGGCTGACATTGATCAAGCTCGATGAGCAGCGAATGCATCTTATCTGGACCAGCCATCATATTCTGATGGACGGCTGGAGTAGTTCGCGACTGCTAGGTGAAGTGTTCCAAATCTACAATGGCCAGACTCCAGCGGCTAAGCGAGGCAGTTACCGTGATTACATCCAGTGGTTGAGAAATCAGTCCCTGATTGATCTGGAAACTTTCTGGAGAGGCAAGCTGGAAGGGTTCAGTGGCTCGACGAATCTGGCAAACAGCATCGTCCCGCGTGCGCCATCAGATCTCCAAGGTCATGCGGCGCTATACATGATTTGGAATGCGGATCGAACCCAGTATCTGCGTGAGTGCGCGCAGCGCCTGCGCGTTACGCCCAACACGCTGATCCAGGCTACGTGGCTGATGCTCTTGCAGCGCTATACCGGGCAAGCCACCGTCTGTTTTGGCGCCACCGTCGCCGGTAGGCCAGCAAGTCTGCCCGGCGCTGATGAAATGCTCGGGCTGTTCATCAACACCCTTCCCATCATTCAAACTCCAGACCCACAAGCCTCTGCGCGACAGTGGCTACAAGCATTGCAAAACTACAACCTGGAAATACGCGACCACGAACACGCCTCCCTCGCCGACGTTCAGCGCTGGTCGGGTCAGGGTGGAACGCCACTCTTCGACAGCATTGTCGTGTTCGAGAACTATCCGGTGGATGAACGCCTGCAAGAGGCAGAGCACAACCAGTTACGTTTCGGCGAAATCAGCACCCGCGACGTCACTAACTTTGCAATGGACCTGGCCATCAACCTCGGCAATACGCTGACCATCGAGTTCCTCTACCTGCGCAACCGCTTCACCCCAGAAGCGACCGAGCAAATCCGCACAAGCTTCGAAACCTTGCTGTGCGCCATGCTCGACAACCCCGACGCAACCCTCGGCAGCCTGGCCATGCTCAGCAACAACGAGCAGCAACGCCTCAACCAACGCAACATACTGGCCCCTTTGCAGGAAACGGCGCCGTTGCTGGCCGAGGTCATCCGAAGCCACGCAGCAGCCACACCAGGCGCCGTCGCAGTGGTATGTGCCGACGCTCAGTTGACCTATGGAGAACTGGAGTCCCGCGCCAACCGCCTGGCCCATTACCTGATTGCCCAGGGAATAGGTCCGGAAAGTTTTGTCGGGATTGCCTTGGAGCGCTCGGTTGACGTCATCGTCGCGTTCTATGCGGTCATGAAAACCGGAGGTGCTTATGTGCCGCTGGACATCGACTATCCCCAGGAACGCGTGCAGTGGATCGTCGAAGATTCGGCCATGAGTTTGTTGATCACCCACGAGAGCTTGCATTCGCGCTTCAATCAACCGTGGGCTCCGGCACTGATCGCGCTCGACGGCTTGAGCCTGGACAGTCAGCCCGACCACTGCCCTGCCAGCGCCGTACTGGATGACAACCTTGCCTACCTGATCTACACCTCAGGTTCCACCGGCAAGCCCAAAGGCGTGGCGGTCAGCCATGGGCAGATCCGCATGCATTGCCAGGCCATTGCCCGGCGCTACGACATGGACGCCAACACCCGCGAGTTACTGTTTATGTCGTTTGCCTTCGACGGTGCCCAGGAGCGTTGGCTCTCGACGTTGGCCAGCGGCGCTCGCCTAGTGGTGCGCGACAATCGCTTGTGGACCGCAGAAGAAACCTGGCACGCGCTGCACCAGCATGCCATTAGCATCGCTTGCTTCCCGCCAGCCTATCTGCAGCAACTCGCAGAGTTCGCCCAGACTCAGGAGCAGGCGCCTCCACCGGTACGCATCTACTGCTTTGGCGGTGATGCGGTGGCAGACGCCAACTTCGAACTGGTCAAGCGTGCCCTCAAGCCCCAGTACTTGACCAATGGTTACGGGCCGACTGAAACCGTGGTGACCCCACTGCTGTGGAAAGTCCCGGTAGACGCCGTGTGTGGCGCGGTTTATGCGCCGATCGGCGAGCGTGTCGGAGAACGTACTCTCTATGTGCTGGACGATGCTCTCAATGCCGTGCCGGATGGAGTGGCCGGTGAGTTGTATATCGGCGGCGAAGGTGTGGCGCGCGGCTATCACCAGCGCCCGGGATTGAGCGCAGAGCGTTTTGTCGCTGACCCCTTCTCCACTGCCGGCGCACGCCTGTACCGCACCGGCGACTTGGTGCGCCAACGAGCCGACGGAGTGATTGATTACCTGGGGCGCCTGGATAATCAGGTGAAGATCCGTGGATTCCGCATTGAACTGGGAGAAATCGAAGCACGTTTGCGTGACCTCTCAGGCGTTCAGGATGCTGTGGTGGTTGCCCGGGAAACTGCCGGAGGCAAACAGCTGATCGGTTATGTGGTCGCCAGCGAAGTCGCCGGCCTCGGTGAGCGCCTGCGTGGCGAACTGCAACAGGATCTGCCGGACTATATGGTGCCGGTGCAAATCCTCGTGCTGGAGAGCTTCCCGCTCAACCCGAACGGCAAGCTGGATCGCCAGGCCCTGCCCGACCCGGACTTCAAGGGACGCGAATTCATCGCCCCGCGCAACGCACTGGAAAAAGCATTGGCAGTGATCTGGCAAGAGGTGTTGGAGGTAGAGCAAGTCGGGGTCACCGACAACTTCTTCGAACTGGGCGGCGACTCGCTTCGGGTGCTTAAAGTGCTATCCAAAGTACGCAGCCAACCGGAGTTGGGGCTGAGCCTCAAGCTGCGCGACATGATGGGCAAACCGACCATTGCCGAACTGTCGGGCTACGCTGCGGGCGAACAGAACCTGGACCCACTGCTGCTGCTCAACAATCGGGTGGCCAATGCCGAGCCGCTGTTCTGCCTGCACGCCGGTTTCGGCACGGTGTTCGACTACGAGCCCTTGGCCCGGCGCCTGGACGGCCAGCGCAGTGTCTATGGCCTGCAATGCCGGATGCTGCTGGACCGCGATTGGGAGGATGAATCCTTGCAGGCCATGGCCATCGACTATGCACAGTACATCCGGCAGAAACAGGCCGATGGTCCGTACCACCTGCTGGGCTGGTCCCTCGGTGGCCCATTGGCGTTGCTGGTGGCGCAGGAGCTGGAAAGCCAGGGCCAGGTCGTGGAATTTGTGGGATTGGTCGATGCCTTCAACCCGACCAAGGGCCAAGCGCAACCTGAAAACGACTGGAGCGATGATTTGCGCGGTTTCCTCGCGGTCATCTTCGACGTGGCTGGCGAGCGTTTGCCGGCGATTGAAATTCCGGCGGGCAGCGATATTGCGCGCCTGGAACAGTTGATCGCATCGGTGCAGAGCAATGTCGCTGGCGACTCGGCATACAGCAGCATCAGCACCGAAGAGTTGGCCCATACGTTTGTCGTGGCGATGAAACTCAAGGCGTTGTCCGAACAATTGCAGGTACTGCCAGATACCGGCTGCCGTCCTCATTGCTGGTGGGCCAGCACGCCGCAAGCGGACTTCATCAGCCCGGTGCCTGGTGCTCTGAGCGACGAACTGATTACCGCCGGTCACTACGACATCCTGAAAAACCCGGACTGGCTCCATGACCTCCTGCAACAATTGCCGCAAAACGAAGCCGTGACCCACTGAAACCAACGCCGCCCCTGCACAGGGGCGGCACTGTATTGAATCAATAAGGAACACGTAATGCCCCTGGACCCCGATCTCGAAGGTTTTCTGGAGTTGGCTGAAATGGGTCGCCTGAGTGGCAAGAGTCAGCCCATGCATGCCTTGAGTGTGAGTCAGGCACGGCAGGAGTTCGAGTTGAGCTCGCAGATCCTCGACCCTTCGCCACCCGCAAGCCTGACGATTACAACCTTGCACATCCCGACACGCGACGGCGCAAAGATTGAAGCCCGGCTATACCGCTCGGCACATCACGTCCAACCTTCACAGCCAAGCATTCTGTATTTCCACGGCGGCGGCTACGTGGTCGGCAGCCTTGACTCCCATGACTCGATTTGCCGCCGCCTGGCATCAAGCGGACGCCAAGCTGTCCTGGCCCCGGCTTATCGACTGGCTCCGGAGCATCCCTTCCCCACGGCCGTCAACGACGCCCTGGATTGCGCCAACTGGCTGGCTCGCGAAGCGCATAGCCTGAATTTGGACCCGGACAATGTCAGCGTCGCCGGTGATAGCGCCGGCGCCACCCTGGCAACGGTACTGGCCATCAGCGCCGTGCAGGCACCCGAGCACCGTGCGCTAAAACCCAAGACTCAGTTGCTGTTTTACCCGGTGACCGACACTCAGCGTACACGCCCTTCCCACCAGCGGTATGCCGAAGGTTTCCTGCTGGAAAGCGAGACCTTGCAGTGGTTCTATCGACATTACACTCCCGACGCTGAGCAACGCGGTGACTGGCGTACATCACCGTTATTGGCAAAAGACCTCGGTCCTCTAGCACCGGCCTACGTCAGCCTGGCCGAGTACGACCCGTTGTATGACGAAGGGCTTGAATATGCCCAGTTGCTTCGCGATACCGGGACTGACGTTACTTTGTTGACTCAGCGTGGGTTGACCCATGACTTCCTGCGGATGTCGGGGATCAGTGCGGACATTGGCGGGATTTATGCGGCAGTCGAGGGGTGGTTGGAAAAGCGCACGGACTGAATGTGCTGTGTTGCTCCGCAAGGCATTAAAAAGGGACATCTGGCGATGTCCCTTTTTATTTCAAGCTACGGTTACCAGAAGGTGCCGCGCAAGGTCAGCATGTGATTGCGCTCATCGCCATACCAGTTGCCCGATGCCGAAGACCCCAGTTTGCTGTAGTACTTCTTATCAAACAGGTTGTTGGCGTTGTAGATAACACTCCAGTTTTCGTTAACTCGGTATTCGGCCATGGAATCCCATACGGCATAACCCGCCTGAACGTACTTGTAGTTCTGCTCCACATCGTTCACGAACGTGGTCCCACTGACGTAGGTAGCGCTTTGCAAATTCACGCCACCGCCGATTTTCACGTCGTTGAGTATTCCTGGCAACCGGTAGGTGGACCATAGTTTAAACTGATGTTTTGGCGTAATACTGCTGAATACCTTAGCCGCAGAGCGGTTGCGATTGTGGTTATACGTATAGCCCGCCAGAACGTTCCAGTCCGGCAAGACTTCACCGGTAAACTCCATGTCGACGCCTTTGCTAACGACTTCACCCTGAGGCAAGTAGCAGCAGTTGCCGCCGAAAAGTACACTGGACTCTTCGTAGCGTGGATCCAGAACTGCCTCGTTTTTTCGCGAGGTGTAGTACAACGCAAAGGAAGTATTGACAGCTCCGCCCCACAACTCGCCCTTGACGCCAGTCTCGTAAGTCTTGCCGGTCATGGGTTCCATGGAACTTCCTGGCAATGGACCCTGCATTGTGCTTTGTTGAGGCTTAAAGATCTCGGAGTAGCTGGCGTAAGTCGACCATTCATCCGTCAGGTCATAGACGATACCGCCGTAGGGAACCAGTTTGGTTGCTTCACGGGTCGAGACATCCGACTGCACCTTCCAGGCTCCTTCTTCGATCGCCTGGTACAACTGTTCAAATTTGTACCGCTGCGCACGAGCACCAATGATCAAGTGAAGTGGGTCCGCCAGTTGCAAACGCAATGTAGAGTAAAGACCATATTGCGTCTGGCTGTTGGGGCTGTAGTTACGAATAAAGTTCTTGTCTGTTCCAGGTTGTGGCCAGGGCGTCGCATCCGGGTCAAATACATTCACCGGATTGCCAACCCCGTTGGACGAGGCAGTCCCCTCCCACTGACTGGTGATTTTCTGATGATCCATGCCGACCAGCAACTCATGCTGCAAGCCTGCGTATTCGAACTTCCCAGCCAGGTTTACATCAAGAAGCTTCTGATCGCTGCGATACTGATTGTTAGTGCCGCCAGTTCTCGGACCAGTGAGTGTCACCGGATCGACAGCGCCGAAACTGAAAGCCGCTTTCGAAAACCCGGAATCCAGCGTTTGGGTATAAGAAACGTTGAGCTTCCAGTCATCATTAAGCTCATGGTCGACCTTGGCAAAAATTTCTTGGGATCGACCGTCCAGATACGACCACTTCTGGGTCAGGCTGGTACTTCTGGACAGACCAAGGTCCTTGCCGTTCACATCGCGCGGTAAACCGATCCCCGACCCCGTTTCATGAATACGCTCCGAGCGTCCACCCAAGGTCAGCCGTGTGTCCGGGAGGATATCGGCTTCCAAAATCCCGTAGAAAATCGGCTTCTCGGTACCCCGATCATCCAGCATGTACTGACGATCCGTGTAAGCCGCGACCATCCGGCCACGCAACTTGCCATCAAAACCCAACGGACCGGTGACATCCATTTGGGTGCGATAATTGTCCCAACTGCCCGCCGACATATCGACTTTTAACTGATAGGCATCCAGCGGGCGTTTGCGCACTAGATTGATCATGCCACCCGGGTCGCCGGTACCGCCAAAGAGACCGGAAGCGCCACGTAGGACCTCAACATGGTCAAACTCAACCAGATCGTAGTTTTTGTTGGAGTAGAAGCTGCCAGACGTAGTGCCCAATGCCATCGGGGCAGCACCGTCGATTTGAATGTTCTCAATCTTGAAGCCGCGCGACGAGAAGTCCGACAAACGGAAATTGTTGTTAGTGACCGTGATGCCCGGCGTCACTTTCATGGCTTCAGCCAAGTCAGTCATGCGTTTTTCTTCAAGGACCTGTGCCGTCACCACCGACACCGACTGTGGCGTCTTCCGCAGACTCGTCGGGGTTTTCGAGCCGATGCTGGTCAAGCCCGTGGTGTAGGAGCCGGAGTTTTCCGTCATTTCCCCCATACCTTGACCCTGGATGGTAGTGGCGCCCAGTTCAAGAGTTGAACTCGTACTATTTTCGGGGCCGAGGATGACGGTATTGTTTTCAATCCGGAAAGTCAGGCCCGCGCCTTTGAGCAATGCTTCAAGGGCTGCCTCGGGCTCCAGGGTGCCTTTGACGGCGGTGGACTTCTTGCCGGCAACCATATCCGGCCCGAAAAGCACTTGCAGGCCGGTCTGCTTGCCCAGCTCGGTCAGGGCCTTGTCCAGGGACTGGGCTGGCACATTCACCTGCATGGGCTGGGCGAAAGCCCCGCCGCAGACACTGAGGGCCAACCCCAGGACCGCCACCGACACGCAACTGCGGCAGGAAGCCAGGGGGGTGTTGAAGAGTTTTTGCCTGAACCTTTTGCTCTCGCGCTTCATTGTTTGGTTAAGCCCCAGATATGTCATTAATGTCGAAGGCCTTCCACTCTTGAGGCGGAATGACCTGAATTTAGTTAAACCGTCCGGACTCCACTCCCTGTTGCAGAGGGACGGTTTTGGCTTGAATCGGTGTCGAGCCATTAATGAACGTTCGGGATAAAAATAATTTAGAAGGATTCTCAATCACTTTGTAACAGTCGCAAAACCTTTGCCTTAGGTCCACACCTCATATTGTCAGGCACGCAGGGGAGCACTCAGCTCTAAATCATTCGCGAGCTTGGCGCACGCAAAAAAAATCACCTCAGGTGAGGTGATTTTCTACGACGAAAGGAAAAGCCTAGAACGTACCCCGCACAGTCAGCATGTAGTTGCGCGGTTCACCGTAGTAGTTGCCGTACTCTGAAGTCTTCAGGGTCTCGAAGTACTTGCGGTCAAACAGGTTGTTGCCGTTGAGGGCAACGGTCCAGTTTTCGTCGACTTTGTATTCGACCATGGCGTCCCATACGGCGTAGCCGCCTTGAGCGAAGTCAAAAGGCGTCTCACGGGAAACATCGTAGTAGTTGCCCGTAGGATTTTTTCCATCGACCCGATAAGCAGTTCCGCTGGCATAGCTGGCGCTCTGGATGTTGACGCCCCCACCTACTTTCCAGTCAGAAAGGCGATCAGGCAGTGTGTAAACGGTCCACAACTTCGCCAAATGCTTGGGTGTAACCGTAGTAAGGAAGGTGTCCTTGGTACCATTGTCTGTGAGGTTCAAGGTGTAGCCGCCCATCACCATCCACCCAGGCAACACCTCACCACTGGCTTCTAGTTCAAGACCCTTGCTGATGATTTCGCCTTGAGCCAGATAGCAGCAACTGCCGCCATACAAGACTGATTCCGCCACGTACCGCGGATCTTGAATCGCCTCTTTCTCGCGCTTGGTATAGAACAGCGCCGCCGAAACGTTCAGCGTTCCACCGTAGAGTTCACCCTTTATCCCCGTTTCGTAAGTCTTGCCAACCATGGGTTCCAGAACTTTTCCGGAGTTACTGGGACCTTTTAGCTGCTGGGCCTGGGGCTTGAAGATTTCCGAATAGCTGGCGTACGCCGACCATTCATCATCGAGGGCGTAAACCAAACCACCGAAGGGAACCAACTTGGTCGGTTCACGGTGATTGCTCTGGGACTCAATGTCCCATACGCCTGTATCAGCGTTTACAGCCCTGTAGGTCTGTTCGAACTTATAGCGCTGCACCCTGGCACCGATGATCAACTTGAGCGGATCTGTCAGTTGTAAACGCAAGGTCGAGTACAGACCATACTGCTTACGGGTATTGGGGCTGTAGTCACGCTCAAGCTTGTTGCCAATGCTGTCAGAAGGTAGAGGTGTGAGGTCTGGATTGTAGACATCAACAGGATAGAAGCCCTGCATAGCTTTCGTTGAGCGCCAACGGCTGGTCACCTTCTGTGCATCAGCACCGATCAGCAGTTCATGCTCACGATTGAACGCCGTAAATTTTCCGGAAACGTTGGCATCGAACAGCGTCTGTTCGCTCCAGTTTCTAATGTAACTCCCTCCCCAGGTAGCACCTTCAAGCGTTACCGGATCAGGTGAGCCCCACAGGAATGCACCTTTGGTCTCGGTTTTATCGAAGGTATTGGTCAAGGAAACGTTCAACTTCCAGTCGTCAGCCAATTCCTGGTCGTACTTGGCGAAGATTTCCTGGGAGCTGTTATCGCTATAAGCCCAGTTCGGTGAGTACCAAGTGCGACGACTGAGCTTCAAGTCCTGCCCGGTGCTGAAGCGTGGCAAACCGTCGCCAGTGCCGTTTTCATGAATTTTCTCGTAGCGCCCTCCGACGGTAACCCGCGCCGTGTCTGTTACATCAGCCTCCAACACGCCGTAAATGAAAGGTTTCTCGGTGCTACGGTTATCCATGAAGTACTGGCGATCGGTGTTGGCGACCACCACACGCCCACGCAATTTACCGTCAAAGGCCATTGGCCCCGTCACGTCGACCTCAGTACGGTAATTGTCCCAGGAACCTGCCGATGTATTGAACTTGAGCTGGAAGTAGTCCAGCGGACGTTTACGCACGGCGTTGATGATGCCGCCCGGATCGCCAGTGCCGCCGAACAGGCCGGATGCCCCCTTCAACACTTCGATATGGTCGAACTCAGCCATGTCATAGGTTTTGTTGGCGTAGAAGGTACCGATACCAGAGCCGATATCCATCGGCGAGGCACCATCAATCTGGATGTTGTCGATACGGAAACCACGAGAAATGAACTGCGGCAGGCGGTAGTTGGCGTTTTTGACGGTGATGCCCGGCGTGCGTCGCATGGCATCGGACAGATCAACAATGCGCCGGTCTTGCAGGACCTGTTGGGTGATGACCGACACCGACTGCGGTGTGCCCCTCAGACTGGTAGGCGTTTTTGAACCGGCGCTGACAAGTCCGGTGGTGTAGGAGCCGGAGTTCTCCGTCATCTCCCCCCATCCCCTGCCCCTGAATGGTGGTAGCCCCCAACTCCACCGCCCCTCCCTGCGCCGGCGTTTTTTTCAATCAGGATCACATCATCACTGACCCGAGCGCTCAAGCCGCTGCGCAGTAGCAACCGATCAAGCCCCTGCTGCACCGGGTAATTTCCCTTGAGCCCGTCCGACTGCTGACCCTCCACCCACTCGCTGACGACCATCAATCGCAACCCGGACTGCTCGGCAAAGCGCGTCAGGACCTGGTCCAGTTGGCCGGCCTCGATGTCGTAGGCCCGGGTGTCGGTCTTCTGTTGCTGCGCCGCCTGTGCCGGCAGGCTCATTGCCACGGCACTGGCCGTGGCTAGTGCCAGGCTCAATGCGGTGTGCCTGATCAGATGCTGCATAACGCTCCCCCTGCTGAAGTCAGCCAGATAAAAATCAATCTCAACAGGAAAGACGTCAGCCTTCTGAAACCCGACAGTGGCGGCAAGTGTATTTTTTAAACCCGGAGTTACTGGCGCGGTGAGTCGTCGCGTTCGATTACGGTCAGCCATGGCAGCAGGCGCACGCGTAGTGGCAGCGTGCGTTGCAGCAGTTTCAGTTGGGCGTCGGTGTCGTCGGTGGCGATGATGCCGGTCACGGGCAGGTCGCGCAGGCTGTTGTCGCGGACCCAGATCACGCCGCGATGGTAGCGACCGAGTTGCTCCAGCACCTCGCCCAGGGGTTGGCGGTTGAAGACCAGTTTGTCGCGGCGCCAGGCGGTGGCGGTGCTGACGTCGACCGGTTGGCTGCGTGAGAGGCCGTCCGGGCCGTATTGCACGGCCTGCCCGGCTGCGACGTCGGTGGTCTGCGGGTCGTCGTCCAATGTCACGCGTACCGTGTGTTCGGTGACGACCATGCGTACTTGTTCGCCCTCGCGCCGCACGTCGAAGCCGGTGCCCAGCGCGCGCAAGCTGCCACGGCCGGCGCGGACTTCGAATGGGCGCTGGGTATCGGGGGCAACCTGGACGAAAAGCTCGCCGGTATAGAGATGTAGCACCCGGCGATCACCTTGCATGTCGATGTCCACGCGGGTGTGCGGCGCCAGCTCCAGGTGTGAGCCATCGGCCAGCGTGACGCGGCGGTGCTCGCCCAGGCCGGTCACTTGGTCCGCCATCCAGCCGTGTTGTTCGGCCTGCCAGGACAAACCGCCGGCCAGGCCCAACGCGACGACCAGCCCCAGTTGCAGCAAGCGGCGTGACGATTCGGGTGGACGCTCCAGCGCGCTGCCCAGGCTCTCCCACAACCGTTCCGCCGCATCGGCAGCGCGCTGGTGTTCGGGCGAAGTTTCGCACCACTGCAGGTAGGCCTCCCACGTGGGTGCCTCGGCGGTGCCCGAATGCAGGTCGACCAGCCATTGCAATGCTTGCTCGGTCAACAGTGGCGAAGGTTTATTCAGCGTCACTCGGTCATCCCAAGACGCCGGGCGCAATGCAGCACCGCGCTCATGATGTATTTGCTGACCATGCTGGGAGACACCCCGAGTTGCGTGGCAATCGCCGCATGACCCAAGCCGTCGAGGCGGTTGAGCAGCAAGGCTTGGCGGCTGTTTTCGGACAATTCTCCCAGCGCCTGTTGCAACAGTTGCAGTTGCTGGCGCATTTCCACCAGTGCGGCGGGGCCCGGGCACGGGTCGAGAAGCTCGTGCTGCACATCTTCCAGCGAATCCACAGGCCCACGCCGCGTACGGCTACGGCCCAGGTCGATGATCAGGTTGCGCATAACGCGAATCAGGAAAAATCGCGGATTGGTGATGGTATGGGTACGCTGCTTCCGGTCGAGACCGACGTAGCGCACGAACGTGTCCTGCATGAGGTCGGCCGCCATTTCCCGGTCACCGAGGCGCCGGTAGGCAATCTGCTGCAGTTCGCGATGGTAGAGGCGAAACAACCGATCCAGATGATCCAAATGCACACTCCATGAGCATCCGTGTGCAGGGCACACATAGGGGGCGCTAGACTACAATTTATGAGAATCGCTCGCAACAACATAAAAACTGCGGGCGCTGACTAATCGCCAGCGCCCGCCACTGCCTTAGCTCTGCACCGCCGCCTGTTGGCGCGCCCTGTCCAGCAATGCGGCCTTCTCCTCTGGACTCAATGCATCCAGGCGCAAACGTGCCTGGGCCAGTTTCTCCAGTTGGCCGGGACTGTCTTCCTGGGCACGCAGGGCCTGGGCCAGTGCCCCGGGGCTTGGGTGGTCGAACACGATGCCTGGGTGGACTTCGCAGTGCAGCAGTTTGCGAATCCCCGCCACCAACTTGATCACCAGCAGCGAATGGCCGCCAGCGGCAAAGAAGTCGCGATCGCGGCTCAGGCGTTCGCGCCCCAGCAACTGGGCCATGCGGCTGGCCAGCAGGGCCTCGAGGGCATCCTGTGGTTCGACGAAGCTGTCGTCTTCTTCGATCAGTTCCAGGCGCTGCAAGGCCTGGCGGTCGACTTTGCCATTGCCCAGGCGCGGCATGTGCTGCACCACGTGGTACTGACGCGGAACCATCACCGCCGGCAAGTGCTCGGTCATGTGCTGCTTGAGGGTTTGCAGCCACTCGGCAGGCGCGTCCTGGCTTGGCAGTACAAAGGCTACCGGCTCATCCTGCGCCAGCACCACCACGGCTTCGCTCACCCCAGGGGCGCGCAGCAGGCATTGTTCGATCTCTGCCAGTTCGACACGGAACCCGCGCACTTTCACCTGGTGGTCGCGCCGGCCACACAGCGCAATACCGCCTTGGGGCAGGTAGCGGGCCAGGTCGCCGCTGCGGTAGAGGCGCTCGCCTGGGGCAAACGGGCTGCTGATAAACGCTGCGTCGGTCTGCGCCGGGTCGTTGAGATAGCCACGGCACAATTGCTGCCCGCCGATGTACAGCTCACCCAGTTCACCGCTGGCCACCAGTTGCTGGCCCTCGTTGAGGATGAACAACTGATTGTTGGGCAGGACCTGAGTCAGAGGAATGCCCAGTTGCTGCAAGTCGTGCGGGCTGATGGCATGCACTGCGACGCCGACGGTGGTTTCGGTGGGGCCGTAGTGGTTGAACAGGCGGCAATCGGGACGCAGCTTGAAAATGCGTTCCACCAACCCCTGGCCGATCGCTTCACCGCCGAGGATCAGAGTGGCCGGTACTTGCGGCTGCGGCGCCTCGAGCAAGGCGGCGAGATGGGACGGCACGATCTTCAGGCAGTCGATGCCCTGGGTCTGGATGAACGCTGCAAAGGCCTCGGGATCCTGCATCGTGGCTTCCTCAGCGATATGCAAGGTGGCGCCGTTGTACAGCGCGCCGAACAGGCTGGTATTGCCCAGGTCTGCGGCGACCGTGGAGCCCTGGGCGAAGTGCCGGCAGGCGGCCAGGTCCAGTTCACTGCTGACACCCGCGACATAGTTGAGCAATTGCCGATGCTCCACCACCACGCCCTTGGGCACCCCGGTGGTGCCGGAAGTAAACAGCACGTAAGCCGCGTCGTGGCCTTGCAGGTTGGCGCTGGGCCCTTCCGGCAATGGCTGCTGCAGCGGTTGATCGAGGTCCAGCACCGCGCAGCCAAAAGCAGCCGGCGCCGTGCCCTGGGTGACGAGCAGTTGCGCACCAGCCTGTTCCACCAGTTGCGCCTGGCGCGCCGCCGGCCAGCTCGGGTCCAGGGGCAGGTAGGCGGCACCTGTGCGCCAGGCGGCGAGAATGGTCTGCACCTGCGCCACACCACGCGGCAAGGCCAGGGCGACGATGCTCCCCGCGGTCACGCCATGCTCGCGCAGACGACTGGCCAGTTGACGCACGCCGCCCTCCAGCTCGGCATAGGTCAATGCTTGATCGCCCGCGACCAGCGCCACTGCATCCGGGGTGATTTCGGCCCAGTTGCGAATATGCTCGGGCAACAGCACCCGCTCTTCCAGCACTTGCGGCGCTGGGTTTAAGGCCAATAGGCGTTGGCGTTCCGCCTCACCCAAAAGACTCAGGGTGGCGATAGCTGCCTCCGGCTGCTCAAGCAAACTGGCCAGCAGCACTTGATACTGCGCCAGCAGCGTCTGCATCGCAGCCTGGCTGTACACGGCCGCAGCATAGTCCAACGACAGGCCAGTGACGGCACCGCCCTCCTCCACACGGACGGTCAACGCCAGTTCGAACAGCGGCCGACTATCCGCACGGTAGGCGCAGCGCCAGGTGCTGGTGCCCAGCGTACGCGGGGCCGGTTGCTGGCGCACGCCAAAGCCATGGGTCAGCGGCAGGCCAGCGTCGAGCGGCGCATATTCCTGCCAGGTGCCATGGCTGTCCAGCACGCCCGCCAACTGCGCCAATACGCTGCTGAACGAGGCCGTCGGCGCCAGGTTGAGGTTCAGCGCCAGGGTTCTTTCCAGCAGGCCCACGGTCGGCGCAAAGAACTCATAGTCCTGACGTGCGTCATGCCGCAGGCCAGCGACAAACCCTTCGCGGCCGCTGATCCGCGCCAGCAGCACCCACCACGCGGCTTGCAAGAGCGTGGTCACTTGGATGTCGTGCTGGGTGGCGAGCGAGCCCAGGCGCGCCAACACACCCGGGTCGAGGTCGCTGCTCAAGGACTGCCCAGCAGCGTTGCCCTGCACGGTATTGGCGTAGCGGCCCGGCAAGTCTGGTGCCAGTGCGCCCGCTCCCGGCAGGTAGGCTTGCCAATAGGCTTTGGCAGTGTGCGCGTCTTCGTCCAGCACCACTTCTGCGTGCCATTCCAGGTACTGGGAAAACTGCCCCAGTTCCTCGTCCACACTGCAACTGCCCTGCTCATAGGCCGCACACAGGTCTTGATAGAGAATCCCCAGGCTCGCCTGATCGCCGACAAAACCCGCCAGGCCCAGGGTCAGTTGCCACTGCTGGGTGTCGATACGCTGCAACAGGCCCTCGAAAAACATCCCGGACGCCAGGCTCACCGGGCGCTGGCACCACAGCGCCAAGACCTGCGCCGTGTCGCTGGCCTCATCCACCGTCAATGCCTCATTCGCCGCTCCACCAGCAAAGAACTGCCGCAGTCCACGGTAACCAGGGGCGTTCGCCAAACGAGCGGCTAGCACAGTGTGCCGTTGACGCAAACCGCTTAAAGCCGCTTGCAGGCGTGGCACGTCGAGTGCGCCGCTGATCTGGATCGTCAGCAGGTGCGCGATATCGCCCCAGCTCGCGCCGTCCTGGGCGTCCAGCACCCGCTGTTGCTGTTCGGCGAGCAGCGCCAGGCCTGCATCGTTAAGCGTACTCATGCGTCAGTCCCTTCCGTTTGCATACATGTGGAGGGCGCTACCGTTTCCAGGTCGCGCCGTTCGATCATTTCGCCCATGGCCACGACGATTTTGCGCGGGCCTTCAAAAGGGTCGCGGGCGTGGGCGGCGAGCATGTTGTCCAGCAGGATCACGTCGCCCTTGCGCCAGTCAAAGCGCACCGCGCAGGCCTCGTAGAGTTCGCCCAGTTGCTGCATCACCGCGTCTTCAATCGGGCTGCCGTCGCCGTAATACACGTGGCGCGGCATGCGCTCGGCGCCGAACAGGCCCAGCAGGTCATCGCGCACGTCGGGGTCCAGGCAGTAGATATGGTGCAGTTGCACCTGGTTGAAGAAGGTTTTTTCGCCGGTGGTCGGGTGAGTGATGATCGCCGGGCACGGGGTACGGATTTGCAGCTCGTCGTTGTCCAGCCAGGTCCACTGGATACCGGCCAGGGCGCAGCGCTGCTCGACCTGGGCACGATCTTCAGTCTTGAAGAAGTGCTGCCAGGACACGTCGAGCTTGTCGGCGAAGGTGCGCACATACAGCAGGCCCTTGCTCTCGAAGGTATCGCGCAACGCCTGCGGTAGGCGCTGGTACATCAGCCGGCAATCGACCACCGGCGTGGCCCCGCCCACGGGCGACGGTTGTTCACAGAAGAACAGTTGCTTGCGCGGCCAACGATCCTGGTGCGAGCTCTCGTTGTGGAACAGGATCATTTTCTTTTCCGGGTAAGGCGTGGAGCGGTAGGTGTTCTTGCCGCCCTCTTTCTTCGGCAAGTCGCCGTACTGGCCGTACAGGCCCGGCTGGACCGCTTCGGCAAAGGCCTCGAAGTCGTGGATGTCGCGCATGGCAAAGCCACGGAACAGGATCCCCGCGTGCCGAGCGAGTTTCTCTTCGACCAGGGCGCGATTGGCCTGGACCCAGGTCACCAGGTCGAGCCCCGAATCGTTGGGCTCCATCAGCAACGGGAACACCTGGTCGGCGTTCAACAGCGATTCACGCATGACCGGCAACGGGGCCCTGGCCACCGGGCTCGACGGCTTCTTGAGGAACTTGCCCAGCTTGTCGGCCTTCGGGCTGGCAGGTGCAGCAGGAGCAACAGCGGTATTCGACGGCATGATGATGTCCCCTAATCGGATGTCTGGATCCATGACAATCTGTTGAAGAATTCCCATCCAGGCGCTCACAAGTTCGGTGATGCGCTCTTGTTTGAATAAGTCATTGGCGTACTGCCAGGTGCCTTGCCACTGCCCGTCCTCTTCGTCGATAAACAGCGCCATATCGAACTTGGAATAACCGCCCAGGCTGGGCACCATTTCCACCGCAATGTCGGCCAAGCCCGCACTGTGCACTGGCAGGTTGTT
Source organism: Pseudomonas hygromyciniae (assembly GCF_016925675.1). NCBI lineage: Bacteria > Pseudomonadati > Pseudomonadota > Gammaproteobacteria > Pseudomonadales > Pseudomonadaceae > Pseudomonas > Pseudomonas hygromyciniae. Next base: position 2,234,060 of record NZ_CP070506.1, on the reverse strand, counting down.
CATCACGAACAGCACTTGCACCAAGGGGTTGAAGCCCTTGTGACGCGGCACGTTGCTGGCTTCGGCGATCATGTCCAGGGGCAGGTCCTGGTGCTCGAAGGCCGTAAGCGTGGTTTCCCGGGCAGCAGCGAGGAAATCGCTGAACCGCGCCTTGGCGTCGAAGCGCGAACGCAGGGGCAGGATGTTGACGAAGAAACCAATCAGGCCTTCCAGCTCGGCATGCTGACGCCCCGCCACATCGGCGCCCACCAGCAGGTCGTCGCTGGCGCTGAGGCGGTGCAGCAACACCTGGAATGCGGCCAACAACGTGGTGTAAGGCGTGACACCCTGGCGTGCGCACAGGCTTTTCAGTGCCTCGCCCAACGCCGGCGGCACGCTGAATGACTCGCTGGAGCCCTCGAAGGACGGCATCGGCGGCCGCGCAAAGTCTGTCGGTAGCAGCAGTTGCCCAGGGTGACCGGCCAGGGCGTCCTTCCAGTAGCCGGCCTGTTGCTGCAACACCCCGGACTGTTCCAACTCCAACTGCCATTGGGCGTAGTCGCTGTATTGCACCGGCAGCGGCGGCAGATCGATGCCACGCCCCTGCTTGAGCGCGGCGTAGTGCTGCACCAGCTCACCCACCAGCACCGCCATCGACCAACCATCGGAGATGATGTGGTGCATCGAATACAGCAGCACATGTTCATAGGCGCCCAGGCGCAGGATCTGCCCACGGAACAACGGCGCCTGTGCCAGGTTGATCGGGCGGCGGGTGTTGTCCAGGGTGGCCTGGGCGACCTGGGCCTCCTGTTCGATCCGGGCCATGTGCGACAGGTCGACCAGGGCGAAGTCCACATTCACGTCAGGCGCGATCAGCGCCAGGGGATCGCCGTCATCGTCGGCGACATAAGCGGTGCGCAGCACCTCATGGCGTTGCACCACGCACTTGAGGCTTTCAATCAGCAACGGCACCGAGACTTCGCCCCGCAAGCGCAACGCCAACGGCATGCCATACGCGCCGTTGCCGGCTGAAAACTGCTCGGCTACCCACAAGCGGCGTTGGGCCAGGGACAAGGGCGCCGTGCTGCGCGGGCCATGGGCGTGCAAGGCAATCTGCGCCGCTGGCGCGGCCGAGCGACTTGCCAGCAAGGCGGCAAAGTCTTCCAGCACCGGAGCATTGAACAGGTCACGCAAACCCGGGCTACTGGCCAGGATGGGCTTGAGCCGCGCGATCACCTGGGTGGCCAGCAACGAGTGCCCGCCCAACTCGAAGAAGTTGTCGCTCACCCCCACCTGCTCCAGGCCCAGCACCTGTTGCCAGACCTCGGCGATCTGCTGCTCCAGAGCGTTGCGCGGCGCGATGTAGTGCTGCTGCAAGGCACTGGCATCCGGCGCCGGCAACACCTTGCGGTCGAGCTTGCCGTTGGGGGTCAGCGGCAGGCTATCAAGGAACATCCAATGGCTGGGCACCATGTACTCCGGCAGGTCGCCCTTGAGCTGACGCTTGCAGGCGTCACGCAGAGCCTGCTCATCGCTCACCGTTTGCATGGCGACCACGTACGCCACCAACTGCGGATGGCCTGCGACGTCCCGCACCACCACGGCCGCTTCGCGCACCTGCGGTTGCTCCAGCAAACGCGCTTCAATTTCCCCCAGTTCGATCCGCAACCCACGGATCTTCACCTGGTGATCCACCCGACCGATGTACTCGATCACCCCATCCGCGCGGTAGCGCGCCAGGTCGCCGCTGCGATACAGGCGCGCACCGGGAGCGCCGAATGGATCGGGCAGGAAGCGCTCGGCGGTGAGTGCCGGGCGCTGGAAATAACCCCGCGCCAGGCCGTCGCCGCCAATCAACAACTCGCCGGTGACCCCGACCGCTACCGGTGCCAGGTTATCGTCGAGGATAGACAGGCGGGTATTGGCAATCGGCCCGCCGAGCCACGGCTGTGGCTGGGTTGGCGCGAGTGGGTACTGCGCCGACCAGATGGTGGTTTCGGTCGGCCCGTAGAGGTTCCACACCTGGGGCGAGTGCGCCAAAAGGCGGGTCGCCAGCTCCAGGGGCAGTGCTTCGCCGCCGCACAATAGCTTGCAGCCCTTGAGGGCATCGGCCTGGGGGTGATCGAGCAGCATGCGCCACGTGGAAGGCGTGGCTTGCAACACGCTGATGCGCTGCTGTTTGACCAGGGTGAGCAAGGCTTGCGGGTCGAGATTGATGTCCTGCCCGGTCAACATCAGGGTGGCGCCGACCAGCAGCGGCCCGTAGATTTCCAGGCCGAAAATGTCGAACGAAAAGGTGGTCAGCGACAGCAACCGATCATGGGCGTCCAGCCCCGGCTGGCGGGCCATGCTGCACACGAAATTGGTCAGGGCGCCATGGCGCACCATCACCCCTTTGGGTTTACCCGTGGAGCCGGAGGTGTAAATCACATAGGCCAAGTGTTCGGCGGTGCTGCGCGGCAGCGGGTTTTCCACGCTGTAGCCATCGAGCCACGCACCCGGCTGGTCCAGGGCCAGCGAAGTGACCCCGGCCGGGATCGGCAAGCGCGCGAGCAACGGTGCCTGGGTCAGCAGCAGGGCCAGGCCGCTGTCTTGCATCATGTAGGCCAGGCGATCCTCGGGGTACGCCGGATCCAGCGGGATATAGGCGCCGCCGGCCTTGAGAATCGCCAGCAGCCCGACCACCAGGTCAACACTGCGCTGCACCGCAATGCCCACCAGCACATCCGGGCCCACACCGCTTTCGATCAGGCGATGAGCCAGGCGGTTGGCCTGCTGGTTGAGCTGGGCAAAGGTCAGCGATTGCCCATCAAACACCAACGCCAGCGCATCCGGGGTGCGGGCGGCCTGGGCCTCGATCAACTGGTGGATGGCGCTGTCACGGGGGGTAGTCGGCGGCGCTGGCGTTCCAGGTTTGCAGCGCCAGGTGTTGTTCGGCGGCGCTGAGCATCGGCAATTGGCCGATGCGCTGCCGGGGATCATCGACCATGCCCTGCAACAAGGCCTGCCAGTGCCGCGCCATGCGCTCGACGGTCGAGGCGTCAAAGATATCGGTGGCATAGGTCAGCGCCGCCGACAGGCCGTCGGGGCCGTCGAAGGTGTTGAGGGTCAGGTCGAACGGCGCACTGAGGTTTTCCGAGTCGACGGGGGTACACAGCAGCCCCCCCAAGGGCTGGCCATCGGCAAACCGCCCCGCTTCCATCTGGTGGTTGAACATGACCTGGAACAACGGCGTGTGCAGACTATTACGCTCGGGTTGCAGCGCCTCCACCAATTGCTCGAACGGCAAGTCCTGCCAGGTCTGGGCCTCGTGGGCGGCCGCCTTGACGGTTTGCACAAAGTCCGCAAACGGCTGCTGGCTGTCGAGCGTGGCCTGCATCACCTGGGTGTTGACGAAAAAGCCGATGACCCGCTCCGTCTCGGCCCGGTTGCGGTTGGCGGTGGGTACGCCGACCCGGATATCCGACTGGCCGCTGTAGCGATGCAACAGTACCTGGAACGACGCCAGCAACAGCATGAACGGACTCACCCCTTGCTGCTGCGCCAAGCCTTTGAGGCCGTCGCTCAAGGCGCGGCCCAACGCCAGCGGCAGGGTCGCACCGCGCTGGTCCGGCGGCGCCAGGCGTGGGCGATCCACCGGTAGCTCAAGCAAAACGTGCTCGCTGCCCAGTTTGCCGCGCCAATAATCCAGCTGCCGACGCCCTTCCCCAGCCTCCAGCCACTGTCGTTGCCAGGCGGCATAGTCGGCGTATTGAATGACCGGCGCCGGCAACTCACAAGACGTGCCCGTGACCTGGGCGATGTACAGCGCCAGCAGCTCATCGATCATGATCTGCATCGACCAGCCATCGGTGATGATGTGGTGCAACGTCAGCACCAGCACATGCTCATCGTCCGCCAGGCGCAACACTGCGGCACGCAGCAGCAGATCGTGTTGCAGATCGAACGGCTGGCTGCTCTGCGCCTGGACAAAGGCCTTGATGGCAGACTCGGAGTCGCCCGCCGCCGCCTCTACCGCGAGTTCCAGCGCTTCGATGGGCCGGATAATGCAACGCACCTGCTCATCTTGTTGCACAAACCCGGCGCGCAACCCTTCATGGCGCGCCAGCACCTGCGACAGGCTCGATTGCAGCGCCTCCACATCCAGCTCACCCTTCAAGCGCAGTGCCGCACTGATGTTATAGGCACTGCCCTGGGGGTCGAACTGCCAGAGAAACCATTGCCGCTGTTGGGCATACGACAGTTGCTGAGGCCCGGTTTCGCTCGCTGGCACAATCGGAAAACGCGCGACATTGACGCCCTGTTGTTCCAGCTTGCTGAACAGTTGCGCGCGCTTGGGTGCGCTCAAGTCCTTGATGCGCGCCACCAGTTCCGCGGTTTTGTTAAGCATTGCTTGCCTCCAGGTTTTCCTGCTCCAGCTCATCGAGAGCATCGAAGATCAGGTCAAAGTCATCGCCCTGGACCGCGCCGGCCAACGTTTGGGCCAAGGCCCCAAGGCTGCCCTGGGCATAAAAGTCCTTCACCGCCACGTCCACCCCAAGCACCGCCCGCACGCGGGACAGCATCACCACCACTTGCAGGGAATGCCCGCCCAGGTCGAAGAAGTTGTCGCCAAGCCCCACGCGCTCGACCTTGAGCACGTCCTGCCAGATGTCGGCCAACTGCTGCTCAAGCGGCGAAACCGGCGCTACATAGGCCTGTTGCATCTGGCTGACGTCCGGGGCGGGCAAGGCCTTGCGATCCAGCTTGCCGTTGGGGGTCAGGGGCATCTGTGGGACAAACACCAGGTGTGTCGGGACCATGTAGTCGGCCAGGTGCTGCTTGAGGCCGGCCTTGATCGACTCGCGCAACGCTGCGTGTTGTTCGGTGCTATCGGTAGGTTCGGCGAGCACCACATAGCCCACCAGTTGTGGTCCGCTGGGGCCGTCGAGCGCGACCACGGCTGCTTCGCGCACCGTGTCCTGGGCCTGGATGCGCGCCTCGATTTCCCCCAGCTCGATCCGGAAACCACGGATTTTCACCTGGTGGTCCAGGCGCCCGAGGTACTCGATCACCCCTTCGACGCGATAACGCGCCAGGTCGCCGGTGCGGTACAGGCGCTGGCCGGGGGCACCGAATGGGTCCGGCAGGAAACGCTCGGCAGTCAGACCAGGGCGCTGGAAGTAGCCACGCGCCAGGCCATCGCCGCCGATCAACAGCTCGCCGGGCACGCCGACCGGGGCCAGCGCGCCGTCCTGGCTGAGGATGTACAACGCGGTATTGTCGATGGGCCGGCCCAGCCATGGCTGGCCGTCGAGGCGATGGGCGGCCGACCAGATGGTGGTTTCGGTCGGCCCGTAGAGGTTCCACACCGCGCCGCCGAGGGCAAGCATGCGTGTCGCCAGTTCATCGGCCAGGGCTTCGCCACCGCAGAGCAAGGTGCAGCCTTGCAATGCCGCCACCTGCGGGCTGTCGAGCAACATGCGCCAGGTCGAGGGCGTGGCTTGCAGGGTGTTGACGCGCTGGGTCGCGACAGTGGTGAGGATTGCGTCCGGGTCGAGGGTGGTGTCTTTGTCCACCAGCACCGCACAGGCGCCGACGGTCAGCGGCAGGTAGATCTCCAGGCCGAAGATGTCGAACGAGAACGTCGTCAGCGAGAGGATCCGTTCACCCGCCGCAAGCCCCGGCTCGCGGGCCATGCTCGCAATGAAGTTGCCGAGGGCGCCATGGGCCACCATCACGCCTTTGGGCTTGCCGGTGGAACCGGAGGTGTAGATCGCATAGGCCAGGTTGTCCGGCCCCGCCGACGCGGGGGGATTGTGGCTCGGATAACCGGCGAACCAGCCCGCCTCGCCCTCCAGCACCAGGGCCTGCACACCGCCCGGAATCGGCAGCGCGCCGAGCAGCGGCGCCTGGGTAATCAGTAACTGCAGGCCGCTGTCTTGCATCATGTACGCCAGGCGATCGGCCGGGTACGCCGGGTCCAGCGGCACGTAGGCGCCACCGGCCTTGAGGATCGCCAGCAGGCTGATGATCATCGGCAAGCCACGCTCCACCGCAATCCCCACCAGATGGTCCGGCCCGACACCTTCGGCCAGCAGCCGGTGGGCCAGTTGGTTGGCCTGGCGGTTCAGCTCGCCGTAGGTCAGCGACTGTTGGCCAAATACCAGGGCGACGGCATCGGGGGCGCGCTCGACCTGGGCCTCGAACAACTGATGAATGCACTGCTCGCGCGGGTAATCCACCGCTGGCGGATTCCATTGTGCGACCACCTGCCGTTGACGGGCCGCACCTTGCATCGACAAGTCACCCAGCGCCAGCCCGGGCTGCTCGAGCATGCCCAGCAGCAGGCGACGGAAATGCTCGCTGAGTTCATCGATGGTGCCCTTGCTGAAATGCGCCTGGATAAAGCGCATATGCACCGTCAGGGTCTCACCCAGGCTGACCAGCAGGCTCAGCGGGTAGTTGGTCTGCTCGACACTGCGTACCTCACCGAACACCAGCCCCTGGGGCGCACCGCGCTTGAGGGTTTCGGCCACCGGGTAGTTTTCAAACACCAGCAAGCTGTCGAACAGCGCGTCACCGCTGTGCCCGGCCCAGCGCTGGATATCGAACAACGGCGTGTGCTCATGCTCGCGCAGGGCCAGGTTTTGCGCCTGTACGGCGTGCAGCCATTGGCTGACGGTTTGCTCGGGGCGCGGGCTGGCAATCACCGGCAAGGTGTTGATGAACAGCCCAACCTGCTGCTCGATACCCGCAAGATCAGCCGGGCGACCGGCAACCGTGGCGCCAAAGGCCACGCTGTCCTGCCCGGTATAGCGTTGCAACAGCAGCAGCCACGCGGCCTGCACCAGGGTGTTGGGGGTGACTTTCTGCTGACGGGCAAACTCGCCCAGGCGGCGGGTTTGCGCCACATCCAGCGTCAGGTAATGATCGCCATGGCCACTGCCAAGCGCCGGCCCCGGGGCGCTGACCGCCTGGGCCAGCAAGGTCGGCTCTTCCAGTGCCGCCAGGTTGGCGCTCCAGAACTGTTGCCCGGCCTGTTGATCCTGGCGTTGCAGCCAGGCGATGTAATCGCGATAACGCCCCACCGACGGCGTCGGCACCTGGCCGTCGTAGCGTTGCAGCACCTCGCCCAACAGCTGGGAGTTGCTCCAGCCATCCATCAGGATGTGGTGGTGGGTGTAGAGCAGCTCGCTACGACGCTCATCCAGGCGCACCAGCACCAGGCGCAACAGCCCGGGCTGGTTCAAGTCAAAGCCCTGGGCCAACTCGGCAGCGGCCAGCGCTTGCAGTGCCGCCGGTTGATCGTTGCGGTCACGCCAGTCGAGCACGCTGAACGGTACTTCAAGCTGCTTGTGCACCACCTGCACCGGCTGCGGCAAACCACCCTGCCAGGCAAAGGCCGTGCGCAGGATCGGGTGAGCATCGACCACCGCCTGCCACGCCGCACGGAAGCGTTCGGGATCGAGGCCATCGATGCCGACCTGCATCTGGTTGACATAATCGCCACCGCCCTGCTCCAGCAGGCTGTGGAACAACATGCCTTGCTGCATGGCGGACAGAGGATAAATGTCCTCGATGGCTGCAGGCACGTCAGCCAGCGTATCCACTTGCACCTGGGTCAACGCTGCCAGCGGGAAGTCCGACGGCGTCACGCCGTGTTCGCCACGGGTCGTGCAATGCTCAATCAGCGCCTTGAGTTCCACGGCCAGGGCATCGGCCAGTGGCTGGATGGTCGCGGCGTCGAACATCTGCTGGCTGAAGGTCCAGCCCAGGCACAGCTCGCCGTCGAACACCTGGCCGTTGAGGGTCAACCAGTTGCCCAGTGGCGCATCCGGGTGCTGTTCCAGCCCGGCGTGTTCACCACTGGGTACGAACAAAGCTGCTTGCCCGCCTTCGAGGCTGCTGTCGAACTGGCCCAGGTAGTTGAAGGTAATACGCGGCACCGGCAGTGCTGCAAGGGTTTGCTGCACGGCAGCGTCGCCCAGGTAACGCAAGGCGCCAAAGCCTACGCCCCGATTGGGAATGGCGCGCAGTTGCTCCTTGACCTGCTTGATCGAATCGCCCAGCGCCTCGGCAGGTGCCAGGCGTACCGGGAACAGGCTGGTGAACCAGCCCACGGTGCGGGTCAGGTCCTGATGGTCGAACAGCTCTTCACGACCGTGGCCTTCGAGCTGGATCAATACTTCGCGGCGCCCGGTCCAGCCCGTGATGACCCGCGCCAATGCCGTCAGCAGCAGGTCATTGACCTGGGTGCGATAGGCCGCAGGTGCCTCCTGTAACAGGCGCCGGGTCAGGTCGGCATCCAGGCGGGTGTTGAGTGTCACGCCATCGCGACTGCGCAGGCTGGCATCTGGCTTGGCGCCTGGCAGATGGTTGTCGGTTGCCTCCAGTGATTGCCAGAACGCAATCTCGGTTTGCAGCGCAGGGCTGCGGGCAAGCCCTTGCAACTGCTCGGCCCAGGTTTTGAACGCGGTGGTCTTGGCCGGCAAACCCGCGGCAGGCTGGCGGTAAGCAGCTTGCAGATCTTGCAGGAGGATGCGCCAGGACACGCCATCGACCACCAAGTGATGGATGATCACCAGCAGGCGCTGGCTGCCATCGGCCTTATCGAACAATACCGCGCGCAGCAGCGGGCCTTGTTGCAGGTCCAGGCTGGCTTGGGCCTGGTCGGCCAGGGCCTGCAGTTGCGCTTCAGTACTGACCCGGTGCTGCCACAACAACTCAAGGTGCAAAGACTCGCCGTGGCTCGCAACCCACTGCTCGCCGTCGTGCTTAAAGTTCAGGCGCAACGCATCATGATGGGCGACCAGCACCTGCAAGGCCTGGGCAAGTCGTGCGCTGTCCAAAGGCTGCTGGGGCGTCAGCAGCACGGACTGGTTCCAGTGCTGGCGCTGGGGAATATCTTCGTCAAAAAACGCCTGCTGTACCGCCAGCAACGGCATGCCACCGGCTACCGGCCCTTGGTCGATGCTCGGCAAGCCATCGCCGCTGCGGGTTACGTGGGCCAGGCCTTGAATGGTCTGCTGCTCGAACAGCGCCTTGGCGGTGAAGTGCAGGCCCGCCTGACGGGCTCGGCTGACAACCTGCATCGACAGGATCGAATCGCCGCCCAACTCGAAGAAGTTGTCGTTCAACCCCACGCGCGGCAGGTTCAACACGGTTTGCCAGATAGCCGCCAGTTGCTGTTGCAGCGCCGTGACCGGTGCCACGTAATCGTGTTGCAACAGGCTGGCGTCCGGCGCAGGCAAAGCCTTGCGGTCGAGTTTGCCGTTGGGGGTCAGTGGCAAGCGGTCGAGCAGCACCCAGTAGGTGGGCACCATGTAATCCGGCATGCTCGCCTTGAGGCTGGCCTTGAGCCGCTCGCGCAAGGCCGGCTCGGCCTGCGCCGGCACAATATAGGCCACCAGTTGCTGGGCGCTTGCGCCCTGATGGGCCAGCACCACCGCGTCACGTACACCGGGTTGTTGCAGCAGCCGCGACTCGATTTCGCCGAGTTCGATACGGAACCCACGGATCTTCACCTGATGGTCGATCCGCCCGCAGTAATGCACCACTCCCGCCGCGTCCCGGCGCGCCAGGTCGCCGCTGCGGTACAGGCGGCTGCCGGCCACGGCGGCGAATGGGTCGGGAATGAAACGCTCGGCGGTCAGTGCCGGACGCTGGTGATACCCCTGGGCCAAGCCCTCGCACGCGGCGATGCACAACTCACCGACCACGTCATCGGGCAGCGGGTTGGCGTCGCGGTCGAGCACATACAGCGCCCGCCCAGGCAAGGCACGGCCAATCGGCACGCCATTGGCCGCGTCGGCATCCATCAACTGGCACACGTGGGTGCTGGACACCACCGTGGCTTCGGTCGGGCCATAGGTGTTGAGCAAGCGCACGCCGCCAAGCCCTGCGGCATGCCAGAGCTTGAGCCCTTCCACCGACATTGCCTCGCCCCCCACATGCACCTGGCGCAATTGCCCGCGACTGCGCTGCGGGTCTGCGGCCCAGTCCTGGGCCAGCAGGAACCAGTACGCCGCCGGCAAGTCGGCCAGGGTCACACCGTGCTCGATGATCTGCTCGTACAGGGTCGCGGTGTCCCAGGTGTCGTCACCGCGCAGCACCAGGCAGGCGCCTTCGCACAACGGTGGGAAGCATTGCTCGACAAACCCGTCGAAGCTGAACGTGGCGAACTGCAGCACCCGCTCCTCGGGGGTGAGTTGCGAGTATTCGGCGGCTATCGTGCAGAACTCGCGCAGCGCGCCATGGGCGATGGACACGCCCTTGGGCTGCCCGGTGGAGCCGGAGGTGTAGATCACGTAGGCCAGGTGCTCGGCCAGCGCCAGGTTGACGAGGTTGGTACACGGGTAGTCGCGCTCCGAACCGTCGAGCAGCAGGCACGGCACGCGGGCATCGGCCAGGGCATCGTCGAGCACACCGGGTTGGCGCAGCAGCAAGTCCATGGCGCTGTCATCAATCATGTAGGCCAGGCGCTGGGCCGGGTAATCAGGGTCCAGCGGCACATAGGCGGCACCCGCCTTGAGGATCGCCAGCAGGCTGGCAATCATCGCCCCACCGCGACGCACCGCCAGCCCGACGCGCTGGCCAGGCATCACACCCTGCTCGCGCAGGCGATGGGCAAGGCGGTTGGCGCGTTGGTTGAGTTCGGCATAGGTCCAGCGCTCGTCACCGCTGATCAAGGCCAGGGCATCCGGGGTCGCCGCGGCGCGGCGTTCGATACGCTGGTGCGCCAGCAGTGGGTCGAGTGCCGGCTGCACTGCGCCTTGCTCCAAGGCTGGATCGCGCAGGCGCAGGTTGCCCAGTGCCTGGCCGTTATCCTCGACAAACTGCTCCAGCAGTTGCAGCAGGCTGGCGCCGATAGTGTGGATCTGCTGCGGGCAGAAGTCGGCCCGGGCATAGCTGAAGTCCAGGCTCAGGGTTTCACCCAGCTCGATGCCCAGGGTCAGCGGATAGCTGGTCTGTTCATGGTTGTGCAGCCCGCTGAAGCTCAAGCCGGCGGGAGCACCGGCTTGCAGCGCCTGGGACACCGGGTAGTTTTCGAACACCAGCAAGGTGTCGAACAGTGCGCTGCCGGGCTGCCCGGCCCAGCGCTGGATGTCGTACAACGGCGTGTGCTCGTGCTCGCGCAGGGCCACGCTGTGCGCCTGCACCTGTTGCAGCCAGTTGGCGACGCTATCGGTGGCATCCGGGCTGCAAATGATCGGCAATGTATTGATAAACAGCCCGACTTGCTGCTCGATCCCCGGCAAATGGGCCGGACGCCCGGCCACCGTAGCGCCAAAGGCCACGCTCGGCTGGCCGCAATAACGTTGCAGCAAAATCGCCCATGCCGCTTGCAGCAGGGTGTTGAAGGTGACTTTGTTGTGCCGGGCAAATTCCCCAAGGCGCGCCGTGGTGCTGGCATCCAGCAGCAGGTGGTGACTGGCATGACCGCTGCCCGCGTGCGGCGTCGGCAAGGCGTTGGCCAGCAGGGTCGGCGCGGGCAGCGCTTGCAGTTGTGTACTCCAGAACTGCTCGCTGGCGTGAGCGTCCTGGGCCTGCAGCCAGCCCACATAGTCGGCATAGCGCCCGCTGACCGGCGCCGGCACCTGCCCTGCGTAACGTTGCAGGACTTCACCAAGCAACTGTGCGTTGCTCCAGCCATCCATCAGGATGTGATGGCTGGTGTAGATCAGTTCATAACGCTGGGCCGCCAGCGGCACCAACATCAGGCGCAACAAGGGGGCCTGGTGCAGATCGAAGCCTTGTTCGCGTTGTTCAAGGGCCAATACGTCGAGGTCGTCGGGGGCCTGGTCCAGCACCGTCAGGGGCAGTTGCACCGAGCGCTGGATCGCTTGCAACGCCTGCGCCTGGCCTTCCCAGACAAACCGTGCGCGCAGTACTTCATGGCGCTCCAGCACCGCTTGCCAGCAGTGGCCAAACCGCTCCACGTCCAGGCCATCGATGGTCAGGCGCAGTTGGTTGATATAGGCGCCGCCCCCGGCGTCGTAAGCGCTGTGGAACAGCATGCCCTGCTGCATCGGCGACAGCGGATAGAGATCCTCGATCTGCGCCAGGGGCAGGCCCAGGCCTTCCAATTGCGCCTGGTCGAGTCTGACCAAGGGAAAGTCCGAAGGCGTGGCGCCGCCCTGTTGTGGATCGAGGCAATGTTCGATCAATGCGTGCAAGGTCTGGGCGCAGTGATCCACCAGGGCCTGGATGGTCTGGCGCCGATAGACTTCGCCACTGAAGCTCCAGTCCAGTTCCAGCTCGCCGGCGTATACCCGCCCTTCCACGCTCAGCCAGTTGGCCAAGGGCGCCTCCAGGCTCTGGGCCTGGCCGCCGCCTTCGCTGGCCGGCACGAACAGCGCATCCTCGCCAAACTGCTGGTCGAACTGCCCCAGGTAATTGAAGGTGATCCGTGGCTGGGCCAGGGCCGCCAACTCGTCAGCCGCAGCGCCGTAGCGCAGCACGCCGTAGCCAATGCCCTTGTGGGGCACCTGGCGCACTTGCTCCTTGATCGCCTTGAGGGTGTCGCCCAGCTCGCCGCAGGGGGTCAGGCGCAACGGATACAGGCTGGTGAACCAACCCAGGGTGCGGGTCAGGTCGATATCGTCGAACAGTTCTTCGCGACCATGGCCTTCCAGCTGGATCAGCGCCGAGGGTTGGCCGGTCCATTGGCAGATCGTGCGCGCCAGGGCTGCCAGCAGCAGGTCGTTGACCTGGGTGCGGTAGGCCGCAGGCGCCTGTTGCAGCAGTTGCCGGGTCTGTTCGCGGCCCAGGCGCAGGCGGACATGCTCAGCCACTGCCTGGGTTTGCCGGCCCTGGGGATTATCCCGAGGCAAGTCGGTTGCCACGCCCTGCACTTGCTCGCGCCAGTACGGCAACTCGGCCAGCAGCGCCGGGCTGCGGCTGTAGTCGTCCAAGCGCGCGGCCCACCGCTGGTAGGCACTGGTCTGGTGCGCCGACACCAGGGGTTCGCCGGCCACGCCCTGGGCGTAACCGCGCTGCAGATCTTCCAGCAGCACACGCCAGGACACCCCATCCACCACCAAGTGATGCAGCACCAGCAACAGGCGCTGGCTGCCGTCGGCCATGTCCACCAGCAGGGCCCGCATCAACGGGCCGTGTTGCAGATCCAGGCTGGCCTGGGCGAGATCACACTGCTCGCGCAAGGCCTCGACGCTGGCGGCCTGACGCTGCCACAAATCCACCGTGGCCGATTCCGCGTGTACTTGCTCCCAGCCGTCCCCCCGCTCGACGAAACGCAGGCGCAAGGCATCGTGCTGTGCCACCAGCGCCTGCAACGCGGCGCTCAGTGCCGCGACGTTGACCGACTGACGGGGGGTGAGCAACAGCGACTGGTTCCAGTGCTGGCGGGCGGGAATATCCTGGGCAAAGAACCATTGTTGGACCGGGGTCAGCAACACCGGGCCCTGGGCCGGTCCTTGCTCAATGGCCCGCGTGGATACTTCGCGGGCGGCAGCGGCCAGGCTGCGCAGGGTCTGGTGGCGGAACAGGTCGCTGGGCGCCAGTTGCAGGCCGGCCTGACGGGCGCGGCTGACCACCTGGATCGACACGATGGAGTCGCCGCCCAGCTCGAAAAAGTTGTCATCCAGGCCGATCTGCGGCAGGCCCAGAATGTCCTGCCAGATTCCGGCCAGCAGCAATTGCCGGGGCTCCTGAGGCGCGCTGAACGCCTGCACCTTGGCCTCGCCGGCCCGTGGCAGGGCCTTGCGATCCAGCTTGCCGTTGGGGGTCGCGGGGAATTGCGCCAGGGCCATGATCACCGTGGGCAGCATGTATTCGGGCAGGGTTTCGGCCAGGTGCGCGCGCAAGGTTTGTTCGAACGCGGCTTGATCCTGCGGCATCGCCGCCGGCACCACATAGGCCACCAGCAACCGGCCATCCTGGGCGATCACCAGCGCTTCCTTGAGCTGCGGGTGGCTGAGCAGACGTGCCTCGATTTCCCCCAGTTCAATACGCAGGCCGCGGATCTTCACCTGATGGTCAATGCGCCCGACGTATTCGATGACGCCGTCAGGGCGGTAACGGGTCAGGTCGCCGGTGCGATACAGGCGCTCGCCGGTGGTGGAAAACGGATTGGGCACATACTTTTCTGCGGTCAAGGCTGCCTGGCCGAGATAGCCCCGGGTGATCCCGGCACCGGCCAGGTGCAACTCGGCAGCGGGCCCGGTGGGTACGGGCTGCAAATCGGCATCGAGGATGTAACCCTGGGTGTTGCTCAACGGCCGGCCAATGCATGGCTGGCCGCCGGCTTCGCGGGGTGTCCAGGTGGAATAGGTGGTGTCTTCGGAGGGGCCGTACAGGTCATAGACCTGTTTGATCGACGACTGCTGATAGAGGCTATCGACCAGCGACTGCTTCAGTGGCTCACCCGCGAGGTTGACGATGCGCACGCTCTCGGGGATCTGCCCGGCACGCTGCAAGGCGTTTATCGCCGACGGCACGGTGTTGATCAGGCGCACCTGGTCGCGGGCCGGCAAGTCCGGCAGTTCCAGGGCATTGCGCGCGAGGATCAGCGAGCCGCCGTTGGCCAGGGTGACGAAAATTTCCCACACTGACAGGTCGAAACACACTGAGGTCGAGGCCAGCACGCCCTGGATATCTTCACGGCTGTAGACCTGCTGCGACCAGTGAATCAGCGCCAGTACGTTGCCATGGGCAATCGCCACGCCCTTGGGCTTGCCGGTGGACCCGGAGGTGTAGATCACGTAGGCCAGGTTGCCGGGCTCGACCTGCGTGACGGGTGCCGTCAGCGGGTAGTCGGCCAGGTGATCCATCAACAGCACCTGGGCCTGGGTCTCGGGCAAGTCTGCGAGCAGCTCGGCTTCGGTCAGCAGCACCTGGGCGCGGCTGTCTTCGAGCATGTAGGCGACACGGTCGGCGGGATAATCCGGGTCCAGCGGCACATAGGCACCACCGGCCTTGAGCACGCCAAGCAAGGCGACGATCAACGCGTCGGAACGCTGCATGGCCACGCCGACCCGCACTTCGGGGCCCACGCCCAGTTCGATCAGCTTGTGCGCCAGTTGATTGGCCTGGCGGTCCAATTGGCGATAGCTCAGGGTCTTGGCGCCATAGGTCAGGGCCAGGGCGTCGGGCTGGCGCTCCACCTGCTCGGCGATCAGTCGATGAATGCTGCGCTGTTGCGGGTACTCAGAGGCGGTGGCGTTCCAGTCATGGATCTGCTGCTGGTAGTCCGCAGCATCCAGCATGGGCAACTCGGCCACACGCTGCTGCACGTTGTCGACCATGCCGCCCAGCAAGTGGCTCCAATGGCGGGCCATGCGTTCGATGGTGGCGGGCGTGAACAGGTCCGTGGCGAAGGTCAGCGCGGCGCGCAGGCTGCCGCCCTTCTCCCAGGTGTCGAGGCTCAGGTCGAATTGGGTGGTGCGGCTTTGCCACTCCACCAGGCTCAGGGACAGGCCGGATTCCAGCACCAGCGCCTCAAGATCAGCCACTTGCGGCTGGTGGTTGTACAGCACCTGGAACAGCGGCGTGTGGCTCAGGCTGCGTTCTGGCTTGAGGGCCTCGACCAGGCGTTCGAACGGCAGGTCCTGGTGGGCCTGGGCACCATTGACCACGTCCTTGAGCACCTGCAGCAAGTCACTGGCCCGCGCCTGCCCATCGACGTGCGCGGCCATGACCTGGGTGTTGACGAACAGGCCGATCAAGCCTTCGGTTTCACCCCGGTGCCGGTTGGCAATCGGCACGCCCACCCGCAGGTCGGTCTGGCCGGTGTAGCGAAACAGCAGGATCTTGAAGGCGCCCAGCAACACGGTGAACAACGACACGTTCTGCTGGCGCGCCAGCAAGCGCGCGCCCTCGGCCAACTGCGCCGGCACCGCGAACTCATAACGCTGGCCCTGATGACTGGCCACCGCTGGGCGTGGGAAGTCCAGGGGCAACTCCAGCACCGGGTGCTCCTCGCCCAGTTGCTCACGCCAGTAATCCAGTTGCCGCGCCTGCTCCCCGGCTTCCAGCCAGCGGCGCTGCCACAGGGCGTAGTCGCTGTACTGGATCGGCAGGGCCGGCAGTTGCGGCGACTGCTGGCGTTCAAAGGCGTCATAGCAACGGATGAACTCGTCGATCAGCACGTTCATCGACCAGCCGTCCGAGACGATGTGATGCAGGGTCAACAGCAACACATGTTCCTGCTCGGCCAGCTTGAGCAATTGCACACGCAGCAGCGGGCCAGTGGCCAAGTCGAAGGGCTGCAGCGATTGCGCGGTGGCGGCGGCCATCACCGCCTGTTCGCGCTCGGCCAGCGGCAAGTTGCAAAGATCCAGAGGTTCAATCGCCAACACAGGCTCGCAGGGCACTTGCAACAGGCGCTCATCGGCCTGGCGCTGGAACACTGTGCGCAGGGTTTCATGCCATGCGATCAAGCTGGCAAACGCCTGCTCGATCGCCGCCAGGCTCAAACGTCCCTTCAGACGCACCGCGCCCGGCAGGTTGTAGGCTGCGCTGGCCGGATCCAGTTGCCAGAGAAACCACATCCGCTGCTGGGCGTAGGACAACGCCTGGCGATCCTCGGCCTCGACCTGAGCCGGAATCGGAAAACGCGAGAAGTCGATCCCTTCTTTTTGCAGCGCCTGGAGGAACATCTGGCGTTTTTCCAGGGGCAACCCGATAAACCGGCGAGCAAGTTTCAAGGAGTCTTCAGCGTTCATTTCTTGGGATCCGGAGCAATAGGCAGGAAGCACAAAGGCACGTCGTCCCTATAAAACGAATCCAGACGGGAAAAATTAGCGCAGGCGAGCGCGGTCATCGGGCGTTACATCAAAGCCGGGAGAAGCCCGCGAAGAGGTCCTATCATTGACGCACAACCACATTTGCAACTACATTTAGTTACACGCAGGGAACGCCGTGTCCAAAAATGAAAAGCTGCTCGCCAAACTGCTCAACCTGCAGATGGCATTTACCTGGCCTGAGCTCATCACGTTGCTGGGCTGGCTGGGTTATCGACAAATCGAAGGGGCTGGGAGCCGCGTCAAGTTCGACATCGGCGACCCGAGTGCAATGATCACCCTGCACAAGCCCCACCCTGGCAATGAGCTGAAACACTACATTCGGCGCCAGATCATTGAACAGTTGGAATCAGGAGGCTTGCTTCAATGAGCAACCAGTTGAAACACAAAGGCTACATCGGCTCCATAGAAGCCAGCGTCGAGGACAATTGCCTGTTCGGCAAGCTGCTGTTTATCCGCGCCCTGGTCAGCTACGAAGGCCAGACCGTGGCCCAGTTGGAAGCGGCCTTTCGCGAAGCCGTGGAGGATTACCTGGCTACATGCCAGACACTCGGCCAGGCACCGGAAAAGCCCTGCAAAGGCTCATTCAATGTGCGGGTCGGCCATGATCTGCACCTGGCCGCGGCGCTGGCGGCGACGCAGAAAAAGGTCACGCTCAACGACCTGACGCGCCAGGCGTTGAACGAGTTCCTGCGTCATCACGCTACGGATATTCACCCCGCCCTGGGGTGACTCATCCCAGGCGGCGGTAGCCCAACACGGCGGCCGCCAGCACCACCGCACCGGCCATCAGCGCCACCCAGAACCCGCTGGGAGCGCCATATTGATCGATCATCCAGCCGGAACTTGCCGCACCGATGGCCACGCCGATGCTCAGGCCGGTGATCAGCCAGGTCATGCCTTCGGTCAGACGGCTGGGGGGCACGACCCGCTCCACCAGCGCCATGGACACAATCAGCGTCGGCGCAAAAAACAGCCCGGACACAAATACCGCCAGCGCCAGCCCGAGGATATCCCCCACCCACAACAACGGCAGCGTGGTCAACGCCGTGGCCAGGCCACAGAGCAGGAACTGCCGGGGCAACGGCATATGCAATTTCAACGCACCAAAAGCCAGCCCCGCCAGGCACGAGCCAATGGCATACACCGACAGCACAATGCTCGCCGCCGCCGGTTGGCCCTGATGCTGGGCGAACGCTACGCTGACCACGTCCACCACACCGACAATAGTGCCCATGGCCATCAGCAGGATCATCAACACCAATACCGAAGGCTGGGTAATCAACCAGCGGCCCTGCTGCTCAAGCTGAGCGTGAATCGCCGGTTCAGTCTGTTTTTGCAGAACGAAGGTGGTTACACCGACCGCCAGCAAGATCGCCCCCACCAGCGGCCCGGCTTCGGGAAACAGCAGCACGCACAGCCCCACCGATATCGGTGGACCTAGGATAAAGCACACCTCGTCGAGCACCGATTCCAAGGCAAAGGCGGTTTGCAAACGGGGCTGGCCACGATAGATCTCGGTCCAGCGCGCACGCACCATGGCCGACATATTGGGCATGCAACCGGCCAGTGCGGCAAAGATAAACAGGGTCCAATCCGGCGCCTGCAAGCGGGTACACAGCAACAGCAGCAGCAACGCTCCCCCGCCAATCATGGCCGCCACCGGTAATACGCGGCCCTGGCCGTAACGGTCTACCAACCGTGAAACCTGGGGCGCGCAAAACGCCGTCGCCAAGGCAAAGGTGGCCGCCACCGCGCCCGCCAGCCCATAACCACCACGCAGTTGGGACAACATGGTGATCAACCCGATACCGGTCATGGAAATCGGCATGCGCGCGAGCATGCCGGCCGATACAAAAGCCCTGGAACCTGGCGCCTGGAACAACTCGGCGTAGGGGTTTGCCATGGTGCGTGACCTCTTGCTGGGAGCCCTGGAGCTTGCCATTCAATGCAATCCGGGCAAAAGATATACGGTGCGTATGTGACAAATCATGAGTAACATACGCAGCGTATGTCAACTACCCATCCGACTAGAACGAGCGTTTTCCATGAGCCGAGCCCGCGCCGAGATGATCGAAGAAACCCGCGCCCGCTTGCTAGCCAGCGCCCGCCACGCCTTTGCGACCCAAGGTTTTGCCAATACCTCGATGGACGATTTCACCGCCCGCGCCGGGCTCACGCGAGGGGCGTTGTACCATCACTTTGGCGACAAAAAAGGGCTACTGGCGGCGGTCGTCGCGCAACTCGACGGCGAAATGGATGAGCACCTGCAACACATCAGCGCCCAGGCCGCAAATCCCTGGGATGGTTTTTGCGAACGCTGCCGCGCTTATCTGCGCATGGCCCAGGACCCGGAAATCCAGCGCATTGTGCTGCAAGATGCACCGGCGGTACTGGGTGCTGACGTCGGTGCCCAGCAGCAATGCATCGAATCCTTGCGCCGGCTGCTGGAGGGGTTGATGCAAACCGGATGGATTGAACAGGCTCCCAGCCTGGCGCTGGCCCGGTTGATCAACGGCAGCCTGGTGGATACGGCGCAATGGATTGCCCACGCCGAACACCCGGATGAATGCCTGGAGCAAGCGCTGCAAGGCTTGGATTTGCTGCTTCGGGGGTTGAAACCTGTGGCCTGACTGCGGTGGCAAGGCGGGCCTGTTGTGGCGAGGGGGCTTGTCCCCCGCTGGGTTGCGCAGCGACCCCAAAAAATGGGCCTGCTGCGCAGTCCAGCGGGGGACAAGCCCCCTCGCCACAACAAGCCCCCTCGCCACAACAGGGCCCCTCTCCACAATAAGCCTCTCACCACACCTACCCCTCGGAAACGAGGCTCAGGTTCGCCGCAACAACAGCGCCGCCACCGCACACAACGTCAGCGCCACACACGCCAGGTAGAACGCATCGCTGTAAGCCATCAAGAAGGATTGGTGCCGTACACCCTGGTCCAGCAACCCCAGCACCTGCTGGTGCTCCGGCCATTGTTCCTGTAGCAAACCGCCGCCCGGCAAGCGTTGCTGCAAGGCTGGCTCGAAAATGTTCAGCGACTCACCGATCCGCGCCGAATGCACCTGCTCGCGCACCACTACCAACTGTGCCAGCAAGGCCGTGCCCACGGCGCCACCCAGGTTGCGCAACATCGAGAATACCGCCGAAGCGGAGCCAGACTCGGCCTTGGCCAGCCCATGCACCGCCAGTACCGACAGCGCCACCATGATCAACGGCTGGCCGATGCCGCGCACCACGATCGAGGGGATGATCACGTTGCTAGCGCTGTCTGCCGACAAATGCGCGCCCATCCAACAGCCCAACGCCATGATCGCGAAACCTGAAGCCACGAGGATTTTCGCGCTCAACCACTTCATCAGCCGTGGCAGGAACGGCGCCAGCACCAGTTGCACCATGCCGTAGGCAATCAGGCTGATGCCAATTTCGCTGGCGTTATAGCCCTGCATCTGGGACAGGTAGTTGGGCACCAGAAACACCAGGCCATAGGTACTGGCGCCGAAGATAAACATCGCCACGCTGGCCACGCCAAAGTTGTAGTGCGCCAACAACCGCAGGTTGATAAAGCTTTTGCTGCCCCACAGTTGCCGACTGATAAACCCTGCCAGCCCGACCACCGCCGCCAGGCTCATCCATACAATAAAGGCCGAGCCGAACCAATCCTTGCGCCCGCCCTCCTCCAGCACGATCTGCAACGCGCCCAGGCCCAGCACCATGCACGCGATGCCCAGCCAGTCGCCCTGGCGCAACAACCCCAGGTTCATCGGTTGGCGATCGATGGACCAGGCCACTGCCGCCAACAGCGCGATGCCGGGGAACAGTTGCAGGTAGAAGATCCAGCGCCACGAATAGACATCGGTCAGCCAGCCACCAATAGACGGCCCTGCGGCCTGGGCCACACTGTTGGCCAGGCTGAACAGCGCCATGCCCAACGGGATCTTGCTGGCGGGCAGTTCAGTGATGATCAACTGGAACGACAACGGAATCAGCACCGCCCCCGCCGCCCCCTGGATCACCCGGATGATGATCATCACCGGCAGGTTCGGCGCCATCGAGCAGGCCACCGAGGCCACCAGAAAGACCCCGGAGCCCCACAGCATCACCCGACGCAACGAGAACACCTGCACCAGCCACGCGGTGAGCGGGATCATGATGATTTCCGCCACCAGGTAGGCCGTGGAAATCCACGAACCCTCCTCAAACGTAGCCCCCAGGGCCCCTTCGATTTCCGGCAGCGCGGCACTGGTGACATGCACGTTCATGCCAGCCATGAAGCAACCGAACAGACCACCGATCACCGCGACCCAGGCGCGAAACGATACCGTCGAAGTGCTGCGCGCATCAGCCCCCATGGGAACTGTCCTGCTGGCGGGCCGGACGGGTATCCACCGTGGCGATCACCGACATCCCCGGCAAGATCGCGGGGGCATTGGCCGCGTCCACGACCAGGCGGATCTTCACCGGAAAGCGCTGCACGATCTTGGTGAAATTGCCGGTGGCGTTGTCCGGCGGTAACAAGGCGAACACCGCGCCGGAACCGGGCGCGATACTTTCCACCTGGCCGCGCCAGCGCTGGCCGGAAAAACTGTCCACCGCAATATCCACCGATTGCCCCGGCGCCATGTGCTGCAACTGGGTTTCCTTGTAGTTGGCGATCACATAGGCCTGCTCCACCGGCACCACCGCCAGTAACGGCAGGCCTGGCATCACATACTGCTGGCGACGGACCTTGCGCTGGCCCACGACCCCGTCGAACGGCGCGCGGATCGCCGTGTCATTCAAGGCATTGCGGGCCAGGGCCAGATTGGCCTGGGCCTCGCCCACCCGAGCCTGAGATTCGGCGATACGCGCCTGGGCCTGTTGGCGACGCGCCTGCAGGACCTGGCACTGCGCCTGCTGCCGGGCCACTTGGGCGTGGGCTTGGTTAACCGCCGCCAGCGCCTTGGCCTGGCCGGCACTGGCAGTTTCCAGGCGCTCACGGGTAGCAATCTGCTGGTCCACCAAATCGCGATAACGCAGGTAGTCCAGGCGAGCACGATGGGCCTCGGCCTCGCTGCTATTCAAGGCCGCCTGGGCCTGGGCGATGCGTTGCTGCTGTTCGCCCAACCGTGCGTTCAGGGTATGCAGGCTGGACTGGCGCGCCGTCGCCGCTGCCCGGGCTTGCTGCAACTTCGCCTCGGTGCTGCGCAACTGTTCGATAAAGTCTCGGTCATCCAGTTGCACCAGCACATCGCCCGCCTTGACCGGCTGGTTGTCCTCCACCAGCACCTGAGCCACGTAGCCAGCGATGCGCGGGCTGACCGCGACCCAGTCGGCGCGCACGTAGGCATCGTCGGTCTCTTCAAGGAATCGCCCCCACTGCCACCAATACCCGGCAAACAGCCCCACCCCCAGCAGCGTCGCCAGGGATGCGCCTGTGAGCAGTGCGCGGCGATGGCGCTGCATCAAGCTGGGAGTGGATTGCAGGATGGCGGGTTCAACAGCCTGGTTCATGGCTTGGCTCCAAGGGCAGCAAGGGGTAAGGGTTGGGGTTGATCGTCACGTTGCCAGCCGCCACCCAGAGCCTGGAACAGGTCGATCTGGCGGTTGATCAAGCGCAGGTCGGCCTGGGCCAGGGTGGCCTGCAGGCTGACCAGGCTGCGCTCGCTGTCGAGCAATTGGAGGGCATCGAGGGCACCGGCCCGATGACTGCGGGTAGCCAGCTCAAATACCTGCTGGCTGTTGTCCAGCGCGGCTTGCAGGGCCTGGCGGCGCTGCTGCTCGCCCTGGTACAGCGCCAGGGCTTGTTCGACCTGCTTCAACGCGCTGAGCACCGTGGCGTCGAAACGCGCCTGGGCCTCGCGCGCCTGGGCCCGGCGCTGCCCCACCTGGGCCTGGGCGACACCGCGATTGGGAAAGCGCCAGGACAGCAACGGCCCCACGGAATACACCAGCGCCTCACTGTCCCCCAACTTGCCCAGGCTGCTCGCCGAAGACTCAAGTGCAGCACCGAACGTCACTCGCGGGTACAACTCGGCGCGTGCGACGCCAATGGCCAGCGTGGCCGCCTGCAATTGGCGCTCGGCACGCCGGATATCGGCACGCCGCTGCACCAGCGCCCAGCCATCTCCCACGGGCAGCGGCGCCTGCAATTGCGGGGGCCGGGCACAGCTGTTGCGTGCTACGTCCTGGGGCCGCATGCCACTTAGCACGGCCAACTCATACAGGGCTGCCTGATGGCGGGCAGTCAACATGGGCAACGGGGCACGGGTTTCTTCCAGCAGGCCATTGAGGCGCGCCAGATCCAGGGCGGTGGCCGCACCGGCCTGCTGCAGTTTGCGAGTGACTTCGACACTGCGCTCCAACACCTGCACCGAATGACGCTGCGCCAGGCTGCTGAAGGCATAGACGCACGCCTGGGCATAGGCCCGTGTGGTCTGCGCGGCCACCATCACCCGCCATTCATCTTCTAGCGCCCGCGCCGCATCCGCATTGGCGCGAGCGGCGGCCAGGCGATAACGCACTTCGCCCCACAGGTCCAGGGTGTAGCTCAGGGAGAATCCGGGAGCATGGCTCCACTCGGCATCGGCACGTTCACCGGTTGCCTGGGCCAGGGTCTGGTCGTCGCGGCTGCGGCCGTAGCCCACGCCGTAAGTCAGCAAGGTCGAGGGTTGGCGCTGGCTGTCAACCTGCTCCAGGCGGGCGAGCAACGCGTCAACGTGAGCGGCGGCGGCCTCAAGGTCTTTGTTGTGGTTCAAGGCCTGCTCGACCAACAGATCCAGTTGCCGGTCGCGGTAAAGCTGCCACCAGCGCTGGGGCAGCGCCTGGGTTGCCGACCCGCTGGACAATTGCGCTGTCGCCTGGGCCATCAACTGCGCTGCTGGTTCGTCGGGCAGGCCGCTGCATCCGGCCAGCGCGCCCAGCAAAAGCAGGGTCAGGGCTGCCGGGAATCGATTGCTAGTGGGGGGATGAACGACAAGGCTGGGCATCACAAAGCTCGCTGAAGAATGAGCTTTGCAGATTAGGCATGCGCCCTGGCAGATTCGCCCGCGCCAGGGCCATGTATCGTCGCCAAATGGACAATAGGGTTACATGAAGCAACATCAGGCCCCGGGGCGGAAATGACTCGGCGGATACCCCAGCGAACGACGAAACATCGCACTGAACGCGCTTGGGCTTTGATAACCATGTTCCAGCGCTACCTCCAGAATGGAAGCGCCCTGGGCCAGTAACTTCAAGCTCAACGCCAGGCGCGCACGCTTGCGCCATTCGCCAAAGCTCATGCCCAGCTCACGCTGGAAAATCCGGCTAAGGGTGCGCGCACTCATGTTCAGGGTGTCGGCCCAGGACTCCAGGCTGCTGTCATCGGCCGGGTTGCGGATAAACCGCGTACACAACTTGGCCAGCCGTGCGTCGCCGGGCACCGGCACGTGCATGGCCACCACCGGCGCGGCCAGCAACTCCATGCGGATCAACTCCACCATCGCCAGCAGGCGCGGGTTGTTGACCTGACCGGCAATCAGTGTGGCGGCCACGATCAGCTCCCGCAGCAGCGCTGAAACCTCGATCACCTGACAAGTGCGCCCAAGGCTAGGCTCCACCTCGGGCATAAGAAACAACGTACGCATATGCACCTCGCCGGCCATGCGAATTTCGTGGGGCGTCTCGGCCGGGACCCACAACGCATGCCCGGACGGCACCAGCCAACTGCCCTGGGCCGTACTGACCACCATCACCCCGGTGACGCCGTGAATCAGTTGCGCCTGGGTATGACAATGGGGATGGACCACTTCGTCGTTGCGGTAGTTGTCGGCATAAGCCTCAAGCCAGGGCCGGTGCGCAGTTGTCATGGGCAGCGTCTCACGTCGTTAAGCCGGTGATTCTAACTAAAAGCCCTTTGGCGAAAACGATAGATATAGACAGCCATCGTCGCATTCCAGACAAACCACTGAACTTGTGCCGCGCACCGTCAGTCAGCTCAATGGACTCCTGGAAAAAAGGTTGGGTGGACAATGCGCATCTCGTTGGAACAACAAGTGGCCGTGGTCACCGGCGCCAGCTCCGGCATCGGCGCGGGCGCCGCCAGGGCTTTGGCCGCGGCCGGCGCGGCGGTGGTGGTGAACTACAACCGTCAGGCAGAGCCCGCCCAGGCCCTGGCGGCGCAGATCAACCAGGGCGGTGGCCGGGCCCTGGCCATCGGCGCCGATGTGTCCAGAGAGGACGACGTCGAGCGCCTGTTTGCGCAGACCCTGGACGCCTTCGGTCATCTCGACATTCTGGTGGCCAATTCCGGCCTGCAAAAAGACGCCGCCATCAGCGACATGACCCTTGAGCAGTGGAATACGGTGATCGGCGTCAACCTCACCGGGCAGTTCCTCTGCGCCCGTGCCGCCCTGCGCATTTTCAACCGCCAGGGCGTGCGAGCAGGCGTATCCCGGGCCGCCGGCAAAATCATCCATATGAGCTCGGTGCATCAGTTGATCCCATGGGCTGGCCACGTCAACTACGCCGCCTCCAAGGGCGGCGTCGAAATGTTGATGCGCAGCCTCGCCCAGGAAGTCAGCCACCAACGGATCCGCATCAACGGCATCGCGCCGGGGGCGATCCGCACGGCGATCAACCGCGCCGCCACCGAGGGCGATGCCGAGCAGGCGCTGCTGAAACTGATCCCCTATGGCCGCGTCGGCGACGTCGAAGACGTGGCCAACGCCGTGGTCTGGCTGGCCAGCGATGCCTCCGACTATGTGGTGGGCAGCACCTTGTTTATCGACGGTGGCATGAGTCTCTACCCGGAGTTCAAAGACAATGGTTGATCTGAAAAACGAATCTCAAAGCGCCATCGATGCCCACGGCATCATCGGCGATATGCGCAGTGCGGCGCTGATCAACGACCAAGGCAGCATCGACTTTTTCTGCTGGCCGGAATTCGACAGCCCATCGATCTTCTGCTCACTGCTGGACTCTCCCGCCGCCGGGATCTTCCAACTGACCCCGGACCTGCCCCAGGCGCGCCGGGAGCAGATCTACCTGCCGGACACCAATGTCCTGCAAACCCGCTGGCTGAGCGATGAGGCGGTGGTGGAAATCACCGACCTGCTGAGCATCAGCGATGACGTCGATGACCTGCCCCTGTTGATCCGCCGTGTGCGGGTGGTCAGCGGCAAGGCCACCCTGCATATGCGCTGCGCGGTACGTCATGACTATGCCCGGGCGCCCACTCGGGCCACGGCGGATAACGCTGATGTGTGCTTCGAGGCGCCGGGCCTGCCCAGCCTGCGCCTGGCCAGCAGCCTGCCGATGAAAATCGAGGACGATGCCGCCGTCGCCTGCTTTACCCTGGATCAGGATCAGGGTGCCGAATTTGTCCTTGGCAGCCTGGACGATGTGCGCGTCGACAGCAGCGGCACCGACCTGTGCCTGCAGCGCACCCTGGCGTTCTGGCGCGGCTGGCTGGCGCAGTCCAACTACCGCGGGCGCTGGCGGGAAATGGTCAATCGCTCGGCCTTGGCCCTCAAGCTGCTGACCTCACGCAAACACGGCGCGATCCTCGCTGCGGCCACCTTCGGCCTGCCGGAAACCCCCGGCGGCGAACGCAATTGGGACTACCGCTACACCTGGATCCGCGACGCCTCGTTCACTGTCTACGCCTTTATGCGCCTGGGTTTTGTCCAGGAAGCCAATGACTACATGCGTTGGTTGCGCGGGCGCGTCAGCGATTGCTGCGGGCAGCCGATGAAAATCAACATCCTGTATGGCATCGACGGCCGCCAGCAGTTGCCGGAAACCGAGTTGACCCACCTCAGCGGCCATGGCGGCGCGCAACCGGTGCGCATTGGCAACGAGGCCTATGACCAGGTGCAACTGGATATTTTTGGCGAACTGATGGACGCGGTGTACCTGGTCAACAAGTACGGCGAAGCCATCTCCCATGAGGGCTGGAAACACACCCTGGAAGTGGTCGATCAGGTGTGCGAGACCTGGAACCAGAAAGACGTCGGCATCTGGGAGATGCGCGGCGAGCAACATCACTTCCTGCACTCACGGCTGATGTGCTGGGTCGCCCTCGACCGCGCGATCCGCCTGGCCTCCAAACGTTCGCTGCCAGCACCGTTCGCCCGCTGGGACCAGACCCGCCAGGCGATATATGAAGATATCTGGAACAATTTCTGGAACGAGGAGCGCGGGCATTTCGTGCAGCACATCGGCAGCACCGCCCTGGATGGTTCGATGCTGTTGATGCCACTGGTGCGCTTCGTGGCGGCCACCGACCCACGCTGGTTGTCGACCCTGGAGGCCATCCAAAAAAGCCTGGTGCGCGACGGCATGGTGTACCGCTACCGCAATGACGACAGCCAGATTGATGGCCTGCAAGGCACTGAGGGAGCGTTTACTGCCTGCTCATTCTGGTACGTCGAATGCCTGGCTCGCGCAGGCCAAGTGGAAAAGGCCCATCTGGAATTCGAGCAACTGCTGCGCTATGCCAACCCGCTGGGATTGTATGCCGAGGAATTCGACAGCCAGGCGCGACACTTGGGCAACACCCCGCAGGCCTTGAGTCATTTGGCGTTGATCAGCGCGGCGACGTTTCTGGATCGTAAGTTGAGTGGGGAGAAAACGGTGTGGCAGCCTTGATCGTCAGATTTTATAGAGCTGCGGCTGACTGGCTGTGGCGAGGGGGCTTGTTGTGGCGAGCGGGCTTGCCCCGCGCTGGGCTGCGAAGCGGCCCCAAAACCTGCTATCGCGGTCTGCCTGATGGAACTCGGTGACCCTATTGGGGCTGCTTCGCAGCCCAACGCGGGGCAAGCCCGCTCGCCACAACAAGCCCGCTCGCCACAATAGCCCGCTCGCCATCGGCAGCACAGAACCTCGACTTCTTTCACAATCGAAAAAAGCCAGGTATATACCGCTGCTCCTGTGCTCACGGAACGAGCATGACTCCCGCCAACCAGGCAACTCGACTTGAATAGCTTCCCCACCCTCTCCACCGAACGCTTGCAACTGCGGGAGTTGACCGCCAACGACGCCCCGGCGCTGTTCGCGATCTATCGCGATGCCGAGGCCATGCCTTGGTTTGGCATCGACCCCATGACCGACCTATCCCAGGCCCATGCCCTGATAACCACCTTCGCCCAGTGGCGCACCCAGGCCAATCCGGGCACGCGCTGGGGCCTGGAGCATGACGGCAGGTTGATTGGCACCTGCGGGCTGTTCAAATGGAATCGCCACTGGAACAGTTGCGCCCTGGCCTGTGAGCTGGCGCCGTCGGCCAGGGGGAACGGTTTGATGAGCGAGGCCCTGCGCAGCGTGCTCGATTGGGGCTTTGCACAGATGCACCTGCATCGTGTCGAAGCGCTGGTCCATCCCCAAAACCGGCCGTCACAGGCACTGCTGGAACGTTTGGGCTTTACTCGCGAAGGAGTGCTGCGCGAGGCCGGGTTCTGGGCGGGGTGTTATCAGGACCTGCAGGTGTTTTCACGGCTGTCACACGAGCATTGAGCTGACTCAAGCCGGCGCCGAAAACCGCTCGCGGTAAACCTGCGGAGTGATCGACAAGGCGCGCAGAAAACTGCGGCGCATGGTTTCTTCGCTGCCAAAACCACATTGCGCGGCGATGCGCTTGATCGCTACGGCGCTGTCGGCCAGTTGCCGGCGTGCGGTTTCCACGCGGATCAGTTCTACCGCTCGCGCTGGAGTCTGCCCGGTTTCGGCGCGGTAATGGCGCACGAAGCTGCGTTCGCTCATGCCGCACGCCGCCGCCAGGGTCGGGATGTTCAAGTCCAGGTGCAAGTGTTCGGCAATCCACGCATGCAATTCGCTGAAGCGGCTGCCGCCCTTTTGCAGGGACAGGGTAACGCTGAACTGCGACTGCCCACCGGGGCGCTTGAGAAACACCACCAGGTGCCGCGCCACCTCCAGGGCCACCGCGCGGCCCAGGTCCTCTTCCACCAGGGCCAGGCACAAATCGATACCGGCGGTGACCCCCGCCGAGGTCCAGACCGACCCCTGCTGGATAAAAATCGGGTTGGCCTCGACCTGCAGACTCGGGTATTTGCGCGCAAGTTCCTCGCAGCGCGTCCAGTGGGTCGCGACACGGCAGCCGTCCAGCAGGCCGCTGGCAGCCAGCAGGAAAGCGCCGGTACACACCGACGTCACGCGCCGTGAGTGCCGGGCTTTGTCCCGCACCCACTCCACCAGGTACGGGTCTTCGGCCGCGCCATAAACTCCCCAGCCGCCGGCGATCACCAGTGTGTCACAGGGCGTCTCGGCGCCAGGCAACGGCTCGGCCACCAGGGCCAAGCCGGCGGAGGTCATCACCGGCTCGGCCTGGGCGGCAATCACGTTGACCGCATAGGGCAACGGCAAGCCTTGCTGGCGCGCCAGGTCATTGGCCGAGGCAAACACCTGCAAGGGGCCGGTGACGTCGAGCACCTGCACATTGGCAAAGGCGAGTACATGGATGATTTTCGGCATGATTGGCGTGATTCGTGGGCTCAATGGCGTATGCGCCAAAGCCTAGGCCACTAGAGTGGAACCGTCCATCCCCCTCTCCTGGAGTTTCACCATGACCTTGCAGATCGGCTTTGTGTTGTTCCCCGGCATCCAGCAACTGGACCTCACCGGCCCCTACGACGTGCTGGCGTCATTGCCGGATGTGAAGCTACACCTGATCTGGAAAGACCTGGTGCCACTCACTTCCAGCAGCGGGTTGGTGCTCTGTCCAACTATCACTTACGACGACTGCCCGGTGCTGGATGTGATCTGCGTACCGGGCGGTTCAGGGGTAGGACCGTTGATGGAAGATGAGCCGACCCTGGGCTTTCTGCGCCAACAATCCCAGACCGCACGTTATGTGACGTCGGTGTGTACCGGCTCGCTGGTGTTGGGTGCGGCGGGCTTGCTGCGCGGGCGGCGGGCTACTACGCACTGGGCCTATCACGACATGCTGGCCACCCTGGGCGCGATCCCGATACAGGAACGCGTGGTGCGCGACGGCAATCTGTTTACCGGTGGCGGCATTACGGCGGGGATCGATTTTGCCCTGACCCTGGCCGCCGAGTTGTACGGCGAGGCGGCCGCGCAACTGGTGCAGTTGCAACTCGAATATGCGCCGGCCCCGCCCTTCAACGCCGGGCGCCCAGACACCGCGCCACGCTCTGTGCTGGACGAGGCCAACAAACGCACCGCGCAATCACGCAAGACCCGCGCCGAAATCACCGCAAGGGCAGCGGCGCGGCTGGGCTAAAGGCCGAACTAATGTGGGAGCGGGCTTGCCCGCGATGGCGTCGTGTCAGTCACCGAATGTTTTGGCTGACCTACCGCTATCGCGGGCAAGCCCGCTCCCACAAGGAGATATACCTGCGCGCCATCTACACCGTGCGCGGCATCAACGCCAGGCGCACGGCCAGCACCGTCAACACCGTGGCCAGCCCCCATTTTTGCAAGCCTGCGGTCTTTTCACTACCAGCAAAAAACCGGCTGATCGCCCCGCCAAAAATTCCCAGCACCGCGTGAAACACGCCCGCAATCAACGTCAGGACCAAACCCAACTGCACTAATTGCAGGGCAATGGGGCCGGCCTCGGGCTTGACGAATTGCGGCAGGAACACCATGAAAAACAACAGCGCCTTGGGGTTGAGCAGGCTGTTGAGCATGGCGCGCATAAACACCCCGCCCAGGCGTACCCGCACAACCTGGGCGGTGTCCAGGGACGGTTTTTTCTGCAAGGTCTTGAACGCCAGCCACAGCAGGTAGACCACGCCGGCATAGCGAATCAGGTCAAAGGCCGGAGGCCAACTGGCCACCAGGGCGGTGACGCCGGTAGCGGTCAATGCGGTCAGCAGCAGGTCTGCCACCCCGATCCCCAGGCCAGCCGCTACCCCCACCACGCCAGCCGTAGCTCACGCCATGGCTGATGACAAAAGCCATGTTTGGCCCGGGAGACAGCAACAACAGCAGTACGGAACCAGAGAAAACCGCCAGAGTTGCGAGATCGATCATGCTCAACTCATCCGCCAGGGAAAACCGTAGATTAGTCCTACCTCAGGCACCGATACCAGTTTGCCGGCGCAGTACCTGAAGATAGGTGATTGCCCAATCCCACAGGCCACGTCTAGAATGCGAACCGTTATCAATTAAGACGCCTGCGCCAGGACGACCATGTCGAGCGACTACCCTCCGGATCATGCGGCAATCGGCCAGCTCTACCAGACCCACCATTCCTGGCTGCGCGGCTGGTTGAAGCGGCGTACCGGCTGTCGCGAGCATGCCGCCGACCTGGCACAGGAAACCTTCGTACGCCTGCTCAATAGCCGCAAGCAGCAGAGCTTGCTGCAACCCAGGGCGTACCTGAGCAGCATCGCCCGCAGCCTGATGATCGACCAGTATCGGCGGCGCGAACTGGAACGCGCCTATCTCGACAGCCTGGCCCATTTCCCCGAATACGAAGCCCCTTCGCCAGAAACCCGCCTGTTGATCCTCGACAGCCTGGAGCGCATTGACCGTCTGCTGGACCAGCTCAAGCCACGGGTGCGCGAAGCATTTTTGCTGGCGCAACTGGACGGCCTGACCTGCCCGCAGATCGCCCTGCGCCTGGACGTGTCCAAGGCCACCGTGGAACGCGACCTGGCCAAGGCGCTGCATGCCTGTTATCGGTTGCGCTATGCCGACTGCTGATCCACGCCTGGTGGACCAGGCCATTGAATGGATGATCAAGCTGCGTTTCAACACTGCCGATGACGCCAGCACCGCCGCGTTTGAACGCTGGCTGGCCAGCAGCACCGAGCATCAGCAGGCCTGGCAGCGGGTCGCGACGATGAATGATGATTTGCACCATCTGCCCGCCCACCTCGGTCGCCAGACCCTGGACAGTGCTCGCCGGCGGATCAGCCGCCGCGAGAGCTTGAAGCTGCTGGGCCTTGTGGCCGGTAGCGCCGGGTTGACCTGGCTGGGCCGCGACTACACGCCGCTGCCGAGCCTGCTGGCCGAGTACCGCACCACCACCGGTGAACAGCGCTGGATCAGCCTGGATGACGGCAGCCGTATCCAACTCAACAGCGCCAGCGCCATCGACACCGCGTTCAACCGCGAACGACGTCTGGTGCAACTGCGCCAGGGCCAGATGCTGATCGATACCGGCCGCGACGGCAGTTCGCCACGGCCCTTCTGGGTACAGACCCACAACGGTTATCTGCGGGCGCTCGGCACGCGCTTTATGGTGCGCGAGGAGCCCCAAGGCACCCTGCTCGCGGTGCAACAGGGCAGCGTCGCGGTGTTTGCCGACCTTCTATCAGGCAATGCCCGCCAGGTGGTCAAGCACGGCGAACAGG
Organism: Pseudomonas hygromyciniae; assembly: GCF_016925675.1. Taxonomy (NCBI): domain Bacteria; kingdom Pseudomonadati; phylum Pseudomonadota; class Gammaproteobacteria; order Pseudomonadales; family Pseudomonadaceae; genus Pseudomonas; species Pseudomonas hygromyciniae. The sequence goes on along the minus strand of NZ_CP070506.1, from coordinate 2,202,034 downwards.
TGCTGTTCAACCGCGACGGGATTCATCCCCCGCCCGCCAACGGCCTCGATCCCTGGGCCTGGAGCGACGGCGTGATCAGCGCCCGCGATATGCGCCTGGATGACTTCCTCAGCGAACTGGGCCGCTACCGCCACGGCTTGTTGCGCTGCAGCGAGGCCGTCGCCGGCCTGCGCGTGTCGGGCACTTATCAGGTGGGCGATACCGATCAAGTGCTGGCGTTGGTCGCCCAGGCATTGCCGGTCAGTGTCACCTATCGCAGCCGCTATTGGGTCACGGTTACCCCGCGCACCGCCCGCTCCTGAAAAATAAATGAGGTGAATTCTCATTGCCGTTCGACCTGTAAGGAAAGGCCGATCAACAGGCCCGTTCTGTCCACTTCCTTCAGGAGCAACCCGCGCTCATGCAAGCGTTCCCCTCACAGCGTTCCCCCCTGCGCCAAGCCATCAACGCCGCCCTGCTCAGTGCCTGCCTGGCAAGCACCCTGCCCGGCACCGCCCTGGCCCAGGAGCCGACTCGCGACAGCCAGACGCGCACCTGGAATATTGCCTCCGGCCCACTGGCCAGCGCACTTGACCAGTTCGCCCGCCAGGCCGGCATCAGCCTGTCTTATGACGCCAGCAGCGTGGCCGGCAAAACCAGCGCGGGCCTGACCGGCGCATTCGACAGCCCGCAGGCCCTGGGCCAACTGCTCCAGGGCCAGGACCTGCAAGCCCAGCGCCAGGGCGACAACACCTGGCTCCTGCTGCCAGCGACGGGCCAAACCGACGCGCTGAACCTAGGCGCCACCACCATCACCGGCGAGCGCCTGGGCGCCACCACCGAGGGCAGCGGTTCCTACACCACAGGCGCCGTGACCATTGGCAAGGGCCAACACAGCCTGCGGGAAACCCCGCAATCGGTGAGTGTGATGACCCGCAAGTTTATGGATGACCAGAACATCAACACCATTGATGAATTACTGGAACGTACGCCGGGGATCACCACCTACGAATCACCTATGGGCGGCAAGTACTTCTACTCCCGGGGTTTCAAGATGCTCGGGCAGTACCAGTACGACGGCGTGCCGCTGGACATGGGCAAGGATTATGTCCAGGCCGACAGCTTCAGCGCCAACATGGCGATCTACGACCGCGTGGAAGTGCTCAAGGGTGCTGCCGGCATGCTCAAGGGCGCCGGTACCGCCAGTGGCGCGGTGAATTTTGTGCGCAAGCGGCCTCAGGACAAGCCCACCACCCACCTCGCGCTTTCGGCCGGCACCTGGGATAACTACAAGGCAGAAGTGGATACCGGCGGCCCGCTCAATGACAGCGGCACCGTGCGCGGCCGGGCGGCGGTCAGCCAGCAGAATCGTGCTTCATACATGGATATCGCCAAGCGCCAGGACCAGGCGTTCTACACCGCCCTGGACATGGATATCACCCCCGATACCACCCTCGGTTTCGGCGCCAGCTACGAAGACGTCGATGCCACGCCCTGCTGGGGCGGCATCCCGCGCTTGAGTGATGGCAAGAGCATCGGCCTGAGCCGCTCCACGTGCCTGGGCCAATCCTGGAATGACTGGCAAAGCCGGCGCACCACCCTGTTCGCCGACCTGACCCACCACTTCAATGACGACTGGAAACTCAAGGTCAGCGCGGTCCACAGCCGCAACCTGCAAGACATCAAATACGCCGCCAGCCAAGGCACCATGGCCTATGGCGACCCGGCCCCCACGGTCAACAGCTACGCCGCGCTGTTTGACTACGACCACAAGGACTACGGCCTGGACGCCTACATCGACGGCAAGTTCGAAGCCTTTGGCCTGGAGCATGAACTGATCCTCGGCGCCAACGGCAGCCGTGGCAGCCAGGACGATGTGTACGCGATCCGCAACCTGCCCCAGCGCCAGACCCTCTACCAGCCCAATCACCACATGCCGGAGCCGGCGGACGACACGTTCTGGCCAACCATGTACCGCGGCGGTACGGTCAAGGAAACTGCCACTCAATACGGCACCTACGCCACCCTGCGCCTGCGTCTGGCCGAACCGTTGTTGCTGGTGGTTGGCAGCCGCGTCAGTTGGTTCGAAAACCGCCGCCAATCCAACAACCTGGCCTGGGGCGAGTGGAGCGTACAGGATGCGCGCACCAAGGAAACCGGCGAAGTCACACCCTTCGCCGCGTTGATCTATGACCTCAACGACAACCTGTCGGTCTACACCAGCTACGCCGATATCTTCCAGCCTCAAAGCTCCTACGCCACCGTCAGCGGCGCGGCCCTGAAACCGAAGATCGGCGAGAACTACGAACTGGGGATCAAGGGCGAATGGTTCGACGGGCGCCTCAACAGCTCCCTGGCACTGTTCCGCGCCATCGAGAAAAACGCTGCCCAGACCGACTACCTCACCCAGTGCGGCACCTCGGCCGACGGTTACTGCTACACCGACACCGGCAAGGTCCGCGCCCAGGGTCTGGAGGCCGAGATCAGCGGTGAACTGCTGGAACGCCTGCAAGTCTTCGGCGGCTATACCTACACCCAGACCAAGACCCTCAACAACATCGACACTCAGGCCGAAGGCAGGGCCTCGACCAGCTATGTGCCACGGCATATGTTCCGGCTATGGGGTGACTACCAATTGGACGGCGCCCTGTCGAAATGGACAGTGGGCAGCGGCGTCAGTGCCCAGAGCAGCAACTACCGGCTCCAGACAATCAAGCTGGAACAACCCGGCTACGCCTTGTGGAGCGCGCGCCTGGCCTATCGGGTGGACAACACCTGGACCGTGGCACTGAACGGCAACAACCTGTTCGACAAAAACTACTACCAGACCGTCGGGACCGACTCCTGGGGTAACTTCTACGGCGAGCCACGTAACTTCACCGTGAGTATCAAGGGCGACTTCTGATCCCCATCCCCTGTAGGGGCCGGCCAGCCGGCTCCTATCCCTCTGTCAAAAAAGGTTTTCCTGCCGGCAGGATAATTCCGATTTTTGTTCCTACACTCCAAAAAGCCATCACTTATTCTCGATAAATCTGAGAGTATCGGCAAAATATGTCAACAAACCGTCACAACAAGAGTATCTTATGAAACTCGACGGCAACCACCTTGATAAAAGTCAAAACCTTGACGAGCGAATCAAAAGGAGCCATCATTTAGCCATTACTTTGCAAAAATACCTGCGAGCAGACAGGTAATTGCGCTTTACCCAGCGAAAGCAGTCGTTCGCGTTGCGCCACTTGTAAGCAACTGCCTTATGGATGAGCAACCGAACAGGGAAGTCCTGGTGGTGCATTGAGGGATGATTTATGCGTGAGAAGTCGTCAGTCGACAGCCTGTTCCTGACTCGTACCGGCTTTGTTGAATTCTTTGTGGTTTTCGTCAAATTACTGCACGGCCTGACGGCGGTCCTGCCGGCGATGATCCTGTTGTTCTATCCGGATCCGGTGGACCCGCAAATGCGCAGCCACTACCTGGGCCTGCTGCTGTTCTTTGCGATCCTGACCATCATTCTGTTCCAGGCCCTGGGGGTGTACTCCGAGGACCTGTTCAGCAACCGCCTGCGTTTTCGCGTCATGCTGGTCGCCTGGATCTCCGCCTTTTGCATCCTGCTGTTCATGTACCAGATCCTGCTGCTGTTCCCGCAGTTGAGCCCGCGCAACCTGATGTTCTGGTTCACCCTGAGCCTGTTGTTGTTTGGCGTGGAACGCATCCTGATGCTGCGCCTGTATCGCAACCTGATGAAGAACGGCAAGTTCCTGCAGCGCACGGTGATCCTCGGCTTTACCGACACCGCCGTGCATGTGGCCGAACACTTGTCGCGCAACAGTGATATCCGCTCCGGCCTGATCGGTTTTATCGACGACCGCACCGAACGCATCCCCAACGAACTGAGCAACCTGCCGTTGCTGGGCAACACCCGCGACCTGGAAAAGCTGATCAGGTCCGAACAGGTCAACCAGGTGATGATCACCCTGCCCTGGGCCGCCGAGCAGCGCATCAACGGGCTGGTCAAGCGCCTGCGGCAGATGTCGGTCAACGTCATGCTGGTGCCCGACATGGCCGCCCTGCGCTATGGCCACAACCGCATCACCGATGTCGGCGGCATCCTGATGTTCAACACCTCGCAACTGCCACTGCGCGGCTGGTCACCCTTTATCAAGCGCTGCGAAGACCTGCTGCTGGCCAGTGCAGGGCTGCTGCTGTTGTCGCCGATCATGCTGGTGACGGCCATCGCCATCAAACTCGACTCCAAGGGCCCGGTGCTGTTTCGCCAGAAGCGCTATGGCTACAACGACAACCTGATCCGGGTGTTCAAGTTCCGCTCGATGTACGTCGACCAGACCGACCGCAATGCCGAATGCCAGACCACCCGCCTCGACCCGCGCATCACCCGCGTCGGGCGGATTATCCGCAAGACCAGCATCGACGAGCTGCCCCAACTGTTCAACGTGCTGCTGGGCAACATGTCGATGGTCGGCCCACGCCCCCATGCCACGGCCACCAAGGCCGCGGGGATTCCTTTCGAGGAAGCCGTCAGCGAGTACAGCTCGCGGCACCGGGTCAAGCCAGGCATCACCGGCTGGGCGCAGATCAATGGCTACCGCGGTGAAACCGACACCCTGTTCAAGATCCAGAAACGGGTCGAATACGACCTGGAATACATCGCCAAATGGTCGGTGTGGTTTGACCTGTACATCGTTTTCATGACGGTCCCGGCCGTCCTTTCCACCAAGGAAGTCTATTGATGAACCCCCTCAACGGATTGATTCCCTGCATCATTTCCGGTGGCTCGGGCACGCGGCTGTGGCCGGTTTCGCGGCAGAACATGCCCAAGCCGTTCATGCGTATGCGCGACGACCAGAGCCTGCTGCAGAAAACCTTCCTGCGCGCCAGCCACCTGCCGGGGGTCGACAGCGTGCTGACGGTGACCAACCGCGACCTGCTGTTTCGCACCCTCGACGATTACCGCGCGGTCAATACCGCTCAATTGGGCCTGGATCTGCTGCTCGAACCGTTTGGCCGCAACACCGCCGCCGCCATCGCGGTCGCGGCCCTGCATGTGCAAGAGTTTTTCGGCGGCGACGCACTGTTGCTGGTAATGCCTGCCGACCACCTGATCCTCGATGAAAGCGCCTTCGCCCAGGCCGTGGCCCAGGCCCGTGAATTGGCCGAAGCGGGCTACCTTGTGACCTTCGGCATCCAGCCCGACCGCCCCGAAACGGGCTTTGGCTATATCGAACAAGGCACAGCCCTGGCCCAAGGCTTCAGCGTCCAGCGTTTCGTCGAAAAACCCGACCTGGCCACCGCCCAAGGCTACCTGGACGGCGGCAAGCACCTGTGGAATGCCGGGATGTTCTGCTTCAAGGCCGCCACCGTGCTCGAAGAACTGGCGACCCACGCGCCAGCCGTGCTGGACGCCGCCAAAGCCGCGCTGGAACACAGCACCAGCCTGCAGAACAGCAGCAGTCGCCAGCGCGAACTGAACCCGCAAGGTTTTGGCAGCGCGCCGGACATCTCCATCGACGTGGCCCTGATGGAGAAATCCGCCCAGGTCGCCGTGGTGCCCTGTGACATTGGCTGGAGCGATATCGGCTCTTGGGAGGCCGTGCGCCAGTTGACCCCCAGCGACGACAACGGCAACCAGATCAATGGCGAAGCGATCCTGCACGACGTGCACAACTGCTACATCGACTCGCCCAAGCGCGTGTTGGGGGCGGTCGGGGTACGTGACCTGATCATCGTCGACACCCCCGACGCCCTGCTGATTGCCGACGCCAACCGCAGCCAGGACGTGCGCCATATCGTCGCCGAGCTCAAGCGCCAGAACCACCCGGCATTCAGCCTGCACCGCACCGTCACCCGACCCTGGGGCACCTATACGGTGCTGGAGGAAAGCACCCGCTTCAAGATCAAGCGCATCGTGGTCAAGCCCAAGGCGTCGCTGTCGTTGCAGATGCACCATCACCGCAGCGAACACTGGGTGGTGGTCAGCGGCGCGGCCATGATCACTAATGGCGAGCGCGAGATCCTGCTCAATATGAACGAGTCCACCTATATTCCCGCCGGGCACAAACACCGCCTGACCAACCCTGGCATCATCGACCTGGTGATGATCGAGGTGCAGAGCGGCGAGTACCTGGGCGAGGACGACATCGTGCGCTTCGACGATATCTACGGCCGCGCGCCCGCCGGCGAGCCCCAGCCCTGATGCGTACCTCCCTGATCATCCCGACCCGCAACGCCGCCAGCCACCTCGACCGGCTGCTGCCGGCGCTGCGCATGCAAACCCTGCAGCCCGAAGAAATGCTGGTGGTCGACAGCGCGTCGAGCGACGACACGGTGGCACGCTTTCGCGAGTTCGGCGCCCGTGTCGAAGTGATCGACGCCCGCCACTTCAACCACGGCGGTACGCGGCGCTGGGCCAGCGAACAAGTGGGCGGCGACGCCCTGATCGTGATGACCCAGGACGCGATTCCGGCCGAACCCGAGACCTTCGCCAAGCTGCTCGAAGAGCTGCAACTGGACCCACTCAACGGCGTCGCCTACGGCCGGCAACTGCCGCACCCCGGCGCGGGTGTGCTGGGGGCGCAGTCGCGACACTTCAATTACCCGGCGCACAGCCGCAGCAAAAGCCTGGCCGATGCGCCGCAGCTGGGGATCAAGACATGCTTTAGCTCCGACTCGTTTTCGGTGTACCGGCGCAGCGCCCTGCAGGCCGTCGGTGGATTCCCGGCCGATGTGATCGGCAGCGAAGACGCCTACGTCGCCGCGCGCATGCTGCTGGCAGGCTGGAAGGTGCAGTACGCGGCCAGCGCCCGGGTCTATCACTCCCACGACTACCGACTCATGGATGAGTTTCACCGCTACTTCGACATTGGTGTGTTCTACGGCCGCGAGCCCTGGATTCGCCAAGCGTTCGGCGACGCCGGCGGCGAAGGTAAACGCTATGTACTGGCCGAATTACGTGCCTTGCGCGAGGCCAACGCCTTGCACCGCGCCCCCGAAGTGGTGGTGCGCAGTGCCTTTAAATTGCTGGGCTATCGCCTCGGCCACCTTGAACGCTACCTGCCCAAATCGCTCAAGCAGCGCCTGGGCATGTTTTCCACCTACTGGACTTGAGCCGTCATGAAGACTACCAACCGACGTTCCCGTCTTACCCTGTTCAGCCTGTTGAGTGCCTCGATCTGGCTGGCTGGTTGTTCGACCCCTGCGCGGGTGCCGCTTCCTGATAACAATACGCTCAAGGCCGGGCACCAGGCCGCGCTGGGCCTGGCCGACCTGCCACCGCCGCAGGTGCTGATCCAGAGCGGTGACTTGCTGCGCATCGTGCGCGATGCCCAGGAGCCGGCGGCAGCCGACGACATGACGGTATTTGTCGTGCGTCCCGATGGGGTGATCTCAATGCCCAACATCGGTCGGATCAAGGCGGCATTGCGCACGCCTGAAGACCTGGGCAAGGAAATTACCGACAAGTACAAGCGCATCTACCGCGAACCGGCGGTGACGGTGAACATCGCCAGCGCCCCGAGCAATAAGGTGTTTATCGGTGGTGCGGTGCCTAATCCGGCGTTCTTCGACCTGGCGGGCAATGTCAGTGTGGAGCAGGCGTTGCTTAGTTCAGGGGGAGTTTTGCCGTCGGCTGACAGCTCCAACATTGCCCTGCTGCGCACCGGTGCCGATGGCAAATACAAGATGTACTTCATCAACCTCGAAAGCATGCTGACCAACCCCAATCACCCACGGGTAGCGTTGCAGCGCGGCGATTTGATCTATGTGCCGCAATCGAAGATCGGCGCCACCGTGGAAGCAGTGGATATGTACTTCACCCGTCTATTCCCCATCAACAAAGGCATTGGCGTGGGCTTGAACTACGACTTGAATCAGAGTGACGTTAAAAATAGCGGGAACACCGTCGACTGCCGAGGTGGCACATGCTTTTAGCCACTAATGATCACGCCCTTCCGAAAAATAGAAGTTTTCACCTCCCCATCAATGGAGTGATCCTGTGATCGAAATCCGCTCTCTACGCGACCTCTTGCGGCTGTTTTTCATCTTCCGCCGCGAATTCAAACTGGCCGTGATCACCACGATTGTGGTGGCCGTGTTGGGTGCCTTCCTGTTGCCGGCTCGCTACGAGTCCGACGCGCGCTTGCTGGTCAAGCCCGGGCGGGACAACACCACGTTGCCGATCGAAGCCGCCAACCGCCAGACGCTGATTGCGCCCAGCACCCAGCACGACCCGATCGTGGATGAGGAGAAGATGCTCACTGGCCGCCCCATCGTGCATATCGTTGCCGAGCGCTACCTGGCGATGACGTCCGAGCCGCCACAGGGCTTCTGGAAAGTCACCAAGTTCTACGTCAAGAAAGCCGCCGGCGAAGTGCTCGACGCGGTGCGCAGCGTCCTGCAATTCGTGGGCCTGGCCGAGAAGCAAAGCCCGCTGGAACGCCTGGCGACCAAGCTGGAGAAAAACTTCGAAGCCGGCCACGAACCGGGTTCCTCGGTGATCGAGATTTCCTTCACCTGGGACGATCCGGTCATCGCGCAAAAGGTCGTCGAGACCTGGGTCGATGCCTACCTCGAAGAACGTGCGCGGATTCTCGGGCGCAAGAGCCTGCATACCTTCTATGAGGCCGAGCGCACCAAGGTCGCCACCAATATCCAGGGGCTCAAGGATGAACTGCAAGGCCGCTTGAAGCAGATCGATTCGATCAGCGTGGACGCGCGCCTGAAAAATCTGACCAACCAGATCGACCGCGTTACCGACGCCAAGGTCACCGCACAAAACCAGATCGCGGGGATCCGCAGCTTCCTGGCCAACGCCAGCCAGCAGATCAAGAACCAGCCAGCGGAAGTGGTCACAGGCCGGGAAACCAGCCTCAACCCGACCCAGCTTGACCTCAAGCGCCAGCTCAATGCCCTGCAAGTGGAACGCGCACGCCTGCTGCGCACCTACCTGCCAGGCACGCCGCAGGTCAACCAGATCGAGCAGAACATCCGCGACATGCAAGACCTCAGCGCCCAGGAAGCGACACGCCTGGAACGCTCGCAAAACACCGCGCCCAACAGCCTGGTGATCAACGTCAAGCAGCAGATCATCGACGCCCAGTTGCAAGAGCGCAAACTGGCCGGGGAAATCGAGAACTACGACAAGACCCTCGCCGAACTGCGCGCCCAGCGTGATCAGGCGATGACCGATGAACCTGAACTGAACAAGCTGACCCAGCAACTGCGCACCGCCGAGAAAAGCTACGCGCTGTACTCGGAAAACCTCGAACAGGCGCGCATCGACCACGAACTGGACAGCAGCCAGATCAGCAACATCGCCCTGATCGAACACGCCACCCTTAACCCGGCACGCGTGTTTCCCAAGAGCCTGCTGATTCTGCTGTTCACCATTCCTGCCGGCCTGGCCGTCGGTTTGCTGACCATCTATGTGCTGTACCTGCTGGACCAGCGCATCCACGATGGTGCGCGCTTGCAGGAAGTGTTCGGTGTACCGCTGTGGAGCAGCATCCCCGATGTGCAACACGCCACGCCGGCAGCCCTCACCGCCAGCATCTACCGCCTGTACAGCCTGCTGCCTGCCGAGCGCATCGCCAGCGAAGGCTTTGCCCTGGGCCTGACCTCGGCACGGCATGGCGAAGGCGTGAGCTTTATCATCGAGCAACTCAAGCGCCTGCTCGAAGAGCGTGGCCACCGGGTTTCGGTCAACGGCAGCGAGGCCGCGAAGCCGGGTGAAGTGCTGCTGTTGGACGCGTCTGCCCTGTCGTCCAACCCCCAGGCATTCCTTACCCTGCGCCGCGCCGACCAGATTGTGCTGGTGATCGAAGCTCGCACCAGTACCGTGCCGACCATCGAGAACGCCCTGTCGTTGCTGACCACTGCGTTCGGCAAAGTCGACGGGATGATCCTCAACCGCCGCCGTTTTGAAGTGCCGGCCAATGTCCTGGCGCGGATCAACAGCTGGCGCGGTGCGGCCTGATGCGCATTGCGCTGCTGGCGCCACTGCCGCCGGAACAGACCGGGATCGCCGACTACGCTGCGCATTTGCGCAGCGCGTTGCGCGAACGGGGCCTGGAGGTGCTGACGCCTCTGGAGGGTTGCCTGGACCTGGCGCAACAGCTGCAGCGCCTGCAAGCCTTTGACTGGCGCGGCGTGGACCTGGTGCATGCCGAGCTGGGCGGCGGACGCTTTGCCGAATTCCAGGCCCTGGATTACCTGCGCCGGGCCCAGCCGCAATTGCCGCTGACCGCCACGGTGCACGATCCGGAACGCCTGATCTGGCGCCGGGCCAAGCTGTTCTTCCCATTGACCCTGCTCGAACGCCTGCCCCACCCGCTGCCCCAGGCGGCGGCGTTGCTGGCCGATCCATTGACCCTTTACGAAGAGCGGCGCCTGGCCAAAAGCATGCGTCGCCTGATCACCCTCACCCGCCTGGGTGGCGACTGCTTGCGCCAGCGCATGGGCCTCAAACCCGAGCAAGTGGCGGTGATTGCCCACGGCAACCTGCCCATCGCCCCCGTGGCCTTGCCGCCGTTGCAACCGTTGCGCCTGCTGTACTTCGGCTTTATCTACCGGGGCAAGGGCATCGAAGACCTGCTGCAAGCCCTGGCCCGCGCTCTGGCCGCCCACCCGCAATGCCGTGGCCAGGTGCGCCTGACCCTGGCCGGTGGCACTGCGCCGGAAATGACCTTCGACCCAGCCGGCAACTACCTCGATGGCCTGCGCCAACTGATCGCCACCCTGCAACTGGGCGATGTGGTGGACTGGCAACTGGACCTGCCTTCAGCCGATATCCCGTGCACGATCCAGGCGCACCATGTGATGGTGCTGCCGTACCGCGAATCGAAAAAGCTCGGCTTCCTTGGCCAGATGCGCGGCACCAGTGGCGCGCTGTCCTGGGCCAATGCCTGCGGACGCGGGGTGATTACCTCCAACGCCCGCGCCTTCGCCGAAGAAGTCGCCGGTGGCAATGGCATCACCTATCAACAGGGGGATATCGCCTCGTTGAGCGAGGCCTTGAACCACCTGATTCTCGACCCGCAACAGGCCCGCCAATGGGCCGACCACGCTGCCGACATCGGCCGCCAGCGCCAGTGGGCCAATACCGCCCAACGCTTTACCGAGTTATTCCAGGCCGCAGTCAAGGAGCCTTTGCGATGAACACGTCCTCTACTCGCCCGATGTGGCGCTACTTGCCATTGGTCATTGCCCTGGCCGTGGGCGGCGCGCTGCTGCTCAGTGAAAAGGTCGATGCGGAGCCGGTCAACCTGGCGCCCCAGCGCACCGTGGTCTGGCGCGATTTTTTGGGGGTGAACGCGCATTTTCTGTGGTTCAAGCCCGAGCAGTACCAGAAGCAGATCCGCCAATACCAGAAACTGGGGCTGGACTGGGTGCGTGTCGATCTGCACTGGGACCGCCTGGAACCCAAGGAAGAAGACTATCAACTGAGCACCTTCGACGAACTGGACCGTACCCTGACGACCGAGAAGATCCGCTCGGTGTTCTACCTCGTCGGCTCGGCGCCCTTCATCACCACCGCCCCCAAGGGCGCGCAATTCCAGGACCAGTACCGCCCACGGGAGGCCAACGTGTACGCCCTGCGCCTGGCGCTATTGGCCAAGCGCTACCCGAATATCAACGCCTGGCAGGTGTGGAACGAACAGAACCTGCCGAACAATTGGCGCCCGCAGGTGAATGCCGAGGAATACGCACGCTTGCTGCTGGCCAGTCACCAGGCGCTGAACATCGCCGCCCCGGACAAGATCCAGGTGATGGGCGGCATGGCCTACTACAGCCAGATGCCACCAAGCGGCAAGAGCCTGATGTTCGAAGCCCTCGGCAAAATGGGCGTACAAACCCTGGGCATGGTGGCGGCGTATCACCCGTATTCGATGACCCCGGAAACTGACGAACCAGGCAAGAACGAAGTGCTGCTGCGCGGCGACCAGCTCAACGCGGTGCTGCACGGTGCCGGGATCAAGGATGTGTGGGCTACCGAGTGGGGCTGGTCCAGCTATGCCGGGCCCAAGGAGATGCAGGACCTGATCGGCGTCGACGGCCAGGCCGATTTCACCTTGCGCCGCCTGGCGTTGATGGCGTCCCAGGACTACCAGAAGATCTTCCTGTTTGCCCTGTCCGACCTGGATGAACGCGCCTCCGTGCGTGACCAGCACTACGGCCTGCTCGACCTTAACGGCGAACCCAAGCCGGTCTACAGCGCCCTCGCCCGCTTCCTCGAGATCACCGGGCCGACGCTCAAGCCGGGCGTCACCCCGGTGCTGGAGGACGTACCCAAGACTTTCTACAGCGTGGCCTGGACCCGCGAAGACGGTAAACACCTGCTGATGTACTGGAGCGCTGAAGGCACCAGCATCACCTTGCCCAAAGTACAGCACGCCGAGTTGCTGGACCCATTGACCGGCGCCAGGCAAGCCCTTAACGATTACAACGGCATTCGCCCCGTGGTGAAACCGTCGTTGCAGATACTGGTGTGGTAGCACGCCCAGGCATGGAGAGCTGCACGTGAGAATCCTGTGGATTGTGCCCTATCTGCCGTGGCCGATGACCAGCGGCGGCAAGACCCGGCAGTACCATTTGCTGCGTACCTTGAGTGAGCGCGGGCACCGCATCACCTTGCTGGTGCAATCAAAGACGCCGGCCGACGCCGCCGTGCACGCCGCCCTTGAGCCGTTGCTCGAACGCTTGATCGTGGTACCACGCCGACCGCTGAAACACCCCATGACCCTGCTCGCCGGAGTGTTTGCGCCCTGGCCGTTGTTGACCACGGTCAACGGCCTGTCACCGCTATTGCAGGCGCGCTTTGGCGAACTACTGGCCGAAACCTGGGATGTGATCCAGGTCGAGCACAGCTACAGCCTGCAACCGTACTTCAATATCCTGCGCCAGCAATCGCGGGATTTCGTGCTCACCGAGCACAACCTGGAATCCAGCCTGGGCGGCGCCACCTATGACCGTTTCCCGAAGTGGGCCGGGCCGTTCGTGCGCTACGACCAGTGGCGCTGCCGGCAGTGGGAACGCAAGGCGTTTGATGCGGCGTGCCATGTGGTGGCCGTGACCCAGGCCGACGCCCAGGCCATCGGCCAACTGACCGCCACCCCGGTGAGCGTGGTGGTCAATGGGGTCGACAGCCGTGCATTCAGCACAGTCAGCGCCGATGCGCAGAGCCAGCGCCTGCTGTTTGTCGGCAACTACGAATACGCGCCGAACCTCGACGCGGTGCAGTGGCTGCTCGACGAAATCTTCCCCAGGGTCTGGTTGCAATGCCCCGGCGCGCGCCTGGCGGTGGCCGGCTTCGGCTTGCCCGAACACTGGCGCGAGCGCTGGCCGGACGAACGTATTGAATGGCAGGGCTTTGTCCCCGACCTGACCGCCTTGCAGCGCCGCTGCGCAGGTTTTGTCGCCGCCCTGCGCCACGGCGGCGGCTCCAAACTCAAAGTGCTGGAGGCAATGGCCGCCGGTCTGCCGCTGGTAAGCACCGCCCAGGGCGTGTCCGGGCTGGCGGTCGAGGCGCAGGCACACTATCTGGCCGGTGAAAGCGCCGAAGCCCTGGCCGAGGCCATTGTGCGCCTGCTGGACGAACCGGCGCTGGCCCGCCAACTGGCGGATGCCGCGCGGGACTACGCACGCAACTATCACGACTGGGCGGTGGCCGGTAACGAACTGGAGCAGATCTACCGCACCTTGCCTACCCATCAGGAGCCCCAAGCATGCGCGTAGCCCTGGATTACCGCCCCGCCACGGTCGCGCCTTCGTCGGGCATCGCCCGTCAGGTCCTGGCCCTGGAGCAAGCCTTGCGCGCCCGGGACAACACTGAAGTGGTGCTGTTTAGCGAAGCGCCACTGGATCATCCCCAGCGCGATACGGCGGTGTGCCCACCCTGGGCCAGCCCGCTGGAAGGCCTGCAGCGCCCCCAGGTACGGCTGCGCTTTGAACGCGGTTTTTTGCCCCGGGGGATCCACGAACAGCGGATCGAGTTGTACATCGCCACGGCCAATATGGGCTTGCCCTTGTGCCGCAAACCCGCCGGCACCCGCTATGTGCTGGTGCTGCACGACCTGTTCCAACTGACCCATCGCAACTTCCATCGCTCCCGGCTCAAGGCCCTGGCCTACCGCCTGATCGATGGCGCGTCGATTGCCTGGTCGGTGTGGCAGGCGGATCGGGTGTGGTGCCCGTCGCAGTTTTCGTGCGATGAAGCCGCGCGCCTGTTTCCCTGGGCGCGGGCCAAGTTCCGGGTGCTGAACAACCTGGTGCCAGAGTTCACCCAAGCCTGCGAGCCGCTGCCCGAGGGCTTGCCGACACGCTACTGGCTGGTGGTGGGCACCCGTGAACCACGCAAGAACATGGCGTTTTTTCTTGCGCAATGGCAAGCCAGCCGCGCCAGGGACCCGAACGTGCCGGACCTGGTGCTGGTCGGCCACGCCAGTGATGTGCCGGCGACCCTCGGCGACTTGCCCGGCCTGCATTGGCGCAACGGGCTGTCCGACGGCCAGTTGCAGGCGCTGTACCGGCAGGCCGCCTACCTGTGGCAGCCTTCCTATGCCGAAGGGTTTGGCCTGCCGGTGGTGGAAGCGTTGAGTGTCGGCACGCCAGTGGCGGTCGCCCGTGGTTCGGCCCTGGATGAAGTGGCGCCGCCCACGGCGCCGCGCTTTGCCCCCGACGACGCCGGGCAACTGCAAACATTGATGCTGTCGCTGGCAGCGCCTGGGGCCAAGGCCGACCCCCAATTGCAACGCACGTGGGCCCGGCAATTTGCCGAACCGGCCTATCGCCTGCGCCTGGATAAACTGCTCAAGGAATTGAACCGCTAATGCTGCCAGGAAAACTCGTTAGTCTGCTCCTGGGCCTGGTCTTCGGTGGCTTGCTGTTGGCACTGCCGCCGATGAAGGTCTTTATGATCGTGGTCGGCGTGGGCGTGGCGCTGACCCTGATCCGCAAACCCTTGTGGGGGCTGCTGATCTTTGCCGTCTTGGCCACCAGTATTCCCTACACCACCTTGCAGTTGGGGATCCGCACCACCATCAGCGAAGCCGTGCTGGGCCTGACCTGGGCCGGGGTGTTCTGGCAATCGTTCATCGGCAAGACCCGTGGTTTCATGGTCTGGCGCCCCACCGAACGGGCATTGATGTGGCTGATGCTATTCAGCACCATCCCGTTTATCTGGGGCATGATCATCATCCACGCCGAGGGCAATGGGCCGGTCAACTGGGTACGCTGGCTGATGAACCTGTCGCTGCTGTTTATCGTGCCGCTGCTGCTGCGCACCGATGCCGACCGCGACAAAGTGGTAGTCGCCCTGCTGCTGGGCAACCTGGCGATGCTGTTGCTGTCGATCTTCATGTTCCTCAAGACGCGCAACGCGATGTCGATGATCGACATCCTCACCGACCTCAAATACGCCCACCCCGAGGCGGTGAAGGACATCTTCTCGGCCAACTACAAGCGCATGGCCTCGCCTTGGGTTCACCCGAACCTGACCGGTGGCGTGTTGGTGCTGTTTATCCCGCTGGCGCTGTTCTACGGCTGGACCCGCACCGGCTGGCGCCGCGCCCTGGGCCTGGCGGTGGCCGTGCTCGGTTGCGCCGGGCTGCTGCTGAGTATCTCCCGGGGCGCGATTGTGGCCCTCGCGCTGATCCTGATCTGGCTGACCTATAAGCGTGTGCCCAACAGCGGGCGGATTATCGGCATCGGCGTCGCCTTTGTGATCGCCCTGGTGATGTTCTATCCGCCGTTGCAGGACCGTTTGATGACGATGTTCTCGACCACCAACGCCAGTACCGAGATCCGCTTCGACGAGTACGCCGGGTTCCCCAA
The DNA here is from genome assembly GCF_016925675.1 of Pseudomonas hygromyciniae. Lineage (NCBI taxonomy): Bacteria > Pseudomonadati > Pseudomonadota > Gammaproteobacteria > Pseudomonadales > Pseudomonadaceae > Pseudomonas > Pseudomonas hygromyciniae. The sequence continues at coordinate 2,186,215 of NZ_CP070506.1, read as the reverse complement.
AGTAATGGCCAAGTACCCACTAGGCATCGGCTTCAAGATCGACCCACCGGTGCCGGGCAGCAACTTGCTGGGGATTTCCAACCTGTGGCTGAACTTCATCTACAAGATCGGCATTCCCGGGATGCTGCTGTTTATCGCCGTCACCGTGTTGTGGTGGCGTGAGGTTCGGCCGCTGGGCTCGGTGCGCAAAGTCACCGCCGACAACGCGCTGTGGCTGGGCTGCGTGTGCGGCGTGCTGGCGGCGCTGCTGACCGGGATTTTCGACCACTACTTCAGCTTCACCTTTGTATTGATCGCGCTGTTCTGGCTGTTGATGGGCATCAGCCTGCAACAGGTGCGCCTGAGCCCGACCATTACCGCTCCTGTTTCCGTGCCAAAGGATAGCCAACCATGAAACATCGCACTATTCACTCCCCCGACCTGCGTGACCGCCTGCCCGCCCTGGCCAGCGAACTCGGCGTGAGCCTGGAAGACTTGCAAGATGGCTTGGCCTGGTGCCTGGCCAACGAGGTGGTTTTTGAAGAAGGCGAAGGCAGCAACAAACTCTTCTGGATGACCTCCTTCGACGTAGAACCGACCATTGGACATCCGGTGGCACGCCGCTTGTTCCATCGCATGAAACAGGATGTTCCAGCGCAGTTCCTGCCGATCTATGGCAAGAACCTGGCAACCCTCAAGGACCGCTGGCGCAGCGCCTGGGACATGGCCTACAACATCCTGATCAACAAGATCCCCAGCCACCACATCCGTATCGGCTGGCTGCGCCTGGGCGGCGCGAAGATCGGCAAGGGCTCCAGCCTGTGGCGCAACACCGAGGTGCTGGGCATCCACAACCTCAGAGTGGGTGACGACACGGTGATCGGCTGGCATTGCCAGGTGGATGCGCGCTCTGGCCTGGTGATCGGCAACCATGTGGCGATTGCCTCCCATGTACTGATCATCGCTGGCAGCCATGATTTGCAGGCGCCGGAGTTCTGGTCGATTTCCGGGGCGATTTATATCGACGACTACGTGTGGATCGGTAGCCGGGCGCTGATCGGTTTCGGCACCCATCTGTGCGAAGGCTCGGTGGTGACCGCCAATACCGTGGTGGCCAAAACCGTTGCGCCGTACAAAATTGTCGGTGGCACCGGCGCCAAAGTCATGGGCGAACGCGTTCGCGGGCTGAACTACAAGGTGGGTGGCAAGGGCCTGTTCACCCTGTTCCACTGATGTTTGGCAGCACCCTGTGGCTGACCCTGGCGACCCTCGCCGGGCTGGTGGCCGGCTTTGCCCGGGAATGGCTGCTGGTCGCGGCCTGGGGTGCGGGCAGCCGCAGCGACGGGTTCCTAGTGGCGGTGTTTCTGCCCGAAGCGCTGCGCATGACCCTGGCCGCCGGCTTGCTCGCAGCGGCTGCCCTGCCCCTCTATCAACAACGTGATGCGCAGCGCCAGCAAGCCTGGTTGGCGAGCCTGTCGCCGCGCCTGCTCGGCGTGGGCCTGGGTCTGTTCGCCCTGCTGGCACTGGGCGCGCCATTGTGGGTGCGGCTGATCGGCCCGGGGCTGGATGCTTCCGCCCACGACCAGGCGGCCGCCAACCTGCGCTGGCTGGCCGCCTGTGCGCCGGGGCTGGTGATGCATGGCCTGTTCAGTATTCCGTTGCAGGCGCGCCAGCGCTTTGTGCTGCCGGGGTTGGGCTCGTTACTGTTCAATCTGCCGCCGGTGCTGTACCTGTTTATCCGGGGTACGGCCAGCGACAGCCAGGAACTGGCGCTGTGTTTTTTTGCCGGCAGCGTGTTGATGTGCCTGCCGCTGCTGGCGCCGGTCTGGTCGTTCGGCTGGCGCCCCTGGCAGGTCAAGGGCGATGCCCAGGCCGGCCGCGAGTTGCTGGGGCGTATCGGTCCGCTGTTGGCAAGTAATGTCGCCAGCCAGGGCCTGGCCTTGCTCGAACGGCTGATCGCCAGTTACCTGGGCGAAGGCGCGGTGACTTGGGTCAACCTGGCGCGCAAACTGATCAACCTGCCGCTGATTGCCCTGATGAGCCTTAACCAGGTATTGCTGGGGATGATGAGTGGTGAGCAAGGCCAACAACGCCTGGCGCTGCTACGGCGTGGCCTGGACGCCGCCACCCTGCTGAGCCTGCCGGCGGCCCTCGGCCTGATTGGCGCCAGCCCCGTGCTGATTCACCTGCTGATGCCCGCGCAAAGCGCCGACGGCCCACTGCCCGCCCTGCTCGCCTGGTTCGCCACGCCCCTGGTGTTCGGCGCCTGGAACGCCATGCTCGCGCGCTATGCCTACGCCAGCGGCGATACGCGCCTGCCGCTCAAGTGCGAACTGCTGGGCAGCCTGGTCAATGCCGGCCTGCTGGTAGTGCTGCCGTACTTTTTCGGCCTGCCGGGCATTGCCTTGGCGGCCTTGGGTGGGGTGATCGTCACCAACCTGCTACTGATGCAACGCCAACACCTGCTCGGGCAACTGGGCTGGCCATTGCAGTGGGGGGGCTGAGTGTGGTGTTGCTGGGAGCGGCGGCGCTGGTCCTGCACCCGTTGCACAACGATGGTTGGCAATTGGGCTTGAGCACCCTTGCGGGCGCGGGGGGTGCTGCTGGGGTTGGGGCTGTGGCTCAAGCCGTGGAAGGCGTGAGCTGAGCACAGCTAAAGCCAGCGCGTGGCGCTGCTGCCTGGGGGGAGCGGGCTTGCTAGCCGACAAACTCGTTGACTGATACGCCGCTATCGCGAGCAAGCTCGCTCCTACAGGGGATCTTTGTCGGGCGCAGCGTTTTGGCCACACCACCAAACAAAGGGGGAGCTGGCTTGTCGGAACGCCGCATCGCCCGCGCTGTGCTGAGAAGCAGCCCCAGTAAGCCGAGTGCGGTGTATCAGATACTCCGTAGCGGCTGGTTTTGGGGGCTGCTGCGCAGCCCAACGGGGGACAAGCCCCCTCGCCACAATAAGTACGCTTAGTCCTCCAGGGGTTGCGGCGCGTGCTTGCCTGGTTTGGCTTTGGCGCCAGGCTTGCCCGCAGCCGGGGCGGCGGGTTCAGGCTCGGTCGGGGCGGCGGCTTCTTTTTCTGCCATCGGCATTTTGTCGACTGCGGCAAAAAACTCTGCAAGGTCCAGGGTCTCGGGCGGTACGGTCTTTTCGACTTTCTTCTCGCCGTCCTTGCCCACCAGGATCACTTTGGTACCGGCACCGGCGCCAAGCTTAAGCGCACGGATCAGTGCGTTGGTGTCCTGGGCGCCGAGGTCCTTGCCGTCGCGCTGGCCGACGGTGCCGATGCTCGTGTAGTTCACGGTGTAGAGCACCATGTTGCGCTCGGCGAACTTCTGTTTGTTCTCAGGCTGTTCAAGATCTTTCTTGAGTTGGACCTGAGTCGGGTCGATGGAGCTGGGTGCAATCACGATCAGCGGGCGGAATTTGCCTTGATCCTGTTCCAGCGGGCCTCGGTTATCCGCAGCCAACAACGGCCCCGTAAACGCCATTAAGGTAGCCAGGGTCAGCGACCGGACGAGCATGCGTACCTCCTTCCAATTCCATGCAGAGTTTTTGAGTTTCATGTCTGCGACAGCCAATTTCAAGGATGATTCCTACGCGACTATCAGAAAGAGTAGGCCAGGACGCCCGCGACGCAAGGGCTTGAGGCCCCTCGGGCCTCATTGTTTCCTCTGATTACCAGGGCTCACTGCCCGGGCCAATCCGGCCAGTGCCAGGCAAATACCGCAGCTACCTGCGGATCGCCATCCACCTGCGCCAGGGCCTGGGCGCACGTGGGGTGGGAATGCTGCAGGACGTCTCGCACGCCCTCCCAGCGGGACACGGCGGCCGCCATGATGCCCAGGGCGTTGGGCAACCCCTGTGGGGTAAAAAGTTGCCCGGCAAACTGCTCGGCAAATACCTGCCAGGTTTGGTGCAGTTTCTGTTGCGTGCCCGCGATCAATTGCGCCTGCACCGTCTCATCGGCGTCGTCGAGAAAGCGTTGCGGGTAGTCGATGATGGTGATCGCCGAATAGCAGTTGGCGGCGATATACACCAGGCCGCGAATGATCTGGGCGCGGTTGCCGGACAGCAACCCAGAGTCTGGATACTCCAGGCCCAGATGGATCAGGATCGCCGCGCTCTCGGTCAGCACGCTGCCATCCGGCAGTTGCAGGGTGGGGATTTGCCGCAGCGGGTTGATCTGCCCAAGGGCCTCCATCCCCGCCGCATCGCCCCAGGGGCTGGCGTCCACCTGTTGCCACGGCACGCCGCAACGTTGCAGGGCGATTTCGACGATGCATGAGCCTGAGCTTTGTGTGCCGTAGAGCGTGTACATGGGGCGTTCCTCCGACAGGTTCAGCGTCCAGAGTGAAGCGTTTTCCCGCTGTTAAAACAAGCCCATCTGACCACCGACCAAGGTGCTGAAATCGTCATCGACAAACGGCAGGATCGCGTCGGCCACCGGCTGCAATTGCCGGGTGACGTAGTGGTCGTAGTCAATCGGCGCCTGGCGCACTTCCAGGGGCTCAGGGCCATTGACGGTCATCACGTAGCGAATCCAGCCACCATTTTGGTACTGGCGTGGGCGGCCCTCGCGGTCGTTGTACTCATCGGCCAGGCGCGCGGCCCGCACATGGGGCGGCACGTTACGCTCGTAATCGCCCAGTCGGCGGCGCAGGCGCTTGCGGTAGATCAGCAGCTCATCGAATTCGCCGGCGAGGGTGCGGCGCACGTAGTCGCGCACATAGTCCTGGTGGGGCTGGCGGTGGAAGATGCGCTGGTAGAGTTCCTGCTGGAATTGGCGGGCCAGGGGCGACCAGTCGCTGCGCACGGTTTCCAGGCCTTTGTAGATCATTTCTTCACTGCCATCGGCCCGGGTCACCAGGCCGGCGTAGCGCTTCTTGCTGCCCTCCTCCGCACCGCGAATGGTCGGCATCAGGAAGCGGCTGAAGTGGGTTTCGTATTGCAATTCCAGGGCGCTTTGCAGGCCGAATTCGCTTTGCAGACGTTCGCGCCACCACTGGTTGACGTGCTGCACCAGCCCCTGGCCGATGCGCGTGGCATCCTCCTGGGAATGGGCACTCCCGAGCCAGACAAAGGTGGAGTCGGTGTCGCCATAGATCACTTCATAGCCCTGGGCTTCGACCAGTTCGCGGGTCTGGCGCATGATCTGGTGGCCGCGCATCGTGATGGACGACGCCAGCCGCGTGTCGAAGAACCGGCAGCCGCTGGAACCCAGTACGCCGTAGAAGGCATTCATGATGATCTTCAGGGCCTGGGACAACGGCGCATTATGCTCACGCTTGGCCACCTCGCGGCCTTCGGAGACCCGCGCCACAATCGACGGCAGGCAATGCCGGGTGCGGGAAAAACGGGCGCCGCGAAAGCCTTCCACCGACTCGCTGTCGTCAGGGTGGCGCAGGCCTTCGATCAGGCCTACGGGGTCAATCAGGAAGCTGCGAATGATCGACGGATAAAGGCTTTTGTAGTCCAGCACCAACACCGACTCGTAAAGCCCCGGCCGCGAATCCATGACAAAACCGCCAGGGCTGGCCTGGGGTGGTTTGTCCCCCAGGTTGGGGGCGACAAAGCCCTGGCGATGCATCAGTGGCATGTACAAATGGGTGAACGCCGCCACTGAACCGCCGTTGCGATCCGCCGGCAGGCCGGTGACGCTGGCTCGCTCCAGCAGGAATTTGAGCAGCTCGGTCTTTGCGAAAATCCGCGTCACCAGCTCGCAGTCCTTGAGGTTGTAGCGCGCCAGGGCGGGCTTGTCCTCGGCAAACATGCGGTTGATCTCGTCCATGCGCTGGTAGGGCGTGGAAATCGACTTGCCTTCGCCAAGCAGGGTCTGGGCGACGTTTTCCAGGCTGAATGACTCAAAGCTCCAGGTTGCCGAACGCAGGGCTTCGATGCCATCGATGATCAGGCGCCCTGCAGCGGCAGCGAAGTAATGGTTACGGCTGCCGTGTTCACGCCAGGCCATGGCCTCGCCGCCACGGCCGAGCAACAAGGGCACGTTAAGGCGCTGGGCATGCTCGTGGAGGACCCGCAGGTCAAACTGCACCAGGTTCCAGCCGATGATCGCGTCGGGGTCGTGTTGCGCCAGCCATTGGTTCAGGCGCTCCAGCAGTTGGGCGCGGCTGTCGCAGTATTCGAGCTTGAAATCCACGGTGTCCGTTTTATTCGGCGGGCCGAGCATATACACCTGGCGCTCGCCGCAGCCTTCCAGGGCGATGGAATACAGCTCGCCACGCGCGGTGGTTTCGATATCCAGAGACACCAGCTTCAACGCCGGACGGTAGTCGGGCGCCGGCTTCATCTGCGCCTCCAGCAGCATCCCGCCCTCGCCCGGAGTGCCGCCAAACGCCACGGGCGCGGTGATAAAGCGTTCCATCATGTAGCGTTCGGGGGGGCGTACATCGCCTTCATAAACATCCACACCGGCCTGGCGTAGACGTTTTTCCAGGTCCATTGCCTGGCGATGCTGACGGGTATAGAGGCCCAGGACCGGGCGGTGATGGAAGTCACACAACTGCAGCGGGCGCAGATCCACATCGCGCTCGCCCTTGAGCACCCGTTGCGCGTGCTCGCGATGGGCCACGGGAATAAACATCACCGAAGGCTGCACCGGCAGACGGATATACCGCGGCCCCTGGTCGGTCGCCAGCCAAAAGCTGACCTGCGTGCCCGCCGGGGTATCGGACCAATGCCGGGTCAGGACAAAACCCTGCTGTAAATCCACCTTGCCGCACCTCAGGAATCGCTTTCAGGGCGCGATTCTACTCGGCATCCGCCATAAGGCCTTAATAGAAATTTTCTGCCCTTCAGAAAAGTCGAGGGATCGGCGGCGCCTCCAAGTCTGTATCAAAAGCGCAGGCAACCGATTGGACAGCCCGGCCCCAACTGCGTAGTTTTCACAGACCGCGCACAAGGACTCTGGCATGGCCCCCGACCTCACCTCCATCGAGCTGTTCATCAAGACGGTCAAGCTGGGCAATCTGTCCCGGGCTGCCGAGCAGTCGCACCTCTCGCTGTCAGCGGCCAGCCGGCGTCTGTCGTTGCTCGAGCAGCATTTCAAGGTCGCCCTGTTGCACCGCTCCTCGACCGGCGTCTCGCCGACGGCGGCCGGGGAAGTGCTGGTCGAGCATGGGTTGTCGATCTTGCGCGCGGTAGACGTAATGCATGCCGACCTTGCCGACTACGCCAAGGGCGCCACCGGCCGTGTGTGCCTGTATGCCAACAGCTCGGCGATGAGCCAGCAACTGCCCAACCAATTGACCCAATGGAACGCCCTGCATCCCGGTATCCGCCTGGATATCCGCGAGGAGCGCAGCCGCGAAATCCTCCAGGCGGTGCGCGATGGCGTGGCCGATGTGGGGATCGTCACCACCCAACCCGGCGGTGAGGACCTGCGCTTTGTCCCTTACTGCCAGGACCGCCTGTGCCTGCTGGTGCCCGATGATCATCCGTTCAAGATGCGCCATGCGCGCTTTGCGGATTTGCTGGGCTATGACTTTGTCGGTCTGGAAGATAACGCCGCCATCACCGCACTGATCACCGAAGCCGCCGCCGCGATTGGCATGCCGCTGCGCCTGCGGGTCCAGGTACGCAGCTTTGAAGCCGTGTGCCGGCTGATTGCCGCCGGGCAAGGGGTTGGCGTGTTGCCCCAGGGCGCGGTGCAGATCTTTCGCAAGGAAATGGCCTTGCGCTTTATCGAAATCGACGACCCTTGGGCCGACCGCCAGATGTACCTCTGCACCCGCCAGCAACAGCCTTCGCCTACAAGCCTGGCGCTGTTCGACTACCTCGGTGCCTGCCATCGCGCCTAACCACTGGCCTTCGAGTTTTGCGAAGGCCACTTCCATAATCAGCAATTCCCCCACCGATGCAGCTGTGCCAAGAATGTCCCCGCCTCACTGACAACAACAAAAACAGGAGACACGGCGTGTCCAATTCCACGACCAGCACCCCCCATCGTATTGCCGTGATTCCCGGCGACGGTATCGGCCGCGAGGTGGTGCCCGAAGGCCTGCGTGTACTGGAGGCTGTCAGCCGGCGTTTCGGCATTGCCTTTGAGTTCGATCACTTCGCCTGGTGCAGCGAGCACTACCTGGCCCACGGCAGCATGATGCCGGACGACTGGGCCGAGCAGATCGGCAGCCATGACGCGATCTTCTTCGGTGCCGTGGGCGCACCGGACATCATCGCCGACCATACGGCGGTGTGGGAGTCGCTGCTGAAGATCCGCCGCCAGTTCGACCAGTACGTCAACATCCGCCCGGTACGCCTGATGCCCGGCGTGCCCTGCCCGCTCGCCGGCCGTGTGCCGGGGGATATCGACTTTATCGTGGTGCGGGAAAACACCGAGGGCGAATACTCCAGCGTCGGCGGGCGGATGTGGGAAGGCACACCGCGCGAGATCGCGGTGCAAGAGTCGATCTTCTCCCGCGAAGGCGTGGACCGGGTGGTGGACTATGCCTTCAAACTGGCCCAGCAGCGACCGCGCAAGAACCTGGTGGCCGCCACCAAATCCAACGGTATTTCCATCACCATGCCATTCTGGGACGAGCGGGTGAACCTGATCGCCCAGCGCTACCCGGACGTCAAGAGCGCTAAATTCCATATCGATATTCTGTGTGCGCACTTCGTGCAACACCCGGACTGGTTTGACGTGGTGGTGGCCTCCAACCTGTTTGGCGACATTCTCTCCGACCTCGGCCCGGCCTGTACCGGCACCATCGGTATTGCCCCGTCGGCCAACCTCAACCCCGAGCGACGCTACCCGTCGCTGTTCGAGCCGGTGCACGGCTCGGCACCGGATATCGCCGGGCTTGGCGTGGCCAACCCCATCGGGCAGATCTGGTCGGCGGCGTTGATGATCGAGCATCTGGGCAATGGCAACCCGCTCTACCAACAGGCCGCCGCCGCCATTGTCTCGGCCATCGAGACGGTACTTGCCGAAGGTCCACGCACCCGGGAAATGGGCGGCAGCGCCAGCACGATTGAAGTGGGCGTAGCCATCGCCGAATGCATCGCCGGGAACAGGAGCTGAACATGATCAACGCACACTACATCGCCAACCAATGGCAGGCCTCGACGTCGCAGGAAGACATTCCGGTGATCGATCCCAGCAGTGGCGAAACCTACTCCAGCATCGCCCGGGGCACCGCTGCCGATATCCACACCGCCGTCAGCGCCGCCCGCCAGGCCGTGGGCGAGACCTTTGATGGTCCATGGGGCTCGTTGTCGGCCCTGGAGCGCAGCCGCTTGCTGGCCAGGCTCGGTATGGCCGTGTTGCAACACCACGAAGAGTTGGCGCAGATCGAGGCACGGGACACCGGCAAGGCGCTGAAAGTCGCACGGGCCGATGCCACCGCCCTCGCCCGCTACTTCGAGTATTACGCTGGCGCCGCCGACAAGTTGCACGGCGAAACCCTGCCCTATCAAAACGGCTACACGGTGCTGACGGTGCGCGAGCCCCATGGGGTGACGGGGCATATCATCCCGTGGAATTACCCGATGCAGATCTTCGGCCGCAGCGTCGGTGCGTCCCTGGCGGCGGGCAATGCTTGCGTGGTCAAGCCGGCCGAGGATGCCAGCCTGTCGCTGCTGCGCCTGGCGCAGATCGCCGCCGAAGTGGGCTTTCCGGCGGGCGCGATCAATGTGGTGACCGGCTATGGCTACGAAGCGGGCGCGGCATTGTGCAGCCATCCCGGAATCGATCACATCTCCTTTACTGGCTCCACCGTGACCGGCACTGCGGTATCGAAAGCGGCCGCAGAGCGGCATTGCCCGGTGACCCTGGAACTGGGCGGCAAATCACCGCAACTGGTGTTCGCCGATGCGGACCTGGAGGAAGCCCTGCCGGTGCTAGTCAATGCCATTGTGCAGAACTGCGGGCAGACCTGTTCTGCCGGTAGCCGCTTGCTGGTGGAGCGCAGCGTGTATGAAACGGTACTGGCCAGGCTCAGCCAGCGCTTTTGCGAGCTGCGCACCGGGCCTTCGGCGCTGGACCTGGATATGGGCCCGCTGATCAACCAGAAGCAACAGCGCCTGGTGCGCGAGTTTGTGCGCGAAGCCGAGCAGGCCGGAATCCCCGTTGCCGCGCGCGGCCAGGTGGTGGCCGAGGCCGGCAGTGGCGGTTACTTCCAGGAAGCGGTGCTGTTTCGCGACGTGCCGCCCCGCAGCCGCCTGGCCCAGGAAGAAGTCTTTGGCCCGGTGCTGGCCGTGATGCCCTTCGACGACGAAGCCGAAGCCATCCGCCTGGCCAACGGCAGCGATTTCGGCCTGGTCGCCGGCGTGTGGACCCGCGACGGCGCGCGGCAGATGCGCCTGGCCCGCAAACTGCACTGTGGCCAGGTTTTCATCAATAACTACGGGGCCGGCGGCGGGGGTTGAACTGCCCTTCGGCGGCGTCAAGTCCAGCGGTTATGGCCGCGAAAAAGGCTTCGAGGCCCTGCTGGGCTTTACCACCTTGAAGACCATTGCGATCAAACACGGCTAAGCCATTACAACAACAAGAAAGGAGAACACTCCATGCGTCTCGCAAACAAAGTAGCCATCGTCACCGGCGCCGGTTCCGGCTTTGGTGAAGGCATCGCCAAGACCTTCGCCCAACAAGGTGCGCGGGTTATCGTCGCCGACATGAACGCCACCGGCGGCCAGCGGGTGGTCAATGAGATCGCAGCCAGCGGCGGCCATGCCCATTTCGTCGAGGTCAACGTGGCCAACGACGAAAGCGTGGGCGCGCTGCTGCGGGCGACCCTGGAGCAATTCGGCGGGCTGGATATTGTCATCAACAACGCCGGTACCACCCACCGCAACCGGCCGATGCTGGAAGTGGACGAGGCCGAGTTCGACCGGGTGTTCGCGGTCAACGTCAAAAGTATCTTCCTCAGCGCCAAGCACTTTGTGCCGCACTTTCGCGGCCAGGGCGGCGGCGTGTTCGTCAATATTGCCTCGACTGCGGCGATCCGCCCGCGCCCGGGGCTGGTCTGGTATAACGGCAGCAAGGGCGCGGTGGTGGTCATGAGCAAGACCATGGCAGCGGAACTAGGACCGGACAATATCCGCGTCAACTGCGTGAACCCGGTGGTCGGCGCCACTGCGTTGCTCAGTGAGTTCATGGGCGTGCCGGACACCCCGGAGAACCGTCAGAAGTTTATGGCGACTATTCCCCTGGGGCGTTTTTCCACCCCGCAAGACGTGGCCAATGCCTGCCTGTACCTGGCCTCGGACGAAGCGGCCTTTATCACCGGCACTTGCCTTGAAGTCGATGGTGGGCGCTGCGTGTAACTCAACGACTATAGGGATCGGAGTCGATATGTGTGACTTACATAACAAGAACGAACCGAGCACCAAGCAATTACTCGATGGCCTTCCAAAGAACTGGGGTAAATGGGGACCGGACGATGAGGTCGGCGCCCTTAACTACCTGACCGAAGCCGAAGTGCTGCGCGGCGTGGCCTCGGTGCGCCAGGGCAAGACATTTACCCTGCAAGTACAGATTGGGCATCCGGGCGGCGATCCAATGTGGCCGGCGCGCAACCCATCGATGCGCTTCAACACCCTGGATCACAGCCACTACCACTTCGGCAAACAGCCGGAAATGACCGGCGGCGCAGCGTATTGTGACGATGTGATCTTCATGCAGTTGCAAGGCTCGACCCAGTACGACGCCCTCGGGCATGCCTGGTACGACAATCAACTGTGGAACGGCTACGACGCCATGAGCACCGTCGGCGGCATGGCCAAGGCCAGTGTGCTGGCGATTGCCGAACGTGGCGTGGTCGGGCGTGCGGTGCTGATCGACATGGCCCGCCATCGCGGCAAGAAGTACCTGGGCCGTGGCGAAACCTTCAACCACCTGGACTTGCTGGCCGCCGCCAAGGCTCAGGGCGTGACCATCGAAAAACGCGACATCCTGATCATCCGCACCGGCTCCATGGGCGCGTTCTACGAGTACGGCAAGACGGAGTTCTTCAAGGACCTGGTGGAGCCTGGGCTGACCTACAGCCGGGAGTTGGTGGAGTGGTTCCATGCCATGGAGATCCCCAACCTGGTGACCGATACCATCGCCAATGAGGTGATCACCGATCCGGTATCGGGAGTGCAGATTCCATTGCATTGCGCGCTGATGCGCAACCTCGGTATCGCCTTTACCGAGATCGTGCTGCTGGAGGATCTGGCCGCCGATTGCGCTGACGACGGCCAGTGGAAGTTCCTCTATACCGCTGCACCGTTGAAGATTGTCGGTGGCAGCGGCGCACCGGTGAACCCGGTGGTGATCAAGTAACTTACCAATCGTAGGACACGGCCAGGGACGCAGTGCGCTCCTGGCCGTAGTAGCAAGACTCTGCACTTTGAGGATGGCTTCGGCGCCCTTGAATGCAGGGCCTCGTGGCTAACGATGGCCGAACGACTGGGCCTTGAAGGTGTTGGCCGAGTCCGCGGTGGCAGGTGTCCTATACGTGAGGGTCACCCGGTGCCTTGGCCGGGGTAGCGTACTGCGGTTTGAGGTGGCCCTGTTGGTCAAGCAACCAGGCATCCATGATCTGGCGTACCACCGGGCCTGCTACGCGGCCGCCCGCCTCGCCGTTTTCGATCATCACTGAAATCACGATCCTGGGGTGCTCAGCCGGGGCGAAGCCGACGAACAATGCGTTATCGCGATTGCGCTCGCGGGTCTTGAGCCGGTTGTAGCGCTCACCCTGTTTGATCGCCACCACCTGTGCGGTCCCGCTCTTGCCGGCGATCCGGTACTGCGCGCCGGCGGCCGATGCGCGGGCAATGCCGCGCGGATCGTGCATCACCATTTGCATGCCATGGTTGACCTGGTCCCAGTCGCGGGGGTTCTTAAGCACGACATTGGGCATGGGGTGTTCATCCACGGGCGGTACACCGTCGATGGTCTTGGCCAGATGCGGGCGATTCCACACGCCCTTGTTGGCGATCAGCGCGGTGGCCTGGGCCAGTTGCAACGGCGTGACCTGCATATAGCCCTGGCCGATGCCAAGGATCACGGTTTCGCCCGGGAACCACGGCTGGCGGCGCGTCGCACGTTTCCAGGCCTGGGACGGCATCAAGCCAGCCGACTCTTCGAACATATCCAGGGAGACTTTCTGGCCCAGGCCGAATTCGGCCATATAGTCGTGTAGGCGATCGATCCCCAGTTTGTGGGCCAGGTCGTAGAAGTAGGTGTCGTTGGAACGCATGATGGCAGCGTCCATATCTACCCAGCCATCGCCGCTGTGGTTCCAGTTGCGGTATTTGTGATCAAAGTCGGGCAGTTGGTAGTAACCGGGGTCAAAGACCCGTGTCTGCGCGGTGACGACACCACTGTCGAGACCGGCGATGGCCACTTCCGGTTTGATCGTCGAGCCTGGCGCATACAGCCCGCGCAGTACGCGGTTGAACAAGGGGCGGTCGATGGAATCATGCAGAGCGGCATATTCCTTGAAGCTGATGCCGGTGACAAACGCGTTGGGGTCAAAGCTGGGCTTGCTGACCATTGCCAGGACTTCGCCGGTTTGTGGGTCCAGGGCAACCACTGAACCACGACGGTCGCCCAGGGCTTCTTCGGCGGCTTCCTGGAGCTTGATATCCAGGCTCAGGACAATGTTTTTACCAGGGATCGGGTCGGTATGCTTGAGCACTCGCAGGACTCGGCCCTGGGCGTTGGTCTCGACCTCTTCATAGCCCACATGGCCGTGCAACTGTGGCTCGTAGAAACGCTCGATACCGGTTTTTCCGATAGATTGCGTGCCACGATACTCGACCGAATCCAGCTCTTTTGACTCTTTTTCGTTGATACGGCCCACGTAGCCAATGGAGTGCGCGAAGTGTGCACCCAACGGGTAGTGACGCACGAACTGTGGTTCCACATCCACGCCGGGCAGGCGGAATTCGTTGACGGCCAATATGGCGATCTGTTCTTCAGTCAATTCATAGAACAGCGTCACGGGCACAAATGGGTGACGCGCCTGCTTCAAGGCCTTGTCAAAGACTGCGCGGTCTTCGGCTGGCAGGTGCAGGAGAGTGATGATCGAATCCAGCTCGCCTTTGAGGTCGGTCGCCCGTTCGCGGGTGATCGTCAGGTTGTAACTGGGGCGGTTATCGGCCAGGACCACGCCGTTCCGGTCATAGATCAGGCCGCGAGTCGGGGTGATGGGTAGGACGTGGACACGATTGTTTTCGGAGATGGTGGAGTGATAGTCGAACTCAACCACTTGCAGGAAGTACATGCGGGCGACTAGGGCGCAGGTGATGCCAAGCACCAGTATTGCGCAGGCCAGCAGGCGTTTATTGACCAGGCGATGTTCTTTCTCGTGGTCTTTGATAGGTATGGCTTCGGGCATTTCTACAGCATCTCGTTGAGCAGGGACAATGCCGCTTCCTGCGGTGCAAAGATCAGTCCTTGGAACAGGTGCTGCACCATACCAAAAATGCCGAAACACTTTGTATTGAATTACCCGAACGGCATTTCAAGTGGGTACCAACAGCGTCAAGAGCACCCTTTGCTTTTCTACCGCCCAAAACAAAACCCCAAATGCTTTCGCAATTGGGGTTTCGGAATTTAATCTTGACGATGACCTACTCTCACATGGGGAAACCCCACACTACCATCGGCGATGCATCGTTTCACTACTGAGTTCGGGATGGGATCAGGTGGTTCCAATGCTCTATGGTCGTCAAGAAATTCGGGTACTGAGTCGTGGCCAGCTGGCCTCGCTTCAGCAAATTGGGTATGTAATAGAAGTCGGTGTTTGCAAGATCGAACTTTCGGTTCATTTCGTCTTCATACACCGCAATCTGGCCTTTCGACGCAAATTGCTTGGGTGTTATATGGTCAAGCCTCACGGGCAATTAGTATTGGTTAGCTCAACGCCTCACAGCGCTTACACACCCAACCTATCAACGTCGTAGTCTTCGACGGCCCTTCAGGGAACTCAAGGTTCCAGTGAGATCTCATCTTGAGGCTAGTTTCCCGCTTAGATGCTTTCAGCGGTTATCTATTCCGAACATAGCTACCCGGCAATGCCACTGGCGTGACAACCGGAACACCAGAGGTTCGTCCACTCCGGTCCTCTCGTACTAGGAGCAGCCCCTCTCAAATCTCAAACGTCCACGGCAGATAGGGACCGAACTGTCTCACGACGTTCTAAACCCAGCTCGCGTACCACTTTAAATGGCGAACAGCCATACCCTTGGGACCGGCTTCAGCCCCAGGATGTGATGAGCCGACATCGAGGTGCCAAACACCGCCGTCGATATGAACTCTTGGGCGGTATCAGCCTGTTATCCCCCGGAGTACCTTTTATCCGTTGAGCGATGGCCCTTCCATACAGAACCACCGGATCACTAAGACCTACTTTCGTACCTGCTCGACGTGTCTGTCTCGCAGTCAAGCGCGCTTTTGCCTTTATACTCTACGACCGATTTCCGACCGGTCTGAGCGCACCTTCGTACTCCTCCGTTACTCTTTAGGAGGAGACCGCCCCAGTCAAACTACCCACCATACACTGTCCTCGATCCGGATAACGGACCTGAGTTAGAACCTCAAAGTTGCCAGGGTGGTATTTCAAGGTTGGCTCCACGCGAACTGGCGTCCACGCTTCAAAGCCTCCCACCTATCCTACACAAGCAAATTCAAAGTCCAGTGCAAAGCTATAGTAAAGGTTCACGGGGTCTTTCCGTCTAGCCGCGGATACACTGCATCTTCACAGCGATTTCAATTTCACTGAGTCTCGGGTGGAGACAGCGCCGCCATCGTTACGCCATTCGTGCAGGTCGGAACTTACCCGACAAGGAATTTCGCTACCTTAGGACCGTTATAGTTACGGCCGCCGTTTACCGGGGCTTCGATCAAGAGCTTCGCGTTAGCTAACCCCATCAATTAACCTTCCGGCACCGGGCAGGCGTCACACCCTATACGTCCACTTTCGTGTTTGCAGAGTGCTGTGTTTTTAATAAACAGTCGCAGCGGCCTGGTATCTTCGACCGGCATGAGCTTACGGAGCAAGTCCTTCACCCTCACCGGCGCACCTTCTCCCGAAGTTACGGTGCCATTTTGCCTAGTTCCTTCACCCGAGTTCTCTCAAGCGCCTTGGTATTCTCTA
The DNA here is from genome assembly GCF_016925675.1 of Pseudomonas hygromyciniae. Lineage (NCBI taxonomy): Bacteria > Pseudomonadati > Pseudomonadota > Gammaproteobacteria > Pseudomonadales > Pseudomonadaceae > Pseudomonas > Pseudomonas hygromyciniae. Next base: position 2,170,141 of record NZ_CP070506.1, on the reverse strand, counting down.
CCCAACCACCTGTGTCGGTTTGGGGGTACGGTTCCTGGTTACCTGAAGCTTAGAAGCTTTTCTTGGAAGCATGGCATCAACCACTTCGTCACCCAAAGGGTAACTCGTCATCAGCTCTCGGCCTTAGAATCCCGGATTTACCTAAGATTCCAGCCTACCACCTTAAACTTGGACAACCAACGCCAAGCTGGCCTAGCCTTCTCCGTCCCTCCATCGCAATAACCAGAAGTACAGGAATATTAACCTGTTTTCCATCGACTACGCTTTTCAGCCTCGCCTTAGGGACCGACTAACCCTGCGTCGATTAACGTTGCGCAGGAAACCTTGGTCTTTCGGCGTGGGTGTTTTTCACACCCATTGTCGTTACTCATGTCAGCATTCGCACTTCTGATACCTCCAGCAAGCTTCTCAACTCACCTTCACAGGCTTACAGAACGCTCCTCTACCGCATCATCCGAAGATGATACCCGTAGCTTCGGTGTATGGTTTGAGCCCCGTTACATCTTCCGCGCAGGCCGACTCGACTAGTGAGCTATTACGCTTTCTTTAAAGGGTGGCTGCTTCTAAGCCAACCTCCTAGCTGTCTAAGCCTTCCCACATCGTTTCCCACTTAACCATAACTTTGGGACCTTAGCTGACGGTCTGGGTTGTTTCCCTTTTCACGACGGACGTTAGCACCCGCCGTGTGTCTCCCATGCTCGGCACTTGTAGGTATTCGGAGTTTGCATCGGTTTGGTAAGTCGGGATGACCCCCTAGCCGAAACAGTGCTCTACCCCCTACAGTGATACATGAGGCGCTACCTAAATAGCTTTCGAGGAGAACCAGCTATCTCCGAGCTTGATTAGCCTTTCACTCCGATCCACAGGTCATCCGCTAACTTTTCAACGGTAGTCGGTTCGGTCCTCCAGTTAGTGTTACCCAACCTTCAACCTGCCCATGGATAGATCGCCCGGTTTCGGGTCTATTCCCAGCGACTAGACGCCCTATTAAGACTCGCTTTCGCTACGCCTCCCCTATTCGGTTAAGCTCGCCACTGAAAATAAGTCGCTGACCCATTATACAAAAGGTACGCAGTCACCCAACAAAGTGGGCTCCCACTGCTTGTACGCATACGGTTTCAGGATCTATTTCACTCCCCTCTCCGGGGTTCTTTTCGCCTTTCCCTCACGGTACTAGTTCACTATCGGTCAGTCAGTAGTATTTAGCCTTGGAGGATGGTCCCCCCCCCCATATTCAGACAAAGTTTCTCGTGCTCCGTCCTACTCGATTTCATGACTAAGAGATTTTCGCGTACAGGGCTATCACCCACTATGGCCGCACTTTCCAGAGCGTTCCGCTAATCTCAAAGCCACTTAAGGGCTAGTCCCCCGTTCGCTCGCCACTACTAAGGGAATCTCGGTTGATTTCTTTTCCTCAGGGTACTTAGATGTTTCAGTTCCCCTGGTTCGCCTCTTACGCCTATGTATTCAGCGTAAGATAACCATCTTATGATGGCTGGGTTCCCCCATTCAGACATCTCCGGATCAAAGTCTGTTTGCCGACTCCCCGAAGCTTTTCGCAGGCTACCACGTCTTTCATCGCCTCTGACTGCCAAGGCATCCACCGTATGCGCTTCTTCACTTGACCATATAACCCCAAGCAATCTGGTTATACTGTGAAGACAACATTCGCCGAAAATTCGATAATACTCAGTTACGAGTAACTCACAAATTTTACCTTAGCCTGATCCGTTACCAGTGAAAGTAACGTTCAGTCTATCTTTCTATCACATACCCAAATTTTTAAAGAACGAACTAGTCAAAGACTAGAAATCAACATTCACCATCACAACGATGGAATGCTCATTTCTAAGCTTTATACAAACAGAAGCAGTAGTGGTGGAGCCAAACGGGATCGAACCGTTGACCTCCTGCGTGCAAGGCAGGCGCTCTCCCAGCTGAGCTATGGCCCCGTATTTCTACAGGCGTTTCCCACACAAAATTGGTGGGTCTGGGCAGATTCGAACTGCCGACCTCACCCTTATCAGGGGTGCGCTCTAACCAACTGAGCTACAGACCCAATTTCGGGCTGCTTCTTTTCGTCTTCTTCAATGAATCAAGCAATTCGTGTGGGAACTTATGGAGCAGCTGATGTCGTCGATTAAGGAGGTGATCCAGCCGCAGGTTCCCCTACGGCTACCTTGTTACGACTTCACCCCCAGTCATGAATCACACCGTGGTAACCGTCCTCCCGAAGGTTAGACTAGCTACTTCTGGTGCAACCCACTCCCATGGTGTGACGGGCGGTGTGTACAAGGCCCGGGAACGTATTCACCGCGACATTCTGATTCGCGATTACTAGCGATTCCGACTTCACGCAGTCGAGTTGCAGACTGCGATCCGGACTACGATCGGTTTTGTGGGATTAGCTCCACCTCGCGGCTTGGCAACCCTCTGTACCGACCATTGTAGCACGTGTGTAGCCCAGGCCGTAAGGGCCATGATGACTTGACGTCATCCCCACCTTCCTCCGGTTTGTCACCGGCAGTCTCCTTAGAGTGCCCACCATGACGTGCTGGTAACTAAGGACAAGGGTTGCGCTCGTTACGGGACTTAACCCAACATCTCACGACACGAGCTGACGACAGCCATGCAGCACCTGTCTCAATGTTCCCGAAGGCACCAATCTATCTCTAGAAAGTTCATTGGATGTCAAGGCCTGGTAAGGTTCTTCGCGTTGCTTCGAATTAAACCACATGCTCCACCGCTTGTGCGGGCCCCCGTCAATTCATTTGAGTTTTAACCTTGCGGCCGTACTCCCCAGGCGGTCAACTTAATGCGTTAGCTGCGCCACTAAGAGCTCAAGGCTCCCAACGGCTAGTTGACATCGTTTACGGCGTGGACTACCAGGGTATCTAATCCTGTTTGCTCCCCACGCTTTCGCACCTCAGTGTCAGTATCAGTCCAGGTGGTCGCCTTCGCCACTGGTGTTCCTTCCTATATCTACGCATTTCACCGCTACACAGGAAATTCCACCACCCTCTACCATACTCTAGTCAGTCAGTTTTGAATGCAGTTCCCAGGTTGAGCCCGGGGATTTCACATCCAACTTAACTAACCACCTACGCGCGCTTTACGCCCAGTAATTCCGATTAACGCTTGCACCCTCTGTATTACCGCGGCTGCTGGCACAGAGTTAGCCGGTGCTTATTCTGTCGGTAACGTCAAAATTGCAGAGTATTAATCTACAACCCTTCCTCCCAACTTAAAGTGCTTTACAATCCGAAGACCTTCTTCACACACGCGGCATGGCTGGATCAGGCTTTCGCCCATTGTCCAATATTCCCCACTGCTGCCTCCCGTAGGAGTCTGGACCGTGTCTCAGTTCCAGTGTGACTGATCATCCTCTCAGACCAGTTACGGATCGTCGCCTTGGTGAGCCATTACCCCACCAACTAGCTAATCCGACCTAGGCTCATCTGATAGCGCAAGGCCCGAAGGTCCCCTGCTTTCTCCCGTAGGACGTATGCGGTATTAGCGTCCGTTTCCGAACGTTATCCCCCACTACCAGGCAGATTCCTAGGCATTACTCACCCGTCCGCCGCTCTCAAGAGAAGCAAGCTTCTCTCTACCGCTCGACTTGCATGTGTTAGGCCTGCCGCCAGCGTTCAATCTGAGCCATGATCAAACTCTTCAGTTCAAACATCTTTGGGTTTTTAAGAAACCCTAAACTTGGCTCAGCAATCGTTGGTTACATCTTTGATTTCTCGCGGAGTAACTTGTGATGCTGATAATCTTGTTGACCATCAGTCTGACTCCACAAGCACCCACACGAATTGCTTGACTCAGTTGTTAAAGAGCGGTTGGTTAAGATCTTTCGTCTCAACCGAGGCGCGCATTCTACAGCAGCCTCATTTGCTGTCAAGTGGTTATTTTCAGAAGTTTTCGAGGTTTTTCTCAACAACTTCAACCACTTGCGCCTCCGATCTCTCGTCAGCGGGAGGCGAATTCTACAGCGTTACACGCTGCTGTCAACACCTCTTTTTCAACTTCCTTTTGGCCTCGATGAACTGAAGCAACCCACTGTCGAATTCTGCATAACTCATTGTTTACCAAGGAGTTTTCCGTTTCGACTGCGCCGGAAGTGGGGCGAATTATAGACAGATATAATTCGCCGTCAAGGGTTAATGTGGTTTTTCTATCTAGACACTCAATATCCGTCGCTTTAAAGAGAATACGTACAAAACTGAGCAATATATTGCCCATTGCGAACCAGTTGATCATCATAGCGGCCTCTGCCTTTATATGACCCTGGACAAACACCCCCAATGACCACCTCATCCCGCAGCCTGGGTTCAGCGCTTTTCCCTGTCGGCCTGCTGCTGATTGCCATGGCCTCGATCCAGTCAGGCGCCTCGCTGGCCAAAAGCATGTTCCCGATTGTCGGCGCCCAAGGCACTACCACCCTGCGCCTGGTTTTCGCCAGCATCATCATGCTGCTGCTGCTTCGCCCCTGGCGTGCAAAACTCACCGCCAAGTCGCTGCGGACCGTCATCGTCTACGGGATGGCGTTGGGCGGCATGAACTTTCTCTTCTATATGTCATTGCGCACCGTGCCCTTGGGAATTGCAGTGGCCCTGGAATTCACTGGCCCACTGGCGGTGGCCATCTATGCCTCGCGGCGCGCTGTTGACTTCTTGTGGATAGCCTTGGCCGTCATCGGCCTGCTGCTATTGATACCGGTTGGTGAAGCCAGCCAAGGCATCGACTTGACCGGGGCAGCCTACGCACTAGGTGCGGGTATCTGCTGGGCACTCTATATTCTGTTCGGGCAAAAAGCTGGCGCGGACAACGGCGTCCAAACAGCCGCCCTTGGGGTAATGATCGCCGCACTGTTCGTAGCCCCTATCGGTATCGTCCACGCCGGTAGCGCCCTGCTCACACCCTCATTGATTCCCATCGCCATTGGCGTGGCGATTCTTTCCACCGCCCTCCCCTATACCCTGGAGATGGTCGCTCTGACCCGTCTGCCCGCACGCACCTTCGGCACTCTAATGAGTATCGAGCCCGCATTCGGCGCGCTTTCCGGCCTGTTTTTCCTCCAGGAATACCTGTCCCTGGCCCAATGGCTCGCTATCGCCTGCATTATCCTGGCGTCCGTGGGCGCGACGCTGACCATGCGCAGCCAGTCAAAGCCAATCGTCGCGGCAGATTGAGACAGGATTTAACGAAGCTCTGGCATTTGCCGCTCAATTAGGCCATGTTTAGGCCGTAACTCAGTGTCAGTCATGGAGATTTTCGTATAAGGACATACACGAACGCTACACTTGAGAGCGAGCAAAGCCAGCATCGGGCATTCCAGCGGCGCGGCTATTAAGGATGGTAATGAAGCGAATTTTGATAGTGCTTGTAGTCATCGCCATGGCGGGGTGTGCCGCAACCACCAAGACAGAAGTCAAACGCGGAAAGAAAGGGCTGCATATCAACTGCTCTGGCCTGTCCTCCTCCTGGGACCAGTGCTACGCCAGCGCAGCCAACTCGTGTGGCAAGAAGGGCTACCGGGTCATCGCCAAGTCCGGCGACAACACCGAAGAGCCGGGTGATTACCCTTTCGGTATCAACCCTGCCGGCTATACCAGCCGCAGCATGATCGTACTCTGCAAGTAAATGGTCATGGTTGGGCGATTCTCTGGCTGAGCTCTTTATAGCTCGATGAAAGCACCTGTGCTTGAAGATTCGGGTCAACCATCATTCTAGCCACCACCAGTGCCCCCACACACTGGGACAAGATCGCCCAGGCCAAGCTGTCACTCTCCAAAGTCCGCGCCCAGTTGGCCTGCAACCGACAGATCCACTCCTGCGCCTGCTGGCGTACGGCTATATCAGCACGGGCAATTTCCGCCCCCATGCTCGGCAACGCACACCCTTCTTGCACTTGCTCCACGTGGGCCATGCTCAAGTAGATCTTGAGGCATCGATCCAGGCGTTCTCGACTCTGCCCCTCCCCTTCCCCCAAACGCTCAAGGCTTTGGCTCAACTCGTGCTCGACGATTGAGCTGAACAATGCGTCCTTCGAGGAAAAGTGGCTATAAAACGCCCCCCCACTCAAGCCAATGGCCTTCATCAAGCCATCCACTCCAACACTGGCAAACCCTTCTTTTTTTGCCAGGGCCGCACTGCTCTGTAGGAGTTTATCCCTGGTTTGCTGCTTGTGACTGACTGAATAGCGCATCGCCTCTCCCCTTGAATTCACCACCTTGACGCATGCCAAAGCGTAGCATAACGTTCGTTTAGTTAACGATCGTTTACCAAAGGACCTCCCATGACTGAAAATAAGAAAATCGTACTGGTCGTCGGCGCAGGCGACGCTACAGGCGGCGCCATCGCCAAGCGCTTTGCCCGTGAAGGTTATGTGGCCTGCGTCACCCGACGTAGTGCCGACAAGCTGCAGCCACTGGTAGCGAGTATTCAAGCCACTGGCGGCGAAGCTCACGGCTTTGCCTGCGATGCGCGCAAGGAGGACGAGGTGATCGCGCTGATCGAGCAGATCGAAAGCGAGCTGGGTCCGATTGAGGCCTTTGTGTTCAACATTGGCGCCAATGTGCCTTGCAGCATCCTCGAAGAAACCGCACGCAAATATTTCAAGATTTGGGAGATGGCCTGCTTCTCAGGCTTCCTGAATGCCCGGGAAGTAGCCAAGCGCATGGTGACCCGCCGGCGCGGGACGATCCTGTTTACCGGTGCCACCGCCGGGTTACGCGGCGCCGCCGGCTTCGCTGCCTTCGCCGGGGCCAAGCACGGCATTCGCGCCCTCGCTCAAAGCATGGCGCGTGAGCTTGGACCGATGAACATCCATGTGGCCCATGTGGTGGTGGATGGCGCCATTGACACCGACTTCATCCGCGACAACTTCCCAACCAAATACGCTCTCAAGGATCAGGATGGCATCCTTGATCCAGAGCATATCGCCGACAACTATTGGCACTTGCACAGCCAGCCACGGGACGCCTGGACCTTCGAGCTGGACCTGCGTCCCTGGAACGAAACCTGGTAAGCACGCCTACATAACAATAAGCAGCGAGTATCCGAAATGAGCAAAACCCTGGAGTTCTTCTTCGATCTCGGTAGCCCCACCACCTACCTGGCCTACACCCAACTGCCCGGTATCTGTGCTGAAACCGGCAGCCAACTGGTGTACCAGCCGATCCTGCTGGGCGGCATCTTCAAAGCCACTGGCAACGCCTCCCCCATCACTATCCCGGCCAAGGGCCGCTACATGCTGCAAGACCTGGCACGTTACGCCAAGCGTTACGGTGTGCCCCTCAAGTTCAACCCGCACTTCCCCATCAACACCCTGACACTGATGCGCGCCGTCACCGGCATTCAACTGCACCAGCCAGAGCGTTTTATTGACTTTATAGATTGCCTGTTCCGGGCGTTATGGGTGGACGGGCGTAACCTGGGTGATCCAGCAGTCGTAGCGCAGGTCCTGGCGGAACACGGCTTCGACCCTGCACAGGTGCTGGAACTGACCCAGAATGAGGCAGTAAAGGACGCCCTCAAGCGCAAGACTGATGAGGCGATTGCCCGTGGCGTGTTTGGTGCGCCCAGCATGTTTGTCGGTCAACAACTGTTCTTCGGCCAGGATCGCCTGGATTTTGTACGCGAAGCCTTGAGTTGACGCCTATATGCTACTCGCAGGCCTGGACCTGCGAGCAGTCAGTCCTTATATAGCCGCCGTACGCACCTGCAACCACTCCAACGCGGCGCCACTGAGCAACGGGCTCAAGCGCTGCCGCACCTCGGCGTGATAGTCGTTGAACCACTGCCGCTCCTCGAGCGTCAGCAATGATGGTACCAGGCAACGGGTATCGATCGGGCACAGAGTCAGGGTTTCGAACTTGAGGAACTCACCGAACTCGGTCTTACCCGCCTCCCGGTTCAACACCAGGTTCTCGATACGCACCCCCCAACGCCCCGGACGATATGTGCCAGGCTCAATAGAGGTGATCATTCCCGGCTGCATGGCGGTTTGCGGTGCAGCCGCGGCCTGGTAGGCAATCACCTGCGGGCCTTCATGGACATTGAGGAAGTAACCCACCCCATGCCCGGTACCATGGCCATAATCCACGCCTTCGGCCCAGATCGGCGCACGGGCGATCGCGTCCAGCAATGGCGAGAGAATGCCCTTGGGAAATTGCGCGCGTGACAGAGCAATCACGCCCTTGAGCACCCGCGTGCAATCACGTTTTTGTTCCTCGCTCGGCGTGCCGATTGGCACCATCCGCGTGATATCCGTGGTACCGCCCAGATACTGGCCACCGGAATCGATCAACAGCAGGCCATCGCCCTCGATCACCGCGTGCTCTTCTTGCGTGGCATGGTAATGGGGCATCGCGCCATTGCCATTGAACGCGGCGATGGTATTGAAACTCAACGACACATAATCCGGGCGCCGGGCGCGCGCTGCCGTCAGGTGTTCGTCAATCGTCAGTTCGGTGACGCGCTCACGCCCCAGGGCCGAGTCCAGCCAGGCGAAAAACTCGCACAGCGCTGCGCCATCCTGTTCCATCGCCCGGCGAATATGCTCGGCATCCGCCAGGCTTTTACGGGACTTGGCCAGCGTGGTCGGGTTGATGCCTTCCACCAGCTTGACGCCACTACCCAGGTTACCCAGCAACCCTGCGGTAACACGCGCCGGATCGATCTGCAGGCTGGCACCGTCCGGCACTTGAGCCAGGGCCGCAGCCACCTCACTGTAGTCACGCAGCGTCACGCCATCCCGCTCCAGCAACCCGCGCAACTGTGCATCGACCTTGCTCAAGGCAACAAACAGCGTTGCCTGCTGCTGGTTGATCAGGGCGAACGACACAAACACCGGGTTGAACGAAACATCTGCACCGCGCAGGTTGAACAGCCAGGCGATGTCATCCAGGGTGGCAATGAAATGCCAATCCGCGCCCTTTTCCTTCAGGCTGGCACGCAGTGCCGCGAGCTTTTCGACCCGGCTGGCAGTGGCCTGGGGCGGCAGGTGCTCATAGATCGGCTGGCTTGGCAGCGCGGGACGGTCGGTCCAGACCTCGCTCAATAGATCGATATCGGTACGCAGGCGAGCACCCCGCTCCGCCAGCTTGGCGCCCAGGGTACGGGCGGACGCAACGGCCATCACCGCACCGTCCACTGCCACTACCCCACCTTCCGGGGTTTGTTCACCCAGCCATTCCAGCGGGCCGGGCTGCCCCGGTTGCAGTTTCACCAGCTCAATGCCGCTGCCACCCAGTTCCTTGGTTGCCTGCTCCCAGTAACGGCTGTCAGCCCAGACGCCGGCAAAATCAGCCGTGACGATCAGCGTACCTACCGACCCATGAAACCCCGACAACCACTGCCGTCCCTGCCAGTAGCCCGGCAAGTATTCGGACAGGTGCGGGTCGGCCGATGGCACCAGAAGGGCATCGATCCCCTCCCGTTTCATCAACTCGCGGGTATGCGCCAGGCGCTGGGGAACCGTTCCATGGGTCAAAGGCTGCGTACTCATCTTGTCTCCTGCTAACCACTAATAATTGTTATGTGTTTCAAACCGCCCAGAAGGCCGGTGCGCTGGCCAACGAGCTCTTGATCAATTGCACCGCCTGGTCGATATCCTGCTCAGTGGTATACCGCCCCAGGCTCAGGCGAATAGTGCGACCGGCGCTGCGCGCATCATGCCCCAGGGCAAGCAGTACATGGGACGGCGCATTGCTTGCCGAATTGCAGGCAGACGTCGCCGAAAAAGCGATACCCGCGCTCAAGGCCGCCGAATTGAACTCGCCTTCGTTGAAAGTCAGGCTCAAGGTGTGGGGAATACGCTGGGTGGCACTGCCGTTCAGGCGCACGCCGGGCATAGCCTGCACTTGCTCAAGCAGACGCTGGTGCAACGCGACAATTCCCGCCGACTCTTCAGCGAAAAATTGCGCAGCCAAGGCAAAAGCGCTGCCCATGCCGGCGATCTGGTGGGTCGCCAGGGTGCCCGAGCGCAGCCCGCCTTCATGGCCACCGCCGTGGATCTGCGCCGTAACGTTCTGCTGCGCCCTGGGCCCGACATACAACGCACCAATGCCTTTGGGGCCATACAGTTTGTGTGCAGAAAACGACATAAGGTCGACCGGCCAACGCGCCAGGTCGATCTCGACCTTGCCCGCCCCTTGCGCCGCATCCACATGCAACAGCGCGCCATGCTCACGCACTCGCGCGCCAATGGCCGGGATGTCGTTGAGCGTACCCAGCTCATTGTTGACCAACATCAACGACACCAGGAACGTGTCTTCACGCAGGGCCTGGCTGACCGCCTCGGCGGTGATCAGGCCGTCGGCGTCCGGCACCAGGTAGGTCACGGCAATCCCTGCTTCCTGCAATTGGCGCGCAGTGTCCAATGTCGCCTTGTGCTCGATCTGGCTGGTGATGATATGACCACCGGCCACGCCCCGCGCCTGGGTCACGCCCTTGAGCGCCAGGTTGTTGGACTCGGTGGCGCCCGAGGTCCAGACGATCTGTTCGGGCTGGGCGCCGACCAGCTCTGCCACCTGCCGGCGTGCCTGCTCGACCGTGTGCCGGGCCTGCTGGCCAAACGCATGGGAGCTGGACGCGGGGTTACCGAAATTGGCATTGAAACCCAGGCACTCGACCATGACCTGGATGACCCGCTCATCCACCGGTGTGGTGGCGGCGTAGTCGAAATACAAAGGACGTTTATTCATGACGTTAAAGACCCGCAGAGCATGTTCCCGAGATCAGCATCCCAGGGGCAGCGACCAGTACAGAGATCGTCAGGTTAACCCGATCGGATGCCGTTAAAGAATTGAAAAGTGCGTAGGAACGCTCCTGAAATTGAGCTTAACAGGCTCGATGAAAAGGATGGAAAACAAAAAGCCCGAAGTTCCTGCGGGGAACCTCGGGCTCGGGACCATAACCAATGCTTTAGCTCGGACGGCCATGCAACGTCACGTTGCGTTCGGCATTCATTTCGCCCTGGCGATCAAAACCAAACTGCTTCTGTGGCCGGGCCGCCAGTTCGGCTTTCTTCTGCTGATATTCGTCAAACGACAAACCGCGACGGTTGAGCCCCTCCATCGCCAATTGCCTGGTTTCCTCGGCTGTATACGGGCGCAGTTCGGGTCCCGGCTGAGCGGCACAACCGGCGAGGAAAGAGGCAATCAGCAACAGGGAAACAGAGAGGCAATGGTTCATGACGAAGGTCCTGCGAATCGGGGTCAAGGCAATGAACACAGGCTACTCCCGCGCCTTCCCGGGGGAAAATCATCCTCTGTGATAGTCGCTATCAGCCAATCCAGCATATTCCTTATAGATCTATAAATAGAGAAATACGTTCGTTTACGGAATAAACCAGACGATCTATAACGGTCCCCCCCACGCCGCAACTGTTGTTTAGATAACTGTTGATCAGGCAACACTCTCTGTCGAACATCGCTCAAGGACTTGTCATGGATGTTTTCTGGTTTCTTCCCACCCATGGCGACGGCCATTTCCTCGGGACCACCCAAGGCGCGCGCCCGGTCACCCTCAACTATTTGAAGCAAGTAGCCCAGGCCGCCGACAATCTTGGTTATCACGGCGTGCTGATTCCCACTGGCCGCTCCTGCGAAGACTCCTGGGTGATTGCCTCGGCACTGGTGCCTTTGACCGAACGCCTGCGTTACCTAGTGGCGATCCGCCCCGGGATCATCTCGCCCACCGTGTCCGCGCGCATGGCCGCCACCCTTGACCGCCTGTCCAACGGCCGCCTGCTGATCAATGTGGTGACCGGCGGCGACCCCGATGAAAACCGTGGCGACGGCAGTTTCCTCGACCATAGCGAACGTTATGAGGTGACCGATGAGTTCCTCAAGATCTGGCGTCGGGTATTGCAAGGCGAGTCTGTCGACTTTGAAGGCAAACACCTCAAGGTGCAGAACGCCAAGGCCCTCTATCCGCCAGTCCAGAAACCTTACCCACCGCTGTACTTCGGCGGCTCGTCCGATGCGGCCCACAACCTCGCCGCCGAACAGGTCGACGTGTACCTGACCTGGGGCGAGCCGCCCGCAGCTGTCGCCGAGAAACTCGCCGATGTGCGCGAACGTGCGGCGCGCCATGGCCGCACCGTCAAGTTCGGGATCCGCCTGCATGTGATCGTGCGCGAAACCGAAGACGAGGCCTGGAAGGCCGCAGCCAAGTTGATCGAACACATCAGCGACGAGACCATCGCCGCCGCGCAAAAATCCTTCTCGCGCTTTGACTCCGAAGGCCAGCGCCGCATGGCCGCCCTGCACGATGGTCGGCGCGACAACCTGGAAATCGCCCCCAACCTGTGGGCCGGCGTCGGCCTGGTACGCGGGGGCGCCGGCACCGCGCTGGTGGGCAACCCACAGCAAGTGGCCGAACGGATCAAGGAATACGCCGACCTGGGTATCGAGAGCTTCATCTTCTCCGGCTACCCGCACCTGGAAGAGGCCTATCGCTTTGCCGAGCTGGTATTCCCGCTGCTGCCCGAACCCTACGCCAGCCTGGCCGGACGCGGCATCACCAACCTCACCGGGCCGTTTGGCGAAATGATTGCCAACGATGTACTGCCCGCCACCGCAAAGGTCTGACCCAGCCTTTATAGCGCCCTGCCATCCCCTTGCAAGCCGCCAAGCGGCTGATCGCCGCCACTGGCGCGACCTGCACACCCAAAGCCTGCACGATCCGGTGGACTACTAGCTCCACGAACCGGGCGACTGGGCCCTGAACCAGTCCCTGCCGACGCCAACGTTCTATTCCTAGAGGTGCCCATGCAGCTTTTAACCCTACCGCCCTCGCCCGCCCTTGCCACGTCGATTCGCGCCACCGCGCAAGTCTTCGAAGACCCCAAGTCCCAGGCGCTGCTCGCGCATATCCAGCAAGTGGCCCCCAGCGAGGCCAGCGTGCTAATCATCGGCGAAACCGGCACCGGTAAAGAACTGGTGGCCCGCCACATCCACACCCTCAGCGCCCGGCGCAACCGGCCCTTCGTCGCGGTGAATTGCGGGGCATTTTCCGAATCCCTGGTGGAAGCGGAGTTGTTCGGCCATGAAAAAGGCGCGTTCACCGGCGCCCTCAGCGCCAAGGCCGGCTGGTTCGAAGAGGCCGACGGCGGCACTTTGTTCCTCGATGAGATCGGGGACCTGCCCATGGCCATCCAGGTCAAGCTGCTGCGCGTCCTGCAAGAACGCGAAGTGGTGCGCCTGGGCTCACGCAAGAGCATTGCCATCGATGTACGGGTGTTGGCGGCGACCAATGTGCAACTGGAAAGGGCCATCAACGCCGGGCATTTCCGTGAAGACCTGTATTACCGCCTGGACGTGGTCAGCCTGGAACTGAGCCCGTTGCGCGAACGTCCAGGCGATATCCTGCCCCTGACCCGCCACTTTATCGACGCCTATAGCCAGCGCCTGGGCTACGGCCCCATCACCATCAGCCCCGAGGCCGAGCACAAGCTCAAGCGCTACAGTTGGCCGGGCAATATCCGCGAGCTGGAAAACGTCATTCATCACACCTTGCTGATTTGCCGCAACGGTGTGATCGAGCGCGACGACCTGCGCCTGTCGAACATGCGCATCGAGCGCCACGACGACAGTCATCACGGGCTCGACAGTAGTGCCGAAGCCTTGTTGGAGCGGGCCTTCCAGAAGCTGTTTGACGAACAGGCCGGCGCGCTCCATGAGAAGGTCGAAGACGCGCTGCTACGCGCCGCCTACCGCTTCAGTCACTACAACCAGGTGCACACCGCCAATTTGCTCGGCCTGAGCCGCAACATCACACGCACACGCCTGATCAAGATCGGGGAACTGGCGGTCAACAAGCGCCGCCCAGGGGAAACCCTGCAAGGCGAACGCATGTTGCATCTATCGATATAGGTTGCACGCCAATGCATTGTCGGCGCTGCGCTCGATACTGCGCAGCACCTGGAATGAACCGAACGTCACGGCCGTGGCCTGATGGGCGCAAATCAAGGTCCAGAAGTCCCCGCCCTCGCACTCCAGGCGATTGAACGCCGCCTCGCCATCTGCGCGGGTCCGCCATTGCAGGTAGTTGAGCACTCGCCGCCCATCATCACTGACCTGCACACTGGCACTCAGAAACCCCTCATGGCCTTGGGCCAGGCGCTCGGTCTGCTCAGACAGCGCCAACACCAGCGCGCACTGCTGGCGGGGCTCGATCTGAAACTCGATCAATTGGGTAAAACCATAACTTTTCGCGCAAGCCTGCATGACAAATCCCCTTTAGCTGTAGGTGCCACGCAGGGTAAGACCTCTAGTTAAGTCAAGGTCAAGCCTCTGTTCGAGGAAATGTTAAAGGCGCCGAAACAGCACGGTCGTCGGCTGCCCAGAGGCCAGAAAAAACTTGGCCTATAGTGAAAACACCGGAAAAACCGGGCCCCAGAACAAACCATCAAGGAGAGCGAAATGAGCGTCAACCCTATCCCCGAGGGCTATCACAGCATCACGCCCTACCTGGGTATCGAAAAGGCCGCTGAAGCCATCGAGTTCTACAAGAAGGCCTTCGGTGCCACCGTTGTCATGCGCCTGGATATGCCCGACGGCAAGGTCGGCCATGCCGAGCTGCGCATTGGCGACTCGCCGATCATGCTGGCATCACCTTGTGCCGAAATGCCACTTGGCACCCCTGGAGAGCATCCTGCCAGTGTTGGCTTGCACCTCTATGTGGCGGACGTCGACGCGCAGTACAAACAAGCGATCGCGGCCGGCGGCACAGGCATTTGCGAACCCGAGGATCGGTTCTACGGCGACCGCTCCGGCACAGTGAAAGATCCCTTCGGGCACGTCTGGTTTCTCGCCACCCATAAAGAAGAACTGACCGAGGAACAGATCCGCCAGCGCGCCAAGGACCAGTTTGCCTAAACCCAATCACCTGTAGGGGCCGGCTTGCCGGCGAAAAAACCGAGAACACCACGGGATAACCGGTAACCCGCGCAATCGTTGGAGATTTTCGCTGGCGAGCCGGCTCCTACAGGGTGGTTGTTGCGCATTGGAAACATTTGCTTTCATTTCCGCCTTAGGGTTTTGCGATTCTCATCCGTCTTAACTTAGATACAGCCCGTCGCGTAAGCAAAAGCTACGACCGGCCTTTCCCGGGCCTTCTTTGCCCCCCTCCGATCAAGACCCCCATAGACATGTCGAAGAAGTCACGCTCCAAACTCTGGTTTCTCGTACACAGCTGGCTGGCATTGCCCATCTGGTTCTTCGTACTGATCGTCTGCGTCACCGGGACCCTGGCGGTGGTCAGCCAGGAAATCGTCTGGCTGGTGAACCCGGAAATGCGCGCCAACAAACCCTCGGACAACGCCGAGCCGCTGAGCTATGACCAGATCATCAAGGCCATGAACCGCGCCGAACCCGATCTGATTGTCACCGACCTGAGTCGCCACGACGAATCCCACTTTGCGCTGATGTCCCGGGTCACCTACCCCGACGGGCGCGCCGTGACTGTCTACGTCAACCCCTACACCGGGGTGATCCAGGGCATCAGTCCGGCGTTCAATTTCGAGCAATTCACCCGCGCCCTGCATGGGTGGTGGCTAGTGCCCTTCACCAATGGCTACAGCTGGGGCTGGTATCTGGTGTCGTTTCTCGGCTTGCCGATGCTGGCATCTCTGGTCACCGGCCTGGTGGTCTACAAACGCTTCTGGAAAGGTTTTTTCAAACCCACCCTGCGTTTCAAGCATGGTGCACGGATCTTCTGGGGCGACTTTCATCGCCTGAGCGGGATCTGGTCGATCTGGTTTATCGCCGTGATCTCCATCACCGGCACCTGGTTCCTGATTGAAGCAGCGCTGTCGGATAACCAGATCACTATTTCCACGGCGCCGATTGTGCCGGTGATCAGCCGGGACAAAGTGCCGATGTCAGCCCCTGGCGTGCCGGCCCCCATGGTGCCCATCGACGAAGCTATCCGCATTGCGACCGAACGCATTCCCGGGCTGGAGGCCAGCTTCATCAGCCTGCCAAGCACCGCCTATAGCCACCTGAGCATTGGCGGGCGCGGCTGGTACCCATTGATGTACCAGTTTGCCGACATCAACCCCTATAACGGGGAAATCGCCTCCTCGCACCTGCTGTCCGACCGCTCGGCCCTGGAGTTCGTCACCGAGTCCATGCGCCCACTGCACACCGGCGACTTTGGCGGCCTGTGGATCAAGCTGATCTGGGCGTTTTTCGGCCTGTTGCTGAGCATGATGGTCCTCAGCGGGCTGCTGATCTGGAGCAAGCGCACCGCGCTGGCGACGCTGCATGCGTTCAAGCGCAACAACAAGGCACAACGCCAGGCCGAGCACTCCCAAGCCACGCCAGCCCTGCACACCGAAAGCCCGGAGGGCACACGATGAACAAGGCCACTACCGTGCAACCGCCCTCGCCACTGCGGGCCTTTTGGCTGAAATGGCGCTTCCACATCAATATCCTGCTGTTGCTGGTGCCCCTGGGGTTCATGCCCAAGTACTTTGCCGATGCCGCGCTGTTTCGCGGTGACAGCGGTCTGGGCGAACGTGAAGTGGGCGAGGTACAGGTCGGCCCGTGGAGCCTGACACTGGCCGAACTGCGCAACGAAGCCCCACGCCCGGACCCGGCCGGCCCGATGAAATCCTTCAATGCCGCGCTGTGCAAAGAGTGCGTCAAGCAGGTCAAGGCCACTTACCTGCGCATCGGCAAACCCCGCAGCCTGCGCGCCGCCGGGGTGATTTTCTTCGGCACCCCGTACCGCATGGGCGCCGCCCTGCCTGTTCCTGAACGCACATCGCCTGACGCCGAACTGTGGATCACCATGGAAGGCTGGGACGGCAGCATGCAGCAGGCTTCCATTCCCTTGAGTCAGGCTTCGCCTGCCACCGTCGCCTGGTTGACCAAGCAAGGAGTTAAACCATGACTTTGATTCGCCTGACCCGCGCCTGCGCCGTGCTGATCCTCTGCGCCGGCGCAAGCACCCAAGCCCTGGCCCACAACCCGATGTGCGAGTGCAAGGAAATCCCCGGCGAGCAGATCCAGTGCACCGGCGGCTTCTCCGATGGCAGCGGCGCGCCCGGCGTGACCCTGGATGTGATCGGCTACGACGAAACCATCCTGGTGCCCGGCAAGCTGGGGGCCGACTCGACGTTGACCTTCAAGAAACCTGCCAGCGAGTTCTACGTGCTGTTTGACGCCGGTCCCGGCCACGTTGTCGAGATCGACCAAGCGGATATCCAGGCACCATGACCCGTGCGAACCCAGGCAATACCCAGGTTGTCCGGCCGGCCGGTGCCGGCCACGAGACCCTCTACGTCCTGTTGCTGTGCCTGATCATCCTGGCCGTCGCCGGCACCGTGGTGTCGCTGCATGGCGAAACCCAGGAAGTCGAGGCGGTGGTCAGCCATCAATTGGACGCCCGTCGCGACTTGAGCGCCGCCGAGCAAGGCATCTACGCAGACCTGCGGGTGACTCTGGATGAGATCCAGTTGCTGGCGCAGGAACAAAGCACCCTGCCGACGCCCGCGCAACTGGCCGAAGAAGGCTTCGCGCCCTTCGCCCAGGACGCCAGTTCGGTCAGCCGTGGCGATCACCGCTGGCAATTGCTGGCGCCTTCGGCGTACCTGGGCTTGAGCCAGGCCAATGACACCAGCGGTTCGCTGCTGATGCGCGTGAACGGCACCGAGCCGGATATCTGGCTCAACCGCAGCACCAACCTGGCTGCCCCCACTGACCTGAGCGACCAGGGGCTGATCGCCGCTGGCTGGCAGCAGGTCGTTGCGCAATTCGACGCTGGTGTCACCCGCCAGCATCGCCACTGAATTCACGCTGTCTCCGAGAGAAGATCGATTACCCATGTCTATGTCATCTCCCTTGCTCCGCCTGCTGCTGGTGGGCCTGTTCAGCGTCTTGCTGACCCCCCTGGCCAATGCCGAGGCGGCCAAGCGCCTGCGTATCGGTATCACCCTGCACCCTTACTACAGCTACGTGGCGAATATCGTCGGCGACAAGGCCGAAGTGGTGCCGCTGATTCCGGCCGGCTTCAACCCCCATGCCTACGAGCCGCGCGCCGAAGATATCAAGCGCATCGGCACCTTGGACGTGATCGTGCTCAACGGCGTGGGCCATGATGACTTTGCCGACCGCATGATCGCCACCAGCGAGCGCCCGGACATCCCGGTGATAGAAGCCAACGCCAATGTGCCGTTGCTGGCGGCCACCGGCAACGCGGCCCGTGGCGCCGGCAAGGTGGTCAACCCGCACACCTTCCTGTCCATCAGCGCGTCCATCGCCCAGGTCAACAATATCGCCCGGGAACTGGGCAAGCTCGACCCAGACAACGCCAAGACCTACACCCAGAACGCCCGCGCCTATGGCAAACGCCTGCGGCAGATGCGCGCCGATGCCCTGGCCAAGCTCACCAGCGCGCCCAACGCCGACCTGCGCGTGGCCACGGTGCATGCCGCCTACGACTATCTGTTGCGCGAGTTCGGCCTGGAAGTGACCGCCGTAGTGGAACCGGCCCATGGCATCGAGCCAAGCCCGAGCCAACTGAAGAAAACCATCGACCAACTGCGCGAACTGGACGTGAAGGTGATTTTCTCGGAGATGGATTTCCCGTCCTCCTACGTCGATACGATCCAGCGCGAGTCGGGGGTCAAGCTGTACCCGCTGTCGCATATTTCCTACGGTGAATACAGCGCCGATAAATATGAAGTGGAAATGACCGGCAACCTCAATACCGTGGTCCGCGCCATTCAGGAGTCGGGGGCATGACGGCGGCTGAACACCTGAATGTGGCCAGCATCGGCCCAACGATTGAGTTCGATAACGTCTCTCTGACCCTGGGCCGTACCGCGATCCTCGATAACGTCAGCTTCCAGGTGCAACCGGGCAGTATCCACGCCCTGGTCGGCCCTAACGGCGGCGGCAAGAGCTCGCTGATCAAGACCCTGCTGGGGCAGACACCGCACCAGGGCCAACTGAGCCTGCATTGGCCGGGTACTCCCGGCACCATCGGCTACGTGCCCCAGGCCTTGGAATTCGACCGGGGCCTGCCGATGACCGTCGATGACTTTATGGCCGCGATGTGCCAGCGGCGCCCGGCCTTTCTCGGCTTGTCACGGCATTACGCCGGCGCGATTGGCGAAGCGCTGGAGCGCGTGGGCATGCAAGACAAGCGCAAACGCCGCATGGGCGCGCTGTCCGGCGGTGAGCGCCAGCGTGTGTTGCTGGCCCAGGGCTTGATCCCGGCGCCGCAATTGCTGGTCCTCGATGAGCCGATGTCAGCCCTCGACGAAGCCGGGATCCAGGTGTTCGAACGCCTGCTGGGCGACTGGCGCCAGGCCGGGATCACCGTGCTGTGGATCGAACACGACCTAGAGGCCGTCGGTCGCCTGGCGGACCGTGTCACCGGCCTGAACCGCCGCTTGCTGTTCGACGCCACGCCCAAAGAGGCACTGACCCCGGAGCGCTTGCTGACGCTGTTTTCCACTCACCCACGGAGCGCAGCCCAATGAGCTACGAAGCCTTTCGCTTGATGGTCCAGGGCTGGGCCTCCTCCGGCTACCTGCCGGAAGCCCTGGCCTATGGGTTTGTGGTCAACGCCCTGCTCGCCGGCCTATTGATCGGCCCGGTGCTGGGCGGCCTGGGTACGCTGGTGGTGGTCAAACGCTTTGCGTTCTTCTCCGAAGCTGTGGGCCACGCCGCACTCACCGGCGTGGCCGTGGGCATTCTGCTGGGGGAACCCTACACCGGGCCTTACGGCAGCCTGTTCGGTTACTGCCTGTTGTTCGGCATCCTGCTCAACTACCTGCGCAACCGCACCGGCCTGGCCCCCGATACGCTGATCGGCGTGTTCCTCTCGGTGTCCCTGGCGCTGGGCGCAAGCCTGTTGCTGATCCTGGCGGGCAAGATCAACGTGCATATCCTGGAGAACGTGCTGTTTGGTTCGGTCCTGACCGTCAACGGCAATGACCTGCTGGTGCTGGCGGTTGTCGGCTCGCTGGTGATGGCCCTGGCGCTGCCGCTGTACAACCGCATCATGCTCGCCAGCTTCAACCCGCAGTTGGCCGCCGTACGTGGCGTGGCCGTGAAGACCCTGGACTACCTGTTCGTGATCCTCGTGACCCTGATCACCGTGGCGGCAGTCAAGGTCATCGGCGCGATCCTGGTGGGTGCCCTGCTGGTGATTCCGGCCGCTGCGGCGCGCCTGTTGAGCCAGTCGCTCAAGGGGTTCTTCTGGATCTCGGTGGTGATCGCCACGGTCAGCACCCTGTGCGGGATTCTGCTGCCGATCATCTTCGACCTGCCTATCCCATCCGGTGCCGCGATTATCCTCGTCGCCGGCATCGCCTTCGCCCTGGCCGCCATCGCGCGCGGCACGGTCCCCAGCCTGAAAGGGAATCTCGGATAATGCGCTCTGCTCTACGCCCCCTCGTCCTGGCCATCGCTTGCCTGATCAGCACCCCGCTGCTGGCGGCCGACACTGCCAAACCGCTGCCGATGGCAGCCCAATCCGCCAAACTGGTCAAAGTCCTGGCGGCCTTGCCCGTAACCTACGGCCTGGCCGAAACCCTGCTCAAGGGCACCCAGGTCAAGCTGGAACGCGCGGCACCGGCCAACCTGCCAGGTTCGCGCCAGACCTCCTACTTTACCGGGCGCGGTGCGCCGGCCCTGCACACCCTGGCGCTGGACGCCGACGCAGCCATCGGCCTGCGCTCGCTGTGGCCGGATGACCCGCTGTACCCGGTGGCCCGGCGCAGCAACATCCGCATCGTCGAAGTGGACGCCGCGCGCCCGGTAGACGGCGGCTTGCCGGGCGTGGCCCTGCAACCTGGGGCCATGGATGGTCTTAACAGCCAGCCGTGGCAATCGAGCAACAACCTGGGGCGCATGGCCGATGTCATGGCCGCCGACCTGAGCCGCCTGGCGCCCAGCGCCAAGGCCCAGATCGACAGCAACCTGGCCAACCTCAAGCAACGCCTGCTCAAGCTGACTGCCGACAGCGAGGCACGCCTGGCCCAGGCCGATAACCTGAGTGTGGTCAGCCTGAGCGATCATTTTGCTTATCTGGTGAGTGGGTTGAACCTGGAATTGGTCAGCACCGATCCGCGACCGGATACCGAGTGGTCCGCCGCTGCGCTACAGGCACTGACTGCCAGCCTGAAGGACAACGACGTGGCGCTGGTGCTGCACCATCGTCAGCCGGCCGAAGCGGTGAAAGCGGCCATCAGCGCGGGGGGATCGAAGCTGCTGGTGCTGAGCACCGACGGCGCGGATCCGGTGGCGGAGTTGGAAGGGAATGTGGATCAGGTCATCAAGGCCTTGGCGCCCTGAGAACAACGCAATACCGGCAAGACTTCCTGTGGCGAGGGGGCTTGTCCCCCGCTGGGCTGCGTAGCAGCCCCAATAAGACCACCTAGGTATGCCAGGTCAACCGAGAGTGCAGGTTTTTGGGCTGCTACGCAGCCCAACGGGGGTGCCCCCTCGCCACAGACCTCAGCTAGCGACTACCTGGGCGTCCATCTTCTGACGCAGGCTCAACGGACGCATATCAGTCCACACTTCTTCGATGTAGGCCAGGCACTCTTTCTTCATCCCGCTTTTACCCACGGTGCGCCAGCCTTCTGGCACGGCTTTGTAGTCAGGCCAGATGGAATACTGTTCTTCATGGTTGACCACTACCTGGAACAGGATGTCTTCGCGGTCAAATACTGAGGTCATTGCGGTTCTCCGTCACTTAAAAGGCTGCCACGCAGTGCGCGTGGCTGATGTATGTAGGAACGTACGACGACATTGGAAAATTAGAGGCTCGCCACGGCTGCCGCCAACGCCCGGCCAAAGATCTCTGCCACCCGGTCGATTTGTGCGGCGGTGATGACCAGAGGGGGAAGGAAGCGCACCACACTGCCATGCCGCCCGCCCAGTTCCAGGATCAACCCACGCTTGAGGCATTCACGCTGCACCAGCGGCGCCAGTTGCCGATGGACCGGCGGGTGACCCTGGACGTCGGGCGTGCCGCTGGGGTTGACCAGCTCCACCCCTAGCATCAGGCCGCGCCCGCGAATGTCCCCCAGTTGCGGGAAGTCCCGTTGCAGGATGCGCAGGTGCTCAGCCAGGCGCTCGCCCATGGCCGCCGCATGATCCGCGACGCTGTGTTCCTTGAGGTAGCGCATCACTGCCGAACCCGCCGCCATGGCCATCTGATTACCGCGGAAGGTGCCGGCATGGGCGCCCGGCAACCAGGTGTCGAGCCACTCGCGATACACCACCACCGCCAGCGGCAGGCTGCCACCAATGGCTTTGGACAGCACCACCACATCCGGGACAATGCCGGCATGTTCAAAGGCAAACATCTTGCCAGTGCGGCCGAAACCGCTCTGGATTTCGTCGACGATCAACGCCACGCCAGCCTGCTCGGTAATCCGCCGCAGGCCGCGCACCCAGTCGAGGTCGGCCGGAATCACACCGCCCTCGCCCTGCACCACTTCGACGATCACTGCCGCCGGCAGCAATACGCCCGCCTCCGGGTCGTTGAGCAGGTTTTCCAGGTAATGCAGGTTGACCTTGACCCCTTCTGCCCCGCCCAGGCCGAACGGGCAGCGGTAGTCATAGGGGAATGGCAAAAATTGCACGCCATTGGCCAGCAAGGCACCCAACGGCTTTTTCGGCCCCAGGCTGCCCATCAGGCTCAATGCACCCTGGCTCATGCCGTGATAACCGCCCTGGAACGACAACACCGTGCTACGCCCCGTGGCAGTGCGCACCAGTTTCAGCGCGGCTTCCACCGCATCGGTGCCGGTCGGGCCGCAAAACTGGATCTTCGCCTCCCGCGCTAGTTCCGCAGGCAACAGGCCGAACAGGTCTTGCACAAATTGATCCTTGACCGGCGTGGTCAAGTCCAGGGTATGCAGGGGCAACTCGTCCAGCAGCACCTGTTGGATCGCCTCGATCACCACCGGATGGTTATGCCCCAGCGCCAATGTACCGGCCCCGGCCAGGCAGTCGATAAAGCTACGGCCTTCAACGTCCTCGACATAAATGCCCTTGGCCCGCTTGAGCGCCAGGGGAATGCGCCGGGGGTAGCTGCGGGCATTGGACTCCTGCTGGCGCTGGCGGGCCAGTAGCGGTGATTCATCAAACTGGTAAAGCGTTTCTGCTGGAGTCGGGCTGGCCGACGCCAGCGAATCCTCAATGCGACTGGTAGCGACTGACATCTCTAGATCCCTCAATACGCTGATGATGGTGACCAAACTGCCAACCCGTTGACGTCTGGCCCCCAAAGGGCGCGCGCACGGATTTCCTGTTCTGGAAACGCATCAGCGGCGTGGGGATTTACACCAGTGCCTGCGAAAAACCGGCAGATGGCCGGTCACTCGCCGGCACTGGTGTACTTTTCATTCAGCGCATAGAGAATCGCGCAGGTCTCGATATCCAGTTGTCCGCGATAGTCGGCGGGCCGAAAGTGCATCTGGAAGGCGCGCACCCGCTGCTGGAACGCCTGGCGGTTTTTTGCCGGGGCATAGCCGTAGCGCTGGAAGGCCCGTTCGATCTCCACTTCCTGCGGCAACCCCATGCGAAAGCGCCGCTCATAGGCCCCCTTGGCGCCTTCATCGAACCAGGCGCCAATGCCTGCCTTGAACAAAACATGCCAGGGCAACTGCGGCCCTGGGTCACTTTTGCGCCAGAACGCTACATCCGAATGGCCGACGATATCGGTGGCGCCTATCTGCGGATGACGCGCGCAAATGTCGTGGATCAGCGCGATCACTACCTCGACTTGCTCCGGGTCATAAGCTGGGAAGGTAAATACACCCTCATCATCGCGGGCCAGATTAACGATCTCGATGCCGATGGAGCGACTGTTGACGTTATCGCGGCCCGCCCAATGACTGGCTCCCGCATGCCAGGCGCGCTGGTGCTCACCCACCAGTTGGAACACCCGTAGCTCGTCATAGCCGGCGTTGCGATAGCTGGCCTCACCGGGATCGGGTAACAGGTAATGGGCACTGACACCCTGCTGGGTCAGGGTCCGCAGGGAGCAGGCAAAGGGCGCGGCGGTGTAATGCACAACCAACTGGCGCACGGCTTCGCCATTGCGCTGATTAAAATCTTGGGCGGGATAAGTGGAATCGATGACCAACATAGGCGCTGTCCTTTTCAATACAGGCTGAGTCATTCAGCCGGCAAACCTACAAACACAAAAATCACCGCCATCCTGAAGCGTCGGCCCTGAGGATGGCGGTAGTTACGTGTATGCAAGCAAGGATCAGCGCCGCAGCGGCATACCCAGGTCGACCCGCAGGCCATCGGGCTGGCTGTCGAAAGCCAGGGAACAGGAACAGCGCTGGACAATCGCCTGCACAATGGCCAGGCCCAGGCCACATCCGCCGCTGTTGCCATTGCGCCAGAAACGCTGGGTCAGGTGTTGCAGGTCTTCGCTGGAGATCGGTGCGCCATGGTCGCGCACGCGGAACACGACTTGATTGCCCTGGGTGAACACGCTCAATTGCACTCGGGTATCGGCCGGTGTATGGCGCAGGGCGTTATCCAGCAAGTTGCGCAAGGCGGCAACCGCCAGGCCCACGGGCATTTCCACCGGGTCCTGGGGCAGGTTGTCCGGCAGGATCAGGTCGATGCGCCGATTGTCCCCGGCGTTGGCGTCCTGGATCGCCAGGCGTGCCACTTGCTCGGCGCTGGACTGCAAGCCGTCATCAAACGACAGGCTGCCCTCGACCCGCGCCAGCAGCAGCAATTGCTCAAGGGTGCGATGCAGGCGGTCGGCACCCTCCTCGGCATGGGCCAGGGATTGGTCGCGGGCGCTGCCTTCGGTCATGCGCGCCACCTGTAGATGGGTCTTGATCGCCGTGAGGGGGCTGCGCAACTCATGGGCGGCGTCGCCGGTCAGCCGGCGCTCCCGCTCGATGGTCTTGGCGATGCGTTGCAGCAGTTGGTTCTGGGTGTCGAGCAACGGCTTGAGCTCGCTGGGCAACGGATGAATCTGCAACGGCTCAAGGGAGTCGGCGCTGCGCCGCATCAAGGCATCGCGCATGCGGTTGAGCGGCACCAGGCTCTGGCCGATCCCCAGCCACAACAGGCACAGGCAGCCCAACAAGGCCACGCCCACCGGTACCGAGGCCGCCAACAGGATCGACATGTTCAGCGCCTCGCGCTCCACCTGGCGGTCGGCGGTGGTGATAAACAAATCGCCCCGGGCCAGGGTAAAGGTGCGCCAGGCGGCACCGTCGATGATCTGGTCGCGAAACCCGCTTTGCCGGGACTCCAACCCCTGGTCCGGGGTGGTGTGGCTACGGGCCAGGACTTCGCCGCGCAACGAGCTGACCTGGCACGCCATGCCACCGGGCACGTTCAATTGCTCGGCACCAAAGCGCTTGCCCTCGCCCACGCTGGCCAGGCCCGGCATCTGCTCCATCAGCCCGGCCACCATACGCGCCGAGGCCACCAGCCGCTGGTCCAGGGAAAACATCATCTGGTTACGCAGGTCGTTGAGCATCCAGGCCGCCGCCAGCACCCAGATCAGCACAAAAGCGGCGCCCAGCTTGAAGGTCAGACGCAGGCGCAGGCTCATCACGAGGCGTCATCTCCAGCATCCGCCGGGCCCAGGCGATAGCCCAGGCCGCGCACGGTCTCGACAATGCCATTGCCCAACTTGCGGCGCAGGTGGTGGATATGCACGTTCAAGGCATTACTTTCCAGCTCATCGTTGAAGCCATAGACGCTGTCCTTGAGTTGTTCGCTGGACAGCACGCGGCCACGGTTGTGCAGCAGTGCCTGCAACAAAGCCTGTTCGCGACGGGAAAGGTCCACCGGCTTGCCGCCCAACAGGGTTTCGCGGCTGCTGGGGCTGTAACTCAGGCGGCCATGTTCGATCAGGTCGACGCTGCGCCCAGCCACTCGGCGCAGCAGGGTCTGCAGACGGGCGGCCAGTTCACGCAGGTCGAACGGCTTGAGCAGATAATCGTCGGCGCCGGCTTGCAGGCCGTCGACCCGGTTGGTCACCGAGTCCCGTGCGGTAAGGATCAACACCGGGATTTCCAGGCCCGCACTGCGCTGTTGTTGCAACAGCTTGAGGCCGTCTTCATCGGGCAGGCCGAGGTCCAGCACCATGATGTCGAACTGCGCCGCCTTGAGCATCGCCCGGGCGGCTGCGGCCGTGCCCACGCGCTCGACGGTAAAGCCCTGAGCACCAAGGCCGGCAACGATGCCACTGGCGATCAGGTCATCGTCTTCACAGACCAGTACGTGCATGGTGAGCCCTTTGCAAAAATGCTGATTTAAAGGATGGCGGATTAAGCGCGCATTATGCCGCTAAAAGATGCACGCCCAGATAATCCCTACACTCTAGAATAGCCCGGTTAATCATCGGTTAATCAGCGCCACACATTGTGTGCCCCACTTGCATCGAACTAAGGCTTGATCATGCGGCATCTGTTTATCTTCCTGCTGGTGTTGTTCACTGGATTGGCCCAGGCCGCGCCTGGCAACAATCCATTCGAGACCCAACCTGACTTCCTCCCGGTGGGCAAGGCCTTCACCTTTACCTCCGAGCGCCTGGCCTCCGGTGAAACCCAGCTGTATTGGCAGATTGCCGACGGTTATTACCTGTACCAGCAACGCATGAAGTTCGACGGCCTGGCCCAACAGCCAGTGCTGCCGCAAGGCGAAGCCCACAGCGATGAGTTCTTTGGCGAGCAGCAAGTGTATCGCCAGGGCCTGGAAGTGAAGCTACCGGCCAACGCCACCGGCCAGGTCAAGCTGGGCTGGCAGGGTTGTGCCGATGCCGGCCTGTGCTACCCGCCGCAATCGATCACCGTGGACCTGGGCGGCAACCCTGCCGTGGCGGCCACCGCCGAGGCCCAGGATCAGAGCCTGGCCAGCGGCCTGCAACAACGCAGCCTGGGCTGGAGCCTGCTGGTGTTCTTCGGCCTGGGCCTGTTGCTGGCATTTGCCCCTTGCTCGCTGCCGATGCTGCCGATCCTTGCCGGTCTGGTGGTGGGCAGCGGTGCCAGCCCACGTCGCGGTTTTGCCCTGGCCACCAGCTATGTGGTGTGCATGGCGCTGGTCTACGCCGCGCTAGGCGTACTGGCCGCGCTGGCCGGCAGCAACCTCGCCGCGCTGCTGCAAACCCCCTGGATTCTCGGCAGCTTCGCGGCATTGTTTGTGATCCTGGCCCTGCCGATGTTCGGTTTCTTCGAACTGCAACTGCCGGCCTTCCTGCGCGACCGCCTGGACAACGCCACCCGCAAGCAAAGTGGCGGCAGCCTGGTCGGCGCCGGCGTGCTCGGCGCCTTGTCCGGCCTGCTGGTGGGCCCGTGCATGACCGCGCCCCTGGCCGGCGCCCTGCTGTATATCGCGCAAAGCGGCAACGCCCTGCACGGTGGCCTGATCCTGTTTGCCATGGGCATCGGTATCGGCGTGCCATTGCTGCTGCTGGTGACAGTGGGCAATCGCTTCCTGCCCAAGCCGGGTACCTGGATGAATGTGCTCAAGGGCATCTTCGGCTTCCTGTTCCTCGCCACCGCCGTGCTGATGATTCGCCCGGTGCTCGACGAAAGCCTGTGGCTAGGTTTGTGGGGCGTGCTGGCGCTGGTCATGGCCTACTGCGGTTGGAGCCTGGCCCGCGAGTACGGTCTTGGCGCCAAGGTACTGGGCGCCGGTTCCCTGGTCCTGGGGCTGTGGGGCGCGATTCTGGTCGTGGGCGCCGCCGGTGGCAGCGATGACCTGTGGCAACCGCTCAAGGTCTTCGGCGGTTCGCCGGGCGCCAGCGCGCCGACGGCCCATGACGCCTTCACCACGATCAACGACCCCGCCGCCCTACAGACCCAACTCGACAGCGCCAAGGCCCAGGGCCAATGGGTACTGCTGGACTATTACGCCGACTGGTGCGTGTCGTGCAAGATCATGGAAAAACAGGTGTTCGGCAAACCCGAAGTGATGGCCGCACTCAAGGATGTGCGCCTGCTGCGCCTGGATGTGACTGCCGACAACGCCGCCAGCCGCGAACTGTTGGGCCGCTACAAAGTCCCCGGCCCACCGAGCTTTGTGTGGATCGGCCCCGAGGGTGAAGAGCGCCGCGCCCAGCGCATCACCGGCGAAGTGGATGCCGCAGCCTTCCTGCAACGCTGGACCCAGACCCGGGACGCACGCTGATGCTGACCTTGACCATCGGCACCTTCGCCATCGCCCTCAACCACCTGCTGCTGATCAGTGCGCTGATCCTCGCCACGCTGGTGGGCTGGCGCGTGGCCAAGCGTGGCGGCGAAAACCCCGAGTCGGTGCTGTTCAGCCTGTTCCTGCTGGGCATGCTCAGTGCGCGGGTCAGCTTTGTCCTGATGTATTGGGCCTATTACCGTGACGACCCGCTGCAAATCGTCGACCTGCGCGACGGCGGCTTTCTCGCCTGGCCCGGGGTCATCGCCCTGCTGCTCGGCGCCCTGCTCTGGGGCTGGCGTCGCCCGGCCCTGCGCAAGCCGTTGAGTGCAGGCGTCATCACCGGCCTGGCGTTCTGGGCGCTGGCCAGCTTCTCCTTGAACATCTACGAAAAAGGCACCCGCCTGCCGGACATCGCCCTGCGCAATGCCGACGGCGAAACCGTGCAACTGGCCGACTATCAGGGTGGCCCGCTGGTCATCAATCTGTGGGCCACTTGGTGCCCGCCATGCCGGCGGGAAATGCCGGTGCTGGAAAACGCCCAGAAGCAACGGCCTGACGTGACCTTCCTGTTCGTCAACCAGGCCGAAAGCATGCAAAGCGTCAGCACCTACCTGGCCACCCAGGGCCTGAACCTGGATAACGTGCTGTTCGACGCCAGCGGCCGTCTCGGCCAGGCAGTGGGCTCCATGGCTCTGCCCACGACGCTGTTCTATCAACCCGACGGGCGTCTTATCAACAGCCACCTAGGCGAGTTGTCCCAGGCCAGCCTGGCCCGCGCCATGGAATCTTTCGCCCCCACGGACTCGACCGCCGCCCAGCCGGCCATAACAAGGAAACCCCTATGCCCCGCCTCCGCCACCTGCTGACCCTGCTGCCCCTGACACTCGCCGCCAGCCTCGCACACGCTGAAGAATGGCCCGCACCGATCAAACAGATCGAAGCCAAAGGCGCCAAGATCATCGGCAGCTTCGACGCACCGGGCGGCCTCAAGGGGTATGCCGCGCAGTACCAGAACCGTGGCATGGCGCTGTACCTGACCGCCGATGGCCAGCACGTGCTCGCCGGCAACCTGTACGACGCCAAGGGCAACGACCTGAGCACCGCGCCCCTGGAAAAACTGGTCTACGCACCGATGGCCAAGGAAATCTGGGCCAAGATGGAACAGAGCAGCTGGATCCAGGACGGCGATAAAAACGCACCGCGCACCGTCTACCTGTTCAGCGACCCCAACTGCCCGTACTGCAACATGTTCTGGGAACAGGCACGGCCTTGGGTCAAGGCCGGCAAGGTGCAGTTGCGGCACATCATGGTCGGGATCATTCGCGAGGACAGCCCGGGCAAATCCGCGGCGCTACTGGCCAGCAAAGACACGGCCCAGGCCCTGCAAGAGCATGAGTCTGCGGGTAAAGCCAGCAAGCTCAAGGCGCTGGCCAAGATCCCGGCCGAGATCCAGGCCAAACTCGATGCCAACATGAAGTTGATGGATGAATTGGAGTTGTCGGCCACCCCGGCGATTTTCTATCTGGATGACAAGGGGCAGCTGCAGCAACAGCAGGGGGCGCCGTCGCCGGATAAGTTGGGGAAAATTCTCGGGCCCAAGTAAGCCGCACCTGGTCTGACGCCATCGCGAGCGAGCCCACATTCAGATTATAAATGTGGGCTCGTTCGCGATATGACTCCTACCGATAATGCCCTCTATAACCCCTCCAGCTCCGCCATCAGATCACTCAGCCGATCCACCGTCCCGGCGCTGATCTGCTTAGCCGCCAAGCCCTCGATATACGCCGCCAATTGCGCCACCGTGCTGCATTCGAACATCGCCCGCAGCGGTACATCCTGCTGCAGGGTTTTCTGCACGCGCGAGGCGATTTGCGTGGCCAGCAACGAGTGCCCACCCAGTTCGAAGAAGTTATCCAGCACGCCCACCTGCTCGACCTTCAGCACCTGGGCCCAGATCGTGGCCAGGGTTTGCTCCAACTCGCTGCGCGGCGCCAGGTAGTCCTGGTTGTGCAGTTGGCCGATTTCCAGGGCCGGCAGGGCGTTGCGGTCGAGCTTGCCGTTGGCGTTCAACGGCAGGCGCTCCAGCCATAGCCAATGCAACGGCACCATGTACTCCGGCAGTTCGGCACGCAGGCGTTGCTTGATGCGGTCCAGGCGCTCGCCGGGGTTGAGGCTGGCCTCGCTCGCCACCAGGTAGCCGACCAGGTGCTTGCCATTCACGCCTTCCTGCACGCCCACCGCAGCGTCGCGCACTTCGGGCTGTTCGTGCAGGCGCGCTTCGATTTCACCCAGTTCAATGCGGTAACCGCGAATCTTCACCTGATGGTCGATGCGCCCGACGTACTCCAGCACCCCATCGCTGCGCCGCCGCGCCAGGTCGCCGGTGCGGTACAAGCGCTCCCCCGGTGCACCAAACGGATCCGGCACAAATACCTGGGCGGTGCGCAGCGGATCACTGACATACCCGCGCCCCACGCCGGTGCCGGCCACGCACAGCTCGCCAACCGCCCCTTGCGGCACCAACTCCAGCGCGCCGTCGAGCAGGTACAAGCGGTTGTTGTCGGTCGGCGTGCCAATCGGCAGGTAGGTGCCACGGGTCGAGGCCAGGTCCACGCGGAAGAACGCCACGTCATCCGAGCACTCCGCCGGGCCATAGGCGTTGACCAGGCCAATGTCCGGGTAACGCAGCAACCACTGGTGTGCCAGCGCAGGCAACATCGCTTCACCGGTCGGCAACATCCAGCGCAAGCCGTCCAGGCCAATGTGGTCCTGGGCGAGCATGCCCTGGATCAGCGACGGCACGCTTTCCAGCACCGTGATGCCCTGGGCCTGGACATGGGTCAGCAACCCCTGCGGGTCATGGGCAATGGTGTTGGGCACGATGTCCACCCGCGCGCCGAACAGCGGCGCAGCGAGGAACTGCCACACGGAAATATCGAAACTCTGCGATGCCGTCTGGGCGATCACATCCTGCTCGCTCAGTTGCAGGTACGGCACCTTGCTCAGTTGGTTGTTGAGCATGCCGCGCTGCTCGACCATCACGCCCTTGGGCAACCCGGTGGAGCCCGAGGTGTAGATCACATAGGCAAGGTTGTCCGGGGCGCTGTAGATCCCCGGGTTGCTATCGACACCGGCCAATGTTTCCCACACCAGCAACTTGGGCCGCGCGCCACAGGCAAAATCTTCGAGCAGGGCCTGCGCCTGTTCTTGGCAGGCCTGGGTGCACACCAGCAATGGCGTGCGGCTCAAGTCGATGATCCGGCTCAAACGCTGGGTCGGAAGGCCAGGATCCAGCGGCAGGTAACCCGCTCCGGCCTTGAAGCTGCCGATGATCATGCCCAGCAAATCCAGGCCACGCTCGGCCAGCAGTGCGACCGGCTGATCCAGGCCGACACCCGCCGCGACCAGCGCATGGCCCAGGCGGTTGCCGTGCTGGTTCAGCTCGGCATAGGTCCATCGCAGGTCCAGGCAACTGGCGGCAATGCGCTGCGGATGCTGCGCCACTTGCTCTTCGAACAATTCGACGTAGCTGCGCTCCAGCGGGTAGTCATGGGCGCTTTGGTTGCAACCGTCCACCAGGAATTCACGCTCCTGCTCGCCAATCAGCGGCAGGTCGGCCATGTCGCCATGGAAGCCCTGCACCAGCGCCAGCAGCAGGCGCTTGAACTCAGCAAGCATGCCTTGCACGGTGGTTTCATCGAAATAACGCTGGTCGTAGGACAGGTGCAAGCCCAGGTCATCGCCCGGGTAGCACACCGCCGTCAACGGGAAGTTGGTGTGGGTGCGGCCCGAGTCCGAGGTGGCATTCAGGCTTTGCGCGCGGTCCAGTACCGAGACTTCCACCGGGGCGTTTTCAAATACAAACAGGCTGTCGAACAGCGGCTGGCCCTTGGGCAGCTCGCTGTGCTCCTGGATCGTCACCAGCGGCAGGTACTCGTATTCGCGCAGTTGCATATTGCTGTCGAGCAACGCGCTCAGCCACTGGCGCACTCTGCACGGCTGGTCGTCCTCAGGCACCTTGACCCGCAGGGCGATGCTGTTGATAAACAGGCCGACCGTGCGCTGCATCTGCGGCATGTCCACCGGGCGCCCGGCCACGGTGACGCCGAACAACACGTCACGCTCGCCGCTCAAGCGCCGCAGCACCAAGGCCCACGCCGCCTGGGCGAAGGTGTTCACGGTCAACTGATGAGCCTGGGCCAGCTCGCGCAATTGCGCACCGTCGCGTACATCCAGGCGGGTGTAGCAATCCCCCACCACCATGCCGCCGCTATGGCCGGCGTGTTCGCGCATGAATGGCCGGTCGCTCGGAATTGGCGTGGTGCGCTCAAAGCCTTGCAGGTTCTGTTGCCACCACTGCCGCGCCTCGGCCAGGTTCTGGCGTTGCAGCCAGGCGATATAGTCGCGATAGCGTGGCGGCGTTGCCAACTGCGCTTCGCGGCCCTCACCCAGGGCCATATAGATATCGAAGAAGTCGTTCATCAGCAACGAACGGCACCAGGCATCGATCAGGATGTGGTGGTTGCTCATCATGAACCAGTAGCGGGCTTCGCCGACGCGGATCAGGCGCAGGTGGAACGGTGCCTGGTTGAGCAGATCGAAACCGGCCTCGCGCTCACTTTTGAGCAGCGCTTGCAGGCGTGGCTCTTGTTGTTCGGCCGGGGTGCCGGTCCAGTCCAGGTATTCGATAGGCGTGCTGCCGGGCTTGTGGATCACCTGCAACATGTCTTCGCCGATATCCCAGCAGAACGACGCACGCAAGGCCTCGTGTCGGGCGATCACGGCTTTCCAGGCCAGGGCAAAGCGCTCGGGGTTGAGCTCGCTGTTGATGCGGTAACGGTCCTGCATGTAGTAGAGGCCGGTGCCCGGTTCCAGTAGCGTGTGCAACAACAAGCCTTCCTGCATCGGCGTCAGCGGGTACACATCCTCGATGGCGCTGGCCGGTACGGGTAACGCGTCCAACTGCGCCTGGGTCAGGTGCGCCAGGGGGAAGTCGGACGGCGTCAGCCCACCGGCGTCATCGCGCAGACAATGGGCGATCAGGCTCTGCAATTCGCCCAGATAAGCGTCGGCCAGTTCGCTGATGGTCGGGTGCTCGTACTGCTCACGGCTGAAGGTCCAGCGCAGCACCAATTCGCCGCCATACACCTGGCTGTCCACACTCAAGGCATTGGGCAGCGGCGCATCCGGATCGTGGGCCGGGCCGGCAGACGCTTCCAACGGATGGAACAGAGCCTGACTGTCGAAACTCTGGTCGAACTGCCCCAGGTAATTGAAGGTGAGCGAAGCGCTCGGCAACGCGGCCATGGCCTGGCGACAGGTGCTGTCGGCCAGGTACCGCAGCACGCCATAGCCCAGGCCCTTGTGGGGCACCGCGCGCAACTGCTCCTTGATCGCCTTGATCGACGCGCCCTGCCCGCTGGCCTCCTCGATATCCAGAGGGGTCAGGCGCAGCGGGTACGCGCTGGTGAACCACCCGACACTGCGGGTCAGGTCGATGTCATCGAACAGGGTTTCGCGGCCGTGGCCTTCCAGCTGGATCAGGGTTGAGGCGTGTCCACTCCAGCGGCACAGCACGCGGGCCAGTGCGGTCAGCAGCAAATCGTTGACCTGGGTGCGATAGGCGCTCGGCGCCTGTTGCAGCAATTGGCGGGTGCGCCCGGCATCCAGGCGTACGCTGACGGTCTCGGCGTCGCGATTGCGCAGGCTGCCACGCGGGCGGTCCACCGGCAGTTCAACCGCCGGGCCGGCCAACTGTTGCTGCCATAGGCTCAGTTCTTCACGCAGGGATTCGCTGCTGGCATACGCCTGCAAACGCGCGGCCCAGTCGCGCAAGGCACTGGTCTTGGCCGGCAGGCTGAGCGCCTGGCCGTCGCTTAATTGGCGATAGACGTTTTGCAGGTCTTCGAGCAATACACGCCAGGACACACCGTCCACCACCAGGTGATGGATCGCGACCAGCAAGCGTTGCTGCCCCATCGGCCCGTCCACCAGCAAGGCCCGCAGCAGCGGGCCGTGTTCCAGGTCGAGGCTGCGCTGGGCATCGGCGAACAGCGCCTCGCACTGCTGCATATCCGTCACCTGGGCCAGCCACAACACCCCGCCTTCCGGTACTGCCAGATGTTCGGCATGCCATTGCGCATCGCGCTGGGTGAAGCTCAGGCGCAAGGCGTCGTGATGTTCCAGCACGGCCAGCAGCGCCTGCTCAAGGCGGCGCGGGTCGAGGGCCTGCACCGGCGCCAGTAGCAGCGCCTGGTTCCAGTGATGACGCGCCGGGATCGGGCTGTCGAAGAACCAATGCTGGATCGGCGTCATGCCCGAAGGGCCAGTCAATACACCCTGCTCGGCCGTGATCTGCTCACTGCGCGTAGCCACCGTCGCCAGCGCCTGCACAGTCTGGTGCTGGAACAGGTCGCGCGGGCTGAAGTGAATCCCTGCCTGCCGCGCCCGGCTGACCACCTGGATCGACAGGATCGAATCACCGCCCAGTTCGAAGAAGTTGTCGTGCAGCCCGACCTGCTGCACGTTAAGCACCGCACACCAGATCGCGGCGAGGCTCAACTCCAGCTCATTGCTCGGCGCCACGTACGCTTGCCGATTGGCCTCGGGATCCGGTTGCGGCAAGGCGCGGCGATCGAGCTTGCCGTTGGCGGTCAGCGGCATGCTGTCCAGCACCATTAAATGCGCGGGCACCATGTAGTCCGGCAGGTGCGCCTTGAGGTGCGCCTTGAGCGCCTCGCGCAAGGCGGCGTGATCGCTGGCATCGCTGACCAGATACGCCGCCAGTTGCTTGCCACTCGGCGCGTCCAGGGCCAGGACCACGGCCTCACGTACCGCCTCATGTTCAAGCAGGCAGGTTTCGATCTCGCCCAACTCGATGCGGAAACCACGGATTTTCACCTGATGGTCGATCCGCCCCAAGTACTCCACCAGGCCATCGGCGCGCTGGCGCACCAGGTCGCCGGTGCGATAGAGCCGCCCGCCCTCGGCATAAGGATCAGCCACAAAACGTTCGGCGGTCATGCCCGCACGCTGGTGATAACCCTGGGCCAGGCCGGCGCCGCCGACGTACAGCTCGCCGGTGGCACCTTGGGGTATCAGCGCCAGGTCGGCATCCAGAATATAGGCAACCCGCGCACCGATGATGCTGCCGATCGGCACGCTGCCAGCGCCCTCCTCCAACACCTCGGGGGCCAGGCTGGCCAGGGGCATGACCACCGTTTCGGTCGGCCCATAGGCATTGAAGAACAGCGCCGGCTGAAACGCCGCACGGATACGCGCCAAATGCTCGCCGGTCAGGGCTTCGCCGCCAGTGATGCACATGCGCACCGGCAACGTCTGGTGTTGCGTGGCGAGCCACTGTGCCAACTGGCTGCCATAGCTTGGGGTAAAGCCAAGGATGTTGATGCGATGCTCACGGATCAACCCGCAGATTTCTTCGGCATCCCATTGGCCCTGGGCGCGCAATACCACCTGCGCGCCGCTGAGCAGCGGCACCAGCAGGCGCTCGGTGGCGGCGTCGAAGTTGATCGAATAAAAATGCAGTTCGCAATCGTCGGCGCGCATGCCAAAGCGCTCGATCACGGCCTGGCAATGCATGGCGATTTCACCGTGGGACACCACCACGCCCTTGGGCTTGCCGGTGGAACCGGAGGTGTAGATCAGGTACGCCTGATGTTGCGCCAGGCTGATCGCCGGCAGCTCGCTGGCCGGGTAGTTGGCGAGCACCGGCAGGTCATCTTCCAGGCACCAGCAACTGACGCTGGCAGGCAACTCGCCCAGGGCATCGAACATCGCCGCATCGCTGAGCAACAGGCCGATGCCACTGTCTTCGATCATGTAGTGCAGGCGGTCCAGCGGGTATTCCGGGTCCAGCGGCACATAGGCGCCGCCGGCCTTGAGGATCGCCAGCAGGCCGATGACCATTTCCAGGGAACGCGGCAGCGCCAGGCCGACCCGCACCTGCGGGCCAACCCCACGCTCGCGCAGCATCCAGGCCAGGCGATTGGCGCGGCTGTCCAGCTCGCGGTAGCTCAGGGTTTGCCCGGCGAAGGTCAGCGCGGGCGAGTCCGGACGGGCTTGCACCTGTGCGCTGAACAGATGATGGATGCACTGGTCAAGACGATGCTCGCCTGCCTCCACACCGAGGCTGCCTTGCAGGGCGCGCTGCTCATCAGCCTGCAGCATCGGCAGCTCGCTCAAGCGCTGTTGCGGATCGGCAATCAGCGCCTCCAGCAGGTTGCACCAGTGGACGGCCATCCGCGCAATGCGCGGCTCGTCGAACAGGTCGGTGCTGTAGGTCAGGCAGCAACCCAGGCGATGGTCGAGGTCGGTGACTTCCAGATTGAGGTCGAACTTGGTGGCGCGCGCGTCGTTGGCCAGGTATTGGACGGTCATCCCCGCCAGTTGCCGGCTTTGCTGGAACTCCCAGCGCTGCACGTTGCACATCACCTGGAACAGCGGGTTATACGCGGCGCTGCGCGGTGGTTGCAGGGCCTCCACCAGATGATCGAACGGCAGGTCCTGATGGGACTGGCCCTCGATCACGGTGTGGCGCACGTGCTCAAACAGCTCGCCGACACGCATCTGCCCGTCGAGTTGGCAGCGCAATACCTGGGTGTTGAGGAAGGCGCCGATCAGTCCTTCGCTTTCCGGGCGAATACGGTTGGCCACGGGCGCGCCGATGCGCAGGTCGGTCTGGCCGCTGTAGCGGTAAAGCAGGGTCGCCAGGGTTGCGGTCATGGTCATGAACAGGGTCAAGCCATGCTCGGCATTGAAGGCGCGCACCTTGGCGGCGAGTTCATCGCCAAGCTCAAAGCGATACAGCTCGCCCTGGTAACTTTGCACCGCCGGGCGCGGTCGATCGCTGGGCAATTCCAGCAGAGGATGCTCGTTGCCCAGCTGCGAGGTCCAGTAGTCGAGCTGGCGCTGACGCTCACCGGCCTCCAGCCATTGGCGCTGCCACACGCTGTAGTCCAGGTACTGCACCGGCAGGGGTTCGAGCGGCGATTCGCGCTCATCGATAAAGGCTTCGTACAGCGCGCTGAGTTCACGGGCAAAGATGTCCATGGCCCAGCCTTCGGTGACGATATGGTGCAGGGTCAGCACTAGGTAGTGCTCCTGATCGCCAGCCTTGGCCAGGCAGGCGCGCAGCAGCGGCCCGGTCTCCAGATTGAACGGGCTGTGGGCCTCCTGGTCGGCCAGTTGCTGCAAACGCAGTTGGCGCTCGGCCTCGTTCAGCGCCGAAAAATCCTCCCAGCTCATGCGTACGCTGCTTTGCGCGGCGACTTTCTGCCGGGCCACGCCATCGACACTGGGGAAGGTGGTGCGCAGGGTTTCGTGGCGCATGATCAAGGCTTGCAACGCCGCCTCGAAACGCCCCACATCCAGCACCCCACGCAAGCGCGCCATGCCGCCGACGTTATAGGCCGGGCTGTCCGGCTCCATTTGCCAGAGGAACCACATGCGCTGTTGGGAATAGGACAGCGGCACCGGCTGGCGGCGATCGACCTTGCCAATGGCGGTCTGTTGGTTGCGCTGGCCGCTGGCCTGGATCAAGCGGACCTGCTCGGCAAAATCCCCCAACTCGCTGGCTTCAAACAAGGTGCGCAACGCCAGCTCCACATCACAGGCCTGGCGTGTGCGGGAGATGATTTGCGTGGCCAACAGCGAGTGCCCGCCAAGGGCGAAAAAGTCGTCGCGCAGGCCGATGCGCGGCAAGCCCAGCACCTGGCGCCAGATCGCGGCGATCTGCTGTTGCAGGACGGTTTGCGGCTCCACGTGCTCACGCACCTGCCACACCGGCTCCGGCAGGGCACGGCGGTCGACTTTGCCGCTGGGGCTCAAGGGCATGGCGTCGAGGCGGATCAGTTGCGCCGGCACCATGTACTCCGGCAACTCGGCGGCCAGGGCGGCTTTCACGTCCTGCTCAGCCAGCTCGCCACTGGCGGTGTAGTAACCGATCAGTTGTGCACCGCCAGCGGTGTCGCGCACCAGCACCAATGCCTGGGCGATGCCGTGCTGGGCCAGCAACCGCGCCTCGATTTCTTCCGGTTCGACGCGAAACCCGCGCAGCTTGACCTGCTGGTCCAGGCGCCCGAGGTACTCCAGCACGCCATCGGCCGTCCAGCGCACGCGGTCGCCAGTGCGATACAGGCGTGTGCCCGACGCGCCCAGTGGGTCGGCGACAAAACGTTCAGCCGTCAGCCCCGCACGCCCGAGATAACCGCGGGCCAGGCCAATCCCGCCGATGCACAGCTCACCCGGCACACCTGCGGGCAGCAGGTTGAATTGCGCGTCCAGCACCCGGCAAATCACATTGCCCAGTGGCCGGCCAATCGGCGAACGCTCGCCATCTGCACCCTGGCAATGCCAATGGGTGACGTTGATCGCGGTTTCGGTTGGCCCATAGCGGTTGTGCAACTGCACCGCTGGCAATTGCGCCAGGACCCGATTGCGCAATTCGGCGGGCAAGGCTTCGCCACCGCAGAACACTCGGCGCAGGCTGGTGCACTCGGCCGCCAGCGGCTCGTCGACAAATAGCTGCAACAGGGGCGGCACAAAATGCAGGGTGGTCACCCCGTGTTCCTGCACCAGCTGCGCAATGCGATGGGGGTCGCGATGCTCGCCGGGGCCGGCCAGGACCAGGCGGCAACCGGTGATCAGCGGCCAGAAGCATTCCCACACCGACACGTCGAAACTGATTGGTGCCTTTTGCATCAGCACATCACTTTCATCCAGTTGGTAGGTGGCCTGCATCCATTGCAAACGCTCCGCCAGGGCACCATGGGTATTGCCCACGCCCTTGGGCTGGCCGGTGGAACCGGAGGTGTAGATCACATAGGCGAGGTTGTCGGGATGAAGATGCAGGCCCGGGGCCTGGGTCGGCCAGCTGTCGAGCTTGAGGCTGTCCATGGCGATCACCGACACGCCCTCGGCCACCGGCAACTGTTGCAGCAGATGGGTTTGGGTCAGCAGCAATTGCACGCCGCTGTCGGCCAGCATGTAGGCCAGGCGATCGGCTGGGTAGTCCGGGTCCAGTGGCACATAGGCGCCACCGGCCTTGAGGATCGCCAGTAAGCCGATCAGCAGTTGTGGCGAGCGCTCGGCGGCAATCGCTACGCGCACGTCCGGGCCGACGCCTTTGTCACGTAGGTAATGGGCCAGGCGATTGGCCTGGGTGTGCAGTTGGGCGAAGCTCAGGCTGGCGCCCTGCCAGACCAGGGCGGTGCGCTCGTCGCCGTGTTGGTTGAGCTGCTCCGGCACCAGGTGCTGCGCCGGTGCGCAGGGTGCTTCGCCCCAGGTGTGTTGCTCGGCGTGCTCGTTGGCGTTCAGCAGCGGGATATCGCCCAGCGCTTGTTGGGGTTGCGCGCAGACGGCCTGCAACAGGCTGACCAAATGCGCGGCCAGACGCTGGACAGTACTGGCGTCGAACAGTTCGTCGGCGTAGTCGAATGACAGGCTCAGGCGCCCACTGCGGTCTTCTTCGCTGTGCAGTTGCAGGTCGAACTTGGCTTCGCGGCTGTGCCAGGGCAGCTCTTGCGCGAGCAGGCCCGGCAGGCGGCGCAAGGCGCTGAGGTCGCGTTGCTGGTGGTTGAACATGACCTGGAACAGGCCTTGTTCGCGGGCTTGGGGGAAGGCCTCCAGCAGTTGTTCGAAGGGCAAGTCCTGATGGGCCTGGGCCTCGGTGGCCGCCAGGCGAGTCGCCGCCAACAGCTCGCTGAACGGCAGGCGTGCATCCACCTCGGCGCGCAGCACCAGGGTGTTGATAAAGAAGCCGATCAGGCCCTGGGTTTCATGGCGCCCCCGGTTGGCGTTGGGCACGCCGATACGGATATCGCGCTGGCCGCTGTAGCGGTGCAGCAGGCTCTGGAACGCCGCCAGCAACAGTACGAATGGCGTGGTCTGGTGGGCCTGGGCAGTCTGGCGGATGGCTGCGCCGAGGTTCGCGTCCAAGCGCACGCTGAAACGTGAAGCACTGCGCCGTTGCTGGGCCGAGCGCGGGTGGTCGGTGGCCAGGTTCAGGGTGGGAAGTTCGTCACCCAGTTGCTGTTGCCAGTAGGCCAGCTGGCGCTGGCCTTCGCCTGCGGCCAGCCATTGGCGCTGCCAACTGCCGTAGTCGGCGTACTGCACAGCCAAGGCCGGCAACTCGAGGCTCTGGCCTTGAGACGCGGCGGCGTAGAGGCGCGAGAACTCATCGATCAATACATTCAACGACCAGCCGTCAGCAATGATGTGGTGCATCGTCACCAGCAACTGGTGATCGTCATCCTCCAGACGCACTAGCGTGACCCTCAGCAGTGGGCCCTGTTCCAGGTCGAACTGGGTGCGCGCTTCGTCCTCGCGGATCTGTGCGGCGCGGGCTTCACGCTCGGCCACGGGCAAGTCGCGCAGGTCGATGACTTGCACGGCAAATTCACGCTGGGCATCGACACGCTGGTAGCCCTGGCCGTCGCGCTCATAGAAACGCGTGCGCAGCGCTTCGTGGCGCTGGATCAGTTGCGCGAAGCTTGCCTGCAGCGCGTCTTCATCCAGCTCGCCGCGCAGGCGCAGGGCACCGGGGATGGTGTAGGCGCTGCTTTGCGGGTCCAGTTGCCAGGTGATCCACAGGCGGTTCTGCGCCAGGGATTGCGGCATATCCTGCTGGCGTGACAAGGCATTGATTGCGCCCTGGGCCACGCCGCCGTCCTGCTGCAACTGGCCGACGCTGGCGGCGAAATCAGCCAGCACCGGCGCCTCGAACAACAGGCGCAGATTGAGTTCCAGGCCCAGGCGCTCGCGCAGGTGGGCGACCACCTGGGTGGCGCTGATGGAGTTGCCGCCGAGCAAGAAGAAGTGATCATCCCCAGCCACCTGCGGCACTTGCAACTGCTCGCACCAGATCGCTGCGATTTGCTGTTGCAGCGCCGACGCCAAGGCGGTCCCACCCGCCTGCACGGCCTGATCGGGGAACTGCGCATAGCTGTCGAGGCTGCCATCGGCCAGGCGAGTGCGGCAGGCCGAACGCTGGACCTTGCCACTGGAGGTTTTCGGCAACGCACCGGGATTGAGCAACACCACCACGCACGGCGCCTCTTGATAGGCCTCGGCCACCGCCTGGCGGATGGCTTTGATCAGGGCTTCGGGCGGCAGGATTTTTTGCACGCTGCGGCTGATTTCTGCGGCGATGCCGATCCCTTCCAAGCCTTGGTCATTCACCGCAAACGCCGCGACACGTCCCTTGCGCACCACTTCCACTTCGCGCTCGACGGTTTGCTCGATGTCCTGCGGGTAGAGGTTGTGGCCACGCA
Source organism: Pseudomonas hygromyciniae (assembly GCF_016925675.1). Classification (NCBI taxonomy): domain Bacteria; kingdom Pseudomonadati; phylum Pseudomonadota; class Gammaproteobacteria; order Pseudomonadales; family Pseudomonadaceae; genus Pseudomonas; species Pseudomonas hygromyciniae. The sequence continues at coordinate 2,128,689 of NZ_CP070506.1, read as the reverse complement.
CGATCAGCAGGTCTTTCAGGCGTCCGGTGATAAACACCTCGCCGCCCTGCATAAAGCCCAGGTCTCCAGTGCGCAGCCAGGTGCGACCGGCATGCTGCACGAAGGTCTTGGCGGTGGCTTCGGGGTTGCGCCAGTAACCGTGGGCGATGCTCGGGCCGGTGGCCCAGATTTCGCCGACGCAGTTATCGGCCAGTTCCGCCAGGGTATGGGGCTCGACGATCAGCACCCCATGCTCGGGCTGGCTGGTGCCGCAGCTCATGATCGCGCTGCCCTGCCCTGGTTCGGCGCGGTTGGCGGCCAGCGCCTGCTCGTCCACGCGCAAGGCTGGGATGCCCTGGCCACGGGTGCCGCCGGCGACAAACAGGGTCGCTTCGGCCAAGCCATAGGAGGCGAAGAAGTTGTTCGGGGTAAAGCCGCAGCGGGCGAACTTCTCGGCGAAGCGTTCCAGGGTGTCCAGGCGGATCGGTTCAGAGCCGGAATAGGCCACGCGCCAATGGCTCAGGTCGAGGCGCTCCAGGGCCGAGTCGCTGACCCGCTCGCTGCACAGGCGATAGGCGAAGTCCGGGCCACCGCTGATGGTGCCGCGGTATTGGCTGATCGCTTCCAGCCAGCGCAAGGGCCGGCCGAGGAAGTACGCCGGCGACATCAACACGCACGGCACACCACTGAAGATCGGCTGCAACAGGCCGCCAATCAGGCCCATATCGTGGTACAGCGGCAGCCAACTGACGATCACGTCATCGGGGTTGAGGTCGATGCCAAAGCCACGGCGGATCAGCAGCTCATTGGCCACCAGGTTGCCGTGGGTGACTTGCACGCCTTTGGGCAAGGCCGTGGAGCCGGAGGTGTATTGCAGGAACGCGATGTCGTCGTCCTGCAGGTTGGGTGCAACCCAGCCGGCAGCGCTTTCGCTGTGCAGTTCATCCACGCAGAGCAAGGGCGGCGCTTCCTGGATTTGCCCCAGAGCGTCGCGCAAGCCACTGCTGGTCAGCAACAGCCTGGGCTCGGCATCGGCGATGATCGACAGCAAGCGCTCCTGGTGATGGCGACGGGTCGACTCCGGCGGATAGGCCGGCACTGCAATGACCCCGGCGTACAGGCAGCCAAAGAACGCCGCGACATAATCCGGGCCACTGGGGAACAACAGCACCGCACGCTCACCCCGCCCGGCCGAGGCCTGCAAGGCGGCGGCGATGGTGCGGGCGCGCAGGTCCAGGTCACGGTAGCTGAGCACCACGCTGTCGTCGGCAGACTCGGCCAGAAAGCGCAGGGCCACCTGGTCCGGGGTCTGCGTGGCACGGCGCTGGAGGGACTGGACCAGGGTGCGGGGAAGTTCGAAGGCGTCCATCATGAGGGGTTCCTGCCTGAAATCGGCTTACGGGGAAATCGGGGATAGAGGGCGTGGGCGCGCGGCGGCGTGTTCAGCCGGTCGCCAGGGCCGCCCGCCGGGCAGCGCCATGGCGCCAGCGGGTCAAATGTTCGTCGGCGTAGCGCCGCACGCAGCGCAACAGCGAGCTTTGCTGCTGCATGAGGTAGAAGTGATGGCCTTCAAACATGTCCAGGGAGAAACCGCTGGCGGTGTCTTCCTGCCAGTCGAGCAACTCGTCGGCGCGCACGTCGTCCTGTTTGCCGCCGAACACATGGATCGGCATCGACAGCGGCTCGCGCTCGCCGTAGTGGAAGCTGCCGCACAAGAGGAAGTCGGCACGCAGGATCGGCAGCGCCAACTGCATCAACTCACGGTTGGCCAGGGCGTCTTCGGGCGTGCCCTTGAGCGTGCGCAGGCGCTCGATCAATTGGCTGTCGTCTTTTTCCACGGCGTATTCACTGACGTCGCGGCGCGCCGGGCCGGCGGTGGCCGAGGCAAACAGCGCCAATGGCGCAGGCAGCCCGCGTTCGCGCAGGGCGTGGGCCAGCTCGAACGCCAGCAAGCCACCGAGACTGTGGCCAAACAAGGCGTAGGGACCATCGAGTTCGGCACTGATCTCGCCAGCCAATTGCGCAGCGAGCGCCTTGATATCGCGCTGCAAGGGTTCGTCCATGCGCATGCCGCGCCCTGGTAGCTCCAGCGGGCGCACCTGCAACCACTGGGGCAACGCCCGGCGCCAGCGGCTGTAGAACATGGCGCTGGCGCCCGAATAGGGCAGGCAAAACAGACGCAAGCGGGTCGACGTGCTCATCTCAGACCACCCCTGCCTGGAACGCTGGGTTCTCGCGATACAAACGCATGTCGTCCTCCTCCGGGTGCAAATCCATGGCCGGCGCGGTGGCTGGCCTGTCACCAATGAGAACGGATGGCCCGGCAAAATAATTAGTCGCCAGGCTGTGGCACGGACACAAAGAGAAGCGCCTCACAGTTTGTATTTCGGTATAAGATTAGTTCCACTTCTCATTTGACAATCATTATCATTAAGAATAATTTGTTGCCCGATGTGTAGGAGGCCTCAGCAGGGATGCCCTCCACTAACCTCATTTGCAGCAAGGTGATTTCCATGACGGAACAAGTATCCACAAGCAGGTGCGATTCACCGTTACTCCAGGCGTTCGTCGACAACCGACTGATCCTGGTCAAGATCGCGGCACGCATTACCGGCTGCCGTTCCCGCGCCGAAGACGTGGTGCAGGACGCCTACTTCAGACTGCAATCGGCCCCGCAGATCACTTCATCGTTCAAGGCGCAACTGAGCTATCTGTTCCAGATCGTGCGCAACCTGGCTATCGACCACTACCGTAAACAGGCCCTGGAACTGAAGTACTCCGGGACGGAAGAGGAAGGCTTGAATGTGGTTATTCAGGGCGCTTCACCGGAAACCTCGCACATCAATTTCTCCACCCTGGAAAACATCGCCGACGCCCTGACCGAACTGCCCCAACGCACGCGCTACGCCTTCGAGATGTACCGCCTCCATGGCGTGCCGCAAAAGGACATCGCCAAGGAACTGGGTGTGTCGCCGACCCTGGTCAACTTCATGATCCGCGATGCGCTGGTGCACTGCCGCAAGGTGTCGGGGACCCATAGCGATACGTTTGCCCGACGTGTCTGAGCACCACGCAATTGCAATCACGGGTGAGCTTGTGTGGGAGCGGGCTTGCTCGCGAAGGCGGCTTGTCAATCAATTGATTCGTTGGCTGATACACCGCCTTCGCGAGCAAGCCCGCTCCCACACAAGCCCGTTCCCACAACATTTGATATTCGTTGCCCTGTAGCCCTCAGACCAACCCACACCGCTCAAAAAACCGTTCCCGCCCCAAAATCATCAGCGCCGCACGCTTGTGGGGGAAATCGAATTCCTTCTCGCAGTGGAAACACTGGTTGTGCATATGGCCGATCATCCTCGCGTTGTCAGCCCGCGGCTCCGCCACCACCCGCTGGGTGCGCGGGTCGTCGAGGAACAAGTAGTGCACCAACGCCGACAGCCAACTGGCGACCTTGTGCGGCCCACGGTGATGCTCCTCCCCCACCAGCATATGGATGCCGCGATCGTAATCGTCCACGTCATAGAACGGCGCGATGCGATCCTCCTTGGCCCAATACGCCTCGAAATACGCAAAGGGTTCACCGTCGAAACAGCCGATCAACGTCAAGGTATGCGGGTCAGCTGCAAGCTTCTGCAGATAGTCACGATGCTGTTCCAGGCTGCCGCTTTCCTGCCAGAAGTTGGCGACCCGCACGCTGTTCTGCCAGCGATTGAAACGGGCCAGGTCCACATCGATCTCTAGCGTGCGCAGTGAGATCCAGGCGCCCAGGCGCGCATCGAAACGTCGATAGACTTCGCCGCACGGCTTGGGCGCACGCAGCGGATGGCGCTTGCCCGTGCTGATGACCATCTGCTGCGGGTATACGCCACTCGACGCCTGGCCCAGCCACGGCTGCGGCAATTGCCAGAACAGGGTGCGCTCGCAACGGAACTGCCCCGCCACCTCCGTGGCCAGCAGCAGACCGCTGCGCAGGGCCTCGTCCGGGGCGTGTTCAAGGTGCCAGGCCAGGTGCTGGCGTTCGGGCTCGCGGGCAAACAGCCAGTAACCTGCAGCCCACAACGCCTGCACTGACGGCACCTCACCGGGGCTTTGCAAGCGCAGGTGCAATGTTTCGCCACGCTCCAGGCGCAGACGCACCAGGGGTTGGCCGGCGACGGTCAGCGTCAGGCGGCCATCGCTTTCGTCTGCGTTGAGGGCGGGCCCTGCCGGAAGTGGCAGGACTGACAAGTCTTGGGGATTGGGCATGGAGGGGGCTCACGATAATCGTCGACAGTTAGACGAAGTGACGTGAACCAGCGGCAAAAATTTAAGCCGGCAGTTGCGCGATTACGGCGCGTCAGGCACCGCCAGCACATCAATGCGGTACGGCTCGAAGATCTTCAACAACTCGCCGCTGTCGCGCAGGTCCTTGAGCAATGCGGCAAACGCCGGGCCACTGATGGCTGCCTTGGGCCGCAGCAACGCGTAGTGGTGGTAGACCTGATCAATGCGCTCAGACACCAGGAACTGCCCGGCAGTGTCTGCATTGCGCACCATGAAGTCACTGAGGTAAGAGCGCGTCACCAGGGCGATATCCGCCCGGCCACGGGTGACCATCAGCAAGTTGCTGTCATGGGAATAGGTCAGCGTGGCGTTGAAGTGCGCGGCCATGTACTTGGGGTCGGAGTTGAAGTTGGCAAAGGCGTAGTGATAACCGCTGAACACCGCCAGGCGCTTGCCCTTGAGGTCGGCAAAATACATCTGGTCGCGATCGGCCTGGCGCTGGGCGACGAAAATCTCGGCGTCCTCCAGGCCCATGTCGACAGTGGTATGGGGGATATCCTGCCAGCCCCATTGCGGGTTCTCGAAAATGGCCATGTCGATACGGCCCTGCTCGAAATCCCGAAACCGCCGGGGGATTGAGGTCGGTACCAGCACAAACTGGTACTCGGTCTGCGTACGGTTCAGCGCCGCCAGCAGTTGCGGTAGCAAACCGGTGTCGGCGCCCTGCTCCGGGCGCACCGTGTACGGTGGAAAATGCGCGGCACCAATCCGTACCAATTGGGCCGCCCAGACCTGCGCCTGCCACAAGGTGCCCATTGCCAATACTGTAAGTCCTGCAGCCAGCCGCAATGGCGAAAACATCAGGCACGCACCGTTCAAAATCTGGATCTCGCTAAGCTAGGCGTTTTTGTCTACAGAGACAACTTTCTACCCGACAATAACTGGCCTGCGCTCCACGCCTAATCGGCCTTGAGTACCAGCAGCAACGCTTCATCGGCCAATTGTTCGAGGGTCATGCTGCCCTGGGCGCGGAACCAGGTCGTGGTCCAGGACAACGCCCCGGTCAGGAATCGCCGGGTGATAAACACATCACCCTTGATATAACCGGCCTGCTTGGCCTCGCCCAGCACCTGCAGCCAGATCTCTTCATAGACATCCCGCAGCGCCAGCACCTGGGCCTGGCCCTCTGCCGACAGTGAGCGCCATTCATACACCAACACGGCCATGGCCTCGCCGCTGCCCCCCATGATCGACTGCAACTCGCAGCGAATCAGGGCCAGCACCCGCTCGCGCACGTTGCTCGCCTCGGCCAGGGACGCGCGCATCATCGCGGTGTTGTAATGGATGGTTTCTTCCATCACCGCCCGCAGGATTTCGTCCTTACTCTTGAAGTGGTGAAAGATGCTGCCCGACTGGATCCCCACCGCACCGGCAAGATCGCGCACAGTCGTGCGTTCAAAGCCTTTGTTGCGAAACAAGTGAGCCGCGGTCTGCAGCAGCTTGCCCCGGGCGCTGTCGGGATCGGTCAGTTGCCCGCCGTCCACCATGGTGCGCATCACCGCCAGGGCTTTTTGCTCATCCATGCTGCTCTCCTCAACTACTTTGATTGCGTCATGGCCGGCAATTTAGGCCGTGACAGCCACCCAAGCAAGCGCTTGGGCAAAAGTTATGACCAGAGTTTACAAACCAAGCGCTTGCTTGGTAGTCTCGACCCAGCGATTTTCCAGAGAAGGACTTCCCATGGACAAGACCGTTCGTATCGGCTGCGCCAGTGCATTCTGGGGCGACACCTGCACCGCCGCCGCGCAGCTGGTGCACGGCGGCGCGCTGGATTACCTGGTGTTCGACTACCTGGCGGAAGTCACCATGTCGATCCTCGCCGGCGCGCGAATGAAAGATCCCCAGGCCGGCTACGCCACGGACTTTGTCGAAGTGCTGGCGCCGTTGCTCGGCGATATCCAGCGCCAGGGCATCCGCGTGATCAGCAACGCCGGCGGCATCCACCCCCAGGCCTGCGCCGCGGCATTGCAAGCGGCCTGCGACCAGGCCCGGGTGCCGCTGAAAATCGCCGTGGTGCTGGGCGATGACCTGCAACCGCAGTTCAAGCAACTGCAGGGCATCAACGACATGTTCAACGGCGCACCGTTGCCGGCGATGTGCGTGTCCACCAACGCCTACCTCGGCGCACCGGGCATCGTCCAGGCCCTGCAACTGGGCGCCGATATCGTCATCACCGGGCGCGTGGTGGACAGCGCAGTGGTCAGCGCGGCCCTGGTGCATGAGTTCAACTGGTCGTGGCAGGACTACGACCGCCTGGCCCAGGCCGCACTGGCCGGGCATATCATCGAATGTGGCGCACAGTGCACCGGCGGCAATTTCACCGATTGGCGCGAGGTGCCGGACTACGAGCACATCGGCTTCCCGATTGTCGAAGTCAGCGCCGACGGCCAGTTCACCGTCAGCAAAGCACCGGGCACCGGCGGCCTGATCAGCGAACTGAGCGTCGCCGAACAACTGCTGTACGAAATCGGCAACCCGCGGGCCTATCTGCTGCCGGATGTGATTTGCGACTTCAGCCAGGTCACGCTGCAGCAGCAAGGCGAAAACCGCGTGCGCCTGCACGGCGCCAAAGGGCAGGCACCGACCGATCAGTACAAAGTCAGTGCGACCTACCCCGACGGTTTTCGCTGCACCGCCAGTTGCCTGCTGGCCGGCATCGATGCGCGGGCCAAGGCCGAACGGGTCAGCCAGGCGATCATCAACAAGACTGCCGAGCTGTTCAGCCAGCGCGGCTGGGCGCCCTACACCGAGGTCAATATTGAATTGCTCGGCAGCGAAGCCACCTACGGCGCCCACGCCCGGCGCCAGGACTGCCGCGAAGTGGTGCTCAAACTGGCGGTGCGTCACCCCAGCAAACAGGCACTGGTGCTGTTCGCCCGGGAAATCGCCCAGGCCGCCACCGGCATGGCGCCGGGGCTGACTGGCATTGTCGGCGGCCGGCCCACCGTATATCCGCTGATCCGCCTGTTTTCATTCCTGATCGATAAGCGCGCCTGCAGCCTGAGCGTCGACTTCCAAGGGCAGTCCTACCCCTGCGAACTGCCGGCCACGGCCGCCTTAGGCACACCCCACGCCCCCCTCGACCCACCCCGGCCCGAAGGCCGCGCCGATGCCAGCGTGCCGCTGGTCAAACTGGCCGTGGCGCGCTCCGGAGACAAGGGCAATCACAGCAATATCGGCGTGATCGCGCGCCGGCCCGACTACTTGCCATGGATCGCCGAAGCATTGACCCCAGAAGTGATCGTCGACTGGATGAGCCACGTCCTCGACCCGCTGCACGGGCGCGTAGAACGCTGGTATCTGCCCGGTAGCCACAGCCTCAACTTCCTCCTGGAGAACGCCCTGGGCGGCGGCGGTATCGCCAGCCTGCGCATCGACCCCCAGGGCAAGGCCTTCGCCCAGCAGTTGCTGGAAATACCGATTGCCGTGCCCCGCCACCTCGCTGATCAACTCAACTAAGGGACTCTCGCCGTGGCCTTCGACTCGATCTTCAAAGCCGACCTGTTCCAGGGGCAAACCATTATCGTCACCGGCGGCGGCAGCGGTATTGGCCGTTGCACTGCCCATGAACTAGCGGCACTCGGCGCCCATGTGGTGCTGGTGGGGCGCAAGCCAGAAAAACTGCAACAGGTCACCCAGGAAATTACCGACGATGGCGGCCACGCCAGCTGGCAGGCCTGTGATATTCGCGATGAAGAAGCGGTCAAGGCGCTGGTCAGCCAGATTATTCAGGCGCACGGCCCGATCCACGGCCTGGTGAACAACGCAGGCGGCCAGTACCCCTCGCCCCTGGCGTCGATCAATCAAAAAGGTTTTGAAACCGTACTGCGTACCAACCTGGTGGGCGGTTTCTTGATGGCGCGGGAAGTGTTCAATCAATCGATGAACAAGCACGGCGGCGCCATCGTCAACATGCTGGCCGATATGTGGGGCGGCATGCCCGGCATGGGTCACTCGGGCGCTGCGCGCTCGGGGATGGACAACTTCACCAAGACCGCCGCGTTCGAGTGGGGCTACGCCGGGGTGCGGGTCAATGCCGTGGCGCCAGGCTGGATCGCCTCCAGTGGCATGGACACCTACGAAGGTGCGTTCAAGGCGGTGATCCCGACCCTGCGCGAGCATGTGCCGCTCAAGCGCATTGGCACTGAATCGGAAGTCAGCGCGGCGATTGTGTTCCTCCTCAGCCCCGCCGCCGCGTTCGTCAGCGGCAGCACCTTGCGCATCGACGGCGCCGCCAGCCTGGGCAGCCGCGCCTGGCCGCTGCACAAAGCGCAGACGCCGAGCCCGTCCTTCAATGGCTTTCACCGCGCCTACCTGCCGGATGTGCTCAAGGAGGGCCAATAAACCATGCCGGTCATAGACTCCCAACTCGACGCCCACAGCCCGCAGTTCGCGCAGAACCGCGAGGCCATGCTCACGGCCATCAACCACCTGCGCCAACTGGAACAGAACCTGTTGGACAAGGCCGCCGAGGCCAAGGGCAAGTTCGACAAGCGCGGCCAACTGCTGCCCCGCGAACGCCTGAACCTGTTGCTTGACCCCGGTGCGCCCTTCCTCGAACTGGCGAGCCTGGCCGGCTACAAGCTGCACGATGACAAGGACGGCAGCGCGGCCGGTGGCGGCTTGATTGCCGGTATCGGTTACGTCAGCGGCGTGCGCATGCTGGTGGTGGCCAATAACAGTGCGATCAAGGGCGGGACGATCTCGCCATCCGGCCTGAAAAAATCCCTGCGCCTGCAACAGATCGCCATGGAGAACAAACTGCCAGTGGTGACCCTGGCCGAAAGCGGCGGCGCCAACCTGAATTACGCGGCAGAGATTTTCGTCGAAGGCGCACGCAGCTTTGCCAACCAGGCGCGGATGTCGGCCATGGGCCTGCCGCAAATCACCGTAGTCCACGGTTCGGCCACCGCAGGCGGTGCCTATCAGCCGGGACTTTCGGATTACGTGGTGGTGGTGCGCGGCAAGGCCAAGCTGTTTCTCGCCGGCCCGCCACTGCTCAAGGCCGCCACCGGCGAAGTGGCGACGGATGAAGAACTGGGTGGCGCCCAGATGCATGCGCAAACCGCCGGCACCGCCGAATACCTTGCCGAAAATGATGCTGATGGCGTGCGCATCGTGCGCGAGATTGTCAGCTTATTGCCGTGGGACGACCGGCTGCCGCCCCAGCCTGCGCGGGCCTATGCCGAGCCGCTGTATCCGATTGAAGAGCTGCTGGGGCTGATCCCCGACGACCCGAAAAAACCCTACGACGCACGGGAAATCATCGCGCGCATCGCCGACGGCTCCAACTTCCTCGAATTCAAGGGCGAGTACGATCCCCACACCGTCTGCGGCCACTTGCAGATCCAGGGCCGCGCCTGCGGGTTTATCGGCAATAACGGCCCAGTCACGCCCAAGGGCGCGAGCAAGGCCGCGCAATTTATCCAGCTGTGCGACCAGAGCCAGACGCCGCTGCTGTTCTTGCACAACACCACCGGTTTTATGGTCGGCACCGAATCCGAGCAACAAGGGGTGATCAAGCACGGCGCGAAGATGATCCAGGCGGTGGCCAACGCCCGCGTGCCCAAGCTGACCGTGGTGGTCGGCGGCTCCTATGGCGCCGGCAACTATGCGATGTGCGGTCGGGGCCTGGACCCGCGCTTTATCTTCGCCTGGCCCAACAGCCGCACCGCCGTGATGGGCGGCGCCCAGGCCGGCAAGGTGCTGCGCATTGTCACCGAAGCCAAACAGTTGAAAGACGGTCTGGTGCCCGATCCCAAGGTGCTCGACATGCTCGAACAGGTCACCGCGCAGAAACTCGACAGCCAGTCCACGGCCCTATATGGCAGCGCCAATCTGTGGGACGACGGGCTGATTGACCCACGGGACACCCGCACCTTGCTGGGTTATCTGCTGGATATCTGCCAAGAGGCTCAGGTGCGCCAATTGCAACCCAACAGCTTCGGCGCCGCGCGCTTTTAACGATCAGGAGAACAATAAAAATGATCTTCACCCAGGAACACGAAGAGCTGCGTCGTACCGTACGGGCTTTTGTCGACCGAGAGATCAACCCCCATGTCGACGCATGGGAAAAAGCCGGGCGCTTCCCCATCCACGAGATTTTCCGCAAGGCCGGCGACCTCGGCCTGCTGGGCATTTCCAAGCCGGAGAAGTTTGGCGGCATGGGCCTGGACTACAGCTACTCGATTGTCGCCGCCGAAGAATTCGGCACCATCCGCTGCGGCGGCATCCCGATGTCCATCGGCGTGCAGACCGATATGTGCACCCCGGCCCTGGCCCGTTTCGGCTCCGATGAACTGCGCGAGGAATTCCTGCGCCCGGCCATCAGCGGCGAACAAGTGGGCTGCATCGGCGTCTCGGAAACCGGCGCCGGCTCCGACGTGGCCGGCCTGAAAACCCACGCCCGCAAGGAAGGCGACGACTACGTGATCAACGGCAGCAAGATGTGGATCACCAACTCCCCCAGCGCCGATTTTATCTGCCTGCTGGCCAACACCTCGGACGGCAAGCCCCATATCAACAAGTCATTGATCATGGTGCCGATGAACACCCCCGGCATCAGCGTCAGCCCGCCCCTGGAAAAGCTCGGCATGCACAGTTCGGAAACCGCCCAGGTGTTTTTCGATGATGTGCGCATCCCACAGCGCAACCGCATCGGCCACGAAGGCGCGGGGTTCATGATGCAGATGCTGCAGTTCCAGGAAGAACGGCTGTTTGGCGCGGCCAATATGATCAAGGGCCTGGAGTCGTGCATCGACAGCACCATCGCCTACTGCAAGGAGCGCCAGACCTTCGGCAAGGCCTTGATCGACAACCAGGTGATCCACTTCCGCCTGGCTGAGCTGTCCACCGAAATCGAATGCCTGCGTGCGCTGGTCTACCAGGCGACCGAGCAATACATCAAGGGCCAGGACGTGACGCGGCTGGCCTCGATGGCCAAGCTCAAGGCCGGACGCCTGGGCCGCGAAGTCAGCGACAGCTGCCTGCAATACTGGGGCGGCATGGGTTTTATGTGGGACAACCCGGTGGCCCGTGCCTATCGCGATGTGCGGCTGGTGTCGATTGGCGGCGGCGCCGACGAAATTATGCTGGGGATCATCTGCAAGCTGATGGGCACTCTGCCGGGGAAAAAGTCGTGAACGCCTGTGAAACCCTGCTGCTCGAACCGCATAACGGCGTGCTGCACATCACCCTCAACCGCCCGCAGAACCGCAATGCCATGAGCTTGCAGATGGTCAGCGAACTGCGCGCGGTGCTGGCGGATGTGGCGCGTGACGAGCAAGTACGGGCGCTGGTGATCAGTGGGGCCGGCGGGCACTTCTGTGCAGGCGGCGATGTTAAGGATATGAGCCGCGCGGGCAGCCGCGAAGGCTTGCGTGATTTGAACCGGGTGTTTGGCACGCTGTTGCAGGAAGTCGAAGCGCTGCCGCAGGTGGTGATTGTGGTGTTGCAGGGCGCGGTGTTGGGCGGTGGGTTTGGCCTGGCGTGTGTCAGCGACATCGCGATTGCCGATCACCAGGCGCAGTTCGGCTTGCCGGAAACCAGCCTCGGCGTGCTGCCGGCGCAGATCGCGCCGTTTGTGGTGCGGCGCATCGGCCTGACCCAAGCCCGGCGCCTGGCGTTGACCGCGGCGCGGTTTGACGGGATCGAGGCGCAGCGCCTGGGGGTGGTGCATTTTGTCGAGCATGATCCCCAAGGGTTGGCGCAGCGCCTGGATGAGGTGTTGGGCCAGGTCTTGCGCTGTGCACCACGCGCCAATGCCCGGACCAAGGCGTTGTTGCTCCAGAGCCTGGATCAGCCGTTGGAACTGCTGCTGGATCAGGCTGCCGATTGGTTTGCCGAAGCAGTGACCGGGGAAGAAGGGATTGAAGGGACGCGGGCGTTTGTCGAGAAGCGCAAGGCCAGGTGGGTAATTTGATCTTGAAAACGCCCCACTCCCTGTAGGAGCTGGCTTGCCTGCTCCCACAAGGGAAGGCGCACGCTTCGACGATCAGGCCGGCTCTAAGGCCGCTTTGCTTGTGATTTTGATCTTAGGCGCCCCGTTAAACCACGCTGGCCGCAATCCGATGTTGATTTGGGGGGTAAACCGGCAGGACGCCGGTTTAGCCGCGCTGGGCCATGGAGGGCCCATCGCGGCGGCCCCACAAATCAATTTCGGATTACGGGCACACCGAGCCTAGGCGAGGTGCCGAGTGGTGGGGCAAGAGCGCTTTGGTTACTTTCGCGCTCTTCGAAAGTGACCCGCCGTCAGGGCGGAACCTTAAGTGGCCGTGACCGCAGCAACGGATATGTACACACACCAAGAAGATAGTTGTGTAGATACCTATGCTGCGATGCGGGCACCTCGACGTGATGCAATCGCAGGCAAGCCAGCTCCCACACAAGCCCACACCTGCGCAACCAATCAGACAGGGACCCACAATGCCCAGTTTCAATAAAATACTGATCGCCAACCGCGGCGAAATCGCCTGCCGCATCCAGCGCAGCGCCCAAGCCCTGGGCTACCGCACCGTGGCCGTCTATAGCGAGGCCGACGCCGACGCCCTGCACGTACAAATGGCCGATGAAGCGGTGAACATCGGCCCGGCCCCGGTGCAGCAGTCCTACCTGAACATCTCGGCCATCCTCGACGCCGCGCGCCTCACCGGCGCCGATGCGGTCCACCCCGGCTACGGCTTTCTCTCGGAAAACCCCGAGTTCGCCAAGGCCTGCATCGCCGCCGGCCTGGTATTTATCGGCCCCAGCGCCCACGCCATCGAATTGATGGGCAGCAAGCGCCTGTCGAAAATCGCCATGCTCGCCGCCGGTGTGCCGTGCATTGCCGGCTACCAGGGCAGCGCGCAGGACGACGCCACCCTGCAAAGCGAAGCCGGGCGCATCGGTTACCCGCTGATGATCAAGGCCAGTGCCGGTGGCGGCGGACGCGGCATGCGCCTGGTAAACGCGCCCGGGCAACTGCTCGAACACTTGCATACCGCACGCTCCGAGGCGCTGAACGCCTTTGGCAGTGACGAACTGATTCTGGAGCAGGCGTTGATCGCGCCGCGCCACGTGGAGATCCAACTGTTCGGCGATGCCCACGGCAACCTGATCTACCTGGGCGAACGTGATTGCTCAGTACAGCGCCGCCATCAGAAGGTCATCGAAGAAGCGCCCTGCCCGGTCATGACCGCCGAACTGCGCCAGGCCATGGGCGAAGCGGCGCTCAAGGCCGGGCGCGCGGTGGAGTATGTTGGCGCCGGCACCGTGGAGTTCCTGTTGGACCAAAGCGGGCGTTTCTACTTCCTGGAAATGAACACCCGCCTGCAAGTGGAACACCCGGTCACCGAACTGATCACCGGCCTGGACCTGGTGGATTGGCAACTGCAAATCGCCGCCGGCCAGCCTCTGCCGTTGCGCCAAGAGCAGGTGACACTGACCGGGCATGCCATGGAGGTGCGCCTGTACGCCGAGGACCCGGTCCAGGGCTTCTTGCCACAAACCGGCGAAGTGCTGCGCTGGGAGCCGGCCGCCGGGGTGCGGGTCGATCATGGATTGCTGGCCCCTCAGCGGATCAGCCCGTTCTATGACCCGATGCTGGGCAAGATCATCGCCCATGGCGCTACCCGTGAAGAGGCGCGGCGCAAGCTGCTGCGCGCGGTGCAGGACTGTGTACTGCTGGGGGTTGCCAGCAATCAGCGGTTACTGGTGGACTTGCTCAGCCATCCGCAGTTTGTCGCGGCAGATTTCAGCACCGGGTTTATCGCCGAACATTTCGGCGATATCGCCCGCCCCGTCATCAGCGACGAACAACTGGCAGTGGCCGCCGCATTGTTCTATCGGCACAGCGCGGCAGCGCATCGCCCTGCCTTGGCGGGCTGGCGCAACAATGCCAGCGTGCCCTGGACCTATCGACTGAGCGTCGGGGAGCAGTGTCATGAAGTCAGCGCGCGAGTGTTGGCGGACGATCACCTGCAAATCGGCGACATCGCTGTACAGCTGCTCGACAGTGACGGGCGCTGGGCCAGCCTGGTCATCAACGGTGTTCGGCGCCGACTCGCCTATCACCTGCAAGGCACCCAGCTCTGGCTGTTGCATGCCGGTAGCAGCCTGTGCGTAAACAACCAGACGCAAACCGTGGCCAGTCGTGAGGCGCCGGCCAGCAACGGTACGGTCAAGGCACCGATGGACGGTGCGATTACCCTGGTGCAGGTGTGCGAAGGAGACGTGGTGAGCAAGGGCCAACTGCTGCTGGTGCTCGAGGCGATGAAAATGGAGCACCCGCTCAAGGCGGGTATCGACGGGGTGGTCAAGGCCATTCAAGTCGCCGCAGGCGATCAGGTGCGCAATCGCCAGGTATTGCTGCAGATCGAGTAGCCCTGGGCGGAACTACCAGGCTTGGCTACGCTCTATCCCCATCAGAAAGGGATGAGTACGGGAACCTGCGATGCCTCATTGGCTGATTATTGATCTTGAAGCCACAACGGATGAAGGCGGCTGGCCCGTGTCGGAGATGGAAATCATCGAAATCGGTGTAAGCCTGGTCAACCGCCAGGGCCGCGAACTGGACCACTTCCAGCGCTTCGTGCGGCCCTTGCGCCGCCCGCTGCTGACGCCGTTCTGCCGCCAGTTGACGCACATCAGCCAGGCCAGTATCGACAGCGCGGCGCCCTTGACCGAGGTCTGGCCGCTGTTTGAACGCTGGCTGGGCCAGCACCATCCGCGCCTGGAAGGCTGGGCCAGCTGGGGCGACTACGATCGCCAGCAACTGGAACTGGAGTGGCAGCGCCATGGCTTGGCCAGCGTGCTGGGCCAGACGCCCCATGTGAACCTCAAGCAGCGCTTCGCCAAGGCCCGGCGCCTGGACAAGCCGCTGGGGCTCAATGGCGCGTTGCAACTGGCGGGTATGCAGTTCAACGGCCAGCAACATCGGGCCCTGGAGGATGCGCGGAATACGGCGCGTTTGCTGCCGTTGATTTTGCCCGTGTAGAAGGCATACTGGCCGACCTTTCTTACCCCTTTTTCCGAGGATTCATCCATGTTCAAAGTCAATGAGTACTTCGACGGCACCGTCAAGTCGATCGCCTTCGGTACCCCTGAAGGTCCGGCGACCATCGGCGTCATGGCCCCGGGTGAATACGAATTCGGCACGGCCCAGCGTGAAATCATGCACGTGGTCTCGGGCGCACTGACCGTCAAGCTGCCAGGCAGCGACAGCTGGGAAACCTTCGCTGCAGGCAGCCAGTTCCATGTGCCTGCCGACAGCAAGTTCCAACTCAAGGTGGCCGTGGACACTGCCTACCTGTGCGAATACCGCGGCTAAGCCTTTACCCCGCGCAAAAAAATGCCCGTCTCTGTGAGACGGGCATTTTTTGTGGAGCCTGGTTTACTCCAGGATCGTCACCGGCATGCCGACTTCCAGGCGGCCAACCCCGTCATTGACCAGGTTCTGGCCGAACATCACGCCATCGGGTTCTTTACGGTAGGTTTCCAAGGTCGCCAGCGGCTGGCGGTCGGCGCTGCGCTCACCGGTCGCCGGGTCGATGGTGGTGAGGATGCAACGGGAACAGGACTTGACCACCCGCAACTCCACATCACCAATGCGCAGGCGCTTCCAGCCATCCTCGGCAAACGCCTCGCTGCCTTCAATCACCAGGTTGGGGCGAAAGCGCAGCATTTCCATGGGCCGGCCGATGCGCTGCGACAGGTCGTCGAGGGACGCCTGGCCGATCAGCAACAAAGGGAAACCGTCAGCGAACGCAACCTGGTCATCATCCTTGCCATAGCCGGCCGCCGTGGTGCGCGCACGCGCCAGCGGGACATGCACCAGACGGGTCGGTTTGCCGACGAACCGGCTGACCCAGTCGGCGGCCTCGTCACCGGCATCCGGTACCCGCAAGGTGTCGCGCCAAATGGTGACACCACGCAACTCGGCATCAGCGCCGGGCAACGCCACGTCCAGGGTGGGTCGGCCGGCACCGCTCAAGGTCAGGCCACCGGTGGCATTCCAGAGTGCCGACAGCTGACTCATCTGCGCCACCGCCCGCTGGGTCAGGAAACGCCCGCTGGCCTCGTCCACCAACATCCAGCGTCGGTCCCCGTCCAGCCCAAGTTTGTCCAAGCCGATATGCGCCAAGGTCTCTGCCTTGCCCGACTTCAAGGGGTACCGATACAACGCGCTGAGAC
Organism: Pseudomonas hygromyciniae; assembly: GCF_016925675.1. Classification (NCBI taxonomy): domain Bacteria; kingdom Pseudomonadati; phylum Pseudomonadota; class Gammaproteobacteria; order Pseudomonadales; family Pseudomonadaceae; genus Pseudomonas; species Pseudomonas hygromyciniae. The sequence continues at coordinate 2,112,219 of NZ_CP070506.1, read as the reverse complement.
GAAGCATGAGCCTAGGTTCCTGTGAGCAAAAACGTCACCCTATACGAGCACGCGGCCAGAATCAAAATATCCCCGGCCGGCAAGTAGAGGCTATCGTGGAGGATCAGGCCGGGACTTCATCCAGCATCAGGCGCTGGCGCACCACGTCCACCAATTTATCGGGCTGGAATTTGGAGAGGAAGTTGTCGCAACCGACCTTTTTCACCATCGAGTCGTTGAAGCTGCCGGACAACGAGGTGTGCAGCACCACGTAGAGGCCACGCAGGCGTGGGTCATTGCGGATCTCGGTGGTCAGGCGGTAGCCGTCCATTTCGGGCATTTCGGCGTCGGTGAAGATCATCAACAGTTTGTCGGTCATCACCACACCGCTGTCCGCCCAGGCCTTGAGCATGTTCAGGGCCTTGAGCCCGTCACTGGCGATATGCATCTTCACCCCCAGTTGCCCCAAGGTGTCGCGCAATTGCGACAAGGCCACGTTGGAGTCATCCACCAGCAGCACTTCGCGGCCACGGGCACGCTCGAGTACCGGGTCCTCGAGTTTTTCCCGGGAGACTTTGGCGTTGTAGGGCACGATCTCGGCGAGGACTTTTTCCACGTCGATAATCTCTACCAACTGCTCATCCACCTTGCTGATGGCCGTGAGGTAATGCTGGCGGCCGGCACTGGCCGGCGGCGGCAGGATCGACTCCCAGGTCATGTTGACAATGCGGTCGACGCCGCCCACCAGGAAGGCCTGTACCGAACGGTTGTACTCGGTAACGATAATGGTGCTGTTGGGCCCCGGAACCAGCGGACGCATGCCGATGGCCTGGGACAGGTCGATCACCGGCAAGGTCTGGCCGCGCAGGTTGACCACGCCACAGACAAACGGGTGGCGCTGGGGCATCAGGGTCAGCTTGGGCAACTGCAGGACTTCCTGCACCTTGAACACGTTGATCGCGAACAACTGGCGCCCGGCCAGGCGAAACATAAGGATCTCCAGGCGATTCTCACCCACCAATTGCGTGCGTTGATCTACCGTGTCGAGAATGCCAGCCATTGAAGACTCCTGGGTGTGCTGAAAAGATTCGCTGCTTACTGGAAAAGGTTATCGGCAGCCAATGCCAGACCTTGACCCCAGCTAAAATGCCACGCAAATGCATTGATGTCACACTGACATCATGGTTTACTGGCTTCACCTTGCTGTCCGGTGGTCACGCAGCGCGCCGAGACCCTCAAACGGTCACAAGGTTCAGCCACGTAAGGGATTCCCCTAGTCGCAATCAGGTCCAACCTGATATTCGCGATATCCAATAGCCATTAATGTGACGCCATTCTCATTGCACGAACGGAGTCAGGCTTTTGTTTGCTATCGCAAGCCCACGGTCCAAGGGCCTTCCAGGCAATAACGCCTGGGCAATCGAAGTAATGCGAATGCCTCTGGTTGTTTCCACTGCAAGCAGCGCCAGCAGTCGCGACGCTGATCATTCAAATAAAAGTACTACTCAAAATTCAGAAACGAACTACAGATTTCGGTCATATTTCGGCGCTAGTTTGAAGCCGTTGCTCCAGTGGTACATCTCATTATCTGACCGTATGTTGTGGAGACTTTCATGATGAACGACGGTAAAGAGTGGCAAGACGCACTTCCCGAGTTCCTCCTGGAGGCAGAAATGCTGCTGGCCAAGTCTGAGGAATGCCTGAGCCACCTGCATTTGATCCGCAACGATAACGATGCCATCGACTGCATGAAAAGCAGCCTGGTCAAACTGGCCGAAAAGGCTGATGCCATGGCACTGCAAGCCATTGGCAACTTTTCCCGGCATATCCAGGACCTGATCTGCAACGCCCAAAGCCCGATGCAACTCCACGACGCGGCACTCGCAGCCCTGCACGACTGCCTGACGCTGCTGGCCTGGCAACTGGAACTGATCGATATCAAGACCGGTAAACTCAGCCTGGATGAAGCCGAGCAAACCACGTTGATTGAAACCGTTGCCCAGCAGATTCCACAGAAGGACGTTGGCGCTCATTATCGCCACTCCATGCACCACGCCTCCTGAACCTGCCGCTCGGTTAATCCAAGACGCCGGCAGGCGCCCAACTAATGTCCTGGCAGGTATTTAGCCAGCCAACTATCAATAAGCCACTATTGGCAATAACGATGCAAAACTTGATTAACCGTACAACTAGAACCCGCTGAACTAAGCACTGCGCCAGGCGACCGACGGTAATTGTTGGTGGTACCATTAGCGCATTCGAAGTGGCTGACAGTGATGATGTAATAAACCCCGAGAAGCGCCTCGAACCAACACCAAACCCAATCGCTTTCCAAACAGAGCCCGGCCAGCGGTCATGACCGGTCTACCCGCAGCGAACCTCCATCTGCCATGTACGCCAGCCCCAAGTCACTTGTCACCAAGGTCGTCTCCCCGGGCACTACCCGTTGGGTCACGCTTGGCCTGTGCCTGTGTGCAACCCTGGTCAGCCTGTGGGTGTATGCCCACGAAGCGCCCCTGCCGATATTTTTGCTGATGCTCAACCTCGCCGCCCTCGCCGCCGCGGGCCTGCAGCGTTGGCGCTCGCGCAAGTCCATCAAGTTCCAACCCCAGGAATTGGCCGACCGCCTGCTACAGGTCCAGGAAAACGAGCGTCATCGCCTCAGCCGCGAACTGCACGACGATATCGGCCAGTTGCTGACCGCCGCCAAGCTGCAAAGCGACTGGCTGCAGCGCCGCCTGCCGGCCGACCTGCAGGAGCAATGCAACGTGCTATGCAACACCCTCAACGAAACCCTGGCCAAGGTGCGCGACGTATCGGCCATTCTCAACCCCCGGCAACTGGCCAGCCTGGGCCTGGAAGCGAGCCTGCGTGCGCATCTGCTCAAGACCCTGGAGAACACCCCGGTGCACTGGAGCCTGGAATGCCATCAACGCCTGACCGGGATTCCGGAAGAGATGGCGGTGGCGGCCTTTCGTATCACCCAGGAGGCCGTGACCAACATGTTGCGCCATGCCCAGGCGCGCAATCTGCTGGTACGCCTGCAACGCTTGCCTCAGGGGCTATCCCTGTATATCAGCGATGACGGTCAGGGATTCCTGCCCGCCACCGACCCAGGCCTGGAAGGCCAGCGGGGCATGGCTGGCATGTCCGAACGCATTGATCAATTGGGCGGCATGTTGTCCGTCCGGAGCCAACCGGGCTTCGGCACGCGGATCGAGGCGCTATTCCCCTGGGCGCCCCGCACCCTCGAACGGGCCAGTCCCGCTAAGGTTCTAGAGTGACCTGCAATTTACTTCTGGTAGATGACCACGCATTGATCCGCGCCGGCGTACGCGCACTGATCCTGGATATCCCCGGCTATGCCGTGATTGGGGAAGCCACCGATGGCGCGCAAGTGCTGGCACAATTTACCGCCTTGCAGCCCGATATCGTCCTGCTGGACCTGTCGATGAAGCACACCAGCGGCCTGGATGCATTGCAACAACTCAAGCACGCCTACCCCAAGAGCAAGGTGCTGATCCTGTCGATGCACACCGACCCGCAGTTGATCATGCGAGCCCTGGAGGCAGGTGCCCACGGCTACCTGCTCAAGGACACCAGCGCCAATGAGCTGGAACATGCGCTACTGGCGCTGCGCAACAACGAGCGCTACCTGAGCCCGGCCATCGCCCACACGGTGATCAACCAGGCCCTGATCCACAGCCAGTCCCACCCGGCGCCGCCGGCGCAACGCCACAACCTGACGGCACGCCAACTGGAAATCCTGCGCCTGATCGTACGTGGCAAGTCCACCCGCGAGATCGCCCACGGCCTGGGCCTGAGCATCAAGACCGTGGAAGCTCACCGCTCGCAAATCATGAAGCGCCTGCAGATTTTCGATGTCGCCGGCCTGGTGCTGTTTGCGGTGCGTGAGCAGATCATCAGCCTGGACGATTAGCCAGTAACGGCGAATCCATCGGCAAGTGCACCTGCAAGGCCTTGGGCAAGGCGCAAAAACGCAGGTTATCGCCCTTGAGCGGCTCGCCATCCAGGTTGATCGCCAGCCCTTCGGCCACCTTGATCTCCACCCACGGCAGGCGCGCCCGCACAAACATATTGTCCAGGCCCCAGCCGTCGGTCATCAGGCTACGCAGGGTACCGACCACTTCCTGGGGCGCGGGCAAGATACTGATATCCAGCAGGCCATCATCGGCCAGAGCGCCCGGACACAGCTCATGCCCGCCCCCGGCCTGGCGACCGTTGCCAATGCCCAAGGCCAGCAACTCGCCACGCCAATGAAAGTCCGGGCCCACTAGCTCCCCATAGGCCGCCCGCAGCTCGCTGAAACGCGAGAGGCCGGTAAACAGATAGGCTGCGCCGCCCAACACCTTTTTCAAATCCTCGGAGGTATTGGCCGTGACCTGGCTGCCAAAACCACCGGTGGCCATATTGAGGAAAACCTGCCCGCCAACCTCCCCCAGGTCAATGGCGCGTGGCGCAATATCCAACAGCTCCAGGGCCAAGCGCGGCTCCAGCGGTACACCGGCCGCACGGGCGAAGTCATTGGCGGTACCCAGGGGCATCAGCACCAGACTGGCATCAGTGTTCGCCCGGACCATGGCCTCTGCCACGTCACGCAATGTGCCATCACCGCCGCCCGCAATCAGGCGTGTGTAGCCGGCATCCAGGGCATCACCCACCAGGCGCTGGGCATCGCCGCCTTCCCAGGTGACGCGCACCGCCAGCTCCCACCCCTGCTCACGCTTGTCTTGCACCGCCGCCCGCACGTCTTCGTTGAGGGCTTGCTTGCCGTGCAGAATCAGCAGTGCCTTGGGTTTGCTCATGGGGTGAAGCTCCTATCGTTGGAGGGGACCTGAGGAATGTTGACCTTCGGCAGTCGGAAAAAAGCCATTGGGCTGAGAATTAATTCTTCAGCCCAACACTTCGCTCAGGGGAATGAAGTTCACCCGGTCGCCGATAGCCAAGGTGGTGCCTTCCAGGACTTCCACCAATCCCTCGGCCCAGGCGGCACTGCGCAATACGCCGGAGCTCTGGTTCTGGTAGATCACCGCCTGTCCCTGCTCCAGGCGCCCGCGCAGGTACTCGCGACGGTTGCCCGGCTTGGCCCAGACGAATCCCACCGGGACTTCGAAACGCAGGGGCTGCACCGCTTCGACACCCTGGCGGCGCAGCAGGTATGGCCGCGCCAGCAGGGCGAACGTGACCAGGGTGGACGCTGGATTCCCCGGCAGACCGATCACCGGCACACCACGGAAATGGCCGAATGTCAGTGGTTTGCCAGGCTTGATCGCCAGCTTCCACAAGGCCAGCTCACCCTCCTCGCGTAGTGCGATACCGAGGAAGTCGGCTTCGCCCACCGAGACACCACCAGTGGACAGAATCAGGTCCACCGAGCCCAGTGCCCCCAGGCGGGTGCGGGTCAATTCCAGGTCATCGGGCAAGATACCGGCGTCGATCACCTCGCAGCCCAGGCGTTGTAACCAACTGCACAGCACCCGCCGGTTGCTGTTGTAGATTTGCCCCGGCCCCAGGGGCAGGCCCGGCTCGATCAACTCGTCGCCAGTGGACAGCACCGCCACACGCACGCGACGCACCACCGCCAGGCGGTCGCGCCCCAGGGAGGCCGCCAGGCCCAGTTCAATCGGGCCGAGCCGCGTACCGGCCGCCAAGACCTCTTCACCGACCGTAGTCTCCTGGCCCTTGGGCCGGATGTTTTGCCCTACCCGCAGCGCCTGGGTAAAGCTCACGCGCTGATCGGGTTGCACCTCGGCGTTTTCCTGCATTTCTACGCAGTCGGCCCCTTCGGGTACCGGGGCACCGGTGAAGATCCGCGCACAGGTCCCCGCCGCCAAGGGCTCGGGGGCCTGGCCGGCGAAGATGCGCTGGCTCACCACCAGCGGCTCACCCGTCCAGTCGGCGGTACATAAGGCGTAGCCGTCCATGGCGCTGTTGGGCCAGGGTGGCAGGTCGAGGGTGGACACCAGCGCCTCGGCCAACACGCGCCCGTCGCACTCGGCCAATGGCAGGTATTGCTGCTCACGGATCGGTGCGGCCTCGGCCATGTTCAACAGGCGCTCGAGTGCTTCTTCTACCGGCATCAATGCACCGGTCTTGCCCGGCTTACCCACGGGATTCACAAGGCTCGGCCAGTTTGAGGTGCGGTACGAAATTGCACGGACGATGACGGGCATCCAGTTGCTCGGCGAGAATCCCATCCCAACCAGTACGCACCGCATTGGTGGAACCCGGCAGGCAACACACCAGGGTGCCATTGGCCAGGCCGGCCAGGGCGCGGGACTGCACGGTGGAAGTGCCAATATCGGCGACCGAAATCTGCCGGAACAGCTCGCCAAACCCGTCCACTTGCTTGTCCAGCAGGCAACTGACAGCTTCCGGGGTGCTGTCGCGGCCAGTGAAGCCGGTACCGCCGGTAATCAGCACCACTTGCACCACGTCCTCGGCGATCCAGTGCGCCACTTGCGCACGGATTTTGTAGAGGTCATCTTTGAGCAGTACCCGTTCGGCCAGGCGATGGCCGGCCGCGAGCAGGCGGTCAACGAATACCTGCCCGGAGGTGTCGGTTTGCAGGGTGCGGGTGTCGCTGACGGTCAGTACAGCGATGTTAAGAGGTACGAAAGGCGCATCAGCCTTGGCTTTCATGGCTCGGTCCGGTTGTCGAAGGAACAGCCCGATGTTATATCACAGCCCCCTATTTCACTGCCGCTGCGGAGCCGTCATGCCATTCAATTCTTCGCCTCTGCCCTGCTCGATCCTCTTGCTGGCCGGCGGTCGCGGCCAGCGCATGGGCGGGCTGGACAAGGGCCTGCTCGACTGGCACGGGCAACCGCTGATTGCCCACCTGCACCAACAGGTGCGACCGTTGACCGATGACCTGATCATTTCCTGCAACCGCAACCAGGCGCAGTACGCCACCTATGGCGACCAGTTGGTAAGCGACGACAGTCCGGATTTCCCGGGCCCCTTGGCCGGCATCCGTGCCGGGCTGGCCGCCGCACGCCATGAACACCTATTGGTATTGCCCTGTGATATGCCGCACATCGACGGACAGTTGCTGGCAGACCTGCTCGAAACCGCCCGACAACACCCACAGGTGCCGGTAATGATCCGGCATGGCACGTTCTGGGAACCTCTGCTCTGCGTCATACCGACGCGCCTGCGCGACGCGGTGGAAGACGCCTGGCAGGCTGCAGAGCGCAGCCCACGCCAGATCCTGCTGAAACTGGGGGCTCAGGCGCTCGATTGCGCAGAAAACGACCCGCGCCTGGCAAACCTCAATACACCAGAGTTGTTGCGCCAACGCCCCGGCGTGTCAGAATGAGCGCTAGACAAGGAACTTTGCCGACGTTGCATACGTCACAAGGTCAGAACTCAACACAGCATTACTCTCGGAGAAGACTCATGACCCAACGGACCATCGCCGCTCTCATGCTTGCACTGGGCCTCGCTACCCTCGCTGGTTGCGCCTCGCCAACAGTGATCACCCTGAATGACGGTCGCGAAATCCAGGCTGTCGACACCCCTAAATTCGATCAGGATTCGGGCTTCTACGAATTCGAACAACTGGATGGCAAGCGTACCCGCATCAACAAGGATCAGGTTCGCACGGTTAAAGACTTGTAAGTCTTAACCCCAGATACAACAAAGCCCGCTTTCGAGCGGGCTTTGTTGTATCTGGGGTGTGGGAAACATCACCACTCAAGCACGATCCTACTGCTGAAACTGCGCTCCTCGCCCGTCACCGGGTCAATAAACCGTACGCCCTGGGCCAGCAACTTGAGCGGGTTGGCATAATCATCCACGGCATCCTTGATGACCTCGGGGTAAAACGGATCATTGCAGATGCTCGCGCCCAGCGCCGTCATGTGCACCCGCAGTTGATGCTTCTTGCCCGTCACCGGAAACAGGCCGTAGCGCCACAGGTCGCCGTTTTTTTCGCGAACCTGCACTGCGGTTTCAGTGTTGCTCACACCTGGCCCTTCCTGCATGCGGAAGAACGGTTCGCCCTCCACCAGGCGGCTCTTGTGCACCAGCGGAAATGTCAGTGCAGGCAAGGCCGGCGCAATGGCTTCGTAGAACTTGTCGATCTGGCGGGTGGGGAACAGTTGTTGATAGGCCGAGCGGCTTTGCGGGTTGGCAGAGAACAGCACCAGCCCGGCGGTATGGCGATCAATACGATGCAACGGCACCAGGGACGGGTTGTCCAGGCGACGAATCAGGCGGCGCAGCAATGTCTGCTCGACATACTCACCGGCTGGGGTCACTGGCAGGAAGTGTGGCTTGTCGGCCACCACCAGATGCTCATCGGCGTACAGGATGGTCTCCTGCACCGGGATCGGCTTTTCATCCGGCACTTCGCGGAAGTAGTGGATGCGCAAACCTTCCTTGTAGGCCAGGTCCACGGCGATGGGCTGGCCATTGCCATCCAGCACCCGGCCACGGGCGATGCGGTCCAGCCACTGTTCGCGGCCGATCGCGCGAAAGTGCTCGCACAGGCAATCGAGCACCGTCGCCCAGGGGCCAGGCGGCAGGTACAGCGTACTGGCTTGGTTCTGGGCAGCGGAAAAACCGGTATCGGACATGCGTACACTCAGGGCCTGGAAAGACTAAGGGGGCATTATCCCCCAGAAGCTCAAGCCCTGACCAATTCGGCCCGCAGCACCGGCGAGGCGCTGGCAGCCTCGGTAAACTCCTTGAGCCAACGCAGTACGTCCACCGCCTCCCAGCGGCCAGGATCGTACAGCGCATACAGCAAGCCCTGGTACCCAACCACATCCAACTGCTTGTGATAACCGGCGCGCTGGAACAACGCTTCGATTTCGGCAAAGCAGGTATTGAAATGCACTTTGTTGAACGGCGTCTTGCCTTCCGTGACCAGGCCATCGAGCCGCAGCTCATTCACAGCATCGCGCACGATATCGACGGACATGCGGTTGACGCTGCTTTTCAATTGTTCAACATTCACCACGGGCGTTCCCTCTCACTCAATCGCTGTACAAACATACAGTAACCGAATAATCAGCAACCTGCCATGGGTTGGCGCTAGATTAGAAAGGTGACCACCTGTTCAGTGTCGAACGGCCAGCCCAGTTCCGCCCCGGTATCGACCCGGCGCAGCACCGGAATGCTTAGGCCATAGGCTTCGAACAGCGCTTGTGAATCAGCGATATCCACCAACTCGACCAGCAGCCCGTGTTCGACCAACGGCATGATTTCAGCTTCGGCAAGTTCACACAGATGGCAGCCCAGGGTGCCGAACAACTGGCATTCAGGAGGCATGACGTACAGACCCGATAAGAAACAGGTATTCATTCTAGGCCCCACGAAAAACCTCGTCGAGTCATGACAAAGACCTGATCCAGATCACCATGGCCTATAACTGATTCAGCGATTCTCGCGGCTTTTTTCCTGCAACACCCCGACGGAGATGTCTGTGTTTGCCAACCTGCTGATCATTCTTGCCTCATCCCTGGTCGTCATTGCACTGTTCCGCCGTCTGCAACTGCCGCCGGTGCTCGGCTACCTGTGCGTGGGCCTGGCCGTCGGGCCAACGGCCCTGGATTGGGTCAATGACAGCGAAGACCTGCCCGACCTCGCCGAACTGGGAGTGGTGTTCCTGCTATTTTCCCTGGGCCTGGAGTTTTCCCTGTCCAAGATGCTCACCCTGCGCCGGGTGGTGTTTGGTCTTGGCAGTCTGCAGGTATTGGGCTGCAGCGTGCTGCTGGGTGCCTTATTGCTATTGATGGGCATGTCGCCAGTGGCCGCGTTGCTGCTGGGGGCCGGGCTGGCACTGTCATCCACCGCCATTGTGAGCAAGGAGTTGACCAGCCTGGGGGAGATTTTCAGCAGCCATGGGCAGAACGCGATTGGCGTGCTGTTGTTCCAGGATGTGGTCGCGGTGCTGCTGCTGACCCTGGTCCCGGTATTTGCCGGCAGCAGCGAGCAGGCCTGGTACTGGGCACTGCCCCTGACCCTGGGCAAGACCGTGGTGTTATTCCTCGGCCTGCTGCTCGCCAGCCGTTGGCTGCTGCCGCGCCTGTTCCATGAAGTGGCCGCCTCACATTCGGCGGAACTGTTCGTGCTACTGGCCCTGGTGATCGTGTTGCTCACCGCCTGGCTCACACACCTGCTGGGCCTGTCGCCGGCCCTCGGCGCGTTCCTGGCGGGCATGCTGCTAGGTGAAAGTCACTACCGGCACCAGATCGAAGCCGATATCCGCCCCTTTCGCGACATCCTGCTGGGGCTGTTTTTTGTCAGTATCGGCATGCTGATCGACCTGCAGTTGTTCGTCAGTCACAGCCTGCTGATCCTCGGGCTGACCCTGGCACTGATGTTGATCAAGGGCTGCGTTGTAGCCGCCCTGGTCAAGCTGCGTGGCAGCGACAGCGAAACCGCCTGGCGCAGCGGCCTGGCCCTGGCCCAGGGCGGCGAGTTCTGCTTTGCACTGATGGCGCAGATGCAACTGAGCAATATGCTGCCAGGCGACATCAGTAGCCTGCTACTGGCCGCCACTTTCTGCTCCATGCTGCTCACGCCCCTGCTATTGCGCGCCGCACCCGCTATCGCGCTGCGCCTGCATCGCAAACCCAACCAACAAGTGCAACTGGAGGCAATCACCGCGCTTAACGCCGAGTTGCGCGGGCATGTAGTGATCTGCGGCTATGGCCGGGTCGGTCAATCCATCGGGCGCTTCCTGCGCCGTGAACAACAGGCGTTCATTGCCCTGGACGATGACCCCGAACGCGTGCAGGAAGCCGCCACCGAGGACAGCGGCGTGCATTATGGTGATTGCCGGCGCGGTGCCCTGCTCAGCGCCGTCGGCCTGGAACGCGCGCGCCTGGTGGTGATTGCCGTAGACAATAGCGACGTGGCCCTGACGGTGCTCAAGGAAGCACGACGGATCAACCATAAAGTGCCGATCCTGGTGCGCACCCGCGACGACAGCCAGTTGACTGAACTGAAAGCCGCCGGCGCCAGTGAAGTGGTGCCGGAGCTACTGGAGTCGAGCCTGATGCTCGCGTCCCACGCGATGATCATGCTCGGCCTGCCCGACCAGCAGGTACGCGACCGGGTCGATGAGGTGCGGCGCAATCGCTACCGTTTGCTCCACGGTTTCTACCAGCACACCGACGACAGCCGTGAAGCCCCGATCAATCCTGACTGACTGCGCCAATCTTATGGATCGACAAATCCGCGCCGTAGTACTCCTCTTCCTGGCTCAAGCGCAGGCCGCACAGGCGCTTGAGCACGCCGTACACCAACAATCCGCCAGCCAGGGCCACCACAACCCCCAGGGCTGTGCCGATCAACTGGCTGATCAGACTCACACCGCCCAGCCCACCCAAGGCGCTCTGACCGAAGATCCCGCAGGCAATCCCACCCCACACACCGCACAAACCATGCAGCGGCCACACACCCAGCACATCATCGATCTTCCAGCGAGCCTGGGCGGCGATAAAGCACCACACGAACAAGCCACCGGCCACCACACCGGTAACCAACGCGCCGACCGGATGCATCAGGTCGGAACCCGCACAAATCGCCACCAGCCCGGCCAACGGACCATTGTGCAAGAAGCCCGGGTCGTTACGCCCGATCACCAGTGCTGCGACCGTACCGCCGACCATGGCCATCAACGAGTTGACCGCCACCAACCCGCTCACCCCGGACAGGGTCTGCGCGCTCATTACGTTGAAACCGAACCAGCCGACGATCAATATCCACGAGCCCAGCGCCAGGAACGGAATGCTCGAAGGCGCGAACGCCACCAGGCGCCCCTCGCGATAGCGGCCCTGGCGCGGACCCAGCAGCAACACCGCCGCCAGCGCCAGCCAGCCGCCCATGGCGTGGACCACCACGGAGCCGGCAAAGTCATGGAACGCTGCGCCAAAGCTCGCCAGCAACCAGGCTTGCAGACCGAAGTTGCCATTCCACACCATGCCCTCGAAAAAAGGGTAGATGAACGCCACGATCAACGCGGTGGCACACAGCTGAGGAACAAAGCGTGCACGCTCGGCAATGCCCCCGGAGATGATCGCCGGGATGGCTGCCGCGAAGGTCAGCAGGAAAAAGAACTTCACCAGACCATAGCCGTGGTCGGCACTGAGCACCGCGGCCGGCTGCATAAAGCTGACCCCGTAGGAGATCCAATAGCCTATAAAGAAATAGGCCAGGGTCGAAACTGCAAAATCACTGAGGACTTTCGACAACGCGTTGACTTGGTTCTTCTGCCGCACCGTCCCGACTTCCAGAAACGCGAAGCCGGCATGCATTGCCAGGACCATCACCGCGCCGATCAGAATAAACAGCGTATTGGAGCTGTGGACCAGGGTGTCCACCGCGCTTTGCACATTTTCCATGGGGATTGGCAGGCCTGCAGCTCAGGAAAAAGCACCAAAACAGGTCGCCGCCTAATGATCGCGCACTAAATTGGCACTGCGCGCCCTACCCTTCTTCAGAGGGTATGAGCCGCTTTGGCGCGATGACGATTGAATAAGGCAGTGACTTGCGGGTTTTTCCACGGGTTTTAGTGATTTAGGGTAAGGTTTTTCAAGGCTTTGGCCCAAACCGCCCACATTGCGCGCAAGCCTTGCGGCAGGCGCACCAAGGCAAAGCAAAAGCTGTACCAGACAATTGCAGTGAACCTTCACTGATGCCCGCGACTCTCAACCAAAACCCTGTAAAGCACCAGACAGCCACTCACGGAGATAACCATGGCCAGAAAAACGGCAAAGACTGCTCAAGAGATACTGATGGAAGATTTCCAGACCCTGGTCAGCGATACCGAAAAGCTGCTGGACGACACCGCGATTCTGGCCGGTGACCAGGCTGATGAACTGCGTTCGAAGATCCACGACAGCCTGTTGCAGGCCCGGGAAACCCTGAAGCTGACCGAAGATTCCCTGCGCGAACGCGGCAAGGCGGCAGTCACCGCCACTGAAGACTACGTACAGGCCAACCCGTGGCAATCCGTAGGCATCGCCGCCGGCGTGGGCTTCCTGATCGGTCTTCTGGCTACAAGGCGCTAATCATGGCTATCGGCGAAACCGGCTCGTCCTCGGGCCCAAGCTCCACATCGCGGCGCCTCGGCGCAGCTGTCCTGGGCTTGCTGCACAGCCATGTCGAGCTGTTCGGCATCGAGTTACAGGAACAGAAGGCACGCACCGTCAGCCTGCTGCTGTTTGCCGGCCTGGCGCTGGTGTTCGCCCTGTTGCTGCTGGTGGGGTTATCGGCGCTGGTCATGATCCTCGTCTGGGACACCTATCGCCTCACCGGGATCATCAGCCTTTGCGTGTTTTACGTACTGGCCGCAGCGTTCTGCGGGCTGCGGTTGAAGGCGGCGGTGTTTGATGAATCCACGCCTTTCCACGCCACCCTCGAAGAGTTGGCCAACGACCGGGAGCGCCTGCTGCCATGAGCCTGACTGAACTGCCGCACACCAACTCCCGGCGAGAGATGCGCAAGGCCTTGATCCGCCTGCGCATGGAAATGCACCGCCAGGAAATTCGCCACGAGTCCCAGCAATTGCTGCTGCCCTTGCAAAAGGTGCGCAACATGGGCCAAAGCTGGCAAGACGGGTTTGGCATCAAGCATGCGCCGCTGTGGGGCGTCGCGGCGGTGACCCTGCTGGGATTCTTCACCGGGAAAGGCGCCAAAGGTGGCGGGATCGGCACCATGACTCGCCTGGTACGGCTCGGCGCAGGCCTGATCCCCTTGATCAAGCTGGCCATGCAGGGTGCCTCCCGCAAGCCCTGAGGTAACTGGCTGCAATCTTGCAAACGGATCAGGCCCGGTTCCCTCCCTGTAGGGGCCGGGCCTTTTCCATGCCCAAGCATTTTAAGGAGGCTCTGTGATTGACGGGCAACCGCTCGCCTGTTTCCAACCCTTTATCGACACCGCTACCGGCCGCATCGCCGGGGTGGAAGCATTGGGCCGCCTGCTGCAGGCAGATGGCCAACTGCACTCGGTCGGCCCGTTGTTCGCCGACGCTCGCACGCCCACCTCGGCGTTGCGGCGCCTGGACCGCAAGATCCGCGACAACGCCCTGAGCCGCCTGCATGAAGTGCCTGAAGACTGGTTCCTGAGCCTTAACATTTCGCCACGCTGGATCACCCTGCTGCGACCAGGGCAAGCACTGCCCAGCCTGAAGCAGTTGCAGGCCCATGACGTCGATCCAAAGCGCATCGTGTTTGAGATCACCGAACTGGGAGGCGACAGCCGGCGTCTGGCAGAAGTCGTATCCCGCTACCGTGAGGCCGGTGCACGCATTGCCATCGATGATTTTGGTGCCGGGTACTCACAACTGGATCGGGTCCTGGCCTTGCGCCCGGACATCCTCAAGCTGGATATGCGCCTATTCCAGGCCGCCGCGTTGGGCGGCCCGAGCGGTGAGGTGGTGCGCGCCCTGGCGCAGATGGCGGAAAAAACCGGCTGCTGGATCATTGCCGAAGGCGTGGAAACCGAGGCGCAACTCAGTTTTGCCCTTGAATGTGGGGCACGTTATGTCCAGGGCTACCTGTTTGCCCAGGCGCAGCTGGACTGGTTCGCTGCCGATGCATTCGTCCCGCGTTTCGCCGTACTGCGCCAGGCTTACGTCCAGCAGAAATTGACCGAGCGTGGGCGAATCATGCTGCTGCGCCAGCAACTGATCGAACTGATGCAGATCCTGCAAGGCTGGGCGCTGGCCCAGGCGCCACTCAGCCGGCTGCCATGGCTGCCGGGTTTTCCCAGGTTATTGCGGTTTTATCAGTGCGATCGCCACGGCACCCAACTGACCCCAAACTTCGAATGGCGCCAGGATGCCTGGCAAGCCGACAGCCGCTACCTGGGCCACAACTGGTCATGGCGACCTTACTTCTATCATCTGTTGGCCGAGGGCTGGGAGGAACGCCGCCTGATTCTGTCCAGCACCTACCGCGATGCCACGACCAATCAATACTGCCTGACAGCAGGACAATTCTTCGATAACGGTCAGCGCTTGCTGTTAATCGATATTGACGCTGCCGGCCTGTAGTTTTTCGCTTGCTCCGGGCACGCCGAACCGGGAAGCTGGAGGTCGACATTTATCCCACGGAGAGCCCTCGCCTTGGATTGGCCTACCCTGCTTACCCGCGAACGCCTTGGAAAATCCCTGCACAGCCCGGAAGAACTGGGCCGCAGCCCGTTTCACAAAGACCATGACCGGATCATCTTCTCCGGCGCCTTTCGCCGCCTGGGCCGCAAGACCCAGGTTCATCCGGTGACCAGCAATGATCATATCCACACACGGCTCACCCACTCGCTGGAAGTCAGTTGCGTGGGTCGCTCCCTGGGTATGCGCGTCGGCGAGACCATTCGCAGCGCCCTGCCCGACTGGTGCGACCCCAGTGACCTGGGGATGGTGGTGCAATCGGCGTGCCTGGCCCACGATATCGGCAACCCGCCGTTCGGCCATTCTGGCGAAGATGCAATTCGCCACTGGTTCCAGCAGGCGGCAGGCCGTGGCTGGCTGGACGACATGAGCGGCGCCGAGCGCAATGACTTCCTCAACTTCGAAGGCAACGCGCAAGGGTTCCGAGTGCTGACGCAATTGGAGTACCACCAGTTCGACGGCGGCACACGCCTGACCTACGCCACCCTGGGCACTTACCTCAAGTACCCCTGGACCGCCCGTCACGCCGACTCCCTGGGCTACAAGAAACACAAGTTCGGCTGCTACCAGAGCGAGTTGCCGATCCTTGAACAGATCGCCCAGAAACTCGGCCTGCCACAGCTCGAAGAACAACGCTGGGCGCGCCACCCGCTGGTCTACCTGATGGAGGCCGCCGACGACATCTGCTACGCCTTGATCGATCTGGAAGATGGCCTGGAAATGGACTTGCTGGAGTATGCCGAGGTCGAGTCACTGCTGTTGAACCTGGTAGGCGATGACCTGCCTGAAACCTACCGGCAACTGGGCCCCCAGGATTCCCGGCGGCGCAAACTCGCGATTCTGCGTGGCAAGGCGATCGAGCACCTGACCAACGCCGCCGCACGGGCGTTCGTCGAACAACAGCCAGCGCTGCTGGCCGGAACCCTGCAAGGCGACCTGGTGGAGCATATGCATGGCCCGGCAAAACGTTGTGTACTGAATGCCAAGGACATGGCGCGCAAGAAAATCTTCCAGGACAAGCGCAAGACACTGCATGAGATCGGCGCCTACACCACCCTGGAGATCCTCCTGAACACCTTTTGTGGCGCTGCCCTGGAACAACATGGCGGCCGTACCCCGTCCTTCAAGAATCGACGCGTCCTCGATTTGCTGGGTAATAGCGCCCCCCATCCTGATTGGCCGCTGCACCGCTCATTCCTGCGCATGATCGACTTCATCGCCGGCATGACCGACAGCTACGCCAGCGAAATGGCACGGGAGATGACTGGGCGTTCGCACCCTCAATGACCCATGGCCCGGGCAGGCTTTCCTGCCTGGGCACTTGCCTCGAAGAATCGACCTACGCTGGCACCAGAGCGGCCTGATCGAACTCGCCCCAACACCCGATGAATAATCACCCCTCTCTGATCCACTCCAGTGATCAGCTCCTACATTCACCCCAACCCACGATCGCCCAGCGCCTGGTTCATTGGGTCATTCAACACAGGCAATGGCTTGCACTTTCCCGCTGCTGCTACTTCCACGGAACCTCCTATGCCCGAACGACAATTGCGCATCCTGTTGGTGGAAGATCACCCGTTCCAACTCCTGGCCATGCAATGCCTGCTCAAGAGTTTCGGTTTCAACCAACTGACCCCTGCTGAAAATGCCGAGCAGGCGATCAAGTTGATGAGAGCAACCGAGGCCCCCTTTGATGTCATGTTATGTGATCAATGCCTGCCCGACCTCACCGGGTTGGAGCTGGTGGAGATCGCCAGCCATGCAGGCTTTGTCAAAAGTGCGGTATTGCTAAGTGGCCTGCCGGCCCTTGAACTGGAATATTTGAAAACCCTTGCCATTCAACGCAACTTGCGTCTGCTGGGGTATTTGACCAAACCCTTGAACAAAGAAGCCTGGATCGAGTTGATCAGCCAATCAGGGCTTGGCCAGGATTAAAAAGTGCGCCCTTGGAATTAAGCAAAAACAGTGTGGCAAACCTGAAGCACCCTGCCGCACCTGCATGCTGTTATCGCCTAGGTAATTTTTCAACTTCCAACGTAGGACATTAAACGCTCTTGCAAATGAAATATCACCCTTATTCAGCCTATCAATAACACCGCTCAACTTTAAAGCCTATCACTTAAGAAACTCTTACAATACGAGCAATAAAGCCTTAGCACATCGTAGTCCAATGCTTTTTTATACGTAGGAATTTTCCTGTTTTATATCTACTCAGCCTTCCCTTCATGCTCCTGACCTACCTTCTGAGCTAATGTGCGCGCTTATTTGCACTAGTATGGAATTGGCTCATGAATACAGTTTTTATTATTGACGACCACCCGGTTATTCGACTTGCAATCCGAATGTTGCTGGAACACGAAGGTTACAAAGTAGTCGGTGAAACAGATAACGGTTGCGACGCAATACAAATGGTCCGCGAATGCCTTCCAGACCTCATCATACTTGATATCAGTATTCCCAAGCTCGACGGTCTGGAGGTCCTCTGCAGGTTCAACGCTATGAGTACGCCAATGAAAACCCTGATTCTGACGGCCCAATCTCCGACACTTTTTGCCACACGCTGCATGCGTTCAGGTGCCGACGGCTATGTCTGCAAAAAAGGTGACTTAAGCGAACTGCTAAGTGCCATCAGAGCTGTACTTTCAGGTTACAACTATTTCCCAAGTCAGGCCTTGAATACTGCTGGCGCCGAGCTGGGTGAAAACGAAGAATTGGTTCTTTTCAAATCAGTCAATGACCGAGAACTTATGGTCTTACAACTTTTCGCGCAAGGTCGCACAAACAAGGAAATTGCCAAAGGCATGTTCCTCAGCAACAAAACTGTCAGCACTTATAAAAAACGATTGATGCAAAAACTCAAAGCCAAGTCTTTGGTAGAACTTATCGAGATGGCAAAACGCAACGCGTTAGTGTGAGAAACAGGATGCCAAGGCGTTTAAAGGACTATCTAATCATTTTGAGTACCGGACTGTGCTTGAGTACAGCCGTGCCAGCCACTCAAACCGCTCCAGAACGCTACTCTCTGCTCAGTCGTGCCGGTATTGTTCAGTTGGACGTTCAACTGGACCCTGCCCAGCGCCAATGGCTACAAAACAAGCGCGAACTGGTGCTAGGCACCTCGATACCCGACTACCAGCCTTTCGACATCACCGCCAGCGGTCATGACTACGAAGGTATTACTGCCGACTACGCGGGCATCCTCGCCAAAACCCTGGCAGTGCCCATCACGGTGATGCGCTACCCGTCGCGGGAAGCGGCCATCCAGGCACTGGAAGACGGGAAAATCGATTTGCTCGGTAGCGCCAACGGCTTTGAAGCGAACAACGCCGACATTGTCCTGTCAACACCCTACGCGGTCGACCAGCCGGTGCTGGTCACCCGTGACGCAGAAACCCGCCCGCTCAACCAGGGGCTGGCGGGCATGCGCCTGAGCCTTGTCTACCACTACCTGCCGCTGAAGGAAGTCGAAGCGCTGTACCCCAATGCGATCATCCAGGTCTATCCGTCTTATTTGAATGCGCTGAACGCCGTGGCTTTCGACCAGGCCGACGTATTTCTCGGCGATACCATTTCCACCCACTACATGATTAACAAGGGCTACCTGAAGAACATCCGCATGGCCAATTTCGGCAAGCACGAAGCGTACGGCTTCAGCTTTGCCATACATCGCGACCAGCAAACCCTGCTGGGCATCGTCGATTCGGTCCTCGCCAGCGTCGAGACCCACGAGCGCGAAAGCATCGCCAAACGCTGGAGCGCGGGCAGCGATATCCTGCTGACCGACCACAAGCTGCAGTTGAGCCAGCGTGAAGAACGCTGGCTCAAGGACCACCCGGTGGTGAAAGTGGTCATCAACGAAACCTTCGCGCCACTGACATTCGTCGATTCAGACGGCCAGTTGCGGGGCATGACCGCCGACCTGCTGGAACTGATCCGGCTACGCACGGGCTTGCGCCTGGAGCTCCAGTACACCCGCAACGTCAACCAGATGATCGAGCAGGTCGAGAACGGCAGCGCCGACATCATTGCCGCCATCAGTCCGACCCGCGAACGTGAAACCAGGCTCAATTTCAGCCGTCCCTACCTGCAGAACTCCTACGTCCTACTTACGCGCAGGGAACTTGGAGCCCCCTCCAGCCTTGAGCAACTGGCAGGAAAAAAACTGGCAATCACCGACGGCAGCCCCTTGGTGGATTATCTGCGCCGGGAGTTTCCACAGATCACCCTGGTGCAGGCCGCCGATACTTTCAAGGCCTCGGAAATGCTCGCCCAGGGACAAGTGGATGGGGCCGTCAACTCTTTGGTGGTCGCCAACTACTTCCTTTCCTCCCAGTTCTTTCACGACCGATTGCAGATCAGTTCAAGTATCGGCACGCAACTGGCCTCTTTTTCCCTGGCAACGTCACGCAGCGCCACCGAACTGGCGTCCATTCTTGACAAGGCCCTGCTCAGCATCGCGCCGGATGAACTGGGGGTTATCAACAACCGCTGGCGTGGCTACACGGCCGCATCCGACAGTTATTGGCGCAACTATCACCGCCTGATTATCCAGATCATCAGCGCCGCCGCGCTGCTGTTGCTCACTTCATTGGCCTGGAACGGCTACATGCGCAGGCAGATAAAGCACCGGCAGATGGCAGAGCGGGCCTTAAGCGACCAATACGAATTCATGCGAGCCCTGGTCAATGAGACACCTCACCCCATCTACGTGCGGGATCGCAACGGTTTGCTGCAGACGTGCAATGACAGTTACTTGCAGGTCTTCGGCGTCAGGCGCGAGGAGGTCATTGGCAAGAGTGTCATGCAAATCAACTTGGCGGACGCGGCCCAGGCCAGCCAGTACCATGCCGACTATCTGCGCGTGGTGGCCGAGGGCACGCCACTGATCCTTGATCGCTCTCTGCAGATTCACGGGCAACACCTGACGATCTATCACTGGATCCTGCCTTACCGGGATTCGGTCGGTATGGTGCAGGGCATCATCGGCGGCTGGATCGACATCAGCGAGCGTCGCCAATTGTTCGACGACCTGCGCGCTGCCAAGGACCGCGCAGATGAGGCCAATCGCGCGAAAAGCACGTTCCTGGCGACCATGAGCCATGAGATCCGCACCCCCATGAACGCGGTGATCGGCATGCTGGAGCTGACCCTGAAGCGGGCCGACCAGGGGCACCTGGATCGTCCGGCGATCGAGGTGGCCTACAATTCGGCCAAGGACTTGCTGGAGTTGATTGGCGATATCCTCGACATCGCGCGCATCGAATCGGGCCGCCTGAGCCTGGCGCCGGAGCGCGTCAACCTGCGGGAGCTGACCGAGTCGGTCGTGCGGGTATTCGACGGCCTGGCACGCCAGAAAAACCTCAACCTGCTGCTGGAGTTCAACCCCGGCGTCGAAGAACGTGACGTGCAGATCGACCCCCTGCGCTTCAAACAGGTCCTGTCCAATCTGGTGAGCAACGCCATCAAGTTCACCGAGCAGGGTGAGGTGAAGATCAAGGTGGATATCCAGGCCACCGGAGAGCCACAACAGATCCAGATGAAACTGGTGGTCGAGGACACCGGTATCGGTATCAGTCGGGATGATCAGCAACGCCTGTTCGAACCTTTTTCCCAGGCCGACAATTCCGGGCACCTGGCCAGGAGCGGCGCCGGTCTTGGCCTGGTGATCTGTCGCAGCCTATGCGAAATGATGGGCGGAGAGCTTGCCTTGAGCAGCGTCCCCAGTGTCGGCACCCAGGTGTTTGTCTCGCTGCAGCTGACCAGCCTGCCTCCTGCCTACCCTCTGATCGAACTCAAGCCTGCGGCCCAGGATGCCGCAGCCGTGCTGAATGTGCTGGTGGTGGACGACCATCCGGCCAATCGCCTGCTCATGTGTCAGCAACTGGGCTTCCTCGGGCATCGCTTCACCGCAGTCCAACATGGCGCGGCGGGCTTCCAGGCCTGGCGCCAGGAACACTTCGACCTGATCATTGCCGACTGCAATATGCCGGTAATGAACGGTTATGAACTGGCCCGTTCAATTCGCGAACATGAGCAACGGGAGAACATGACGCCCTGTATCATTCTGGGCTTCACCGCCAATGCCCAGCCGGAGGAAAAGCAACGCTGCCGGGACGCGGGCATGAATGACTGCCTGTTCAAGCCCATCAGCCTCACGACACTGGAGCACCAGTTGGCCGAAATCACCCCACACTCGCCAACGCGGATCTTTGACCTCGACGGCCTGAACGCCCTCACTGGCGGCGATCCACTGCTCAGCCAACGTCTGTTGGAAGAACTGTTGAGCAGCAGCCGGCGTGATCGCGAGGAACTCATGGCATTGCCCCTACAAGGTGCACGCCAGGACCTGATCGACCAGGCCCACAAGATCAAGGGCGCCGCCAGGATCGCCCAAGCCCGCACACTGGCCGAGCAATGCGAGGTGCTGGAACAGGCTGGCGAGGATGCCGACCTGGCGCAAGTCGAGACCTGGATCATGGCCATCGAAAAAGCCATGTTCGACCTTGAACACGCGCTGCAGGAGCAGTTGGAAATCCTCGCTCCATTGTAGAAGCCGGCTTGCCGGCGATGGTCGCTAACGAAGACGGGGGGCCTGACACTCCCTGTGTTCTTCCGGGCGCCATCGCAGGCAAGCCAGCTCCCACAGGGTATGGAGCTTACTCAGCAGGCCGTCAACCGCAGAAAAATGGCGGCCAGCCGCTCAATCCCCACCTGATCCTCAGCACTGAAACGCGCCAATTTCGGACTATCCAGATCCAGCACCCCGATCAACTTCCCATCCTTGATCAATGGCACCACCAACTCACTGTTCGAAGCACTGTCGCAGGCAATGTGGCCGGCAAACGCATGCACATCTTCCACCCGCTGGGTTTGCCGTGAAGCCGCCGCGGCACCACATACACCCCGGCCAAACGGAATCCGCACGCAGGCGATCTGCCCCTGGAAAGGCCCGAGTACCAGCTCTTCATCCCGGTTGAGATAAAAGCCAGCCCAGTTCAAGTCATCGAGCTGGTGGTACAGGAACGCGGAAAACTGCGCCGCGTTGGCGATAAAGTCGCGCTCATCGGCCAGCAGCGATTCCAGCTGTGCACAGAGCATGGCGTACCCATCGAGACCGCTGCCCGCCTGTTGTAAATCGATCATGGCTGACGCTCCAGCAATTTGAGACCCACCCAGTAGCGGGCGAATTGGTAGGCACACCGGCCATTGCGATTGCCACGGCCCGTCGCCCAGCGCACCGCAAGGATGTCGAGTGCTTCGTCGCGCTGCCACTGCAAGCCTGCCTTGTTCGCCAGCTCGCCGATCCAGTGCTCCACCACGTCCAGGAAGTGCTCCTGAGTGAACGGGTAGAACGACAACCACAAGCCAAAACGGTCGGACAAGGCGATCTTGTCTTCCACCGCCTCACTGGGGTGCAGCTCACCATCCACGCGTTTCCAGTTGTCGTTGTCGCTCTGGTTTTCCGGCACCAGGTGACGACGGTTGGAGGTGGCGTACAGTAATACGTTTTCCGGGGCTTGCTCCAGCGAACCGTCGAGCACGCTCTTGAGCACACGATAGTCGCCTTCGCCGGCCTCGAACGACAGGTCGTCGCAGAACAGGATAAAACGCTGTGGCAACTTGAGCAGTTGTTCGACCACTCGCGGCAGGTCTGCCAGGTGGTCACGCTCGATTTCGATCAGGCGCAAGCCGGCCTTGGCATGCTGGGCCAGCAAGGCGCGGACCATTGAGGACTTGCCAGTGCCACGCGAGCCCCAGAGCAGCGCATGGTTGGCAGGCAGGCCATCGAGGAACTGCTGGGTATTGCGCGCTAATTGCTCGCGTTGCTTATCGACGCCGATCAAGTCGGACAAACGCATATCCAGGCTGACTTCCAACGGCAGCAGAAAACCGCTGCGCCCCTCGCGCTGCCAGCGAGCCGCCAGGCAGTGGTTCCAGTCAATCACCGCACGAGGCGCTGGCAACAGGGGTTCCAGACGAGCAAGCACCGCATCGGCCCGCTCAAGAAAGGCATTCAATCGCGAATCCATGACTATTCCTGTGGCAAGTTCTTGTAAAAGATGGCGTATTGGCAACCCTGACGCAGTTGCCAGACGGCTGCACCTGAAAAACGATTCATGCCGGGCAAGGCTGGCGCCGAGGATGTTCAGCTATGCTTGCCGGGCGAAGGGAAACGTAAAGTGGCTCAGCACCCAATGGATATCAAGTTCGCCCACCGCTTGTCTTATAAACAAGCCAGACTGACTGTGCTGGTCGGTTTCGTGTTGGGAACCTTGCTCAGCCTGATCCAAATCGGCATTGATTATGCCAGCGAAGACGCGTCCATCAACCGTGAAATACACGCGCTACTTGAAATCAGTCACAACCCGGCCTCACGCATCGCCTACAACATCGACGCCGAACTGGCCCAGGAACTGACCCTGGGCCTGCTGCACTCCCCCGCCATTACCCGGGCGCAACTGGTCGACAACAATGGCCTGGTGCTGGCTGACGTTGACAGGCCGCGCAAGGAGAGCAGCTACCGCCCCATCAGCGACTTCCTGTTCGGCGCCAACCGCCAGTTTGAAGACCGCCTGTACCTCACCCATATGCCCGACGAATCCCTCGGTGTGTTACGCCTTGACGTCGACACCTACGCGTTCGGCAGCCGCTTCCTGCGCCGTGCCGAGATCACCCTGCTCAATGGCTTTGCCCGCAGCCTGATCCTGACCGGTATCCTCCTGGGCCTGTTCTACGTGATGCTGACCCAGCCCTTGGTGCGCATCATCCACGAACTGAGCACCCGCAGCCCTGGTACTGCGCCCCAGACTCGCCTGGATTGCCCGCCCGGGCACGAACACGATGAGATCGGCGTGCTGGTCAACGTCGCCAACCAACAGTTCGAGAATATGGAGACCGAAATCCAACAACGACGCCACGCCGAGGACCGCCTGACCGAGTATCTTGGCCAGTTGGAAGACATTGTTTCAGCGCGTACCACCGAGCTTAAGGCGATCAACCAGCGGCTGAGCCAATCCAACGAAGAACTGGAGGCGTCGAAAATGACCGCCCTGGGCATGGCCCAGGCGCGTGCGGCCTTCCTTGCCAACATGAGCCATGAAATCCGCACCCCGCTCAATGGCCTGCTGGGCATGATCGCGCTGTCCCTGGACAGCGCGCTGAATGCCGAGCAGCGCCAACAATTGTCGATTGCCCATGACTCCGGCAAAGTCCTGGTTGAGCTGCTCAACGATATTCTCGACCTGTCCAAGTTCGATGCAGGGCAACTGGAGTTGGAGAGCATCCCCTTCGACCTCGGCTCCCAGGTGGAAGACACCGCTAACCTGCTGTCGCAAAACGCCGCGCCAAGTGTGGAGTTGACCTGCCTGATCGACCCACAGTTTCCCGCCCAGGTCGTGGGTGACCCGACCCGGGTCCGGCAGATTGTCAGTAACCTGCTGTCCAATGCCTTGAAGTTCACCCGCTTCGGCCGCGTCGATGTACGCCTCAGTGCCCAACCCGATGGCGTGCGGATCGAAGTGTGTGACACCGGTATCGGCATTGCCCAAGAGGCCCAGGCACGGATCTTCAAACCCTTCACCCAGGCGGGCGCTGGCATTACCCGCCAGTTCGGCGGGACTGGCCTGGGCTTGGCGCTGACCTACAATCTTTGCGAGGCCATGCGAGGCCGGCTGACCATCAGCTCAGAAACCGGCTTCGGCAGCCAGTTCTGTGCCGAACTGCCACTCCCCGCCCACACACCGGCTGCGCGGCCCGGCACGTTGAGCGGCGAAGTTGCAGTCATTACTGGGGTCAGCAGCGGCTTGGCAGAACTGCTGCACACCCTGCTGCCGCATTGGGGGCTGACGCCGCGCAGCTATACGATCGACGATGATTTGAGCAGCCTTGCACCGGACATCCTGATCACCGACTGCCCCGAATGCCTGTTCCGCCTGCGCCCGAGCGTCAGGGCACCGATCCTGCTGGTCACCGCCTACGGCAACTTCATGCCCAGCGAGGAAGTGGCCGCGCTGGCGCCCCTGCAACAGCAGGCACGCCCGCTGAGCCGCGCCGCGTTGTATCAGGTTTTGCAGCGCACCCTGCGCGCCGACAGCGAAATCGTCCTCGACCTGGCCCAATTGGAAGCCAGCCCGCTCGCCCACCGGGCGCGCATCCTGTTGGTGGAAGACAATCCGGTCAATCAACTGGTGGCCAAAGGCATGCTCAGTAAGCTTGGCTGCGAGGTGGTGGTCGCCGCCCATGGCGGCGAGGCGTTGAAACAGTTGGAAGAACAACGTTTCGATATGGTGCTGATGGACTGCAACATGCCGGTCATGGATGGCTACGAGGCAAGCCGGCAGATTCGCCGCAGCGGGCGCTGGCCAGAGCTGCCGATTGTCGCACTGACCGCCAATGCCCTGGCCGAGGAACGCGAACGGTGCAGGGCCGCCGGGATGAACGACTACCTGGCCAAGCCCTTTCGCCGCGAAGAACTCAACGCCCTGCTCGACCTCTGGGTGCCGACTACGACAACGCTCTGACTTGCCGCAGCAACTGGTCCAGGCCCTGGCGCAGAGCATCGGCCTGGCTCAGGTCCACGCCGCTGTCGCACAACAGGCGCGCCTTCAGCGGCTGGACGCGGTCCCGCAGCGCCTGGCCTGCGTCGGCAAGGCTGAGGTGCACTTCACGCTCATCGACCGCGCTCCGGCGACGCTTGATCAGCGCCAGTTGTTCCAGGCGCTTGAGCAGCGGCGTCAAAGTGCCGGAGTCGAGCAACAAGCGCTCCCCCAGCGCCTTGACCGTCGGCTGGTGCGGCGCGCAGGCGTGCCATTCCCACAGGACTAACATGACCAGGTATTGCGGGTATGTCAGGCCCAACTGGTCGAGCATCGGTTTATAGGCCCGTGTCACCGCCCTGGAGGCCGCGTAAAGCTTGAAGCAAAGCTGGTCATCCAGAGCCAGGGATACGGCAGGCAAGTCGTTCATTTGAGCAACGCTTCAATCTCTTGGGTCAGCTCTTGGGGCTTGGTGGTCGGGGCAAAACGCTTGACCACCTGGCCATCTCGGCCGATCAGGAACTTGGTGAAGTTCCACTTGATGCCCTTGGAGCCCAGCAGACCTGGCGCACGCTGCTTCAACTGCACAAACAGCGGATGGGCCTCGCCGCCATTGACATCGACCTTCTTGAACAGCGGGAAGCTGACCCCGAAGTTCAGCTCGCAAAACTCAGAAATGGCACCCTCGTTACCCGGTTCCTGCTTGCCGAACTGATTGCACGGAAAGCCCAACACGACCAGGCCCTGGTCCTTGTACTGCTGCCAGAGCTGCTCAAGGCCTTTGTACTGCGGGGTAAACCCGCATTTGCTGGCGGTGTTGACCACCAGGATCGTCTTGCCGGCGAAGTCCGCCAGGGTCTTTTGCTCGCCCTTGATGGTGGTGCAGGGAATGGTCAGCAGATTGTCGCTCATGGGGACGCCTCGCAGGCAAAGAAGAAAGATGAAACATAGCGAGCAATTAAATTGCATGCAATTTAATTGACCAGACTGATAACCCACCATCACCTTGTGGCTAGGGGGCTTGTCCCCCTTGCCACAACAAGCCCCCTAGCCACGCAAGCACCTCTTCATAACAGCCCTATGACTACAGGGATTTCAGCGCGGAACCAGGTCCAGGCACACCGAGTTGATGCAGTAACGCAAACCAGTAGGCGGCGGTCCATCAGGGAATACATGACCCAAGTGTGCATCGCACTTGGCACAGGTCACTTCGGTGCGAATCATCCCGTGGCTGACGTCGCGAATCTCGATCATCGCGCTGTCGGCAATCGGCTCATAAAAACTGGGCCATCCACAACCGGCATCGAACTTGGTCTTGGAATCGAACAGCGGTTCATTGCAGCAAATACAGTGATACACACCATCGGTCGTGGTGGCGTTGTACTTACCGGAAAACGGCCGTTCGGTACCCTTGAGGCGACACACTTGATACTGCGCCGGATCAAGCATTTCCCGCCATTCATCCAGGGTCTTATCCAACTTTTCCATCAATACACCTCGACTACTGAAAAAGCCTGATCTGTGTCTTTTCCACGGATCAGGCGGCACGTATGATTGCGCCTCTTCAAAGCGCCAGTCTGGCACCCGCGTTATCGGCATTCAAACGTATTTAAGGGTCAGGCCACACGCAGGATTCCCAGCACGGTAGTCTTCACATCGTCTGGATCGTTCATTTTCGGGATCACATCGCCATGCAGGTCAGCAAATCGAACAAGCTCGCCAACGTCTGCTACGACATTCGCGGCCCAGTGCTCAAGCACGCCAAACGCCTGGAAGAGGAAGGTCATCGCATCCTCAAGCTGAACATTGGCAACCCAGCACCCTTTGGTTTCGAAGCGCCGGATGAAATTCTCCAGGACGTGATCCGCAACCTGCCCACCGCCCAAGGCTATAGCGACTCCAAAGGTCTGTTCAGCGCACGCAAGGCGGTGATGCAGTACTACCAGCAAAAGCAGGTGGAAGGGGTTGGTATCGAAGATATCTACCTGGGCAATGGTGTCTCCGAGTTGATCGTGATGGCCATGCAGGCCTTGCTCAACAATGGCGACGAAGTACTGGTACCGGCGCCTGACTACCCGCTGTGGACCGCCGCCGTGACCCTGGCCGGCGGCCATCCGGTGCATTACCTGTGCGACGAGCAAGCCAACTGGTGGCCGGACCTGGCCGATATCAAAGCCAAGATCACCCCCAACACCAAGGCGCTGGTCATCATCAACCCCAACAACCCGACCGGCGCGGTGTACTCCAAGGAAGTGCTGCTGGGCATGCTGGAACTGGCGCGCCAGCACAACCTGGTGGTGTTCTCCGACGAAATCTACGACAAGATCCTCTATGACGACGCTGTGCACATCTGCACGGCCTCCCTCGCACCGGACCTGTTGTGCCTGACCTTCAACGGCCTGTCCAAATCCTACCGGGTGGCGGGCTTCCGTTCCGGCTGGGTCGCCATCTCGGGCCCCAAGCACAATGCCCAGAGCTATATCGAAGGCATCGATATGCTGGCCAATATGCGCCTGTGCGCCAACGTGCCGAGCCAACACGCGATCCAGACGGCATTGGGCGGTTACCAGAGCATCAACGACCTGGTGCTGCCTGCCGGCCGCCTGCTGGAGCAGCGCAACCGTACCTGGGAACTGCTCAACGACATTCCCGGCGTCAGTTGCGTCAAACCCATGGGCGCGCTGTACGCATTCCCACGGATCGACCCGAAGATCTGCCCGATCCACAACGATGAGAAGTTCGTGCTCGACCTGCTGCTGTCGGAAAAGCTCCTGGTGGTCCAGGGCACGGCGTTCAACTGGCCGTGGCCTGATCACTTCCGCGTGGTGACCCTGCCGCGCGTGGATGACCTGGACATGGCCATCGGGCGCATCGGCAACTTCCTGAAGTCCTATCGCCAGTAACCGTGCTTTCGCTGTACGACCCGCTACAGGTCGTACAGCGAGTATCTGGCAACACATCTTTGCCCGCATCGGGCAGAAACACCTTCTACCCTGCCCCGATTCCCTTCTACTCTGTACGTCCCAACAATCACGGGGCTCCAAGGCTGCCGAACGGGAATTTCCAGCGACATCCAGAGTCAGAAATTCCCTTCACGGCTCTACATTCAAGCTGTAGGACACAGTTTGAAATAGTCGCCCGGTTGAATAGCCCAGTGCCGCACCTTATATACCCCGCAGTACGCGACATATTAAGCATGAGGAGAATTCTACAACCATGATGCGCATCCTGCTGTTCTTGGCCACTAACCTGGCGGTCGTGCTGATTGCCAGCATCACCCTGAGCCTTTTCGGCTTCAACGGGTTCATGGCGGCCAACGGGGTTGATCTGAACCTCAATCAGCTGCTGGTTTTCTGTGCCGTCTTTGGTTTTGCCGGCTCGATCTTCTCGCTGTTCATCTCCAAGTGGATGGCGAAGATGAGCACCAGCACCCAGATCATCACCCAGCCGCGCACCCGGCATGAGCAATGGCTGCTGCAGACCGTCGAGCAACTGTCCCGCGAAGCCGGGATCAAGATGCCGGAAGTCGGGATCTTCCCGGCCTACGAGGCCAACGCCTTCGCCACCGGCTGGAACAAGAACGATGCTCTTGTTGCCGTCAGCCAGGGCTTGCTGGAGCGCTTCTCGCCCGACGAAGTGAAGGCTGTATTGGCCCACGAGATCGGCCACGTCGCCAACGGCGACATGGTGACCCTGGCTTTGGTCCAGGGCGTGGTGAACACCTTCGTGATGTTCTTTGCGCGGATCATCGGCAACTTTGTCGACAAGGTGATCTTCAAGAACGAAGGCGGCCAGGGTATCGCCTACTACGTGGCGACCATCTTTGCCGAACTGGTACTGGGCTTCCTCGCCAGCTCCATCGTGATGTGGTTCTCGCGCAAACGCGAATTCCGCGCGGACGAAGCCGGCGCCCAACTGGCCGGTACTGCCGCCATGATCGGCGCCCTGCAACGCCTGCGCTCCGAACAGGGCCTGCCAGTGCATATGCCTGACACCCTGAATGCCTTCGGCATCAATGGCGGCGTCAAGCAAGGCCTGGCGCGCATGTTCATGAGCCACCCACCGCTGGAAGAGCGGATTGACGCGCTGCGTCGTCGCGGCTGACAGCCAGCAAGTAAAAAAGGGGCGATCCAATCGCCCCTTTTTTGTGGCCGCAGATTTTACCGCCCCGCCAACTGGTAGACCCGCTCCTCCAGCCGCGTGACGCCAGCCTGGGCGAACTTCGGGCTCTCGGCCAGGATATCCCGTTGCTCCAGGGTGCTCAGCCGCCAGTGCGCTCCCAGTAGCCTATGGACTTCAGCGTCGCTGACCGCAAATGGCGGGCCTGCTTTCTGGACCTGCTGATAATCCAGACTGATCAGCAGACCACTTTCCACCTGTGGCGCAATCGCCTGCAAATGCGCCGTGTAGCGCTCGCGCATCAACGGCGGCAAGGCAATCAGCGCCGCACGGTCATAGAGGGCCGTGCAGCCCGCTACATCCTCACGACTCAATTCAAAAAAATCGCCGCACCACAATTCGATAGCGCCCGCCTGATAAACCTTGAAGCTTCCCCGCTGGCTGACTTGCGCAACCAGGCAATGCTCCTGGAAGAACTCTTGGACTGCCTTTTCCGAGAGCTCCACACCCAGCACCCCATACCCCTGCTGCACCAGCCACATCAGGTCCAGGCTTTTGCCACACAGCGGCACCAGTACCCGTGCCTGATTGGCCAACCCGAGGCCCGGCCAGTGCCGCTGCAGGTAGGGGTTGACCTCGGGCAGGTGAAAGCCGATCTGATTGCTTGCCCAGCGGTCATGCCAAAAGGTGGAGTCCATGAGTAGTCCTGAAAATTCGATCAAATAGCGCTAAAACTTATATTAGATTTAGATCAATGATCTGATTGAAGATGGTCCCATCTTAACCTTGAGGACCCCGCCCATGCTCCCCAGCCTGTTTATTTCCCACGGCTCGCCCATGCTTGCCCTGCAACCTGGCGCCAGCGGGCCGGCCCTGGAGCGACTGGCTGATGCCCTGCCACGGCCCAAGGCTATCGTGGTGGTGTCCGCGCACTGGGAAAGCCATGAACTACTGGTCAGTGGCAACCCTGCCCCAGCGACCTGGCACGACTTCGGTGGCTTCCCTCCCGAACTGTTTGCGGTGCAGTATCCAGCGCCCGGCGACCCTGCACTCGCACGACAGATCGTCGAACTGCTCACCGCCAATGGCCTACAGGCCCGCCTCGACAACCAGCGTCCTTTTGACCATGGCACTTGGGTGCCGCTGTCGTTGATGTATCCGGCGGCCGATATCCCCGTGGTGCAGGTGTCCTTGCCCAGCCATATGGGGCCCGCGCTGCAAACCCGGATCGGGCAGGCTCTCGCGAGCTTACGCACAGAAGGCGTTCTACTGATCGGTTCCGGCAGCATTACCCATAACCTCGGTGAGCTGGACTGGCGCGCCGGCCCGGAAAGCATTGAGCCCTGGGCGCGGGAATTTCGCGACTGGGTGGTCGACAAACTGTCCACACAGGATGAGGCCGCGTTGCACGACTACCGCCAGCAAGCGCCTTATGCGGTACGCAGCCATCCCAGCGATGAGCACTTGCTGCCGTTGTACTTCGCACGCGGCGCGGGTGGGCAGTTCAGTGTGGCGCACCAGGGGTTCACCCTGGGCGCCTTGGGGATGGATATCTATCGATTTGACTAACAACGCAGGCTTGTCCCCCTTCCCCATCATAGGTATCTACACAACTTTGCCGCAACGCCTAGATCCAGGCAGATAGCGCAGTTGTGGCGAGCGGGCTTGCCCCGCGCTGGGCTGCGAAGCAGCCCCAAAACCAGCCGCTGCGGTGTATCTGGTACAACGCATTCGGCTTATTGGGGCTGCTTCGCAGCCCAGCGCGGGGCAAGCCCGCTCGCCACAGGGGAGTTCGTCAGTTTCTGAAAGTTGTGTAGATACTTATGCCTTCCCCATAGCAGCCAGGGCCAGGTGAAATCCGAGGAATAAAAAATCCCCGAACCAGTCGGGGATTTTTTATGTTCGATCAATCAGCCTGCAGGCCGATCAATCTTCGCGATAGCGACGCAGCTTGAGCTGCTTGCCGGCAACGCGGGTGTCCTTCAGCTTGGCCAGCAACTTCTCCAGGCCATCTTCCGGCAGCTCCACCAGGGAGAAGCTGTCACGCACCTGGATGCGACCGATCGCTTCACGTGCCAGGCCACCCTCGTTGAGGATAGCGCCCAGCAGGTTCTTGGCGGCGATGCCATCACGCGCGCCCAGCGCGGTACGGCAGCGAGCACGGCCTTCAGCCAATGGAACCGGAGCGCGACGCTCACGATCACCACGGTCCGGACGGTCACCCGTACGCTCTGGACGATCACCGCGCGGTGCGTTGTTCGGCACCAGTGGGCGTTCTTTCTCGATCGCCGCCAGGGTCAGAGCCTGACCGTTGGTAGCCTTGCGCAGCAGGGCTGCAGCCAGGGCACGCGGGGTGCAACCGATATCGGCGGTCAGGCGGTCCAGCAGGTCGCCGTGGGTCGATTCAGCGTCAGCCACCAGTGGCGACAGGCTGTTGGTCAGTTTCTTGATGCGCGCATCGAGAACGGCCTGGGCATCCGGCAGGCGGACTTCGGCAACTTTCTGACCGGTTACACGCTCGATCACTTGCAGCATGCGGCGCTCACGCGGAGTCACCAGCAGCAGTGCACGACCTTCGCGACCGGCACGGCCAGTACGGCCGATACGGTGAACGTAGGACTCTGGGTCGTACGGCATGTCAACGTTGAACACGTGGGTGATACGCGGAACGTCGAGACCACGAGCAGCTACGTCGGTCGCCACAACGATGTCCAGGCGGCCATCCTTGAGGGAGTCGATCACGCGCTCACGTTGGTTCTGGGCAATGTCGCCGTTCAGCGCAGCGGCTTTATAGCCTTTGGCTTCCAGGGCACTGGCCAGGTCCAGGGTCGCTTGCTTGGTGCGCACGAACATGATCAGGGCGTCAAAGTCTTCGACTTCCAGCAGGCTCAATACAGCCGAGGTCTTCTGGTCAGCGTGAACCAACAGGTGAGCCTGTTCGATCGCGGTAACGGTCTGGGTCTTGGTCTGGATCTTCACGTGTTGCGGATCGCGCAGATGGCGTTCGGCAATAGCACGGATCGACTGTGGCAAGGTGGCCGAGAACAGTACGGTCTGACGGGTCGGTGGCAGCGCCTTGAAGATGACTTCCAGGTCATCCATAAAGCCCAGCTTCAACATTTCGTCAGCTTCGTCGAGAACCAGGTGGTTCACGGTCGACAGCACTTTTTCGTCGCGACGCAGGTGGTCGCACAGACGGCCCGGGGTGGCGACAACGATCTGTGCGCCGTTACGGATTGCTTTCAGTTGTGGGCCCATAGGCGCGCCGCCGTAAACGGCCACAACGGTAACGCCCGGCATTTGCTTGGCGTAGGTTTCGAAAGCGGTTGCTACTTGCAGCGCCAACTCACGGGTTGGCGCCAGGATCAGGGCTTGCGGCTCGCGCTTGGCAGGATCGATGCAATGCAGGATAGGCAGGGCGAACGCGGCGGTTTTACCGGTACCGGTTTGCGCCTGGCCAATCATGTCTTGGCCGGCCATGATGATCGGGATCGATTGCTGCTGAATAGCCGAAGGTTCTTCGTAGCCGGTCGCGATGACGGCAGCAAGAATGTTCGGGTTAAGATTAAAAGCGGCGAAGCCGCCGGTTTCCTGGGTCATGGGTCTGCCTCTAAGTGCATCCGCAAAGACCCATGCTCCAAAGCTGCGCATGCCGTGTTGAGACTCAAGAGTCGCCCTGGCTGCTTTGTCGGCGGGGATTTGCGAAAACGAATGAATGAAAAAGATTCGTCAAGGGAGAGTCCGCTGTGCGGACGTGCAGCCGAAGCTGACTTCGGGGAATTGCGCTACCTAAACGCGGCCCGGTTAAAGGCCGGCGCGCACTATACCGGAAATCCCTGAAAAAGGGAGCTTTTTTTATCGCAAAAGCCCATTCAACTGCTCTGTGTCACAGGCTTTGCGCATCCGTGCAGGAGCGTCTATTTTTCAAAGGCCCGGCCCTGTTGGTCATTGCGCTTAAACGCTTCACCTTTTGCAGTGGGCCCTTCGGTCCGAAACTGCCTTTCGCGCCCGAGGATCTCCCCATGAATCAAGCCAGCAGCAGCCGCGTCAGCCGTGAACTACAAGGGCATGTCCTGCTGCTGGGGCTCGATCGGGTCGCCAAGCGCAACGCTTTTGACCTCGACCTGCTCAACGAACTGAGCCTGGCCTACGGCGAATTCGATCGCAATGAAGAAGCCCGCGTGGCCGTAGTGTTCGGCCATGGCGACCACTTCACCGCCGGGCTGGACCTGATCAACGTCGCCCACACCATGGCCCAGGGCTGGCAACCGCCGCTGGGAGGCTGTGATCCATGGGGCGTGTTCGCCGGGCCACGCGTCAGCAAACCGGTGATCGTTGCCGTCCAGGGCTATTGCCTGACCATCGGTATCGAGTTGATGCTCGCAGCTGACATCAACCTGTGCGCCAGCAATACACGCTTTGCGCAGATGGAAGTTCAGCGTGGGATCTTCCCTTTTGGTGGCGCTACCTTGCGCCTGCACCAGATTGCCGGCTGGGGCAACGCCATGCGCTGGCTGCTGACTGGCGATGAGTTCGATGCCCATGAAGCCCTGCGCCTGGGATTGGTGCAAGAGGTCATGGCCAGCGAAGACCTGCTGCCCCGGGCGCTGGCCCTGGCCAATCGGATTGCCAGCCAGGCGCCGTTGGGCGTGCAGGCGACTTTGATGTCAGCACGCCAGGCTAGGGATGAAGGTGAAAGCGCGGCAGCTGCGGGGTTGCCGGTGCTGGTGGAGAAGTTGCTGGGCAGCGAGGATGCCAAGGAGGGTGTAAGGGCGATGCTGGAGAAGCGGCCGGGGGTGTTCAAAGGGTTGTAAACAGACTCAGTAGGTCGCTGTCCATGATGGCCTCATCGCGGCATAAGCATCTACACAACTTTCAGAAGCTGACGATCTTCCCTGTGGCGAGCGGGCTTGCCCCGCGCTGGGCTGCGAAGCAGCCCCAATAAGCCCGCCGCGTTTCTTCAGATAAACCGCGATAGCCGGGTTTAGGGCGGCTTCGCCGCCCAGCGCGGGGCAAGCCCGCTCGCCACAACAGCCCTATCTGCCTGGGTTTATGCGATGCAGCAAAATTGTGTAGATACCTATGCTCATCGCGGGCGAGCCCGCTCCCACATTTGACCGCGTACACCTGTGGGAGCGGGCTTGCCCGCGATGGGCCAGTACAGGCACCTAAGTCGCCGGCCGAACCGCCTTGATCAACGCCTGCAACGAATACCCCAGGCGCGGCGCCATCGCCTCGGCCCGCGCAGAAACCGCCGCCAGGTCTAGGATCTGGTCCAGATCCGCCGGCACGATCAGGATCACATTGCCCTCCTTCACCGGCAACTCCCAGTAGTGCCGATGATAAAGCCCGCGCAACAGCGCAGCACCCAGCGGCTTGCCATCATCGGTCGCCCACTGGTTGATCACCAACCAACCGCCTGGGTTGAGTTTCTTCTGGCAGTTTTCCAGGAAGGTCCAGGCCAGATGGCCAACCCCAGGTCCCACATCGGTATACAGGTCGACGAAAATCAGGTCCGCCGGCTCCGCAGTTTCCAGCAACTCCAACGCATCGCCCACGCGGATGTACAAGCGCGGGTCATCATCAAGCCCCAGGTACTCGATGGCCAGGCGCGGTACGTCCGGGCGCAGCTCAATCGCCTCGACATCTTCCAGGGGCAGGAACTTGAGGCAGGCCTGGGTCAGCGTCCCGGCCCCCAGGCCAAGGAACAGCGCACTTTCGGGCTGCTCATGGCACAAGGCGCCAATCAACATGGCGCGGGTGTAGTCGTACTCGAGCCAGCTGGGGTCGGCGGTGAACACACAGCTCTGCTCGATGGCATCGCCAAACTCGAGAAAGCGGTAGTCCGCCACTTCCAGCACACGGATCATGCCGAAGTCATCGTGGACCTCAGCCAACAGGCGCTCGACGCGCTCCTCAGTCATTTCATCTCCTAATGGGCCCGGGCACGGGTGCAAGCCGCCTGGTAGCAAGCGGGAAAGGCGCGATTGTCGGCCAAGCAGCGCCAGCAGGTCACGCACTAATTGCTGATAACATGCACGCTCCCGACATTCATTCGAGTTCACGATGAGCCAACCTTGGAGCCCCGACAGCTGGCGCGCCCTGCCGATCCAGCAACAACCCCACTACCCCGATGCCGCGCACTTGCTACAGGTCGAGCAGAGCCTGGCCAGTTACCCGCCGCTGGTCTTCGCCGGTGAAGCCCGGGAGTTGCGCCGCCAGTTTGCCGAGGTGACCCAGGGTCGCGCGTTCCTGCTGCAAGGCGGCGACTGCGCCGAGAGCTTTGCCGAGTTCTCCGCAGCCAAGATCCGCGACACTTTTAAAGTGTTGCTGCAGATGGCCATTGTCATGACCTTCGCCGCCGGCTGCCCAGTGGTCAAAGTCGGGCGTATGGCCGGCCAGTTCGCCAAGCCGCGCTCGGCCAACGATGAAACCATCGACGGCATCACCCTGCCCGCCTACCGTGGCGATATCGTCAACGGCATTGGTTTCGACGAGAAAAGCCGCGTCCCGGACCCCGACCGCCTGTTGCAGTCCTACCACCAGTCCACCGCCACCCTGAACCTGCTGCGGGCGTTCGCCCAGGGCGGTTTTGCCGACCTGCACCAGGTGCACAAGTGGAACCTGGACTTTATCGCCAACTCCGCCCTGGCCGACAAGTACAGCCAACTGGCGGATCGCATCGACGAGACCCTGGCCTTCATGCGCGCCTGCGGCATGGACAGCTCGCCACAATTGCGCGAGACCAGCTTCTTCACCGCCCACGAAGCGCTGCTGCTCAACTACGAGCAAGCCTTCGTGCGCCGCGACAGCCTGACCAATGATTACTACGACTGCTCGGCCCACATGCTGTGGATCGGCGACCGCACGCGCCAGCTCGATGGTGCACACGTCGAGTTCCTGCGCGGGGTGAACAACCCGATCGGGGTCAAGGTCGGCCCGAGCATGAATCCTGACGACCTGATTCGCCTGATCGACATTCTCAACCCGGACAACGACCCCGGCCGCCTGAACCTGATCGCGCGCATGGGCGCCAACAAGGTCGGCGATCACCTGCCCAACCTGATCCGCGCCGTGCAGCGCGAAGGCAAGCAGGTGCTGTGGAGCAGCGACCCGATGCATGGCAACACCATCAAGGCCAGCAGCGGCTACAAGACCCGGGACTTCGCGCAGATCCTCAGCGAAGTGAAGGAATTCTTCCAGGTCCATGAAGCCGAAGGTACATACGCCGGCGGGATTCATATCGAAATGACCGGGCAAAATGTCACCGAGTGCATTGGTGGTGCGCGACCGATTACCGAAGATGGCTTGTCGGACCGCTACCACACGCACTGCGACCCGCGGATGAATGCCGATCAGTCGCTGGAGCTGGCGTTCCTGATTGCCGAGACGCTGAAGCAGGTCAAACGCTAGGGCCGCGAATCCCCCTGTGGCGAGCGGGCTCGCCCCGCGCTGGGCTGCGAAGCAGCCCTAAAACCAGGCAACTACGCAGTATCTGATACACCGCATTGGCTTACTGGGGCTGCTTCGCAGCCCAGCGCGGGCGATGCGGCGTTCCGACAAGCCCGCTCGCCACAGCTGCTCTATCTGACCGCTTGCAGCATCGCCACCCGCAACCGGGCCGCACTGTGCCGCTGACAATTGATCTGCACCTGCTCCAACCCCAGCCAATCAGCCATTTGCCGCAAGTTCAACGCCAACGCCAACATTCCCGCCTCGTCCAACCCCGGTTCTTCCTCGTGCACCGCGTGGACCGCCAGCCGCCCGTTGGCACGCTCGGCCCGCAAATCTACCCGCGCAGTAATCCGTTCGTTGTGCACGAATGGCAGCACGTAATAGCCGTAAACCCTTTTGTGCTGCGGGGTGTAGATCTCCAATCGATAACGGAAGTCGAACAGCCGCTCGGTACGGCTACGCTCCCAGATCAATGAATCGAAGGGCGACAGCAAGGCACTGGCCGCCACTTTGCGTGGAACACTCGGCTCAGGCAGGCAATACGCCGGCTGTTTCCAATCTTGGACCTGGCAGACCTGCAATTGCCCATCCTCGACCAGCTCGGCAAGGCGCCCGCGGCTGTCTGCCGGTTCCAGGCGAAAGTAATCGCGCAGGTCCTTTTCCGTCCCCACGCCCAACGCCGTCGCGGCATGCAGCAGCAGGCCACGCTGGGCACTGTGCTCACTCAAGGGCGCCTGTTGCAGAATCGCCGGCGCAATGACCCGCTCCGGCAGGTCGTACAGCCGCTCGAAACCACGGCGCCCGGCCACCGTCACCAGGCCGGCGGCAAACAACCATTCCAACGCATGCTTTTCCTCACTCCAGTCCCACCAGGGCCCGGCGCGCTCCTCACGGGTCGACAGGCTGCCAGCCCCCAACGCGCCCTGCTGCTCGACGATAGCCAATACCCGGCGGATGGTGGCCTGTTGCTCGCGTCCAAAACGCGCCATCTGCTGATAGATCCCCTGCCCCTCGGACGCACGCTGCATACGCCAGCGCATCAGCGGATACAGGGCCATGGGCAGCAGCGAGGCCTCATGCCCCCAATATTCAAACAACATGCGCCGCCGCCCCTGACTCCAGGCGGCCTGTTCGAGCAGCAGCGGGGAATAACTGCCCAGGCGGGAATACAGCGGCAGATAGTGGGAACGCACCACGGCATTGACCGAATCAATCTGCAACACCCCCAGGCGCTCGATCAGGCGATTGACCTGCACGGCCTTGACCTGCGCAGGCGGTTGGCGCCCGGAAAAGCCTTGGGCCGCCAGCGCCATGCGGCGCGCCTGCTTAAGGGAGAAACTCAGATCTGCGGGCATGTGCATCTCCTGATTAGGCCCGCAGACTGTAGCGCGAACCCCCATCATTTACCCAACGGATCATTCCAGAAATGCCGGTGGCGCTCTTGCTCGACATCTGCCCGGGACAAGCCGATATCCTTGAGAGATTCATCACTCAGCTCTGCCAGGAACTGCCGCTCGCACTGCAGCGCGTACCAACGTGAAACCCTTTGAAACAGCCCAACAAACGGGCGCTTCGCCAGCACCCCATCCTCTTTTTTTTGACCTTTCATCATCTCGCCCTCCAGTGGGGATGACTAAAGTCTGTGCCTGGCGCTAACATCAATCCAACGAATGTTTCTTATGAAATACATC
Source organism: Pseudomonas hygromyciniae (assembly GCF_016925675.1). Classification (NCBI taxonomy): domain Bacteria; kingdom Pseudomonadati; phylum Pseudomonadota; class Gammaproteobacteria; order Pseudomonadales; family Pseudomonadaceae; genus Pseudomonas; species Pseudomonas hygromyciniae. Next base: position 2,073,289 of record NZ_CP070506.1, on the reverse strand, counting down.
TCTAGGATTGATCAATTGCGTAATTACCCGAGTATCGATACCGAAGTACTGCGCACCTTCGTTGCCATTGCCGACCTGGGTGGTTTCACCCGTGCTGGCGAGCAGATCAATCGCACTCAGTCAGCGGTCAGCATGCAGATGAAGCGCCTGGAAGAGGACGTGCTGCAACGCAAGCTCTTCGAGCGTGACGGCCGACAGGTCAGGCTCACGCCCGAGGGCCAGGTGCTGCTGGGGTATGCGCGGCGCATCCTGAAGCTGCACAGCGAAGTCTTCAATACATTGCGCGAGCCGCACATGGTCGGGCTGGTGCGGATCGGCACGCCGGACGACTACGTGATGCGCTACCTGCCCGGCATTCTCAAGCGGTTTTCCAAAGCGTACCCGCTGATCCAGATCGAGATGCACTGCGAAGGCACGCCGGTGTTGATGCAGCGACGTGACTTGGCACTGACCGTCATCAGCCGCGAACCGGGGAGCGAAGTTGGGGAACTGCTGCGCAACGAACGTATGGTCTGGGTGGCATCCCAATGCTTCTGCGTGGACGAGCACGAAGTCCTGCCCCTGGCGATTTCCGGCATGGACAGCTATTGCACCCACTGGGCCACCGCGTCGCTGGATGCCTCGGGGCGTCCGTACCGCCTGGCCTATCACAGCTCCAACGGGGCCGCGATTCTAGCGGTAGTCGGCGCAGGTCTGGCGGCGATGGTCATGATGGAAAGCCTGGTCACCGACGATCTGCGCATACTCGGCAGCGACGAGGGTTTCGGCCCACTGCCGATGGTCAATTTACGGATGCTGCGCAATCCAGCCATGGCCTCCCCGATCACCGAATGCCTGGCCGAGTACATTCTTGAGGGCTTCAGACCTTAAAGGTCAGCATCACCGCGCACACCACCAGGAAGCCGCAGAACAACCCGCGCAGCAAACGCTCCGGCAACGCGTGGGCGATCTTCACTCCCCAACTGATGCTGAGCAGCCCGCCGACGGCCAGAGGCACGCCGATCAGCCAGTCCACTTCCTGATGCCAGGCATAGGTCACCAGGGTGACGCTGGTACTGGGTAAAGCTAGCGCCAGGGACAAGCCTTGGGCGACCACTTGGGTGGTGCCGAAAATGCTGGTCAACACCGGGGTAGCAACCACCGCACCACCGACGCCGAACAAGCCGCCCATGGAGCCGGACACCGCCCCCAATACCCCGAGCCACGGCCAGGAATAGCGCATCTGCGCTGAAGGAGGCGCATTGCGGGTGACCATGCGCAACAGGTTGTACGCCGACAGCGCCACCAGAAACGCAATGAAGCCAATGCGCATGACACCTGCATCGATACCCACAGCCCAGATCGAACCCAACCAAGCAAAGCAAAAACCCATGAGTCCAAGTGGCAAGGCATGGCGCAGCTCGATCCGATTGCGCTGGTGATAACGCCACAGCGCCAGCATGACATTGGGCACAACCATCACCAGCGCAGTACCTTGGGCGATTTGCTGATCCAGGCCGACCAGCACGCCCAGTACCGGAATTGCGATCAGCCCGCCACCAATGCCGAACAATCCGCCCACGGTGCCCAGGGCTATGCCCAGCAGCACATACATCGCTAGATCCACCACAACACAACACTCCGCCGTCTCGAGCCCTGCATGCTACGCAGTCCCCTCTAGCATGGAAACGCACAGCAACGCACAATGGCTATGCCAAATCCGCACAAGCGCACCCTCATGAACCCCACCACCTTGACTGATCAACTGAGCCTGTTCCTCGATGTGCTGGAGGCAGGCAGCTTTTCTGCTGCCGCGCGGCGCCACCCACTCACGCCCTCCGCTGTGGCCCGTCGGATCGACAGCCTGGAAAGCGCCGTGGGTAGCCGGCTATTCCTGCGCAGTACCCATGCGGTGCTGCCCACGCCTGCAGGCACGGCATTTGCCGAGCGTGCAAGGCGGATTGTCCGGGAGTTGCAACTGGCCCGTGCCGAGGCTGTGTCCTTGAGCCATGCGCCCGAAGGCCTGATTCGCGTGGATGCACCCGCCGCGTTTGGCCGGCGACACCTGGCGCCGGCAATCGCAGACTTTCTGACCGTCTACCCGGGGCTGGATGTGCACCTGCACTTGATCGACAGCTTTGTCGACATGCAGGGCGAGCACTTGGGCAAGGTTGACCTGGTACTGCGCGCGGGGCATATCGTCGATACACGGCTGATCGCCACACCGCTGGCCAGCATCGTGCGCATCGCCTGCGCCAGCCCGGCCTACCTGAAAAACCGCGGCACGCCGACCCACCCCAGCCAGTTGAATGAACATGATGGCCTGGACTGGGAAGGCTTGGCGCCAATGTTCGCCTGGCGCTTTGAACTCGATGGCCGTAAGAACACCTACCGTCCGCAGCGTATCCGCATGAGCGCCAACAATGCCGAAGCCCTGCTATCCGGCGCCCTGGCCGGGCTGGGCATCGCACACCTGCCCACCTGGCTGGCCAGCGAGTATCTAGTGCGTGGCGAACTGATGCCGTTATTCTGCGAAAACGGCCTGCCTAACGCCGAAAGCGCTGGCATTTACGCCCTACGCCTGGAACAACATGCCAACGCCCGCAGCCGCCTGCTACTGGAGTACCTCAAGAGCCGTTTCAGCCCTATCCCACCGTGGGATCTGGCGCTGCAAAGCGGTTGGGGCTGACTGCTACGACAGAATTATCTGGCGCGTTAAAGGTTTGGCCGCTAGATTCCAGAGCAAATACGTTTTAAGGCACTGCCATGACCGACCCTTGCGATTCCCTGCTCCTCGACAACCAACTGTGCTTTGCCCTGCACTCCACGTCGTTGTTGATGACCAAGGTCTACAAACCCCTGCTGCAAGCCATTGGCCTGACCTACCCACAGTATTTGGCGATGATGGTGTTGTGGGAAGAAGATGGTTTGACCGTGGGCGAAATCAGTAGCCGCCTGCTCACCGATCCGGGCTCACTGACACCACTGCTCAAGCGCCTGGAAGCTGAGGGCCTGTTGAGTCGCACCCGTAGCCGTAGCGATGAGCGCGTAGTCGTCGTTGAGCTGACCGCAACCGGCCGAGCGCTGCGGGACAAGGCCGTGGATGTTCCCCCATGCATCCTAGGCGCCAGCGGGATGCAGATGGAGCAACTGCAGAAGCTGCAGGCGGATTTGCTGGAGTTGCGCAGGAACCTGCAGGGTAGCGTCTGACCGAATAGAGGCCCCTGTAGGAGCCGGCTTGCCGGCGAAAATCGCCAGCGATAACGCGGGGTGCCTGGCGCCGCGCGTCGCACTCGGGCTTTTCGCCGGCAAGCCGGCTCCTACAGGGGATTGGGATTAGTTTGGAAATTTATATTGCGCGCTAAAGATTTGCGCGATACATTCACCTCGCCACTTACTTAGCGCGCAAACTTTTAGCGCAAATAAAACCGCGAGGCGTCTCCCATGCAAACTCTCTATACCGCAGTAGCCACCGCCACCGGCGGCCGTGATGGTCGTGCCGTTTCCAGCGACAACATCCTCGATGTGAAACTTTCTACGCCAAAAGAGTTGGGCGGCGCTGGCGGTCAAGCCACCAACCCGGAACAACTGTTCGCCGCTGGCTACTCGGCCTGTTTTATCGGCGCCCTGAAATTCGTCGCCAGCCAGAGCAAGCGTAAAATCCCCGATGACGCCTCGATCACCGCCCATGTGGGCATCGGCCAGATTCCCGGTGGATTTGGCCTGGACATCGACCTTCACGTGTCCCTGCCCGGCTTGGAACACGACGAAGCGCAAAGCCTGGTGGAGGCTGCCCATCAGGTCTGCCCTTACTCCAACGCCACCCGTGGCAACGTCGATGTGCGCCTGCATATCACGGTGTGACTGGCAAACAGGCACAAAAAACCCGACTCATGGTCGGGTTTTTTATCAGTAACGCCAGAATTACTTCTTGGCGCGACCTTTGTACGAACCACCTTCACGGGTGTCGATCTCGATCAGGTCGTCGATTTCGATGAAATCGGCCACTTGCAGTTCGGTACCGTTAGCCAGCTTGGCCGGCTTCATCACTTTGCCCGAAGTGTCGCCACGAGCGGAACCTTCGGTGTAGGCAACCTTACGCACGATGGTGGTCGGCAGCTCTACGGAAACCAGGCGCTCTTCGAAGAAAATGGCTTCGCAGACGTCTTCCATACCTTCTTCAATGAACGGCAGAACGGCTTCGATATCTTCAGCGTTCAGCTCGTACATGGTGTAGTCGGTAGTGTCCATGAACGTGTAGGTGTCGCCGCTGATGAAGGACAGGGTCGCTTCTTTACGGTCGAGGATTACGTCGTCCAGTTTGTCATCGGCGCTGTAGACGATCTCGGTCTTGTAACCGGTCAGCAGGTTCTTCAGCTTGGTCTTCATGATTGCGCTGTTACGACCAGACTTGGTGAACTCAGCTTTCTGAACCAGCCAAGGGTCGTTTTCGAGACGGATCACTGTACCGGGTTTCAGTTCTTTACCAGTTTTCATTACGAATATCCGAAATTTGGATGGGATTTACAAAAATCAAGGTCGCGTATCATATCCAATTTTCATAAAACTGTACCAGCGCCGTCGCAAGATCAGCCTGCAAGGCCTGTTCCAGACACCATTTTTCGGCGTGTACGGTCAGTTCCGTCCAATGCTCAAGCAGGATTTTCCAGCTTGAGGCCATATCGCTGTCCGTGTTCCAGGCTTGCCATAGGGCAATCAGCGCAGCTTTCGCAGGTACAGACAGGCCCTGGGTATAGAGCGTGAGGAAGGCATCGAGCTTGTCCAGGTGAATATCATCGTCCTGGCGATAGATGTGCCATAGCAACGGGCGCCCAGCCCATTGCGCACGCACAAAGGAGTCTTCGCCGCGCACGGCGTTGAAATCGCAGCACCACAACAGGCGGTCGTATTGTTCCTGCCGCACGAACGGCAGTACCTGGATCGTCAGCGTACCGCGCAGATGAATATCACCTGCTACCAACACCTCGACACCCAGCCAGCGCTGCACGTCGCCGAGGATGCGCCCTTCCGGCACCAGCAGATGAGTGGCTTGCCCATCAGCGGCCAGCACGTCCAGCCAACTGGCCAATCCGACGTTTTCATAGGCAAACAGCGACATCAAACGGGCGCCCTGCGTGGGAAAGACACCCAGCGCCTGCAGGAATTGTTGCCGAGCCTGCGGGTCACGCTGAAAGGCCTGCCGTTGTTCAATCAGCCCGGCCTCACGCAACAAGCCGCCCGTACCAGAACGAAACCCCGGGAAGAAGAAGTACTTTTGCACACCCTTGAACTTCACCGACGGCAGGCCGTGGCAACCGACGACCCATTCCTCGGCGCTTAGATAGTCAAGGTTCATCCACAGTGGCGGGAGCTCACACCCAGCCATTGCCTCCATATAGTCATGGGGCAATTGGCAGGCAAACGCGGCAATCACCACATCGGCCGCTGGCGTAGCCGCCCAGTGCGGTGACCAGTGCCGCACATCGACGCCCTCTTGCCACTGCTGGTCCAACTGCACATCCACCTCTGGGCACATGCGTTCGAACGCCCGCAAATCATCGACCCACAAGCGCACCACGCAGGCGTGTTCCGCAGCCAATTGCCGGGCCAGGCGCCAAGTCACGCCGATGTCGCCGTAGTTGTCGACGACGCTGCAAAAAATATCCCAGCGGGCTTTCATTCCGGGCTCCATCATTCAAAGGCTCGATTGTCCGCATAAATGCCGCCATGCAGAAGGGTTGATCGCGATTATTCTGCACGCCGGCTATGCGACAATCCTTCGCTCACCGCAACCGTATGCCAGGAGGCCGCCATGTCCGATCGCCCGCTGTCGATGTTCAAACTCAGTATTGCCGTGGCCCTGGGCCTGTGGCTGGGCTTTGTCGCCATCGCGCTGACAGGCTGGCTGGCCTCGCGCTACCTGCTTGAACAGCCCGTGGCCGCCGTCAGCCAAGCCGTCCAACAACTGGGCAAGCCGCCCGCCGTTGCACCAGAGCCACCGAACCGGATGTTTGAGCAATACCAACAGAACCTGCACAAGCAGGAACAGCAACAGGCCCTGGACCAGACGCGGGCGAACCCGCGCAATCTGTCCAACCCCAAATGCCAGTTCTGGCTCCAGCAGGACCAGAACGCCCCCAACGACAAGAGCCGGGCCAACGTCCTGCAATTTTGTGATTGAGCCGCACGCCCCCATGAATAAACACGCCGTCCTCCAGTTGATCCTGGAAAAACTCTCCGCCGACCTGGATGTGGCGCAACGCGCCGCGCAAACCGCCTACGAAACCGCAACCCACGAAGAAAACATCGCCGAGAACAAGTACGACACCCTGGGCCTGGAAGCGTCTTACCTCGCCGCCGGACAAGCCAAGCGCGTGGAGGAAATCAGGCAATCACTGGTGCTGTGCCAAAACCTCAACCTGCGACCCTACGATGAACAACGGGGCATTGAAGTAGGCGCCCTGCTCGGCCTGGAAGACGACAACGGCCGCCAGCAATGGCTATTCCTCGCGCCGGACGCGGCAGGCCTGAAAGTCTATGTGGTGGGGCAATTGGTGACCGTCATCACCCCTCGCTCGCCGCTGGGCAAAAGCCTGCTGGGCAAATTCGAAGGGGATGAGGTGGAGATTCTGGTGGCGGGCGCCCGGCAACAATTCGTGGTGACCGAGGCCCGCTAGATCGGTCAGTGAACCGGCAGTTCAACGCCGTCGAACAGCTCTTCCAGTTCCTGCTTGTTATGGCACTGGATCGCCTTGGCCATGACTTCACGGGTTAGGTGCGGGGCGAACTTCTCGATGAAATCGCACATGAAGCCACGCAGGAACGTGCCACGACGGAAGCCGATCTTGGTCACACTGGACTCGAACAATTCGCTGGCATCGAGCACCACCAGGTCGCTGTCGAGCTTGGTATCGACAGCCATCTTGGCCACGATGCCAACGCCCAGGCCCAGGCGCACGTAAGTCTTGATCACGTCGGCGTCCGCTGCAGTGAACACCACTTTGGGCGTGAGGCCACGATGGCTGAAGGCTTCGTCGAGCTTGGAGCGGCCGGTGAAGCCGAACACGTAGGTGACAATCGGATATTCCGCCAGCGCTTCCAGGGTCAGCTTCGGCAGCTTGGCCAATGGGTGCCCCTGGGGTACCACGACGCAGCGGTTCCAGCGATAGCACGGCATCATCACCAGGTCGCCGAACAGCTCCAGGGCTTCGGTGGCAATGGCGAAATCGACGGTGCCATCGGCCGCCATTTCGGCGATCTGCATCGGCGAGCCCTGGTGCATGTGCAAGGCCACGTCCGGGTACTGCTTGATGAACGAACTGATCACCGGCGGCAGCGCGTAACGGGCCTGAGTGTGGGTGGTGGCGATCGACAGGGTGCCTTTTTTCTCGTTGGAAAATTCCTGGGCGATCTGCTTGATGCTTTCAACCTTGCGCAGGATTTCACCGGCCGTGGTGATGATGCGCTCACCGGCAGGCGTGACGCGGGTCAAGTGCTTGCCGCTGCGGGCGAACACTTCGACGCCCAATTCGTCTTCGAGCAGGCGGATCTGTTTACTGATACCCGGTTGCGAGGTGTAGAGGCTTTGAGCCGTGGCGGAAACGTTGAGGTCGTGGTGCGCCACTTCCCAGATGTAGCGCAGTTGTTGAAGCTTCATATGTGTCCCTCAAAGCAGATAGACGCCACGGATATCAGCGACGGTATATAACTATATTAAAGGTTGGATTTATAAATCTAGAACTTTTTTATCGTTTTCACCCCATCACACATCATCACTGCGCCGACGCTGCAGCAAAGGCACCAGATAGACCGGTACCTGAGACAACTGCAGCACCCGCGCCGCGGTACGCCCCAGTGGCGCCGAGATCCCTGTGCCCTGGCTATGACTCCCTACGATCAACAAATCCACCGAGAGTTTCTGCGCCTGGTCGAGAATCACTTGGGCGGGATCCCCCTGGATCACCCGCACCGAACGAATCGCCAGCAAGTCCTGCTCGCCGTCCTGCAACTCTTCACGAAAACTGTCCAGCACCCGCTGTTCGATGTTCGCCATTACGGTGTTCAGCCCCTGGCTCTGCCATTCGCTCAACGCCTGCTCATCAAGATAGGTTTGCAGCACCGATTCTGCGAACAGCCCGATCGGCTCCACCACATGAATCACATACAGGTCCGCCTTGAACGTACGCGCCATCGCCAGCGCATGTTGCATCACGTAAGGCGCATATACACCCAGGTCTGAGGCATACAACATCGACCGAATCATAGAACCTCCTGGGCTGCCAGGATGGCGGGGATTGTTTCAGCTTAGCAGCGCCTCCGCGACTGCGATGAACTTAGCTCTGGACCTGGACTTTCGGCTCATTGCTCACGCCATGGGGCACATGCCCGGTGGCCACAACCTCCCTGGCTTTCTCGCAATGGCCGGCCTGGTCGTCAAAAAACACGTCGGCGGCGAACGCCTCAAGGAACGCTGATTTTTCCAGGCCGCCAAGAAACAGCGACTCATCCAGGCGGATGTCCCACTCGCGCAATGTGCGGATCACCCGTTCGTGGGACGGGGCCGAACGCGCCGTCACCAACGCTGTGCGGATCGGGCATGACTCATCGGGGAACTCGCGCTGCAACAGATTGAGAGCTGCCAGGAACCCTTTGAATGGCCCGCCACGCAGTGGTTCGCGGGCCGCTTGCCGCTCGCTGGCCTGGAAGGCTTCCAGGCCGCCGCTCTGGTACACGCGCTCGGACTCGTCGGAAAACAACACCGCATCTCCATCGAAGGCAATCCGCAATTCGGCACTGCAAGCCCGGCGGGCGCCGCCAGACAGAATGGTCGCCGCCGCAAAACCGGCATCCAGTGCGCTGCGTACATCTTCGGCATGGGTCGAGAGGAACAGGTGACTGCCAAACGCCGCCAGATAAGGGTGGGGGTTACGCCCACCGACGAAGGCGGCGCGGGAAATATCCAGGCCGTAATGCTGGATCGAATTGAACACACGCAAACCGGTATCGGCACTGTTGCGCGAAACCAGCACCACTTCGACCCTCGCGCGGCCCAGGCTGGCATTGAGGGTCAGGAGCTTCTTGACCAGGGGGAAGGCATCGCCCGGCTCAAGGATTTCTTCCTCGTGATCGATCTGATACTTGCGGTAGGCCTCGACGCCCTGGGCCAGATAAACCTTATGGCTTTCACCCAGGTCGAACAGTGCCCGCGAGGAAATCGCCAATACCAGTTTGTCGCTCATGCCTTTGGCCATATCTGTTCCTCAGCCGTTGCGTCGATCAATGAAGCCCAAAGCCTGATACAGCGCCTGCATCCGCGGCATTTCACAGCCGGCGGCCCGGGCGGCAGCCAGTGGACGGGCGTAGATCGCAGCCAGTTCCAGGGGGCGCTGGTGCAGATGATCGTGATACATGCTGGGCCAATAGTCCGTCAAACGCTCGGTCATGCTGAACATCTGCGCGGCGTAGCCGGGCGCGATTTCATGACCGCATGCATGGGCGCCCTGCACCACTTCGGCCATAAGGCCCTGAATCAATTCCCGGCTGGATTCGTCAGCCATCAACTCCGAGGTATTGGCACCGAGCAACACCGACAGGCCGTTGTACGGCACATTCCACACCAGCTTATGCCAGCGCGCCTGGTCCAGGTCAGGCATGGCCTGGGAGTCGATCCCAGCCTGGCGGAACAGCCCGGCCCCCTCTTCGACAATCGCCTGACGACGAGCAGTATCATGTGTGGCATCGCCACTGTGATAACCCAGACTGACCCGGCCCATGGCCTGGTGTTCGACAATCCCCGGTCCGGAACGGTGAACGCAGATATAGCAAAGCCCGCCGAGCAAATGCAGGGACTCAGGCAAATGTTCGCGCAGGCCGTCCTCGACACCCAGGCCATTTTGCAACAGCACGACCTTGGCATCCGGCGCCGCCACCTGGGCAATGGTCGGTGCCAGCTCAACGTTGCCGGTGGTTTTGGTGCCCACCAGCAGCCAGTCGCAAGGCGGCATGTCGGCCGCATTGGCATAGGCCTGGACCGGGTGCAGGCTCAAGGCCCCGTGTATCGCACTATTGAGTTGCAAGCCACGCTCACTCACCGCCGCATATTCGCTGCGCAACAGGAAATGCACGTCAAAACCGGCACGCGCCAGCATCAACCCGTAAAAACCACCGATGGCACCGGTGCCGATAATCCCAACGCGTGGTCCAGGTTCAACTGCACTCGTCATGGCAACTCCTCTGGTTCTTGTTGGAGCGCCTCATTTATAGCGTCACTGAGGTCACTCGGGTTCAGGCCCACCTGTAGTGCGCCGTGGAGTTGACCCTCGCACACTACAAATAAAGCCGGCAAATGAAAGATCCCGTAGCGCGCAACCGCGCCACCATTATGCCCAGCGTCGACCCAACAGATGCGCGCCACCGGCAGGTTCCAGCCCGGCATCTGTTGACGCGCCCAACGACAACTGGAACAGCCAACGCTGGTAAACACCAGCAGCGAAGCACCAGGCAGCGCCAGCAACTGCTGGTCGATATCCAAATCCGTCAATTCAAACGCTTTCACTCGATCCGCACCACCACCTTTAACCAGGCAACACACTATCAGTCCACACCACAACGCGCGCAATTGCCCATTGTCGAGCAGGCTTGTACGCGCTAAGGTTCGGCTCCCCGCTGCATTTAAATCATGCTGTGCTCCGCCGCACGGGGTTCGCTGGCGGCCGGCACCCGTGACCCTGACGAGTAACACGATGGCTGATTTACCGATCAACGACCTAAACGTCGAATCCAACGAGACCCTGATCACGCCCGATCAGCTCAAGCGCGAAATCCCTTTGAGCGACGCTGCACTGCAGACTGTCACCAAGGGCCGCGAAGTCATTCGTGACATCCTCGACGGCACTGACCACCGCCTGTTCGTGGTGATCGGCCCTTGCTCGATCCACGACCTCAAGGCTGCACACGAGTACGCCGAGCGCCTCAAAGTACTGGCTGCGGAAGTTTCCGACACCCTGTACCTGGTGATGCGCGTGTATTTCGAGAAGCCGCGTACCACCGTCGGCTGGAAAGGCCTGATCAACGATCCGTACCTGGACGACTCGTTCAAGATCCAGGACGGCTTGCATATCGGCCGCAAGTTGCTGCTGGATCTGGCTGAAATGGGCCTGCCCACGGCCACCGAAGCCCTGGACCCGATTTCCCCGCAATACCTGCAGGACCTGATCAGTTGGTCGGCGATTGGCGCACGTACTACCGAATCGCAAACCCACCGCGAAATGGCCTCTGGCCTGTCCTCGGCCGTGGGTTTCAAGAACGGTACCGATGGCGGCCTGACCGTGGCGATCAACGCCTTGCAGTCGGTTTCCAGCCCTCATCGTTTCCTGGGGATCAACCAGGAAGGCGGCGTGTCCATCGTCACCACCAAAGGCAACGCCTATGGCCACGTGGTACTGCGTGGCGGCAATGGCAAGCCCAACTATGATTCGGTCAGCGTGGCCTTGTGCGAACAGGCGTTGACCAAGGCGAAGATCAAGCCAAACATCATGGTCGATTGCAGCCACGCCAATTCCAATAAAGATCCGGCGCTGCAACCGCTGGTGATGGAGAACGTGGCCAACCAGATCCTGGAAGGCAACCAGTCGATTATCGGCCTGATGGTCGAGAGTCACCTGAACTGGGGTTGCCAGGCGATTCCAAAAGATCTGGCCGACCTGCAATACGGTGTGTCGATCACCGATGCCTGCATCGACTGGTCCGCCACCGAGACCACTCTGCGCAGCATGCACGCCAAGCTCAAGGACGTATTGCCCAAGCGCAAACGTACCTGACGCACACAAAAACGCCGGGCTAAGCCCGGCGTTTTTTTATGTGCGCATATTTGCTTTCACAGCTTCGCCGCATGGCGCTGGTGGCGCTCCATGTAGCGCTCCACATAGGAACAGGACGGGATCACCGTATAACCCATGCTCTCGGCGTATTGCAGCGCCTCTTCGGTCAGCGCAGCAGCAATGCCGCGCCCACGCAGGGCATTGGGCACAAACGTGCGGTAGATATCCAGGGTCTGTTTCCCCAGGTCCATGTAGGTCAGATAGGCACGATGACCGTCCACATTGGTCTCGAACTGATGACCAGCCTGGTCATGGTGGATGGACAACGCCTCGCTCATCACTACTCCTCGCGGGTCTTGGTTTCTGACCCCTACCTTACCGATGTTTTTCCGGCGAAGGAACATCTACGCCACCCCGTGCCGGTTTCGACAACGAGAAAAGCCCTACAGCACTCACGCCCCGCACCCAGGAATAGTAGGCACCAATCCTGTCATTGCTCAAGGGACGCTCGTCATCCATCAGGCTGGCGGACATAGAAAGGGCTGATCGAACATCTGGTGGTCGATAGCCTGAACATTGCCGGCAGTTGAAGCTTGAGACGAAGCACCGCTCTTAAAGTCACCTCTACATGCGCGAAAGATGCCCATCAGCGCCTGGATAATCTGAACAATAGTATTGGTGCAGATATATAAATTGACATCGACTTACAACGTTTAACACTTGCCAGGCGGCGCTTTCAGCCTGGATCCAATCTCTGACCGCGCAGCAAAAACTGGATATTTTTTATACAAACTCGCTAAAGATTAGCCAAAATAGATTCAGCACAAGAATTTTTTTTGCTTCTTGCGCTACGTCAGTTTACTTACTACAAGTAATGGGTAGTATGTACGCCGGCTATTAGCTCACTCTGAGATAGTAGCCATTAAATAGAAAGTCCTTGAAGGGGAACACGATGAACAACGTTCTGAAATTCTCTGCTCTGGCTCTGGCCGCAGTTCTGGCTACCGGTTGCAGCAGCGTCTCCAAAGAAACCGAAGCTCGTCTGACTGCAACTGAAGACGCAGCAGCTCGCTCCCAGGCTCGTGCAGACGAAGCCTACCGTAAAGCTGATGAAGCTCTGGCTGCTGCTCAAAAAGCACAACAGACTGCTGACGAAGCTAACGAGCGCGCTCTGCGCATGCTTGAAAAAGCTAGCCGCAAGTAATAATCCTTCGGGGTTGTTATCAAGCCGATCCATTTTTGGATCGGCTTTTTATTGCCCGGGATTCGGCTCTGGATCCCGGGCAATAAAAAGCCCGCCAGGAGCAATCCATGGCGGGCGTCGATTGGCGGCAGGTGTTACTGCTGCAGATCGACCGGCATGCTGGTGACCATCGGCGCCGCTCCTGGCTCGCCGATCTGCGCGGGCAAGCCGTCTTCGGCTGCGACAACATCACGCACGCCATCCCAGTTGACCCGCAGGTTGTTGGCCAGGTCTTCGCGCTTGAGCATCGCGTTGATGACGGCCGTGTGCTTGTCGACCACCGACGGCGTGCCATCATCGTTCAATGGCGCGTGGGCCTCCAGGTAGACCTTGCCGCCGCTGATGCCGAACTTGTACGCCTCATTGATGATCCGCACGGGCGTACCCACCGGGACCATCTTGGCCATCTCCAACACGTTGTTGTTGAACATGCGGAAGCAGCCATGACTGGTGCGGGTACCAATGCCGAACTTCTTGTTGGAACCATGAATCAGGTAGCCCGGCGTGCCCAGGGTGAACTTGAACGGCCCCAAAGGGTTGTCGGGGCCGGCCGGCACCACATTGGGCAGCGGGTCGCCGTCCGCCGCATGCTCGGCCTTGATCGACGCGGGTGGGGGTCCAGGTCGGGTTGGGGGGTCTTGGCAATGATGCTGGTATGGGCAATCGGCGAGCCCCAGCCTTCACGACCGATTCCGAGCGGGAAGGTGTACACCACGTCCTGGCCCTTGGGGTAATAGTACAGACGGTACTCCGCCAGGTTGATCACGATGCCTTCCCGGGGACCTGGCGGCAAAATGAAACGGGTCGGCAGCACAATCTCGACCCCGGCCCCCCGGCAACCAGGCATCGACGCCGGGGTTGGCCGCGACCATCTCCGAATAGCCCAGGTCATAAGTCACCCCCAGGTCGGCAAACGTGTCTTCGTACTTGGCCTTGATCACCTGGACCTGGCCGACAATGTCCTCACCCGGCGGTGGCAGGGGCAGTTGCAGGGCCGCAACAGGACCGGCTGCACACAAGGCAGCGAGAGACAGGCAACGGGTGACGACAGGCAGACGCGACAACATCCGGAAAATCCTTCGCAGATCGACGGGGGTAAAATGGCGATTGTAGCGTGTACCTGCCCTTAAAGCTCGAAGCGCAGTTCAGGCCAGATAGGCGGCGTACCACGCTTTTGCGATTCGAGAATCGCACGGCACAAGGGGCATAGCCGCTGGTCCTGGAAGATCGAACGATCCACCGAAGACCAGCGTGGCTGGGCCGGCAGCAAGGTGCCGCAGAGCGTGCGATCGATGGTGCCACCCAGTTCCAACTGGCGCGTCACCAGGTGCACCTTCACTTCCTGGCAGGCAAACAGATCCAACTGCTCGTCGGGCTCGATCAGTTGGTAGGCAAACAGGGACCAGGCAGGACGCGACGACATCGGGGGCTCCAAATCGGGGGCGCCACCTTAGCCGAAAGACCGCTGCTAGAAAAGCGTCATAACAGCGGTTTTAGCGTCGGCCAGACATTTTCCAGCAACTTGGCCTGGGCGCCGACTGCCGGGTGCAGTTGATCAGCCTGCATCATCTGCGGATCGCCCCCCACACCTTCAAGGAAAAACGGCACCAGGGGGACGTTTTTTTCCTTGGCCAACACACCATAGACTTCGGCAAATGCGGTGGTGTATCGCGGGCCATAATTGGGCGGCAACTGCATCCCCAACAGCAACACCTTGGCGCCACCGGCCTTGGACTGGTCAATCATCGACGCAAGATTTTGTTGCAATTGCGCCGGGGGCTGCCCGCGCAAGCCGTCGTTCCCCCCCAACTCGATAACCACCACGTCGGGCTTATGCTCTGCAAGCGCCGCCGGCAGCCGCGCCAAGCCTCCGGCGCTGGTGTCGCCGCTGATGGAGGCGTTGACCACTTTATCGTCGAAACCCTCCTGCTTGAGGCGCTGCTCCAGCAGTGCGACCCACCCTTTGCTGGTATCCAGGCCGAAACCGGCACTGATACTATCGCCAACGATCAGGACAGTACCCGCCGCTGCGTTCTGGGCCATGCACATCAGGGCCAGGCCAGCACTCAAAAACCATATTCGCATCGGATTCTCCATGGGCGCATGCATTCTCACCGCGCAGAACCTTAGCAAAGTGGTTCCCAGCGCGGAAGGTGAACTGACCATCCTGCACGAACTGAGCCTGGAACTGAACAAGGGCGATAGCCTGGCCATCGTCGGTAGCTCCGGTTCCGGAAAATCCACGCTCCTTGGCCTGCTGGCCGGGCTCGACCTGCCCAGCAGCGGTGAAGTCACCCTCGCCGGCCAGGCCCTGAGCGTCCTCGACGAGGATCAACGGGCACGTATCCGCGCCGAACACGTCGGCTTTGTGTTCCAGTCGTTCCAGTTGCTCGACAGCCTCAATGCCCTGGAAAACGTCATGCTGCCCCTGGAGTTGGACGGGCGCAAAGACGCCCGCGAACGCGCCAGGCACTTGCTCGAACGGGTCGGTCTGGGCCAGCGCCTGACCCATTCGCCCCGCCAACTCTCCGGTGGCGAGCAGCAACGCGTGGCGATTGCCCGGGCATTCGCTGCCGAGCCGGACGTGTTGTTTGCCGATGAACCCACCGGCAACCTCGACAGCCACACCGGCGAGCGCATCAGTGACCTGCTGTTTGAACTCAATAAAGAAAACGGTACCACTCTGGTACTGGTGACCCACGACGAGCGCCTGGCCCATCGCTGCCGACGCCTGATCCGCCTTGAAGCCGGCCTGATGGTCGAGCCCCTGGAGCCTTGATGGCACGTCTGCCGCTGTTGCGCCTGTTCAGCCTTGCCCTACGCCAGTTATTGCGCGATGCCCGCGCCGGTGAATTGCGCGTGTTGTTCTTCGCCCTGCTGGTGGCGGTGGCCGCCAGCACTGCCATCGGTTATTTCGGGGCGCGGCTCAACGGCGCGATGCTGCTGCGCGCCACCGAGTTCCTCGGCGCCGACCTCGTGCTGGAGGGCAGTTCTCCTGCCCGTCCCGAGCAGGTAACCAGCGGCACGCAACTGGGCCTGGCGCACGCCAGGGTGGTGGAGTTCTCCAGCGTCATCGCCACCGACAACGGCATTCAGCTATCGAGTATCAAGGCAGTCAACGAGCAATACCCGCTTCGCGGCCAACTGAAAAGCGCGGCCGAGCCATTTGCCGAAGAAACCTCGGGCGGCGGGCCGAAATCCGGCGAGGCCTGGGTCGAGGCACGCCTGCTAACGGCACTGGACCTGAAAGTCGGCGACAGCATCGACGTGGGCATGAAAACCCTGCGCCTGGCCCGCGTCCTCACCTATGAGCCAGATCGGGCGGGCAACTTCTATAGCCTAACCCCTCGGGTGATGATCAACCTGGCTGACCTTGAGGCCACCGGTGTAGTCCAGCCGGGCAGCCGGGTCAGCTACCGCGAGCTGTGGCGCGCGCCGCCAGCCAGTACCGCCCTGCAGACCTACCGCGACCAGATAACGCCGGGGCTGGCCGCCAACCAGCGCCTGCAGGACGCACGGGACGGCAACCAACAGATCGGGGGTGCCTTGGGCAAGGCCGAGCGCTACCTGAACATGGCCAGTCTGGTTGCCGTGCTGCTGTCCGGGGTGGCCGTGGCGCTGTCGGCGAACCGCTTTGCCAGCCGCCGCTTCGACGCCAGCGCACTGTTGCGCTGCCTGGGCCTGTCGCGCCGGGAAACCATGCTGTTGTTCAGCCTGCAACTGACTGTCCTGGGCTTGTTGGCCAGCCTTGCTGGTGCGGCACTGGGCTGGCTTGCACAGTTGGGGCTGTTTTACCTGTTGCACGATCTGCTGCCGGCAGACGTGCCGCCTGGTGGACTGCTGCCCGCTGTCGCTGGCATCGGTACCGGGCTGGTGGCCCTGGCCGGTTTTGCCCTGCCCCCTCTGGCGGCCCTGGGCCGAGTGCCGCCGCTGCGGGTATTGCGGCGCGACTTGCTGCCGATCCCCTCCAGTACCTGGATGGTGTATGGCGCGGCGTTGTTTGCTCTGGGCCTGATCATGTGGCGCCTGAGCCTGGACCTGGTGCTGACCTTCGCCCTACTGGGCGGTGGGGTTATCGCCGCGTTGATCCTCGGGGGCCTGCTCCTGCTGTTGTTGCAAAGCCTGCGCCGCCTGCTGGCACGCGCCGCCCTGCCCTGGCGCCTGGGTTTGGGCCAGTTGTTGCGTCACCCGTTGGCGGCGGCGGGCCAGTCTCTGGCGTTTGGCCTGATCCTGCTATCGATGGGTTTGATCGCCCTGCTGCGTGGCGAGTTACTGGACACCTGGCAGAACCAGTTGCCCAAGGATGCACCCAACTATTTCGCCCTCAATATCCTGCCGGCCGACAAGGACGCCTTCGGTGCGCGCCTGCTTGAACTGCAGGCGCAGGCAGCGCCCTTGTATCCCGTGGTGCCGGGACGCCTGATCAGTATCAACGGCGAGCCGGTCCAGGAAATTGTCAGCAAGGACTCCAGTGGCGATCGCGCGATACAACGGGACTTGAGCCTGACCTGGGCGGCCAACCTCCCCCCGGGCAACACCCTGACATCAGGCACTTGGTGGTCGGATCAGCCGGGCGATGCCATTCCAGGTGTGTCGGTAGAGGCCAAGGTCGCCGACAGCCTCAAGCTCAAACTCAACGATCACCTGATCTTCACTGTTGGCGGAGAAAACCGTGAGGCCAGGGTCACCAGCTTGCGGGAAATCAATTGGGACAACTTCCAACCCAACTTCTTCATGATCTTCCAACCGGGCACCCTCAAGGACCTGCCGGCCACATACTTGACCAGCTTTTATCTGGCCGCCGGCCATGACCAGCAGATCGTCGATCTTTCCCGAGCCTTTCCGGCAGTGACCATCCTGCAGGTCGAGGCGCTGCTTGCCCAACTGCGCAGCATCCTGGCCCAGGTCACGCTGGCCGTGGAGTACGTGCTGCTGTTTGTCCTGGCGGCTGGCATGGCGGTGCTGTTCTCCGGCCTTCAGGCCACCCTGGACGAACGCATCCGCCAGGGCGCCTTGTTGCGCGCCCTGGGTGCGGAACGCAGGTTGCTGGTCAAGGCCCGGCGCATCGAGTTCGGGCTACTGGGTGCGGTCAGCGGACTGCTGGCCGCGCTGGGTACCGAACTGGTGACCCTGGTCCTGTATCGCTATGCTTTTGACCTGGTCTGGCACCCTCACCCCTGGCTGCTGGTGCTTCCAGTGATTGGTGCAGTGTTGATCGGCGGTGCCGGGGTATTCGGTACACGCCGGGCGTTGAACGCCAGCCCGCTGGCGGTATTGCGCGAAGGTTGAAACAAAAACACCGGCTCCCCTTTGGGAGCCGGTGTTCATAAAAGCGCCATCGCCAGCATGCCGGCGCCTACCTGATGTACTCGATGCCGGTGATCCACCAGCACATTTCGCCGCTTGGTGTCTGCACAATGGCTTCATCATCCACCTCTTTACGCAGCAAGGCCCTGGCCATGGGTGAGTCGATAGAAATGTAGTCCATGCGCTCATAAATCTCGTCATAGCCCACGATTCGAAAACGCTTGGTTTCCCCCTGCTCGTTCTCGATATCCACCCAAGCCCCGAAGAACACCTTGCCCTCCTGCTCGGGCATGTATTCCACCACCCGCATATCTTCCAGGCGCTTGCGCAGGTAACGCACCCGGCGATCGATTTCGCGCAACAGCTTCTTGTTGTACTGGTAGTCGGCGTTCTCGCTGCGATCTCCCAGCGAAGCTGCCCAAGTCACTTTGCGCGTGGTATCAGGACGCTTTTCTCGCCACAGGTAATCAAGCTCTTTCTTCAGCGCTTCATGACCTTCTTTGGTAATCAGCTTGGTACTCAAAAGCGTCACATCCCTCGGAAATTTCCATTGGTTCAGAGCACTGCCGCATCCGCAAAAGATGCACTGGCTGCCTGACGGCAACCGGTCGGCCTTGATCATAAATGAACGCCAGAAAGTATCCAGGCCTGATTCCCCTGGTCAATCGGGACCAGGTACATTGCCCGCATCCACGCCGCGCTGCCGGTCGATCTTTTCTGCAGGAAACAAGGTTGCGTCCAGGCGATACAACAACGCCTTCAGATCGCCCCTTAGGCCCGATAACTGCCCCATGTTGCTCGCCAGTTGCTCAGCCTGTTGCTGGGTTGCCCGATCCAGCGCCTGCAGCCTGAACGACTCATCTTCTATCTCACGCGCCCAACCCTCCAGGCGGCGTTGCTCTGCCTGCTGCAACTGCACCTCCCGGGCCTGGTGCTCTTCACGCCCCTTCAACGCCAGGGTTCTTTGCTGCAAGTCTGTCTCCAGCGCCGCCAACTGTTGATTGGCCTGCTCCAGTGCGTTTTTTTCCCGTAGCAACTGACTTCTCTGCTGCTCAAGTTCCTCCTGCTGCTCAAACGCCGCGCGCTTCTGTTGCGTCAACTCTTGCGCCACACGGGCAAGGTTGGTCAGCGTGGTATCCACTTCAAGCAGGGACGCCTGATCCGGCACTACGGCTGGCGGGACGACTTCGGGTGGTGCCACAGGCTCCTGCACTCGCGGAGCAGGTTGCTGGGGCTGCGACGCCTTTGGCGCAGTAGGTAATGGCTCAACAGGCGTTAACGCCGGCAAAACTACCGTCGGCTCCTCGTCCGGCTCCGGCGCCACAGCCTCAGCAAGACTTGCCGTACTGGGTGGCGACACCATTTTTGACGAGAAGCGAATGGACGGCACAATCAACTCGGCGCTCTCAATCGCAGGCAGGCCAATGACTGAAGTCCCCAGGGTGATCACCTTCATCACCAATACCTTCTTGATCATCAGCGAGTGGTGATCCTCTGGCCTCGCCGTCGGTAGCTTGCTGCCCTTCAAATCAATGAAGTGATAAGGCACCTGCGACTCCGAGCCATTGCCATCCTTGACCCCGGATGTGGTGGCCAGAGTGATGATCTGTTTGAGGACGCTCATCGCCAGTTGCAGGTTGTCCTTGGACTCGATACCTCCAAGAAAATACCGCTCGGCCTTTTTGCGCAATGCAGCGATATAGACACGTGAGCTCCCGGGCTCGACCTCTTCGTCCAGGCTATAGACAAGAAAGTTCGCAGCGATTTGCGGCACCGCAAAGCAACAGAGCAATGCACCGTTAACCGGGGAATCATGACCAGAATGTTCAAGAACAAGAGTACGTAGAAGCATCATCAGTATCGGACTCCATTACGGCAGTACTTCATATACACGCCATCTATCAAATCAAAATCAACACTTCACCAAGAGCAACACAATTGTTTCAGCGAGTGATTGAAGCACATGTAGGACTTACCTTATTCCAGCGTTTCAGCGTTTCCAATCGTCCCTATTGAACGTACCATTTTTTAACAAAACCGCACCTTAAACACTTGATCAACACTTTTTCACCCACGACCTTCGGCCATTTTCAACCTGAAAAAACAGGCTTATGGAGCCACTGCATACTCCGCATGCCCCGGCAAACAACCAAGTAGAAAAGTCCAATGATCGAAATAACAAATCTAACAAAAAAAACCGGACGAACAATGACCATTGACAACTTGACGTTTAGCGCTAGCCCCCGCGAATGTCTAGGATTGTTTGGACATGATGGCGCAGGCAAAAGCACATTACTCAAATTGCTTTCAGGCGCTATTCCGATAACTTCCGGCACGATAAAAATATATGGCACGGATATCTCCACCCATCCCATAAAGGCGAAAAAAACAATAGGTTATCAACCTGAATCGGCACTCGGCCACGGCAACATGACAGTCAAGAACTTCCTGGGTTTCATGGCCGAGATACGCGGGCTCCGTGGCCTGGAAAAACGCAAGATGGTTGATCGGGCAATCACCCGCCTGGAGCTCTGGCGAGTACTTGACTCACCTATCGCAACCCTTCCTCAAGGGCACCAGCGCAAAGTGGCGCTGGCCCAAGCCATCCTGCATGACCCCAGACTGCTGTTGCTCGATGAGCCCACCGCTGGCCTGGATCCTCTGCAAAAACAAAAGGTCGGGACGCTCATCCAGTCCCTGGCCGAAGAAATGACGGTCATTGTCGCCTCACGCAATCCCGAAGAGTTCTCCTGTATCTGTCAGCGGGCGCTGGTTATAGCCGAGGGAAGATTGCTGGCCGATGCCCCCATCAGCGAGCTACAGCGCAGTTCGCACCATTACCAGGCAATCACTCTGGCCGCCGATACCCCCCTGGACCTGCTGGCACTGGCCGTGCTCCCGGGAGTGGCTGGCATCGAAGAACACCGGCATGCCGCCGGCAGCGTGACCGTGCTCGCGATGCCGGGGCAAATCATCTATCCACACGTCAATGCCCTGGTTGCCAACCGTCGCTGGAAGATCAACACCCTGAGCCTTGAGCCGGGGCGCCTGAGCGATGTCATCCACCACTTGAGCCAGGAGGCACTCAATTGAAACGTCTACCCGTGATATTCAAGCGGCAACTGAGCAGTTACTTATCGAACCCGACTACTTACTTTGGCATCGCGATCTTCTTGATGGCCAACACCGTGCTCGGCTTGCATGTAGGAAACTTCTTGGAAAACACTCCGGAAAACTTACACGCGTTTTTTCAGTTCCATCCTTGGCTTTATCTTTTTTTCATTCCTTTTATTTCAACACTGCTTTGGGCGAACGAGCACAAAGACGATGCCTTCTACTTTGCAAGCACACTGCCAGTATCTGCCTTCGAGCTGACACTGGGCAAATTTTTGGCCGCCTGGACCCTCTGCGCGTTAACGATTTTATTGAACTTCCCGCTGATCATTACCATAGACTACCTGGGCATAGCGGAGTATTCGACCATGCTGGCCCAGTTCATCGGGAGTTGGCTACTGGCAGGTGCTTATCTTTCATTCGCCTGCCTGATCTGTGTGCTGGCCTACAATCGCCTGATTATTTTCACCATCACACTCGCGCTACTGTTGGCAGTAAGCACGTTATCGCTAGTACTGGATATGTTGGACCATCAGGCACCCATCTGGGTAATCGACAGTTTGATTTCACTCAACCCTCAAATACGTTTCAGCGCGATAGATAGCGGCCTTCTGACACTGCACGACACGTTGTACTTCATAAGCATGATCATTGCGTTCCTCACCGCGACCACCCTTACTTTAAATTTCAGGAAAAGCTGAGAAAGGAAATCCCCATGAGGAACCTCATGCACTTCGGCATGACGTTGATCGTCATCGCCCTGCTTTTTCTTGCCTTCAATCTGGTTTGGGCACTGAAGCTGCCCAATTATCGTCTGGACCTCTCAGAGAAAAAAATCCATACCCTGTCGCCTTCGACGCAGGCCCTGCTCGCGGGGCTTGAAAGCCCCATGGACGTATATTTTTTCAACGCCAGCCACGCCAGTAAAAGTGAAGCATTGAAAAGTTATGGCGCGTACATCGCCCTGCTGCTCAAGACCTATGAAAGCGCATCAAAGGGCAACGTTACGCTGCACCTGATTGACCCTGAACCCTTTTCAGAGGAGGAGTACAAGGCAGAGTCATTGGGCCTGGATAGAAAGCCGGGGCTATTTGGGCTCATCGGTACCCGTGCCAACCATGAACCTCAGAAAATCCAACGATTCGACCCGGCCCAGGCGAACTTCCTGGAGTATGAGATCAGCCAATTGATCCACAATGTCGCACGCCAGGAACAACCAGTAATCGGCCTGATCTGCGGAATAACCGTGGACGGCAGCCGGGATGAACGCAATCAGCAAATCGCACCACCATGGCAGTTGCTCAAGGAACTGCGCGGTCAGTTCAATCTGATGAGCCTGGGCAGCGACATTTCGCGCATCCCCGGGCACGTCAAGACCTTGATGGTGGTCCAGCCCGCTCGACTACCGGAACAGACCCTTTTTGCCATTGATCAATTTGTCCTGGCAGGGGGCAAGTTGATGATGTTTATCGACCCCCTGGATGATCCGGGCTCAACCACCGAGAACCCAGGCCAGCAAAGCCTGCTCACCGCATGGGGCGTACAGATTCCGGCGAACCAGGTATTGGCAGACAGCCTTTATGCAACGCCGGTAGTAGTCGCGAGTGGCCAAACACCCGTACGCCATCCTGGGGCGCTGACCCTCCCCCGGGAGGCAATGGCGCAGCACGATATCAGCACCTGGGGCGTTGACAGGGTAACGCTGTTGAATTCCGGTACGCTCATGCCCCTGAAAAAAAGCCGCACCACCTTCACGCCGTTGCTCCAGAGCTCAGGGCAAGCCTATACGTTCGATGGCGCACGCTTCGCCCAACAGGATGGATTCGACTCCATGCTCAGCGAGGCCTCCATTCGCGGCCGGCCGAATGTGATCGCAGCACGGATACAGGGCCCCGCCTATTCCGCCTTTCCTGACGGCATCAATGGCCAGAAAGCGACGTTGCAAAAGGCCGCCAATATCCATGTGGTACTGGTTGCCGACACTGACGTGCTCAGTGACCGCGTCTGGCTGGCCGCACGCACTGCCGATGGACAACAAGCGCAGCGCCCGGGCAATGCCAGGTTTGTCTTCAATACCCTGGATAACCTGGCGGCGCCTGACACACTAAGCGCTATCAACCCTCGTGCGAGCGACGCGCAACAGCCAGGGTTGCTGGACAACATGCGCAACGAGGCTGCGCAGTCCTACCGGAAAAAAGCCAGCCTCCTGGAGCAACGCCTGGATCAGGCCGAAAAGGAATGGCAGACGCTGAACACGCCATCATCAATGCTGGGGAGCCAGGCCCTCTCCTCCAGCACGCTGCTGCAGGCGCTTAACAAAGAACGCCTGCGCCTGCGCATGGAGCTTCACACCCTGGAAAAGGAAGCCTACAAGGACGTCCGACAGTTGGAACACACCGTGGCACTGCTCACTATCATCCCTGTTCCGTTGGTAGTGAGCCTGCTAGGGCTGGGGGTTCTCATGTCGCACCGTCGTCGCCAACATCCACCTGCCGCAGCATTCTATTGAGCGTCGCAGTCAGCGACGGGTAATCAAGCCCTGGCGTGCCACGCGGGTCAGATGCCGGATGAACTCACCGGCATCTTCGGCGTTGGGCGCCTGGATCACCGCCAGGTCAAAGCTGTCCGTGGCAAAGCGCGCCAGGGACTCGCCGTCTTCGACAAACTGGATCAAGAAAGCCGAAGGGCGGCCAGTACGGCGGGGCCAGCCATCGAGGTAGCGCAACAGCGTCGGCTGGTGCTTGCCGCCAAGGAGAATTTTAGGGTTGCGCTGAGTGAGGCCCGCAGTGATCGGGGCCAGGCGTACAAGAGGTCGTAGTGCATTCATCGTGTCGTGTCTCTGCCTCAAAAGTCTGCGGGCAGGTGAGAGGCAACACCGAACCAGCGCTTTAGCGGTATTTCGAAACCTGGAGCAGGCTTCTGTCGGGACTGCAACGAGTCCCTGTGGCGCCCCGCAATTAGCTGTTTAAATCGGCGCATGCAGCATCCTAGAGAAGCCGGTGGGGCGGTGTCAAGAATCCCGTACAACGAAAAAGGCCCGCACGGGGCGGGCCTTTAACACGTGTGCAGCAAGATCAATTGGCGATGGCGCGGTCGGCAGACAGCTTGCCAGCACCTTCGAACAGGACCGCCACAGTGCCGCCCAGCAGTGCCAGGGCGAACTCATAGCCGTTGTTGGCCATGAACAAACCGTTGCTGATATGCACCGAGAAAATCGCCACCAGCGAGACAATGGTCAAACCCAGCGCCGCTGGGCGGGCCAGCAAGCCAATGATCAGCGCCAGGCCGGCAAAGAATTCGGTGCCGCCCGACAACAGGGCCATCAGCGTACCCGGTGCCAGGCCGATGCTCTCCATCCACTGCGCCGTGCCCGCCAGGCCACCACCACCGAACCAGCCAAAGAGTTTTTGCGAACCGTGGGCGGCAAAAATGATACCGACGAAAATCCGCAATACAGTCAAGCCGAAGCCTGCACGGGTGGACAAAACGTTTTTGATCATTGGGCTCATGTAGATAATCCTTTTCGATGATGGGGTGGGTTGGCCGCTATATTAATCAGTTTAGAGAATGATAAAAGCCGAAAAAAGCGCTAATCAATATCGATAAATTAGATTATTTGCGTGAGGCAACCTTGGACGTCACCGGTTCCAGGGAGTCCCGTTCCCGATCAAAGGCCAAGTAGTACTTGTTCACGCTATTAACATAGCTGACGCCGCCCATTCCGACCTGCTCCATGGCGATGCGCTCCACCTGGAAGAACCACTGATTGGGGTTCAAACCCCGGCGCCTGGCCTCGGCACGCATGCCCTGCACCCGCTCCGGCCCCATGTTGTAGGCTGCCAGGACGAACGCCATACGTTCGCGCTCATTGAGCTTGGGGCTGGCGAAGAACTTGCGGCGAATCAGGGCCAGGTATCGCGCGCCCGCCTGCACATTGCTGTCCAGGGTCTGGATATTGTTGACCCCTACCCGCTGGGCGGCCGAAGGGGTGATCTGCATCAGGCCCGTCGGCCCACTGCCACTTTTCGCGGCGGGGTTGAAGGACGACTCCTTGAAAGCCAGGGCCGCCAGGTTCAGCCAGTCCATGCCTTGTTCGCGGGCATGCTTTTGCAGGACCGGGCGCAGTTTTTCCAAGCGCTGGCGATCAGCCCGCGCCAAGGGGTAGCGCACCTGATAGAGGCGCCGATAGATACGCTGGAAAGCTACATCCTGGTCTGACGGGGTCGTGTAGGTTTTCAGGAAGCGGTCGATGCTGGCCCGCAGCATCGAGGCATCCTGGCGCACAAACCAGTACTCCTCGCCCGGCTCACTGATCGCTACTTGCTTGTCGAAACGCAACTTGGGCAGGATCTTCGACCAGCGCTCGGCAATCGGTCGCTCGACAATGGTCAGGTGGAAGATCCCGGCCTGGACCATCTCCAGCACATCCTCCACCGCCAGGCTGGGGTCCACCCATTCCACCTTGACCGGCGGCAGCTTGCGTAGCGCCAGCTTCTGGTTGATCTGGTTGACCGCCTCCCCTGCAGCGCTGCCCGTGGTCAGGGCCAGGGTGCGCCCGGAGAGTTGTTCCAACCGGGTAAACCGCCGCTCGCCCTTGAGACCCACCAGCCACAGCGGCACGTCACTGGCAATCGGGTCACTGCTGCTGATCTTGTGGGCAGCCGTCGCATCCAGCAGCTCACCGGGCGCCACCAGGTCACCTTCGCCACGGGCCAGCGCGCCCAGCAACTGATCCTTGGCCTTGGGAATGATCTTGAGGTTGATTTCCTGGCCATCGCGGGCCCGGCCATTGAGGTAGTGTTCGAAGGCCCGCAGGCGATGGTACTCGACACCAATTGACTGGCCCTGGACTTCACCGGAACTGTTGCGACTCTGGTTGACCAGCACGCGCAACGTGCGACTGCTGCGGATTTCGGCCAGGTCGCGGACCTTGCCCGGCTTGGTCACTTCCAGCGGCCCGTCCAGGCGCGCAACCGCCGCGTTGGGCAGCAGTAGCGTCAGGCATACCATGAGCAATGCCGAGGGTCGGATCATCCGCTCTCCGGAAAGAACAAGGCCCCATGCATCGCGAAAAACGCCACATTGGGGGACAGAAACAGAGCGCCAGAGGCGCAGACTTTGGGCGCAAGGGTGTCACAGCAGCAGGCCATCGGCCAACCACGGTGTGACTTGCGACGTTCAAAGACAGCGATAACTCGTTGTAGTTCTTGGCTTTTCTTATAAATCTACAGCTCTGATAGACTTTCCGGCCGCAGGCGGAGATAGCACCATGCAACTCATTGATATTGGCGTCAACCTGACCAACCCCAGTTTCGACGACAAACACCAGGCCGTGCTCGACCGCGCCTATGCCGCCGGCGTGGGCCAACTGGTCGTCACCGGCACCAGCGTGCCCGGCAGCGAACAAGCCCTGGACCTGTGCCAGCGCTGGGATCCAAGCGCCCGACGATTGTTCTGCACCGCAGGCATTCACCCCCATAGCGCCAGCGACTGGAACGCCGACAGTGCACGGCAACTGCGCGACCTGCTCAGCCAGGACCGGGTGCGGGCCGTGGGTGAATGCGGGCTGGACTTCAACCGTGATTTCTCACCCCGCCCCCAGCAGGAAAAAGTCCTCGAAGCCCACCTGGCATTGGCCGTCGAATTGCGCTTGCCGGTGTTTCTCCATGAACGGGACGCCAACCAGCGCCTGCTGGAGATCCTGCGCGATTACCGTGATCAACTGCCCGCCGCGGTGGTGCACTGCTTCACTGGCGAACAACGTGCGCTGTTCAGCTACCTCGATCTGGACCTGCATATCGGTATCACCGGCTGGATCTGTGACGAACGCCGTGGCACGCACCTGCACCCGCTGGTCAGGGAAATCCCCCGGGGCCGCCTGATGCTGGAAAGCGACGCGCCCTACCTGCTACCGCGCACCCTGCGGCCCAAACCGAAGAACGGGCGCAATGAGCCAGCCTACTTGCCAGAGGTGTTGCGCGAAGTGGCCCTGCACCGCGAAGAAAGCCTGGAAGACCTGGCCCAACACAGCACCGCCTGCGCCCGTGAGTTTTTCGGCCTGCCTGCGTTGGATTGACGCGGTGCATTGACCCATATCAACACCCATTTTCCGGATAGCGGCACAATAATGGCACCTTGCCAATACTGTTTCCGCTATCAGAGAAAACCTTCCATGGGTGCCTGGCTTAGCAATATCTCGCTGAAGTACAAATTCTGGGCCGTGAATGCGGTCGCTTTCATCACCACACTGCTGCTGGTGCTGTATGCCGTGCACCTTGAGCAACAGGCTCGCAGCCATGCCTCCCAAGCCTCGGCACAAGCCCAGGGCCGCTTGCTCGGCGCGTGGCCGGCCGGGCAACCGCTGCCCAAGGACGAGCACTGGCTGGTGTTCCAGCGGGGCCTGGCTCCCGAACTGGCAGACCAGGACCTGTCCGCCCTCAGCGAAGCCCAAGGCTGGGTCGAGTTAAACCCTATGCCGCTGTTCGGCGAAAACCCGTTGCTGGGCGCCGAAGTCATCTCCCGCGCCGACGGCCAGCAAATCGCCGTGCTGGCTTATGCGCCGAGCCTGAGCCAGGTGTTTACCGAACGCTTCACCAACTATGCAGTGGCGGTGCTGATCCTGATGCTGGCGATGCTTTGCGCCTCGCAACTGCTGATCCGCTTTTTGCTCGCCCAACTCAACACCTTGAAAGACGTGATGCTGCACGTCGAGAAAACCGGCGACCTCTCGGCCCGCGTGCCCCTGGCGTGCAAGGATGAGGTCGGGCAGATGGCCAGTGCCTTCAACGCCATGCAGGCCGGCTACCAACGCGTGGTAAGCACCGTGGCGCGCACCGCCAAACTGCTGGACGACGGCGCCGCACGCCTGGCCAGCAGCATGAATGAAGTCCAGCACGGCATGCTCGGCCAGCAAAGCGAGACTGACCAGGCAGCCACCGCGATCAATGAAATGACCGCCACCGTGTACCACATTGCCCAGCACGCCGGCGCCACACGGGACCTGTCCCAGACCGCCGACACCCTGGCCGGCAGCGGCCAGGAAGTAGTGACCCGGGTCCAGCGTTCGATTGCCGGGTTGTCCACCGGTGTGCAGCAGACCGCCGAAATGATCCAGAAGCTGGCCGAGGACAGTCAGAAGATCAATGGCGTGGTCGGGGTGATCCATAGCATCGCCGAACAGACCAACTTACTGGCCCTCAACGCGGCCATCGAAGCCGCTCGCGCCGGGGAGATGGGCCGCGGCTTTGCCGTAGTAGCCGATGAAGTACGCAACCTGGCCAAGCGCGTGCAAAGCTCCACCGATGAGATCACACGCATGGTCTCAGCCCTGCAGGCCGGCACCCGGGATGCGGTGGATTTTATGCAGGAAAGCTCGTTCAAGGCCGATGACTGCGTGCAGCAGGCCCAGGAAGCCGGCGCCTCACTCGCTGAAATCACCAGCGCCGTGGCGCAGATGCGCGAGAGCAACACGCAGATTGCGGTCGCCGCCGAACAGCAGAGCCATGTAGCCGAAGAGATGAACCGCGCGGTGGTGAGCATCCGCGATGTCACGGAAAACACCGTGCAACAGACCGTGGACTCAGCGACCACCAGCAACGAACTGGCAACCCTGGCTGGCGAGTTGAGCAAGGCCATCGGCCAACTGAAGTTGTGAAGTTGGCTGCCGATCCGTCAGCGCACGCCGCTGACGGATCCCATCAAAACGCTATAACCCCCCATAGGCAACCCCAATTCGCCGCCCCTGCCCGCCCAACCTAAACTCTGTTCATCGTGTTTCAACGGACAGAGGATTCTCAACATGGGCAAACGTCACCCCAATCTCCCGGCCTGGCAATGGCGCGTCTACCCGCAGAACCATCAGCACCCGACCAATCTGGTATTGCACCTGATTGCCGTGCCGCTGTTCATCGTCGGGTTTCTGCTGATTGTGTCCGGCGTATTCAGCCTGAGCCTGGCCAGTTTTGCCATCGGTGTAGTCGGCGTACTCGCCGGCCTTGCCCTGCAGCGCCATGGCCATAGCCTGGAAGCCCAGGCCAGCGAGCCATTCAGTGATCGTAAAGATGCGGTGCAGCGCCTGGTGGTCGAGCAGTTCGTGACCTTTCCGCGCTTTGTCCTCAGCGGTGGCTGGTGGCAAGCCTGGCGTCAGCGCCACCGCCACTAACGCGGGCTCAGGCGAAGACCACCACGGTCTGACGGCTGATGGCGATCAACTGACCGTCAGGCCCCCACAACATCGCAGCGGCATGGCCGTAGCCATCGCGGGCATGCTCGATCTCGACGTGGTACTGGCACCAATCCAGGGTCGTCAACTGCGCCAGGGGCTGGATGAATTCGATGGTCCAGGTCAAGGTGCTGCCCGCCGCCGGCCGCTTGAGGTGCGGGAGCAAGGCCGGTGGCCAGGCATCCACCAGCGCGAGGATATGCGCTTCGGTCAAAGGCTCCTCCTTCACGTCCCCCCGCAAACGTACCCAGCCGCCCATCTCCCGGGATTTGTTGCCCGTGAACGGCAAGCCGCCGACGCTCCAGCGCATCGCCAGATGGCGCATGAACTCAGGCGTCACGCCTTTGATATAGGGCAGTTCCTGGCATTCGTCCCAATGCTTGAAGGTTGGCGCGGGCAAGGCCGGCACATCGATCTCTGAAGGCCGTGATGCGCCGAAGCTGGCCTGGGCCAGGGTCATTACTTCCCCGCCCTGCACCACCTGCCCCAGCAGTTGGCTGACCGCCTTGCCTTCGCGTAGCACTTGCACTTGATAGCTGGCAGATACGTCTGGCGCCACCGGCCCGACAAAGGTCACGGCCAACGAACGCAACGGCCGGTCTGCCGGCACCTGAGCGCGAAAGGCTTCGTATTGCAAGGCGGCAACCAGGCCGCCAAAGGTGGCACGGCCCTGGGCCCATTGCGCCGGGATAGACACGTCCAACGGGTTATTACGGGCGGCGTCGAGCAAATCACTAAAGCGCATGGCGACCTCACATCAAGAAAACCGATGAGCGATCTTAACCAGCGTCCACACCCGGCACAGCGCTTATTCCGGCCAAATACCCAGACAGATAAGCCGCTGGCTCAGAAACAATCCGCCGCCAACTTGTCGAGTACCCGATCCGCCTTGCCTTCGGCCTGGGCCATGGTGCGCTGCCAAACCGCGACACAGGGCTGCAGATCGGCCTGGTGCTCGGCTTGCGCCAGCCATTGCCAGCAGTCGTGCCAATCCCCCAGCGCACCCTGGGCCGACTTGAGACGGGCCATGGCCTTGAGCGGCACCTTGCCCAATTGCGGATAGGCTTCGGCCGCATAGCGCACGCGCTTGATCAACAAGCGCAGGCGATGACGGTCGTGATCGGGATCGTGCAATGCCACCTCGAGCGCCTGCCATTGCTTGGCCAGGCGCTTTTCGATACGGATGCGCAGGCCCTTGAGCAGTTTTTGCTGCTGGGACGCGCGGATAAATCGGGGGAAGGCTTCCATGATGCGCAGTAGTTGCGCCAGTTCCGGGCTTTGCGCCACGTCTTTGTAGGTCTGCGGCTGCTGGCGCAAACGCCGGGCCGCAGCTTCGTGATAGCCGTGCTGCTGCAGATAGGCCGCCAGCACCTCACGGTCGCGCAACGGCGTGGTCAATTGGCCGACTGCGCTGGCGGCCGCCTCCAGTTGCTCGACGCCGGGCAGCCCGCGCAAAGGGGCGCAATAGGCTGCGCAGACGCCGCACCGTGGTGCGCAGGTCGTGCAGCGCTTCGTCATCGGTAACCGCCGCCAAGCGCGCCTGACAACTCAACAATCCGACTTCCAGACCAATGATCTGGGCGACTAACTGATCCACCAACGCCGACATGCTGCTTCCCCTGTTAAACAACGTCCATGCACCTGCGCAAAACAGGTGCCTGGAACCACCTTAACCACTCCCCCGGCATGTTGCGCTGACTCGGATCAACGCCCGGCGCGCGACTCACGGATATAGAAACGGGCTTTTTCCGCTTTACTGGCGCACCCTTCGAACGCTTCGAATTGTTGCTGGGTCTTGGCACCGGTCAACAACGACAGGGCCTTGGAATAGCTGACCGTCCCGGCGAAACCTTCAGCCTTGGCCAAATCCAGCTCGTGCCACGCGGCATCCAACTGGCTGCCACAGCTATCGCGATAGGCCGTTTTGCCGGCACAACCGGCCAGGGCCAACACAATCACAGGCAAACACATCCAGGCTTTCATCAATGACACCTCAAGAAAAGAAAACAGTCGTGGGATGTAGACGTTGCCTACATCGAAAAGTGCCTTATCACACAGCCTGAAATGCCCAGCGCCGATAGCCAAAGCATACCCGAGCAAATAGCTCGACTTACGAAATTTATCGCTCTGCTCAGCAAGGATTGAAGCCACCCCCTGCTTGGGTGCATTGTGGACAGCTGTTTTGCGAAGGATCCGATTATGAAAAAACGCGTTGCATTGGTCCTTGGCTCCGGTGGAGCGAGGGGTTACGCCCATATCGGGGTGATCGAAGAGATCGAAAAACGCGGCTATGAAATCGCCTGTATCGCTGGCTGTTCCATGGGCGCGGTGGTGGGCGGGATCTATGCGGCAGGCAAGCTGCAGGACTACCGGAACTGGATCGAAAGCCTGGATTATCTGGACGTTCTGCGCCTGGTGGATGTGAGTTTTCGCCTGGGCGCGATACGCGGCGAAAAGGTCTTCGGGCAGATCCGCAAAATCGTCGGCGAGATCAATATCGAAGACCTGCGCATTCCTTACACCGCGGTCGCCACCGACCTGACCAACCAACAGGAAATCTGGTTCCAGGAAGGCTGCCTGCACCAGGCCATGCGCGCCTCGGCGGCGATTCCCAGCCTGTTTACCCCGGTGATGCAGGGCAACCGCATGCTGGTGGACGGCGGCCTGCTCAATCCGCTGCCAATTGTCCCGGTGGTGTCGAGCCATTGCGACTTGATCATTGCGGTCAACCTGAACTCCACCAACCAGAAGCATTACAAACTGCCGGTGATCCAGCGCCCGCCAGCATTCAAAAGCCGCTTCGACAACCTGGTGCGTTCGCTGGGCTCGCACCTGCCGTTTCGGCGCAAGCAGGCCGAGCAACTGTTGTTGCTGGAGCAAGAAGCGCTGCAGGCGCAAGCCGCCGACATCAACCCCTGGCTCGAAGGCGCCGAGCCCGAAGCCCAGCAACCGGCCGCAGCCCCAGAGTCCGCCGGTGCGCCGAAATCCGCTACCGGTTCGTTCATCATCGATAACGTGGGGCCGGCATCGCTGCTGGATCTGATCAACCAGAGCTTCGAGGTGATGCAGACGTCGTTGGCCCAGTACAAAATCGCAGGCTACCCGCCGGATGTGCTGATCAACGTGCCCAAGCGCGTGTGCCGGTTTTTCGAGTTCTACAAGGCGCCGGAATTGATCGCGCTGGGGCGCGAGATTGCCAGTGATACGTTGGATCGGTATGAGAGTGAGCAGAGTTGAGAGCTTCGCTGGGGCTTGGGGCCCTATCGCGGCATAGGTATCTACACAACTTTCAGAAACTGACGAACTCCGCCGTGGCGAGCGGGCTTGCCCGCGCTGGGCTGCGAAGCAGCCCCCAAAAAGCCCTTCGCATTTTTTTCAGATAAACCGCGATGGCAGGGTTTAGGGCTGCTACGCAGCCCAGCGCGGGGCAAGCCCGCTCGCCACAACTGCGCTATCTGCCTGGATTTAGGTGTTGCGGCAAAGTTGTGTAGATACCGATGCCTATCGCGGGCAAGCCGGCTCCCACATTTAGATTTGTGAATGCATTCAAAGGTGGGAGCCGGCTTGCCCGCGATTAGGCCGGTCCAGCCACCACAATCCCTCAGCCCTCAGCCCCCCAACAACCGATACCCCACCCCCCGCCTCGGTCACGATAAAACGCGGCTGGGTCGGGTCATCCGCCAGTTTCTGACGCAAGTGCCCCACCACAATGCGCAGGTAGTGGCTGTCTTCGGTATGGGTCGGGCCCCAGATATCCTTGAGCAACTGCTGCTGGGTAATCACCCGGCCGGGATAGCGTGCCAGTTGCGCCAGCACCGCGTATTCCTTGCGGGTCAGGGCCACGTCGACACCGTCCAGCAACACCCGCCGATAGGCCAGGTCCACGGTCAGCGGGCCAAACTGCAGCGCCGCCTGTTGGGCTTCTCCAGCAGGCGCCTGGCGTAACAACGCACGGACCCGGGCCAGGAACTCCTGGATGCCAAATGGCTTAGTCACGTAGTCGTTGGCGCCACCGTCCAGCGCCTGGACCTTCTGCCCTTCACTGGCACGTACCGACAACACCAGCACCGGGGCCGCCGACCATTCGCGCAACTCGCGCAGTACTTGCTGGCCGTCCATGTCCGGCAGGCCCAGGTCCAGCACCAGCAGGTCCGGCTTGCTCAAGGCCGCCTGGGCCAGCCCTTCGGCGCCGGTCCCGGCCTCAATTACCTTGTAGCCCTGGGAGGCCAGGCTGATGCGCAAGAACTTGCGGATCTGCGGCTCGTCATCAATGACCAAAATCGTCGCAGTCTGGCTCATGGTGTTCCGTCACAATCGCTGAAAAAAATCAAGAGTAGCGCACCTGATATCACGCTTCACTGTCCAGGCTCGGCTGGGTCTGCAATGGCAGGAACAAGGTGATACACGTGCCCCGCCCGTCGATGCCCTCGGCCACGCTGATATGTCCGCCGTGGGCGCCGACCATGCCCTGGCAGATTGCCAGGCCGAGCCCGGTACCCTGTCCGCCCCGGTCGCCGCGGGCGGCGGTGTAGAACATATCGAAAATCTTCGCCCGCTCCTCTTCGGGAATCCCAGGGCCTTCGTCACTGACCGAGAAAAACAACGCCTGGTCCGCCACACCGGCACGCAGTTGCAAGCGACCATGGGGCGGTGAAAAACGCGCGGCGTTTTCCAGCACATTGACCAAGGCCTGCTCGATCAAGGCGGCATGCACATAAAGCAGCGGCAACTCGGGCGGCACATCGGTACTCACCTGCAACGGCGCCAATACCGCGCGCAAACGGCCGAGGGAGCTGCCGACGATATCGGCGGGCGACACCCAGTCCCGCGCCAGCTTCAGTGCACCATGGCCGAGACGGGTCATGTCCAGCAGGTTTTGGATATAGCGGTCCAGGCGCTCGGCTTCGTCGCGGGTGCCTTCGAGCAGCTCACGGCGATCTTCCAGGGGAATCGCTTCGCCCAGGGCCAGCAGGCTGTCGATGCTGCCGCGCATGGAGGTCAGCGGCGTGCGCAGGTCATGGGACACCGAAGCCAGCAAGGCACTGCGCAGTTGCTCGGTTTCGCCATGCAAACGGGCTGCCTCCAGGTTCTGCGCCAACTGGGCACGGGCCAGCGCCTGGGCCAATGGCTGGCTCAAGGCCGTGAGCAGGCGCCGACGTTGGCCACTGAGCTCCAGGCCGGCCTTGGGGCTGACGCCGAGCAAGCCCAATGGGCCATTTTCAGCGGACAACGGCCACCACCACCAACGCCCGAACGGCAAGGTGCCAGTGCCCATGCCCGCCGGCTGGTCGTGCTGCCAGGCCCAGTCGGCGGCGGCACGTTCGGCCTCGGTGAAGGTGATCGGCCCACCGGTCTCGACCTTCCACTCACTGGGCCCGTCGCGATTGACCAGGCATAGCTGCAAATCGCTCCAGCCCTGTAGGTGATGGGCCGCGGCGCTGATCACCGCCTGGCGATCGGTGGCGGCGGTGAGTTTGCGCGACAGGTCGAGCAACTCGCTGGTTTCTTGCTGGGTATCGCGCAGGGCCTGCAGTTGCCGACGCTGGCGAGCGGCCAGGTTGCCGGTCAGCGCCGCCATCAGCAGGAAAAACAACAGCGTCAGCACATCTTCTTCACGCTGGATGGCGAAGGAAAAAATTCGGCGGAATAAACAAAAAGTCATAGGTCATGAACGACAGCGCCGCACAGGCCAGTGCCGGGCCCAGGCTGCTGCGAACCGCCACCAGCAGCACCGCCGCGAGGAACACCAGGGAGATGTTGGGCAGCGGCAGGATACTCGACACTCCCCATGCCAATGCACTGGCCAGCACGGTTGCCAGCAGCGCCAGAGCGTAGTCGAACCACACCAGGCCCCGCACCTCGGGCAAGCGTGGCGGCACCGGCGTTTCATCGCTGTCGAGGACGTTGATTTCCAGGCCTCGGGCATTGCGCAACAAGCGCGCCGCCAAGCCGCCGCCGAACAGTCGGCGCCGCCAGCGTGGGCGCGACTGCCCCACCAACACCAGGCTGGCACGGCGTTCGGCCGCGTGCTGGATCAGGGTCTTGGCCACTTCACCGGCACGCAGCAACACCACTTCGCCGCCCAGGCGCTCGGCCAGTTGCTGGGCATTTTGCAGGCGCAGCCGTGACTGCTCGTCACGCACCCGGCCGTTGTCCACATGCACCAGGCTCCAAGGCAAATGCCGGCGCTGGGCCACACGGCTGGCGTGGCGCACCAGGCGCTCGGCCTCGGCATCGCCATCCACCCCCACCAACAGACGACCGCGCACCGTCGGCGCGGCCTGGCCCAGTTGCCGGTAGCCCTGGGCCAGATCGTCATCCACGTGAGCGGCGGCGGTCTGCATCGCCAACTCGCGCAGGGCCATGAGGTTGGTCTGGGTAAAGAATGCATCGATGGCGGCGCGCGCCTGTTCCGGCACGTAGACCTTGCCGTCGCGCAGGCGCTCCAGCAACTCGCGGGATGGCAAGTCGATCAGCAGCAGCTCATCGGCTTCCTGCAACACCCAATCCGGCAGGGTTTCGCGCACTTGCACACCGGTGATGCCGCGCACCTGATCGTTGAGGCTTTCCAGGTGCTGGACGTTGACCGTCGTGAACACGTTGATGCCGGCTGAGAGCAGTTCCTGGATGTCCTGCCAGCGCTTTTCATGGCGGCTGCCGGGCGCGTTGCTGTGGGCCAGTTCGTCTACCAGCACCAGCCGGGGCTTGCTGGCGAGCAAGCCGTCGAGGTCCATCTCTTCGAGCATTACCCCACGGTATTCAGAGCGCAGCAGCGGTTGCTGGGGCAGGCCACTGAGCAAGGCTTCGGTCTCGGCGCGACCATGGGTCTCGACCACCCCGGCCACCACTTTGACGCCCTGGCGCAGTTGGGTGTGGGCCGCCTGGAGCATGGCGTAGGTCTTGCCCACGCCCGGTGCGGCACCAAGAAATACTTTGAGCCGGCCACGGCCGTGCTTGGGTAGGTCGGCTAGGAGGGCGTCGGCGCGGCCGGAGTCACTCATGGGAACAGGTCTCTCAAGGTCAATAGAGCCACTGTAGGAGCGAGCTTGCTCGCGAAGCACTCAAGTACACCGCGCTCATCCTGGATAAGCGCGGCGCCCTCAGGTTTTTCGCGAGCAAGCTCGCTCCTACAGGGAGTTACAACTTTTCCAGCGCCATGTTCAGCGCCAGTACATTCACCACCGGCGGCCCCACCAGCGGCTGCTCGATATGCTCGTCCATCAAGCGCTCCAGGGTCGACACCGGTAGCTGGCGTGCGGCCGCCACCCGCGCCAGTTGATAGGCAATTGCCTGCGGTGGCAAGTGCGGATCAAGACCACTGCCGGAGGTCGTCAACAGCGCCAGAGGCACGGGGCCCTGGCCTGGGACCTGGATTTTGCCAGCGTCGTCGAACACCCGCGTCGCCAGCGCCGGGTTGCTTGGGCCCAGGTTGCTGGCACTGCTGGAGACCGTGGCAAACGCACCTGCCGAAGGCCGCGAGTGGAACCAGCGCTCGCCGGTAAATTCCTGGGCAATCAGGCTTGAACCCCGCACCTTGCCTTCAGCATCGCGCACCAGGCTGCCATTGGCCTGGTCGGGAAAGGCTACTTGGGCGACGCCGGTCACTACCAGTGGATAGGCCACGCCAGTGATCAGGGTCATCAATACCAACAGGCTTATGGCCGGACGGATCATGTTGGACATTTCAGCTTCCTCAATTCAATCGTGACCTTGCAGGAGCCGGCTCCTGCAAGGGTTGGGTCAGACCAGATGCAGCGCAGTCAGCAGCATGTCGATCGCCTTGATCCCGGCGAACGGCACCAAAAGCCCGCCCACGCCATAGATCAGCAGGTTGCGCCGCAGCAACGCCGCCGCACTCGCCGCCTGCACCCGCACACCGCGCAGTGCCAAAGGAATGAGCACCACGATGATCAGCGCGTTGAACACAATGGCCGACAGAATCGCGCTCTGCGGGCTGCTCAGATGCATCACGTTGAGTACGCCCAGTTGCGGATAGATCGAGGCGAACAGTGCCGGCAGGATCGCGAAGTACTTGGCCACGTCGTTGGCGATGGAAAAGGTCGTCAGCGCGCCCCGGGTCACCAGCAATTCCTTGCCGATCTGCACCACGTCCAGCAGCTTGGTCGGATCGCTGTCGAGGTCGACCATATTCGCCGCCTCGCGGGCCGCCTGGGTCCCGTCATTCATCGCCATGCCCACATCCGCCTGGGCCAGGGCCGGAGCGTCGTTGGCACCGTCGCCACACATGGCCACCAGGCGCCCGTCGTTCTGCTCATGGCGGATGCGCGCCAGTTTCTTCTCTGGCGTGGCCTCTGCCAGCACATCATCCACACCGGCTTCGGCGGCAATGGCGGCGGCGGTCAAGGGGTTGTCGCCGGTCACCATCACCGTGCGGATCCCCAGCTTGCGCAGCTCGGCAAAGCGTTCGCGAATACCGGGCTTGACCACGTCCTTGAGGTGGATCGCCCCCAGCAATTTGCCATCGGCACACACCAGCAACGGGGTGCCGCCACTCTGGGCGATCTTGTCGATTTCCCGGGACAGCGCCGGCAACAGGTCCTGGCGTTGCAGACCGATAAACGCCAGCAGCGAATCAACAGCGCCTTTACGGTAGACGCGGCCTTGATAGTCCACACCGGACAAGCGCGTTTCGGCACTGAACGGCACGCCCGTCAGTTCTTGTACCGAGGGCTCGGTGTACGGATGCAGGGCACGCAGGTATTCGACGATGGACTTGCCTTCCGCCGTATCGTCTGCCAGCGAGGCCAGCAGCGCGCCTTCGGCCAACTCCTTGCCGTTGACGCCGGGCGCGGCATAAACGCCAGCGCAGCGGCGGTTACCGAAGGTGATGGTGCCGGTCTTGTCCAGCAACAGCACGTGCACGTCCCCCGCCGCTTCCACGGCGCGCCCGGACTTGGCGATCACATTGAGGCGCACCAGGCGATCCATACCGGCGATGCCGATGGCCGATAGCAGGCCACCGATGGTGGTGGGAATCAGCGTGACCAGCAGCGCCACCAGGAACACCAGGGGCAGGCTGCCATTGGCGAAATGGGCGAACGGCTGCAAGGTCACGACCACCAGCAGGAAGATCAGGGTCAAGCCGATCAGTAGGATGTCCAACGCCACTTCGTTGGGGGTTTTCTGGCGCTTGGCGCCTTCGACCAAGGCGATCATGCGGTCCAGGGTCGACTCGCCGGGGTTGGCGGTGATGCGAATCACCAGCCAGTCCGAGACCAACCGGGTATTGCCGGTGACCGCCGAACGATCGCCGCCGGATTCGCGGATGACCGGCGCGGACTCACCGGTGATCGCCGCTTCGTTGACCGCCGCGATGCCTTCGATGACTTCGCCGTCACCAGGGATCATTTCCCCGGCCGCTACCCGCACCACATCGCCTTTGCGCAGGCTGGTGGCGGGTACCACCTTGAAGCTGCCATCGGCCTCCTGGCGCCGCGCACTCAGGCCTTCACTGCCGGCCTTGAGGCTATCGGCGCGTGCCTTGCCACGGCCCTCGGCCAGGGCTTCGGCGAAGTTGGCGAACAGCACGGTGAACCACAGCCACAGAGCAATCTGCACCGCGACAAAGGTCGGCACGCTGCTGTCCGGCACCAGGCACAGCACGGTAGTGAGGATCGCGGTCAACTCAACCACCAGCATCACCGGCGAACGCTTCAACTGGCGCGGGTCCAGCTTGACGAACGCCTGGACCAGCGCGGGGCGCCACAGGGCCGAGATCGCAGTCTTGGCCGACTCCTGGGTCTTGACCGGAGCGGCGTTGTTTACAGGCATATTCATGTTCATACCCCTTAGAAGCCCATGCTCAGGTGTTCAGCGATAGGGCCCAATGCCAGCGCCGGCAGGAACGTCAGGCCGCCCACCAGCAAAATGGTCACGGTCAGCAACGTCACGAACAACGGGCCGTGGGTCGGGAAACTGTTCTGGCCAATCGGTGCGCTTTTCTTCATCGCCAGGCTACCGGCCAGGGCCAGGACTGGGAGGATGTAGCCAAAGCGGCCGATCAACATGCCCAACCCGAGCATCAGGTTGTGAAACGGCGTGTTGGCGCCAAGGCCAGCAAACGCCGAACCGTTGTTGGCACTGGCCGAGGTGTAGCCGTACAGCAACTGGCTGAAACCGTGGGGGCCAGGGTTGGTGATGGTCGCGGCGGTAGCCGGCACGCTGGCGGCAATCGCGCCAAGTACCAGTACGCCAACGGGCATCACCAACAGGGTCACCACCAGCAGTTGCACTTCCCGGGCCTGGAGTTTCTTGCCGAGGTATTCCGGGGTGCGGCCAATCATCAAGCCGGCGAGGAATACCGCGATCAGCACGTTAAGCAGCATGCCGTACATGCCGGCGCCGACGCCGCCGAAGATCACTTCGCCGACCATCATATTGACCAGCGCCACCATCCCGCTCAGGGGGTTGAGGCTGTCCTGCATGCCGTTGACCGAACCGTTGGACGCCGCCGTGGTGGTCACCGACCACAGCACCGTGCCGGTGGTGCCGAAGCGCGCTTCCTTACCTTCCAGCGGCGCAGTCTGCTCCACGGCCGGATTGTTCAGGGTCGGGTTGGGTTGGTACTCGGACCACAGCGACACCGAACCGCCGATCAGGAACAGCGCGAGCATGCAGCCAAGGATCGCGCGGCTCTGGCGCAGGTCCTTGACGTAGTGGCCAAAGGTGAACACCAGCGCCACCGGGATCATGATGATCGCCGCCACTTCAAACAGGTTGGCCCAGGCCGTCGGGTCTTCGAATGGGTGCGCCGAGTTGACACCGAAGAAGCCACCGCCGTTGGTCCCCAGTTGCTTGATCGCAATCTGGCTGGCGGCCGGGCCGAGCGGGATCACTTGGTCGACACCCTGTAGGGTCAGCGCATCAACGTAGTGGGCGAAGGTTTGCGGCACGCCCTGCCACACCAGGAACAACGCCAGCACCAGGCACAATGGCAGCAGGCCATAGAGGGTGGCGCGGGTCATGTCCACCCAGAAATTACCCAGGGTGCTGGCGGATTTGCGACCAATCCCACGGCAAAGGGCGACAAGGACGGCAAGGCCCGTGGCCGCACTGACAAAGTTCTGCACGGTCAGGCCAGCCATCTGGCTCAGGTAGCTGAGAGTCGCCTCACCGCTGTAGGACTGCCAGTTGGTGTTGGTCATGAAACTGACTGCGGTGTTGAACGCCTGCGTCCACTCCTGACCGGGTAATTGCTGCGGGTTGAGCGGCAAGTAGTCCTGGAACAACAGGATCGCGAACAGCAGTAAAAAGCCCGCCAGGTTGAACGCCAGCAGCGCCAAGGTGTATTTCTGCCAACTCTGCTCTTGTTGCGCATCGACCCCGGCCACGCGATAACACACGCGCTCCACCGGCCCGAGCACCGGCGTTAGCCAGGTGCGCTGCCCTTCCATCACCTTGTAGTAGAAGCGCCCCAGAAATGGCGCCGGAACCAGCACCAAGACGAAGAAGGCGATGATCAGCCAATAATCATAACTTTGCATAGCCGCTCCTAGCCCCGATCCGCGCGCAACAGCGCAACCAGCAGATAAATGAACAGCGCCACGGCCAATAGCAGTGACACCCCATCCAGAACACTCATGGAAGTTTCTCCGTCATACGGCGACTGCCGCGTATGGGGGGCATTGTCCGCAGGAGGGGTGTAAAGGAGCGAGGGCGAGGGGGGTGGAGGGGGGCGTAAAGATGGCGTAAAGAGTGGGTGAAGGTGAGGTTTTTGGGGCTGTTGAGACCGCTATCGCCCTACCCTGGTGCACGAAATAACGGTCTCAAGCAACAGACTATCTCCCGCACGACAGTTCCAGCCCTTTACGACACCCTTTTCCAAGCTGGCATGGCCGCTGCAACGTCCTGAAACATTCCAAACCGTTCAGGAAGCAGCGCAATGAACACACAACTCAAGCCCACCTTGGGCACCTTGCACCTGTGGGGCATCGCCGTCGGGCTGGTGATCTCCGGCGAGTACTTTGGCTGGAGCTATGGTTGGGGCGTGGCCGGGACGCTGGGCTTCCTGGTGACGTCATTGATGGTCGCCGCCATGTACACCTGTTTCATCTTCAGCTTCACCGAACTGACCACCGCGATTCCCCACGCAGGCGGGCCGTTTGCCTACAGCCGTCGGGCCTTCGGCGAGAAAGGTGGATTGATTGCAGGGCTGGCCACCTTGATCGAATTCGTCTTCGCGCCGCCGGCGATTGCCCTGGCCATTGGTGCCTACCTGAATGTGCAGTTCCCGGCACTCGACCCTAAACACGCGGCGGTCGGGGCCTACTTCGTGTTCATGGGTTTGAATATTCTCGGGGTGAAACTGGCCGCGACCTTCGAGTTGGTGGTGTGTGTACTGGCCGTGGCCGAGTTGCTGGTATTCATGGGCGTGGTCGCGCCGGCGTTCAGCTTCAGCAACTTCGCCCTCAACGGCTGGGCAGGCTCCGACACCTTTGGCACGCCGGCGATTGCCGGAATCTTTGCCGCAATCCCCTTCGCCATCTGGTTCTTCCTCGCCATCGAAGGCGCCGCCATGGCCGCCGAAGAAGCCAAGGACCCCAAGCGCACGATCCCCAAGGCTTATATCAGCGGCATCCTGACCCTGGTGTTTTTGGCCATGGGCGTGATGTTCTTTGCTGGCGGCGTGGGCGACTGGCGCACCCTGTCGAACATCAACGACCCATTGCCCCAGGCGATGAAGACCGTGGTGGGCGAAAGCTCCGGCTGGCTGCATATGCTGGTGTGGATTGGCCTGTTTGGCCTGGTCGCCAGCTTCCACGGCATCATCCTCGGCTACTCGCGCCAGTTCTTCGCCCTGGCCCGCGCCGGCTACCTGCCCTCCTCTCTGGCCAAGCTGTCACGCTTCCAGACACCCCACCGGGCCATTCTTGCCGGTGGTGTGGTGGGCATCGCCGCGATCTACAGCGACGGCCTGATCAACCTCGGCGGCATGACCCTCACCGCCGCGATGATCACCATGGCGGTGTTCGGTGCCATCGTCATGTACATCATGAGCATGCTCAGCCTGTTCAAGCTGCGTAGGAGCGAACCGCTGCTGGAACGCACCTTCCGCGCGCCGGGATATCCCATCGTACCGGCAATCGCCCTGATCCTGGCGCTGGTCTGCCTGGTGGCCATGGCATGGTTCAACACCCTGATCGGCCTGATCTTCCTTGGGTTCATGGCCGCAGGCTTCATCTACTTCCAACTGACTGCCCAAGACCGCGCCGACGCACCGGCAGATGCAATGTTGACTGGGCTCTAAACCAGCGAGGCAGAACGGGCCTACAATGGAACGACTGACGAACGCCGTCACTCAAAGCTGATAGTGCCGTGGGGAATCTTCCCTATGGCAGTCAGCCTCAAGGAGAGCCCTATGCCCTGGTATGCCTGGTTGATCATGGTGGTCGCCATCGGTTCGATCGTTGGTGGCTTGATGATGCTGCGTGACAGCGCCAACAAAGTGGAACTGACCGACGAACAACGCAAACGCGTCGCCGAGCGCAATGCTCAGGCTGACGCCAAGGATGCGCAAGATCGCTGAAACAAACGCCCCGTGCTGACCGATACCGGCAGCACGCCAGGCGAACCGATTCAGATTAGTGCAAATTTGTAATCGCACCGAGAAACGCCGCCAAACCTTGGTTAATATGGCCTGATGTTTCAGAGGGCCCTCTTATGCGCTACTCGCAAAATCACAA
The DNA here is from genome assembly GCF_016925675.1 of Pseudomonas hygromyciniae. Lineage (NCBI taxonomy): Bacteria > Pseudomonadati > Pseudomonadota > Gammaproteobacteria > Pseudomonadales > Pseudomonadaceae > Pseudomonas > Pseudomonas hygromyciniae. The sequence continues at coordinate 2,029,903 of NZ_CP070506.1, read as the reverse complement.
AGCTCAAACCCACCAGCGCATCATTAAAGAGGCGTCGGTGCGGTTTCGTCGCGACGGCATCGGCGCCACCGGGCTTCAGCCCCTGATGAAAGCGCTGAACCTGACCCATGGCGGGTTCTACGCCCACTTCAAATCCAAAGACGAACTGGTGGAAAAAGCCCTGCAAGCGGCCTCCGCCGAGCTGGATGCCCATTGTGCGGCGCTCTTCAGCCAAGAGCGGCCGCTGGAAGCATTCATCGACAGCTACTTGTCCGAGTGGCACCACACCTCCCCCGACCAAGGCTGCCCGTTGCCCACCATGTCCTCGGAACTGGGGCAACGCGGCCAACAGAGCCCCACCACCGATACAGTCCTCGACGCCCGACTCAAGCAAATCGAAACCGCATTGGGCAGCCCCAGTGCAGACGAACAAAGCCTGGTGATCATGTCGACACTGGTAGGCGCATTGGTACTGGCACGTAGTGTCGAAAACCCACAACTGGCGACACGCATTCTCGACGTCGTGCGGGAAAGCCTGAAAACCGGGGTCAATACAGCCACTGCAGATATAAAAAAGGCCGGTCAATGACCGGCCTCCTGCCTTGATTACTTAACCTCCAGCCTGTCGCGATTCTTCTCCAGCAGCGACTTGCCAATCCCCCTTCACCTCCAGCAACTCATCCACCGCCGTGAACGATCCATTGGACTCGCGATAAGCGATGATCGCCTTGGCCTTGGCGGCGCCAATACCGAACAGATCTCGGCGCAGGGTTTCAGCGTCGGCTGCGTTGAGGTTGACTTTTGGGGCCGACTTTTCGCTTTTGTCTACCTGGGCCGCTACCGGCATTGGCGCTTCGGGCTTGGCCGACGGGGCGGCCATGGCCGTGACGGACAGGCTGGTGAGAAGGGCAAAAAGCAGGGAGGAAAAAACGGATTTACGCATTAGAGACGCTCCATGACAACAGTGGGAAAAGCAGCTTTCCGAAGCTGCCTTTCAAACTTAGGTGATGTGGGGGGATAGTCAAAAATGGGTGAGTTACAGGGTGTTAACTCAGGGCTCCAAGCGCCGTTGCTGGTAGATCCAATCGACAATCTCACCGTCTGGGGCATAACCGCTGACGGTATCGCGCAAGAGCTGGCGGACGCGGTTGTAGTCGTCCGCTTCCACTGCCGCGAGCAATTGAGTCAGCTTGTCCTTGAGTACATCCCATGGCAGGTGATCTTCGTTGGCACTCATGATCATCGGGTGCTGGGTCGCGACAACATTGTCACCGATGAGCAACTCTTCGTAGAGCTTCTCGCCAGGGCGCAAGCCGGAAAACTCGATGGCAATGTCGCCGTGGGGATTTTTGTCGGAGCGTACGCTAAGGCCGGACAGATGGATCATTTTCTCGGCCAGTTCAACGATTTTCACCGGTTCGCCCATGTCCAGTACAAACACATCACCGCCCTGCCCCATGGAACCGGCCTGAATGACCAACTGCGCGGCCTCGGGGATGGTCATGAAGTAGCGCGTGATTTTCGGGTGGGTCACAGTCAGAGGCCCGCCGGACTTGATTTGCTTGTGAAACAGCGGAATCACCGAGCCAGAGGAACCCAACACATTACCGAAACGCACCATGGTGAAACGGGTTTTGTTGACACGGGAAATATTGGCATTATCACCGAACAATACCGGCGCCAGTTCACGACTCAGGGCTTGCAACGTCAGCTCGGCCAGACGCTTGGTGCTGCCCATGACATTGGTGGGACGCACAGCCTTGTCGGTGGAGATCAGGACAAAGTTGGCAACGCCCGACTGCAACGCAGCTTGAGCCGTGTTCAGGGTGCCGATCACATTGTTCAACACGCCCTCAGCAATATTGTGCTCGACCATCGGCACATGCTTGTAGGCAGCAGCGTGGTAGACGGTATCTACATGCCAGGTTTTCATCACGTCCAGCAATTTGGACTGATTACGCACCGAGCCCAGTATAGGTAGCAGCTTGACTGGCAGCGACTCGCGAACGATCCGTTGCTCAAGCTCCGAGAGGATGCTGTAAAGGTTGAACTCGCTGTGCTCGAACAACAGCAGTGTCGTGGGGCGCAGAGACAGAATCTGCCGGCATAACTCAGAACCGATGGAGCCACCAGCCCCCGTCACCAGGACATTCTGACCCTTAACGCAGTGCTCCAGGAGTTCGCCCTGAGCAGGTACGGTATCACGGCCCAAGAGGTCGGCGATGTCGACTTCCTGAATGTCATCGACCTTGACTCGACCGCTGGCCAGATCCATAAAGCCAGGAACACTTCGTACATGGAGGGGGAAGCCTTCGAGGAACCCAAGAATTTCACGACGCCGGCCACGATTGGATGAGGGAATCGCGAGCAGGATCTCTTGAGCGCCGGTGGCGTCGATCATACGTTGGATATGTTTAGGTTTGTATACTTGTAGTCCGGAGATGACCCGCTCGGTAATACTGGCATCGTCGTCGATAAAGGCAACTGGGCGCATCGCGCGGCCCATGCGCAAGGCCGCCACCAATTGGTTGCCTGCTGCTCCCGCACCATAGATGGCAACACGCGGCAGACCGTCTTCACGACTGGTAAACGGCATGTGCTGCGATGCGGAGAACCAGTCTCCCAGAAAGTATTGGCGCATGGCTAAACGTAGCCCACCCACCATGATCAGGCTGAGCCACCAGTAGTTGAAAATAATGGAGCGTGGGACGACATTCTGGTGGTTACTGTACCAGTAAACGACAACGCCCAAAATCAAGGAGGACAAGCTGACTGCCTTGATGATTGCGATTAGTGCATCGTTACCAAAATATCGCATCACTGCGCGATACATGCCAAAGCGGACAAACAAAGGGATAGCGACCACAGGCGCGGCGATAAACAGCCAGAGATGCTCCAGAAACGGATTGACCATCTCATCAATCCCAAGCCGTACGATGAACGCAAGCCATAGCGCCGCCCAAACGACCAACACATCAGTAGCCACCTGAATCAGTCGTTTTTTGCGGCGCGGCAACCCCACCAGGAACGCCCGTAATGTTTCCATAACCCCTTCGCCCACCTCAGACCGCTCCTATAGATTATTACTGCGTACCCATTCTACGTTTATCGACATATTCTGACCTATAAATCGTCACCTGTTACTGGTAGTCGCAGAAGCGCTGCTTTCCAACTCACCAGCATGAAACTTGAGCGCCAGCGCAATAAGGGGTATGTAGGCGATAACCACGCCCAATGCGCCGTCCAGCCCTAGCAAGACCACGCACATCGCAATCGGTAGTAACCAAAACAGGTTAAGAGCTGCAACCGCCAGTGTCACCGGCAAATGCTTGCCACAACGCCTGGAGGCAAATTGATAAGCGTGACTACGATGGGCCTCATAAACTTTGTCTCCGCGCACCAACCGGCGGATCAGTGTGAAGGTGGCGTCCACGATGAATACACCCAACAGAATCAGCCACGCCCATAACAACTGTGAGGAAGCCCACGCCGCCTGGATAGAAAGAACACCTAAGATCATCCCCAAAAAACCGCTGCCTGCATCCCCCATGAAAATTCGAGCAGGCGGGAAGTTCCAGAACAGAAACCCAGCGACAGCCATCGCCAGCAAGAGCGGAAGTAAAACCAAGTCTTCAAGACCATTCAACCAGTAGAGAAGGCAAATACCCAGGCACACACAGATAGCCTCAACGCTGGCAATGCCGTCAATACCATCCATGAAGTTGTACAAATTGAGCATCCATACAAGATAAAAAGCGGCGAGAACACCACCAGCCCACCCCAGGTCCACGCTCATGCCAAAGAGCGTTATTGCTGGTAGCCCGCCCAACCAGAACAGCGCCCAGGCCGCAGCGGCAAAGTGACCCAGCAAGCGCCAACGAGCGGCAATATGACCGTGGTCATCCATGAAACCTATAATCGCGATCAACGCGCCCGAACCACCCGCGGCTATCAAGACATCAGACGACACTGCGTGTGTCCAGCCCAAAAACGGTAAAGCCAAAGTGAAAGCAGCCACAATAGCTACGCCTCCACCACGCGGGGTTGGCACGGAATGAGAGCTGCGGGCGTTTGGAATATCAATAATGCTGCGAACAAGCGCATAACGTCGCAGCGCCGCAGTCAACGCAAACGACAAAACAGCAACGACAGGAATCAACCACCAATAAATCATTGTTTTTTATGTTCCATATAATGCGCCGCGGCTACTTTTAATGCGTTATCCACGGAAACCGGGGGCGTCCATTGTAATAAGGATCGTGTTTTGCTGATATCAACCTGCAAAGAACCGCAAAGTCGCTGAGACAATGACTTTTTACCGAGCAGGTTTGCAGTTGTGCTGAGTATCCAACTGGGGACCGGTAACAACCGCGCCGATTTATCCAGCGCCAGGGCCATCCTGCGCAACAACTGGGTGGTTGAAAGATCCTCTCCATCGCTAACCAAAAATGTCTGATTGGCCGCCCCGCTATGGACTATGGACGTTACGATCAAGTCGACCAGATTATCCAAGGCCACCAGACTCCGGCCGTTATGAATTGCGCCAAATGGCAAAGGGACAGCCTTGTCCAGCCAGCGCATCATGTTCAGAAAGTTGGCCTTCACACCTGGGCCATAAACTAATACCGGCCGAATAATCACGACTTCCATTGCGGTACGACCCGCCAAATCCCGCAATCCCTGCTCCGCTTCCATCTTGGAAACACCATAGGGGTCGCGTGGTTCAGGGCGGTCATCTGCAGTATAGGGCTTACCTGGCTCGGTGCCCTCGCCATTGACCTTGATGGAGCTGATAAAGACAAAACGTCGGACTCCCGCTTCAGCCGCTTGCCGAGCGAGATTCAAGGTGCCCTCAACATTAACCTTGCGAAAAGCCGCCAGTGGATCAGTCACAGTATCGTTCATCACATGTACGCGGGCAGCGCAATGAACTACTGCATCGACCCCGGTAAGATGTTCGCTCCAGGAAGCCCCTTCAAAAGAATCGAATCGAACGGTATCCACGTCCTCTTTAACCCCTTGGGATCCATTGCGAACAGCTGCTGTCACGGAGAAACCATCGGCTGCCAAGCGGCGCAACACGGCGCCACCGACAAAGCCGGTGGCACCGGTCAAAAAAATAGATTGCGACATTACTGGCGTCCTTTACGTAAGGTTGCATCATGAAACAGCTGTTCCAGGCGAGCCAACAAAGTGGGCTTTGAATAGTTACCCAGGTAGTACTCACGGCCAGATTTGCCCATGCGCATACGCTGATCCGCGTCGGTAGTCGCCAACTCAAGCGTGATACGCGCGAGTGCTACGGCATCACCTGATGGACACGACAAACCTGCCCCGGACTCATCGATGACGCGCGCGGCCTCGCCATTGATCATGCCAAGGATGGGTTTACCAGAAGCCAAATAGGCCTGGACCTTGCCGGGAATAGTCTTTTCGAATACGTCATTTGTCTTCAGCGAGACCAGCAACGCATCGGCACAAGCAAACAAGGCGGGCATTTCCTCCAGAGGATGACGTCCCAACAGCAGAACATTATCCAGCTGGCGGGACTTAACCTGGTCGGCGAGCCATTCGCTCATACGCCCATCACCGACAATGACCCAGCGTACGGGTACTTTACCTACTAGCGCCTGAGCGGCATCTATAACCGCGGGGAAATCCTGTGCATCACCCAGATTACCCGCAAATAAAACAGTAAAGACTGTTTCGTCACGCTCCAGCAAGGACGAAGCAGGAGGCGTAGCGCTGGAAAAGTCATCTTCAGCCCAACTGGGAAAGTAAACCAAACGCTCGGGGGCAATTTCCTGAGTACAGTAGCGCTTCACGTTTTCAAAAAAGCCGTGGGATTGTAGCAAGAGATAGTCCGCACGATTGTAAATCCAGGAAACCATTCGCCCTACCATCGCCAGTAACAGCGGTCGCCGTAACACGCCGACTGCCCGAAGGGTTTCTGGCCATAAATCCAAGACCCAAATGAAAACCGGAGCTTTCTTCAAACGGCCAATCACCAAGGAGGGTATCGCCGCCATGATGGGAGAAACCGCATAAACAAAAATTGCATCAAACCTCTCACCACGTAACTTCCATGGTCCTACTATTGAGGCCGAGGTAAAAAAAGAGAGATAGTTCAGTATCAGACCAATACTCCGTTTACCACGAGGGATCAGCGGTACCCTGACAACCTTGGCACCTGAATATTCCATAAAACTACCTGGCTGCGCACGATAACTTTCGTAGACCTTGCCTTCAGGGTAGTTGGGCAGTCCGGTCAATACCGTGACATTGTGCCCCTTCTCGGAAAAGTCTCGAACAAGATCATTGATGCGCATATTTTCCGGCCAAAAATATTGCGTCACCACCAGAATATTCAGCTTATTATCAGGCATTAAAATAACTCAATCAGTAGCGTTTCCAGACAATACGATTCACATAATCGGTATAGCTATGAATAATCCTGGCAACTTTCTCTGAAACATTAGGCATGCTGTAATCGCCTACCAGACGCAAAGTGCGCTCATCACCCGAACCTTGACTCTCCAGGATATTTAGCCCTTGAAGTACACGGTTGACCTCAAGCCCAACCATCATGACCGCTGCCTCTTCCATCCCTTCTGGACGCTCATGTGCTTCACGGATATTCAAGGCCGGGAAGTTCAGGATAGAGGACTCCTCGTTGATCGTACCACTGTCCGACAATACCGCCTTGGCGGTCAGTTGCAGTTTGTTGTAATCCTTGAAGCCTAGCGGCTTGAGCAACTGTACGTTCTTATGAAACGTTACACCCATTGCATCCACACGTTTTTGTGTACGAGGATGGGTTGAAACGATGACCGGAAGCTCATAGTGAGCAGCGATGGTGTTGAGCACATCCACCAGCTTGAGGAAGTTCTTGTCCGAATCGATATTCTCTTCGCGGTGAGCACTGCAGACAAAAAACTTGCCATGCTCCAGCCCCAGGCGTTCAAGTACATCCGACCCATCAATACCCGCACGATAGTAATTAAGCACCTCGAACATAGGGCTGCCGGTCTTGATCACCATGTCCGGGGATAGCCCTTCACGTAGCAGATAATCGCGCGCGATTGTGCTGTACGTCAGATTGATATCGGCGGTGTGATCAACGATACGGCGGTTGATTTCCTCAGGGACCCGCATATCGAAGCAGCGATTGCCGGCTTCCATGTGAAACGTTGGGATCTTGCGGCGCTTGGCAGGAATGACTGCCATACAGCTATTGGTATCACCCAGTACCAGCAGCGCTTCGGGCTGGACTTCAGCGAGCACGCGATCAACAGAAATAATCACATTACCAATGGTTTCTGCGCCGCTCGTACCGGCTGCGTTCAAAAAGTGATCGGGCTTGCGAATGCCCAAATCCTGGAAAAAAATCTCATTGAGTTCATAGTCGTAGTTCTGCCCGGTATGAACCAACACATGATCACAATGCCTGTCGAGCGAATCAATGACTCGCGACAGACGAATAATCTCGGGACGAGTGCCTACTACCGTAACAACTTTCAACTTCTTCATGGCTGTCTCTACTTGAGCATGTGTTTAGGCTTCAGTGCCCACGGGCAACGCATAGGTGTCGGGGTGTTCACGATCAAAAATTTCGTTAGCCCAGAGCATGACGATCATCTCATCATGGCCGACATTAGTAATATCGTGGGTCCAGCCTGGCACTGTTTCTACAATTTCAGGTTTTTCACCAGTGGTAAACAGTTCGTAAAATTCGCCTGACACGATGTGTCGGAAACGAAAACATGCATCACCTTTGATCACCAGAAATTTTTCGGTTTTCGAATGATGGTAATGGCCACCGCGGGTGACTCCAGGGTGCGCGGTGAAGTAGGAAAACTGGCCAGAATCCCGAGTCTTGAGCATCTCGACAAAGACACCACGCGGATCACCATACTTGGGAACTTCATAGGTAAAACGCTCTGGGGGCACGTAACTCAGGTAGGTGGAATAGAGTGCCCTGGTCAACCCGGTGCCGACCGCTTCCGTTAACAGGGTTCCACGGCTATCGCGAAAGGCCGTCAATTGTGTTGAAAGCGCTCCTACCGTTGTTCCATAGACGGGCTCAACCGTGATGAAGGGATTACCGGACAGCTTGCCATCCATCACCGCGATAAACTGGGCGATCACATCGTCGATATAAACCAATGTAATAGCAGCGTCAGGATTATTGATCTGGATTGGCTGGTCACGGGCAATATTATTACAGAACGTCGCTACCGCCGAGTTGTAGTTGGGACGAGCCCACTTTCCAAACACATTGGGCAAGCGAAAAATATGTACCTGTACGCCATGCTCCGCTGCCAAATCAACCAACGCTTGCTCAGCACCCAATTTGCTGACCCCATAGGCATTATCAAGCTCTGCCTGACTGGATGAAGTGTAAAGCACTGGGATTTTTCTACCGCTGGCAACAATACCGTCACAGACTGCACGAGTCAGATCCGTATTTCCGGTTTTGAAATCTTCAGGATCCTGCGGCCGATTGACACCCGCCAGATGAAATACAAAATCGGCCTGCAAGAGCATTTCTTTCAACGAAAAAATGCTGTCCTCACGAGAAAATTGCAAAACCTCAACATCCGGACGCTCTCGCAAATGTACACAGAGATTTTTAGCTACAAAACCTTGGGCGCCTGTGATCAGTACCTTCATTGCTTACTCCTCAAGAGTGGCGTATTCGCCACGCTGGATTGCGCGCATGAATTCCAGTTTCAGGAGCAACTTTTGCATGCCCTCTACATCCAAGCGATCGGTGTTGTGAGAGTTATAATCTTCCATAGTAGAAATTTTCTCCTCACCTTCCTCCACAAATTTACTGTAGTTCAAATCACGTAAATCAGGTGGTACGCGGAAGTATTCACCACGGTCTTCGGCGCACGCCATTTCCTCACGACTCAAAAGTGCCTCGTACAGTTTCTCGCCGTGGCGGGTGCCAATGATCTGAATAGGGTGCTGCGGCAGCCCCATCAAGGCAGTCAGCGCTCGCGCCAAGGTTTCAACAGTGGCCGCAGGAGCCTTTTGAACGAACAGATCGCCGTTATTCCCGTGCTCAAACGCATAAAGAACCAAATCAACTGCGTCCGCCAACGTCATCATGAAACGAGTCATGTTGGGATCAGTGATCGACAGCGCCTTTCCAGCTCGAATCTGATCGATAAACAGTGGAATAACTGAACCACGGGACGCCATGACGTTACCGTAGCGTGTACCGCAAATGACAGTTTTAGTTTCGTCAACATTACGAGACTTAGCTACCATGACTTTTTCCATCATGGCTTTTGAAATACCCATCGCATTGATTGGGTAAACCGCCTTATCGGTACTGAGGCAGACGACTCGCTTTACTTCGTTTTGAATGGCTGCTTCCAGCACGTTGTCAGTACCAATAACATTGGTTTTGACAGCCTCCATCGGATGAAACTCGCAAGATGGGACTTGCTTGAGTGCAGCCGCATGAAAGATGTAATCGACACCACGGGTAGCATTCAGCACGCTTTGGTAATCACGAACATCACCAATATAAAACTTCAACTTTGAATTGTTGTAGTGCTTGCGCATGTCGTCTTGTTTTTTTTCATCACGACTAAAAATGCGGATCTCGGCGATATCCGTATCTAAAAACCTCTTCAGGACTGCATTGCCAAAAGAGCCGGTGCCGCCTGATATGAGAAGTTTTTTTCCATTAAACATAATTCACCTAAACCTTTATATGAAATCCAAATCAGTCAGAATACGGCACAAAACAAAGACATCTATTTTTCCGGCCCCTCGAAAAGCCAACAAATACTGCGTAAGCACCTGAGCGCAGCCGCTTTTCCAGGCCTCATCTCACCCAGCGCAGTAACGGGCTTATGTACAGGGCAAACTCATATCATACCACCTCGCTAGCCTGCACTCCCCAACAAGTCCGGCGTAACGCCAGTGGCCACGCATCAAGCTCAGCCGCCCTTGCGCGACTCGAATAATGCGATCATCACTACAAGCTCATCGCCCCGAAAAATCAATGTAATTTCAAAGCCGAAAGTATCAATGTATCCTTTTGTGCTGCACTGGGATAGCTGATCAGAACGGCACGATAAGGTCCCTTGAATACAAAGAAACTGCCTGCTGCGACGCCCACGACACCACAGACCGAAATCACCTCGCCCATATGCTCCAGCGAACCACCGCCCCCCAAAATGGTGACAGGAATACTCACGGCCTTACGTAATTCCATCGCCAGATCAATGTCATAGCCCTTCATCCGGCCATCATTGTCGATGGAGTTGATCACGATCTCCCCCGCCCCATGTTTCTCCACCTCGGCTGCGACATCCAACACATTACGCTTGGTATTACGCGTGCCATTGTGCGTCCAGACATCATGTTGTTTGCTGAGCAAGCGCTTCTTATGATCGAGCACAACCACAACGCTTTGCCGACCGATTTCTTCAGCAATACGGGTAATCAGCTGTGGTTCTTCCAACGCGGCAGCGCTGATAGCCACCTTCTCTACACCAGACGCAATGATTCGCTTGGCCTGTTCCGGCGTGCGAATACCACCGCCATAACACAGAGGCATACGGCATTCAGCAGCCAAGTGCGCAATCTGCTTGTAATTGGGCTCACGACCATTAACGGTGGCGTCAATGTCCACGACAATCAATTCGTCGGCTTCTTTCTCGTTGAAAATTTTCACCGCGTTGATCGGATCACCCACGTACTTGGGATCTTTGAAACGTACGGTTTTTACTAACCCGCTATCCTGAATCAATAAACAGGGAATAATTCTAGGTCTTAGCATTTCATAGTTCCGCGAAATTTTTAAGAAGGCCCACCCCAAAATGATGGCTCTTCTCCGGGTGGAACTGAACGCCATAGACATTATCCACAGCCACCGCACAACTGAAATCCAGACCGTACGAAGCGCGGGCAGACGCATGGGACTCCTGACTACATTCGAAATAGAAGGAATGGAGAAAGTAGAAACGCGCGTCCTCTTCGAACCCCTTAAACAAGGGATTCAAGTGCAATGGCTCGACATCATTCCACCCCATGTGAGGCAGCGCCAAGCGTTCCAGTCCAGGCACAGAACGAAAGTGTCGTACTCGCCCCGGCACCCAGCCGAGCCCTGGCAATGACCCTTCATCGCTGGAGTCTGCAAGGATCTGCATACCCACGCAGATACCAACAACCGGGACTTTTTTTACAAGAACCAACTCATCGAGTGTTTCACGCATCCCGGATGCATTCAAACGCCCCATAGCATGATCAAACGCACCTACACCCGGCAAAATCAGCTTGCTTGCACCCAGCAGTTCCTGCGCAGAGCGGGCGACAGTCACTGGTATATGGAGGCGCTTGTAGACATTCACGAAGGCCTGGATATTGCCCAAGCCGTAATCGATTATGGTAATCATCTGAACAGTCTTCTTTCCAGACCCAGCGCACCGAGCACACGGGCCCCCAGACCGATCATGAAACGTTTATTTTTGTAGTCATGAAACGTTTTGTTCTGGCCCTCAAAAAGCGCTTGCAACTCCTCGACACTCAAGTCGAGCTTATTGGCAACGTACTCAAACTCCGACTTCAGGAACTGTTCATCCAGTTCGGGCCGGGAAATGCGCTCCAACGCCGCCTCACGGGTCATTTGCCCCGTCATGATCAAGCTGGAGAAGTGAGCCCGGCGCTTTTCGTAACCAAATTTCCGGGGCATCCAGTAATCTTCGTAAAAACGGGTAAAGCGCGACTCATGGTGCTTGTGCTGGAACTTCTTCCATCCAAACAACCGCTCAAGAGTCTCTTCTGCATCCTGCTTGATGTAGGGCAACAAATTCAGCGGGCGCACCACTTGCATACCGAGTACGTAGCGGTAATAAATCTTGTATGCCAACACATCAACAATCGGGAAACTTTTCAACTTTCGTGAGCCGAACTTTCCATGAATATCATTTATCAGGGTCTTATCGATGCCCGGGTAAGCGCCCCATTCCTCAGGTTCGCGGCAGCATTCAGTAGAAAAATTCCCCCCAGTCAACACATATTTTATCTTGTGTGCCTTGGCGAATTTGTACAGTCCCGAGAAAAACGCAGTGTCCTGTGGGATATCCTGGTCAGCAACCTGAGCCTTGAGAAAAGCCAGTTGCAGGCTTTTCATCTCTTCCCAGTTAATGACTTCGGTGTAGAGATCCAGACCCAGACCGTCAACCAGTTTTTCAATGTTACCTACCGCCTGATCTGTGTTCCAACCAGCGTCGACGTGAAAAAGCAGCGGCCGCAAACCCATTACTTCTTTGGCTACATAGCTTACATATGAGCTATCCAAGCCTCCGCTCAGCCCAATGATGCAATCAAAATCCCGATTTTTACCATCCCTCTTGATTTTTTTGCTCAACGTCATGAGCTCTGCGTACCCTCCTTCGCCCGTGTTCCAATTTGGCTTGATGGCTAAATTGAAATTTACACAGTAGTCGCACAAGCCCTGCTCATCAAAGTGGATATTCGGATCACTGCTATCCATAATACAGCGTGAACACATTTGATAGGTTTTATCGCTCATACCCCCCCCAAAATAATTAGAAATCATATCTACGACCGTTTCTCGCAAGCCAATAGGTCTAATTTTGTCTTGACTGACTCTAGAAGGCCAGTAGAAAAATTCTTATCCAGATCCAATGAGTGGAGCACCGCAGGAATGCCTGAGGCAGCGTACTCACTCACAAGCGTCGATGGATATGCTATGAGGAAATCCACCTCGGGGAAAAAGTTTCGCCCGACGATGATTCCCCATTTTTTTTGCTTGACCGACTCACTGAATCCTGCCGTTGGATGCGGCTTATAATAAAAACTGACATCATATTCTAGACTCAAGCTTTCATACAAAGAAATATGTAAATCCTCGCAAATCGGGTGCCCGACAAACAAAATGCGCAATCTATGTTCAGAGTGCAATTGTACCAACTCGATCATCGGCTTAAAATAATTAACATCTACTCCGCGAGCAACACAACTAGCAGAAAACACATCACCTTCAAATGTGAGACGTGAGGCGTCATCATATGCGTAGAGCTGAGTTACGCTTGCAAGTCGACATTTAAGAGTAAACGGCAATCTCGCTGGAGACTGACATTCTAATGTCAGCCCGGAAAGCGTCCCGTGCTGCATTAAGATGAACTCCGCCTGCCCCACCCCAATTGAAGGCGAACGTGATCTCCTGCGAGAAATAATTTTATCCGCAAGTACCGCCCACCTATCATAATGTTCGGCAATCACAAACCGTTTAATTTCGAGTTTTTCAAGTGCAATTCTGACAGCAAACCAGCGGAAAGCGGTATAACTTTGTAACGCCCAATTTTTCGTCTGCCTACGAGATACAAATTTTCTAGAAGCCGTAACCGCAAGCATGTACGCGCTAATAAAATCTTTTCTTTCAAGCAGAGAGAAAATATCAATATATCGCCCCCCCCTGCTTAGGATCCGTTAAGGGTACCCATGGAAAAGTAATCCAACACTTTGGCTCAAAGCCAAGCACCCCCGACTGTAAAATATCGGCAGCGCGTGATGAAAAAACCAGCGCGTACTCACCCAACCCATTACAACTACTCAAGTTATCTGCGCATCGCTTAGAGTAACGATAAAAAACAAACATCTCGTATAAAAAAAACACTGACGCCCCGCCAAACCTCCATATCACTTTAAAGAGAACCATAAATAACTTGAAGGCAACTCTATTCTTGGAAAACATGCTAAGTATCTTAGCCGGGCGCGGCGCATAACCGAGTTCTTTTGGAGATACGCCTGAAAGTTTATAGATACTGGCATCGATGGAAATCTCATTCTCAGTTGCACAAATATAATCAACAATAAACTTTAGCTTTTGAGTAGTCATCAATTCCACCAAACCAAATCACCAGTTAAACAACATCTATACATCAGCACACAAAAACTGCCATAGTAAAACACATCAACAAACAATGTTACCGATATAATCCAACAACAATAGCCAAACTCAAGTCGAAACATCTCGCTCCGTCAGCATCGACCAATAAGCAATTAACTTCCAGCTAAAAATCAAGATAAATGCTGCACACATCCCTATTGGCACAGCCACAACGCCCAAGGAGTCACAGAAGCTATACACCAACGCCAAAAATACAAAAAAACCTGTCAGCTGACTATAAGAAATCGTCTTATCATAGCCAAAAGCATAAAGACCAAGATGAGGAATCATACTAAGTGAATATATAGTCACTGCTAGCAACAGCCAGTACAAGATAAAGACATTTTCTGCATACACAGGATTATTTAACCATTGTAAAACATAACCACTTACGCCAAAACAAGCCAAAACAAGACAAGCAGTAACTCCTATGATATTAATCGTCAAGCTCCACATATGTTTTTTTAAAAAAAACCATCTGGCCGCCCTTCGCGGAGGACACCAACTTCGGATAAAAAAATACTATAACCCCAGCATCTAAAAAGGACAGCACTGCGGATGCCATACCCACAAATAGTACATATGCTCCTAATACGCTCAAACTTGAAATACTCTCCACCCAATATCTATCGATTGTGAAAATCCCTCTCATCGCGAGGCTTGCTATCAGCAACGGGATGGCAGCCCTGATCCCTCTCCTGATCCAGGTCCAATTTATTGGATGACTTAACGATACTTTATCAAAACTTAAAAATTTTTCTTATGGCAATTAGGCAGGCAAAGAAACAACCAACGACCCATCCCGCCAGCGCAAACTCCAGCTTACGTACGGCTGGATCGGCCCACATTACCGCCACTACAACCAAACACCAAGCACCACTGCGTAAAAACAAAACGCAACTAGCAAGTAATTGCTCTGAAGTAGCCACGAGTATTCTATTTAACTCTTGAGCAATGTGCTCCAGCAATGCCAAAACCAAAAACCAAAAAATATACGCCCAAGGCAACCATCCGTTAAAAAAAAACAAACAGTGCGAATGGCAAAAAATACAAAATATAATATCAGATAAAGGACAAGTTGATCCCTGATCATCCCTAGCCAAAGCTTAGGATTTTCACCAATCATCTCTCGTGTAGCAAAATTATAAAACTCAAAACCAACCACATACAACGCATATCCGATGGTCGCAGACAGCAGCCCGTACAATCCCACCTCGCTGGCTTGCAGGAATTTAGCGAGAAAAAAAATCAGCACGAACTTACTGATCAGCGTCATACCACGAAGTACAATATTGACGCATCGTATTAGATTCTCTTTCAAGACAACCCCAGGTAGTACAAGTATAAATTTTACTCAGCCACATAAATCAAAGTGACTGAACCCGAACGAACAACAAACGCCTCACACACCAAATAAAAAAATAGAAGCCCACATTAAATAACGCAATCCACTGAAACATACTGCCCCTGAACATACTTAAAAACAGCAACAACTCTGAAATGTAAATGAATAAAAAAAACCGGCCCTCCTCTGAAGCGCATATAGTAAAGACTGCAAATATATAAAGAGCAAAAAAATATAGGCACTACCCAAAAGACATAATATCCATAATTTAAATACAACTCAGTCTCTACAGGCCATTGTTGAGTCGCTGATTCATCGAACCACTGGGATGGAAAATAAATCGATGTAAGCCATCGACTTATATCATGCAAATAGCCTTCAGAGGGCACGCCAACGAAAGTCAACCATTTATTAAATGGATACTGGAAAGTCAGAAAAAAATCAGGCGGCATATCACTCAAAATCATATCATGCAAAAAATATAGTGTTGAAATAAGTCAAGAAGTACTCCAAAAGCATTTCTGGCGTACTGTAAAATGCATTTGACCTAAAATACATCGCAAAGCTGAATAATAGAACGAACCCCCAAAAAAAGCACCGTACTTTTTAAAAATAGTCACTTTAAATGTACACAACCATGGAAGACTAAAAAAATATCATGAAATAGAAGATCCTACTTTTGATTCCTTGAATGTAGGCACAAAAAAGACAAAACAACCAAAACAACCAAAACAAGAAATATACTGATGTTTTTCTTTGTACGGAAATACACTCCCAGAGTAAAAGCTAGGAAATTAGCCCCCATCAACAGTAGGAAATTTAGAACACCATATCCTTTCTTTTTTTCAAGATAGGTTTGACTATAATCGTTGAACCACGCTTCCGTACCACCGGTTACTTGAAAAAAATACACACCCCCGATAAAAAGCATTATTGCACAAATAGCAATCCCGAGAGGTCTTACTTGATACTCTTGGAAAGGGTCTCTAACCGGGCGACTATCTATTAATATCTCAATAGATCTTGTGATCACAAAAAAAACAGTAAAGACGTACGCAAAAGAAAATACAGCCTCATCAGAAAGAGCAGACCAATCGTTAATTTTCCCCCAAGGAAGAACATATTGCCAATTGATCGCCTCAAGAAAATAAAATAGCAAGCCTGGGAAAACAAAATACAAAAAAATAACTGGCAAATACAACATTTGACGGACTTAGGGCTTGTTTATTTCTAAAAAAATAAATACACCCCTAACATGTACATAATAATTATTAGTATCATAACGCCTGCATGTAGTTAGCTTCATCCATTTATTAAATCTATTGTACTAGGTGACGACTTTTTTTCATAACGAGAAGCCATCATCTACAACTAGATTCTGACCGTTCAGGTATCTAGACTCATCAGACAATAAAAATATAATAGAGCCCATCACATCGACTATGTCGAGCATTCCTTTCCCTAAACAGTATTTCCTATATTTCTCTACAAATACTTCCGGTTGATTATCAAATATCCCGCCCGGACTAACACAATTAGATCTAAACTGGCTATCCGAAACATAACTGGTCAAATACTTACTCAACTGTAGCACAGCCGATTTTATCGCGGCGTACTCCACGGGCATCGTCATCGGCGTATCGTCATACACTTCAAATCTTGGAGCCATAAGACCATAGACGGAAGATATGTTAACTAGTGAGAACAATGTGCGCTCTTTTTGAAAATATGCCGCACACTGCTGCATAAACAAGAACGACGCACCTAAATGAAGTGAAACATTTTCATTAAAGTCTTCAAGTTCTACCGAAAAAAAACGCAGCTCCATACTTTTTTATTCCTTGGGTACGCACAATTAACCGCGCCGTCCAACCCTTTCACCGTTGAAAAAAAATAATTTTACTTGGGCTGAATCATTTAAATCCAGTTGAACACCAGAAATTTTTTTCCAATCCTTTGCCTGGAATATTTTTTTTCAAAACGAGCCATCATGCCTTGCAAATCAACATCAGTAGCTATTACGGATGCACCTTGCTCAACCAGGCTGAATACCAATCGAGTTCCGAGCAAACCACCAGCACCCGCGACCAAAATGGTTTTATTTTTTCAACATAATCAGTACCTTTCTCTGCTAAAAAAAACTCAGCCATCTTAAAATCGTAAATGTCGTCGATATCAACCGCCCGCTCACGGGGCACTACAACAGACCTCACCCGCCCGGAAAAGATACGTTCATTGTTCAATATAAATTCAGGGCTTGTTACGTATGCCACCGTGGTCATATCATAAATCGCCGGGGCATCTTGGCGCCGGTGCACACCATTGCCAGAACACACCAGTGTGCTGGCACCTTGCTCATCGCGAACGACCATGTTGAAGTAAGGGCTGCGAGAAGCAGGTGTTACGGTCACAACAACATCGGTATTAGGATCAAGGCTTGCCATGCACAACTCAACATCCTCTACACTTCTGAGCGGGCTGGTTGCAGGCAGACTGACGAACACATCAAATACATGACCTTGAGCTCGCAAATGATTGATCGCATGTCGCCACGCTAGCCATTCTGGCGCTGTATCTGTGGCTAACTCATCTGGCCTCCTGATGACAATAGCCTGATAAGCTTCTGCTACTGCGGCAATCTCATCAGAATCAGTAGACACGAAGACCTTACTGATACCCGCAACTTGCTGCGCCACCATTATGGAGTGTGCAAGTAATGGATGCCCCCCCAGCAGCCTGATATTTTTCCCTGATAACCCCTTGGAATTACCCCTCGCAAAAATAAAGGCGTACACTTTCACGCTTGAATATCTCCGATTTTGACAACCTGGCCAGTCACGGCGGATTTTTTCATCGCCTCAATCAGACGAAGTGTTTGAAGCCCATCCTCAAGTCTGATCGCAGGCATTGCACTACCCATTGCCACTTGGGAAAAATGGCAAAGCTGATCAATGTACATATTGTTACGGTCGTAGCAACTATCTTCGAACAGCACACTTTGCTGATCCTTGCCGACGTGCAGGATGATCCCATTGTTAAGAATGTCCCAGATCAGCGTGCCTTTTTCCCCAACCACCTTACATATTCGTACCGGTGCCCTCTGCAGGAAATCCATATGCACACTGATAGTAAGTTGATCTGCCCGGACCAGCAACGCATCCACTGTGTCTTCAACATCTATTTCCAGCGCACCTGTATTTCGGGCGACACAATAGGCAGTCGAAAATGGGCCGAACAGCCATCCAAGATAATCAAGTTCGTGGCTTAGTTCCAGCAACACGCCACCACCCAACTCGCTACGAGCAGAAACATTCTTCCGATAATCGGTCATGGGACGCCAATCAGGCAGATATTGCCCAACATCGACACTTACACTTCGAACCGCACCCACGACGCTCTCGGACAGTAAGTCCCTAAACTTCACTGCCGACGACATAAATCGTAGATTGTAGGCAATCTCAATTTTATTGCTGTGCGCAGTTAACGTATCACCGTGAGCAGCAAAACGCGCCAATGAGTCCGACAACGGTTTTTCAATTAGAACTGGAACTTGCTGTTTGAGCAATTGTGCAGCGTGTATCGCGTGCAGTGGCGCGGGCGAAGCAATAATTGCGAACACAGGATTATCATTAAGTGCTTGTGCTAATGACTCATAGATGACCGTATCGTTACCGACCTCTTGCGTAGACAATACCCTGCCAGTCGCGGAAATGCAGCCTATACGAGCTGTCACTGTGCCAAAGAGCTGTTTGAGATTTTCAATATGACGTTTCGCAATACTGCCGCTACCGACGACCAAATACATGGGTAATCTGCTCATAGCCCACCAAACTCCTGCTGGGCTCGCTGAAAATCTTCCATGCGGCCGATATCAAGCCAATACTCGTGGACAGGAAACATATTGACCTCGCGACCGGCGCTAATCTCTTGTTCAAGCAACGTAGGCATATCCACCCGTGTCCCTGCGGCAACACTCTTTACTAGTTCCGGAGAGAGTAAATAGATTCCCGCATTTATGAAAAAATGCTGGACCGGCTTTTCCACCATCGATTGAATGCGATGACCATCATTCTGAATAACGCCGTAGGGCACGCAATACTCATATTCGCGTACGCACATGGTCGCCGCGCCAGGATGCCCCTGATGGAATTCCAGAAGATTCTCGAAGTTAAGCGTGGTCAGCAAGTCACCATTCATCATAAACAGCGGAAGATCGATCTCATCATGAGGCAGCAACCCCAGAGCACCGCCAGTACCCAGAGGTGCCTCTTCATGAATGTAACGAATCGAGACACCCCATTGACTACCGTCACCAAAATGTTCGCGAATCATTTCCGGCATGTAGTGGGTGGAGATAAAGAAGCGGTGGAAACCGGAATTAATAAACCGTTCGAGAATCAGCTCCAGGATCGGCTTGTCTCCGACCTTGAGCAGGGGTTTTGGGCAATTATGCGTCAAGGGACGCAAGCGGGTACCAAAGCCCCCCGCCATCAAAAATACCGGATTATCCCTGCGGCGCTTGTGCAAAAGATCGTGCAATGTTTCCAAGCCAATGACTTGCCCATGGGAATCCACCACCGGCAGTTGCAACAACTGATAGGTTTCCATGACGGCTAGGATTCTTTCCCTACTCCAGCCAAGACCAGCGGTACGCGGTGTCGTGCACATGATTTCCTGAATAGGGGTCGTCAATGGTCGCTGCTTCAATAAGGCCCGGCGGACATCGCCATCGGTCAGGGTGCCCAACAGGCGACGCTCCTGATCGACAACCATGACAATACGCACCGCAACACGATCAAGCGTTGCGATGGCCTCTTCCATTGAGCACTCTGGACCGACGAGTGTTAACTCCCATTGTTTCATTGAATACCTTCTCTATGTTTACTCGCCCGACACAGGTCTGGAACGCGCCGTTTGTCCTAATAAAATGCTCCGGGCTGGTAAGTCACGAACCATCACCGCCCCGGCACCGACAACTGCATACTCTCCAATCACCAGCCCTTGAATCACCGTCGCACCTGCACCGACGAACGCACAGGTTGCCACCTGAACGTTTCCACAAAGTGTCGCACCGGGGGCAATGTGCACATGGGCAGCCACACGGCAATCATGGTCCACACTCGCCCTAGTATTGACTATGGTGTTGCATCCCAGGCTCGCATCCGGCTGAATGACAACTCCCGCCATCACCTGCACCCCCTCTGCCAAAACCGCAGACCCATCGACGAAAGCTGTCGGATGCACCAGAGTGGGAAATCGAAAACCCTTGTCCACCGCTCGCTCATAGATTGTTTGCCGAAGGCTACTCCCGACTACCTGCCCAATGCCGTTTATCAGACCAACGCGCGCACAATCGAGTTGCTCCAGCACCTCGTCGCCGCCCAATACTCTGATTCCACGCCATTCTACAACTCCCAACCGATGGAGTTCCGGATCACAGACACCCTGCACTTCCAAGCCTCTGGCGATAGCCAGTGAAAGCAAGACCTTCGCGTGACCACCCGCCCCCAGCATGACCAACTTCAGCGACCCACTCGGCGGAGTGGTCATTGCTCAATAATCTCACCAGCTTGAACAGCCCGCTGACTGCGGCTGCCAACCAGTTCCCACAAAGCCGTGGGCGGCAAACCGGAGCCACTGCGAGCGGTTGTCAGGTCATCTCTGGTAATGATCGAGTCTGATTTGATATCTCTTGCCGCCACCACCTGCTGTCGAGCAGCTTTACGAGTATCCCATTCACTCGGCTGAGGCGCCTTGCACCCATCTCCCAACGCCAACTCCAGAGCGCGAATCTGACTGACCATGGACTTCAACTCATCAGGCTCCAGCGATGCCTTATGATCCGGCCCCGGCATCGAGCGGTCCAACGTGAAATGTTTCTCGATGACCTTGGCTCCACGGGCTACGGCAGCGATGGAAATCAAACTACCTTCCGTATGATCCGAATAACCCACCGTCAAACCGAAAGCCTTCAACGTGTCCATCGCCCGCAGATTGACCTCTGCCCAAGGCGTCGGATATTGAGATGTGCAATGAAGTAGCGTGACGTGGCCATGAAGACGCTGACGAACCTCTGGGCGGCTCCAATTCTTCCAGACTTCGTCCATATTGGCAGGCTCACGGTCAGAGACCACTGCATGCGCTACGATCGCTAACCCCTGCTCAACTTCGCTAATGGTCGCCATGCCGGTAGAAAGCACAAGGGGCTTGCCAGTATGTGCGAATTGCCATAACAGCGGGCCATTTGTAAGCTCTCCAGAGGGCACCTTGAAAAATGGCAACCCCATTTCACACAAAAAATTCAGGCTGTCGGTATCAAACGCGGTAGACAAAAATTCGATACCACTACGCCGTGCATGGGCCTGCAAATCAACATGCCACGCTCTTGGCAACTCAAGCTTTTTGAGCATGGCAAGCTGGCTTTCTGCCACGTCAGTACTCTGCTTTTGATATGAGGCCTTGGGAGCAGCCTTTGATGCTAGACGTACTGCGTCAAACGTCTGAAACTTCACTGCATTAGCACCCGCTGCCGCTGCCGCGTCAACGAGGGCGAACGCCAGATCACGCTCACCATTATGGTTAACGCCCGCTTCAGCGATGATGTAAACCGAATCTTCGTTGGATGCTTTCATGGTTTAACTCAAATCGTGAAATGACTTGTGATAGGCCCCATCGAAACGCTCGAGAACATCAACAATGCGATGGGCCGCATTGCCAGCGCCGTAGGGGTTGACCGCCTCTTTGCAAACACTGGCGAACGCTGTAGAGAGCGCGCGGCGAATCGCGTCTTCAATTGATCGTATGTCAGGTGTGCAATTGATCACAGAAGCAGAGGCGAGGCGACCGGCTTGCCGGGCACCAATGTTTACAGTAGGGACACCGAAAGCCGGCACTTCAATAATGCCGCTGGAAGAGTTACCCACCACCACATCGGCCAACGCAACCGCGCTCAGGTAGCGCCTGAATCCGAGTGAGGGAATTGCCTTGACTCGCTCAGGGGCACACTGCGCATATTCTTCCAGCAACGGAATAATTGCCCGCCCACCGTTATCGGCGTTGGGATACGTGAGAATAATCTTGTGCTCAGGAAACTGATCAAGAGCGGACAACAGCGCATTGAAGCTTTGCCTTGGATCCTCTTCAAGCATCGTTACGGGGTGGTAAGTCACCAACAGAAAAGGCGAGTTCAGATCAAACTCCAGACTCTCCGACAACTCATCTCGCGTCATTCTTGGACTGCGCAGCAGATGGTCCAAACCTACCGCTCCCACGTTGAACACTCGCTCAGGTGACTCACCCATCTGGATGACACGCTGGCGATACGGCTGCGTAGCCACAAAGTGGAAATAGGCCATTTTGGTGATGGCGTGGCGAATAGCATCGTCGTAAGCGCCCTCGGTAATTTCGCCACCATGCAAATGCGCCACCGGAATCTTCATGATCAGGGCGGCCTGCACGATTGCCAGCGCTTCGAAACGATCCCCGAGCACAATCAAAATATCAGGACGCAAACGATCCAGGGTATCGGCGAAGCCCAGGGTGCCGAGCCCCATGGACTTCACTACTCCCACGTCGCTATCCGAAGACAGGAGCATTTCGACTTTGGCATCAATGGCAAAACCGTCAGCCTCAATGCCTTTCCAGGTTTCTCCAAACTCAGGTGAAAGGTGCATACCACTCACAATCACCTGCAACGCCAAGCGCTCACTCGCCTGAATATCTTTCATCAGCCAATAAAGCAAACCGTACTCGGCGCGAGTTCCAGTAAACACTGCAATGTTGCGCTTCAAACCTGCAACTCCGGCACAACGCTGCTCGGTATATTAACAACCCGCTCTTCCAGCCACAGGGCGTTGCTCAAATCACCCTGCAGACTCTTCGAATAAGCAGGCAAATGACTCATCAACTTCCAGATTGGCCGCGTCATTACGCCTGCCTGGTTGCTGAACGCCAGTAACTCATCGCGCTGCATGAGGTTTTCACAAATCACGGCGTTGAGCCAGTAATTGGAACGACACCCCTGGGGCTCAACGACAAACTGGAACTGGCTGCCCTCGAAGAATGCCTGGTAACGGCCTGCCAGAATGCGCTTGGCCGCAATAAAGGAGTCCAGCTGTTCAAGCTGAGCACACCCAAGGGCCGCATTCAGATTCGGTAACCTATAGTTATAGCCCACCTCGTCATGAACGTACTCGTACGCATGGGCCTTTTTCGCAGTGGTAGTGAGATGTTTTGCGCGGCCCCCCAGAGCTTCATTGGCCAGGATCATACCGCCGCCGCCAGTGGTGATAGTTTTATTGCCGTTAAAACTCAACGTCCCCACACAACCGAACGTACCGGTATGACGCCCCTTGTAAAGACTGCCCAGAGACTCCGCGGCATCTTCAACCAACGCCAGCCCCCAGCACCCACACACCTCAATCAGAGAATCCAGTTCTACAGGGTGACCAAATGTATGCATGGGCAAACAGGCGCGGAGCACCCTGTCACTACTTTTTACTCTGCAGACACCGTCGACATCCAAATAGGCATGCTCCTGCAGCCAGCGCTCAAGCGCTACCGGTGAAAGCCCCAGGGTGTGTTTGTCCACATCGATAAATACAGGCTCGGCACCGCAGTAAGCAATAGCATTACAGGTCGCTACAAAGGTGAGCGGTTGCGTCAGGACCAAATCACCGGACTTGACACCAGCCAGCATCAAGGCGACATGCAAGGCGGCGGTACCATTGACAGTTGCGACCGCTCGCGGACTGCCGGTATATGCTTCCATCTCGCGTTCGAAACGATCAACGAAAGCACCGACGCTGGAAACAAACGTCGAGTCTACAGTTTCCAGCACATAGCGCTTTTCGTTCCCGCCAAAGACAGGAGCATGCAAAGGAATGAATTCATTAGTGCGATATTGTTCCCGCACAAACTTCACAAGTGAGTCGAGCATGGCAGCGCCTCAGACGTTGTAGAGATCGGCTTTATATTTAGCCAGGTTCTCTGGGCGAGTAAACCAGTCAATGGTTTCCTGCAGACCTTGGCGGATCGAATACTGCGGTTCAAAACCTGTAAGGCCGTGAATTTTTCTGTTGTCGCACCACAGCCGGAACACTTCCGACTTCTCTGGGCGCAAACGCTGGTCATCTGTCAGAAACTCCACATCGCTACCCATCAACTCGCGAATGAGATTAAGGGTATCACCCACAGTGATCTCGTAGTTGGAGCCAATATTGACGACTTCACCGACAGCCTTTTCGCAACGTAACAGGTCCAGAAAACCACGGCAGGTATCAGCCACATAATTGAAGTCACGAGTTGGCGAGACATCACCCAGCTTGATCTGCTTCTTACCACTGGCAATTTGCGTGATGATCGTCGGAATAACCGCACGCGCTGATTGACGGGGTCCGTAAGTGTTAAACGGACGAGCAATAGTCAGTGGAAGATCGAAGGCGTTGAAAAAGCTCATGGCCATGGCATCAGCACCCATCTTCGACGCACTGTAAGGTGACTGCGGCTGGAGCGGGTGATTCTCATCTATTGGTACATATTGGGCAGTACCATAGACCTCGCTGGTGGAGGTATGGATAACCCTCTGCACGCCGTTATCGATAGCAGCCTGACAAATATTCAAGGTGCCTTTGACGTTAGTGTCCACATAACTATCAGGCGCAACGTACGAGTATGGAATAGCGATCAACGCCGCTAGATGAAACACCGCATCAACACCCTTAGTAATATGTTTGCAATAGTGCGGATCACGGACGTCGCCATTCAACACTTCAATATCTTTCAGGCAACTTACATCTTCCAGCCAGCCCCAATAATTGAAAGAATTATACTGAGATAACGCCTTGACTTCGTACCCTTCCCGAACCAAGAGCTCGGTCAGATGCGACCCAATAAATCCATCTGCGCCGGTCACCAAAATTTTCTTCATCACGTCACCTTAACTGTAAATCCAACTACGATACGATTCGCCAGTGCAGGTAGAGCGAAAAAACCGCCCAACACCTACATCGGACTACGCATCGCGCGCTTCATCTCAGACCACATCAAATTTTTCTTCCAGCAATTTACAGTCTTTAGTCCGACAACACTAGCTTTCAAGCCTCACAACCCACCAGTGTCGGCGTACCGCGATCAATCCAAATACCACACACCCATCCCCTCCAAACGACCTGCACTCAACCCCACAGAAGATGAGGTCGCGGCCAGTCAGGACGGCAGAGACGCGGCGGGAGTGCGATGTGGCGAAGCTGTTCGTAGGAGTATTTATTGACCAGTCGGGATGAAGCGAAGACCCACAGCTTATCAGGAACAACGCGGAGCCAATAAATGTGATGACCCACAGAAAATTATGACCTGTTCCCGCGCCCGTACAGCGAAACCTTGGGGCCAGCCATTTTCAGCAAGGTGCGTACGGACAGCTTGCGGCAGTGGCATTTTGCCGTATTTTTGATTGCAATACAGTGGCATTTAGACATAAAATAATTAGACACATAACAAAAATGGACTTTTCCGTGATTTTGATTCCTGCCTACGAACCGGACGGCACTCTAGTCAAGCTAGTGGATGAACTTTTGGCACTAATGAACACAAATGAGCAGACAATACCGCTGCTCATTGTGAATGACGGTTCGCGCACTGCGACGGCGCTTAAGGTGTTCGCCATCTTGGTAGAACGTGGCATTGAAGTATTGACACATACCGTGAACATGGGGAAAGGGGCGGCGCTGAAGACGGGCGTCGCCGTCGCCCGCGATCGGGGACTTTCCTTTGTAGTCACAGCAGACGCCGATGGACAGCATCTGCCGGTAGACATCATGCGTGTATTGGCGGCAGGCGTGGAAACGGAGGATTCAGTCATTCTTGGCCGTCGCGTATTTGACGCTTCGACGCCCTTGCGCTCGAAGTTTGGCAACGAACTGACGACACGTGTATTCCATCTTGTTCATGGTAAACGTGTAAATGACACGCAAACTGGACTTCGATTTATTCCTGCTTGCTTTTATGAAGACCTGCTGGCCATACCCAAAAATCAATATGACTTCGAGCTGGCGGCACTTATTTTGTTTGCCCGCAAGAACAAACTGCAGGAAGTGGTGATTAAAACCATTTACGAGCCGGGCAACCCGTCGTCGCACTTTCGTAAACTTCAGGATTCAGCAAAAATCTACGCCGTGCTATTACGCGGCGGATTAGCTTCATTGTTCCTAGCACTCATGGATTTCCTGACGTTCCACCTGGTCGACTTGTTCAGCG
This sequence comes from Pseudomonas hygromyciniae, assembly GCF_016925675.1. Lineage (NCBI taxonomy): Bacteria > Pseudomonadati > Pseudomonadota > Gammaproteobacteria > Pseudomonadales > Pseudomonadaceae > Pseudomonas > Pseudomonas hygromyciniae. The sequence goes on along the minus strand of NZ_CP070506.1, from coordinate 2,003,387 downwards.
GCTCGACAACCTTGTCCGTGATTGGAGCCCGCACCGTCGGAACACTTGGTTATTTCTACCTCGCTCGCAATTTTGTGTACAAAGTCGATGGCGATGTAGTCAGCACATTCATCCGGTACTTGCTGCTAGTACTGCTCAACATCTCAATACTGGTGCCGATGATCGATATTGCAAAGGAGCAGTTTGCGATACCCAAGATAGCCACTTACATCTTCGGGACTCTGGTACTGTTCTTCTTCAATTTCTTCGTTCAGAAAGCCTTCATTTTCAAGTCACCTGCCACCGAGCAATAGCGAATAGGGCCTTTCTCTAGGCCTTCTCGATACATACACGTGAAATAAACAGTAATCGGAGTGCCAATTGGTACTGCGTCTTGGCGAGCTAGAATGCCCTATACAACCCAATCGTTTCCTCCTGCCCCCCCTTCATCCGCCGAGGCGCTATTACCGCAGCGTGCATTCCGCTGGATCGCCGCGCTACTCGGGTTATGGCTCGCCGTTGGCGCGTGCTATCTGTACCGGCAGGAACTCGCGATGAAACTCGGGTTATGGGATGCCTTCGCGATCAACGCAGTGAACTACTCAAGATTCAGTGACGCTCGCGATTCCGAACCAGTCTTCCAGGACCAACTACTGCTAGTCCGGCAAGGGTATCGCTCCGGTGCGCTGTTCGTCGGCCCTATCACCATTTATAGCCGTCAACTGCTGCCGATTGACAGCCAGATGAGCTACCAGATGAGTTTCGACCTGATGACCGTCACCGACGGCACAAATGATCAGGGCTCAGAAACCTACGCTGGCGTAGTGTTCTACGACGAGGGTCAGAACATCATCGTTCAACCGGAGTCGCACATGTATGGCGTTGCCTGGAAGGACCGTGTTCTTCGTGCCACGGGCAGGCTTACCTTACGCGGAGTCTTCTCGCCGACGGGGCTGGCCCTCAACCGGATCCCGGCGAATGCCCGCTACATTAAGATCGCCATCGATCTTAATTATGCTGATCCTCGCGCGGCGGCCATCCTTTCAAATATCACTTTTGTGCCGCTTCCATCTGTTGCGCCAGGAGAGAACAAATGACGCTGTTTCATGGTTTTCTGGCGGTTGCCGTATTTCTGTTGTTGATTGGCTTCACATGGCCGATCAAAGGCAGAATTGACGTGCTGTCTCTGACCACACTGACCGTCGCTAAATCGATGTGGCTGAGCTGGATGGTAGTTTTTTCTTCATACTGGCTGAATCTGGGTGATGTGTCGGCGATGGTCCTGCTAGCAGTCACTTTGCTCACGCTCTGGCGTTTGCGCCAAGGGGGCGCTGCAGACGTCTGGTTCAGCGGCTATGGGCTATTACTTGCGATTGCACTAATGGTAATTGGCTATGCGCTAAGCCCATTGGACGCGATCAAGCCGATTTTGGATGGACAGATCGTGCTATCGGGCTGGGATGTGAATGCATCCTGGAACAATTGGGCGATGCAGCTCTTCGAGAATACCTATTCGCCTTATATAGCAGCGTATCCGCTTTTCCTCCCGGGCTTGTGGTCCCTAATCTACAAGGCGCAGGCCAACCCGATGGTATGGGTAATGACACGCCTTATGCTGTGTGCATTTCCACTGATCCTGATGATACAGATCGGCTCGCTCGCGATTGCACGGCGCCCACTGGCAGCGCTGTTGGTGTTCCTGTCGTTATGGGAGATCTTCCTCGCTAACCCGTTGCTTTTGGTCGGTCTCACCGACCCGATTGTAATGATGCTGACCTTGATTGCAGGTGTGGCACTGTACCTAGCGATCTGCAGCGACGAGCAGGAAGGTCCGGTCGACCATTACACCTTGTGTGCCGCCCTGTTCGCCGGGGTCGGGGCAATAACCAAGCAACCTGGCACACTGAGCGCCGTGATCATCGGCCTGGGGGTGCTGCTGGTCGGCATTCATCGCTCAAAACAGCTAACGTGGTACTTGGTACGGCTGCTGGTGCTGGTACTGCCGGTTGCGACCTTCATGCTTATCTTCTTCACGAGACCGTCGCTGCCCACTGCACTGGGCAACCTGAGCTTCCTTATGAGCCTGACCTCCAAGGCGTCCGCCGGTGGTGGTATCTACGAGCACGGCTGGACTTACGTCGTTTCCATGTTTGGCAGGTTTCCATTACTGCTGATGCTTACGCTGGCAGCATTAAATCTGGCGACACCCAAGCGCAAGCTCAGTCAGATCGGTCTTTTGTACCTCGCAGGCTTTGGCATCGCGTTCACGACCTATTCGAACTGCTGTGCCTACGATGAGCGTAATGGCTGGTTCCTGATCGCATTGCTGAGTATGTCGGCGATCTGTGGCGTTTCGATTCTTGAAGGCGCGATGATGCGTGAACTCGCTCCGTGGCGTCGCTTTTTTGGCCGTCTGTTGCGTCATGATGATCCATTGGCGCGCCCGCGCACAATACGCAGCGCAAAGTTTCAGTTGCTGGCCATTGTGCTTGCAGTGGCCGTAGCGGGCCTGCTGCAGATGGTGGTGGGGGAGTCGCGCTATCTCGAGGCTGAAAAGAATGCCCGTCGCAATATTGTTTGGCCAACGGTCAACAACCTTGCCTATTTGAACATCGACTCGCTAGGGAAAGGTCTGATCATCACCAATTACCAGTTCGTATCCTTGTTGCCCGACCTGGAGAAACGCTATCGTATCTGTCCGGACATTGCATGCGTCGCTGCGGCCATCAAGCAGTTCCCAGGGAGCCGGGTGCTAATAGGCCCAGAGTCCTTCGACTATCCCCCCTTGCGGGCTGCGCTGGGGCCGAACGATTATCTTGCAACCGAAGCTAAGTATGGGTTCAGCCTCACTCGAGGGCTGACCATCAGCGACCTGCCGTTGAATCTAGTGACGCCCCTCCATCCGTGACCGGGAGCGCTTTGCAGGCCTGCTCCAGGCATGCAAGGTTATTTGGACGGATACTGATAAACTGCGAGTCTTTACTTAAATTCGAATAAGGGGGGTGGTAGTGAGTCCGTTAAGTCCTAGGTGTATTACTTATTTCGACTGCCTGAGATTTTTACTTGCTCAAACAGTGGTTGTGGGCCATGGTTTCGGTTTCTTCTTCGGTTATTGGGGTGGTTTTTTTCCATCAAAGGCACCTTATATCCAGTCGATTGCGGTTGTTGGGTTCTTTTTTGTCTCTGGATTTCTAATATGTCGGAGTGCAGTTGCAAACATAAAGTACAAAGGCGGCGACTATGTGCGCTACTATGTGGATAGATTATCTAGAGTATACACCACTCTTGCTCCATGTTTGATTTTTGTTTTTTTGGTTGATCTTTTCTTCTCTTATCAGGTTTCTGATTTTGAGTTGGGGGATAATTTAACAATAAGTACGTTCTTCAAAAATCTTCTTCTTCTTCCGTCGATGCCGTTCGGAACGATGAGGCCGATATGGAGTTTGATGTTTGAGTGGTGGATATACATCCTATTTGGAGGAGTTGTATTTTTTCGAAAAAATTGGATTTTTTCGGCTATATGTATTGGGGTGGGCGGGTATTATACCTGGCGGTTGCAGGATCTGAGTGCAACACGGTTATTGAATTGAAGCGGGAGCATCATGCCGCATCACCACGGCTTCTTGCATCACTTCGCCCATCACCTCGATCGGGCATTTGAAGTCGAAGCGTTTGCGCGGTCGCATATTCAGTTGCAAAGCGATGGCGTCCAGGGCTTCCTGACTATGCACCGACAAGTCCGTGCCCTTGGGCAGGTACTGGCGGATCAGTCCATTGATGTTCTCATTGCTGCCGCGTTGCCAGGGGCTGTGCGGGTCGCAGAAGTAGATCGCCACCCCGGTCCGCTGGGTGATCTCGGCGTGCCGCGCCATCTCCCGGCCCTGGTCGTAGGTCATGCTCTTGCGCACCGCCAGCGGCATGCCATTGAGCGCCGCACTGAAGCCCTCCAGCGCCGAGGTCGCCGTCGCGTCGGCCATCTTGATCAGCATCAGGTAGCCGCTGGTACGCTCCACCAAGGTGCCCACCGCCGAGGCATTGGCCTTGCCCTTGATCAGGTCGCCCTCCCAATGGCCTGGCATCAGCCGGTCTTCGACCTCCGGCGGGCGCACGTGGATGCTGAGCATTTCAGGGATCTGGCCGCGCCGATCGACGCCGCCAGAGCGCGGCCTGCGACTCGTCTTGCCCTGGCGCAGGCAGATGATCAGCTCCTTGCGCAGGCCACCGACCGGCAGGGCGTAGATCGCGTTATAGATCGTCTCGCGGCAGACGTAGGCCTCTCTGAGGCTGGGTATGTTCATGCTGCGCAGCTTGCCGGCAATCTGCTCGGGAGACAAACCCTCACGCAGCATATGGACGACCAGCTCGAAGCGCTCACTGCCCGGCAGCAGCTTGCACTGAGGCCTGCAGACCTGGCGGCGGACCTGCATCTGCTGCTGGGCAGCACAGGCCTGGTAGCGGGTGCCAGGGGCCCGGTTGCGGCGCAGCTCCCGGCTGATGGTCGAGGGGGAGCGGCCGAGCATCCGGGCAATTCGCCGCTGGCTGAAACCTTGGGCAAGGCCGAGTTGAAGGGTCGCACGTTCGGGGATACTGAGTTCGTGATAGGACATAGTGGCAGCACCGTACCGGAAAGGTCAGGTGTTGCACTCAGTTTTTGCGGCCGCCCCTTTAAGGTAAATGCGAAAGGAGAGGCTGGTCATTTAGAGGTTATTTGGATGACTGGAGCTATCGCGTCAGTTATATTTGAGAGCATTGGAAGATATGCTTACTCTCGATATGCAGCCTGGGTATCTTTATCGTTTGCGACTGTTATTTATCTGCTGACACGCGATGCTTATAATATTTTTGCTGGCTTGCTTTTTTTCGTGCGGCTTATTGTTTATAGCTATAAGCTTTAATTGTAATAATGCGATTATTAGTTCAAAAGTTTCGTGGTGCTTTAATAGATTGGCAGGTTACAGCTTTACGTTATTTTTAACGCATTATACAGTTCTGTACTGGCTGCAGAAGATGGGTTTCTCAGGATTGGGCGGTCTTTTTCTGGCGCTCATTCTAGCGAATATAACTGCCTTTTTTATCGCATCGTTTACTGAAGATCATCACAAAAGTGTATCGAGCAAAATCCTAAACGTCATTACGAACTTAAGAGCAATAGTAATTGTACGATAGAGGTTTCTGTAAGCGGTGCGACTTTGTTTTATATATGCCTGGTTATAATTATTTTGTATTCGCGCAGTGAAACTTCTGACCAGGCACGCAGTGTTTTTTTTCACTACACCGCACGCATGGAGACACTTATATTGGCCTGAGTATTAAGTTCGATGATAGTTAATGCTCCACCATCAAAGGAACGGCCCATATCGATGTATACTACACCCCCCAAACATGTAACCGAGGTCACTGTTGAGTGACCGACATAAACGTGGTTTATGCCTTTAATTAAAACCTCATCATGATTTTCGATTTTGTTTCTGGCATACAGTGCTTTTTCCAAAGCTAAACGCTCATAAGTTTCGCCAAGTCGACCAGTAATAGCGTCTTTTGCATTCTGCCATTTTGTCATTATTATGTATAAGCGGCGCTTCAGCATGCACAATACCAATTGTTCTTCCATTCGTTAACTCAACCTCAATTATTAGAGGGAGATTTTGCAATGTATCAGACAGTTTTTGTTGGAATATAGACGGTAGTTCATAGAGCCATGCCCCACCATTGCGAGAATGCCTGGCAACGTCCCCCTTGCCAGAAACACAGTCGATGAGCATCTGTTCGTGGTTACCTCTCACGGCATGAAACCATGGCTCCTGCAGCCAATCCATGACGTCGATGGAGTCGGGTCCTCCCGTAAGCGCTCCATAAACCCCACCTACCGTATGGCCGGGGTATGAAGTCAGGTATCCGAGTCGGATGCATGCTCTGCTTGAGTTCTTACCCCAAACAACCGGTCGGCTATCTGCCGACCTCGCTCCAGCCCTTCAGCCGTCAACCAAATCGATTTGTTCTTGTTCACCGGATTACTGATTAAACCCTGTTCATGCAATCGATTCATGGTCTCGAAGTCGAACCCTTTCCAAGCATTGCCGTCATCAAAACTGAAGGTTGCCAACAGGGCAAGCATGGCTTCTTCAATCAATTTATCGTCGTATTCCATGATCGTTGCTCCGCTCATATCTTTAAGCTCACCATAAACCCCACCAGCCATGATGGATAGCGCGTTTAGCTATGCGATACCGGCGAGCAGTTCCAGGGTAGTAAAGCTTCGTAATCCTCAATCGAGGATGCCAGTGGCAGCCGCTCAAGTGCGTGGCGCAGCCACGCATAGGGCTCTTGGCCGTTGGCTTTGGCGGTCTCAACCAAGCTGTAAAGTTGAGCGCTGGCCGTCGCGCCTTTGGGCGTGTCGCTGAACAACCAGTTCTTCCTTCCGATCACGAAGGGCCTGATGGCTCGTTCGGCTGAGTTGTTGTCGATCGGCAAGTAGCCTTCCTCGACATACCGCTCAAGTTTGCTCCAGTTATTGGCCAGGTAGGTGATGGCTTTTCCCAGCGCGTTCTGAGCGGTGACCTGGGGCTGCGTCTTTTCGATCCAGCTTTTCAACTGAGCCAGCACCGGCAGGCTGTGTTCGTGCCGGCCAACTTTGCGTTCCGCATCGCCGCTGGTCTTGAAGTCGCGTTCGATACCGTAAAGCTTGTTGATCAGGGTCAGCGCGATATCAGCGCGCCCCGTCTTGCCTTTGGGCTGTACTTTTTGAGCATCGATGAATTTGCGCCGCGCATGTGCCCAGCAGCCTAAACGCTCCACTTCGACCTGAGCGCCCAGCGCGTTGTAACCGGCGTAATCATCGGTCATCACGTAGCCGCGATAGCCATCAAGCAGGCGCGTCGGCACCTCCTGAGCCCGGCTGGTGGAGTAGTCGAAAAGGATCACTGGTTTGTCGGGTGGGCCGCCGGTTTGCACCCACATCCAGAACTGGCTGCTGGGCTCCAGATCCTGCTCTTTCAACACCTGCACGCGGGTTTCATCGCAGTGGATGACGCGGCTTTCCAATAACTGGTCGCGCATTAAATTCAGCAGTGGTTGCAAGTGTTCACCGCACTGGATAACCCAGCGGGCCAAGGTCTGACGCGGGATATCGATGCCATGGCGGCCCAGCACTTTTTCAAAACAGTGAAGCGATAAACCGTCCACGTATTTGGTGGTCAGCAGCATCGCCAGCACGCTTGGGCTGGCCATACTTTTTTCAATCAACTGAGCGGGCTTGTCCGCAGTGACCGGAGCCGTTTCACAGGCACGGCAACCGTAGACCTTACGGACGTGTTTGATCACGCGGATTTGCATCGGCACGATTTCAAGCTGCTCGCTGAGCTCCTCGCCGATGGCGTGTTTGCGGCAGCCGCAGACACAGGTCAGTTCATGTTCGGGCAGTTCGTGGATGATTTCGATGCGGGGAGATCGGCCGGCAACGGTTTGCGTTTGCCACGCCGCTGGGTTGGCGCAACAGCCTCTTCTTCTGCGGCTTCATCAATGGGTTCGATGACGCTTTCCGCTTCATTGAACAGGGCCAACTGCGGCGTTGCCGGATCAGCCGTTTGCTCGGACTTGCGTCCGAACAGGCACTGACGCGGCAGTGCGTTTTCTTCTTCGAGGAAACCGACTCTGGACTGCATCTTCGCAAGCATCTGCTTGAGCAATTCAGGATCATCGGGGAGGATTTCGGGCATGGAAATCATACCCTGGATTATACCGAATCAGGCCACGTATCGAGGCGTCAAAACCTGATGAGGACGGTTGCGCCACAGATCAAAACCATCAAGTAGCCAGTTCAGTTCCTGGACGGTCAGGATGATCGCTTCATCGTTGGCATCGGGCGATGTTTTAAATCGTTCGGATTCGAGGCGCTTGAGCCAGAGGCAGAAGCCGTTGCGTTCCCAATACAAAATCTTCACGCGGTTGCGTGGCTTGTTGAGGAAGACGAAAAGCACAGGATCGAATACCGCGACTTTGATATCCAGTTCGACCAGCGCCGCTAGGCCATCAATGGATTTTCGAAAGTCGACAGGCTTGGGGTAGAGACAGACTTTTTCGACTTTAGCATCGGGTCGCATCATGGCGGGCTGGCTCCTGAGGGAATCGGGAGCACAGCATCCGGGATCAGCTAAGCGCTTTGAATGTGGGGTTCATGAAGCGCTTACGAAGATCCGATCTGCGCTTTTATTAAAACCGATTTTTTTAAAAGATATGTTAAGAGTTTTAAGCATCCGTGGATGTCATGCCCTTATGCAAGCTGATCAGGGTGAGCGTTACAGCCCCCCCAGGTGCCCCATATGCGCTAACCTAACCTCTCGCCCCACAACTCATCTGCTGATAACCCCGCTTTCGTGGGGATTAACGCAGCTCTTTGCTAGTCTCTTGACCACTACACATCACCGCAAGCCATTCGCCCGCTTGCCCTGCTTGCAAGGGGTGTAGTGACCGAATAAAACAGTGAGGCACAGGCCTCACGGCAGTAACATTAGTTCTTGGAGAGCCCACCGGAACGCTCGCGCGGAAGGCTAGCGCACTCAGCAAAGGGGCTTGGCAGCAACCTGCTGTTAACGCTGGCCACTTGGAAGGCATGTCGAGCAAGCGCTATGCATACTGCAATAATGGCTCCCAGTAGTAGACCAAGCGTCACCACCAGCAGCCGATTTGGCTTGACGGCAGACAAAGGCTCCAACGCTTGTTGGTCAATAGTCACCAGCTTAAGCCGACTCATATCAATATTCAGATTATTAAGACGAGTTACCTCTGCACGCAGAGATTGCACGCCGGCAAGAAAAATATCTTCATTCTCTCGGCGGTTGAGCACTTCGATTTCGCGATTGGTCGCCAACATTTGAAGCTCCTTGGCGATCTGCGCTATTCGAACCTCAGTGAAGTCGTCCGACTTTCTCTGCTGCAATGCTGTCAGTTCGGCTTTTAGGGCCTCTACACCCATAAAGTAAAGCGGGATCTGTTGGTTGTTGATCTCAGTGCGCATTACGCTGGAAGCACCAGAACGTACCGACTCACCCAACGAAGATGGCGTCGTCGGTTTTTGGATACCCAGTGACCGGGCGATACCAATAGCTTCATTGAGCTGAGCCATTCGATCGCTACGCTGGGTTTTAAGTTGCGTGCGAAGCGCCTTCAACTCATCCTGTAACTGAGCCCGCCGGGTAAAGTCGGCTTCCTGCAAAGACGCGATCTTGGCTTCCTTTTCAATATCGTAGCTTGACCGAGCGGAATCGAGTTTTCCTTTAAGCTCATTGAGCCGATTCTTAACAATTGCCTGCAAATCAGCAGCAATCTGCTCACGCTCGTTAGCGATGGCGTAATCAACAAATCCATTGAGAATAGCGACGCCATCAATTCCTTTCGGATAGCTCATTTCGAGCTTGATATATGCGCTCAGGGAATCCTTCTTGCTGACGTCCGGCAAAACCAGATTGATTGAGTTGCGATTGAACGCTTCAAAACTCTGCTCCAAGGTTCGACCTGGCCGCTCAAACGCCTTGAATAAATTCTGGTTTGCTCTGAAAAAAGCCAGACGAGTATCATATGACTCCAATGAAGCGCCTACTTTAATAAGCGCCTCGGATGGAGGAAGCTGATAAACCTCAGATCGGTTCAACGCATCGAGCTCATTCAGTGCGGCTGGCCGCAATACAGCGCTGACGCTATATACAGGAGTAGCCAGAAACGCATATGCCGCCGCGATCAAACCGACCCCGGCAGTCACAAGCAAAAGAAGTCTTTTCTGCTCCCAAACGACTTTAAACAACGCGACGAGATCAATCTCGCCTGAGGAGGGAACCGGGGGGGGCGCGGAAGCTACTACTCACAACAAAAAACCTGCCTTCAAAGAGAAACTGCGGGCTCGTTATGCAGACGATTTTGTGGTTTTTTTGTATTTATAAGGGTCGGCCAAAAAGCCCAGCGTCGCTGCCAGGCCCTGGACACACAAAATGACTGGAATCGAGAACAGGTTGCATTTTGCCATCTCGCCATAACATTACAAGACTTGACATGCCCGTAGGGCAATTCCTACTCAATTGAGGAAGCTGCAGGGAAAATGATTCAGCGGAGCCCCAATATCACTATTTCCTGCCGACAGAGAAGCGTTAACGCATCCTAGCGGGTAGAGCCAACGCCCAACGGAGGGCCTTACACCTGCAATCGAAGCGACAAACGGTATGCACCTTCCGACCAACCCTACAGCGCGGGCTTTAGGCGTTTCTTACGGCGAACCAGCAAACTCAGAAACGGCCCCACCAACATCCCCACAATCAACGCCAACGTCACAAACACCGAAACCGGCAGCTGTGGCGTAGACCACCCCAAGAACGCCAGGGCGACGTCTTGCTGGTTTTCCAGTACGAATGCCAGGATCGCCAAGGCGGCGATCAGCACGATCAGTACCAGAGCGACGCGCTTTACACCGCGCATAAACTTCTCCTATCCCCAAAAAAACTCAGACGCTTTCTTCTTCGTCTTCGTTCACTCGATCCCGCAATTCCTTGCCCGGCTTGAAATGAGGCACGAATTTGCCGTCGAGGCTGACGGACTGGCCGGTTTTCGGGTTACGGCCCACGCGCGGAGCGCGGTAATGCAGCGAGAAGCTGCCAAAGCCGCGGATCTCGATCCGATCACCAGTGGCCAGGCACTGGGACATTTGCTCAAGCATGGTCTTGATGGCCAACTCCACATCCTTGGATGAGAGTAGCCCTTGATGGGTGACAATTCGTTCGATCAACTCCGACTTCGTCATATTTTTCCCTTCTTTTTCAAGCAGCTAGGAAAAGCGCTCCGAAGGTTTTAGCATGACCAGATGAATTTGAACAGCCTGTGGCTTGACTTATCTTGCGCAAACTATGGCAACCCTCACAGAATCCGCGATAACAGCCGATAGCCCCCAGGAAGCCACAGCAGACGCCTTACCGACAAAGCGCTGTCAGTGCCGGAATCAGAAACCCTCAGCCCGTACGCAGCCTCAGGCCGCCCCCATTGCGCAGACCAATCGCACCCAAGGGCAAAACCCAAATCCCAGACACAAAAAAGGGCGACCGAAGTCGCCCTTTTTCTATGGTCTGACAGAACTTAGTTCTGTTTTTCCATTTGTGCACGCAACAGGTCGCCCAGAGTGGTCGGACCCGAAGCAATGTCAGAGGTAGCTGGCTTGTCGCGCAGGCTCTGGATTGCTTCTTTCTCTTCGATCTCGTCTTTCGACTTGATGGAGAGTTGGATTACGCGGCTCTTGCGGTCAACGCTGATGATCTTGGCTTCTACTTCCTGGCCTTCTTTCAGAACGTTACGAGCGTCTTCAACGCGATCACGGCTGATTTCGGAGGCTTTCAGAGTCGCTTCGATATCGTCACCCAAAGTGATGATGGCGCCTTTAGCGTCAACTTCCTTCACGATGCCTTTAACGATTGCACCCTTGTCGTTCTCTTGAACGTACTCGGAGAACGGATCGCTTTCCAGTTGCTTGATACCCAGGGAGATGCGCTCGCGCTCTGGGTCAACCGACAGGATAACGGTGTCCAGCTCGTCGCCCTTCTTGAAACGACGAACAGCTTCTTCGCCAACTTCATTCCAGGAGATGTCGGACAGGTGAACCAGGCCGTCGATGCCGCCGTCCAGACCAATGAAGATACCGAAATCGGTGATCGACTTGATGGTGCCGGAGATTTTATCGCCCTTGTTGAACTGGCCAGAGAAATCTTCCCATGGGTTAGATTTGCACTGCTTGATGCCCAGGGAGATACGACGACGCTCTTCGTCGATGTCCAGAACCATAACTTCCACTTCGTCGCCGACTTGTACGACTTTCGAAGGGTGGATGTTCTTGTTGGTCCAGTCCATTTCGGAAACGTGTACCAGGCCTTCCACGCCTTCTTCCAGCTCTGCGAAGCAGCCGTAGTCGGTCAGGTTGGTAACACGCGCAGTTACGCGAGTGCTTTCTGGGTAACGGGCTTTGATAGCAACCCATGGATCTTCACCCAGTTGCTTCAGGCCCAGGGAAACACGGTTGCGCTCGCGATCGTATTTCAGAACCTTGACATCGATCTCGTCGCCAACGTTGACGATTTCGGAAGGATGCTTGATACGCTTCCAAGCCATGTCGGTAATGTGCAGCAGGCCATCGACGCCACCCAGATCGACGAATGCGCCGTAATCGGTGAGGTTTTTGACGATACCTTTGACTTGTTGGCCTTCCTGCAGGGATTCCAGCAGAGCTTCACGCTCGGCGGAGTTCTCTGCTTCCAGCACGCTGCGACGGGAAACGACAACGTTGTTGCGCTTCTGGTCGAGCTTGATGACCTTGAATTCGAGTTCTTTGCCTTCCAGGTGCGTGGTGTCGCGCACTGGACGAACGTCGACCAAAGAACCTGGCAGGAACGCACGGATGCCGTTAACGTCGACAGTGAAGCCGCCTTTAACCTTACCGTTGATAACGCCCTTGACCACTTCTTCAGCTGCGAAGGCTGCTTCGAGAACAATCCAGCATTCAGCGCGCTTGGCTTTTTCACGGGACAGCTTGGTTTCACCGAAACCGTCTTCAACCGAGTCCAGAGCAACGTGAACTTCGTCACCGACATTGATAGTCAGGTCACCAGCGTCGTTGTAGAACTGCTCAAGCGGGATGAGTGCTTCAGACTTCAGACCAGCGTGAACGGTTACCCAGCGAGCTTGGTAATCGATATCAACGATAACACCGGTGATGATGGAGCCAGCCTGAAGGTTCAGGGTTTTTAGGCTTTCTTCAAAGAGTTCCGCAAAGCTTTCGCTCATTTTAATTCCTGTTGATAAGGGCGAAGAATACGCCCATCTGCCACACCCCAGACGGTGTGGGTTACGTTCATATAAGAGAAGAAGCGCAGGTCTAGGACTGGTCCCCTGCACTTCCTCTGAGTCATCCGGCGATATCGCGAAGGGCGATTTCACTCAAGATGCGTTCCAGCACCTGCTCGATGGACAATTCCGTGGAATCCAGCTGTATGGCGTCAGCCGCCGGTTTGAGCGGGGCTACCGCACGCTGGGTGTCACGCTCATCGCGCGCACGAATCTCATCTAGCAGACTCGACAGACTAACACCATCCACCTTGCCCTTCAACTGCAAGTAACGGCGGCGCGCCCGCTCCTCGGCACTGGCCGTCAGGAAAATCTTCAGCGGCGCCTCGGGGAACACCACGGTCCCCATATCACGGCCATCGGCCACAAGACCCGGCGGCTCCTGAAAAGCCCGTTGACGCTGGAGCAAGGCATCACGCACGGCCGGCAAGGCGGCGACCTGGGAGGCCCAGGAGCCAACCTGCTCATTACGCAGATCATCGGTTACGTCATCCCCTTCCAGGATAATGCGCAGCGAGTGACCTTCGGTCGCGCCGACGAACTGCACATCAAGGTGAGCCGCCAGCAACACCAACGATGCTTCATTGGTCAGGTCGACGCCATGATTACGTGCGGCGAAAGCCAGCAGGCGATACAACGCCCCGGAGTCCAGCAGACACCACCCCAGACGCTTGGCCAACAAGCCTGCGACGGTGCCTTTGCCAGAGCCGCTCGGCCCGTCGATGGTAATCACCGGTGCTTTGATATTCACAATTGAGCCTCTTGGGCTACACGAATGCCGACTTGGGCAGACAGTGTAAGAAAATTCGGAAAAGATGTAGCTACGTTGGCACAGTCATGGATACGAATCGGCGCAGTGGCACACAGGGACGCCACACTGAACGCCATGGCGATCCGATGATCACCGTGGGCATGCACTTCACCCCCGGCCATGCCACCGCCATCAATGATAATCCCATCAGGGGTCGGCACACACTTCACACCCAGCGCCAACAGACCGTCGGCCATTACCTGGATGCGGTCAGACTCCTTGACCCGCAACTCTTCGGCACCACGCAATACCGTGCGCCCCTGGGCGCAAGCGGCGGCGACAAACAGCACTGGGAATTCGTCGATAGCCAGGGGAACCAGCGCTTCGGGAATCTCGATACCCTTGAGCGGTGCCGCGCGTACACGCAGGTCCGCAACCGGTTCACCGCCCACTTCACGCAGGTTTTCCAGGGTGATATCGGCCCCCATGAGACGCAGGATATCGATCACCCCGGTGCGGGTAGGATTGATTCCCACATGCTCCAGCAACAATTCGGACCCCTCGGCAATCGAGGCGGCCACCAGGAAGAATGCCGCGGAAGAGATATCACCCGGCACTTCGATGCGCGTGGCCACCAGTGCATGGCCCGACTCAACCGCCGCCGTCGCGCCAACGACCTCCACCGGCCAGCCAAAACCGCGCAACATCCGCTCAGTATGATCACGGGTGGGCGCAGGCTCGGTCACCGCCGTCCGACCTTCGGCGTACAACCCAGCCAGCAACAGGCTGGACTTGACCTGGGCGCTAGCCATCGGCAGCGTGTAATTCAGCCCCTTGAGAGCCTGCCCGCCACGAATGGTCAGCGGTGGCCGGCCTTCCGGCCCGGTCTCGATCACCGCACCCATCGCCCGCAACGGCTTGGCCACGCGATTCATCGGCCGCTTGGACAGCGAAGCATCGCCGGTCAGGACACTGTCAAAACGCTGCGCCGCCAACAAGCCTGACAGCAGGCGCATGGACGTGCCCGAATTGCCGAGATAGATCGGCCCCGGGGCCGGCTTCAAGCCATGCAGGCCCACACCATGGATGGTCACTCGCCCATGATGCGGACCTTCGATCACCACACCCATGTCGCGAAACGCCTGCAAGGTCGCCAGGGCATCCTCACCCTCAAGGAACCCCTCGACTTCGGTAATACCGTCCGCCAGCGACCCGAGCATGATCGAGCGATGGGAAATGGATTTATCCCCCGGCACCCGGACCTTGCCACTCAACTGCCCACCGGGGCTGGCGACAAACACCACATCGTCAGCGTTGACGGCGGCGTCCATATAGGCACGCCGCGCCAGGATCTTGCTGAAATGCTCGCGCGCTACCCGAGCACGGGTGAAAACACCCAGCAACTGGTGACCATCTCCCGCGTCGACCGCATCGCGCAAGGCATCCAAGTCGCTGCGGAAGGTGTCCAGGGTGCGCAGCACCGCCTCGCGATTGGCGAGAAAAATATCGTGCCACATCACCGGATCGCTCCCGGCAATCCGCGTGAAATCGCGAAAACCGCCGGCGGCGTAACGGAAAATTTCCAGATTTTCATTGCGCTTGGCCAGGGAGTCGACCAGGCCAAAGGCCAGCAAATGCGGCAGATGACTGGTCGCCGCCAGCACTTCGTCATGGCGCTCGACCTGCATGTGCTCGACATCCGCCCCCAGCTCGCGCCACAGCCGATCCACCACCGCCAAGGCGGCGGGATCGGTTTCGGGTAGCGGCGTGAGGATCACCTTGTGCCGACGAAACAGCTGGGCGTTGGAGGCTTCCACCCCGCTCTGCTCGGAGCCAGCGATCGGATGCCCCGGCACGAACCGCGCCGGCATGCCGCCAAACGCCAGCCGCGCCGCGCGCACTACATTGCCTTTGGCACTGCCGACATCCGTGAGGATCGCCTGGCCCAGGCCCATGCCAGCCAGCAACCCCAGCAGTTTTTCCATGGCCAGGATCGGTACCGCCAACTGAATGACATCGGCGCCCTGGCATGCCAGGGCCAAGTCCGCCTCACAGCGGTCCACCACCCCCAGCTCAACCGCCAACCGACGCGATTGCGGGTCCAGATCCACACCGACCACTTCGCCACAGAGGCCGCTTTCACGCAGGCCCTTGGCAAAGGAGCCGCCAATCAATCCCAGGCCGACCACCACCAGGCGACCGATCACAGGCACAACAGGTTGCATTGCAATCACATCAACCACGGGCCAGGACCTTGGCCAGCGCCTCAAGGAAGCGACTGTTTTCAGCCGGCAAACCGATGGTGATACGCAAATGGTTGGGCATGCCGTAATTGGCCACCGGACGCACGATCACGCCTTCGCGCAGCAGGCCTTGGAATACCGGAGCGGCGTCCTGGGCGAGATCTACGCAGACAAAGTTGCCCTTGGACTCAATCCAGCCCAGGCCCAACTCACGAAAGCCTTGCTGCAGCTGCTGCATACCGCTTTCGTTGATCCGCCGCCCTTCTTCCAGGTACTCGGCATCCTTGAGCGCCGCACAGGCCGCCGCCAGCGCCAGGCTGTTGACGTTGAAGGGCTGGCGCACGCGGTTCAGCACATCCGCGACAACGGCTGTGGATAACCCGTAGCCAACCCGCAGCGACGCCAGGCCGTAAGCCTTGGAGAACGTGCGCGATACCAGCAGGTTCGGGTAGGCCGCGAGGAAGTCCAGGCCGTCGGGCAAGTCACTGCCTTCGGCGTATTCGATGTAGGCCTCGTCCAGCACCACCAGCACATGCTCAGGCACATCCTGCAGGAACTCGTTCAGCGCACCGGCACCGAACCAGGTGCCGGTCGGGTTGTTCGGGTTGGCGATAAACACCACGCGGGTCTGGGCATCGATGGCCGCCAGCATGGCCGGTAGGTCATGCCCCCAGTCCTTGGCCGCAATCACCCGCGCCTCGGCACCAACGGCCTGGGTGACAATCGGATACACCGCAAACGCGTGCTCACTGAACACCGCATTCAGGCCCGGGGCCAGATAAGCACGCGCCACCAACTCCAGAATGTCGTTGGAGCCATTGCCCAGGGTCACCTGATTCAACTCGACCCGGCAGCTCTCGGCCAACAGGGACTTGAGGGCAAAGCCGTTGCCGTCGGGATAACGGGTCAGCTCCACCAACTCTTCGCGGATCGCCGCCAACACCTTGGGGCTTGGGCCCAGGGGATTTTCATTGCTGGCCAGCTTGACGATCTTCGCCGGATCCAGATTCAACTCGCGCGCCAACTCGTCCACAGGCTTGCCTGGAACGTAAGGCGACAGTTGTTGCACGCCCGGCTGCGCCAGGGCGAGGAAGTTGCCACTCATGTCAAAGCCTCACAAAACCGCTTTCGGGTAGGAACCCAGCACCTTGAGTGCCACGGCTTCCTGACTGATTTTCTCCAGCACACCCTTGACCAGCGGATCACGGTGGTGGCCGACGAAGTCGATAAAGAACACATAGGTCCATTTACCGCTGCGCGAAGGACGGGTCTCGATGCGCGTCAGGTCAATCCCGTTGTCATGGAACGGCACCAGCAGCTCATGCAGCGCCCCCGGCTTGTTGCTCATGGAGACGATGATCGACGTCTTGTCGTCGCCGGTCGGCGGCACTTCCTGGCTACCAATCATCAAGAAGCGCGTGGAGTTATCCGGGCGGTCCTCGATTTTTTCGGCCAGGCGCGTCAGACCGTACAGGCCCGCAGCCATATCCCCGGCAATCGCCGCCGAGTTCCACTCGCCCTTGACCCGCTTGGCCGCCTCGGCGTTGCTGGACACCGCCACGCGCTCGACATTCGGGTAATGAGCATCCAGCCACTTGCGGCACTGGGCCAGGGACTGGGCGTGGGAGTAAATGCGGCTGATGCTGTCGGTCTTGGTGTTTTCACCCACCAGCAAGTGGTGGTGAATACGCAGCTCGACTTCGCCACAGATCACCATGTCGTGCTCAAGGAAGCTGTCGAGCGTATGGTTGACCGCGCCTTCGGTGGAGTTTTCCACCGGTACTACGCCGAAATTCACCGCACCGGCAGCCACTTCGCGGAACACCTCATCGATGGCCGCCATCGGCTTGCTGATCACGGCGTGGCCGAAATGCTTCATCGCCGCCGCCTGGGTGAAGGTGCCCTCAGGGCCGAGGTACGCCACTTTCAAGGGCTGCTCAAGGGCCAGGCACGAAGACATGATTTCGCGGAACAACCGCGCCATCTCTTCATTACCCAGCGGCCCCTGGTTACGCTCCATCACCCGCTTGAGCACTTGGGCTTCGCGCTCTGGGCGATAGAACACCGGCACTTCGCCTTCGGCCAGGGAGGCCATCTTGACCCGCGCCACTTCCTGGGCACAGCGCGCCCGCTCACTGATCAGCTCCAGGACTTTGGTGTCCAGGGCGTCAATGCGTACACGCAGGGCCTTGAGTTCTTGCTCAGACATTAGCCGTGTTCCTTTTCGAACTCTGCCATGTAGGCCACCAGTGCCTTGATGGCATTGATGTCGACGGCGTTGTAGATGGAGGCGCGCATGCCGCCTACCGAACGATGCCCCTTGAGGTTGAGCAGGCCACGCTCGTCGGCACCCGCCAGGAATGGTTTGTCCAGGCGGTCGTCGGCCAGGCGGAACGGCACGTTCATCCACGAGCGGTCGCTCGGGTTGATCGGGTTGCTGTACAGGCCGCTGGCGTCGATGAAGTCGTACAGGGTGCGCTTCTTCTCTTCATTGAGCTTGCCCATGGCTGCCACGCCGCCCTGCTCTTTGAGCCACTCGAACACCAGGCCCGACAGGTACCAGGCAAAAGCCGGCGGGGTATTGTACATCGAGCCATTGTCGGCCGCGACTTTGTAGTTGAGCATGGTCGGGCACACCGACCGGGCACGACCGAGCAGGTCTTCACGGATGATGTTGACCAGGATGCCACTCGGGCCGATGTTCTTCTGCGCGCCGGCGTAGATCATGCCGTAGCGGGACACATCCATCGGGCGCGAAAGAATGTCCGAGGACATGTCGCACACCAACGGGACATCACCAACTTCAGGCACCCAGTCAAATTCCAGGCCACCGATGGTTTCGTTCTGGACGTAGTGAACATAGGACGCGTCCTTGGACAGCTTCCACTCGTTCTGACCTGGAATAGCGAAATAATCGTAGGGCTTGGCAGTACCGGCCACGTTGACGTTGCCGTAGCGCGAGGCCTCTTCAATGGCCTTCTGCCCCCAGATACCGGTATCGATATAGTCGGCAGTACCGTCTTCCGGCAGCAGGTTCAGCGGGATCTGGGCGAACTGCTGGCTGGCGCCGCCTTGCAGGAACAGCACCTTGTAGTCCGACGGGATGTCCAGCAGGTCACGCAGATCCTGCTCGGCCTTGGTGGCAATGGATACGAACTCATCGCTGCGATGGCTCATTTCCATCACGGAGAGGCCTTTGCCATGCCAGTCGAGGAGTTCACCCTGCGCGCGCTGCAGGACTGCTTCAGGAAGTGCCGCGGGACCAGCACAGAAGTTATAGGCTCTCTTGCTCACATCCAATCTCGCTCTGATCTGTTGGTCACATAATTCGTGTTCGACATATAACCCCTGTGGGAGCGGGCTTGCTCGCGAAAGCGGTGTGTCAGCCCGCCTATGCGCTGACTGATACGCCGCTTTCGCGAGCAAGCCCGCTCCCACAGGGGAATGCGCAGTATCGCAAACTTTCAAAAGGGACAAATAACAAGGGGGCGAATTTTCATCCGCCCCCTTGGTTGTCCGCTTATTCCTGCGGTTCTTCTTCGTCTGCGGCAGCATCGAGGGTTGGCTCGTCGACGTTGTCATCGCCGGCTGCGATCACCTCGCCATCGAACTCCTCACCTTCCAGCTCCTCGCCTTCGACTTCCGATGGTTCCTGGACACGCTCCAGACCCACCAGGGTCTCGTCGCTGGCCAGCTTGATCAAGGTCACGCCCTGGGTGTTACGGCCCAGGCTCGAGACTTCATCAACACGGGTACGTACCAGGGTGCCCTGGTCGGAAATCAGCATGATTTCCTCGCCATCCAGCACCTGGACCGCGCCGACCAAACGGCCGTTGCGATCGTTGCTGACCATGGCGATAACACCCTGGCCGCCACGCTTGTACTCGGGGAACTCGCTGATAGCGGTACGTTTGCCATAACCACGGGCCGAAGCCGTGAGGATCTGGCTGCCTTCTTCCGGGATCAGCATGGAAATCAGCTTCTGCCCTTCCGGCAGGCGCATACCGCGAACACCACGGGCGGTACGACCCATCGCACGCACGTCGGACTCTTTGAAGCGCGTCACCTTGCCACCGTCGGAGAACAGCATGACTTCACGCTCGCCATCGGTAATGGCCGCGGAGATCAGCACGTCGCCTTCGTCCAGCTCCAGGGCGATCAGGCCCACGCTGCGCTGGCGACTGAAGGATTCCAGCGGGGTCTTCTTCACGGTGCCTTTGGCGGTTGCCATGAAGATGAAGTGACCTTCGGTGTATTCCTCGACCGGCAACATCGTGGTGATGTATTCATCGGTGTCCAGCGGCAACAGGTTGACCAGCGGACGACCACGGGCAGCGCGGGACGCTTCCGGGATCTCGTAAGTCTTGAGCCAGTACACCTTGCCCTTGCTGGAGAACAGCAGCAGCGTGGTGTGGCTGTTGGCTACCAGCAGGTGAGCGATGTAGTCCTCATCCTTGACGCCAGTCGCCGACTTGCCTTTACCACCGCGACGCTGAGCCTGATACGCAGCCAAAGGCTGGGTCTTGGCATAGCCACCGTGGGAAATGGTCACCACACGCTCTTCTTCCGGGATCATGTCACCCAGGGTCAGGTCGAGGCGCGCATCGAGAATTTCAGTGCGACGCACGTCGCCGTATTCGGCGCGGATCACTTCCAGTTCTTCGCGGATCACTTCCATCAGGCGCACGGCGCTGTTGAGGATGCGGATCAGCTCGCCGATCTGGTTGAGGATCTCCTGGTACTCGGCCAGCAGCTTCTCGTGCTCCAGACCGGTCAGGCGGTGCAGGCGCAGTTCCAGGATGGCCTGGGCCTGTTCCGGCGACAGGAAATACTTGCCATCACGCAGGCCGTATTGCGGATCCAGGGTCTCCGGACGGCACGAATCGGCACCGGCACGTTCAACCATCGCCACAACGGCGCTGGATTCCCATGGCATCTTGATCAGTGCTTCCTTGGCTTCCGACGGAGTCGGCGAAGCCTTGATCAGGGCGATGACCGGATCGATGTTCGACAGCGCAACCGCCTGGCCTTCCAGGATGTGCCCACGTTCACGGGCCTTGCGCAGTTCGAATACGGTACGGCGGGTCACCACTTCGCGGCGGTGACGGACGAAGGCTTCCAGCAGATCCTTGAGGTTCAGGATGCGCGGGCGACCGTCGATCAGGGCCACGACGTTGATACCAAACACGCTTTGCAACTGGGTCTGGGCGTAGAGGTTGTTGAGTATCACCTCAGGCACTTCGCCACGACGCAGCTCGATCACCACGCGCATACCGTCTTTGTCAGACTCGTCGCGCAGCTCGGTGATGCCTTCGAGCTTCTTCTCTTTAACCAGCTCGGCGATCTTCTCGATCAGACGCGCCTTGTTCAACTGGTACGGGAGTTCGGTGATGACGATCTGCTGGCGGCCACCGACCTTGTCGATGTCTTCGATCATCGAGCGGGCGCGCATGTAGATGCGGCCACGACCGGTGCGATAGGCTTCGATGATGCCGGCGCGACCGTTGATGATCGCGGCGGTCGGGAAGTCCGGGCCAGGGATGTACTGCATCAACTCATCGACGGTCAGCTCGGGGTTGTCGATAAGCGCCAGGCAACCGTCGATGACTTCACCGAGGTTGTGTGGCGGAATGTTGGTGGCCATGCCCACGGCAATACCGCTGGAGCCGTTGACCAACAGGTTGGGAATACGGGTCGGCATGACCGCCGGGATCATTTCGGTGCCGTCGTAGTTCGGCACCCAGTCCACGGTTTCTTTGTGCAGGTCAGCCAGCAGCTCGTGTGCCAGCTTGGTCATGCGCACTTCGGTGTATCGCATGGCCGCGGCGTTGTCGCCGTCGACCGAACCGAAGTTGCCCTGGCCGTCTACCAGCAGGTAGCGCAGGGAAAACGGCTGGGCCATCCGAACGATGGTGTCGTACACCGCAGTGTCGCCGTGAGGGTGATACTTACCGATCACGTCACCGACAACACGGGCAGATTTCTTGTACGGCTTGTTCCAGTCGTTACCCAGCTCGCTCATCGCGAACAGCACACGCCGGTGCACGGGCTTCAAGCCATCGCGCGCATCAGGCAGTGCCCGACCGACAATTACGCTCATCGCGTAGTCGAGGTAGGACTGTTTCAGCTCGTCTTCGATATTGACCGGGAGGATTTCTTTGGCCAGTTCGCCCATGAGAAGCCTGATTCCTTTTTCGGGTGAAACCTCGTCACATCCATATGGGACGAACGAAGCTCGCCGTCGCCGGCATGATGCCTGGCAACGACTTACGACAAATCAACGAGTTATGACACGGATCTGCGCATTAAAGGCCGCCCCTTGGGGTGACCTTGGAAACCGCCGAATGGTATCACAATCGCCGCCACGCACCTATCCCCCAGATGCGCATGGAGCGTAGTAAGTTGACGGATGACAGGCTTGAGGGCGACGAGAGGGGCTCAGAGCTGGATAGAGGCTAGGATTTGCCTGTGGATCCGAGGGTTTTGCTGGTTTTTAGGGCCGATCGCGGGCAAGCCCACTCCCACATTTAGACTGTATTCACAAATCAAGTGCGGGAGCGGGCTTACTCGCGATTGCAATCTGCCAGGCACCAGCGCCCTTAGTGCAGGCGCTTACGGCACATCAGTTTGGCGATCTTGGCGGTATCAGGCCGCTCGACAATGCCTTTTTCGGTGACGATCACGTCAATCAGGTCTGCCGGCGTGACATCAAACACCGGGTTGAAGGCCGCTACATCGGCGGCAAATCGCTGCCCGGCGACTTCCAGCAGTTCGCCGGCATCCCGCTCTTCCAGGGCAACATCGTCGCCAGTGGCCATCATCAGGTCCAGGGTGGAACTCGGGGCCACCACCATAAAGCGCACACCATGGTGCATGGCGCAGACCGCCAACTGGTAGGTGCCGATCTTGCTGATCACATCGCCATTGGCGGCGATGCACTCAGCGCCCACAATCACCCAGGTCACGCCCTTGGTCTTGAGGATATGCGCGCCGGCCGAGTCTGCATTCACTGTGACCGGAATACCCTCGCCCGCCAGTTCCCAGGCGGTCAGCCGCGAGCCTTGCAGCCAGGGGCGGGTTTCGTTGGCATAGACCTGCTCGACCA
Source organism: Pseudomonas hygromyciniae (assembly GCF_016925675.1). Classification (NCBI taxonomy): domain Bacteria; kingdom Pseudomonadati; phylum Pseudomonadota; class Gammaproteobacteria; order Pseudomonadales; family Pseudomonadaceae; genus Pseudomonas; species Pseudomonas hygromyciniae. The sequence goes on along the minus strand of NZ_CP070506.1, from coordinate 1,980,442 downwards.
TGCCCTCCAGAAACGCCCCTCGGATCACCCCCAGCGCAGTGCCTACACCACCGCTGGCCAAGGCCCCGGCATTGCCGTGGGTCAGGATCGCCTGGGCATTGCCCTGGTGCTTGCGGATCAATTCGACGCCCAGTTGCGCCATGGTCAGGTTGGCTTCACGGTCGCTTTCATGGATCGCGACGGCTTCGGCCTCCAGCACCGCCAGCGGGTCGGCGTGCTTTTTGAGGCGGTCGAGGCGATCGCGCATGCGCTTGAGGGCCCAGAACAGGTTCGACGCGGTAGGACGGCTTTCGGCCAATAGCGCATAGTCCTCCTCCCATGCAGCCTGCCAGTCACCGCCCTCGGCGATCCGTGCGTGCGCGGCCAGCACCAGGCCATAGGCGGCGCTGATGCCGATGGCCGGCGCGCCGCGCACCACCATCGTACGAATGGCCGCAGCCACTTCATCGACCGTCGCGCAGGCCACCCAGTTTTCCCGGGACGGCAGCGCACGCTGATCGAGCAGGTGCAGTGCGCCATCACGCCAATCGATGGCCTTCACTTTCTCCGCTGCCAACAGTCGATCGCGCATCCCTCACCCCGTACTCATCAACAAAAGCCGCGGATTATAGCGATCCGCCAGCCAGGACGCTCGGGTATACTTCGCCCTCTTTATATGACCGCCTCGGACGATGCCCGCTATGACGCCACCTGCCGCCCCGCTCGACTTACTGTTGCTGCCAAGCTGGCTGGTACCGGTCGAACCTGCGGGCGTGGTGCTCAAGGCGCACGCCCTGGGCATCCGGGACGGACGTATCGCGTTTATCGGCCCGCGGGCGCAGGCCCTGAAGCTGGTAGCCCACGAAGTGCGCGAGTTGCCCGGAGTGCTGCTCAGCCCCGGCCTGGTGAATGCCCATGGCCACGCGGCAATGACCCTGTTTCGCGGCCTGGCCGACGACCTGCCACTGATGACCTGGCTGCAACAGCATATCTGGCCGGCCGAAGCCAAGTGGGTCGATGAGACGTTTGTACGTGACGGCACCGACCTGGCGATTGCCGAGCAGATCAAGGGCGGCATCAGTTGCTTCTCGGACATGTACTTCTTCCCCAAGGTCGCCAGCGAACGCGTACACAACAGCGGCTTGCGCGCACAGATTGCAATTCCGATCCTCGACTTCCCGATCCCCGGCGCAGCCAATGCCGACGAGGCGATCCGCCAGGGCGTGGAGTTGTTTGGCGACCTCAAGCATCACCCACGGATCAAGATCGCCTTTGGCCCCCATGCCCCCCTATACCGTCAGCGATGCAACCCTGGAAAAAGTCCGGGTGATCGCCGAGGAGCTGGATGCCGCCATTCATATGCATGTCCACGAAACCGCCTTTGAAGTGCAGCAGTCCGTGGAACAGTATGGCGAGCGCCCCCTGGCCCGACTCGCGCGCCTGGGCCTGCTCGGCCCGCGCCTGCAGGCCGTTCATATGACCCAAATCAGCGAAGAAGACCTGGCGTTGCTGGTAGAAAGCAACAGCAGCGTGATCCATTGCCCGGAATCCAACCTCAAACTGGCCAGTGGCTTCTGCCCGGTGGAACGCTTGTGGCAGGCCGGCGTCAATGTGGCAGTAGGCACCGATGGCGCGGCAAGCAACAATGATCTGGATCTGCTGGGAGAAACCCGCACTGCCGCGCTGCTGGCCAAGGCCGTCGCCGGTTCGGCCAGCGCCCTGGATGCCCATCGCGCGCTGCGCATGGCTACCCTCAACGGTGCGCGGGCCATGGGCCTGGAGGCTGAAATCGGCTCGCTGGAAGTGGGCAAGGCTGCGGATATCGTAGCCTTCGACCTTTCGGGGCTGGCCCAGCAACCGATCTACGACCCGGTCTCGCAGCTTATATATGCCACCGGACGCGATTGTGTGAAACACCTTTGGGTCGGCGGCAAGCAACTGCTCGACGACCGGCAACTGACCCGCATGGATGAACAGCAACTGAGCGCCACAGCCGCTGCCTGGGGCCGGCGCATCAGTGGACACCACGAATAACGCCGGCCCGGGATCAACATTCCGCGCCAGGCACACCGTTTTATCGGATTTAGAGGACTACCCATGAGTAACGTCGACCACGCCGAAATCGCCAAATTCGAAGCCCTGGCCCACCGCTGGTGGGACCGCGAAAGCGAGTTCAAGCCCCTGCACGACATCAACCCGCTGCGGGTCAACTGGATCGACGAGCGCGTCAATCTGGCCGGCAAGAAAGTCCTCGACGTGGGCTGCGGCGGCGGCATCCTCAGCGAAGCCATGGCCCAGCGCGGCGCCACGGTGATGGGCATCGACATGGGCGAAGCGCCTCTTGCCGTGGCCCAGTTGCATCAGTTGGAGTCGGGGGTGAGTGTGGAGTACCGGCAAATCACCGCCGAAGCCCTGGCCGAGGAAATGCCCGAACAGTTCGACGTCGTGACCTGCCTGGAGATGCTGGAGCACGTGCCCGATCCATCGTCGGTGATCCGTGCATGCTTCCGCATGGTCAAGCCCGGCGGCCAGGTGTTCTTCTCCACCATCAACCGCAACCCCAAGGCCTACCTGTTCGCGATCATCGGCGCCGAATACATCATGAAGCTGCTGCCGCGCGGCACCCACGACTTCAAGAAATTCATCCGTCCTTCCGAACTGGGTGCCTGGAGCCGCCAGGCCGGGCTGACCGTCAAGGACATCATCGGCTTGACCTACAACCCGCTGACCAAGCACTACAAGCTCGCCAGCGACGTCGACGTCAACTACATGATCCAGACCCTGCGAGAGGAATAAACCTGTGAAGTTGAAAGCGGTTCTTTTCGACATGGACGGTACGCTGCTCGATACCGCGCCGGACTTTATCGCCATCTGCCAGGCCATGCGCACCGAACGCGGGCTTGCGCCGATCAACGACCAGCATATCCGCGACGAAGTCTCCGGCGGCGCCCGGGCCATGGTTGCCGTGACGTTTGCCATGGACCCGGAGTCCCCAGGCTTTGAAGCGTTGCGCCTGGAGTTCCTCGAACGTTACCTCAAGGGTTGCGCGATCCATAGCAAGCTGTTTGATGGCATGGCCGAACTGCTGGAAGACATCGAACGGTCCAAGCTGATCTGGGGCGTGGTCACCAACAAGCCACTGCGCTTTGCCGAGCCGATCATGGAGCAACTGGGCCTAGCCCAACGCTCGGCGCTGCTGATCTGCCCGGACCACGTGAAAAACAGCAAGCCCGACCCGGAGCCGCTGATCCTGGCCTGCAAGATGCTCGACCTGGACCCGGCCAGCGTACTGTTCGTGGGCGACGACCTGCGGGATATCGAGTCGGGGCGCGATGCCGGCACCCGCACCGCCGCCGTCACCTATGGCTACATCCACCCCGACGATAATGCCCGCAACTGGGGCGCCGACGTCGTGGTCGATCACCCACTGGAACTGCGCAAGGTGCTCGATAGCGCACTCTGCAGCTGCTGAATGGCTAACCAATGAAGCTTTAATGTGGGAGCGGGCTTGCTCGCGAAGGCGGTGGGTCATCTGCTAGAGAGTTGACTGACACCACGCTTTCGCGAGCAAGCCCGCTCCCACATTCAGATATGTGCTGCCCCACTGAATTTTGTTGAGGTCGATTATGTTTGATTACTCCGCTCGCCCAGAATTGCTCAAGGACCGGGTCATTCTGGTCACCGGCGCCGGTCGCGGGATTGGTGCTGCGGCGGCCAAGACCTATGCCGCCCACGGTGCCACCGTGCTGTTGCTGGGCAAGACCGAAGCCAACCTGGCCCAGGTCTACGATGAAATCGAAGCCGCCGGCCACCCGCAACCGGTGGTGATCCCATTCAATCTGGAAACCGCCCTGCCCCATCAATACGATGAGCTGGCAGCGATGATCGAAAAAGAATTCGGCCATCTCGACGGACTGCTGCACAACGCTTCGATCATCGGCCCGCGCACCCCGATCGAACAACTGTCGGGCGAGAATTTCATGCGCGTCATGCATATCAACGTCAACGCCATGTTTATGCTGACCGCCACCCTGCTGCCACTGCTCAAGCTGTCCCAGGACGCGTCGGTGGTGTTCACCTCCAGCAGCGTCGGGCGCAAGGGTCGTGCCTACTGGGGCGCCTATGGCGTATCGAAGTTCGCCACCGAAGGCCTGATGCAAACCCTGGCCGACGAACTCGACACCGTCGCCGCAGTACGCTCCAACAGCATCAACCCAGGCGCCACCCGCACCAGCATGCGCGCCCAGGCTTATCCTGGAGAAAACCCGGCCAACAACCCGCTGCCGGAAGAGATCATGCCGGTGTACCTGTACCTGATGGGCCCGGATAGCTCGGGGATCAATGGGCAGGCATTCGACGCGCAGTAATCCCCAGAATGCGGGAGCGGGCTTGCCTGGGATAATCCTACGTCTCTAACTGACGACTCACCCTGTGGCGAGCGGGCTTGCCCCGCGCTGGGCTGCGTAGCAGCCCCACCCCAGACACCGCAGTTGTTTCAGACATACCGAGTCGGCAGGTTTTGGGGCGGCTACGCCACCCGACGCGGGACAAGCCCGCTCGCCACAACAAGCCCCCCCCCACAGGAGCTGGCGCCAAATTCCCAGCACTGTGCATACGCAGTAAATCCCATCCCCTTGTTTTATAAGCAATAAAAAACATCGCATTAAATGGCACGATTTTCGCTCTAACTTGCTTGAAACAGGCGGCACGACGTAAAGACGTGCGGCATGGGATCAGGGGTTATAACCCCCGGCAAAGCGGACTAAACTGTTACCTATGTTTTACGGAGCTGAAGGAACAGTAAGGCGCCCGCCAGTGGCCGCTCCCATTGAGCCTGTAAGACAGCATTAAGTGCTTAGAGGCCTACCCGCTTATGAAAACACCGACCCAGACCAACGCAATTGACTTCGACAGTGCCAAATTGCAACGCCTGGGCTTTGGTCAGCCTTCCCTTATCACACGGCGCCCCATTAGCCTCGGGCAACTGCGCCAGCAACTGAACCTGCAATTGCAGACCAGCCTGGAAGCGGAACGGATCCTTGGCCTGTTCTTTCGCGAAGTGCAGCGCCTGGTGCCCCTGGATGCCCTGCAATACCGCCATGAAGCCAGCGACCTGCGCCTGGAATACGGCCAGCGCGGCCATCACTCCGTGAGCTACAGCCTCAGCCACGAGGGCGAGCACCTGGGAGAGTTGGTATTTCGCCGCAACCAGCGTTTCACGGAGGAGGAACAGGGCAATTTGGAGTCGCTGCTGGCCAGTCTGCTCTACCCCATGCGCAATGCCTTGCTGTATCGCTCCGCGACCCGCACCGCGCTGCGCGATCCACTGACCGAGACTGGCAACCGCGTCGCCATGGACCAGACCCTGGGCCGCGAGATCGAAATGGCCAAGCGGCACCTGCATCCGCTGTCCTTGCTGATGCTCGACATCGATCACTTCAAGCACATCAACGACACCCATGGCCACGCCACCGGCGACAAAGTGCTCAAGGCCGTCGCAGCCTCGATCAAAAGCCAGTTGCGCAATGTGGATATGGTGTTTCGGTTTGGTGGGGACGAGTTCCTGATCCTGCTTTCCAACACCAGCCGGGAGGCCGCCACCCTGGTCGGCGAACGCCTGCGCCAGGCAGCACAGGCCCAGGACTACTGGGCGGACACCACGCGTATCGAATTGACGGTGAGCCTGGGTTGCGCGACCTGGCTGGCGGGTGAGTCTGCCGAGAGCCTGCTGCGCCGGGCCGACAATGCCTTGTACGTGGCCAAGCGCGAAGGCCGCAACCGCCTGGCAATGGCGGGGTAGACGCTACCCCGCCATGCCCGGGTCAGGCTTCGCTGGTCGCCAGCACCTGGCGCTCGCGGGTCACTGGGGTTTTCTCCAGTTGCATGCAGCGCTCCAGGAACAGGTACATGTAGTCGTAGCTTTTGCACACAGCCTGGCGCAGTTCTACTTGCAACGCCTTGCTCGGGTTCATGCCCGCCAGGGTGCAAATGATCTCCAACGCTTCCCACGGGTGGGCGTCGTCGTACTGGGCATGCATCTTCAGCCACTTCATGGCGCGCTTGCGATCTTCTTCAGGGAAAGCGGCGGCATACACGCCCGTCGAACACACCAGCGCAGACCACTCCCCAGTGGCGCCTTCGATGGCGTAGTTGGTGGCGGCAATTGCAACGATCAACGAATCGGCCGAACTGGTGTGCCAGCACCAATGACTCAGTGCATGCAGCTCTGGCGCTACGTTTTGCGCCTGCAGTTCTTCCAGGCCTACACCGTGGGCGCGCGCCCAATGCATCCAATAATCGGCATGGTTCAGTTCCACGCGAATATTGCGCATCAACCAACGTCGCGCCATATCCTCCCCTGGATGACGGGCAAACTTGGTCTTGGTCAGGTTTTGTGCCATGTACAACGCGAACTGTTCCACCACTGGCCAGCCACCAATCAGGTACTGACGCATGGTCTTGGCACTGAGCTTGTTATCGCGCATGCGCTGGTACAGTTCGTGTTCGACAACTCGGCGCTTGCTCTCGCTACAGTCCTGGATCAATTGCTGAGCCCAGGCGGGGTAACTTGAGGCTTCCATAAGCGGGCCGGTTCTGCTGAATGTGTCGATCACTGTCGGGCTCCTTTTGATTTGTGATGTGTACAGACCAGCAGATGTTTCAGCGGAACGTGCCGGGCGCCTTGAATAACAGAGGCTGCGGGCGCGCAGGTCGACATTGCAAACTATCGCAGGTAAACAATTGCGGGCGCTCAATCAGGTAGCCCTGAGCGTAGTCAACGCCAATCTCGAGCAATGCCTGCTCGATGTGCGGCGTTTCGACAAACTCAGCAATAGTGCGTTTACCCATGACATGGCCGATGTGATTGATCACTTCGACCATGGCGCGGTTAATCGGGTCGTCCAGCATATCCTTTACGAAACTTCCATCGATCTTCAGGAAGTCTACAGGTAAATGTTTGAGGTAGGCGAATGAGGACATTCCGGCACAAAAGTCATCCAGGGAGAAGCAGCAACCCAAGGCCTTGAGCTCATTGATAAAACGAATCGCGCTACCCAAATTGGAAATTGCGCTGGTTTCGGTGATTTCAAAACAGATCATGCCCGGTGGAATGCCATAGGCACTGAATTTCTCCCGCAGGAAGCTCAGGAAATCATCATCGCCGATGGTGATGCCCGACAGGTTGATCGCACACATCGCCATGGGCCTGCCGGGTCGCTCAAGCATGCAACGGGCAATCAACTTGAACACGTTCTCCACCACCCAGCGGTCCAGGGAGGTCATTAACCCGTAGCGTTCGGCGGCCGGGATAAAGCTGTCAGGCAAAATGATCCGCCCCGCCTCGTCGTGCAGGCGCAACAGAATCTCGATATGCCCGGCACCCGCCTCGGTGTGACCCAGGGGCGCGATTTCCTGGGCATACAGGCAGAAACGGTCCTCTTCCAGGGCCATGTGCAGGCGCTGGATCCAGGCCATTTCGCCAAAGCGCAAGGACAGTTCGGTGTCATCGGCATGATAGACCTGCACCCGGTTGCGCCCCTTCTCCTTGGCCATATAGCAGGCCATATCCGCGGCACGCAATGAAGTCTCCAGGGTGGTCGGTGTGTGCGAGATATGCACCAGACCGATACTGACCGTGGTGACAAACGGTCGACCTTTCCAGACAAAGTGCAAGTTTTGTACGGTATGTCGCAGGCTCTCGGCGATCTTCTCGGCCACCGGCGCCGGGCAGTTCTCCAGCAAGATGCCAAACTCATCCCCCCCAAGGCGGGCCAGGATATCGCCTTCGCGCAGGTCCGATTGCAGCAAGGCGCAGATATGCCGCAACAGTTCATCGCCCGCCGCATGGCCACAGGTGTCGTTGACCAGCTTGAACTGGTCCAGATCCAGGAACATCAAGGCATGACGCGCCGACTGCTGGCGCCCGATGCCATGCAGCACCTGCTCAAGGCGATATTCAAATTCACGCCGGTTGGCCAGCCCGGTCAACGCATCATGGGTCGCCTGCCAGGACAGATTGGCAATGTACTGGCGCTCCTGAGTCATGTCGTGCAACACCAACACCGCACCGCTGACCTTGCCAGCGCTGCGGATCGGTGCGCCCACCAGGGTCACGGAAACGGTGCTGCCATCCAGGCGCTGGATCAGCTTGGAGTGTTCGCTGCCACCGCTGAGTTGGCCGTCAAGAATATGGTCGATCAGGGTAAACCCGTCGACCTGGGCGTGCTCATCCAGCAAATTGAACAACGCGGCCAACGGCAAGCCTTGGGCCTGGGCCGCGTTCCAGTGGGTCAGGGATTCCGCCGCCGGGTTCATATACGCGATAGCCCCGTCGACATCGGTGGTGATCACCCCATCGCCGATGGACTCCAGGGTGATCTGCGCCCGCTCCTTCTCCAATTGCAAGGCATCGGCAAACGCATGACGCTGGGCCAACAGCTTGCGCGTGCGCAGCAACGCCAAGGCGATCAGCCCCAAGGCGGTGGCCAGGTTGGTGATCAGCAACAGGCGCAGAATCACTCTGGAGCCTTCACCCAAGGCGTCGCTGAAGGCCTTGGCCGCGGGTGTCACCCCATCGTTGATGGCGATGATGCGGTCTTTCCAGGCATGGATATCGGCACCACTGACCCGATTGGCGATGATTTGCCGGTGCATCTCCTGCGCCAGCTCATCAAGTTGCACCAGGTAGCTGTCACCGACGGTCCACAGTTCGATGGCTTTTTCCAAGTAGCTGAAATGGCGAAAGTTGAGATACAGCCAGATCAGGCTCGACACATCATCAGGATGGTTGCCGCCCTTGAGGATCCCCTGGCGCGCCGCCGCCAGATCAGGACTGGAGCGATCCAGGGCGATACGCAGCTCGTGCCCGCCCTGGGGTACGGCAATGGCATTCTGGTATTTGAGAAAGGTCGCCTGGTCGCGGTTGTCGGCGTACAGGGTCAGGTAGTAGATGGCGTCTTTCTGGCCCTTGGACCACAGGCTCTCGCCCGCCACGTAGCCACGCACAGCCGACAGCATGTAAAGACTGACGCAGCCCAGCAGTGCCTGGAACAGCACAACGGCAATAAAAGGCCAGACAATACCGAGCAAACGGGGTGTTCCGAGAGTTCGCTTCTGCTTCATGAGATCCCTTGCTTGAGCACAGGCGAGTAAAAACTGCTCCTGACAGCACAGCCGAGGCCAAACACGACCCCTTCAGGGCCGGAGCCGGGATCGATTCAGCGAACTTGTTGCAAGTGTCCATAAAGCTTGGCGTACAAGCCGCCATCGGCTATCAGTTGCTGGTGGTCGCCATCTTCGGCGATGTGCCCACCGTCAAACACTAACACCCTATCAGCCTGCTTCACCGCCGACAAACGGTGCGCAATGATCAGTGTAGTACGCCCACTGAGAAACCGCGCCAGGGCCTGGTGCAGGTTGTACTCGGTAGCCGCATCCAGGGCCGAGGTGGCTTCGTCGAGAATCACCACTTTTGGCTCGGCCAGCACCATCCGGGCAATCGCCAAACGTTGGCGCTGGCCACCGGACAGACGCACGCCCGAACGCCCGACAACACTGTCCAGGCCCTGGGGCAACCCTTTGACCGTAGCATCCAGCTGGGCAATTTCAAGGGCCTGCCAACAGGCCTGGTCAGTGCGCTCGCGGCCCATGGTGAGGTTGGCGCGCACGGTGTCGTTGAACAGCGCCGGATGCTGCAGCACCACCGCGACATGCTCGCGGATGGTTTCCAGGCCAATCGCCTGCTGGGTCGCGCCGCCGAAGCTGATCGTCCCCGCTTGCGGGGTGTAGAGCCCCAGTAGCAGTTGCACCAGGGTACTTTTACCGCCGCCACTGGCCCCGACGATCGCAACCTTTTCGCCGGGGGCAATGGCCAGGTTCAACTGGTTGAGCACCAGGTCTTCGCCGTAGCCGAAATCCAGGCCCCGTACTTCGATGCCCACGGTTTCGCGCCCGGTAAACGGATCCTCGCCCCCGGCATATTGCGGCTCGTCAGCTCGGGCCAGCAGTTCGTTGATGCGCGTCAGCGCACCGCCAGCGGCGTAGTAGGCGTACTGCAGGTTCAGCAGTTGTTCCACCGGGCCGATCATGAACCACAGGTAGCTGAACACCGCGAGCATCTGGCCGATGGACAGGTCGGAAAACAGCACCGTGAGCATCGCCGCCGCACGGAAAATATCGATACCAAACTGGAACAACAGGCCACTGGCGCGGCTGGAGGCATCGCTTTTCCACTGGGAGTTGATGGCAAAGTCGCGCACTTCCTGGGCTCGCTGCCCCAGGCGCCCGAGGAAGAAGCCCTGGCGATTGCCGGCGCGCACTTCCTGGATGGCATCCAGGGTTTCCGTGAGGGCCTGGGTGAACCGCGAGGTGCTGTCGTTTTCCAGCTTCTTCAGGTGCTTGACCCGCTTGCCCAACTGCACCGTGGCATAGATCACCAATGGGTTGAACAGCAGGATCAACAGCGCCAGCTTCCAGTGCATCCACATCAGGATGCCGGAGGTGCCGACCAGGGTCAGCATGGCCACCAGGAAGCGGCTCAAGGTTTCACCGACAAACTTGTCCACAGTGTCCAAGTCGGTCACCAGGTGCGTGGTCACGGTACCGCCGCCCAGGCTTTCGTATTCACTCAGGGAAATGCGCTTGAGCCGTTCGATCAACCGCACGCGGATGCGGTAGACAATATCCTTGGCCAGCCCGGCAAACAGGCGCGCCTGGACCACGTTGAACACCAGCGCCGCGCAACGCAGCACCAGAGTGATCAGCAGCATCAGGCCGATATAGCCTGCGGCCTGCTGCCAGGGTGCTGGCAACGCGTGGTTCATCACCTTCAGTGCGGCATCGCCATTGCCCAGCAACACCTCGTCCACCAGCAACGGCAGGAGCAAGGGAATCGGTACGCTGCACAGGGTCGCCAGAACGGCGACACCATTGGCGATCCACAGGTCTTTTTTATGACGCAGGGCCAGGCGGCGGATTTCTGCCCAGGTCAGCCGATCAACGCGTACGGCGGGTTGATCAGCCACAGGCGGCTCGCTCCAGCCAGCGACCGAGCAACGGCGACAGCTCGGACAGCGGCTGGTAGCCATTGGTCAACAAGGCCAATTGGCCATTGCGCTCGGCCAACAAGGTAGGGAAACCGGCGATGCCCAGGTCCTGAACCCAAGTGAAATCGGCGGCCGTGGCGGCATGTTGTTCGGCGCGATCAAAGGCCTCGGCAAACTCGATACGCGGCACTCCGGCGGTCTCGGCCAGTTCCACCAACACACTGGCGCGGGTCACATCGCGACCCTCGACGTAAAATGCCTGCTGGATCAGCCCCAGCAGGTTCCACGCACAATCGGGCGCCAAACCGCGAGCCGTCACGAGCGCCCGGCATGCCGGCTCCGTGTCATATACAAAGCCGTCAGGCAAGGCGCCCTCCAGGCGGAACGGCTGGCCAGTGGCTTCAGTCACCGCCTGCCAGTGTTCCAGGATATAGCGCCGGGTGGCCGGCTCCAGTGCCGAGCCACTGCCGGTGCGCAAACCGCCGACCACCAGGTGCAATTCCACGCCAGCCGCCTGGGCCTGCTCAACCAGGGCCTTGGCCACCGGGGCAAAACCCCAGCACCAGGAACACATCGGGTCCATTACATAGAGCAGGCGCGCGGACATGGTTCAAGCCTCGGTGGATGATTGCTTGTAGTTGTAACCAATCGGGTGCGGCATATTGCGGGCCTTGGCCAGTTCGATCTGCTTCTGGCGGTCGATCGCACTGCGACGGGTCTTCTCGGACAGCTTATCCCAGCAATGCGGGCAACTGATGCCGGCCACGTAATGCTCGGATGCGCGGTCCTCTACGCTAACCGGTGTGCGGCAGGCATGACATTGATCGTAGTCACCTTCGCTCAAGTCGTGGCGCACGGTCACGCGGTTATCGAAAACAAAACAGTCGCCCTGCCATTTGGTTTGCTCCTGGGGCACCTCTTCGAGGTACTTGAGGATGCCGCCCTTGAGGTGATACACCTCATCGAAGCCTTCGCTGAGCATGTAGCTGGAGGCCTTTTCACAGCGAATGCCGCCGGTGCAGAACATGGCGACTTTCTTGTGTTTGGTCGGGTCGAAGTTGGCTTTGATGTAGTCGGGAAATTCGCGAAAACTGGTGGTCTTCGGGTCGATCGCGCCTTCAAAGGTGCCGATCGATACTTCATAGTCGTTACGGGTGTCGATCAACAGCACTTCCGGATCGCTGATCAGGGCGTTCCAGTCTTGTGGATCAACGTAGGTACCGACTTTCTTGTTGGGGTCGACGCCTTCGACGCCCAGGGTCACGATCTCTTTTTTCAGCTTGACCTTGGTGCGGTAGAACGGCTGCTCATCGCAGTACGACTCTTTGTGGTCGATATCGACCATGCGTGGGTCGTTCTTCAGCCAGGCCATCAGGCCATCAATGCCTTCGCGACTGCCGGAAACGGTGCCGTTGATGCCTTCTTCGGCGATCAGCAAGGTGCCCTTGATACCGTTGTCGACCATGGCCTGCAACAGGGGCTCGCGCAGGGCGACGTAATCTTCGAGGGTGACGAACTTATACAGTGCCGCCACGACGATGGGTTGTGTCATGGGTGTTCTCTCCAGGTGGCTACCCTCGCAAAGGGTGAACCGGATGCAAAAAAAACGCGCCGACTGAGCGGCGCGTTGCGGATTCTATCAGGGATAAACCCCGAACTGTAGGAGCGAGCTTGCTCGCGAAAAACCTCAGAACACCGCGTGCTTTCAGAATGCGCGCGTCATCGTTAACGATCTTCGCGAGCAAGCTCGCTCCTACAGAGGTTGAGCATTACCGATCAATGTCCGCCGGCGCAGGTCGGCGAGGCCGGCGCTGCGTCGATTTTCGCCCATTCTTCAGGCGTGTAGGTATGCAGTGCCAGCGCATGGAACTCGCCCATCAGGTCACCCAACGTGGCGTAGACCTTCTGGTGGCGCTTGACGCGGTTGAGCCCGTCGAACTGCTGGCTGACCAGCACTGCCTTGAAGTGCGTCTGCAATCCACGGCTGTGCATATGGCTTTCGTCCAGCACACTCACGTGTTCCGGGCTCAGGGCGGCAAGTGCCGTCTCGATGCGCTGTTGCATGGTCATTCCTGGCTCCACTTACTTCTTGGCAGGCGCGGCGGCTTTTTTCGCCGGAGCCAATTCGTTGGTCATGTCTTCCAACAGCTTGTTCACGACCGGTACCGCGCTTTCCAGCTTGGCCTGGGTCAGTTGGGCCGATTGCTGGGTCAGTTGCGGCATTTTCTCCAGGACTTTCTTGCCCAGTGGCGATTTGTAGAAGGCAACCAGGTCCTTGAGTTCTGACTCACTGAAGTTGCTGGTATACAGCTTGACCATGTCCGGCTTGAGCTTGTTCCAGCCAATGGCCTGGTCCAGGGCGGCGTTGGCCTTGGCCTGGTAGGTGTCCAGCACGGTCTGCTTGGCGGCAGGCGCTTTGGTCTGCTCGAAGCGCTGGGCGAACATTTGCTGCACTTGCATGTACACCGGGGTGCCGAGCTTGTCTGCGTGAGCCAGGGTCAGGAAGGCTTCGGCACTGGCGTTGTGGCTGGCGGTATCGGCAAAAACCTGGCCGCTGGCACATACCAGGGCAACCGCGGTACAGATGGCACGAAGACGAGTCATCGAATTTCCTTTTCTAGCAGGCGAGGTAAGACCCCAAGGGCGACCATTCTGCGCCTAAAAAACGCCGGTACTCAACCCCACGCCTTGTCGGGCCTGGTTTTGCGGGGGATTGCCCGATGAAATGGCTTTTATGGAACCCAAGCGTGCCTCCAGGGCCTAAACTGCGCAAACCGACTACAAGGAGAGTCACCGCGATGAGCCGTATCGAAACCGACAGCCTGGGTGAAGTACAAGTCCCGGATGACGCTTACTGGGGCGCACAGACCCAGCGTTCACTGGTCAATTTCGCCATCGGCGAGCAACGCATGCCACTGGCCGTCCTGCACGCCCTGGCCCTGATCAAGAAAGCTGCGGCGCGGGTCAACGATCGCAATGGCGACCTGCCCGCCGACATCGCCCGCCTGATCGAACAGGCCGCCGACGAAGTACTCGACGGCAAGCATGATGACCAGTTCCCGTTGGTGGTCTGGCAGACCGGCAGCGGTACCCAGAGCAACATGAACGCCAACGAGGTGATCGCCGGCCGCGCCAATGAACTATCGGGCAAGCCCCGTGGTGGCAAGAGCCCGGTGCACCCCAACGATCACGTCAACCGCTCCCAGAGTTCCAACGACAGCTTCCCCACCGCCATGAGCATTGCCACCGTGCAGGCGGTGCATGAGCAGTTGCTGCCGGCGCTGCGCGAGCTGTCCGGTGGGCTGGCCGAGCTGTCGGCGCGCCATATGAAGCTGGTCAAGACCGGCCGCACCCACATGATGGACGCCACGCCCATCACCTTCGGCCAGGAAGTCTCGGCGTTTATTGCGCAACTCGATTATGCCGAGCGCGCCATTCGCAGTGCCCTGCCCGCCGTCTACGAACTGGCACAAGGCGGCACAGCAGTCGGCACCGGCCTGAACTCGCCCCATGGCTTTGGTGAGGCAATTGCCGCAGAAATTGCCGCGTTGTCCGGGTTGCCGTTTGTCACCGCACCCAACAAATTCGCCGCGCTGTCGGGCCATGAGCCGCTGACCACCCTGTCTGGCGCCCTGAAGACCCTGGCCGTGGCCTTGATGAAAATCGCCAACGACCTGCGCCTGCTGGGCTCGGGCCCACGCGCCGGGTTGGCTGAAGTGCGCCTGCCGGCCAATGAGCCGGGCAGTTCGATCATGCCCGGCAAGGTCAACCCGACCCAGTGCGAAGCCCTGTCGATGCTGGCCTGCCAGGTACTGGGCAATGACGTGACCATCGGCATTGCCGCAAGCCAGGGGCATTTGCAGTTGAACGTGTACAAGCCGGTGATTATCCACAACCTGCTGGAGTCGATCCGCTTGCTCGCCGACGGCTGCCGCAACTTCCAGGAACATTGCATCGCCGGCCTTGAGCCCGACGCCGAGCAAATGGCCGAACACCTGGAGCGCGGCCTGATGCTGGTGACGGCGCTAAACCCGCATATCGGTTATGACAAGTCGGCAGAGATTGCCAAGAAAGCCTATGCCCAAGGGCTGACACTGCGCGAAGCGGCGCTGGAGTTGGGCTACCTCACCGATGCCGAGTTCGACCAGTGGGTACGCCCGGAAAACATGCTCGAAGCCGGGCACTGATCCCCTCTCCTACAGGGGTTGTATCAACCTTGCACGCCGGGCCTTGAGCCCGGCGATCAAGGACGGGGCCAACGCCACCGATGCCGATCCCAGCACCACCAGTACCGCGCCACCGTAGCCAAGGCCATTGATCTGCTCGGCGTGCACATAGTCGGGCCACAGCCAGGCCGCAATCGCCACCGCCACGAACGTCACCAACGGCGTGATCGCCAGGGTCGCGCTGACCCGCGAAGCCTCCCAATGGGCCAAGGCCTCGGCAAAAGCGCCGTAGGCAATCAGGGTATTGAAACAGCACGCCAGCAACAGCCAGCCTTGCAAGGGGCTCAGTTGCAGCGCTGCCATGGGATGCACCCACGGCAGCAGGAGAAATGCGCAGCACAGGTAGATCACCATCATCACCTGCAGGGAATTCCACACCGTCAACAACTGCTTCTGGCCCAAGGCGTAGAACACCCAGATAGTGGTTGCCAGCAGAATCGTCAACACCCCGGCGGTGTAGGTCCCCAGGGACGTCAACAACTCTGCCAGGCGCTGGTTGAAGAACAGCGCAAAACCGATGATCAACACCAGCAGGCCTACGCCCTGCCCCAGGCTGAAACGCTCCTTGAACAGGAACACGCTGGCAATCATCAGGAAGATCGGCCCCATCTGCACCACCAGTTGCGCGGTGCCGGGGCTCAACATCTTCAGCCCGACCAGATAGAGCACGTAGTTGCCCACCAGTCCGCATACCGCCATCGCCACCAGCCAGCCACCGCGCTTGCCCAGGACTTTCGGGCTGGGCAGACGCTTGACGGCGGCCAGGTAAATGAACAGGCAAGTGCCGGACACCATCAGGCGAAACCAGGTCACGGTGATCGGGTCCATTACCTGCAAGACCTGCTTGAGCTTGATCGGCAGAATGCCCCAGAGCAGCGCGGTCAGCAGGGTCAGGGATAAACCGTAGACCCAGCGGCCGGAAGAGATGTGCATGAGTGCCCCAAGAGCCAGAGGAGTGAGGGATGCATTCTATGGGGATGCGAGGTGATTGAGGTAAGCGCCAATCAAAAATGTGGGAGCGGGCTTGCTCGCGAAAGCGGTGGGTCAGTCAGATATTTACCAACTGACCCACCGCTTTCGCGAGCAAGCCCGCTCCCACATTTGATCTTCGGTGTTTTATAGATCAGCGCACGGCTTCGAACAACCCGGTCGCCCCCCATCCCACCACCGACGCACATGGTGACGATACCGTAGCGCAAATCACGCCGCTGCAGCTCACGCACCAGATGCCCGACCTGCCGCGAACCGGTCATGCCGAACGGATGGCCAATGGAGATCGAGCCACCGTTGACGTTGTATTTGGCATTGTCGATTTCCAGGCGATTACGCGCATACAGGCACTGCGAAGCAAACGCCTCGTTGAGTTCCCACAGGTCAATATCCGCCACTTGCAGGCCACGGGCCTTGAGCAATTTGGGCACCGAGAACACCGGGCCGATGCCCATCTCGTCCGGCTCGCAACCGGCCACGGTAAACCCTCGGAAAAACGCCTTGGGCTTGAGCCCCAGTTCCAGGGCTTTTTCCAGGCTCATCACCAGGGTCATCGATGCGCCGTCAGACAATTGCGAGGAATTGCCTGCCGTCACCGAGCCATCCTCGGCAAACACCGGCTTGAGCCCGCTGAGGCTGGCCAGGGTGGTGTCTGGGCGGTTGCAATCGTCGCGATCGACCACGCCATCAAGAATCTGTACCTCGCCGGTGTTTTTATCCTCGACCTTGTACTTGACCGCCATGGCTACGATTTCATCATCGAACAGCCCGTCAGCCTGGGCCTGGGCGGTGCGCTGCTGGCTTTGCAGGGCGTACAGGTCCTGCTCCTCGCGGCTGACGTTATAGCGCCGAGCGACAATTTCGGCGGTCTGGCCCATGGGGAAATAAATGCCCGGCACCTGCTCCTTGAGCAATGGGTTGATCAGGTTGTCGGTATTCACGCTTTTCATGGTCAGGCTGATGGACTCGACGCCACCGGCAACAATGATGTCGCTGCAACCCGAGGCAATCTGGTTCGCCGCGATGGCAATCGCCTGCAGCCCCGAAGAACAGAAACGGTTGAGGGTCATGCCGGCGGTGCCAGTGCCAAGGCGCGACAGCACTGCCACGTTGCGGCCGATGTTGTAGCCCTGGGCGCCTTCGTTGGAGCCAGCGCCGACGATGCAATCCTCGACGCTGCTGGGGTCGATGCCGTTGCGGGTCAACAGGGCGTTGACACAATGCGCGGCCATGTCATCGGGGCGGGTCTGGTTGAACTTGCCGCGAAAGGACTTGGCCAGGCCGGTTCGCACGCTGTCGACGATCACTACTTCACGCATGGGCTACCTCGATCTTGTGGTTGTTGGGAGACAGATCGAGGATAGATCCAGCGCCTGGCGATCGCGACGATCATTCACCTGGCGTATGCAAAAGCATGGCGTTCCTACTTGCCCTTCTTCTTGTCGTGTTTATCGGACTTGGCGAACGCCTCTTCCAGCGCCAGGTTGATGGTGCGCAATACCTTGACCCGCGCCCAGCGCTTGTCGTTGGCCTCAACCAGGGTCCAGGGGGCGATCTCGGTGCTGGTGCGGTCCACCATGTCGCCCACCGCTGCCCGGTAGGCATCCCACTTGTCGCGGTTGCGCCAATCGTCTTCGGTGATTTTGAAGCGCTTGAAGGGGATTTCTTCGCGCGCCTGGAAGCGCTCCAACTGGGTGTCCTTGTCGATGGCCAGCCAGAACTTGACCACGATCACCCCGGCGTCGCGCAGTTGCTCCTCGAAATCGTTGATCTCGGCGTAGGCCCGCATCCAGTCCGCCGTGCTGCAGAAGCCTTCGATTCGTTCCACCAACACCCGGCCATACCAAGAGCGGTCAAACACGGTGAACATGCCCCGCGCCGGGATCTGCCTCCAGAAACGCCACAGGTACGGCTGGGCCCGTTCGTCTTCGGTGGGCGCGGCAATCGGTACGATGCGGTATTGGCGCGGGTCCAGCGCCGCCGCTACCCGGCGTATCGCCCCGCCCTTGCCCGCCGCGTCGTTACCTTCGAATACGGTGATCAGCGCGTGCTTGCGCATGCGCTTGTCGCGCATCAAGCCCGAGAGCCGTGCCTGTTCGGTAATCAGTTGCTCTTCGTAATCGTCCTTCTCCAGGCGCTGGGTCATGTCCAGGCTGTCGAGCAGGCTCATCTGGTCCACCGATGATGGCAATGGCGCCGGATGAATACCGCTGACCTTGGTTTTTGGCACCTTCAGGGCATTTTGCAGGCCCTCCAGCAAGATCTTGCCCACCGTCAGCCCACGGTAATTGGCATCGACGCCTTCGATCACATGCCAGGGCGCGTAGTCCCGGCTGGTGCGGCGCAGCACGCGCTCACCAAAATGCACGAACTTGTCGTAGGTCTCGGACTGCTGCCAGTCCAGCGGGCTGATGCGCCAGCTGTGCAGCGGATCGTCCTGCAAGGCCTTGAGCCGTGCCTTCATTTGTTTCTTGGACAGATGGAACCAGAACTTGAAGATCAGCGCGCCTTCATCGCAGAGCATCTGCTCCAGGCGTTCGGCCCCGGCGATAGCCTGGTCCAGTCGCGCACCCTTGATCTGCCCATGGACCCGCGCCTGCAACATCTGGCTGTACCAGTTGCCGAAGAACACCCCCATGCGCCCCTTGCCCGGCAATTGCCGCCAATAGCGCCAGGCCGGCGGGCGCGCCAGTTCTTCGTCGGTCTGCTGGTCGAAGGTACGCACTTCGATCAGACGCGGGTCCATCCATTCGTTGAGCAGCTTGACCGTTTCGCCCTTGCCGGCGCCTTCAACGCCATTGATCAGGACGATCACGGGGAAGCGTCCCTGCTGGTGCAACTCAAACTGAGCCTCCAGCAAGGCTTCACGCAATGCCGGGACTTCTGCGTCGTAAATGTCTTTATCGACGGCGTGACCGATTTCTGCGGATTCGAACATGGGCGACTCCCTTCCAAGATGGATCAAGACTAGCGGATTGGGCTTCGCGGCGGGCAAGCAATTCCATAGGGCTTGCCGTGGATCAATCCGCACCCCTGCCAGCTAGTCTTCCGGCAGATGGCAGATGTCCAGGTCCTGATGCTTCATCATCTGCTGGGTCAGGCGCTCCATCATCTCGTTGATCGCCTGCCTGCGCGGCGCGCGCAGGGCTTCCATTTGCGCCAGGTATTGACCGTCGGTGAGATTCTGGCTGTTCTCGAAAAGCGCCTGCTGCTGTTCATCAAACGGCTCGGCTGCGCGGCTGAATGTCTTGGGAAACTGCTGTTTGAGGTGGGCCTTCCAGAACGACAGCTGGGCAATAAACCGCAAAAACAACGGTGACAGTTCGGCGCTGAGGACTTGCTCATGCGCCTGCTCCAGGTTCTCGCTGGTCAAGTCCGCCAATGACGCGTAGCGCATGTGCTTGGGTTGCCCCGGCAACTGCAGGATCTTCGCCAGGCCGACCCGATACGCCAGGCTGACCTCCAGCGGATCTTCGCTGGCATGTTCGGCGGCGTAAGTGGCCGCAATCTTTTCCAGTTCACTGAGGCGAAACAAACCGCGCCCCAGGGTCAGCAGCACCCCGGAGTTGCCTTGCCCTCGACTGGCCTGGCGCGTGGCGTTCGCCACGGCCTTGAGCACTTCGACCTGGCTGAAAATCTCTGTCGCGCCATCGACACAGTTCGCCGGATGGGCCACCAGTTGAAACACCTGCTCGCGCAACTCGACGCTGTCATGGGTCGCCTGCAGGACTTCCCAGACCCGCCGGGTCATGTCCTCGCGCACGTAACGGCTGTCGGCGGCGCCGGAGAGTTGCGCCAACAACGTCATCAGTGGCATCGATTCCGGATCGTCGCGCAGGTTGGCCCAGATCGCCCGCTTGCTGGCATCGGCCGCCGCCACCTCGTCTGGCAGCCAGGTGCGCCTGGCCTTCAGCTCAGTGAAGCGTGACTGATCGTCCTCCACATAGCCCATGCCAATGCCCACTTCATCGCGGTAACGAATCAACGCGGTCATTGTCGTCGAGGACAAGGGGTTGCCCCCCAGATTGATCGCCTGGCTGAACCTGCGTGTCGACGCGAACAACCAGTCGGGCAATACAGTGATCCAGTTGCTGCGCAGGTCGACCTGCTCCAAATGGGCCAGGCGTGCGATCCCGGTGGGCAGGTCCACCAGCTTGGCGTCCTCCAGCAACAGGGTATGCAAGTCGCGCATGTTGCTCACATCCAGATGCGACTCGATGGGGTTGTGGCTCAAGTCCAACAGACACAAGGTGCTCATGTCCGCCAGTTTGCGCCGGGTGTACTCAGTCAGCGCCAACTGATTGTGGGGCAAACACAGGCTGTTGAGTTCGGGCATGCGCGAGAGGTATTCCGGAAGCCGGGTCAGGCGGTTGCGGTCCAGATTCAGGCGCCGCACGCCCTTGAAGCACTTGAGGAAATACGCCACGTCATCACCCAGGCGCATGTTTTTCAGGGACAGGTGCCGCACATGGTCGAAGCGGATCTCGGCGGCCAGGTTCGGCAAGGCGCCCACGCGCATGCCATCCAATACCAACCCCGGCACGGGCACTTGTTGATCATCGAGGACAAAGCTCTGGCGGCGCCAGCAGGCTTCAATCCGCTCGGCCACTTGCTGGCGGCTCTGGCGCACATCAGCCATGCCCGGCTGCGCCTCCAGATCACCGACGTTGTTCTTCCAGTGTTTGAGGATCGTGCGCAGGTGCTCCAGGTCAGCCTGCAGGCGGGCAACGGCCTTGGCCTGGGCCAGGGCGTCGGTCCCCAGGCTGCGCAACAACTCTGCGGCCTGGACATCACTGAACAGGGGATAAATTTTCTGCACCTTGCCCACCAGTGGCGAGCGCAGCGCCAAAGGGCTGGTCGGTGAATCCGCCAGGCGGCAGGGGACCTCCAGCGCTCGGGGCTCGCTGGCCTGATCGGAAAAGGCTTCACCCGCCACCCCACGCTCGCTCTGCGCCCGGGCAGCCACCCGGCGGCGCAGTCTCCAGCCGCTTTCGCCAGGATTGAGCGGCAACTCCAGGGCGCTGCGCTGGGTAGCCGAGAGCGTGTGCATGATTGCCTCGAACAGCCCGTCGGAACCGGCTTGGGCCGGCCCCCATGCTGACGCCGTGGGCATCGAATGGCGCAAACCCCGCCGCCGAACTGACCACCACCCGACGCTCACTCGCGCCCGCCCTCGCCCCCCAGGGCCAACAGCGGCCCGGTGGGCGAATCCTGACGCAACTCCAATTGCAGTGCGCTATCCCAGCCTTCGAGGCCCGGCAGCATGCGTACCGCCACGCACTGGGTGTCGAGACCCGCCAACTCCGGCTGCTCGAAACCGGCCAGGGCACGATCCAGGCGCTGTGTCTCAAGGGTCACGCGCGCCGACTCTGCCAGGGCCATGGGCACCCGCTGATTGTCCCGCAGGGCTTGACGCTCCAAGGAGGACACCTGGGCCATGAGCTCGCGCATCACCCGGGTGGGCAGTTGCGGGTAGGCCTGGCGCAGCGCTGCCCACTCCTGGGGCAGCGGCCCGTCGTAGGCCTGATACAGCTGTTCAAACAACGGTTTGCGATCAGCCTTGAGGTGGGCGAGCAATTGACGCGCCAGCGCCCCGTGCTCGTCATTGGCGGCCACCCCCTCACCCAATAGTGCAGCCTTGTGTTGCGTATCCAGGCCAGCCAGCAGCACATCAAATACCCGCCCCTGAGCCACCGCCTGCGCGTCGATGCTCAAGCGCCCTGCGGCATCAAACGGGCCGGCGGCGGGATAACGCGCCGTGACGCTACCCTGGGCATCCAATACCTCGAAATAATGGCCCTCGGGCCAACCCGGCAGCAGCGGCAAAGCGTGCATCTGGGTAGCCGCACTTTGCCCATTGAGGTAAGCGCCACGCTCCAATAGCCAGACCAGATCGCGGATCGACTGCTCCAGCCTGAAACGCTCGTACAGATCACGAAAGCGCGCCGGAAAGGGCAGGCACTCGTGCGCCAGGTGATACCCCCAGCGGTGGGGCTTATCGATGATGTCCTTGACCAGCCGCAGCTTGCGCGAGTCCAGCGCAGGGTGGCGACTGCTCGGCTCCAGACGGGAAAACAGATAGTCCTGGTCTTCCCACTCGTCAGGATCCTCGAACGCAAAGCGCCAGGCCCCCTCGCCGTTGTGCAACATCACCGGACGATAGGCCGCCTGCCGCGTGCGGTGATTGGCCCGCCACACGCCCTGCTGGGGCTCGTAGGTCACCTGATGCAGGTTGTCGCCGACTTTGACGTATGAGCGCGCGCCCACCTGGTAGACGCCTTGCGCGTCGGCAGCCACCTCGTCGATCAGGTGTTGATCGTGGGAATACTGCCCGAGGTCTGGCCGCCACAGGCGTGGCTGCCCGTCGTTGGAGCGCACCGCTTCCAGCGTCTTGAAGTAATCGGCATAGCTTTGTCGGGCGCGCTTGAAGACCTTGCCCACCACCTTGGCCCCCGCGGCGAACAACACCATTGAAGTAATGTCCTGCGCCACGGCAACCAATTGTTTGAGCGCTTCTTCCTGGTCGCCACGGCGCCAATCTTCAATGCCGTCATACACCTCGCCGAGCATCTGCCCCACCGCCACGCTGGTCATCAACAGGCCCAATGCCGGGACCACAAACCCAGCGAGGTTGAGCAGCGTCAGCCCGGCGTCCAGATAGTCCAGCAGGCGCTGTTTGCGCACCTCTTCATCCACATCCGCCACTGGGACCGCCAAGGTCCGGGCGTCGATCTGCAATTTGCCCGCATAGGTGGCGAAAAAGTGCTGCGCCAGGCTAGTGGTGATGGGCCTGGCCTCCAGCACGCCCAGGGTGCGGCGCTGGTCAAAGTGCCGGAAAAAACCGACCCGGTCTATTTCGCCCAGGTAAGCGGTGAAAAACGTGCGGTAGGTGCGCACTTCCAGCTTCAGATCCAGATAGACCTTGAAGTCGTTGAGCGAGGGGTACTCAAAAAAAGGTCGCCCCGGCTCATTGGGCATGTACACCACACAGGGCTCCTGCGGGTAATCGGCAATCGGCCGGCCAGAAAACACCACCACGCTCCACAGGCAGCAATCCAGCGCACTCAAGCCCTGCCAGATGACCTGGCGCCCTTGAAACAACAGGCCCCTGGCCTGCACCGGGTCCATCTTGCGATCCAGCAGGGTGCATAACAGGCCATAGGTCTGGTGGGTGATATCGCCGCGCATGCAGGCCATGTGCGCGTCGATTTTCATGTCCAGGGTTTTCATCCAACCGATATCGAGCGCCACGCCATTGAAATAGGCGTCATCGCCGGGCTCACCAACGTCGAGGTTGAACACGTCACTGATGTGCTGCTGATACAAGCGCCCTACATCAAGGTCCCGGCAGCCCTTGGCAAACGCCTGCACTGAGACAGGGCTCACCCCACGCAGGGCTGAGCCCAATTGCAGCCGCGACTGCGGCGCAAAATGCGCGTCTTGTGTTTCCTCCTCGGTAAAGTTCTGCAGGGCCATGTGCAGCAGGGTCTGCTGCTCCAGCTTGGTACTGCGGACATATTCCAGCGGCAGGACGTCTTTCTGGTATTCGTAGAAAGCCCGCACAAACAGGTCCTTCTGCGGCTCGACCGTGACCTGCCAGTGCCTCTGGCAGTAGGCCTTCAACTGCGCACTGCAAAATTCATCCAGTGACCGCAACGGGCGCAAGCGGCCTGCGACTGCGGCCCTCGCCTCGTCAATCTGCGCAGCATCGCGCTCCAGCGCCTCCAACACCCCTTTGGGAGCGTTCAGCATCCAGCCCGGCAGGCGCTTTTGCAGGACCTCGGCCTTGGGCAGGTCGTTGGTGATTTCCAGCAACGCGGCTTGCAACTGGCGCTGGGTCAATTGAGTACATGTCTTGGTCAAATCATCCTGGTCCGGCATGCGCAATGTCCTTTATTGCCCGTTAATCAGCCATTCACCATAACCCGACGCAAGCCATTGAATTTACGCAGATAGTTGATCGATACCGGGGTCATTGCAGGCATTTTTTGCGTGCAAACAGCAGCGGGCTACCACCACAGGCCGGCGTGGATCGGCCGCCGCTCCCGTGATCGGCTAGAATGGCCGCCTTGTCTTTGCCGAGTTGCCCATGAACCCCGTATCGCCAAATGCCCAGCTTGACTGGGACGACCAGGGACGCCCGCGCTCGCGGGTCTTCGACGACGTGTATTTCTCCGATCAGTCGGGCCTGGACGAAACCCGTTATGTGTTCCTTGAACAGAACCATCTGCAACAGCGCTTTGCCGCGCTGCCCGCGGGTGGGCGACTGGTGATTGGTGAGACGGGCTTTGGTACCGGGCTGAACTTCCTGTGTGCCTGGCAGTTGTTTGACCAGCACGCCGCACCCGGCGCCCGCCTGCATTTTGTCAGTGTGGAGAAGTACCCCCTGAGCCACACCGACCTGCAGCGGGCCTTGGCCCTATGGCCGGAACTCCAGCCCTGGGCCGAGCAACTGCTGGCGCAATACATTGCCATTCACCAGGGTTTCCAGCGCCTGGTGCTGGACGCGGGCCGCGTGACCCTGACGCTGTTGATTGGCGATGCCCTGGAGCAACTGCCGCAACTGGACGCGCAGGTCGATGCGTGGTTCCTCGACGGGTTTGCCCCGGCGAAAAACCCCGACATGTGGACCGCCGAGCTGTTCGCCGAACTGGCGCGGCTGGCGGCACCGGGCTCGACCATCAGCACCTTCACCAGCACCGGCTGGGTACGTCGCCTGCTCAATGGCGCCGGGTTCAAGATGAAACGCACGCCGGGCATCGGCCACAAGTGGGAAATCCTGCGGGGTGAATTCCTCGGTTGGCCGGCTGAAACACCGCCACCCACAGCCATCAAGCCCTGGTTTGCCCGTCCGCCGGCCTACACCGGCGAGCGCCGCGCCCTGGTGATCGGCGGCGGCCTGGCCGGTTGCACCACAGCGGCCAGCCTGGCGGCACGCGGTTGGCAGGTCAGCCTGCTGGAACGCCACGCCGGCCTGGCGCAAGAAGCCTCGGGCAATCCGCAAGGCGTGCTGTACCTCAAGCTGTCCGCCCACGGTACCGCGCTGTCGCAACTGATTGTCAGTGGTTTCGGGCATACCCGGCGCCTGCTGCAACACCTGCAGCGCGGGGTCGACTGGGACAACTGCGGAGTCCTGCAACTGGCCTTCAACGCCAAGGAAGCCGAGCGCCAGGCGCAGTTGGCGGCGGCCTTCGACCCACAGCTGGTGCATCAGCTGGATCAACAGCAGGCGCAGGCACGGGCGGGTATCGGCCTTGGATCAGGTGGATTGTTTTATCCCGAAGGCGGCTGGGTCCATCCACCCGCACTCTGCGATTGGCAGGCGCACCAGCCAGGCGTCGAGGTCCTGACCCATCATCATGCGCTGGACCTGCGCAAGGTCGGTGACCAGTGGCAGGCCTGGAATGGCCAACAGTTGCTGGCCAGCGCAGCGGTGGTGGTGCTCGCCGGGGCCGCCGAGGTCAAGGCTTTTGCGGCGGGCGCCGAGTTGCCCCTCAAACGCATTCGCGGGCAAATCACCCGCGTGCCACAGACCGACACCAGCCAAACCCTGGCCACGGTGGTGTGCGCCGAAGGCTACGTGGCACCGGCGCGCCAGGGCGAACACACATTGGGGGCCAGCTTCGACTTCAAAAGCTGTGACCTGACCCCCACTGCCGCCGACCATGCGGGCAACCTCGAACTGCTGGAGGCGATCTCGCCCGACCTGGCTGCGCGCCTGCAGGCGTCGACCCTCGCCCCGGACAGCCTGCAAGGCCGCGCGGCCTTTCGCTGCACCAGCCCCGATTACCTGCCGATTGTCGGGCCGCTGGCCGACAGCCCGGCATTCGCCGACGCCTACGCGGCGCTGCGCAAGGATGCACGCCAGACGCCGGACGTTGCCTGCCCTTGGATGGACGGTTTGTATGTCAACAGCGGCCATGGCTCCCGGGGCCTGATTACCGCACCGCTGAGCGCCGAGCTACTGGCCGCCTGGCTCGACAATGAGCCGTTGCCCTTGCCCCGAAGCGTGGCCGAAGCCTGCCACCCGAATCGCTTTGCCTTACGCACCCTGGTGCGCAGCAATACCCTCAAGCGCGATCATTCAAACTGACGGCAAACCCCAGCCGATCAACTCCTGGTATTTCAACGCCTCCTCGCTGAGGCGTTCCAACTCGGCGCGCCGGGGTTTGATCGCGTGTCGGTGTCACCTGCAACGCTCCTTATCGACGCACAGGCCATTTGCCTTATAACGCATTGTTCTAAAACTCCCGCAACACGCATGGGGTCAGTCTCTGGGTACCCGCCGTATTGGCGCGTGCGCTTTTATCCCTCCCCAACGGAAAAACCGGTAAGGAATTTATGTGCGGATTAGCTGGAGAATTACGTTTCGATGCCCAACCTGCCGACCTGGCAGCCATTGAGCGCATCACCCATCACTTAGCCCCTCGCGGCCCCGACGCCTGGGGTTTCCATGCCCAAGGGCCGATTGCCCTGGGCCATCGGCGCCTGAAAATCATGGACCTGTCGGATGGCTCGGCCCAACCGATGGTCGATGCCCAGTTGGGCCTGTCCCTGGCCTTCAACGGCGCGATCTACAACTTCCCCGAATTGCGCAGCGAACTCGAAGCCCTGGGTTACGCGTTCTATTCCGGTGGCGATACCGAAGTGCTGCTCAAGGGCTACCACGCCTGGGGCGAAGCCCTGCTGCCCAAGCTCAACGGCATGTTTGCCTTCGCTATCTGGGAGCGCGACAGCCAACGCTTGTTCATCGCCCGAGACCGCCTGGGCGTGAAACCCTTGTACCTGTCGCGCACCGGCCAGCGCCTGCGCTTTGCCTCGGCGTTGCCGGCGCTGCTCAAAGGCGGCGATATCAACCCGATCCTCGACCCGGTGGCGCTCAACCACTACCTGAATTTCCATGCCGTGGTGCCCGCGCCGCGCACGTTGCTGGCGGGTATCGAAAAACTGCCGCCCGCCAGTTGGATGCGGATCGACGCCAACGGCACTACCGAGCAGAAAACCTGGTGGACCCTGCCCTACGGCCCCCATGAGGATGAAAAGAACCTGACCCTGGAAGACTGGACCGACCGCGTGCTCGACAGCACCCGCGAAGCCGTGGCGATCCGTCAACGGGCCGCGGTGGATGTGGGCGTGCTGCTCTCGGGCGGGGTCGATTCGAGCATGCTCGTGGGCCTGTTGCGGGAAGTGGGCGTGCAGGACTTGTCGACCTTCTCCATCGGTTTTGAAGATGCCGGCGGCGAACGTGGCGACGAGTTCCAATATTCGGACCTGATCGCCAAACACTACGGCACCCAGCATCACCAATTGCGCATCGCCGAAAGCGAGATCATCGAGCAATTGCCGGCCGCGTTCCGCGCCATGAGCGAACCGATGGTCAGCCATGACTGCATCGCCTTCTACCTGCTGTCTCGGGAAGTGGCCAAGCATTGCAAGGTGGTGCAAAGCGGCCAGGGCGCCGATGAGTTGTTCGCCGGTTACCACTGGTACCCACAGGTGGACGGTGCGAGCGACCCTTACGCCGCCTATCGCGATGCGTTTTTTGATCGCAGCTACGACGACTACGCCGCCACTGTCGCGCCGCAATGGCTGACCGCCAATGACGCCGCCGGCGACTTCGTGCGCGAACATTTCGCACAGCCGGGTGCCGATGCCGCTGTGGATAAGGCCTTGCGCCTGGACAGCACGGTGATGTTGGTGGACGACCCGGTCAAGCGCGTGGACAACATGACCATGGCCTGGGGCCTGGAAGCGCGTACGCCATTTCTCGACTACCGCCTGGTGGAGTTGTCGGCCCGGGTGCCGGGCAAATTCAAGCTGCCGGACGGCGGCAAGCAAGTGCTCAAGGAAGCCGCGCGCCGGGTCATCCCCAGCGAGGTCATCGACCGCAAGAAAGGCTACTTCCCAGTACCCGGGCTCAAGCACTTGCAGGGCGATACCCTCAATTGGGTACGCGACCTGCTGCTGGACCCGAGCCAGGATCGCGGCCTGTTCAACCCGGCGATGCTCGACCGCCTGCTCACCGATCCCCAAGGCCAACTGACGCCGCTGCGCGGCTCCAAGCTGTGGCAATTGGCAGCGCTGAACCTGTGGCTCAGCGAACAAGGAATCTGATTGATGAAACCTCACGCCACGGCCTACAGCCAACGCCTGCTGCGCGGCCAGGCGCCTTCCTACGAGCGCTTGCAAGCGCGTCTGGCCGAAGACGGCAGCGAACCCAGCGCGCAGCCCATCGCATTACATTGCGGCTGGGGCCGGTTGTTGATTGGGCATACCTTCCCTGACCCGGCGAGCCTGGCCCTGGAGTTGCTCAACGAGCAGCCGGGGGAGCGGGATATCGCCCTGTATGTGGCCGCGCCCCAGCAGATCCTCGGGATCGATCCGCAACAATTGTTCCTCGATCCATCCGACACCCTGCGCCTGTGGTTCACCGACTACCGCCCGGCGACCCGGGTGTTTCGTGGCTTTCGCATTCGCCGGGTACAGAGCGAAGCCGATTGGCAGGCCGTCAATCGCCTGTACCAGGGGCGCGGCATGTTGCCGGTGGATGCCAACCTGTTGACCCCGCGCCATCAAGGCGGCCCGGTGTACTGGCTGGCCGAGGACGAAGACAGCGGCGCGGTGATCGGCAGCGTCATGGGTCTCAATCATCAAAAGGCCTTCCACGACCCGGAAAGCGGCAGCAGCCTTTGGTGCCTGGCCGTAGACCCGCAATGCTCGCGGCCGGGGGTCGGCGAAGTGCTGGTGCGCCACCTGATCGAACACTTTATGAGCCGGGGCCTGAGTTACCTGGACCTGTCGGTATTGCATGACAATCGCCAGGCTAAAAGCCTCTACGCCAAGCTCGGTTTTCGCGCCCTCACCACCTTCGCGATCAAGCGCAAAAATGGCATCAATCAACCGCTGTTCCTCGGCCCTGGGCCGCAGGCGGGGTTCAATCCCTATGCGCGGATCATTGTCGAAGAAGCCCACCGACGCGGGATCGACGTGCAGGTAGATGACGCCGATGCCGGGCTGTTTACCCTCAGCCATGGCGGGCGGCGGGTGCGCTGCCGTGAGTCGTTGAGCGACCTGACCAGCGCCATCAGCATGACCCTGTGCCAGGACAAAAGCCTGACCCACAAGACCTTGAACGCCGCCGGTTTGAAATTGCCATCGCAGCAACTGGCCGCCAGCGCCGACGATAACCTGGAGTTTCTCGACGAACACCAGCGCATCGTGGTCAAGCCGCTGGACGGGGAACAGGGCCAGGGCGTGGCCGTGGACTTGCAGACCATCGAAGAAGTGCAAAACGCCATCGAGGCGGCGCGCCAGTTCGACGCGCGGGTATTGCTGGAGAGCTTCCACGAAGGCCTGGACCTGCGCATCCTGGTCATTGGTTTTGAAGTGGTGGCCGCCGCCATCCGCCGCCCGGCCCAGGTGATCGGTGACGGCAAGCACAGCGTCGGCGCGTTGATCGAGGCGCAAAGCCGCCGACGCCAGGCGGCCACCGATGGCGAAAGCCGCATCCCCATGGACGACGAAACCCTACGCACCTTGAAAGCGGCAGGTTACGACTACGACAGCATCTTGCCTTCCGGCGAAGTGCTGGCCGTGCGCCGTACCGCCAACCTGCACACCGGCGGTTGCCTGGAAGATGTCACGGCGATTCTGCACCCGACACTGGCGGACGCTGCCGTACGTGCCGCGCGCGCCCTCGACATCCCCATGGTGGGCCTGGACCTGATGGTGCCGGCCGCCGACCAGCCGGAGTATGTATTTATCGAAGCCAATGAACGCGCCGGCTTGGCCAATCATGAACCGCAACCGACTGCGGAGAAATTCGTGGATTTGTTGTTTCCCCATAGTCAGTCCACGGCTTGAGATAGGCGTTGACGGGTCGGGCCTCATCGCGGGCAAGCCCGCTCCTCCATGGGTACGCGATCAACTGTAGGAGCGGGCTTGCCCGCGATGAGGCCAATGCAGGCAACAAATACCCCAGGCCCCTCATCGAAACCATCGATGCCCTCAACTCATCAGGAGTTTCCATGACCCGAACCATCCCCGAACCGGATCTCAACTACCTGCAGAAAGTGCTGCTGGAAATGCTCGCTATCCCCAGCCCCACCGGGTTTACCGACACCATCGTGCGCTACGTCGCCGAGCGCCTCGAAGAACTGGGCATCCCCTTTGAAATGACCCGTCGCGGGACCATCCGCGCCACCCTCAAGGGCCAGCAAAGCAGCCCCGACCGCGCAGTTTCCGCGCACCTGGACACCATCGGCGCTGCCGTGCGGGCAATCAAGGACAATGGCCGCCTGACCCTGGCCCCCGTGGGCTGCTGGTCCAGCCGCTTTGCCGAAGGCAGCCGCGTGAGCCTGTTCACCGACAATGGCGTGATCCGTGGCAGCGTCCTGCCACTGATGGCTTCCGGGCACGCGTTCAATACCGCCGTGGATGAAATGCCAATCAGTTGGGACCATATCGAACTGCGCCTGGACGCCTACTGCACCACCCGTGCCGATTGCGATTCCTTGGGGATCGGTGTCGGTGATTTCGTGGCCTTCGACCCACTTCCGGAGTTCACCGAGAGCGGCCATATCAGCGCCCGTCACCTGGATGACAAAGCCGGGGTCGCCGCCTTGCTGGCGGCGCTCAAGGCGATCGTCGACAGCGGTGAACCGTTGCTGATCGACTGCCACCCACTGTTCACCATCACCGAAGAAACCGGCAGCGGGGCGGCGGCGGCATTACCCTGGGATGTCAGCGAATTCGTCGGCATCGACATTGCCCCGGTCGCCCCCGGCCAGCATTCCAGCGAGCATGCCGTGAGCGTCGCGATGCAGGATTCCGGCGGGCCCTATGACTATCATTTGTCCCGTCACCTGCTGCGCCTGGCCGCCGACCATGAGTTGCCGGTACGCCGCGATCTGTTTCGCTATTACTTCAGCGATGCCCACTCGGCCGTGACGGCCGGGCACGATATCCGCACCGCGCTGCTGGCCTTCGGTTGCGATGCGACCCACGGTTACGAGCGCACCCATATCGACAGCCTGGCGGCATTGAGTCGCCTGCTTGGCGCCTACATCCTCAGTCCGCCGGTATTTGCCAGCGATGCCCAGCCCGCCCAGGGTTCCCTGGACCGCTTCAGCCATCAACTGGAACACGAGACACAAATGGAGAGCGACACCCGCGTGCCGTCGGTGGATAGCCTGGTCGGGCAGAAAACCTGACGCTGGCAACAATGATCCCGGCACAGTAGCATCGCCGGGATCAATCATTTGAGGCTTGTATGCTGATTCCCTACGATGCACTTGAAGTCGACACCCTGACCCGCCTCATTGAAGACTTCGTCACCCGCGACGGCACCGATAACGGCGACGACACGCCCCTGGAAACCCGGGTACTGCGTGTACGCCAGGCGTTGGCCAAGGGCCAGGCGCTGATCGTTTTCGATCCGGAGAGTGAACAGTGCCAACTGATGCTCAAGCACGATGTGCCCAAGCATCTGTTCGACTAAGGGTTGGGTACAGGCACTGGATGGGTGGTCAGCGGCTGCCCCTGCAAGTTGCGGATCTTTTCGTAGACCTCCGCCCGATGCACATTGACCCCTGCCGGCGCGTCCACACCGAGTTTTACCTGGAAGCTATTGACCTCCAGGATCCGCAGGGTGATGTGATCGCCGATGGAAATGATTTCGCCTACCGCGCGGCTAAGTACCAGCATGGCGTTTGTCCTTTGAGAGTTACCGGACATCGACCATGCGCCCTCCCCCATGCCCCATCAATGCCTTGCTAGCTAAACAGACCTCCCCTACAAGCCTTGGTTAACTTTACTGACAGACAAATATGGAAAGCGCCGCAACAGAAGACAAAAACTGAACACTCCGTTTACTGTGTGGCGAGGGGGCTTGTCCCCCGCCGGGCTGCGCAGCAGCCCCAATAAGACCGCCGTTTTTTATCAGGCAGACCGCAGCGCCTGGGTTTAGGGCTGCTGCGCAGCCCATCGGGGGACAAGCCCCCTCGCCACAGTAAGCGCTTGAGCCACACTTGCCCCTGCGCCCATTAACTTTTGACCGACTGGGCCTTGGCGCGCATTTTTTCCGACATGCTGGTCATTTCGTCATACAGCAACTGCGGGTTTTTCTGCTTCAAGGCCCAGGCCATCCGCCCTTGTTCATGGGGCAGGATCATGAACTCACCGGCCGCCACGCGCTGGTAGATGTAATCGGCGATGTCCGCCGCCGTGATTGGCGAGCTTTCCAGCAGCTTGCCGACCTGAGCCTTCATCGCCGGGGTGGGGCCGCGGAACGAGTCCAGCAGGTTGGTCTGGAAGAACGACGGGCAAACCACATGCACCCCGACTTCCTGCTGCTTGAGTTCCACCAGCAGGCTTTCCGAAAGTGCCACCACACCAGCCTTGGCCACGTTGTAGTTGCTCATGGCCGGGCCTTGCATCAGGGCCGCCATGGAAGCGATGTTGATGATCCGGCCCTTGCTTTTTTCCAGCAGCGGCAGGAAAGCCTTGCAGCCCTTGACCACGCCCATCAGGTTGATCGCGATCTGCCAGTCCCAATCTTCCAGGGACAGTTCGCTGAAGAATCCACCAGAGGCGACCCCTGCGTTGTTGACGATCACATCGATACCGCCCAGCTTGACTTCGCAGGCCTGGGCAAAGGCAGTGAGCTGGCTGTAGTCACGCACGTCACAGCGCTGGATAAAGCCATCGCCACCGGCCTGGAGCACCAGCGCGAGGGTTTCCTGCAAACCCGGCTCACTGACATCCGACAAGGCCAGTTGCCAACCTTCGCGGGCCCAGCGCAGAGCGATTTCGCGACCCAGGCCGGACCCGGCGCCAGTGATCATCATGCGATTTTGCATAGGAAGTAGCCTTGTGGTTCAGGGAAGAAGTACGCGCCAGTGTAGCGAAGGTTATTCACCGCCCCATGCACCATCAAGTTGCTGAATGCCGCGGGCAAACCAAAGGCCCGGTCGGATGCCAGGGCCTGGGGTTAGTTCAATCTTTTTAAACTAAGCGCGAAGCCGCACTACAATTAAAAAGGAAATAAGCCAGTGGCCAAATCGCTTTAAAAAAACAGGGAATTTTCTGCAAAGTGCAGGAGTCAGATTGGTTAAGGCAGCCGTTTTAGATGTGCGGCTCTGACAATTAACAATCAGGTCTTTTCAGAAGACGAATAAGGAAAACAACCTATGAGCCTCATTCTTATCATTGTTCTGATCCTCCTGCTGGTCGGCGGCCTGCCGGTGTTCCCGCACTCGCGCAACTGGGGTTATGGGCCATCGGGTATTCTCGGTACGGTGCTGGTAGTGCTGTTGATCCTGTTGTTGCTGGGCAAGATATAACGGCGTTGATTGCATAACTGTAGGAGCGAGCTTGCTCGCGAAGAACTCAGCAGTACTGCGGTTATCCAGAACAAACGTGTTGCCTGGGCATTTTTCGCGAGCAAGCTCGCTCCTACAAAAAATAGATGCAAAAAAAAGAGGCCTTGAAGAAGGCCTCTTTTTTATTGCTTGGCGATTAGTCCGGCTTGCCGTCTACCACGCCTGCGGTGTTATCCAGCAGGCTCTTGGTCGCGGTTTGCAGGAACGACTCAAGTTTCTGCTTGAGTTGTGCCTCATCCGCCGACTCAGGGATTACCTTGCCGGTAGGGTTGGCGCCCAGTTCGTATTGCCACAGTTTCGGTGGCATTTCCTTGGGCAGTACCAACACACGGTCAGCGGTGAGCAACGCCACGGTCTGGTCGCTGCCCGATGGCTTGATCACGCCAAAGCCCTTGTCGCCTTCCGGCAGGTTGAGCAGGTCACGGCCCCAGCACTGGTGGCGGGTTTCACCGCCCAGGCGGCCCATGATGGTCGGCACGATGTCGATCTGCGTCCCCACGGTATGGTCGCGCACGCCGAACTTGTCCTGCACGCCCGGGGCGATCAGCAGCAGCGGCACGTTGAAGCGGCCCAGGTCCATCTCGGTGATCTGTTGCTCGTTACCGAAACCATGGTCGCCGACGATCACAAACAAGGTGTCCTTGAAGTACGGCTCCTTGCGGGCCTTCTCGAAGAACTGGCCCAGGGCCCAGTCGGAGTAGCGCATGGCCGTCAAATGTTCGTTGAGACGACCACGGTCAGTCACCGGCTCGACCGGCAACGGCGTCGGCAAGGCGTACGGCGTATGGTTGGACAGGGTTTGCAGCAGTGCGTAGAACGGCTTGCCGCCCTCGCGCGCCTTCAACTCTTGCAGGCCACGGTCGAACATGTCCTGGTCGGACACGCCCCAGGTCGGATCGGAGAACACCGGGTCGACGAAGTCATTGCGGCCAATGAAGTTGGTCATGCCCTGGTTGCTGAAGAAGCCCGACTGGTTATCCCAGGCGAAGTCGCCGTTGTAGACATACACATCGTCGAAATCGCGGGCACTGAGCAATTGCGGCAAGCCCGACAACTTGTGGCTGCCTTCCGGGGTCTGCATCAGGTATTCGAAGCCTGGCAGGTTCGGGAAGCAAGCCATGGTGGCGAACATGCCCTGGTGGGTATGGGTGCCGTTGGAGAAGAAACGGTCGAACAGCAGGCCTTCCTTGGTCAACTCATCGAAGTACGGCGTGATCTTGCCGTTGCTGCCCAACGCGCCCACCGAGTGACCGGCGAAGCTTTCCATCAGGATCACCACGACGTTCTTGATCGGCAGGGTCTTCTCGGCCGGTGGCGTGAAGTCACGGCGCACGGCGGCGGTGTCGGTATCCACCAGTTTTTCGTCGGGCAACACCAGCATGTCGCGCACGGTCTGGGTGGCCAGCGGTTGCTCCAGGGTGGCTTTCCAGACGTTCTCGCGATGCTCGGAAAAACGCGCCTTGGCCGCACCGATCAGCGACAACGTACCGTTGAGGCCCAGGTGGTTGGCGAAGTTGGAGTCGGTGGTGTACACGTCACCCCAACGCAGCGGCGGGCCCTGGCGCAGGGTACCGCGCGCGGCGACCACGGCGATCAGCAGGCACACCATGAACACCGCGACGCGGCCGTACCACGGGGCAACCTGGCGAGTGCCGACGGTGCCACCGCTGAACGGGCCACGGGGCCGCGTGGCACGGTCAGCGCCCTTGAAGGCGATGCTCAGGATAAACGTCCCCACGGCCCAGCCCAGCAGGTAACGCACCACCGGGAAACCGTACCAGAGCATGCTCATCACGGTTTTCGGGTCTTCCTTGACGTACTGGAAGACCAGGCCGTTGAGGCGCTGGTGGAACTCGCGGTAGAAGTCCATCTCCATCAGGCCAAGGAACAACGCGATGCTGGAGACCACCGTCAGCCACAGCCGGAAGAACCCGCGAGCAGCCATGGCGCGCACACTGAACAAGGCCAGGATCAGCGGGATGCTCAGGTACACCACCAGGCGCAAGTCCAGGCGCAGGCCGTTGACGAACGCTTCAAGGAAGGTCGAGGCCGGGGTGTCGAGCATCATGTCGCTGTTGTAGATCAACAGCCCGAGGCGCAGCAGGGAGAGCATCACCATCATGACCAGGGCGCAAAGCAGCGTGTAGGCCAGGTGGGATTTGACGGTGGGTTGCAGCAGGCGATTAGAAGCTCGCTGCTGATTCAGGGCGTCCGGGTTTGCCATGTTGTTTGAGGACCCATTGGAAGTTTAAGTTGCGAAATAATGCAGCGGCGTCCTGCCCCGGCCAATAGAGGCATAGGGTCCAGGGTATTACGCGGTGGGCAGATGGTGCCCGATCAACGTCGGCAACGCTATTGATTACTCAGCGCGCAGGGCTCCTGGCGACACAGACGGACTGTGGCAGGAAAATAAAGCGGGGGAATTGTCTTGGATGAAGTGTGAAAATTTTGTGCAGCGAATATCCAGACACACAAATCTAGTGGATGCGGGGTACAAAAATGTGGGGGGTGGGTTTGCTCGCGATAGCGGCGTGTCAGCCAATTAACCGGGTAATGATGGGGCATTAGGATCTACACAAGTTGCTCTTTTTGGGGGGGGTGTACATATCCATTGCTGTGGTCACGGCCACTTAGGGTTCCGCCCTTACGGCGGGTCACTTTCGAAGAGCGCGAAAGTAACCAAAGCGCTCTTGCCCCACCACTCGGCACCTCGCCTAGGCTCGGTGTGCCCGTAATCCGACATTGATTTGGGGGGCCGCCGCGATGGGCCATCCATGGCCCAGCGCGGCTAAACCGGCGTCCTGCCGGTTTACCCCCCAAATCAATATCGGATGACGGCCAGCGTGGTTTAACGGGGCGCCTAAGATCAAAATCACAAGCAGAGCGAGGCGGCCTGACAGCCGGCCTGATCGTCGAAGCGTGCGCGTCCCCCTGTGGGAGCGGGCTTGCTCGCGAATGCAGTCTGTCAGTTGATAAATGCATTGACTGACACTCCGCATTCGCGAGCAAGCTGAACTGGCCTAATGATCCCGGACACCTCTTAAGGGCGATATGATTCGCCCAACCAGGAGGTTCCATGCAAGAACGAAAGACCTACACCCGCGAGTTCAAGCAACGTGCTGCAAGCATGGTTCTTGATGATAACTGCTCAGTTCCTGACGTCTGTGCATCGATGGACGTTGGCCCTACGGCCCTGCGCCGCTGGGTTGATCAGGTTCGTAAAGAACGTCAGAAAGGGCAGCCAGTGGCAGGTACCAAAGCAATCAGCGACGAACAGCGAGAGCTTCAACAGCTGCGAGCCAAGGTCAAGCGCCTGGAGACCGAGGCTGAAATCTTAAAAAAGGCTACGGCTCTCTTGATGTCGGATCCCGATCGTTTTTTCCTGATCGAGGAGCTGAGGGAGTCGAGCTCATATCCGACCCGTCTGCTTTGTAGTGCGCTGGGCGTTTCCCGCAGCGCGTTTTATGACTGGCTTAAGCGTCGCTCAGCGCCGAATGCCAAGCGTGACGCGCTCAGAGCAAAAGTCGTGCAACTGCATGTCGAAAGCCGGGGAAGTGCAGGCGCGCGGATGATCTCTCAGCACTTGAAGGCCCAGCAGATCAAGGTGGGACGGCATCTGGCCGGAAGACTCATGGCGGAGGCAAACCTGGCCAGCAGACAGCGCCGCCGCCATCAGTATCGCTCTAGAGGCGTCGAAGCATTTGTGGCCAAGAACCTGCTCGAGCGTAACTTCGAGCCAACCGCAATCAATCAGGTCTGGTGCGGCGACGTTACCAGCCTGATGGTTGGGAAGCGCTGGTATCACTTGGCAGCGGTCATTGATCTGTTCGCCCGTCGAATCGTTGGCTGGGCGTTTTCTCTGGTCAATGACGCCAACCTGGTTAGCAGAGCGCTGAGAATGGCGGTGGAGGTTCGAGGCAAACATGCAGGCTTGATGTTTCATTCGGATCAAGGCTGCCAATACACCAGCCAGCTCTTTCAGTCCGCACTGCTGGAGCATGGGATAGCGCAAAGCATGAGCCGTAGGGGGCAGTGCTGGGACAACGCGCCAACAGAGCGTTTCTTCGGGACACTCAAATCAGAGTGGGTGCCCACCAAGGGCTACACAACAGTTGAAGAAGCCAGGCAGGATATGACCAGCTTCTTCATGCGATACAACCGAATCAGGCTCCACAGCTACAACAACTACCTGTCGCCAATAGCCATGGAGCAGCAGTCGGCTTAATTACCGTAGTCGGTGTCCGGAAAAACTTGACCAGAACAAGCCCGCTCCCACAGGGGAATGCAGCTCTGCGCTCTGGCTTTGTTGTTGCTTTTGCTCAGCTTTTGATCTGGCTTTTGATCTTGGGCGCCCCGTCAAACCACGCTGGCCGCAGGCAGGTATTGCGCAGTGGGCACCCCGGCAGGATGCCGGGGTAGCCGCGACACGGCCATGGATGGCCGATCGCGGCGGGCCCACGGAGCAATGCCTGACTGCGGGCATGCCGAGCCTAGGCGAGGCACCGAGTGGTGGGGCAAGAGCGCTTTGGTTACTTTCGCGCTCTTCGAAAGTGACCCGCCGTAAGGGCGGAACCCTAAGTGGCCGTGACCGCAACAACGGATATGTACCCATACCAAGAAGATACTTGTGTAGATACTCAGAGCTATCGCGGGCAAGGCCGCACACTATTTGATCGTGCCCAATGAAGATCAGATCCGCACATTGCCCCGTGGCCCGGCGATGGCCCAGATAATCAGGCCCAATACCGGCAACAGCAGGATCAACAGGATCCACAACACTTTGGCCCCGGTGCTGGCGCCGCTTTTGAACACGTTGATGATCGCCCAGATATCCAGTGCAAGGATGATCAACCCGATCAGACCATTAAATGTGGAACCCATGGTGTCGCTCCTAAGTGAGGGCTTGCCTGCTTAGGATAGCCAGCCCTGACGAGGGTTCCGTTTTATTTCAGACATGCAACGCGATGCGCAGGGCTTC
Source organism: Pseudomonas hygromyciniae (assembly GCF_016925675.1). Taxonomy (NCBI): domain Bacteria; kingdom Pseudomonadati; phylum Pseudomonadota; class Gammaproteobacteria; order Pseudomonadales; family Pseudomonadaceae; genus Pseudomonas; species Pseudomonas hygromyciniae. Next base: position 1,941,843 of record NZ_CP070506.1, on the reverse strand, counting down.
CAGGGAGGGTTCGCCCTTGATCCCGACTGCGGCACACAACTCCAGCACCCGTGGTACGTCGTTGCCGTACACCAACACCGCCTGGATCTCATCATCGAGCAACTGGCTGAAGTTCATCAGCGTATAGCCGCCGTTTTCCGGGTTCATGGCACTGAGTTGGATCTGGATGCGATTGAGCGCCGTGAGCGCCTCGGTCTTGGCCAATTGCTTTGGCTTGAGGTTGAACGCAACGTCGGGACCAAAGGAGGCAACGATCTGGGCGAACAGGTCCTGGTAAGTATCAGCCTGGAACAACACCGTTTCCGGCAGACTACCGACCACAATCCACTCGCCCAGAGGGATGGGGAAGCTGTCGTCATAGTTGATATCGGGGTTGGCCGCCAGGAATCCGTCGGCATCGGCGTAGGCCTGGGTGGCCTCGTCGGCGATCTGCGCGATCTCGGCCTCGCCCAGGCAACCGGAACTGATTTTAGTGATGAGTTCGACGAGCGCGGTGTTCATGGGCGAATCCTGTGGCGAGGCTGATTTTGAGGGCGCAAAGCCTACACCAGTTTTTGCAACTGCGCCGTCGTATCCACCGCACCCATGGTCTGGGCCGCCACCAGGGCGGTCGCCCCTTGAGCATCCGTGGCCTTGGGGTTGGCCCCGACGCTGATCAGGTACTCGACCATCTCGGTACGGTTGAACATCGCCGCCATCATCAGCGCCGTGCGGCCATCGGCAGAGGCACCGTCTACCGGAGTGCCAGCTTCGATCATTGCCGTGACCACCGCCAGGTTGCCCTTGAATGCCGCACCGGCAATCGGTAATTGATTCTTATCGTTGGCGATCTGCGGGTCGGCCTTGAACTCCAGCAGCACTTTCACCGCCTCGGCATGCCCGTGATAGGCGGACAACATCAACAAGGTATCGCCATTGTGATTGCGCAGATTGACCGGCAAACCTTTGGCCAGCAGCGCGGCCAGCATGGCGGCATCGCCCCGGCGGGCCACGTCGAAGACCTGCTCGGCAAATTCGGCGGCTTCTTCTTCGGTCATTTGTTTGGCTTGATCTGACATCTGCGGCTCCCTATGGGGTGTGGCGTAAGGCCGTCAGTTTCCCGAGCAGCGCCACGCCTGTCACCCCTTTTTTGCCGAAGGCAGCAATAGTCAGGCTCTATCACGTGCCGTCAGTAGCGATATTTTCCGCCCTGAATATCCGCCAGCACCTGCTCGGTCACAGGCACATAGCCATCCGTGCCTGGCAGCCAGGCATAGAGTGGATCATCACCCACCCTGGCCGGGTCGAACGCCTCCTCCTTGAGCCGCACCTTTTGGTACTTGAAGGTGCCAGTGGTTTCCATCTTGACCTTGATCCGCAGGAACAGCGGCACCGCATAGGTCGGCATCTGGCTCAGGGCGAACTGCAGCAAAGCCTGCATATCCAGAGTTGCGAGGGATTCGGATGGGGTAATCGCCGCCATCCCGGCGCGGCCGTTGGTGTTGGCGATTTCCACGCCGTAGGCCACCGCCTCGGTGATCTGCGGGTGCTGCATAAAGATGTTTTCGACCTCGGTGGTGGAGACGTTCTCGCCCTTCCAGCGATAGGTGTCGCCCAGACGGTCGACGAACTGCGCATGGCCAAAGCCGATGCTGCGCAGCAGATCGCCGGTGTTGAAATAGCGATCGCCCTTTTCGAACACATCGCTCAACACCACCTTGCGGTTCTTTTCCGGGTCGGTGTAACCATCGAACGGTGCCTTGTCGTCGATCCTGGCCAGCAGCAGGCCCTGCCCGCCCTTCTGCACTTCACGCATAAAGCCATTGCTGCCACGGATCGGTTCGCAGGTGTCGTGGGCGTAGTCCACCAGTGCCCAATGCATCAGGGAAAAGCCGATGGTGTTGTCGAAATTCAGCACGTTGGTGAAGCCGATATTGCCGTCGCTGGCCGCGTACAGTTCGCAGATATGATCGACCCCAAAGCGCTCCTTGAACGGCCCCCACACCCCTGGGCGCAAGCCGTTGCCGATCATCTTCACCACGCGATTGTCGCGGTCGCGCGGGCTTGGCGGCTGGTCGATCAGGTAGCGGCACAACTCACCGACATATCCCAGGGTGGTTGCGTTGAATTTGCGCACATCGTCCCAGAACTGGCTGGCGCTGAACTTGCGGCGGATGGCAAACCCTGACGCACCGGCAATTGCCGAGCCCCAGCACACGCAAAGCCCGGTGGCGTGGTACAGCGGCAGGGTGCAATAGACGACATCCTCCGGGCCCATGTCCAGGGCGATGGTGCCGAAGCTGGCCGAGGATTTCATCCAGCGGCCATGCTTGAAAATGCCAGCCTTGGGCAAACCGGTGGTGCCGGAGGTGTAGATATAGAAGCATGGGTCGTTGAAGTAGATCTGTTGGCTGCTGGCCGGGTTGTCCGGCGAGCAGTCCGCGCTGGCCGCCATCAGGTCGATATAGCCAGCAGGCACCGGCGCCGCCTGTTGCTCGGCAACGTACCAGGTACGCTGAGGATCAATCGCCACCTGCCCGCGCACGGCGTCGTAGGCTTGGACCAGTTCAGCGCCGACCACAATCGCCACCGGGTCTACCAGGGTCAGGCTGTGGACCAGCACCGCCTGGGTTTGCGCGGTGTTGAGCATGGCGCAGATGCCGCCGACCTTGGCCACCGCCAGCACGGTCAGCAGCAGTTCGGGACGGTTTTCAATAAACAGCGCGACCACATCCCCCTTGCCAATGCCCTGGGCCTGCAGGTGATGGGCGATGCGGTTGGCGTGCTGGTTGGCCTGGCGATAACTGAGCACCTGATCGCCGTACAGCAGCGCCGCGCCCTCGGGGTTGCGCTGGGTGGCCTGTTCGAAGGTCCAGCCCAATCCGCAGGGTTGGTCGGGGTCAGTGATATTGGCGACGCGGATACCACGCACCAGGCGTGGCAGGGCCCTGACAATGGTCGGCACCTTGCGCAACATCATGCCGAGGGTAATCATCTCGCTGTTCGGATTGCTCATGTACAGAAGTCCTTTTTCTTATTATTCGTAGAGTCTGCGGGCCTTCATGGGGTGTAGGACCGCTCCTGAATGCCTTGCAGGAAAATACGCCAGCCATTCCTTGGCTGTACACGCGGGATTTGCAATGTTTTGTATCCCACATCGAGGCGGTGCCCAGCACCGTTCGTCACCGGCCAATAGCGCAAAATGCAGGATGCACGATGGCCATTCATGCATATTGCACGAATCCGAAAAATTCAGTTTTTTATATGATATTGATTTATAAGGATTTTTTACAAAAACCAATACTGGCACAATCACTGCACCTATCACTCCATGCCGCACAACACGAGCCAATGGAGCCGATAGACATGAGCCTGATCCAAGACAAATTCGCTTCTGTATTCTCCAACTACGACGTCACCACTCAAGCGCGTCCTGATGGTGGGATCCTGCTGACCCTGCGCAACACTGAGGGCAAGCAGATCAAACGCTCGATCTCGTACCAGCAGCTGCACACTGCCGACCAATTGACCTGGGTCATCAGCGCCATCCGTCGTGACCTGGCAGAACAGGCCAGCGAGCTGCCGCAGATTTCGATGCTGCAAAGCCAGCACCGCTTTGCCCTGCCAACCTACCACTCGGCCTGAATACCGATTTGTTTTACTGGGCCGTGAAGCTGTCAGGCTTCACGGCCTTTTTTTATCTGCACAAACCGCGCTTGATCGCCTCGCTCACCGCCTGGACACGGTTATTGACGTGCAACTTGCCGTAGATATTGCGCAGATGAAATTTCACCGTAGCTTGTGAGACACAACGGATCCGGCTGATTTCCCATACGGTCTTGCCCTGCGTGGCCCAACGCAGTATTTCCAGTTCCTTGGCAGTCAGCGGCTTATTCGGCAACGCCAGTTGTGCGCCACCCGCCCTGTCGCTGGACGCCTGTTCACCGGCCTCGTGTGCCGCGGGCGCCACGGATAGGGTCGACTCCTCTGGGCTGCTCATGCATACCTCTCCGTCTCTTATTGAATTGCACTGCCAATATTCGGACTCCTCCTATTGACAGATAAATGCACAGCGACGGGAGAGTTACATAAAGCCTGGAATTAACACATCGACCCACAGACAAATAGCTGGAACTTACAAACTATAGAGCCCATTCCCACAAACTTATCCAACTTCGGAGTATTGAATAAGTTTGTGGAAAGTGAACTAAGATCAATCATCCAGCCCGGGGAAAGCCTGGGCGATGTCCCTGCCGGTTACTTGCGCCACAGCCCCAGACGCCGTCTTGAACAGACTGATGGCGACCACCCGCGGCTCTTCACCCAGGTCAAACCAACGCGGCATGCCGGCCGGAATGCGCAGCAGGTCATGTTTTTCGCAGAGCACCGTGTAGACGTAATCGCCAATATGCAGGCCGAGCAGCCCTCGCCCGGCGGCGAATAGGCGGATTTCGTCGGCATCATGGCGATATTCATCGCGCAAACGCCCAGCAACGGCATCCTTTTGCGGATGCTCGCGGTTCACACTTAACACCTCGACTTGCGCGTAGCCCTCTGCGGTCATCCAGCTGTCGATTTGCCCCTGGTACGCCGCCGTCACCTCGGCCGCGCTGGTACCGGCCTCGACGCGGGTGCTCGCCTGCCAGCGCTCGAAGCCCACGCCCTGCTCGGCCAGGGTCGAGGCAATATCGTCAGCGTGGGTCAGGACCTTGTTCGGGGTGTCCGGGGTGGCAACGTGATAAACGAAGAGAATGCTCATAAAAGGGGTCCTTGGGCGGTAAGAGTCTGCAGATGATGGGCCGGGCTCACGGCCGTTCCTCGGGCAAGCGCAGCGCCATGACCAACGCGGCGGCCAGGGCCGCGAGGCTGGCGATACTGAAGGTCAGGGTCGGCCCCAGCTGGTTCCAGCTATAACCGGAATACAAGGCGCCCAGCGCGCCACCGCTGCCGGCCAGCGCCGCATACAGGGCCTGGCCCTGGCCTTGCTGGCGTGCACCGAAGCTGCGCTGCACAAACTGGATGGCCGCCGCATGAAAGCTGCCAAAGGTCGCGGCATGCAGCAATTGGGCAAATAGCAGCACCCACAGGAATTCGGCGAACGAACCCAGTAACAACCAGCGCAACGCCGCCAACAGAAAACTGGCCACCAGCACCCGCCGTACCGAGAAGCGCGTGAGAATCTGGCTCATGGCCATGAACATCAACACTTCCGCCACCACGCCCAGGGCCCACAACAGGCCGATCATGCCACGGCTGTAACCGAGGTTTTCCAGGTGTAGGGTGAGAAAGGTGTAGTACGGGCCATGGCTCATTTGCATCAAGGCGACACAGGCATAGAACGCCAGCACCCCAGGGCTGCGCAATTGCCGCAGGAAGCCGTCGCCAGCCTCGCGATCGCCGGTGGCGGCCGGCTGGGCATTGGGCACCCACCAACTGGCACCGATGATCCCGGCCATGATCAACACGATTGCCGCCGGGTAGATGTCCAGGCTCAGGGCTTCAAACAGCCGACCCAGGGCGACTACGGCGAGGATAAACCCCACGGAGCCCCACAGGCGGACTTGGCTGTAGCGTGAGGTCTGGCCCCGCAGGTGCGCCAGGGTGATGACCTCGAACTGCGGCAGCACCGCATGCCAGAAGAACGCATGCAGGGCCATCACCAGCGCCAGCCAGGCGTAGCTCTGGCTGACGAAGATCAGCGAGAAACTCAGCAGCGTGCATACCGCGCCAAAGCGCACGATGGCCAGGCGCCGACCGGTGTAGTCCCCCAGCCAGCCCCAGATATTGGGTGCCACACAGCGCATCAGCATCGGGATCGCTACCAGTTCGCCAATGCGCGCGCTGGAGAATCCCAGATGATGGAAGTACAGCGCCAGGAATGGCGCCGTCGCCCCCAGCAGGGCGAAATAGAACAGATAGAAGCTGGAAAGTCGCCAGTACGGGAGTGCTGTCACGGTCAGACCGTCACAGCTGGCCCAGCACCGGGGTACTCACGCGCACATCGGCATTCTGCCCACGATGGCGCAGCAGGTGGTCCATCAGCACAATGGCCATCATTGCCTCGGCAATCGGCGTGGCGCGGATGCCGACGCAAGGGTCATGGCGGCCCTTGGTGATCACGTCCACCGGGTTGCCATGCACATCGATGGAACGGCCCGGCGTGGTAATGCTCGATGTCGGCTTGAGTGCCAGGTGCGCCACGATCGGCTGGCCGGAGGAGATGCCCCCAAGAATGCCCCCAGCGTTGTTGCTGACAAAGCCTCCGGGGGTCAGCTCATCGCGATGCTCGGTGCCACGCTGGGCTACGCAGGCGAAACCGGCGCCGATTTCCACACCCTTGACCGCGTTGATGCTCATCAGCGCGTGGGCCAGTTCGGCGTCCAGGCGGTCGAAGATCGGCTCGCCCAGGCCCGGCATCACGCCTTCGGCGACCACGGTGATCTTGGCGCCTACCGAATCCTGGTCACGGCGCAACTGGTCCATATAGGCTTCCAGTTCCGGCACCTTGTCCGGGTCGGGGCTGAAGAAAGCGTTGTCTTGCACGCTGTCCCAGGTCTTGAACGGGATTTCGATCGGGCCCAACTGGCTCATGTAGCCACGGATCACGATGCCCTGGGTCGCCAGGTACTTCTTGGCGATGGCCCCGGCGGCTACGCGCATCGCGGTTTCCCGCGCCGAACTGCGGCCACCGCCACGGTAGTCGCGCTCACCGTATTTATGGTGGTAGGTGTAGTCGGCATGGGCCGGGCGGAACAGATCCTTGATCGCCGAATAGTCCTTGGACTTCTGGTCGGTGTTGCGGATCAACAGGCCGATGGCGCACCCGGTGGTGCGGCCCTCGAACACGCCGGAGAGGATTTCGACTTCGTCGGGCTCCTGGCGCTGGGTGGTGTGGCGGCTGGTGCCGGGCTTGCGGCGGTCGAGGTCGCGCTGCAGGTCGTCCAGGGACAGCTCAAGGCCGGGCGGGCAGCCGTCGACAATGGCGACCAACGCCGGACCATGGCTTTCGCCTGCGGTGGTGACAGTGAACAGCTTGCCGTAGGTATTGCCGGACATGCAGAGCGCTCCGTGAAATCAGTTGAATCAACTCAACCGTGATAACTAAGCGCGCCAGTATACGCAGGCTCACCCAGTAGTTCATCCTCGAAACCTTCCCGGTAGACGTTGGTCCAACCGGCACCTTCCTCATGATGGCGCGATGATGCTGCGAGTTTTACTGTTTACCCTCACCCTGATCTGCACCGCCGCCCACGCCGCCGCACCTGTGGTGCTGCAACGCCCCATCAGCCTGGACACCGGCAGCGGCGAGTTGTTTGGCTCGTTACTACTCCCCCAATCTGACAAACCCGTGCCCGTGGTGCTGATCATTGCCGGCTCCGGCCCCACCGATCGCAACGGCAACAGTGCTGAAGGGGCGCGCAATGACAGCCTCAAACGCCTGGCCTGGGTCCTGGCCCGCCATAACATTGCCAGCGTGCGCTACGACAAACGCGGCGTGGCCGCCAGCCTCAAGGCTACGCCCGATGAGCGCAATCTGACGCTGGACGCCTATGTGGCCGACGCGGTGGCCTGGGGCAAATCCCTCAAGGCCGATCCGCGCTTCGGGCCCCTGGTGGTACTGGGCCACAGTGAAGGCGCCTTGGTCGCAGCCCTCGCCGCCCCTGAGCTCGACCCCGCCGGGGTGGTTTCCCTGTCCGGCAGTGCCCGCCCGGTGGACCAGGTGATCCGCCAGCAACTGGCCGATCACCTGCCACCGGCTCTGCTGCTGCGAAGTAACCAGATCCTCGACCGACTCAAGGCCGGCCAGGTGGATGGCGATGTGCCCGGCCCGCTGCAAAGTATTTTCCGCCCCAGCGTGCAGCCTTACCTGATCAGCCTGTTTCGTGCAGATCCTGCGGCGGCGTTCGCCCGCCTGAACATGCCGGCCCTGATTGTCCAGGGCACCACCGACCTGCAAGTGGGGGTGGCCGATGCCGAAAAGCTCAAGCAGGCCAAGCCCGACGCCGAGTTGGCGGTGATTCCCGGCATGAACCACGTCATGCGCATCGTACCCAACGATGTGAAGCAACAACTGAGTTCCTACAACAATCCACAATTGCCCCTCGCCGATGCGCTGGGCAGGCGTCTGGTTGGCTTTATCGACGGACTTCGCCCCCGATAACCCACTATTCACCCTCCAGTCCTGGAACAAACGGCCGATAAGCACAAGGTCGACAGCAAAAAGCCTGTCGACTTGCTGGGCTTGGACAGGATCGCGCCGAATGACGAACACCGAAGCAGTACCGGAATCTCCCGCCGAGAGCACCGCCGAAACCGAAACGGCGGCTGCTCTGCCGTGGGCGGAGGTTGAGGCCGAACACTTCAAGATGCTGCGCCTGGCGCCCTTGGCCACTGACCGCGCCACCGGCGCCCGGCCATTGCGTTTTGTGCAGTTTGGCTATGCCGAACGCAACAACAAGGACCACAGCCTGCTGCGCATGGTCATCCAACTGCCTGGCCAACGGGTGCGGCACGAACAGAATCGCCTGGATGTGTGGGTCGACCACGCCACCCACCGCGTGCATTTTGGCCCGGGCAACAGCCTGGAAATCGAACCGGCAAACCGGGGCCTCGGCCGTTTCCTGGTAGCCCAGGGCGCCGCGTGGGCAAAGAAGAAGTGGTCGCACTATCGCGTCGACGGCGTGGACCTGGCGAACAAGGACGCGCTGAACGAAGCCACTCGCCTGCGCCGCGATCACTTTTTGCGGATCCAGGGCTTTGATGTGGCCTACGCCGATGTGCAGCACCTCAAAGGGCACGTGCAGCCGGGCAAGGTCAGCGAAGTGCTGGACAGCTGGAACACCGAGAAGGTGCAGTTCGTGGAAATCCTGGAAGCGGCGCAGATGCTGCAACAGGCCGAGCAGAACCTGGCGGAACAGGAAGTGAAACTGCGTCACGAAGAAGAAAAGGTCATCAAGTTCAAGCGCGAAGACAGCGGCTTGCGCTTCACCATCACCTGCCTGGTAGCATTTACCGTGTTCCAGGCGGGGCTATTGATCTGGATCGCGACGCACCGCTGACAACACGCTGTAACTGAAGAATCCAAATCAAATGTAGGAGCTGGCTTGCCTGCGATGGCATCAACTCGGTGTAGCTGATACACCGAGTCGTCTGCATCGCAGGCAAGCCAGCTCCCACATGGACCAGGCTAAACCCTGGCGGCAAACACCGCCTGATGCGCCCGGCACTGCTCCGCCGTGAGCATGAACACGCCATGGCCACCATTCTGGAACTCCAGCCAGGCAAAATCCACTTCCGGGTACAGCGCCTCAACGTGCACCTGGCTGTTGCCCACCTCGACAATCAACAAACCCTTCTCGGTCAGATGATCGGCCGCCTCGGCCAACATCCGCCGCACCAGGTTCAAGCCATCGTCACCGCAGGCCAGGCCCAGCTCAGGTTCGTGCTGGTATTCATCGGGCATGTCGGCAAAGTCTTCGGCATCGACGTATGGCGGGTTGGACACAATCAGGTCAAAGCGCTGGCCGGGCAGACCGTCGAAACCATCACCCTGCACGGTGTACACGCGCTCGTCGGCACCATGGCGCTCGATGTTCTGGTTAGCCACTTCCAGCGCTTCGAAGGACAAGTCCCCCAGCACCACTTCGGCGTCCTGGAACTCGTAGGCGCAGGCGATGCCGATACAACCGGAGCCGGTGCACAGGTCGAGGATGCGCGCCGGAGGCTGGGCCAGCCAGGGTTCGAAGCGGTTTTCGATCAGTTCACCAATCGGTGAGCGCGGGATCAACACGCGCTCGTCGACGATAAACGACATGCCGCAGAACCAGGCTTCCTTCAACAGGTAAGCGGTGGGCACGCGCTCGTGGATACGGCGATGCAGCAGACGCTGTACGTGGGAAATCTCTTCTTCTTCGAGGTTGCAGTCCAGATAGCTGTCGGCAATTTCCCAAGGCAGGTGCAGCGCACCCAACACCAATTGCCGGGCTTCGTCCCAGGCATTGTCGGTACCATGGCCAAAAAACAGGTCTTCCCCATGGAAACGGCTGACGGCCCAACGGATGTGGTCGCGCAAGGTGCGCAGGCGGGAAGTGATCACGGGGCAAGCTCCAGGAAAAAACGACTGGCAATTCTAACAGCCTTAAGCTGTACGGACGATGTATGAAAAACCTCTGCGCCATGTCAGTTTCAACCTGATTCAAGGTTTTTCTGTTACACAGCAGTCCCTCTTGACAAGGCTGTAGGCCAACAACGGCGCACCTTACGTTAGTAGCGATTCACAGAACCGCTCAGCCAGAGGACAATGTCGCAAAAGCCCCACTCACAGGAGCCCCAGAATGTCCGTTCCAAAGACGATGTTTCAACTCAGCGGTCGCGGTTACGCACCGGCCAATTTGAGCCACGCGACCCTTGTGATCATCGATGCCCAGAAAGAATATTTGAGCGGCCCGCTCGCCCTGTCGGGCATGGACGCCGCCGTAGAAAACATCAAGCAACTGAGCGCTGCCGCACGCAAGGCCGGGCGGCCCATCGTGCATGTGCGCCACCTGGGCACCGTGGGCGGCCTGTTCGACCCCCAGGGCGAGCGCGGCGAATTTATTCCCGGCCTGGAACCCCAGGGCGACGAAACCATCATTGGCAAGCTGCTGCCCAGCGCTTTCCACGGTACAGACCTGGAAAAAACCCTGCAGAACCTGGGCTCCCTGGACTTGATCGTCTGCGGTTTCATGAGCCACTCCAGCGTCAGCACCACCGTGCGCGCGGCGAAGAACCTGGGCTTTCGCTGCACCCTGGTGGAAGACGCCTGCGCTACCCGCGACCTGCCTTACAAGGGCGGTATCCTCAGCGCCGAGCATGTCCAGCAGACGGAAATGGCCATCATGGCCGACAACTTCGCCACCCTTGCCCTGACCCAAGATCTGATCTGATCACCCTGTTGATGAGCGGCGCGGCCACCGCAACGGCCCCGCTCATCCGCTAAAGCCTGTCATTTACCGCAATTGCCTCCCAGCCCGGAACAAGTTGTTTATCTTCCGGTCGAAGGGCCGATACCCTGGAGGAAAGGTCGGAATGAAGATATCCGATGGTTTTGACGCTCGTCGCTTGCGCCCCAAGGGCCCGAGCAACTGGCGTCTGCGCCTGGGCGTGGCATTTGCCGCGCTGTTGGCGTTGTGTGGCTTGCTGCTTTCGTTGGCCGGCGCTGCCGGTCTGCTCGGTCACTCGCCAGCGCTGGGCGAACTCAATGCCAGCCCCGGCGGTGCGGGCGTGCTGTTAGGCAGCGGGCTGTTGATCCTGTGGCTGGGCGTCTGGCTGTGGCGCCGTTGCCGGCGCCGTATGCGCCAGCCACTGTCGCTGAACATCGCCTCGCACCTGATGAAAAAGCACGATTAAGGGAACACTGATAGCGTTTTGTCCCGCATCAACCGCCTCGATTTGGGTAAACTGCCCGCCCCGCGCGGAGGCTGACATGCAAGACGACGATTTTTCCCTATTCAAGAACGAGCTGCGCGGCGTCAAGCCGATCAAGCATGATCGCGCCGATACCGGCAAACCCAAGACCGACCGCGCGCAGATCGCCAAGCTGCGCCAGGCGGCCACGGTGCGCACTGACGCCACCACGGTGGACGGCCTATCGGACCAGTTCGTGATTGACGTCGGCCCCGAGGACGAGTTGATGTGGTCCCGCGACGGGGTCCAGGAAAGCCAGGTGCGCAAGCTCAAGGCCGGCCAGATCCCCTTCGAAGGCAGCCTCGACCTGCATGGCATGACCGTGGAAAAGGCCCGGGAAACCCTTTGGGCGTTCCTTGCCGAAGCCACCCAGTTCGAAATCCGCTGCGTACGTGTGACCCACGGCAAGGCCGTGCGCCTGGACGGCAAGCGCCCGATGATCAAGAGTCACGTCAATACCTGGCTGCGCCAACATACCCAAGTGCTCGGGTTCACCTCCTGCCAACCGCGCCATGGTGGCGCCGGTGCGGTGTATGTGATGCTCAAGCGCACGATGCTTGAAGGCCGTGACGAGTGAATGACTTGGGAAAGGTTCATCTGTGGCGAGGGGGCTCGTCCCCCGTTGGGCTGCGAAGCAGCACCAATCTATAAGGCCCACTGCGCTTTATCAGATACACCGAGGCGCCAGGTTTTGGGGCCGCTTCGCAGCCCAACGGGGGACGAGCCCCCTCGCCACGAATGCAAACCCCGCATTCCAGGGAATTACACCTCTCGGCATACCTACGCTACTATGTGCACCAATCACTGGCGACGCTGCACGACCGCTCGCTGGCGTACCGCTTCACATTGGTACAGGCATACACCGTACCGTTCTGAAACCCATACGGAAACAGTCCTGTGACATTGGAACAAAACTACACCGCAATCCTCGGCCAACTCGGCGAGGACGTCTCCCGCGAGGGCCTGCTCGACACGCCAAAACGTGCCGCCAAGGCCATGCAGTACCTTTGCCGCGGCTATGAGCAAACACTCGAAGAGGTCACCAACGGTGCCCTGTTCAGCTCCGACAACAGCGAAATGGTGCTGGTCAAGGACATCGAGTTGTACTCGCTGTGCGAACACCACCTGCTGCCGTTCATCGGCAAGGCCCATGTCGCCTATATCCCCAGCGGCAAGGTCCTGGGCCTGTCGAAGGTCGCGCGGATCGTCGATATGTATGCCCGCCGCCTGCAGATCCAGGAAAACCTCAGCCGCCAGATCGCCGAAGCGGTCCAGCAGGTGACCGGTGCCCTGGGCGTTGCGGTGGTGATCGAGGCCAAGCACATGTGCATGATGATGCGCGGTGTGGAAAAACAGAATTCGTCGATGATCACGTCGGTGATGCTGGGTGAGTTCCGCGAAAACGCGGCAACCCGCAGTGAGTTTCTCAGCCTGATCAAGTAACAGGCTGCGTCAGAAAAAACCGGCATTCATCGCCGGTTTTTTTTCGCCTGTGGAAATCAGGTAAGCTGCCGCCCCTTCTGTCATGGGCAAGAGGTTTCAGCCATGTTCGTCAAAGCACTTCGAGTAGGCCTCGGCCACGTCATCATCGCGGGCGACTTCCTTACCCGTCCACGCAAAAAGCAGCGCCCTGCCGAACAACAGGCGCAGGTCAATCAAGCGGCCAAGGGCCTGACCCTGTACCAATTCCACGCCTGCCCGTTCTGCGTGAAGACCCGCCGCACCCTGCACCGCCTGAATGTACCGGTGGCGCTCAAGGACGCGAAGAACAACGAGCAGGACCGCCAGGCATTGCTTACCCAAGGCGGCAAGATCAAGGTGCCGTGCCTGCGTATCGAAGAGAATGGCCAGACCACCTGGATGTATGACTCCAAGGTGATCATCGATTACCTGGACAAGCGCTTCGCCGCGGTCTGACAGAAAACGCGGTCAACATGTGGGAGCGGGCTTGCTCGCGAATGCGGTGTGTCAGTCAATTATTCATCAACTGACCCTACGCTTTCGCGAGCAAGCCCGCACACATTTAGGTCGCGCCTATCAGTCGAGCATCGGCACGTGCCGGGGATGGCTGGCCACGCGTGCAAGCCAGGCTTGTACGGCCGGATAGGGGCTCAGCTCAAAGCCACCCTCATGGGCCACATGGGTGTAGGCATACAGCGCAATATCGGCAATCGAATATTGGTCGCCCACCAGGTACGGCGTGGCTTGCAGCTGTTTTTCCATGACCCTCAAGGCCTTGTAGCCGCCTTTATGGGTGGTTTTGTATTCCTCCAACCGATCCTCCGGCAGCCCCAGGTAAAGCAGGATAAACCGCGCCACCGCGATGTACGGCTCATGACTGTATTGTTCGAAAAACTGCCACTGCAACACCTGGGTCCGCAGGCGCGGCTCGGTGGGCAGGAACTCGCTGCCGTCGGCGAGGAAGTTGAGGATCGCGTTGGACTCCCACAGGCAGGTGCCGTCTTCGAGCTCCAGTACCGGGATCTTGCCGTTGGGGTTCTTCGCCAGGAACTCGGCGGTCTGTGTGTCGCCGTTCAAGATGTCGACATTGACCCACTCATACGCGATGCCGAGCAGGTTGAGCATCAACTTGACCTTGTAGCAGTTGCCCGAACGGTAATCGCCATAAACCTTGTACATGAAGCTCCCCTTATGCCGCTTGCGCGCGCTGTGCTTGACGGATCACCGCCGCGAGACGCTTGAGACCTTCGTCCAGGCGTGCCGGGTCGATGTGGCTGAAGTTGAGCCGCAGGTGCCCGTGGTGCTGGTCTGGCTCGGAAAAGAACGGTTCACCAGGCATGAACGCCACGTCCTGGTCGAGCGCTGGTGCCAACAAGGTGCGGGTATCCAGGGGCTGTTTCAAGGTCAGCCAGAAGAATAATCCACCCTGGGGCACTTGCCAGTCGGCCAGTTCATCGAAGTGGCGCGTCAATGCCGCCTGGAACCCATCGCGACGCTCACGGTAAAAACTGCGCAGTTGCACCAGGTGTTGCTGGTAGCGCTCGGTGCCGATCCACTGCATGGCTTGCCATTGGCCGACGCGGTTGGTGTGCAGGTCCGCCGACTGCTTGAGCTTGAGCAGGTGGGGGAACAGATCGGGGCTGGCGATCAGGTAGCCAACCCGCAGGCCCGGGAGCAGGGTTTTCGAGACGGTGCCGGTGTAGATCCAACTGGCCTTGCGCAGACGGCTGACAATCGGCCGGGCGCTGCCGCCATCAAAGGTCATCTCGCGGTAGGGCTCGTCTTCGATCAGGGTCACGCCGAATTCATCGAGCAGCGCCGCCACGGCATCGCGCTTGGCTTCGCTGTAGCGCACCGCCGACGGGTTCTGGAAGGTGGGGATCAGGTAGATGAACGCCGGGCGATGGCGTTCCAGATTGCTGCGCAGCGCCGTCAGGTCCGGGCCGTCGGCTTCCAGCTCCACGGTCAGGCAATCGGCGCCGAACAGTTGAAAGATCTGCAGGGCGGCCAGGTAGGTCGGGCCTTCCAGCAGGATCTGCGTGCCTTGGTCGATGTACAACTTGGCTGCCAGGTCCAGGGTTTGCTGCGAACCACTGACCACCAGGACCTGGCTGGCCTCGCAAGCCACCCCCAGCGACCGCGCCTCGGCGGCCAGCAACTCGCGCAATTGCGGCTCGCCCTCGCTCATGCCGTATTGGCCCATGGCCGGCGGCATGCCTTGCCAATCCAGCGTCGGCAACATGGCTTCGGCGGGCAGGCCACCGGCAAATGACATCACCTGCGGGCGCTGGGCCGCCGCGAGGATCTCACGGATCAAGGAGCTTTTAAGGCGCGAAACACGTTCAGAGAAAGCCATAGGGTCACCGGTAGCAAAGCCTGGGGAAAATACGTCAAACTGGTTGACCGAAATTACGACGCCCAAGGTAGATACGTCAATATGCTTGACCTTAAAAACCAAACCTCGCAGCAAGCCGCCATGGAAGCGTTCTTCTTCGGCTACCAGGCCTTTACCGCCAAAGCCGATGCAATGCTGGAGCGTCGGGGCTTGAGCCGGGTGCATCAACGCATCGTGTTTTTTATCGCCCGCTACCCCGCCTTGAGCGTCAAGCAACTGCTGGAGCTGTTGGGGGTGAGCAAGCAGGCGCTGAACATGCCGCTGCGCCAATTGCAGGAAATGCAGCTGGTCGACAGCGTTGCCTCGGACGCTGACAAACGTAAGCGCCTGTTGCACTTGACCGAGGAAGGCCAGCGCTTCGAACAGTCCTTGCGCCGCGAGCAAGTCAAGCTGCTGCAGCACGCCTTTGCCGAGGCCGGTGAAGAAGCGGTGAAGGGTTGGCTGGCGGTGAACAAAGCCCTGACCCTACTTTGAAATTGGCCTTTCATCTTTTTTGCACACATAATCGCAAACATTATTTGCTTTCTTTGTATACAAAAGCATAATTCGCTTCGTGCGAGTTCCTGACCTACTGGTCAACAAAGCCCGCTGGTACCTCAAAGCGCCGCTGCCCACTCATGTGTCCGGCGCTGGAAATAACAATAAAACTCTTGAGGAGTACTTGCTGTGGAAAGCCATAAATCCGACGCCCCGACCCTGGACCTCAGTCCGCCCCACCTTTCGACCACAAAGCAGGGCTGGCTGGAACGCCTGTTCAAACTCAGCTTGCATGGCACCACAGTGAAGACCGAATTGATCGCCGGCCTCACGACGTTCATCACCATGGCCTACATCATCTTCGTCAACCCCAACATCATGGCCGACGCCGGTATCGACCACGGCGCCGCGTTTGTCGCGACCTGTATCGCTGCGGCCCTCGGTTGCCTGTTGATGGGCCTGTACGCCAACTGGCCAGTCGGCCTGGCGCCAGGCATGGGCTTGAATGCGTTCTTTACCTACACCGTGGTCGGCACCATGGGCTACACCTGGGAGACCGCGCTGGGCGCGGTGTTTATCTCCGGCGTGTTGTTCATGATCCTGACGCTGTCGCGCATCCGCGAATGGCTGCTCAACAGCATTCCGGTAAGCCTGCGCCACGCCATGGGCGCCGGGGTGGGCCTGTTCCTGGGGGTGATCGGCCTGAAAACCGCCGGCATCATCGTTGCCAGCCCCGCCACCCTGATCAAGCTCGGCTCCCTGCATGAACCGGCCCCGCTGTTGGCAGCCGTGTGCTTCCTGCTGATCGCGATCCTCAGTTACCACCGGGTATTCGGCGCGATCCTGATCAGCATCATTGCCGTCACCCTGGCCGGCTGGGGCCTGGGCCTGGTGCATTACCAGGGCATTGTTGCCGCCCCGCCGAGCCTGGCGCCGACCTGGATGGCGATGGACGTGATGGGCGTGTTCAACGTCAGCATGATCAGCGTGGTATTCGCCTTCCTGTTTGTGCACATGTTCGACACCGCCGGCACCCTGATGGGCGTCGCCCAGCGCGCTGGCCTGGTAAAGGCCGACGGCAAGATCGAAAACCTGTCGAGGGCCTTGAAAGCCGACAGTGCTTCCAGCGTGTTTGGCGCGGTGGTCGGTGTACCGCCCGTGACCAGTTATGTAGAAAGCGCGGCGGGCGTGGCGGCTGGTGGGCGCACAGGGCTTACGGCTGTAACCGTGGGCGTGCTGTTTGTGGCGGCGATGTTTTTCGCCCCGCTGGCGGGCATGATTCCTGCGTATGCCACAGCCGGCGCGCTGATTTATGTGGCGATGCTAATGATGAGCGGCATGGCACACATCGAGTGGGACGACGCCACCGACAGCATTCCGGCGATTGTCACGGCAATCATGATGCCCCTGACCTTCTCGGTCGCCGATGGCATCGCCCTGGGCTTTATCACTTACGTGGCCCTCAAGACCGGCACGGGCAAGTACAAGCAGATTTCCATCAGCCTGTGGGTGCTGTGCGCGATTTTCATCGCCAAGTTTGTCTTCCTGTAACGCGGAAGCTGGCGAAAACCGCCTCACCTTCGGGTGGGGCTTTTGCATGTATGGAGGAATGTAATGAGCGTGGAAACCTGGCTGCTGTTCAGCGGCGCTGCTTTGATCGTGATTCTGATTCCGGGGCCGCTGTCGCTGCTGATGATCAGCAACAGCCTGAACTACGGCCTGCGCCGTTCGTACCCGGCGTTTCTTGGCGGGGTGTTTGCCTCGATCTGCCTGTTGAGCGCCTCGGCCCTGGGCCTGGGGGCCTTGTTGCTGGCGTCGGAGCAGTTGTTCAGCGCCTTGAAGATCGTCGGTGCGCTGTACCTGTTCTACCTTGCGTGGCAGAGCTGGCAGCAATCGCGCCTGCCGTCCCAGGGCGCCGTGGTGCCGGACGCAGCACCCGTGCCGCGCTTTCGCGCCCTGTTTGGCCGGGCCTTTGTGCTGGGCGCCAGCAACCCCAAGGACATCCTGTTTTTCGCCGCCTTCCTGCCGCAGTTTCTCAGCAGCCAGCAGCCGTTCCTGCCGCAACTGCTGATCATGATCGCCACCTGGACCGTGCTGGACCTGCTGTGCAAGCTGGCCTACGGCCTGGGTGCCCACGGCGCCGCACGCTACCTGCGCACCGGCAAGGGCCAGAGCTGGTTCAACCGCTTCAGCGCCGGGCTGTTTGGCAGCGCCGGAGCGGCGTCGCTGCTCAGGGGCTAGTGAAACCCTAATGCCGCTGTACATTGTAGGAGCGAGCTTGTCTCCGGCCGGCGCTCCGACGAAGAACTTGAGAGCGCCACGTTTAACCAGAAAACGCGCGTTATCGTTGACGTTTTTCGTCGGAGCGCCGCCCGGAGACAAGCTCGCTCCTACAGTGGCCCTCCTTTATTGGCAGGCCAAAAAAAGCCCGCAGTGTGAGCGGGCGAAACCAACGAAGAGCATTTGGGGGTGTGAAGCGAGTGTGACGACTTAGCTACCGCGGTACGTGGAGTAGCTGTAGGGCGAAATCAGCAACGGCACATGGTAGTGATCCTGTTCGGCACTGATGCCAAAACGCAGCACTACCACATCGAGAAACGCCGGTTCCGGCAGTTGCACACCACGGGCGCGGTAGTAATCCCCGGCACTGAACTGCAACTGGTAGACGCCACTGCGGTAGTCGTCACCTTGCAGCAGTGGCGCGTCGCAACGGCCGTCGCTGTTGGTCAGGGCGCTGGCGACCAGCTCCAGTTGCGCGCCTTCGACGCGATACAGTTCAACTTTGATGGCGCTGCCTGGGCAGCCGTGGGCGGCGTCCAGTACGTGTGTAGTGAGTCGTCCCATGGATCGGAGCTCCCGTGTCATCGATTAATAAGAGGCCGCACCTTTGCGGGGCACTGAAAAAGCCGGCGATGGCTGATTAAGACACTTTTCAAAAAAATTGTACACAATAAATTCAACAACCCCCCTCTTCCCCAATAGGAGCTGGCTTGCCGGCGATGACGGTGTATCTGCGAGCAATGCGGCTATAGGAAGTTCGCTATCGCAGGCAAGCCCGCTCCTACAGTAAAGCGGTGCCGCAGGTTTTTGAGATTTAGTTGACCAGTCGGGCAAGTTTCTTGCAAGGATAGGCCGGTGCGACCGCCTGGAAAAAATGCAGAAATACAGGCTTACAAAGTGACCATTAAGTTGTATACAATCAGCCCATCGCTGTGACGCAACGGCCGCCACACCATCGATCACGAACAAGAAGGAAGACTGCAGTGAGCGCTGACTACCCACGCGACCTGATCGGTTACGGCAGTAACCCACCGCACCCTCACTGGCCGGGCAAGGCGCGTATCGCCCTGTCGTTCGTACTCAATTACGAAGAAGGCGGTGAGCGCAATATCCTGCACGGCGACAAAGAGTCGGAAGCCTTCCTCTCGGAAATGGTCTCGGCCCAGCCGCTGCAAGGCGCGCGCAACATGAGCATGGAGTCGCTGTACGAATACGGCAGCCGTGCCGGCGTGTGGCGCATCCTCAAGCTGTTCAAGGAATTTGACATTCCGCTGACCATCTTCGCCGTGGCCATGGCCGCCCAGCGTCACCCCGATGTAATCCGTGCAATGGTCGCCGCCGGTCACGAGATCTGCAGCCACGGCTACCGCTGGATCGACTACCAGTACATGGACGAGGCCCAGGAGCGCGAGCATATGCTCGAAGCCATCCGCATCCTTACCGAGCTGACCGGCGAGCGCCCACTGGGCTGGTACACCGGGCGCACCGGCCCGAATACGCGGCGGCTGGTGATGGAGGAAGGTGGCTTCCTGTACGACTGCGACACCTACGACGACGACCTGCCCTACTGGGAACCGAACAACCCGACTGGCAAAGCGCACCTGGTGATCCCCTACACCCTGGACACCAATGACATGCGCTTCACCCAGGTGCAGGGCTTCAACAAGGGCGACGACTTTTTCGAGTACCTCAAGGACGCGTTCGATGTGCTGTATGCCGAAGGTGCCGAGGCGCCGAAGATGCTGTCCATCGGCCTGCATTGCCGCCTGATCGGCCGCCCGGCGCGCCTGGCTGCACTCAAGCGTTTTATCGAATACGCCAAGGGCCATGACCAGGTGTGGTTCACCCGCCGCGTCGACATTGCCCGCCACTGGCACGACGTACACCCTTTCCAGGGAGCCGGCAAATGACTGCTTTCCAGACCTTGAAACCATCGGCCCTCAGCCGCGACGAATTCGTCGCAGCCTTCGCTGATATCTACGAACACTCGCCATGGGTGGCCGAAAAGGCCTTCGACCTGGGCCAGGACGCCTCGATCGATGAGATCGAAACCCTGCACCAGCGCATGAGCGATATCCTGCTCCGCGCCGATCACACCAGGCAACTGGCGCTGATCAACGCTCACCCGGACCTGGCCGGCAAAGCCGCCGTCCAGGGCCAACTGACCGAAGCCAGCACCAACGAACAAGCTGGCGCCGGTATTCACCAATGCACGGCCGAAGAGTTTTCTCGCTTCACCGAGCTGAACGACGCCTACAAGGCCAAGTTCAAGTTTCCCTTCATCATGGCGGTAAAAGGCAGCAACCGGCATCAGATCCTCGCCGCGTTTGAAACGCGCATCCACAACCCGGTCGAAACCGAGTTCAAGTGCGCACTGGCAGAGATCAACAAGATTGCGTTGTTCCGTTTATTGACCCTCTAGACACCATCCCCAGCCACTCTATCTAAGGCAGACAAGAAGAATGAAAGCGCAACCCCTACCCTTCGAGAAGTTCGTCAACCTGGCCGACGCCCGTCTGGGCACCAAGATCATCTCGGTGACCGATGACTGGTTCGCTGACGCCAACCGACTGTTCCAGCCGACCCCGGCCGTATGGAAGGAGGGCGTTTTCGATGATAACGGCAAGTGGATGGACGGCTGGGAGTCACGCCGCAAGCGCTTCGAAGGCTTCGACAGCGCGGTGATCCGCTTGGGCGTACCGGGCACGATCAAGGGCGTGGACATCGACACTTCATTCTTTACCGGCAACTTCCCGCCGTCGGCATCCCTGGAAGGCTGCTTCCTGGCCGAAGGCGAACCGACTGAAAACACCCAGTGGGTCGAAGTGCTGTCTGCCGTGGAGTTGCAGGGCAATAGCCATCATCTGCACGAAATCAATAACGACCAGGCGTTCAGCCACCTGCGCTTCAACATCTTCCCCGATGGTGGCGTAGCGCGTCTGCGGGTGTATGGCATTCCGTTCCGCGACTGGTCGGCCGTGGGCGACAACGAACAAGTGGACCTGGCCTCCTCCCTCAATGGCGGCCGCGCACTGGCCTGCTCCGACGAACACTTCGGGCGCATGGGCAACATCCTCAACCCGGGCCGTGGCATCAACATGGGCGATGGCTGGGAAACCGCGCGTCGTCGCACACCTGGCAATGACTGGGTGATCGTCGCGCTGGGGCATGCCGGCGAGGTCGAGAAGGTAGTGGTCGACACCCTGCACTTCAAGGGCAACTACCCCGACACTTGCTCGATCCAGGCCGCGTTCGTCAAGGGCGGTACCGACAGCCAGATCGAGACCCAGTCGCTGTTCTGGCGTGAACTTTTGCCCGCGCAGAAGCTGGAAATGCACGCCGAACACACCTTTGCCGAGCAGATCAAGGCACTGGGCCCGATCACCCACATCCGCCTCAACGTATTCCCGGATGGTGGTGTAAGCCGCCTGCGGGTTTTCGGCAAGGTTTCGAAGTAAGCGGTGATGCCATTCGCGAGCAAGCCCGCTCCCACAGGGGGATGCATTCCAAATGTGGGAGCGGGCTTGCTCGCGAAGGCGCCAGAACAAACAACACAGAATTCGGATAAGAAGACAGCCATGCGCACACTGATGATCGAACCCTTGACCAAAGAAGCCTTCGCCCCTTTCGGAGACGTTATCGAAACCGATGGCAGCGATCACTTCATGATCAACAACGGCTCGACCATGCGCTTTCATAAACTGGCGACGGTAGAAACCGCCACGCCAGAAGACCACGCCATCATCAGCATCTTCCGCGCCGATGCGCAGGACATGCCGCTGACCGTGTGCATGCTGGAAAGACACCCGCTGGGCAGCCAGGCCTTTATTCCGCTGCTCGGCAACCCCTTTCTGATCGTGGTCGCGCCCGTTGGCGATGCACCTGTATCAGGTTTGGTCCGCGCCTTCGTCACCAACGGCAGGCAGGGCATTAATTACCATCGCGGCGTCTGGCACCACCCGGTGCTGACGATCGAAAAGCGGGATGACTTCCTGGTGGTTGATCGCAGTGGCACAGGCAATAACTGCGATGAGCATTTTTTCAAAGAGGATGAGCGGTTGATCCTTGCCCCCCACCAATAAGAGAAGGTCCGATCACCCGACAACAAGGGTGACGGGCGAGAGGTAAAGACTGTGGAAGCACATCTGTTGGAATGGCTGAACCTAAGCGTGCGCTGGGTTCATATGATCACTGGCGTGGCCTGGATCGGTGCGTCTTTCTATTTCGTCTGGCTGGAAAACAACCTGAACCGCGTCAACCCCAAAAACGGCCTGGCTGGCGATTTATGGGCAATCCACGGTGGCGGTATCTACCACCTGGAAAAATACAAACTGGCCCCACCGACCATGCCGGACAACCTGCACTGGTTCAAATGGGAGGCCTATTTCACCTGGATGTCGGGCGTCGCGCTGCTGTGCGTGGTGTTCTACCTCAACCCGACGCTGTACCTGCTTGCCCCCGGCAGCAGCCTCAGTGGTACCGAAGGCGTGTTGCTGGGCATAGGCTCACTGTTCGCCGGCTGGTTCATCTACTCCTTTCTG
The DNA here is from genome assembly GCF_016925675.1 of Pseudomonas hygromyciniae. Classification (NCBI taxonomy): domain Bacteria; kingdom Pseudomonadati; phylum Pseudomonadota; class Gammaproteobacteria; order Pseudomonadales; family Pseudomonadaceae; genus Pseudomonas; species Pseudomonas hygromyciniae. The sequence goes on along the minus strand of NZ_CP070506.1, from coordinate 1,919,265 downwards.
TGCGACTCGGCCCTGGGTAAACGCCCTGCCCTGCTCGGCCTTATCCTGTTCGTCCTGTTGATCGGCGCGGCCTACGGCTTCAGCAAGGTGTTCAGCGGCCGCGGTGCGTACCTGCATGTGGGTGCGATTATCGGCACCATCATGGTCGGCAACGTGTTCCGCATCATCATGCCGGCCCAGCGTGCGCTGGTGGCAGCGATTGCAGAAAACCGCACGCCGGACCCGGCACTGCCGGCCAAGGGCCTGCTGCGTTCACGTCACAACAACTACTTCACCCTGCCTGTGCTGTTCATCATGATCAGCAACCACTTCCCGAGCACCTACGGCAGCCAGTACAACTGGTTGATCCTGGCCGGGATCGCGGTGGCGGCGGTATTGGTACGGCACTACTTCAACACCCGTCATGACAGCCAGAAATACGCGTGGACCCTGCCGGTCGGCGCCCTGGCGATGATCTGCCTGGCCTATGTCACCGGTCCAAAACCCGTGGCTACCACACCGGACGTGGCCAAGGCTCCAGCGGCCATCGAGTACCAGCCATTGCCGGAAACGGCGCTGGGTGGCGGCCTCAAGCCAGCAGCTGCCGCCACGCCCGCACCGGCAGCAGAAGCAGCTCCGGCCCAGGCCTCGACGGATTTCGGCAAGGTTCACAGCGTGATTGAAGAGCGTTGCACCGTGTGCCATTCGGCCAAGCCCACCAGCCCGCTGTTCAGCACCGCGCCGGCCGGGGTGATGTTCGATACCCCTGCGCAGATCCAGCAGCAGGCGGCGCGTATTCAAGCGCAGGCGGTTGCCAGCCAGATCATGCCGCTGGGCAACATTACCCAGATGACTCAGCAGGAGCGGGAGTTGATTGGCAGTTGGATCAATCAGGGGGCGCGTACCAACTAACAGGATAAAACGGCTCAACATGTGGGAGCGGGCTTGCTCGCGATAGCGGTGTGTCATTCAACACATCCGGTGACTAAAGCACCGCTATCGCGAGCAAGCCCGCTCCCACAGGGGTCGGATGATGCTTTGAAGATTAGGTTTCACCTGGCAATTGACTGCCAAACAACACAAAAATAAAAAAGATCCGAGGTGTTGCATGTCCCAGTTAGAACCGCAGATTCCTGCCGCCCCCGCCATGGTGCGGCTTCCACTTTTGCAACTGATTCTGGTGGGCCTGCAACATGTACTGCTGATGTACGGCGGCGCGGTGGCCGTACCGCTGATCATCGGACAAGCCGCGGGCTTGAGCCGTGAAGAAATCGCCTTTTTGATCAACGCCGACCTGTTGGTGGCGGGGATCGCCACCATGGTCCAGTCGTTTGGCATCGGCCCGCTGGGTATCCGCATGCCGGTGATGATGGGCGCCAGTTTCGCCGCCGTCGGCAGCATGGTCGCCATGGCGGGCATGCCGGGTATCGGCCTGCAAGGGATTTTTGGCGCGACCATCGCCGCCGGATTCTTTGGCATGCTCATCGCCCCCTTCATGTCCAAGGTGGTGCGCTTCTTCCCACCTTTGGTGACCGGTACCGTGATCACGGCCATCGGTCTTTCGTTGTTTCCTGTCGCGGTGAACTGGGCCGGCGGTGGCGCTAGCGCTGTGCAATTCGGCTCGCCGATCTACCTGGCCATCGCCGGCCTGGTGCTGGCCACCATCTTGCTGATCAACCGTTTTATGCGTGGCTTCTGGGTCAATATCTCGGTACTGATCGGTATGGCCCTGGGCTACGCCTTGTGTGGATTGCTCGGCATGGTCGACCTCGGCGGCCTGGAGCAGGCGCCATGGCTGCAGGTGGTCACGCCATTGCACTTCGGCATGCCCAAGTTCGAGTTGGCGCCGATCCTTTCGATGTGTCTGGTGGTGGTGATTATCTTTGTCGAGTCCACCGGCATGTTCCTCGCGCTGGGCAAGATCACCGGCCAGGAAGTCACCCCGAAAATGCTGCGGCGCGGCCTGCTGTGCGATGCCGGTGCGTCGTTCTTCGCCGGGTTCTTCAACACCTTCACCCATTCCTCTTTCGCCCAGAACATCGGCCTGGTGCAGATGACCGGTGTGCGCTGCCGCTCGGTGACAATCATGGCCGGGGCCTTTTTGATTGTCCTCAGCCTGCTGCCCAAGGCCGCATTCCTGGTGGCTTCGATCCCTCCTGCGGTGCTGGGCGGTGCGGCTATCGCAATGTTTGGCATGGTGGCAGCGACCGGGATCAAGATCCTGCAGGAAGCCGACATCGCCGACCGTCGCAACCAGTTGCTGGTAGCGGTCAGTATCGGCATGGGCCTGATCCCCGTGGTGCGCCCAGAGTTCTTCGCGCAGTTGCCCTTGTGGATGAGCCCGATTACCCACAGTGGCATCGCCATGGCCACGCTCAGTGCGCTGTCGCTGAACGTGCTGTTCAACATTCTGGGCGGCTCAGAACGCCCCGCAGTCGCCCATACGCATTGATTCCTTCGTTACTACAAAAACAACAACGAACAGGGAACATCAACATGCACACCATCGACTTGGGGCCGGCCACACGCCGTGCCCCATTCTCGCCCCTCGCGCTCTTTTACAGCGCACTTGAGCACAGGCTCTGGAGCCAGTATTCTCCGCGCCCGCTCGAATCGACTCAAAAAAAAACAGCGAATGTAAAAGCTGACTTAAAGGCCAACTTATCCCGGCCTTATGTCCGCTGCCAAAGTGCGCAAAAGTCCTCTGAATCCGACTGCATCCCATGTAGCCGGCGGGGATTTTTTGGCTTTTCAAACACTTTGGCGCAGCTCTTGCTAAAAGCATTAAAGCTGACCGAACAGACGATTTTTGCAGCGAACCAAAAGGCGCCACACCAGAGCGCCTGCGTAGAAGAAAAACCACAAAACCTTAGCTCGGGAGCAACCGAATGAAACGTACCGTGAACAGCCTGATGTTGGCCGGATCCCTGTTGGCCGGGGGCCAGGCGATGGCGGGTGACCTGCTGCAGTGGCAGAACAACAGCCTGACTTACCTGTGGGGCAAGAACTTCAAAGTCAACCCAGAGATCCAGCAAACCGTCACCTTCGAACATGCCGATGCGTGGAAGTACGGCGACAACTTCTTCTTCCTCGACCGCATCTTTTACAACGGCAAGGAAGACGGCAACGTCGGCCCCAATACTTACTACGGCGAGTTCAGCCCGCGGTTGTCGTTTGGCAAGATCTTCGATAAAGACTTGTCCTTCGGCCCGATCAAAGATGTATTGCTGGCGTTCACCTACGAGTTCGGCGAGGGCGACAACGAGTCGTACTTGGTAGGCCCGGCGTTCGACTTGAACATCCCAGGCTTTGACTACTTCCAGTTGAACTTCTATCAGCGCCAGACCGAAGGCAATCGCCCGGGTGATGGCGTATGGCAGATCACCCCGGTCTGGTCCTACACCATTCCAGTGGGCAACTCCGATGTGCTGATCGACGGCTTTATGGACTGGGTGGTGGATAACGACAAGAACGCCCGTGGCACTTACCACGCCAACCTGCACTTCAACCCGCAGGTCAAGTATGACCTGGGCAAGGCCATGAGCTGGGGCGCCAAGCAGTTGTATGTGGGTTTTGAATACGACTACTGGAAGAACAAGTACGGGATCCAGGACAGCGGCGCGTTCGAGACCAACCAGGATACGGCGAGCCTGTTGGTCAAGTACCACTTCTAAAGCCAACCCCGGCCTCCCCTGTGGGAGCGGGCTTGCCCGCTCCCACACAAGCCCGCGCCCCGATTCAGTTCGGGGTCAAGCCCAGGAACCGCTGCAACTCTTCGCGCTTGGCCAGCGCATCGCGCCGGCCCAACTCGATCAACTCACTGCAATACCCCGCCTCGAACAGCAGATAGCTGAGCACCCCCCGCCCCGCTGGTCTTGGTCGCCCCTGGCCCACGCAAAAACAGACGCAACGCCGCCGGCAGTTCCTGGCGATGGCGCGCCGCGATTTCATCGATGGGTTGGCTGGGCGCAATCACCAGTACTTCTACCGGTGCAAGACCGCGCGCGGCACTGTTGGCCGGTTGCAGATGGCTGAACTGGTTGAGGCGCTCCAGCAACTCGATATCACTCTCCAGGCTATCAATGAACGTGCTGTTGAGCATATGCCCACCGATCTGCGCCAGAGTCGGCTCCTGGCCGGTGTAGGTGCGTTGCTGCGGCACCGAGGGGTCTGGGGAGCGCGGGTTGCCACTGACACCCACCACCAGTACCCGGCTGGCCCCCAGGTGCAACGCAGGGCTGATCGGCGCTGATTGGCGGACGGCGCCATCGCCAAAATATTCCTGATCGAGTTTGACCGGCGCAAACAGTAATGGGATCGCCGAGCTGGCCAGCAGATGCTCCACGGTCAATTGCGTGGGCAGGCCGATGCGCCGGTGGCGCAGCCAGGCGTCGATGGTGCCGCCGCCCTGATAGAAGGTCACCGCCTGCCCTGACTCATAGCCGAACGCAGTCACCGCTACGGCATGCAGGTGCTTATGGCGGATTGCCTCATTGATGCCTTCCAAGTGCAGCTTTTCTTGCAGCAACTGGCGCAGCGGCGAGCTGTCGAGCAGCGCCACCGGCACGGGTGAACCCAGGCCCAGCAAGCTGCGGGTCAGAAAACGGCTGGCCTGGTGAATCACCCCCGGCCAGTCGCTGCGCAGCACCAAGTGGCTGCGAAAGCCCTGCCAGAATGCGGTGAGGCGTGCGATTGCGGCGCGAAAGTCCATGGCGCCACTGGCCAGGCTCACCGCATTGATCGCCCCGGCCGAGGTACCGACAATCACCGGGAAGGGGTTGGCAGCCCCCGGTGGCAACAGTTCGGCAATCGCCGCCAAGACACCGACCTGATACGCCGCACGCGCCCCGCCACCAGAAAGAATCAAGCCTGTGACCGGTTCAGTGGGGCGCATTGCATAACTCCATGGGCGGGGGAAAATCCGTTTATTCAGCGGCGCTTTTCGTACAGCTTGGGTTCGCCCGGTGGCCGGCTCTTGAAGCGGCGATGGGCCCACAGGTATTGCTCGGGGCACTCGCGCACCGCGGTTTCCACCCATTGGTTGATACGCAGGCAATCGACTTCATCGGATTCGCCGGGGAAGTCGCTCAAAGGCGGATGAATCACCATGCGGTAGCCACTGCCATCGGCCAGACGCTCCTGGGTAAACGGCACCACCAACGCCTTGCCCAGGCGCGCGAACTTGCTGGTAGCGGTGACTGTGGCCGCCTGGATGCCGAACAACGGCACAAAAATGCTCTGCTTGGCGCCATAGTCCTGGTCTGGCGCGTACCAGATCGCCCGGCCGGCGCGCAGCAGCTTGAGCATGCCGCGTACGTCTTCGCGCTCTACCGCCAGGGAGTCGAGGTTGTGGCGCTCGCGGCCACGGCGCTGGATAAAATCGAACAACGGGTTGCCGTGCTCACGGTACATGCCATCGATGGTGTGCTTCTGCCCCAGCAAGGCCGCACCGATCTCCAGGGTGGTGAAATGCAGGGCCATGAGGATCACGCCCTTGCCTTCCCGTTGCGCCTGCTTGAGGTGCTCCAGCCCTTCGACATGGGCCAGGCGCGCCAGGCGCTGTTTGGACCACCACCAACTCATGGCCATCTCAAAGAAGGCGATACCGGTGGAGGCAAAGTTTTCCTTAAGCAAATGTTTACGCTCCTGGGCGGAGATTTGCGGGAAGCACAGTTCCAGGTTTCGCGCGGCAATACGCCGACGCTCACCGGCCACCCGGTACATAAACGCACCCAGCACACGACCAATTCCCAGCAGCACGCGGTATGGCAACTGGGTAATCAGCCACAGCACACCGAGCCCCAGCCATAGCAGCCAGAAACGCGGGTGAAAAAATACAGCTCGAAAACGCGGGCGATCCATTACAGATTCCGGTAAAGACAGGGCCGCGCATTCTACAACGGTTCGACCCGGCTTGCGGCTAGCGGTTGTTCTCGTTATAAGTCTCGACACTTTTCGTGACAAGCCGCTTTGCCGACCATGAGCCAAACCGAATCGCTAGACCAAGATCCCGTCTTCCAGCTCAAAGGCAGCATGCTCGCCATTACTGTGCTGGAACTGGCCCGTAACGACCTTGATGCCCTGGACCGCCAGCTCGCCGCCAAGGTCGCCCTGGCCCCGAATTTCTTCAACAACGCGCCGCTGGTGCTGGCCCTGGATAAATTGCCGGCCGGCCAGGGCGCGGTTGACCTGCCCGGGCTGATGCGTGTCTGCCGCCAGCATGGCCTGCGCACCCTGGCCATTCGCGCCAGCCGGATCGAAGACATCGCAGCCGCCATCGCCATTGAACTGCCAGTACTGCCACCGTCCGGCGCCCGCGAGCGTGTGCTCGACCCGGTGGAAGGTGAAGTGAAGAAAAAACCGGAAAAACCACCGGAGCCGACGATCAAGCCTACAAGGATCATCACCTCTCCCGTACGCGGCGGGCAGCAGATTTACGCCCAGGGCGGCGACCTGGTGGTGGTCGCTCCGGTCAGTCCCGGCGCGGAACTTCTCGCCGATGGCAACATCCATGTATACGGCCCAATGCGTGGCCGGGCACTGGCTGGAGTCAAGGGCGATACCAAGGCCCGGATTTTCTGCCAGCAATTGAGCGCTGAGCTAGTGTCCATCGCCGGCCAGTACAAGGTTTCGGAAGATTTGCGCCGTGATCCGCTGTGGGGGGCCGGGGTACAAGTCAGCCTGTCGGGCGATGTGTTGAACATCATCCGTCTTTAACGGATACTGCCGCATTTTCCAAGCATCTCTGGACTCTGATAGCACAGCGAAACCGGCAAGACTTGCGTAGGAATAATTGAAAGGTGGCGCTTCCCCTACGGGAAGCACATCTTTTTCCTACGAAGGCTGTCCGCCTGCGGCGAGTTTCAAGAGATGTTTTTCAGGGACTGAGAGGTCCTTTTTCCTTAGGGGTGAAACACCTTGGCCAAGATTCTCGTGGTTACATCCGGCAAGGGTGGTGTGGGTAAGACCACCACCAGCGCCGCTATCGGTACCGGCCTCGCTCTGCGCGGCCACAAGACAGTCATCGTCGACTTCGACGTCGGTTTGCGTAACCTCGACCTGATCATGGGCTGCGAGCGCCGTGTGGTGTACGACTTCGTCAACGTGGTCAACGGCGAAGCCAACCTGCAACAGGCCCTGATCAAGGACAAGCGCCTTGAGAACCTGTATGTACTGGCCGCCAGCCAGACCCGTGACAAAGACGCGCTGACCAAAGAAGGCGTGGAAAAGGTCCTGATGGAACTCAAGGAAACCTTTGAGTACGTGGTCTGCGACTCCCCGGCCGGTATCGAGACCGGTGCTCACCTGGCGATGTACTTCGCCGATGAAGCCATCGTCGTGACCAACCCGGAAGTGTCTTCGGTACGTGACTCGGACCGTATGCTGGGCCTGCTGGCCAGCAAATCCCGGCGCGCCGAAAAAGGCGAAGACCCGATCAAGGAACATCTGTTGCTGACCCGCTACAACCCTGACCGTGTCAGCAAGGGCGAAATGCTCGGCGTTGAAGACGTCAAAGAGATCCTGGCCGTGGCCCTGCTGGGCGTGATCCCGGAATCCCAGGCCGTACTGAAAGCATCCAACCAAGGCGTACCGGTCATCCTCGATGACCAGAGCGACGCCGGCCAGGCATACAGCGATGCCGTTGATCGCCTGTTGGGAAAAACCGTGGAACACCGCTTCCTCGATGTAGCGAAGAAGGGATTCTTCGAGCGCCTGTTTGGAGGCAACTAAACAATGAAATTTCTCGACTTCTTTCGCGCCAACAAAAAGCCAAGCACCGCATCGGTAGCGAAAGAGCGTCTACAGATCATCGTGGCGCACGAACGCGGCCAACGCAGCACCCCGGACTACCTGCCAGCCTTGCAGAAGGAACTGGTGGAGGTGATCCGCAAGTACGTCAATATCGGCAACGATGACGTGCATGTCGCCCTGGAAAACGACGGCAGCTGCTCGATTCTGGAACTCAATATCACCCTGCCTGATCGTTGATCGACCAGGCGGTCGCCACGGCGGCTACGCTACCTGGCCCTGTAGGAGCGAGCTTGCTCGCGAAGAACCTGAGAGCGCTGCGTTTATCCAGGATGAACGCGGTGCAGTTGAATTCTTCGCGAGCAAGCTCGCTCCTACAGGGGGCGGTTGGCGCAGCCGCCGTTGGCGTTTGTTACGAGGCTGTTTAATGCCGCTGTCCAATATCCATATCCTTCACCAGGATGACGCTGTCCTGGTGGTGAACAAGCCGACCCTGCTGCTCTCGGTGCCTGGTCGCGCCGACGACAACAAGGACTGCCTGATCACCCGCCTGCAGGAAAACGGTTATCCCGAGGCCCGCATTGTCCATCGCCTGGACTGGGAAACGTCGGGAATCATCCTGCTGGCCCGGGATGCCGACACCCACCGCGAACTGTCCCGCCAGTTTCACGACCGTGAAACCGAAAAAGCCTACACCGCCTTGTGCTGGGGCCAGCCGGAGCTGGACAGCGGCAGCATCGATCTGCCGTTGCGCTACGACCCACCGACCAAGCCTCGCCATGTGGTTGACCATGAGTTCGGCAAGCACGCCCTGACCTTCTGGAAGGTCCTGGAGCGTTGTGGAGATTGGTGCCGGGTCGAACTGACGCCGATTACCGGGCGCTCCCACCAACTGCGTGTACACATGCTGTCTATCGGCCACCCGCTGCTGGGTGACGGCTTGTATGCCCACGAACAGGCCCTGGCTGCCTGGCCGCGCCTGTGCCTGCACGCAAGCATGCTGAGCTTCACCCATCCGCAAAGCGGCGAGCGCCTGCGCTTCGAGTGCCCTGCGCCGTTCTAATCGGTAAACGCAATTAAAATGTGGGAGCGGGCTTGCTCGCGAATGCGGTGTGTCAGTTGCTGGATAAGCTAACTGATCCACCGCATTCGCGAGCAAGCCCGCTCCCACATTTGTTCTGTGCACTTGTCACACCGGACGGTAAACTCGCGCCATTGCTGTCTGGAGCTACTTATGCGCGAAGCGTTGAATCAAGGCCTGATCGACTTCCTCAAGGCCTCTCCCACCCCCTTTCATGCCACTGCAGCCCTGGCCCAGCGCCTGGAAGCTGCCGGTTTCCAGCGCCTCGACGAGCGCGAGACCTGGACTACCGAGGCCAACGGTCGTTACTACGTGACCCGCAACGACTCCTCGATCATCGCTTTCAAGATGGGTCGCCAATCGCCCCTGCACGACGGCATCCGCCTGGTCGGCGCCCATACCGACAGCCCGTGCCTGCGGGTCAAGCCGCAACCTGAGCTGCAACGCCAGGGCTTCTGGCAACTGGGCGTGGAAGTCTACGGCGGCGCATTGCTGGCGCCGTGGTTCGACCGTGACCTATCCCTGGCCGGGCGCGTGACGTTCCGGCGTGACGGCAAGGTCGAAAGCCAGTTGATCGACTTCAAGCTACCCATCGCCATCATCCCCAACCTGGCCATCCACCTGAACCGTGAAGCCAACCAGGGCTGGGCGATCAATGCCCAGACCGAGCTGCCGCCAATCCTCGCGCAGTTTGCCGGTGACGAGCGCGTGGACTTCCGCGCCGTGCTCACCGACCAACTGGCCCGCGAACATGGGTTGAACGCTGATGTGGTACTCGACTACGAGCTGAGTTTCTACGACACCCAAGGCGCGGCAGTGATTGGCCTGCATGGCGACTTTATTGCCGGCGCGCGCCTGGACAACCTGCTGTCGTGCTACGCCGGCCTGCAAGCGCTGCTCACCAGCGAGACCGACGAAACTTGCGTGCTGGTGTGTACCGACCACGAAGAGGTCGGCTCCTGCTCGGCCTGCGGTGCCGACGGGCCGATGCTGGAACAGACCCTGCGTCGCCTGCTACCTGAGGGTGATGAGTTCGTACGTGCGATTCAGAAGTCTCTGCTGGTATCTGCCGACAATGCCCATGGCATCCACCCCAACTACGCCGACAAGCACGACGCCAACCACGGCCCGAAACTCAATGCCGGCCCGGTGATCAAGGTCAACAGCAACCAGCGCTACGCCACCAACAGCGAAACCGCCGGGTTCTTCCGCCACCTGTGCATGGCCGAAGAAGTGCCGGTGCAGAGCTTCGTGGTGCGCAGCGACATGGGCTGTGGCTCAACCATCGGCCCCATCACCGCCAGCCACCTGGGCGTGCGCACCGTGGACATCGGCCTGCCGACGTTCGCCATGCACTCGATCCGCGAACTGTGCGGCAGCCACGACCTCGCGCACCTGGTGAAAGTGCTGAGTGCGTTCTACGCAAGCCGCGACCTGCCCTGAGATCGGCTGTGGCGAGCGGGCTTGCCCCGCGCCGGGCTGCGCAGCAGCCCCAAAACGCCCACCGCGTTTCTTCAGATAAACCGCGATGTCCGGGTTTAGGGCTGCTTCGCAGCCCAGCGCGGGGCAAGCCCGCTCGCCACAGGGGAGGTCGCCAGTGTCTGAAAGTTGTGTAGATACCGATGCCCCCGCTGGGCTGCGCAGCAGCCCCAAAACCTGCCACATCTATCTGTCTGAAAAACCTCAGCGGTCTTGACTGACTTGGGGCTGCTGCGCAGCCCAGCGGGGGACAAGCCCCCTCGCCACGACAGCGCCTGGCCACATAGCCTTCGCCCTATCTGACACACATCAACCCCACTTGCGCCAATCCAGCCTAGACTGACAATCATCTTTCTACGACAAGGCCGTCCCTCCATGATCCCGATGTCCGCCTTCCACGCCATGCTCATCCCCATCCTCACGGGCATGATCCTGCTGGCCGTTGGTTTCAACTTCCGCGACAAAAACCTCGGTGTATTTGGCATGTGGGTCGGCATGCTGTTGATCCTCGGCACCATCGTCTACCGGATCCTCGCGAAACTGGCCGATTAACAAATGCACTCGCATTGGGCATAGCGCCCTCGTACACTCGGTCGATCTGTCGTTTCCAAGGTTGACCGCCTCGTGCTTGCCCGTCTGTTTGCCCTGCCCCACTGCCTGCTCCTTTGCCTGCTGATCCTGTTGCCTATCGCCCCTGCCCAAGCGGTCGGCCTGCCAGGCATCCTGGGCAGCACCACCAAAACCCAGCCACAGGCCGACGTGCCGCTGGGGCAGTCTTTGGACGAGGTGATCAAGACCCTGGAAAACGACCAGCAGCGCACCAAGCTGCTGGCCGACCTGAAGAAGCTGCGCGAGGCCACGAAAAAGGCCCAGCCTCAGGCCGAGCAAGGGGTGCTGGGCCTCATCGGCGGCACCCTGGCCAGCCTCGAGCAACAGCTGTCCGGCGCCGACAGCCCGCTCAATCGCTGGTCCGTCGAGTTCGACCAGGCCAAGACCGAGCTGGCCGCACTGATGCTGCCCGCCAGCGAATGGCTACCGATCATCTTTGGCTTTGCCATGGTGCTGATGCTCTGGAGCCTGCTGGCGGCCGCGCTGATCTGGCTCGGCCATCGAGTGCGCCTGCGCTTTGGCCTCAGTGAAGAGCTGCCACAACACCCCAAGACCTGGGACATGCTGCGTTTTGCCCTGCGCAAACTCGGCCCATGGCTGATTGCGCTGGTGATCACTGTCTACCTGAGTTACGCCCTGCCCTCGTCCTTGGGCAAGTCCCTGGCGATGGTCCTGGCGTATGCGCTGGTGGTCGGCACCTGTTTTTCGGCGATCTGCGTCATTGCCTTTTCCGTGCTTGACGGCCCGCACCGCCACCGGGCCCTGTACATCCTGCGCCACCAGGCGTTTCGCCCGCTGTGGCTGATCGGCAGCTTCGCCGCCTTCGGCGAGGCGCTGAGCGACCCGCGCCTGACCGAAGCCCTGGGCATCCACCTGGCACACAGCGCGGCGACCGTCGCCAATGTCCTGGCGGCACTGTCCACCGGTGTGTTTATCCTGCGTTTTCGCCGGCCCATCGCGCACCTGATCCGCAACCAGCCACTGTCCCGGCGCCTGACCCGCCGTGCCTTGAGCGACACCATCGAGATCATCGGCACCTTCTGGTACCTGCCCGCGCTGCTGTTGGTGGGCATTTCGCTGTTTGCCACCTTCGTGTCCGCAGGCGATACCAGCACCGCCTTGCGCCAGTCATTGCTCTGCACGGTGTTGCTGGTGCTGTGCATGGTGATCAACGGCCTGGTGCGCCGCCACTCACTCAAGCCTCAACGTGGGCACAAGCGCCATGCGCTGTATTCCGAACGCCTGAAAAGTTTCGTCTACACCCTGGCCCACCTGGTGGTGTGGCTGGTGTTTATCGAGCTGGGCCTGCGGGTCTGGGGCTGGTCGCTGATCCGCTTTACCGAAGGCGACGGGCATGAAATCAGCGTCAAGCTGTTCGGCCTCGCGGGCACCCTGTTGTTCGCCTGGCTGATCTGGATCCTCAGCGACACCGCGATCCACCACGCCCTCACCCGCTCGCGCAAAGGCCTGGCCAATGCGCGGGCGCAGACCATGATGCCGTTGATCCGCAACGTGCTGTTCGTGACGATCTTTATCATCGCCTCCATCGTCGCCCTGGCGAACATGGGCATGAACGTCACGCCACTGCTGGCCGGTGCCGGCGTGATCGGCCTGGCCATCGGTTTTGGCGCGCAGTCACTGGTGGCGGACTTGATCACCGGCCTGTTCATCATCATCGAAGACTCCCTGGCCATCGATGACTATGTAGACGTCGGCGGCCACCTCGGCACCGTCGAAGGCTTGACCATCCGCACCGTGCGCCTGCGCGATATCGATGGCATCGTGCATACCATTCCGTTCAGCGAGATCAAGAGCATCAAGAACTACTCGCGGGAATTCGGCTATGCGATTTTTCGCGTGGCGGTGCCTGCCAGCATGGACATCGACACCGCGATCAAGCTGATGCGCGACGTCGGCCAGAAGATGCGCGCCGATCCGCTGCAGCGCCGCAATATATGGTCGCCCCTGGAGTTCCAGGGTGTAGAGAGTTTCGAGTCCGGCAACGCCATCCTGCGCGCGCGTTTCAAGACCGCGCCGATCAAGCAGTGGGAAGTGTCGCGGGCGTTCAATCTGTCGCTCAAGCGCCACCTGGATGAGGCCGGCATGGACCTGGCGATGCCGCGCTTGAGTGTGCAGGTGGTGACAGCGGCGAGTGGACCGCAGGACGCTCAGGTCACATCCACACCGACATGAATCGCATCATGGCGCCAGAACTCCAGGTCGCAATCAATCAGGCGCTGATGTTGATCGTAATTGACCCGGGCGATTCGCAGCCCGGGGCTGCCTGCCGAGACCTTCAGGGCTGCTGCCGCTTCCACCTGTAATGAAGTCGGCACAATTTCGAAGCGCACGCGCCCGTAATGCAGGTCGTACTTGCGGGCGTACAACTCGGTCATCGACTGGTTCAGGTCACACGCCAGGATCCCCGGAAAATACTGAGGGTTGAGGTAGTGCTCGACATACAACACCAACCGCCCATCAATACGCCGCCTGCGGCAGATCTGGATCACGCTCGATAGCGCCGGCAGTTGCAGCCACGCGCAAACAGCCGCCGAGGCCGGTTGCAGGCGTGCCGATATGACTTCAGTGCAAGGCACCCGCCCCTGAGCGCTGACCATGGCGTGGAAGTGGCTGCGCTGCATCAGGTTGTAGGCCAGCCGGGGTGGCGAAACGAACCAGCCACGGCGTTCCTCGCGGTAGATCTGGCCCTGGGCTTCCAGTTGCAGCAAAGCCTCGCGCACGGTGATGCGGGTGGTACCAAACAACTCACTGAGTTTGCGCTCGGCCGGCAATTTGCTCGCCGGGCTCAATAAACCGTGGCTGATCTGCTCTTGCAGCGCCAGGCCGATGGCTGTCACCGCTTTGGTTGCCTCATCACGCATCAACGTTACCTATCTGGACTAGGCCAGCACTGTTTGGGTGCGCCAAATGCCCCTGGAGTGGGCGACGGCTAGTGCGTGCAAGCCTAGGCATCACACATGACCGACAGATGACAGCGCCGTGCGCCGCCGCCTCACACGCCCTGCAATACATCGGCCAAGTCCAGGTATTACGGGCTCGCGGTCGTGGTCTACGCTTAACCGGCAGGTGCCTGCCCAGGCGCTTTAAAAACGACATCGACATGAAACTGTCATCCAGCGCGCCTAAATTGGCTCGTGTATTGCTGACCTAGACCAAACCAACCGCGCCATCAAAAAATCGCAGCGTTGAAAACGCCCAAAGGAGCTTCGGATGAAACAGCTTTTCCTGGCATCACTGTTAGGCTCGACCATTGCCATGTGCACCGCCGCCATGGCCGCTGACACCGATTTGAAAACCCTGGAAGCTGCCGCCAAGGCAGAAGGCGCTGTGAACAGCGTCGGCATGCCCGATGACTGGGCCAACTGGAGAGGTACCTGGGAAGACCTGGCGGCCAAGTACGGCCTCAAGCACATCGACACCGACATGAGCTCGGCCCAGGAAATCGCCAAGTTCGCCGCAGAAAAAGACAACGCCAGCGCCGATATCGGCGACGTCGGTGCTGCCTTTGGGCCGATTGCGGCCACCAAGGGCGTCACACAAGCCTACAAGCCCAGCACCTGGGAACAGATCCCCGATTGGGCCAAGGATAAAGACGGTCACTGGGCGCTGGCCTACACCGGCACCATCGCGTTTATCGTCAACAAAAAGCTGCTGCACGGCTCCGAAGTCCCGACCAAGTGGGCCGACCTGAAGACCGGCAAATACAAGGTCTCGATTGGTGACGTGAGCACCGCCGCCCAAGCCGCCAACGGCGTATTGGCAGCCGCCCTGGCCAACGGTGGCGACGAGAAGAACATCCAGCCGGCCCTGCTGATGTTCGCCGACATTGCCAAGCAGGGGCGTATTTCCCTGGCCAACCCGACCATCGCCACCATGGAAAAAGGCGAAGTGGAAGTGGGCGTGGTCTGGGACTTCAACGGCCTGAGCTACAAGGCGAAGATGGCCAACCCGGATGACTACGTGGTGCTGATCCCATCGGATGGCTCGGTGATTTCCGGCTACACCACCATCATCAACAAATACGCCAAGCACCCGAACGCCGCCAAGCTGACCCGCGAATACATCTTCAGTGATGCCGGGCAGATCAACCTGGCCAAGGGTAATGCGCGGCCGATCCGTGCCGAACACCTGACCCTGCCAGCCGAAGTGCAGGCCAAGCTGCTGCCTAACGAACAGTACAAAAACGTGACGCCCATCAAGGACCCGGCCGCCTGGGAGGCAACCTCCAAGGGCTTGCCGCAGAAGTGGCAGGAAGAAGTCATCATCAATATGCAATAAGCCCTGGGTGGGAGCTGGCTTGCCGGCGATAGCGGTATGACATTCAGCACTTGTATCGGCTGATGCACCGTTATCGCAGGCAAGCCAGCTCCCACAGTTGATCCGGTTCCAAAAGAACCACGCAATCAAGCCCAATTTGTCGCGGAGCCCCTGCCCCTATGAAGCACAACGTCATCCTTGTGGTGCTCGACGGCCTCAATTACGAGGTCGCCCGGCATGCCATGGGGCATCTCCAGGCCTACGCCGGTGCCGGGCGTGCGGCGCTGTACAAGCTGGAGTGCGAATTGCCCGCCCTGTCCCGTCCGCTGTACGAATGCATCCTCACCGGCGTACCGCCTATCGACAGCGGCATCGTGCACAACCACGTCTCGCGCCTGTCCAACCAGCGCAGCATTTTCCATTACGCCCGCGCCGCCGGCCTGACGACCGCAGCGGCGGCTTACCACTGGGTCAGCGAGCTATACAACCGTTCCCCCTTCATCGCGACCCGTGACCGGCACACCGACGACAAAGACCTGGCGATCCAGCACGGGCACTTCTACTGGAGCGATCATTACCCGGACACCCACCTGTTTGCCGACGCCGAAAGCCTGCGCCTCAAGCACGCGCCGAACTTTTTGCTGGTGCACCCGATGAATATCGACGACGCCGGCCACAAGCACGGCCTCGATACCGCGCAATACCGCAACAGCGCCCGCACGGCCGACATTATCCTGGCCGACTACCTGCAAGGCTGGCTCGATGCCGGCTACCAGGTGCTGGTAACGGCCGACCACGGCATGAACAACGATCGCTCCCATAACGGCCTGTTGCCAGAGGAGCGTGAAGTCCCGCTGTTTGTCCTCGGTGATGCCTTCAGCCTCGACCCCAAGGCCCAGCCCAGGCAAACCGATATCTGCGGCACCGTCTGCGCCCTGCTTGGTGTTGCCCACGAAAAACCTGTCTGCCAGGAGCTGTTGAAGTGAGTTCAGTGATCCGCGGCAAATGGCTGGCTGCCTTGTGCCTGGTACCTTTCGCCCTGTTTTTTATCGTGTTCCAGATCGCTCCGCTGTTCTGGGTAATGGTCAACAGCCTGCAATCGGAAGAGTTCGGCTGGGGCCTGGCCAACTTCAGCAAGATCTTCAGCTCCAAGTTCTACCTACAGGCGATCAAGCACAGCCTGGAGATCAGTTTCTACTCCAGCATCTTCGGCATCATCATCGCAGTGCTGGGCAGCTACTCGTTGCGCAAGGTGGATTCGCCGCTGCGCAATTTCGTCACAGCCTTTGCCAACATGACCAGCAACTTCTCCGGCGTGCCCCTGGCCTTTGCCTTCATCATCCTGCTGGGGTTCAACGGCAGCATCACCATCATGCTCAAGCAGGCCGGGATCATTCAGGACTTCAACCTGTACTCCAAGACCGGCCTGATCATTTTGTACACCTACTTCCAGATTCCTCTGGGCGTGTTGCTGCTGTACCCGGCCTTCGATGCCCTGCGCGAAGACTGGCGCGAGTCCGCAGCACTCTTGGGCGCCAATGGCTGGCAGTACTGGCGGCATATCGGCCTGCCGGTGCTGACGCCGGCGCTGCTGGGTACTTTCGTGATCCTGGTGGCCAATGCCCTGGGGGCCTATGCCACGGTGTACGCGTTGACCACCGGCAACTTCAACGTGCTGCCGATCCGCATCGCGGCGATGGTGTCCGGTGACATTTCCCTGGACCCGAACATGGCCAGCGCCCTGGCCGTGATCCTGGTGGCGCTGATGACCGTGGTCACCGTGGTCCATCAACTGCTGCTCAAGAGGAGCTACCATGTCTCGCGCTGAAGCCAGCCCCGTTGCCCTCTATCATCGCGTGGTGGTGTACCTGCTGTTCGCGATCCTGGTGCTACCGCTAATGGGTACCCTGGTGTACTCCCTCGCCAGCAGTTGGTCGGCGACCATCCTGCCCGCCGGCTTTACCTTCAAGTGGTATGTGCAGCTGTGGAGCGATCCGCGCTTTTTGCATGCCTTTGGCCAGTCGCTGCTGGTCTGCGTGGGTGCGCTGATCCTGTCGGTGGTGCTGATCCTGCCGCTGCTGTTCGTGGTGCATTACCACTTCCCCAAGCTCGATGCGCTGATGAACATCCTGATCCTGCTGCCCTTCGCCGTACCGCCAGTGGTGTCGTCGGTGGGGCTGTTGCAGTTGTATGGCTCGGGGCCGCTGGCGATGGTCGGTACGCCGTGGATCCTGATCGGCTGCTACTTCACCGTGGCGCTGCCGTTCATGTACCGCGCGATCACCAACAACCTGCAGGCAATCAACCTGCGTGACCTGATGGACGCCGCCCAACTACTCGGCGCCAGCACCTGGCAGGCGGCGATCCTGGTGGTGCTGCCCAACCTGCGCAAGGGCCTGATGGTGGCGTTGCTGCTGTCGTTCTCGTTCCTGTTCGGCGAGTTTGTGTTCGCCAATATCCTCGTCGGCACGCGCTACGAGACCTTGCAGGTGTACCTCAACAACATGCGCAACAGCAGCGGCCATTTCACCAGCGCCGTGGTCATTTCCTATTTCCTTTTCGTGCTGCTGCTCACCTGGGCCGCCAACTTCTTGAACAAGGACAAAAGCCAATGAGCTTCGTCAGCGTCCAGCACCTGCAAAAAAGCTACGCCGCCACCCCGGTGTTCAGTGATATCAACTGCGAGATCGCCAAGGGCGAATTCGTGACCCTCCTCGGCCCGTCCGGTTGCGGCAAGTCCACGCTGCTGCGCTGCATCGCCGGCCTGACCCCGGTGGACAGCGGGCAAATCCTGCTGGACGGCCAGGACATTGTTCCGTTGAGCCCGCAGAAGCGCCATATCGGCATGGTGTTCCAGAGCTACGCGCTGTTCCCCAATATGACCGTGGAACAGAACGTCGCCTTCGGCCTGCGCATGCAGAAGGTCAACGCCGATGACAGCCACAAGCGGGTCCAGGAAGTGTTGCAACTGGTCGAGCTCAAGGACTTGGCCGGGCGCTACCCGCACCAGATGTCCGGCGGCCAGTGCCAACGCGTCGCCCTCGCTCGCTCCCTGGTCACGCGGCCGCGCCTGCTGCTGCTCGACGAGCCGCTGTCGGCCCTGGATGCGCGAATTCGCAAACACCTGCGCGAACAGATCCGCCAGATCCAGCGCGAGCTGGGGCTGACCACCATCTTCGTGACCCACGACCAGGAAGAAGCCCTGGTCATGTCCGACCGCATCTTCCTGATGAACCAGGGCAAGATCGTGCAGAGCGGCGACGCCGAGACCCTCTACACCGCTCCGGTGGATGCCTTTGCCGCCGGTTTTATCGGCAACTACAACCTGTTGGATGCCGAGCAGGCCAGCAAGCTGTTGCAGCGCCCGGTCAACGGGCGCATCGCCATCCGCCCTGAATCCATCGAGCTCAACCGCAGCGGCGAACTGGATGCCCTGGTGCGCAGCCATAGCCTGCTGGGCAATGTGATTCGCTATCGTGTCGAGGCCCGGGGCGTGGAATTGGTGGTGGACGTACTCAATCGCTCGGCCCAGGATCTGCACCCAGACGGGCAACGCCTGGCACTTTCCATCGATCCCAGTGCGCTGTGTGAGGTAGCCTGAGGATGCAGTGTTCATTGAGGAAGCATGACTGATGGCTTTGGTAATTTTTGATCTGGACGACACCCTGATCCACGGCGATTGCGCCACATTGTGGAGCGAACAGATGGGCCGCCTGGGCTGGGTGGACCCTGAGTCGTTCATGCGCAAGAACAACGAACTGATGTCCGCCTACAGCCGCGGCGAGTTGGCCATGGAAGAGTTCATGGACTTCAGCCTGGAACCGATGATCGGGCGCACCCCGGAAGAAGTCGCGCACCTGGTGGAGCCATGGGTGGAAGATGTTATCGAGCCGCTGATCTACAGCGACGCCACCAAGACCATCGCCCGCCACCGCCAGAACGGTGACCGGATCCTGGTGATCTCGGCCTCGGGCACGCACCTGGTTACGCCGATAGCGGCACGCATTGGCATCGATGAGGTATTGGGGATTGAACTGGACGTGGCCCATGGGGCGTACAACGGCAAGACAGTGGGTGTACTGACCTACCGCGAAGGCAAGATCACCCGCTTGATGCAATGGCTGGATCAGGAAGGTGAAAGCCTGGAAGGTGCGTACTTCTATTCGGATTCACGCAATGACTTGCCGCTGTTGAGCAAGGTCGATTACCCACAGGTGGTGAACCCGGATCCTGTGCTACGGGCCCACGCAGAACAGGCCGGCTGGCCGATCCACCAGTGGACCTGACAGCCCATTTCCTGACTTGAAACCCAATCAAAATGTGGGAGCAAGCCCGCTCCCACACTTTTGACCCGGTTTCAATTCGGGATTGGCATTTAAGCCAGGCTTTCGTCGATCAGCAGCACCAACTTCCCGGAAATCTGGTTGGTCGCCAGCTCCGCAAACGCAGCCTCGGCATCCTTGATCGCAAAGGTCTTGGCCAACTGCGGGCTCAAGCGCCCTTCACCAAACAACGGCCACACCTGTTGGCCCAAGTCGCTCAGCAGATCCGCCTTGAACTGATCATCGCGGTTGCGCAAGGTCGAGCCCAGCACCTGCACGCGCTTGGCCAGCACCTGCGCCAGGTCCAACTGGGCCTCGCGCCCGCCCATCAAACCAATCAACACCCAACGACCGTCGCGGGCCAGGAGCTTGAGGTTGATGGCCGCGTAGTTGCCGCCCACCGGGTCGAGAATCACGTCGAACGGGCCAAAATCGCCCAGGCTGTCGATGCCATCGGTACGTACCACGCCGCCCTGGGCGCCGAGCTCTTCGCAGTAGGCCAGGCGATCCGCCGAACCGACACTGACCCAGCATGGGCTGCCAAACGCCTTGCACAGCTGGATCGCCGCCGAACCGACGCCACTGGCGCCCGCGTGCAACAGCACCTTTTCACCCGGCTTGAGTGCCGCCAGTTGGAACAGATTCAGCCAGGCCGTGCTGTACACCTCAGGCAAAGCGGCCGCTTCAGCCAGGGACAGACCCTCCGGCACTGGCAGTACGTGGCGCGCGTCCACCACCACTTCCTGCGCCATGCCACCGCCGGCCAGCAGCGCACAGACCCGATCCCCCACCTGCCAGGAAGACCCGGCGCCGACCTCACTGATAACGCCGGAACACTCCAGTCCCAATACCTCGCTGGCACCCGGAGGTGGCGGATAGAGCCCTGCACGCTGTAATAAATCAGCCCGATTCAAGCCGGCTGCCGCCACTCGAATACGAACTTGCCCTACATCGCACGTAGGACTAGGGGTCTCAACCCACTCCACATGACCTTCAACGCCTTGCAATGCTTTCACAGTGCCTCCATAGTGAGTCTGGACTGAGCCCGTTGCTGTAGCGCCGGGCTTTTTGCATTATGCGACCGGCCCAAATGGAACCGGCGACTTCAAAGACGGCCTAATATGCGTTATCAATTGCCCCCGCGTCGAATCAGCATGAAGCATTTGTTCCCCAGCACCGCCCTCGCTCTTTTCATTGGTCTCGGCCTGTTGCCGCTGTCGACCAATACGTTCGCAGCTAACAGCTGGGACAAACTTCAGCCTGATCGCGATGAGGTGATTGCCAGCCTTAACGTCGTCGAGTTGCTCAAGCGCCACCATTACAGCAAGCCGCCGTTGGACGATGCGCGCTCGGTGATTATCTATGACAGCTATCTCAAGCTGCTGGATCCCTCGCGCAGCTATTTCCTGGCCAGTGATGTTGCCGAGTTCGACAAGTGGAAGACCCAGTTCGACGACTTCCTCAAGAGCGGCGACCTGCAGCCTGGCTTCACCATCTATAAGCGTTACCTGGACCGCGTCAAAGCGCGTCTGGACTTCGCCTTGGGTGAGCTGAACAAAGGCGTCGACAAGCTCGACTTCACCCAGAAGGAAACCCTGCTGGTGGATCGCAAGGAGGCCCCGTGGCTGACCAGCACCGCCGCCCTGGATGACCTGTGGCGCAAACGCGTCAAGGATGAAGTCCTGCGCCTGAAGATCGCCGGCAAAGAACCCAAGGCGATCCAGGAGCTGCTGACCAAGCGCTACAAGAATCAATTGAGCCGCCTGGAACAGACCCGCGCCGAAGATATCTTCCAAGCCTATATCAACACCTTCGCGATGTCCTACGATCCGCACACCAATTATCTGTCGCCAGATAACGCGGAAAATTTTGATATCAACATGAGTCTTTCCCTCGAAGGCATCGGCGCCGTGCTGCAGAGCGACAACGATCAGGTCAAGATCGTGCGCCTGGTGCCCGCAGGCCCTGCGGACAAGACCAAGCAAGTGGCCCCGGCCGACAAGATCATTGGCGTAGCCCAGGCCGACAAAGAGATGGTCGACGTGGTCGGCTGGCGCCTGGACGAAGTAGTCAAGCTGATCCGTGGGCCGAAAGGCAGCGTGGTGCGCCTGGAAGTGATTCCGCACACCAATGCGCCGAATGACCAGACCAGCAAAGTGGTGTCGATCACCCGCGAAGCGGTGAAGCTCGAAGACCAGGCCGTGCAGAAGAAAGTCCTCAACCTCAAGCAAGATGGGAAGGACTACAAGCTGGGCGTCATTGAGATCCCGGCGTTCTACCTGGATTTCAAGGCCTTCCGTGCTGGCGATCCGGACTACAAGAGCACCACCCGCGACGTGAAGAAAATCCTCACCGAGCTGACCAAAGAGAAGGTTGACGGCGTAGTCATCGACCTGCGCAACAACGGTGGCGGCTCGTTGCAGGAAGCCACCGAGCTGACCAGCCTGTTTATCGACAAGGGACCTACCGTGTTGGTGCGCAACGCTGACGGCCGTGTGGATGTGCTGGAAGACGAAAACCCCGGTGCCTTCTACAAAGGCCCGATGGCGTTGCTGGTCAACCGTCTCTCGGCTTCGGCCTCAGAGATTTTCGCCGGCGCGATGCAGGACTACCACCGCGCAATGATCATCGGTGGCCAGACCTTCGGCAAAGGTACGGTGCAGACCATCCAGCCGCTCAACCATGGCGAACTGAAGCTGACCCTGGCCAAGTTCTACCGGGTTTCCGGGCAGAGCACCCAGCATCAGGGCGTACTGCCGGACATCGATTTCCCGTCGCTCATCGACACCAAGGAAATCGGCGAAAGCGCCCTGCCCGAAGCCATGCCATGGGACACCATCCGCCCAGCCATCAAGCCCGCATCGGACCCGTTCAAGCCATACCTGGCTCAGCTCAAAGCCGAACATGACCTGCGTTCTGCCAAGGATGCCGAGTTCGTGTTTATCCGCGACAAGCTGGCCCTGGCCAAGAAGCTGATGGCCGAGAAGACCGTCAGCCTCAATGAAGTGGACCGCCGCGCGCAGCACACCGATATCGAGAACCAGCAACTTGCCCTGGAAAACATCCGCCGCAAGGCCAAGGGTGAAGCCCCGCTCAAGGAGCTGAAGAAAGAAGACGAAGATGCGCTGCCGACCGAACCTGAAAAGACCAAGCCGGAAGATGATGCCTACCTGAGCGAAACCGGGCGGATTCTGCTGGACTACCTGAAAATCAGTAAGACGGTGGCCAAGCAGTAAATGATGGCAATTTAATGTTGCCGCTCCACTGAGCGTCATCAAACAGACATCATTCTGTCGTGAAATGAAGGACCGGGCGCCCCAGGCACCCGGTCCTTTTTTTTCGACCGAGATCATCATGACCATGACCGAACAGCTGAATGCCCTGGGCTCCATCCTGGCTCAGGGCAGTTTGCACAGTCTGTTCCAACCCATCATCAGTCTCAGCGAACGCCGCATCCTCGGCTACGAAGCGTTGAGCCGCGGCCCCTCCAACAGCCCACTGCACTCGCCCCTCGCGTTGTTTAGCGTGGCGCGCCAAGCCGGGCGCCTGAATGAGCTGGAGATAGCCTGCCGACAAAGCGCCTGCAAGCGCTTCAGTGAGCAGAAACTGCCGGGCAAGCTGTTTCTCAACGTCTCGCCCGAGTCCCTGCTGGAAACCACCCATCAACCGGGACGCACCTTGCAGATGCTGCGCGAGTACGGGATCGCGCCCAGCCAGATCGTGATCGAACTCACGGAACAAGCGCCGACCGACGATTTCCAACTGCTGCAGACCGCCCTGCACCACTATCGTGACATGGGCTTTTCAATTGCATTGGATGACTTGGGCGCCGGTTACTCCAGCTTGCGCCTATGGTCCGAGTTGCGCCCGGACTACGTGAAGATCGACCGGCATTTTATCGACGGCATTCATCAGGATGCGCTCAAGCGCGAGTTTGTCGGCTCAATCCTGCAGATCGCCAGGGCGTCCCGTGCGCAGGTAATTGCTGAAGGCATCGAATTGCCAGAAGAATTGGCGGTGCTCACAGAAATGGGCGTAGATCTGATCCAGGGCTACCTGCTGTGCCGTCCCCAGGAGCACCCGCCGACCGAAGCCCGGTTGATGCTGGCCAAGCCTGACAGCACCAGCATCTCTTTCAACGAGGAGGCCAGTGACCTCAGCGCCCTGCTCAACGAACAACCGGCCGTGGCCCAGGACACCGCCACGGCCAAAGTGCTGGAAGCGTTCCGCAGCCAGGCCAACCTCAACTCCCTGGCGGTCCTCGATGGACGCGGTCAGCCTATCGGAATCGTGCATCGGCATTCGTTGTCCGACGCCTTGCTCAAGCCCTTTGCCACCGATCTGTTTGCGCGCAAGCCCATCAGCCGCTTGATGAGCGACGACTTCCTGGCCGTGGAACTGAGCCAGTCGTTGCAACAGGTCAGCCGTCTACTGACCAGCCGCGCACGGCAACGTATCGAAGAAGATTTCATCATCACCCAGAACGGCAACTACCTGGGATTGGGCCGGGTAATCGACGTGCTCAAGCTGATTACCGAACTGAAAATCCAGCAGGCGCGCTACGCCAACCCACTGACCCTGCTACCGGGCAACGTGCCGATCCAGCAGTGCCTGACACGGCTGCTGCAGCAGCAGCGCGAATCGGTGATTTGCTATGTGGATATCGACAGCTTCAAGCCGTTCAACGATATCTACGGCTATGGCCGTGGCGATGAAGTGTTGTTGTGCCTGGCGCAATGCCTGAACGACCGGGTAGACCCCAGCCGCGATTTTGTCGGGCATATTGGCGGCGATGATTTTTTACTGGTGCTGGGCGCCCAGGACTGGCGCAAGCGTCTTAACCAGTTGGTGGATGATTTCCAGACCCAGTGCCGGCGTTTCTATCGCAGTGAGCATTTGGAAGCGGGCTGTTTTATCGCCCTCAATCGCCAAGGGGCGCGACAGGAGTTTGCCTTGCTGTCGCTGTCCATCGGCGTGGTGCATCTGCATCCGTTGAGTTGTGGACACCTGGATGCCAGCCAGTTGGCGGAACTGGCCTCGCAGGCCAAGCATCACGCCAAAAACGTGGCCGGTTACAGCATCCACGTCATCGACAGCCGCGAGCTTCTGTAGGAGCCGGCAAGCCGGCTCCTACAATTGCTCCAGGCGGATCTGCGCCAGCGGATGCCCGGCCTTGGCGGCGAGGGTCCACCAGCGTGCGGCTTCGACCGGGTCCGGGGCCTTGCCCAGGCTGCCTGCCAGGCTCAGCACGCCTACTTGATAGGCGGCCTTGCCATCCCCGGCCTGCCCCGCCAGGCGCAACAAGCGCACGCCCTCTTCCCGTGCGCCAAGGCCCTGGCCGCGAAAGGTCAGGATATGCCCATAGAAACTTTGGGCCTCGACATTACCCAGATTGGCCATGCGTGCAAACTGACCCTCCAGCCAACGCCAGCCACGGGGCTGACGCACAAACCAAGACCAATGAAACAATCTGCGCGCCAGCCAATAGCTGGCATACGCTTTGAGCTTCCAGAACACTCAAGCCTCCGCTGACTCAGGATATTCGTACTCGAACACACGGACCACTTCCGAGGCATGCCACGACGCTGCAGCGACGCCATCGGACGGCCCGCAAAAACGTCCAAGGCGTTCGACACATTCAAAAAAACCGGTACGCGGCAAGCGACTCGCGCCCTGGCTGATCACCAGGGAACTGCGCAGGGGTTGCTCCGCCTTGGCATCCAGGGCCGCCAGGTGTTCGAGGGCGGCGGTCAGGGTTTGCATCGCCGGCGTCGGAAATTGCAGGCGCTCAAGCAATGCGCGATAGGTCAAAAGATGTCGTTGGCGACGGGCCTGATCAAGTTCGTTGAGCAATCCATCCCAATGTTGACGGCTGATGCGCACACTCACATTTCGTCCCTCCAACCCGCAATCCCCAACTCCCAGGCCAGGCTGCGACGGATCGCAGCATCCGGCTGGCGCTCACCACTTTCAATCAAACCCAGGTAGGACGGGCTGATGCCCACGGTACGGGCCAAAGTCTCGATCGCCAGCCCCTTGGCTTCACGCAAGCTGCGCAGTTGTTCCAGGGGGCGTAGATCCTGCTCAGTAGCAATGGGAGGGATCTGTGCAGAAGGCGTGGCTGGTTGCTGCAGGCCGGCGGCTTTTAACAGCGCCTGGTACTGAGCCCATGGCAGAACCGCGTATTCGGGTTCGCCATCCCGTGAAATGATTTGTATATCCATGACTGCCCCGTAGGATCACAACACTTACGAAGTAAGTACTTTCCTTAGGAGTGTAATCCTAACAGCCACAAGGAGCGCAGGGGGATAATCCGCATCTTCAGTTTTTTTTCGGGTTTTCCTGCTCCAAAAGCTGTGGCGTGGCGGGCAAGCGTTCAACCACCACCAGCTTTTCCGGGCGCTGGCGTTCACGCCAGGCGCGGAAGGCACTCAACTCACCGTCCAGGGACTTCATGACCCAGGCCAGAACCGCGATGTCATCGAGCATGCCGAACATCGGCAGGAAGTCCGGGATCGCATCAATCGGGCTGAGGAAATACATCAGGCCCGCCACCACCGAGATCAGCGCCTTGGGGCTGATGGCCCGGTACTCGCCGCGCCAGTAGGCCAGGCATAACGCCTGGAGCAGCTTCAGGTCGTCCTTGAGCTTGCCCAGGCGGTTGCCCTGGCTTGAACCTTTGGCAGCGACCGCGAACAACAGGGTCGGCAGGCGTCCACGTCCGATCAGGCGTGCGGCCAACGGTAGGAAGCGGGTGAAATTCCAGGGTGCTTTCATCGTCACTCCAGTTCCAGGCGAGAGAAAAGGTTATCCACACAACTTGTGGATAACCTTGTGAACAGAGCCCATTTTCGCGGCTGAAAGCCACGTAATACAAGGCCCAGAGTCAGATCGGGCGTTTTTTGCGCACATAAAAAAATCCCAAGATTTCATTGACTTGGGGGGCATCTGCGGATATGCCGTGCCAAGGTATAGCATCAGACTGCTCTAAGTCGCAGGTGTTCGTTCGGATTGCACGGGATCCGCTTTTAGCGCACTCACCCTCTGTGGCGAGCGGGCTTGCCACAGGGGAAGAGGGCCTGCAGAAACGACAACGCCCCGTATAAACGGGGCGTTGTGTGTTCAGCAGCGGCTTACTTCGCAGCCGGTGCCTCTGGAGCGTCAGCCTTGGCCGGGTCCTTGATTGCCAGCAGCTCCAGGTCGAAGACCAGTACGGAGTTGGCTGGAATCGCCGGGCTCGGGCTCTGCGCACCGTAGGCCAGGTCGGACGGGATGTACAACTCGACCTTCTCGCCCACGTGCATCAGTTGCAGGCCTTCGACCCAACCTGGAATCACGCCGCTGACCGGCAGGTCAATCGGGCTACCGCGATCCACGGAGCTGTCAAAGGTAGTGCCGTTGGTCAGCTTGCCGGTGTAGTGCACAGTCACTACGTCGGTAGGCTTGGGTTGCGCGCCTTCGGCCCTCTTCACGATCTTGTATTGCAGACCGGAAGCGGTGGTGACGACGCCGTCTTTCTTGGCGTTGTCTTCGAGGTATTTCTTGCCGGCGGCTGCCGACTCTTCGCTCACCTTGGTCATGCGTTCTTCAGCACGCTTTTGCAGTGCGGAAAACGCTTCAACCAGTTCTTCGTCTTTCAGCTTCTGTTCTTTCTTGCCGACGGCATCTTCGATGCCTTGGGCAACGGCCTTGGAGTCCAGGTCATCCATACCTTCCTGAGCCAGGCTTTTGCCCATGTTCAGGCCGATACCGTAGGAAGCTTTCTGCGCCGGGGTTTTCAGCTCTACGCTGGTTTGCGAATCACAACCCGCAAGTACCAGGCTAACCAGGGCCACCGCCGCCGCCAACCGATGCTGTTTCATGCTATTTCCTTGTTCATGCGCCAAAAGGGCATTCGAATAAAGTCGCGAGCTTATCAGGCGGCCACGACCAATGGCTACCGGCATGTGAGCAGGAAACTTCTGATAAGTTCACGTGTTTAAAAGCATTTTCATCTGCCCTAACGCCCGGCGAAGGACAGCCGCTGTACCGAAAACCGCCTGCGTAGACGGATCATGGCTACTTGCCGCCTACCGTGCTCGGTGGCATAAGGACACAACCACTCGACAAGGATAGTTATCTTGCGCATTTTTTCCCGTGTTTTAGTCCTGATCCTGTCACTTCTGGGACTGGGGCTGGCCGTAGTGCTCTATTACGTGGTCAACCCGAAGCTACCGGATTACGTGCCGGTACAGCAGGTGCACTATCAGGAGCAATGGAGCGCCGCCGACCGCCAGCTCTACTACTTCACCCCCCAAGGCACCCAGGTCAAGGGCCTGCGCTATAACTGGTTCACCGCGTTGGAGCTGCCGTTTTCCGAGCAGCGTTTTGCCGAGCCGGCCAACCTGGCGCGCTTCGGTTTTCTGGTAGACCCGCGGCAACAGGCCACACCCCAGAACCCCGGCAACCTGCCCGTAGGGTTTGCCCGGCACAAGAATGCCGGCAGCAACGCTGAGTTTCTCGATATCACCTGCGCCGCCTGCCACACCGGCGAGTTGCACTTCAATGGCCAGGCCCTGCGCATCGACGGTGGCTCTGCGCAACATGTGTTGCCCTCCAGCGTGCCGACCCTGCGCGGTGGCAGCTTTGGCCAGGCCCTGGTAGCCAGCCTCGCGTCCACTTATTACAACCCGTTGAAGTTCCGCCGCTTCGCCCACAGCGTGCTGGGGGATCAATACGACGCCCAGTACGATCAACTGCGCCAGGACTTCAAGAAGTCCCTGGACACCTTCCTCAAGGTGGCCTGGAACGATACCCATCGCGGCCTCTACCCCACCGAAGAAGGCCCGGGGCGCACCGATGCGTTTGGCCGCATCGCCAATGCCAGCTTTGGCGATGCCATTTCGCCGGACAACTACCGTATCGCCAACGCACCAGTGGACTACCCACAGTTGTGGGACATGTGGACCTTCGACTGGGTGCAATGGAACGGCTCGGCCCAACAACCCATGGCGCGCAATATCGGCGAGGCCCTGGGCGTAGGCGCGACCCTGGCGTTCTTCGACAGTGCCGGCCAGCCTCTGCAAGGCGATGCGCGCTACCCTTCCAGCGTGCGCGTGCGTGACCTGAACCTGATCGAAGAAACCCTGCAACGACTCAAGCCGCCGACCTGGCCTGAAGCACTGTTCGGCGCCATCGACAAACCCCTGGCCGCCCGTGGCCGCGCGCTGTTCGCGGAAAACTGCGCGGCCTGCCATGTGCCCAGCGTGAGCGAAGTCAACGGGCGCCCGGTGCAGCAATTGAAGATGCTGGCGGTGGACTACATTGGTACCGACCCTGGCACCGCCAGCAACATTGCCGACCAGCGCTACGACCTCAGCGCCCTGCAATGGGACCCGGCCGAGCTGGCGCGGTTGAATGTCGAACTGCACCCGACGCCGACCGAACCGCTGGACCTGCGTAGCCTGTCCGTGGCCAAGGGCCTGGCCTATGTCACCGCATTTGTCGAAGAGCATGCCTACCGCGCCGCTGGTATCACCCCGGCCGAACGCCCGCGCCTGGACGGCTTCGGCCTACCTATCGGCGTGCGCGAACTGCGTGCCTACAAGGCCCGCCCGCTGGCCGGCGTGTGGGCCACGCCGCCATTCCTGCACAACGGTTCGGTGCCGACGCTCTACCAGTTGCTTTCACCCCAGTACGAGCGCAGCCGCACCTTCTATAAAGGCACCTTCGACTACAACCCCCGTCACCTGGGCTATCGCACCGAGGCCTTTAAAAACGCGTTCCTGTTTGATACGAGCATCACCGGCAACCACAACAGCGGCCACGAGTTCCGCGCAGGCAAGCGTGGCAACGGGGTGATTGGCCGGGGCCTGGAGCCTGAGGAGCGCTGGGCGCTGCTGGAATACCTGAAAGTACTGGGCGGCCCGCTGGAGCAGCAACTGCCATGAATTCCCCCTTTCGATACAAGGACCGTTCCATGCTCGCTCGACTGTGGCTGCGCCTCGGCGCGTTTCTCGGCAAGACGCTGTTGTCGCTGGTAGGCCTGGGCCTGCTCGGCTGGTTGTTGTCGACCCTATGGTTTGCCTGGCACCACAGCGGCCCGGTGCCTACCGAAGAGCAGATACCGCCAGGCGAAGCGGCCATGACCCAAGGCATCATTCAGACGGCAGTGCGCATCGTCGACCAGCATCGCGAAGGCACTCGTTACCTGCGCGACGCCCATGCCAAGGCCCATGGCTGCGTGAAGGCCGAAGTCAGCGTGCTGCCGGACCTTGAGCCGGCGCTGCGTCAGGGCGTGTTCGCCGAACCGGGCAAGACCTGGCAGGCGATGATGCGCCTGTCCAACGGCAACGCTTATCCACAGTTCGACAGCATCCGCGACGCTCGCGGCATGGCGATCAAGCTGCTGGACGTGCCGGGCAAGCAACTGCTGGCCGATCAGCAGGCGCGCACAGAGCAGGACTTTGTCATGTTCAGCCACCCGAACTTCTTCGTCAGCGACGTCGCCGAATACGCGCAGAACGTCGGGGCCCAGGCCGACGGCAAAAAAGCCATGGCGTTTTTCCCCAGCCTCGACCCACGCAGTTGGCAGGTGCGGCATCTGTTTATCGCCCTGGCCACCCTCGCACCGGCACCGGCCAGCCCGACCGAGGCGACGTACTTTTCGGTATCGCCCTACAAGTTCGGCAGCGCAAATGCAAAATTCCGCGTCGCCCCAGATCCGCAAAGCTGCCCGGAGTACAGCTTGCCCAAGCAGAACCAGGACTTGCCGAACTTCTTGCGCAGCGCCTTGAGCCAGCAACTGTCCACCGACCGCATCGACGCGTGTTTCGTGCTGCAGATCCAGCGCCAGAACCCACAAAAGTACATGCCCATCGAAGACACCAGCATTGAATGGAAGGAAAGCGACGCGCCCTACGAGAGCGTGGCAAAAATCCGCATTCCGGCGCAGGACTTTGATACCAAGGCCTTGAACCTGGCCTGTGACAACCAGTCGTTCAACCCATGGTTTGGTGTGGAAGAACACCGGCCGATTGGTGGGATCAATCGGTTGCGCAAGGCAGTGTATGAGGCGGTGAGTGATTATCGGCATAGCCGCAACACCCCCTGACTAACCCCTGGAGCTGGCTTGCCAGCGATGACGTCAGCAAGACTGCATCAGGGTGTCAGTCACCCAGCGCTATCGTTAACGACCATCGCGGGCAAGCCCGCTCCCACGGTGCTCGTCAGCAGCCAGTGCTGAAAGCTGCGCACCGCAGCGGGCGGGTTGCGGTGTTGCGGTTGCATCAGTTGCAGGCGGCCACGACTGTGCATGTGATGGGGCAAGGCCAGTTGCAGGCGTCCGGCCGCCAGCTCGCCTTCGAGCAAACACTTCCAGCCCAGGGCCACGCCATGTCCCATCACTGCCGATTGCATCAGCAACTGATAGCTGTTGGTGCGCAAGGCGTGACGGGGCGTGTGGTAGTGCGCGCCGATGTCGGCGAACCAGTCGGTCCAGGTCAGCCAGTCGTGATAGTGATCTTCGACAATCAACAAGGTATGGCCGTGCAGCAGGTGTTGGGCATCGCGTATCGCGCCATGACGCTCTATGTAGCCGGGGCTGCACACGGCGATGACCTGCTCACTGGCAAACACCGGTGTCAGTTCCAGGCCAAGGGGCGCGGGCAACTCGTCAAGGTGATAGAACAGGCCCAGGTCATATTCGCTGACATCCAGGTGATTCGGGCTTTCACTGCACAAGATGCGGATATCCAGCTCCGGGTGCTCACGCTGGAAGGCCGGCAGCAGCGCGGCGAGCCAGATGGAACTGATGGTCGGCGTGCTGGCCAAGGTCAGTTGGCGATCGGCGCCGCGCCGGCGCAGTTCTGCGGACTCACGGTCCAATTCGCGCAGCAGGCGCTGGATGGTGCGAAAGTAGCGCACGCCGGCCGGGGTCAAACTCAATCCCAGCGCCAACCGATAAAACAGTGGTCGCGCCAGATCTTCCTCCAGGCGCTTGATCTGCCGGCTCACCGCGCTTTGGGTCAGGTTCAGTTCATGGGCCGCCTGGGTAAAGCTCAAATGACGGGCGGCCGCTTCAAACGTCTGCAAACAATTGAGCGGTGGAAGATCGACGTTTCGGCGCGACATGCAGGGGTCCGTGGCTGATCAGGTGGGCAAGTATCCTGCCATTTGCCCACTCACAACGCGACCCGCGCGACACGTTTGCGCCAGGTTCTGTCATGCACCTGCTCCCCGTTTTCCTGTGCCTGCTGCTGCGCCTCGATATAAAACCACTGGGCGTCGGCGTGCACATGCAGGCGGCTATCGACCGTCACCGACCACTGCCCGCGCTCGACGCGGTAGTGCCAGTGGATATCGGCCTGGGTCGATAACGGATCCCAGGGCAAGGTGCGATAGTGCTCGGTGCAGCGCTGGTCCACCGCCAAGCCATGCTCGGTAAAGCGCACGGCGCCCAGGTCGTCCTCGATTTTTACGCAGACTTCGCCACTGCCCACGTCCTCGATCAAGGTGCGTTTCGGCGCAGCCGCCCGCAGCACTTGCAGCGCGGCCGGGGTAGCTGCTTGCGGGGCCTCGAAGGGGCATGGCACGGCCGCGCCGCTGAAGATCGGCAATTGCACACGTTGCAGGGCAGGCAGCACGGTCAGGGTGGTCAGCTCACGGCTGGGCCACAGCAACGGGAAACTCGCGGTGCTCAGGGCCAGCCGCAGGCGGTGGCCGGCCGGCACCCGCGTGCCGACATGATCCAGGCACAGTTGCACATCCATCGGCTCGCCCGGCACGGGTGGCGTCAGACGAGAGAAATCTTCACGTAGGGCAAGGTTGAGCACGCCGTAGGTGATCTGCGTGACTTGGCCATCCGGCGCCACGGCATTCAGCCGCGCCACCAGTTGCCCGCAGGCGGTATCGCTGGCCAAACGCAACTGCAAGCGCACATCCCCCAGCAGCGCCAGGGGTTCGGTCAGTGGCAGGGAGTCGAAGCACAGCGACTGCGCATCGTCGCGACGCTGATCGGTCGGGCCATCGGGGCCAAACCAGATGGCGCAGTACTCGCCCTGGTGCAGGCCGGTGGTGAGTGGCGAACAGATACTGCGCGGGCGGCCCAGCGCCTGCTGGCCGGGGCTCAGCCCCTGGTCGTTCAGGCTGTAGTCGGTCCATTGCACCTGGGCGTCAGGCCAGCCCGCAGTCTGCACCCAGATACCTGGGCGTTCGGCATAGCTGCCCTTGGGTGCCAACACATCCTGTAGGTAAAAGGTGCAGGCTGCGTCGTCCATCACTCCGTTATCCATGCCTTTGAGCCAGTGGTCCCACCAGCGCTTGGCCTCCTGCAGGAACCCAATGGCCGGGTTGGGCACGGCGAAATGCGGGTACTTGTGGATCCACGGGCCGATCATGGCTTTCTTCGGCCCCGGCAGGTTTTCCATCAGGCGCGGCACCGCATTCTTATAGGCATCGCCCCAACCGCCTACGGCGTACACCGCCGCCTTGATCGCCGAGTAATCCTCACAGACCGAACCGTGACGCCAGTAGGCATCGCGGGTCTGGTGTTGCAACCAGGTCTCGGCCAGCAGCGGCATGGCGTCCAGGCGTTGCTGCCACTGGGTTCTCCAGGCATCACCGACCAGCAGCGGGTCCGGCACCGCCGCGCTGAAGTTGAGCATGGTCGCGGCCCAGCCGAAGTTCTCCAGCAGCAGGTTGCCGCCCTTGTAATGGATGTCATCGGCAAAGCGGTCATCGGTGGAGCACAGGGTGATGATCGCCTTCAGCGCCTCGGGCTGGCGCGCCGCGACTTGCAGGCTGTTGAAGCCGCCCCAGGAGATGCCCATCATTCCCAGGTTGCCGTCGCACCAGGGTTGTTGGCACAGCCAGGCGATCACTTCGAGGGCGTCATCCTGCTCCTGCAACAGGTACTCATCGGCCATCAAGCCCTGGGATTCGCCGTTGCCACGCATATCGACCCGCACACAGACATAGCCCTGCCCCGCCATCCACGGATGGGTCAACGCATCGCGCACCGCCGTGCCATCGCGCTTGCGATAAGGCAGGTATTCGAGGATCGCCGGGAAGGCCTGTTCGTCGGGGGTTTCAGGCAACCAGATACGGGCTGCCAGTTGCGTGCCGTCGCTCATGGGGATCAGGCAGTGTTCGATTTCCCGAACCTTGTAGGCAAATTCGGTGACGATTTCCATGGGTAACTCCAACAAGATAGAGGCAAGTCAGCGCGCAAAATCCGCCATCGGGCTGGCACCACGCGGGCCAGGGGCGAGGTGTACTGCAGGGGCTTTTACGTCCAGCAACGCGGGGTTCTTCAACCAGTAGATCAACGAGGTGCTGGCCAGAAGTACCAGGATCATTCCCGGCAGGCCGCCGAGGTTGGAGAGCATCTTCACCCCGTCGATGCCGACAAAGGCCACCATGACCCAGGACACCGTGCCGATGATCACGCCCCAGACAATCTTCAGCAGCGGGTTGCCATCTAGGTCCGAATCGGCGGTGACGCCTTTGCTGCACAGGTTGGCGATCACGTCGGTGCTGGAGTCGGCGGCGGTGACGAATGAGATAAATGCGACAAACAGCAAAAACGCGATCATCAGGCCGCTGGCCGGCAACTGCTGGAACATCTGGTACAGCACATGTTCCACGCCTTGCTCGTTGAGCACGCGGTTCAAGCTGCCGTCGCCCAGGGCATCGAAGTACAGGCTGCTGCCGGAGAAGATGCAGATCCACAGCGCGGTGAAGAGCGCCGGGTACAGCATGTTGATATGGATAAATTCGCGCACCGTATAGCCCCGGCCGATCTTGCCGAGGAACAGCGCACTCACCGGGGCCCAGGCGAACCATACCGACCAGTAGAACACCGTCCAGCTCTGCGGCCAGCTGTCGCCACTGGCGGCACCGGTGGACAGGCTGCGGCTGAAGAAGGTGTCGAGGTAGACCCCCAGGGACTCGACGCCCAGGCTGAATATGTACAGGGTTGGCCCACACAACAATACAAACGCGCCCAGGGCCAACATGATCCAGGTGTTGAACGACGACAGCATGACGATGCCGCGTTGCAAGCCGCTGGCGGCCGAGGCGACAAAGGTAAAGACGATCACCGCGATGATCAGGGCCAGGCGCAAGGGCGTGGTCTCACCGCCGATGTACTGGCTCAAGCCACCGGCCAAGGTCAGTGCACCGGTGCCCAGGGACGAGGCCATGCCGGCCACCAGGGCGAACATCGCCAGGGTGTCGATCAACCCGGCATACCGCTTGACCCGCTGGGCGCCGAGCAAGGGTTGCAACATGGCGCCAATCGAGAAATGGCTGCGCAGGTTGTAGAACACCAGGGCAAAGACCAGGGACGGCACCAGGTAAATCGCGTAGGGCGTGATCGTCCAGTGCAGGAACATTGTCGACAGGGCAAAGCTCTTGGCTGCCGCGCTGCCTGCTTCGATCGGCAGGCTGCTGGGCGGCGAATACAAGTGGTAGAGCGGCTCGGCGGTGGTCCAGAACAACACTCCCACCGCCAGGGTGGTGCAGAGCGCGACCATGAACCAACGCCATTTACTCAACAGAGGCGTGGCGCCCTCCCCACCAATGCGCACCTTGCCCAGGGGCGAAAAATACACAATGGCCGTAAGCCCCACCATGGCGAAAGAGCCGGCACTGAACAGCCAGGAAAAATTCTGCAGGATCACCGTATTAAGCTGTTTGCTTACGGCCAGAAATGCCTTGAGGTCAAGGTAGCTGGCGATTACCGCCGCCAGCAGAATCAAAAAGGTTGGCCAGAAGACCAAAGGACGCAATGGGTATTTCATCTCGTGCGCTTCCCCAGACAGACTATTTTTATTGCCTTTGCAGGCCATTGTTAGAAAGCAGGCACCGTGGCCGCCCACCTTGAAGTCTTCGCGTGGGTATAGATAAACGTGGGCGCCGGTTGCGGTGCAATCGACCAATAGGCATAGGGGTATTCCGTCAGGTCATGGCTGATCAGCAGCGGCGTGGGGCGTAAAGAGTTCATATAAATCGTCTATTCGCCATAACGTTTACGTCGCCTCTATTGAGCAACTAAGTGCAAACACTCTACCGTCACTTCCTACCCCAACACCCGTAGGAAATCATCGTGGAAAGTTCAACTTTAGGCATGATCGTCCTGTCAATGATTGCGCTCTTCGGTACTGCCGCGTTTTGCTTCGAACACCTCGCTACCCGCAGCGAGAAGAAAAATAAAACTAAATAAGCAGGTCGTTAACATCAGCAACACCCCAGTGTTTAAAGGGATACCCGGGCGGCGGGCTATCCCTTTTTTTCGTGCGCCCGGCAGAATTTTTTCTATATACCGTCTTAATACCGCTGCACGTAATCAGTGCCTGAGCTTGATACCCCAGGGATTAACCTCCCCGCGTCCGCAGTTGCGGCTTATTCACTCAGGGGAGTTACACCGTGCTCACACTTACGTTCATTTATATCGCCAGCGGCTTATGCGCCGTGGGGCTGTTCGTTTACTTGGGCTACGCCCTTATTCGCGCAGAAAAATTCTAGGGAGCTGGCCATGTACGACCTGATGTTTATCAGTCTTTCCCTGGTGTTTTTTGTTGCGACTGCCATGGCCATTGTCGCCATGGGCAAGATTTGAACGGAGCCACGACATGTTAAGCACGCTGCTGGAATTTACGCTGGTCCTGGGGGTAATGACGGGACTCGCCGTACTGATGGGCAAATGGCTGGCCCGGGTATTCACCGGGACCCACCATGCCTTGCCGGAACGTTATACCTACCGCCTGCTGGGCATCGACCCACAGGAAACCATGGGCTGGGCCCGCTTCGGTTCGGCGCTGTTGTTGTCGAACGCGGCGATGATGCTGCTGGGCTATCTGGTGCTGCGCCTGCAAGCGGTCATGCCGCTCAACCCGCTGGGGCTGACCGCACAATCGCCGGACCTGGCATTCAACACCGCCGTGTCCTTTATCACCAACACCAACTGGCAGGCGTACTCGGGCGAGAGCAGCCTGTCGAACTTCAGCCAAATGGCGGTCATTACCTTTCTGATGTTCGTCGGTGCCACCTCTGGCGTGGTCGCGGCGGCCGGTTTCATTCGGGGCCTGAGCCGCTCCAGTTCGGGCGATATCGGCAACTTCTGGGTCGACTTCACTCGCACGCTGTACCGCGTGATGTTGCCGTTATGCGTAGGCATGGCCCTGGTTTATGTCTGGCAGGGCATGCCACAGACCTTCGCCTCCCAGGCCCTGGTCACCACCCTGGAAGGGGCCCAGCAACAGTTGATTGTCGGCGCAGTGGCCAGCTTTGAATCGATCAAGCACATCGGCACCAACGGCGGCGGATTCTTCAGCATGAACGCCGCGCACCCGTTCGAAAACCCGACGCCGCTGACCAACATCCTGCACATCCTCAGCATGTTGCTGATCCCTTCGGCGTTGACCTACACCTTCGGCAGCATGCTGTTGCAACGTCGCCAGGGCTGGGTGTTTTTCGGCACCTTTCTGGTTATGTTCATCGGCTTCCTCGCCCTGGTCTACGGCGCCGAGCAAAGCGGCAACCCGCTGCTGACCCAGGCCGGCGCCAACCAGACCCTGTCGATTGAACACAGCGGCGGCAATATGGAAGGCAAGGAACTGCGCTTCGGCATTGCCGACAGCAGCCTGTTCGTCGCCACCACCACGGCGGCAACCACCGGCTCGGTCAACACCATGCACGACTCGCTGACCCCCATGGGCGGCTTCGTGCCCCTGGCGCAGATGATGCTCAACTGCGTGTTCGGCGGCGACGGCGTGGGCTTTATCAACCTGATCCAGTACGCCCTGCTGACGGTGTTCCTGGTGGGCATGATGATTGGTCGCAGCCCGGAGTTCCTCGGCAAGAAAATCGAAGCGCGGGAGATCAAGCTGGTGATGCTCTCGGTGCTCGCGCACCCCATCAGCATCCTGGGCTTCACCGCCCTCGCCGCCCTGTGGCCCGACACCATGGCCAGCCTCAACAACATCGGCCCCCATGGATTCAGCGAGGTGTTGTACGCCTACACCTCTGGCACCGCCAACAACGGCTCGGCCTTTGCCGGCTTGAACGCCAACACGCCGTTTTTCAACACCACCATTGGCCTGGCGATGTTGATCGGGCGCTTCTTCACCATGCTGCCGATGCTGGCCGTGGCCGGCTCCCTGGCGATGAAAAAGACCGTACCGGCCGGAGCCGGCACCATTCCCACCGCGACCCCGCTGTT
Organism: Pseudomonas hygromyciniae; assembly: GCF_016925675.1. Classification (NCBI taxonomy): domain Bacteria; kingdom Pseudomonadati; phylum Pseudomonadota; class Gammaproteobacteria; order Pseudomonadales; family Pseudomonadaceae; genus Pseudomonas; species Pseudomonas hygromyciniae. The sequence continues at coordinate 1,881,566 of NZ_CP070506.1, read as the reverse complement.
CATGCTGCTGGTGGTGTTCGTGGTGCTGGTGGTCGGCGGCCTGACCTTTTTGCCAGCGCTCGCGCTCGGCCCGCTGGTGGAGCAACTGCAGTTGCTGTCCGGCCAGACGTACAACTGAGGACACCTAGATGACGACTCAATCGATATTCAAAGGGCTGTTGCGCCCGGTACTGGTTTCGGCGGTGTTTTTCATGCTGTTGACGGGGTTCGCCTACCCGGCGTTCACCACCGTGACCGCGCAGTTGATGTTCCCGTTCCAGGCCCGTGGCTCGCTGATTGAACGCGATGGCCTGGCCATGGGCTCGACCCTGATTGGCCAGCACTTCACTCGGCCGCAATACTTCCATGGCCGTCCAAGCATGACCCTGGGCGCCGACCCGCAAGACCCAAGCAAAAGCGTGTCGCAGCCCTACAACGCCGGTTCCAGCGGCGCCAGCAACCTGGGGCCGACCAGCCAGAAACTGGTGGACCAGGTGGCCGCACGCGTGCAGGCCTATCGCCTGGCCAACGGCCTGCCCGCCGACGCCCAAGTGCCGGTGGACGCGGTCACCGCTTCCGCCTCGGGCCTCGACCCGCACATCTCAGTGGCCAATGCGCGCCTGCAACTGCCACGGGTCGCGCGCCTGCGGCAGATCCCCGAAGCCGAGCTGCTGCAACTGGTCAACCAGCACACCAGCGCACGCACTCTGGGCCTGCTCGGCGAGCCACGGGTCAACGTGTTGCAACTCAACCTTGCGCTGGACGACCGCCTGCCATCGCCTCCTATTGCGGCCAGTGAGTAAGAGATTGCCCTTATGAAGAATGCTCGTTTACCTCTGTTTGATCGCGCCATCGTACTCACCGCGTGCGGCGATGCGCTGAAGAAACTGCTGCCCCAGGCGCAATGGAAAAACCCGGTGATGTTCGTGGTTTACCTGGGCAGCATCCTTACCACCCTGCTGTGGTTCCAGTCCCTCGGCGGCCAGGGTGAAGCGCCCAGCGGTTTTATCCTCAGCATCACCTTGTGGCTGTGGTTTACCGTGCTGTTTGCCAACTTCGCCGAAGCCTTGGCCGAGGGCCGCAGCCGCGCCCAGGCCGCTAGCCTGCGCGGGATGAAACGCCAGACGCTGGCCAAGCTGCTGCAACACCCCCAAGCACGGTGCGCCATGGCTGCCGACCGAAGCGTCGCTGCTGCGCAAGGATCAGGTGGTGTTGATCGAGGCCGGTGACCTGGTGCCACTCGATGGCATCGTGATCGAGGGCGTAGCGTCGGTGGATGAAAGCGCAATCACCGGCGAATCGGCGCCGGTGATTCGCGAGTCCGGTGGCGATTTTTCCTCGGTCACCGGCGGTACACGCGTGCTGTCGGACTGGCTGGTGGTGCGCATCAGCGTCAATCCCGGCGAGTCGTTTCTGGACCGCATGATCTCGATGGTCGAATCGGCCAAGCGCCAGAAAACCCCGAACGAAGTGGCCCTGACCATCCTGCTGGTGGGCCTGACTCTGTTGTTCCTGCTGGTGATCGCCACGCTGAGCCCCTACTCGATCTTCGCCGTGGCCATGAGCGGCAGCGGTAGCGTGGTCAGCGCCACGGTGCTGGTGGCTTTGCTGGTGTGCCTGATCCCCACCACCATCGGCGGCCTGCTCTCGGCCATCGGCGTGGCGGGCATGAGCCGGATGATGTCGGCCAATGTCATCGCCACCTCCGGGCGGGCGGTCGAGGCGGCGGGTGACGTCGATGTGCTGCTGCTGGACAAGACCGGCACCATCACCCTGGGCAACCGTCAGGCCAGCAGCTTTTTGCCGGCGCCGGGGATCAAAGAGGCCGACTTGGCGGATGCCGCGCAACTGGCCTCCCTGGCCGACGAAACCCCGGAAGGCCGCAGCATCGTGGTGCTGGCCAAGCAGAAGTTCGACATTCGCGCGCGGGACATCAACCAACTGGGCGCAAGCTTTGTGCACTTCACCGCGCAAACCCGCATGAGTGGCGTCGACCTGCCCGCAGGCCGGGCGATTCGCAAGGGTGCAGCGGACGCGATTCGCCGCCATGTCGAGGCCTTGGGCGGGAGTTTTCCGGCGGCGTTGCAGGCCAAGGTCGATGAGGTCTCGCGGCGTGGCAGCACGCCGCTGGTCGTCAGCGACGGCGCCACGGCGCTGGGCGTGGTGGAGCTCAAGGACGTGGTCAAAGGCGGCATCAAGGAACGCTTCGCCGAGCTGCGGCGCATGGGTATCAAGACCGTGATGATCACCGGCGACAACCGCTTGACCGCCGCCGCCATTGCGGTGGAGGCCGGCGTGGATGACTTCCTTGCCGAGGCCCGCCCGGAAGACAAACTGCAATTGATCCGCGACTACCAGGCCAAGGGCAAGCTCGTGGCCATGACTGGCGATGGCACCAACGACGCGCCGGCGCTGGCCCAGGCCGACGTGGCGGTGGCGATGAACAGCGGCACCCAGGCTGCCAAGGAGGCCGGCAATATGGTCGACCTCGACAGCAACCCGACCAAGCTGATCGAAGTGGTCGAGGTGGGCAAACAGATGCTGATGACCCGCGGCGCCCTCACCACCTTCAGCGTGGCCAATGACGTGGCGAAGTACTTTGCAATCATCCCGGCGGCGTTTGTCGCGACCTATCCCCAGCTCGGTGCCTTGAACGTGATGCAACTGAGCAGCCCCAACTCGGCGATTCTCAGTGCGGTGATTTTCAACGCCCTGATCATTGTCGCGCTGATCCCCCTGGCCCTGCGCGGCGTGACTTACCGCGCAATCGGCGCGGCGGCCCTGCTCAACCGCAACCTGCTGATCTATGGCCTGGGCGGGGTGCTGGTGCCGTTTGCCGGGATCAAGCTGATCGACATGCTGCTGACGGGATTGGGCCTCGTGTAACGCTCCACCCACTGTAGGAGCGAGCTTGCTCGCGAAGGGCGTTAACGGTAACGCGAAAAACCTGACACCCAGCGGCGCCATCCGGTTTTTCGCGAGCACGCTCGCTCCTACAGACAACCAGAGGAATGACATGCCCGCCTTAAACGACGAACGCCCCGACCCCGACGCTCTGCTGGCTCGCGTCCAACAAGAAGAACAGGCCGCCTTGCGCGGCAAATTGCGTATCTACTTTGGCTCCAATGCCGGTGTGGGCAAGACCTGCGCGATGCTTGCAGCGGCGCGCCGCGAAGCCGGCCTGGGCCGCGACGTGCTGGCCGGCGTGGTGGAAACCCATGGCCGCCAGGACACCGCCGAGTTGCTCCACGACCTCGAACAACTGCCCCGCGCCCAGCACCTGCACCGTGAATTCGCCCTGAGCGAATTTGACCTCGACGCCGCGCTGCTACGCCATCCGGCCATCGTGCTGGTGGACGAACTGGCCCACAGCAATGTGCCCGGCTCGCGTCACCCCAAACGCTGGCAAGACGTGGAAGAACTGCTCAGCGCCGGCATTGATGTCTGGACCACGCTCAATGTCCAGCACCTGGAAAGCCTGAATGACCTGGTCAGCGGGATCATCGGCATCCGCGTGCGCGAAACGGTGCCGGACCATGTGTTCGACAACGCTCACGAAGTGGTGGTGATCGACCTGCCGCCCGACGATCTACTGCAACGCCTCAAGGACGGCAAGGTGTACCTGGGCCCGGCGGCGGCGCGTGCGTCACGGCATTTTTTCCGCAAGGGCAACCTGCTGGCGCTGCGTGAGCTGGCCCTGCGACGCACGGCCGACCGGGTCGACACGCAGATGCGCGTGTACCGCCGCGAACAATCGATCAAGACCCTGTGGCCGGCCCGCGAACGGCTGTTGGTCGGCGTAGCCGGTGAAGCCGGCGATGAACGCCTGGTGCGTGAAGCCGCGCGCCTGGCGCAAAAACTGGAAGCCGACTGGATTGTGGTCCACGTCGCCTCGGCCCAAGGGCGCGGCGCCAGGCGTTACTTGAACGCGATGAAAACCCTGGCCCTGGCCGAAGAATTCGGTGCCGATACGGCCACACTGCCGGGCATGGACGTTGCCCAAGCCCTGGTGGACTGTGCCCGCGAGCACAACGCCAATCGCCTGATGCTCGGCCATCATCCGCGCCGTCGGTGGCGGTTCTGGCATCAGTCGGTCAGTGACCGGATCAGCCGCCACCATCCGCAAATCGATCAGATCGTGATTGCCCACGGCCTACTACCGGGCAAACCCGCCGCGCGCGAAAAAACCGTGCCATTGCCCGGCACTCGACTGGCCTACGTCTGGACCAGCCTGGCCTGTCTGGCCACCAGCGCCGTCGCCGCCCTGCTGCTGCAGGTGTTCGACCTGGCCAACGTGGTGATGCTGTTTTTGCTCACGGTGGTGCTGGTCGCGCTGCGCTTTGGACGCGGCCCCGGCGTGTGGGCGGCGATGCTCGCGGTGCTGTGTTTCGACTTCTTTTTCGTCCTGCCGCGCTATTCATTCGCCGTTACCGATACTCAGTATTTCTTCACCTTTGCGTTGATGCTCGGCATTGCCCTGATCACCGGCCAACTCACCGCGCGCCTGCGCCACGAAGCACGCACCGCCGCCGCACGGGAACGCCGCGCAACCTCCCTGGCGCGCCTGGCCCGCGACCTGTCGGCGGCGCTGACGGTGGAGCAAATCAGTGAAGTCGCACTGCGCACCTTCAGTGGCGTCTTTGAAGCACGGGTCGGCCTGGCCCTGCCGGATCCCGCCGATGGCGTACACGGCGTGAGCGCCGATGGGCTGCCGATCGACGACAGCATCGCGCAATGGACCTACGACCACGGCCAACCCGCCGGCCATGGCACCGACACCCTGTCGGCGGCCAAGGGCTGCTACTTGCCGCTCAAGGCACCGATGCGCGTGCGCGGTGTGCTGGTGCTGGAACTGGCCCAGCGCGAACGCTTGAACGACCCGCAGGAACGCCGCCTGCTGGAAGCCTGCATGAGCCAGTTGGCGATTGCCCTGGAGCGCGTACATTTCGTCGAAGTGGCGCAAAGCACCCTGGTGCAGATGGAAGGCGAGAAAATGCGCAACACCCTGCTCGCAGCGATTTCCCACGATCTGCGCACGCCATTGACCACCCTGATCGGCGCTGCCGAGACCGCCCTGCCCCATGCCTCGCCAGGACCACTGAGCGAGTTGCTGCAGGGCATCCACGAACAGGCTACGTCCATGCAGCGGCTGATCGAAAACCTGTTGGACATGGCGCGCCTGCAAGAGCGCGGGGTGCGCCTGAACCGCCAATGGCATTCGTTGGAAGAAATCGTCGGCAGCGCCCTGCGCCAATTGCGCGAGCCCCTGGCGCAACACCGCGTACACACAGCGCTCGACGCGCAGTTGCCGCTGGTGGAAGTCGACGCGCTGCTGATCGAGCGGGTACTGGTCAACCTGCTGGACAACGCCGCCAAATACACCCCGCCAGGCACCAGCATTTGCGTGGCCGCCAGCCAGGCCGGCGAGCACATTGTGCTGCAGGTCAGCGACACCGGCCCCGGTCACGCACCGGCCAACCTGTTTGAACCCTTCACCTGCGGCCAGCAGGAATCATCCGTGGCCGGTATCGGCCTGGGCCTGGCGCTGGTCAAGCGCATCGTCGAGGCCCACGGCGGGCGTATCCAAGCCAACCCTGGCCGCACGGGCGGTATGCATTTCACCATCACACTACCGGCAGGCACCCCGCCGGCCATGGAAACCTTATGAGCACTGCACGCATTCTGATCGTTGAAGACGAGGCCAATATCCGCCGCTTTGTGCGTATTGCCCTACAAGATGAAGGCTTCCAGGTATTCGAGGCCGACAGCGTCAAGCGTGCGCTGATTCATGCCGCCAGCCGTCAGCCGGACCTGGTGATTGTCGACCTCGGCTTGCCGGACAGCGATGGCAAGCAACTGATCAGCGAACTGCGCGGCTGGCTGGCGGTGCCGATCCTGGTGCTGTCGGCGCGAGACCGTGAAGAAGAAAAAGTCGCCGCCCTGGACGCAGGTGCCGATGACTACCTGACCAAGCCGTTTGGCGTGCCCGAGTTGCTCGCACGCATCCGCGCCCAACTGCGCCGGCATGGGCACACCGGCACCGTAGTGGCGACCAGTAAGGTGGCGTTTGGCGAGATTGCCGTCGACCTGGCAACCCATCAAGTGTGGCGCTCAGGTCAACCGGTGCACTTGACGCCCATCGAGTACCGCTTGCTCTGCGCGATGATTCGCGGCCAGAACCGGGTACTGACGCACCGGCAACTGCTGCTGGAAGTGTGGGGCCTGGATTACGTCGACCGCGCCCATTATCTACGGGTGCATATGGCGCACTTGCGGCAAAAACTGGAGGTGGACCCCACGCAGCCGCAGTACTTCATTACCGAATTGCAGGTGGGTTACCGGCTGGTGGGTTTGTAGAACCATAAATCCCAGGCACAAAAAAAAGCCCGCTCAATGAGCGGGCTTTGCGTGGTGACCTGGCGTTCAGCGTTCCAGGTTACCGAATATGGCGCAGCGGACGGGACTCGAACCCGCGACCCCCGGCGTGACAGGCCGGTATTCTAACCGACTGAACTACCGCTGCGCGTAGCATTGGACGTAATGGTGGGTGATGACGGGATCGAACCGCCGACCCTCTGCTTGTAAGGCAGATGCTCTCCCAGCTGAGCTAATCACCCTTTACGTTCGGTGCGGGGCGCATCATATACGAAAATTTCGCAATGTGTTGATTTAAATGCAATTTATTTGAAATATCTTTTCGCCGGCAGCGTACCCCCTGGAAAACCGGCGCTTGTAGCGGGTAAACGCGAGTCCATTGCGTTTACCCAGCCCTGGGCCCACAATTAGAAACTATTCTCAATAACACCTGGGCCACGCCTATGTCTGTGGGTGAACCGCCATTCCAAAGGGAAATAACCCAGCTCTACAGCGAACATCATGGCTGGCTACTCACCTGGCTGCGGCGCAAGCTGGGCTGCCGGCAAAACGCTGCCGACCTGGCGCAGGACACATTCACGCGCCTCCTCAACACCCGTGAATCCGTGGCGACGATCCGCGAACCCAGGGCCTACTTGAGCACCACCGCGCGGCGGCTGATCATCGACCAGGCCCGGCGCAAACAGATTGAACAGGCCTATCTGCAAGAACTGGCGCTGACGGTGGACGCGCTTGAGGGGTTCCAGTCGCCGGAGCAGATCAACACGACCCTTGAAGCCCTGGAACAGATCGCGTTTATTCTCGAAGGCATGCATGAGTATTCGCGCCAGGCCTTTGTCCTCTATTACCTCGAAGAACTGACCCAACAGCAGATCGCCCGGCAACTCAAGCTCTCGGAGCGCACGGTACGCAAATATCTGATCCAGGCCCTGGTGCATTGCGGCCATAGTATGGACACCTGAGCCCCCCATGCCCGACGCCCAACAGATCGAAGAACAAGCCGCCGAGTGGATGCTGCGTCTGCATGAAGGTGAGCTGAGCCAAGCCCAGCGCCTGGCGTTCGAGCGTTGGAAACAACAAGGCCCGCACTACGCCGCAGCCGCCGCACGCATGGAAGCGGTGATTGCGCGGATGCAGGCATTGCGCGGGGAAAAGTCCCCGGCACGGGCGGCGCTGAATGCGGCGTTCGCCAATAAGCCATCGCGCCGCAGCAAAAGCGCAGTGCGCAGCCTGTTGCTGGCATGCAGCCTGGCGGTACCGGCGGCAGCGCTGCTGGTCAGTCCGTATCCGCAGCGCTGGATGGCCGATGTGCAAAACGGCCCCGGCCAGTGGCAGACCCTGCGCCTGGCCGACGGCTCGGCATTGAGCCTCAATGGCATCAGTGCGGCCAACCTGCATTTCGACGCCACGCAACGGCGCATCGAACTGCTGCAAGGCGAAATCCTGGTGGAAGTGGCCCACGATCAGGCACGACCGTTTATCGTACAGACCGCCCAAGGCAGCATGCGCGCGCTGGGCACGCGGTTTGTGGTCAAGCGCGAAGGCGATAGCACCGTGCTGAGCATGCTCGAATCGCGCGTGGCAGCCCACAGCGCCGATGCGCGGCAGAGACTGGAAGTCGCCGCTGGCTCCCAGGCCCTGATCAGTACCAACAGCGTCCGCCTGACCGGTAGCATTGACCCAGCGGGCATCAATGAAGCCTGGCGCCGCCATCAACTGGTGGTGGAAAACCGGCCATTGCCCGAGGTGCTGGATGAAATCGCCCGGCATCGCGCGGGCCGCCTGCAGTTTGACCGTGCCGCCTTGCAAAGCCTGCGGGTGTCGGCCGTGATCCCTCTGGACGACAGCGACCATGCCCTGCAACTGCTGGCGCAAACCCTACCGATAACGGTGCAAACCTATACCCCTTGGCTGGTCATCGTGAACCCGGCCAACACCGCCAATAAATAATTATTCGCATTTGCTTCCGGTTTTTACGCAGCTGCCCGTCAAGCAAGGTAATTCGACACCTAAAGGATTGCCTTCACCATGCACACCCCTTCCTACCCGCGTGGGCGCTTTGGCCTGCTCAGAAGCGCACCGTTTTCCCTGGCAATGCTCGCCGCCACCGTTGGCGCCTTGCACATCAACCTGGCCCAGGCGGATACGCCAAGCACTGCCGCCCAGGCTTACAACATTCCCGCCGGGCCACTGGGCAATTCGCTCAACCGCTTTGCCCAGCAGGCGGGCGTGGCGATTGTGTTCCAGTCCCGGGAACTGGAAGGCCTCAAGGGCCCGGGTTTGCAAGGCAACTACGGCATCCAGGATGGTTTCGACCGGTTGCTGCAAGGCAGCGGCTACATCGCGGTAAAGGGCAACCAAGTATATGCACTGCAACCCACGCCCGCTGCCAGCGACGGCACCATGGAGCTGGGCCCGACCCAGGTCACCGGCAATCAGTTGGGTAACGTCACTGAAGACAGCGGCTCGTACACGCCCGGCAGCATCGCCACCGCCACGCGCCTGGTGCTGACCCCCAAGGAAACCCCGCAGTCCGTCAGCGTTGTTACGCGCCAGCACATGGATGACTTCGGCCTGAACAACGTCGACGACGTGATGCGCCACACCCCGGGCATCACCGTGTCGGCCTTCGACAGCGAACGCAGCAACTACTACGCCCGTGGTTTTTCGATCAATAACTTCCAGTACGACGGCATTCCTTCGACGGCGCGCAACGTTGCCTATTCGGCGGGCAACACCCTCAGCGACATGGCGATCTATGACCGTGTCGAAGTGCTCAAGGGCGCCACCGGCCTGCTCACCGGCGCCGGCTCCCTGGGCGCGACGATCAACCTGGTGCGCAAGAAGCCCACCGCTGACTTCCAGGGGCACGCCACCCTCGGCGCCGGTTCCTGGGACAACTATCGCAGCGAACTGGACGTCAGCGGCCCGCTGACCGAGAGCGGCAATGTGCGCGGCCGGGCGGTCGCCGCCTACCAGGACAAGCATTCGTTCATGGACCACTACTCGCGCAAGAGCCCGACGTACTACGGCATCATGGAGTTCGACCTGTCACCGGATACCCTGCTGACCGTCGGCGGCGATTACCAGGACACGTTGCCCAAGGGCTCTTCCTGGTCAGGCAGCTTCCCGCTGATCAACTCCAAGGGCGAGCGCAACAAGGTCAAGCGCTCGTTCAACAACGCCGCCGAATGGAGCAGTTGGGAGCAATACACCCGCACCGTGTTCGCCATGCTCGAACATGACCTGGGTGACGGCTGGGTGACCAAGCTGCAACTGGACCACAAGATCAACGGTTACCACGCGCTGATGGGCTCGATCCAGGGCGACCAGCCACAGCCGGACGGCACCGCACAGTTGACCTCGGGCAAATACACCGGGGAAACGGTCAGCGATTCCGCCGACCTGTACGTCAGTGGCCCGTTCAGCCTGGGCGGCCGCGAACATGAACTGGTGCTGGGCGGATCCATCAGCGCCTCGCAGTGGAAAGGTAAAGGCTATTGGAACCTCAGCCCCAACATCGTCGACTTCAATCACTGGCATGGCCACGCGACCCTCCCGGACTGGGGTAACGCCCAATCCCTGACCGACGACACCGTGCGCCAGACCGGCGCCTATGTGACCACGCGCCTGAATCTGGCCGATGACCTGAAGCTGCTGCTCGGCGGTCGGGTGGTCAATTACCAGGTCACCGGCTACAACCCCAACTATCGTGAATCCGGGCGCTTCGTGCCGTATGTCGGTGCTGTCTACGACCTGAACGACACCTACTCGGTGTATGCCAGCTATACCGATATCTTCATGCCCCAGGAAAACTACAACCGCGACCGCGATAACAAGCTGCTTGAGCCCGATGAAGGCCAGAACTGGGAATTGGGGGTGAAAGCCGACTTCCTCGACGGCCGGGTAAACGCCAGCGCGGCGTACTTTGAAATCCACGAGTCCAATCGTGCGCTGTCCGATGATGAGTACAACAACCAGACGCCAATCCCGTCCAACTACGCCTATAAAAGCAGCAAGGCGGTGACCAAGGGCTACGAAGTGGAAATGTCCGGCGAGATTGCCCCTGGCTGGCAATTGCAAGCGGGCTATACCCACAAGATCGTGCGCGATGACAAAGACTTGAAGATTTCCACGTTCGAGCCAGAAGACCAGGTCAAGCTGTACACCACCTACAAACTCAAGGGCGACCTCGACAAATTGACCGTCGGCGGCGGCGTGCGCTGGCAGAGCGTGGGCTGGCAGGATATCTACAACAACCCACATGGCGGGTATGAGGAGTTCTCCCAGGAAGCCTACTGGCTGGTTGACCTGATGACCCGCTACCAGGTCACCAAGAACCTCTCGGCGACGCTGAACGTCAATAACATCTTCGACAAGTCCTACTACACCAATATCGGCTTCTATAACTCTGCCGCCTACGGTGAACCGCGCAACTTCATGGTCACCACGCGCTGGGATTTTTAAGCGCCCAATAAAAAACGCCCCCGGTCATCGGCAATGACCGGGGGCGTTTTTTTAACGCAATCCCTGTAGGAGCGAGCTTGCTCGCGAAAATCTCCAACGATAACGCGAGCATCCTGAATAAACACAGCGCCCTCAGGTTCTTCGCGAGCAAGCTCGCTCCTACAAAAGCAGAAAGGTAAACCCCAGACAGCAAAAAGCCCGCTCAATGAGCGGGCTTCTTGTGGTGACCTGGCGTTCAGTGTTCCAGGTTACCGAATATGGCGCAGCGGACGGGACTCGAACCCGCGACCCCCGGCGTGACAGGCCGGTATTCTAACCGACTGAACTACCGCTGCGCGTAACACATGAAGCGAATGGTGGGTGATGACGGGATCGAACCGCCGACCCTCTGCTTGTAAGGCAGATGCTCTCCCAGCTGAGCTAATCACCCTTCGTTTCGGTGTGGCGCGCATTCTACGGAGCGACCATAAGTCTGGCAAGCACTTTCTTAAATCTTTTTTTTCAGCCCTTCCAATGGCTTAGGCAGGGTTGGCCTCAGGCCTTATCAAGAGAATAATGCCCCACTTTGTATAAAGGAGAGACTCACCCCATGTGGTTCAAGAACCTGCTTATCTATCGCCTGACCCAAGATCTGCCTGTTGATGCCGAGGCGTTGGAAACTGCAATGGCCACCAAACCGGCGCGCCCTTGTGCAAGCCAGGAGTTGACCACTTACGGTTTCGTCGCGCCTTTTGGTAAAGGTGAAGACGCGCCCCTGGTGCACGTCAGCGGTGACTTCCTGCTGATCGCTGCGCGCAAGGAAGAACGTATCCTGCCGGGCAGCGTGGTGCGTGATGCAGTAAAGGAAAAGGTCGAAGAGATCGAAGCCGAGCAAATGCGCAAGGTCTACAAAAAGGAACGGGATCAGATCAAGGATGAAATCATCCAGGCCTTCCTGCCACGCGCCTTTATCCGTCGTTCGTCGACCTTTGCTGCCATCGCGCCTAAACAGGGCCTGATCCTGGTGAACTCGGCCAGCCCCAAGCGCGCCGAAGACCTGCTGTCGACCCTGCGGGAAGTGATCGGCACCCTGCCGGTACGTCCGCTGACCGTAAAAACCGCGCCAACCGCCATCATGACCGACTGGGTCACCACCCAGAAGCCAGCCGATGACTTCTTCGTCCTCGACGAATGCGAACTGCGCGACACCCACGAAGACGGCGGCATCGTGCGCTGCAAGCGCCAGGACCTGACCGGCGAAGAAATCCAACTGCACCTGAGCACCGGCAAAGTCGTGACCCAGCTGTCCCTGGCCTGGCAGGACAAGCTGTCGTTCATGCTCGATGACAAAATGACCGTCAAGCGCCTGAAGTTCGAAGACCTGCTGCAAGACCAGGCCGAACAGGACGGCGGCGACGAAGCCTTGGGCCAACTGGATGCCAGCTTCACCCTGATGATGCTGACCTTTGGCGACTTCCTGCCGGCGTTGGTCGAAGCATTGGGCGGTGAAGAGACCCCGCAAGGTATCTAAGCGGGCACGGTCAATGTGGGAGCTGGCTTGCCTGCGAAAGCGGCAGGTCAGTTGTAAAGTTGTCGGCTGATCCACCGCCATCGCAGGCAAGCCTGCTCCTACAGTTGATTGGGTTACCACTCCCAGCACTCTAATAATAAGGACATCACCATGCGCGCACTCGCCGCCTTGAGCCGTTTCGTCGGCAATACCTTCGCCTACTGGGTGCTGATCTTTGCCGTGGTCGCGTTCCTTCAGCCCAGCTGGTTTATCGGCCTGAAAAGCGCCATTGTGCCGCTGCTGGGCCTGGTGATGTTTGGCATGGGCCTGACCCTCAAAGTTGAAGATTTCGCCGAGGTGTCGCGACATCCATGGCGGGTGGCCCTGGGCGTGGTCGCGCAATTTGTGATCATGCCCAGCGTGGCCTGGCTGCTGTGCCAGACCTTCAACTTGCCAGCGGAAATCGCTGTCGGCGTTATTCTGGTTGGCTGCTGTCCTAGCGGCACCTCTTCCAACGTCATGACTTGGCTGGGCCGTGGCGACTTGGCGCTGTCAGTGGCCATCTCTTCGATCACCACCCTCCTCGCCCCTCTGCTGACGCCGATGCTGATTTGGCTGCTGGCTTCGGCATGGCTACCGGTGTCGTTCATGGAGCTGTTCTGGTCGATCCTGCAAATGGTGTTGCTGCCTATCGTGCTGGGTGTATTGGCGCAACGTCTGCTGGGTGAGCGCGTGCGGCATGCCATCGAGGTGTTGCCGCTGATCTCAGTGGTCAGCATCGTGATTATCGTCGCGGCCGTGGTCGCGGCGAGCCAGGCGAAGATTGCCGAATCGGGCCTGCTGATCATGGCGGTGGTGATGCTGCACAACAGCTTCGGCTACTTGCTCGGTTACTTCACCGCCCGCGTGTTCAAGCTGCCGCTGGCTCAACGCAAGTCCCTGGCGCTGGAAGTAGGCATGCAGAACTCGGGGCTGGGGGCCGCACTGGCCAGTGCGCACTTCTCACCGCTGGCGGCGGTGCCCAGTGCGCTGTTCAGTGTCTGGCACAATATTTCCGGGGCGTTGTTGTCGACGTATTTCCGCCGGATGAGCGAGAAGGAAGATCGCAAGGCCCTCGCCGAAACTTGATCGGGTCCTGGCTTTTCGGCACTCTACCAACCTTCGCGGGGACGACCCCGCGACGCGTTGAGCATTCAATCCGGGGACGACCCCACTTCTAAAAGGAAGGTCTTTATGTCCTGGGTCATTCTGTTTTTCGCCGGACTGTTTGAAGTTGGCTGGGCCGTCGGCCTGAAATACACCGACGGTTTCAGCAAGCCGCTACCCACCGCCCTGACGATTGCGGCCATGGCCGTCAGCCTCGGCCTGCTGGGGCTGGCCATGAAGGAATTACCGCTGGGTACCGCCTATGCCATCTGGACTGGGGTCGGTGCAGTGGGCACGGTGATTGCCGGGATTATCCTGTTTGGGGAGTCCATGGCGCTGTTCCGGCTGGCCAGCGTAGCGCTGATCATTGCCGGGCTGATTGGTCTCAAGATCAGCGCCTGATGCTGTTGTAGGAGCCGGCTTGCCGGCGATGAGGCCCTTGAATCCCGTAATGGATTTGCGGACGCCATCGCCGGCAAGCCGGACTCCTACAGGGTCGTGCCACGCAATGCCAGCACTTGTTCCTGCAAGGCTTCTGGCGTCGCCTGCTCCACCGTCAACGGCGGCCCCGCCACCAACGTTACCCGCGACCAGATCCGGTGAAAGATGCCCTTGTTCGGATCGCGGCTGAAAAAGCTCCCCCACAACCCCTGCAACGCCATGGGAATCACCGGCACCGGGGTTTCCTCGAGTATCCGCGTCACCCCACTCTTGAACTCGTTCATCTCACCGTCGGCGGTCAATTTGCCTTCCGGGAAGATGCATACCAACTCGCCGTCCTTCAGGTATTGGCTGATACGCTGGAAGGCCTTTTCGTAGATCTCCAGGTCTTCATGGCGCCCGGCAATCGGAATCGTCCCTGCCGTGCGGAAGATAAAGTTAAGCACCGGCAAACGGTAGATCTTGTAATACATCACAAAGCGAATCGGGCGACGCACCGCGCCACCAATCAGCAATGCATCGACAAACGACACATGGTTGCACACCAGCAACGCCGCGCCTTCGTCCGGGATGTGTTGCAGGTCGCGATGCTCCACGCGGTACATGGAGTGGCCGAGCAGCCAGATCATGAAGCGCATGGTGAACTCGGGCACGATCCTGAAGATGTAGGTGTTGACCGCGATATTAAGCAGCGACACCACCAGAAACAGCTCAGGGATCGACAGCTTGGCCACGCTCAACAGCACGATGGTGACAATCGCCGAGACCACCATGAACAGCGCATTGAGAATGTTGTTGGCGGCAATCACCCGCGCCCGTTCGTTTTCAGCCGTGCGTGACTGGATCAAGGCATACAGCGGCACGATGTAGAAACCGCCAAACACCCCCAGGCCAAGGATATCGATCAACACCCACCAGGCCTGGCTGTAACTCAACACCGTCAGCCAGTCATTGGCCTGGACGTTTTGAGGGAAGCCGCCGGAATGCCACCACAGCAACAGGCCAAACACCGTCAAGCCGAACGATCCGAAGGGCACCAGGCCGATTTCCACCTTCCGCCCGGAAAGTTTCTCGCAGAGCATCGAGCCCAACGCGATACCGACCGAGAACACCGTGAGGATCAAAGTGACGACAGTCTCATCGCCATACAGCCACTCTTTGGCGTAGGCCGGGATTTGCGTGAGGTAGATCGCCCCGACAAACCAGAACCACGAGTTGCCGACAATCGAGCGCGACACGGCCGGCGTTTGTCCCAGGCCCAGGCGCAAGGTGGCCCAGGATTGGCTGAAGATATTCCAGTCCAGGCGCATCTCTGGACTGGACGCCGCTGCGCGTGGGATACCCCGGCTGGCCAGGTAGCCCAGGACCGCAATCACCACAATCGCGGTGGAGACCACAGGCGCGTAGTCGGTAGAGGACATCATGACCCCGGCCCCGATGGTCCCGGCGAGAATGGCCAGGAACGTGCCCATTTCCACCAGGCCGTTACCGCCGACCAATTCCTCTTCGTGCAAGGCTTGCGGCATGATCGAGTACTTCACCGGGCCAAACAGCGCTGAATGGGTGCCCATGGCAAACAGCGCCAGCAGCATCAGTTCCAGGTGGTTGGTCATAAAGCCCACGGCGCCGACGGCCATGATCACGATCTCGCCGATCTTGATCGCGCGGATCAACGCATCCTTGTTGAATTTCTCGCCAAACTGCCCGGCCAGGGCCGAGAACAGGAAGAACGGCAGGATAAACAACAAGGCGCAGAGGTTGACCCAGATCGAGCGGTCGCCCTCGATGGCCAGCTTGTAGAGAATGGCGAGGATCAACGACTGCTTGAAGATATTGTCGTTGAACGCGCCCAGGGACTGGGTGATGAAGAACGGCAGAAAGCGCCGTTTGCGCAGCAAGGTGAATTGCGAGGGGTGACTCATCGTCCGTGTTCCTGCGTGGCCTGAAGGCTTTATTGATTTTTCAGGCCACGACTTTACCTAATCCTGCTTACTTATTCCCCAATCCTGCAATGCACGGTGAAACAAACAGCTCGCCTTTATAGGCACCCTGCACCGTGCGCTTGCTGACAACCAGCCACATCAGCGCCAGGGCGGCGACCAGCACGCTACCGGTCACGCTGAAAAATGCCAGGTGCAAGGTGCTGCCCAGTTTCAAGGTGGTCAGGGCATACACGCCCAACGGGAAGGTAAAGCCCCACCAGCCCAGGTTGAATGGAATACCGGCGCGCAGGTAACGCAGGGTGATCAGCACCGCGATCAACATCCACCACAGCCCCAGCCCCCACAAGGTGATCCCGGCCACCAGCCCCAGGCCTGCGGCAATCTCACCGATCCCGGCAAAACCATTGGCGGCGAAGATGGCCGGCGCGTCCTGGCCCAGCAGCAACATACCCAGGGCACCGGTGCCGATCGGGCCAAGGGCCAGCCAGCTCGACGCGGCCATATTGGCGTGGGGCAGTTTATGCAGGGCCATGCGCAGCATCAGGATCGTCAGAATGCTGAATGCAACTGGCAGGGAAAATGCCCAGAGCACGTAGCTGGTCACCAGCATCACCAGTTGCGAATGGGCGTCGACGAGGTGCGGCGCCAGCAGGCCACCACTGGCGGCGGCGACTTCGGCAGCCACCACTGGCAGCAGCCAAACGGCGGTCATCTGGTCGATGCTGTGTTCCTGGCGGGTAAACATCATGAACGGGATCAGCACCCCGCACGCCAGGGCCATGGCCACGTCCAGCCACCACAGGGCTTCGGCCAATTGCACCACGCCCTCGCCCCAGCGCGGCAGGCCAAACAGCAGCAGGCCGTTGATGATGGTTGCCAGGCCCATGGGGATGGTGCCGAAGAACATCGAGACCGTGGAGTGTCCGAAAATTCGCCGCGCTTCGTCGTAGAACATCACCCAGCGCGCGGCGTACAAGGCGCTGAACAACACAAACAGGAATATCGTCAGCAACCACAGCCCTTCGGCGACGGCATAGACACCCGGCAGTTGCACCGGCAATTGCGCCAGGGCCAACGCCAGCACGCCGGTGCCCATGGTGGCGGCGAACCAGTTGGGGGTGAACTGGCGAATCACTTCCCTAGGGGCGGCCAAATGGCTGAACGGTTTGTAACTGGGGGTGATGCTATTGGGGCAGGTCATGGCTCAATCCTCTTCCTCGTATGAGGTTGAGCCCATGATAGAAGCACAACGAATATCTATATAACGGGTAATATCTCTAACTGTTATCTGTTTTACCTATATACGGCTTTGGCCGATGCTTGCGTCATCAAGCCAATCAAGGCCCCGAGCGACAATACGATCAGCACCGCACCGTAGCCGTCAGTAGTAGCGATCAAACCAAAACTGCGGGTCAGGTTACCCGCCAACAGGGTCGGCAGGCAGAACGCCAGGTAACTGAGGACGTAGAACGCCGACATCAGCCCGGCCCGCTCATGGGGCAAGGCCAGGGGAACTACGCTGCGCAGCGCGCCGAGAAAACCTGCACCAAATCCGCTGCCGGCCACCAGCGTGGCGAAGAAAAACAAGCTCAGGCTAGCGCTGTGGACCGCACCAAGGATCAGTGCGACGCCCCCGGCCAACAGACCGGCCCCCAGGCGCAGTACCTTGTCTGCCGGGCGATTGCGCAGGCTGAAAATCATCACCGCACCGCTCAAGGTCAACACCGCGACCAGGCCGCCACCGATCAGGTTGGATGTCGACCCGGTCGCCGCCCTTACCAGCGACGGCGCCAGCGACAAATAGAAACCGCCCATGGCCCACACGGCGATATCCACCGGCAGCGACAGCCACAAGGCCCGACGCGCCTGGGGCGGCACATGCAGGGTCGGCCATAGCGAGGCGAGCGCGCCAGGGATGGGGCTGACGCTTTCCGGCAGGCGCCAGACATACAGGCTCTGCAACACCATCAGCGCTAACAAGGCCCAATAGATCAACTGGGTCGGCAGCGGCGCGAACTCCACCAGTAAACTGCTGCCCATGGCGCCACAAGCCATGCCCAGCAACGGCGCGACACTGTTGACCAGCGGGCCCTGCTGGCGGTCGGTATCCAACAAGGCGGCACCGAGTACGGCGGTGGCCATGCCCGTGGCGAAACCCTGCAAGGTGCGGGCAGCGATCAGCCAGGCGACACTGTCTGCATGGATAAACAGCAGCATCGCCAGCATATTCAGGATCAGCGCGACAAAGATCACCGGCTTGCGCCCCAGGTGATCCGAAAGCGAACCGACGGTCAACAAGGCCGCCAGCAGGCTCAAGGCATAGACGCCGAAGATCAGGGTCAAGATGCCGGCGGAAAACTGCAGGCCCTCCTGGTAAAGGTGATACAACGGCGTCGGCGCGCTGGAGGCGGCGAGAAACGTCAGCAAGGTGATCGCCAGGAACACCAGGCTGGAACGGTGAGAAGTGACGCTGGGCATGGGCACGCTCCGCTAAAGCTAATATTTTGCTTTTGTGCAGTGTGCTACTGGGTCGCGCTTAAAGCAAATTCTTTGTGTTAAGGTTTTGGCATGGCGATTAAAGAAGGCCTTCGCCCGGGGGGCCGTAGTGCCCGGGTACAAGAATCAGTTCATTCGGCGGTGCGCCAGTTGCTACAGGAGCAAGAGCGCGCCAGCGTGACCGTGCCGCAAATCGCCGCACGTGCAGGGGTCACGCCGTCGACCATTTACCGGCGCTGGGGCGACCTCGCCGCCCTGCTCGCCGACGTCGCCTTGGCGCGCATGCGCCCGGACAGCGAGCCGGCCAACACCGGCAGCCTGCGCGGCGACCTGCAAGCCTGGGCCGAGCAGTACCTGGACGAGATGAGTTCGGAACCGGGGCGCAACATGATGCGCGACGTGCAGTCCAGCCAGACGCCGGGGTATTGCGTAACCATTCTGGGCGGGCAGTTGCAGGTGATCCTGGATCGTTACCAGGCTAGCGGCCAGGCATTGCCCAGCGTAGATCGGCTGATCAATCTGCTGGCGGCGCCGACGGTGTTTCGGATTTTGTTTGGCGCTGCACCGATGCGGGTCGAAGAACTGTATGAACTGATCGAAATCGCCCTGCAGCCCTGAGATAAACACAAATCCAAATGTGGGAGCAGGTTTGTGTAGGAGCGGGCTTGCCCGCTCCCACACAAGCCCGCTCCCACATTTTTAGACCTTGCTTAGGTACGCATCCCGCGCCCGCTCACCAGCAACCGCGCGCAGCCGATATACAACACCACTGTCGCCACGATCATGAAGGTGATCGCCACGCTGATCTTGATATCCGAAACCCCGAGGATCCCGTAGCGAAAGGCATTGACCATATGCAGCACCGGGTTGGCCATCGACACGGTCTGCCAGAAGGGCGGCAGCAAGGTGATCGAATAAAACACACCGCCCAGGTAAGTCAGCGGGGTCAGCACAAAGGTCGGGATGATCGAGATATCATCGAAGTTGCGCGCAAACACTGCGTTGATAAAGCCCAGCAGCGAGAAGATTGTCGCCGTCAGTACCACCACCAGGATAGTCACGCCCAGGTGATGCACCTGCAGGTCGGTGAAGAACATCGACAGCACCGTCACAATCGCCCCGACCATCAAGCCACGCAGAACGCCGCCCAGGGTGTAGCCGATCAGGATGGTGTGTGGCGATACCGGCGAGACCATCAATTCCTCAATGGAACGCTGGAACTTGCTGCCAAAGAAACTCGACACCACGTTGCCGTAGGAGTTGGTGATCACCGACATCATGATCAGCCCCGGCACGATGTACTCCATGTAAGTGAAGCCACCCATATCGCCAATCTGCCGGCCGATCAGGTTCCCGAAGATCACGAAGTACAGGACCATGGTGATCGCAGGTGGCAGCAAGGTCTGTGGCCAGATGCGCATAAAGCGCTTCACTTCGCGGTAGACGATGGTATTGAGCGCTACCAGGTTGGGTCGGAACTCGGAATTCATACCGCCACCTTCGCCAGATTCTTCTCCACCAGGGACACGAACAACTCCTCAAGGCGATTGGTTTTGTTACGCAGGCTCAACACTTCAATATTCTGCAAAGCCAACTGGCTGAACAGCGCGGTGATGCCCACGGCTTTATCAACCTGGACTTCCAGCGTATGGCTGTCTACCAGGCGGGTCGGGTAGCCAATCAACTGCGGCGGCACCGACAGGTTGTTCTTAAGGTCCAGCAGGAACGTCTCCACATGCAACTGGCCCAGCAGGTTGCGCATGCTGGTGTTCTCGACAATGGTGCCGTGGTCGATGATGCCGATGTTGCGGCACAACTGTTCAGCCTCTTCCAGGTAATGGGTGGTGAGGATGATGGTGATGCCTTTCTGGTTCAGTTCGGTGAGAAAGGTCCACATCGAGCGACGTAACTCAATGTCCACCCCCGCCGTCGGTTCGTCGAGGATCAGCAGGCGTGGCTCGTGCACCAGGGCACGGGCGATCATCAGGCGCCGCTTCATGCCGCCGGACAGGGAACGTGATGGCACGTCGCGCTTGTCCCACAACCCCAACTGGGTCAGGTACTGCTCGGCGCGCTCCTTGGCGATCTTCGGCGGGATGCCATAGTAACCGGCCTGGGTCACCACGATATCGAAGGTCTTTTCAAACTGGTTGAAGTTGAACTCCTGGGGTACCACGCCAATGCTGCGCTTGAGCGCGGCCGGGGATTTATCCAGGTCATGGCCAAAGATACTCACCGTGCCACTGGTCTTGTTGACCAGGGTCGACAGAATGCCGATGGTGGTGGATTTGCCGGCACCGTTGGGGCCGAGCAATGCGAAAAAATCACCTTCGGCGACATCCAGATCGATACCACTCAGGGCCTGGAAACCGTTGCCGTAGGTTTTGGTTAGCTGCCGGATGGACAGAGCGGAACTCATATCGGATTACGCACCAAGGAAGGGAATAGAAAGAATAGATAAGGGCGTGCGCTAAGTAATACAACTGCGGCGCACGGCAAGCATGGTGCTTGCCCGCGCCGCACAAGTACAGTCACCTGTATTAATAGTCAGTATTAAGTCAACGCGGTCATAACCGCTTTTTGATAGGCCGGACGTTGCTGCAAACGCTGGTACCACGCCTCCAGATGGGGCATCGCCGGGCGTTCGATCGGCATCTCGAACCAGGCGTAAATAAAGCTGCCCAAGGGAATATCACCCATGCCGATGTCGGTACCGGACAGGTAAGGCTGCTCGGCCAGGGCCTGGTCCACGGTGTTCAACACCTCGATACATGCCTTGCGCCCGGCATGGATGTTGTCCCAGTTCTGTTGCTCGGCCGGGGTCCGCAGAATGCCCCAGAACACCGTCTTGAACGGTTCGGCAAAGGTCGAAGTGGTCCAATCCATCCACTTCTCGGCGTTGGCTCGCGCCTGTAGATCCGTGGGGTACCAGCTCGATGCCTGTTTGGCGCAGAGGTAACGCACGATGGTGTTGGACTCCCACAACACGAACTCGCCGTCCTCAATCATTGGCACCCGGCCGTTAGGGTTCAACGCCCGATATTGCGGCGTATCGACCACGCCAAAGGCCCCGCCCGCATCAATTGCCTCATAGTCCAGGCCGAGTTCCTCGGCGCACCACAGTGCCTTCCTGACGTTTGATGAATTTTTACGACCCCAGATCTTCAGCATGACCGCCTCCCAGTGGATGAATGCCGCAGCAGCATACGCCGGTTCAGCCGCGACTCAAATCGCTCTGCATATCGCCTAGCAATTGCGGCGACTGCTCGCCAAACAGGTGCGGGTAACATTTCTCAAGGTGGGCAAAGAAGAATTCCTCGGGCACCTCGGCAAATTGCCCATGGTCCAGCACGTACTCCATGGAGCGCTGTCCCTGGCGGTTGAATGGGTGGAACACGCTGTCGTTGATTCCGTCAAAATCCAGGGGTGGCACATCGAACAATTCGCACAGTTGGCTGTTGAACGCTGGCGTGGCCTTGACCCAGCGCCCGTGCAGATACAGTTCGGTGTAGCCATGCATGGCGAACACATCACTCTTGAGCAACTCGATCAGGCGCGGCGTCGATAAATGATTACGCACGTCCGCCAGGCCAATACGCGACGCTATGCCGCAATGCCGGGCGCAAGCGGCCAGCAGGGTGGCCTTGGGCACGCAATAACTCTGCCCGGTGGCCAGCGCGTAACTGCCTGCCAGGGTTTGCGGATCGCGGCTGAAGGTGTAAGGGTTGTAGCGCACCGCTTCGCGCACGGCGTAATACAGACTGACTGCCTGGTCACGGGGATCGCGGCTTGAACCGCGATTTTTTTCGGCGAACTCCACCACCGCAGGGTGGTCACTATCGATGAAGCGGCTGGGACTCAAGTACGCATTCATGGGGATTTTCTCCGAGGCGAGCCTGGAGTCTAACCACAGGCCCGACCGAGGGATAACGACGATTCGGCCAAATGTCGGCGCCTGCTGCCTGTGACTGGAGAGCATTTCCCGCCACACCACGTAACACCCTCAGGCACCGCTTTGCCGGATGCCGGCTAAGCTCTGAGGGTGTTTCTGCCCCTGGTTTCACGGAGGATTGAATATGCTGTTGTTGTGGATACTGGTTCTGGTGCTCGGCATTGCCTACCTGGCACACCGTCGCACCGCGCCCCTGCCCGCCCTGGGTGTGGTCGCCGTCTATCTGTTGGCGATGGGCGCCTTCAGCCATGCACCGGGCTGGCTGCTGCTGGTGTTCTGGGTCCTGCTGGCGGCAATCGCCGCACCGCTGCTGCTGCCCGACCTGCGCCGCCAGTATTTCACCGCACCGCTGTTCAACTGGTTCCAGAAAGTCTTGCCGCCAATGTCCGAGACCGAGCGCGATGCCATCGACGCCGGTACCGTGTGGTGGGACGGCGAACTGTTCAGCGGTCGCCCCGACTGGGACAAGTTGCTGGCCTACCCCAAGGCGCAATTGACCGAAGAAGAACAGGCCTTTATCGACGGCCCCACCGAAGAGCTGTGCGCCATGGTCACCGACTGGGAAATCGGCCAGGCCATGGACCTGCCGGCGGCGGCCTGGGACCATATCAAGCAACATGGCTTCTTTGCCCTGATCATTCCCAAGGAGTTCGGTGGCAAGGGCTTTTCGGCCTACGCCCACTCCCAGGTTGCAATGAAACTGGCAACCCGCAGCGGCGACCTCGCCTCCACCGTGATGGTCCCCAACTCCCTGGGCCCGGCCGAACTGCTGCTGCACTACGGCACCGACGAACAACGCAACCACTACCTGCCACGCCTGGCCCGTGGCGATGATATTCCGTGCTTTGCCCTGACTGGCCCGCTGGCCGGTTCCGATGCCGGCGCGATGCCCGACACCGGGGTGATCTGCAAAGGCGAATGGGAAGGCAAGGAAACCCTCGGCCTGCGCCTGAACTGGGAAAAACGCTATATCACCCTGGGGCCGGTCGCGACCCTGCTCGGCCTGGCCTTCAAGGCCCATGACCCGGATCACCTGCTGGGTGACGAAGAAGACTTGGGCATCAGTCTGGCGCTGATCCCAACCGACACCCCTGGCGTGGAAATCGGACGCCGTCACCTACCCCTGGGCGCCGCGTTCATGAACGGCCCCAACTCCGGCAAAGACGTATTCATTCCCCTGGACTTCCTGATCGGCGGCCAGGAGATGCTCGGCAAGGGCTGGATGATGCTGATGAACTGCCTGTCGGTTGGCCGTTCGATTTCCCTGCCGGCGGTGGGCACTGGTGCGGCCAAGTTCACCAGCCTGGTGACTGGCCAGTACGCCCAGGTGCGCGAGCAGTTCAACGTGCCACTTTCCGCCTTCGAAGGCATCCAGGAAGCCCTGGCCCGTATCGGCGGCAATGCCTGGCTGATGGACAGCGCGCGAATGCTCACCGCCAATGCCGTCGACCTGGGGGAAAAACCCTCGGTGCTCTCGGCGATCCTCAAGTACCACCTGACCGAACGCGGCCGCGAATGCATCAGCCACGCCATGGACGTGCACGGCGGTAAGGGCATCATCATGGGCCCCAACAACTATCTGGGCCGCAGTTGGCAAGGGGCGCCGATTTTCATCACTGTGGAAGGTGCGAATATCCTGTCGCGCAACCTGATGATCTTCGGCCAGGGCGCGATCCGCTGCCACCCGTTCGTGCTCAAGGAAATGGCCCTGGCCGGTCGTGAAGACCGCGACCAGGCACTCAAGGAGTTCGATGGCCTGTTGATGCAGCATATCGGCTTTGCCGTAAGCAACGCCGCCAGCACCCTGGTGTTGAACCTGGGTCTGGGCCATTTCGAAAAAGCTCCGGGCAACCGTTTGAGCCAGGGCTACTTCCGCGCGCTCAATCGCCAAGCCGCAGCATTTGCCCTGCTGGCGGACCTGAGCATGATGCTGCTGGGGGGCGAGTTGAAACGTCGCGAACGCCTGTCGGCACGGCTCGGGGATGTGCTCAGTCATATGTACCTGGCCTCGGCGGCGCTCAAGCGTTACCACGACCTCGACTCCCCGGACCATCTGGAGCCGCTGTTTGCCTGGGCCATGGAAGAAAGCCTTGGCCAGTCGGAGCGCGCGCTGGATGAGTTGCTCAGCAACTTCCCCAACAAAGTGCTGGGCTGCCTGATGCGGGTCATCGTGTTCCCGTTCGGTCGCCGCCATAAAGGCCCATCCGATGCACTGGACGCCGAAGTCGCGGCGGTGATTGGACGCGCCAAGGGCGATCCGACCCTCGAAGAGCTGCTGGCAGGCTGCTACCGTCCACAGTCGGCGGAAGACCCGGTCGGCGCGCTGCAACATGCCTACGACCTGCTGGGTGCCAGCCATCCGTTGCAAAAAACACTGCACGCCGCCCTCAAGAGCGGGCAGGTCAAGCCACGGGCCGGGGAACACGCCATCGATGCCGCACTGGAAGCTGGCGTGCTGCAACCGGCTGAAGCACAAACCCTGCGGGACGCGGAAGCTGCGCGGCGCAAGGTGATCGACGTGGATGACTTCAGCAAAGAGGAGTTGGCCCAGGCACCTGGCCGAGTCCGCTGATACCGGCGGTCATATAAAAGCGGGCGCGAGAGCTATATACTCTCGCGCCCGTTTTTGCTTTTGAGGACTTACTCTCGTGTCCAACGTCGTTGCCGATCATCTCGTCTTGCTCGACCACCTGCGCAGTATCCTGGTTGCCGTCGGCGAAGCCGAACAGGTTCCCGAGGAAAGCCACGCTTTGTTCCTGGAACGCTTTGATGAGCTGCGGGCCATGCTGCCCATCGACCCGATCGAAAGCCAATACCTGGGCCAGGACATGATGAGCCAGGTCATCCTGCGCTACCCGCAGATTGCCCATCTGGTACCGCGCGACTTGCTCTGGTTCTTCGGCGGTGACTGCCTGCACTTCATGCCTGACGATGAACTGGACCTGTACCAAGCCCTGGAAGAACGCCGCTTCGAAGCCGAACAGAATGACGAGCCGTTCGACTGGAACCAGGAAAAGCAATTGCTGGCCATGTCCAACGACCAGCCCAAGCACTGATCCCGAACACACTGAATATCAAATGTGAGAGCGGGCTTGTGTGGGAGCGGGCTTGCCCGCGATAGCGGTGTATCAGTCAACCAATGTATCGACTGACACTCAGCCATCGCGGGCAAGCCCGCTCCCACATTTTCGACCGTGCCCCTACCGCCGGCGCAATGTCGGCTCCCTGGCCATGCACTCCACCAGATAATCGATAAACACCCGCAGTTTCGGCGGCAGGTACCGCGTGGGTGAATGCAGCAACCAGGCATCCCCATGGTACGAGGCAATGAAATCCCATTGCGCCAGCACCTGCACCAACCGCCCCTCCTCCAAGGCATGCCGAGCAGTGAAATACGGCAGGCTGCCAATCCCCACATCCTGCAGCACTGCATCCAACCGTACCCCGGTGTGATTGGCCGCATAGCGACCGCGCACGCCCACCGTCACTGTCTTGCCAGCCTGGCGGAATTTCCAGCGCGCATCCCCGGGGGTTTCGCCCAGGTAGATACAACTGTGCTCCAGCAAGTCATGGGGATGCAGCGGCGTGCCATGGGCAGCCAGATACTGCGGCGTGGCACACAGCAGATGCTCGATAGGCAGTAACTGGCGCCCTACCAACCCTGGCGGCGGGCTATCGGTGATACGGATGCTCAGGTCGACATTGTCATCAATCAAATCCACCTGCCGATCTTCGAGGATCAACTGCACATCGACCTTGGGATAACGCCGCAGAAACTCCGGCATATGCGGATGCACCACAAACCGCCCCACTGCCTTGGGCACGCTGACACGCACCAGCCCTTCGGCCTCGTGGGTGTACTGGCCACTGACTTCCATCACAGAGCGCGCCGCATTGACCATCTCCTGGCAGCGTTTGAAGACTTCTTCGCCACCTTCGCTCAAGCGCAATTTGCGTGTGGTGCGTTGCAACAGCCGCGTAGCCAGGGCCTTTTCCAGCCGCGAGATGCTGCGACTCACCGCCGATGGCGAAGCCCCCAGTTGGCGTGCCGCCTCAGAGAAGCTGCCGGCTTCCACCACTTTGACGAAAATCGCCATTTCGCCCAGCAGCGGCAAAGGAAGATTGATGCTCATGACGCACAAGTCCATTGAGATTTCAGCGGATTATCACTCATTGACGCACTACTTATACTGCTGCGTAGAACCCTGATACGGATGTAGACGATGACCCAGCGCCTGTTTTTTACCCATGACCACCTGGTTGCCGATGTTGATGTGCTGGAGTGCACGCCCGTTGAGCAGCAGTTTGCGGTGGTCCTGCAGTCCACCATTTTCCACCCCCAAGGTGGCGGCCAGCCCTTTGATACGGGCAGGCTGGGAGACAGCAACGTGTTGAAAGTGGTGCAGGAAGCAGAGCGCATCGTGCACTACGTTGACCAGCCCGTCGCACTTGGGCCCGTGCAAGCGCGGGTCGACGGCCAACGTCGCACCCTGCATACACGCCTGCATTCTGCCGGGCACTTGATCGGCAATGCTGGTGAAACCCTGGGCTGGATGCCGATCAAGGCCCACCACTGGCCCGGTGAAGGCAAGATCAGTTTTATCCGTGGGGAATCGGCCCAAGACATGCAAGCTGATGCCTTGCAGGAACAGGTCAACCAATGGATCGGCACCGACCTGCCACGCCATATGACGCTGGACGGCGACACCAGGGAAGTCGGTTTTGGTGACCTGCCGCCCTACGCCTGCGGCGGCACTCACGTACAAGCCCTCGCGCAAGTCGGGCAGGTCACGATCCTCGGCCTGTCGGAGAAAAAGGGCACGCTGTCGGTGCGCTACAGCCTGGACTGACAGACTGATGGCGGGCGGCGTTTTCTTATTGAGATAGGACATCACCCTGCCGGAGGGCTCCCCTCCGGCGTGTGGGTGGTGCTAGTGTGTGAAAATGTTTC
Source organism: Pseudomonas hygromyciniae (assembly GCF_016925675.1). Classification (NCBI taxonomy): domain Bacteria; kingdom Pseudomonadati; phylum Pseudomonadota; class Gammaproteobacteria; order Pseudomonadales; family Pseudomonadaceae; genus Pseudomonas; species Pseudomonas hygromyciniae. The sequence continues at coordinate 1,854,327 of NZ_CP070506.1, read as the reverse complement.
CGACATAAAAATCGGAAACATCCTACTCACCGCCTGCAAAGGAATGCCCCAGCAATGGACTTCTCCCTCAAGCACTTGGCCGCCGCCACCCTGATGGTCGCCAGCCTGTCTTCAATTAGCGTGTCTGCCGTCGCCAGCATCAACCCGCAACAGAGCGCGACTATTCTCAAAACTCTGAATGACGCCTCGATCAAGGACTTCCGTACATTCCTCGGCAACCTAGGCAAAAGCGACGTGGCGAAATCCGCCAATCTTGGCCCGGCCATCACTGTCTTTCTCGACAACAAGACGCTGACCGCCGAGCAACAGAACGATATCCATCGCCTGCTAGGCCTCTATGCCCGGGTGAAATACGGTGCAGCCGCCACCGAAACCCTGCGCGAGTTGGTGGCCATCCCGACCTTCCAGGTTGAGGGTGTTGCCCAGCACGACAACCCCGAATTCAAAAAGATTGCCGAAAAAATCAAGGCCCTGGCGCAGTCCTTCAACCTGAACTTTCGCAATGTCGATGATCGCGTCTACGAAATTTCCCTGGAAGGTGCCGGCGATCAAGTGGTCGGCATTCACGCCCACGCCGACGTGGTACCGGTGACCCCGGAAAACTGGGTCCTGGCCGACGGCACGCGCCTCGACCCGTTCAAGGTCACACTGATTGGCGATCGCATGTATGGCCGCGGCACCGAAGATGACAAGAACGGTATCGTGGTAACGCTGTATGCGATGAAGGTGATCAAGGAAGAAAACCTGCCACTGGCACGCAATTTCAAGTTACTGGTGGACACCACCGAAGAAACCACCGGCGACGCCATCCCCTACTACTTTGAACACAACCCAACGCCGAACTACAACCTAGCACTGGATGGCGGCTACCCGGTCGTCATCGCCGAGAAAGGTTATGGCACGGTCACGGCGACCTTTGCCAAGCGCAAGGCCGATGGCAAGGGCGCCGAAATCATCGCCATGACCGGCGGCCTGGCGACCAACCAGATTCCTTCGGCATCAGTGGCCACATTGCGCAGCGACAAACCCTGCCGAGTTGGCCGCCAACCTTCAGCAGGCCGGCGTTGCGTTCGCCAAGGCCCATGGTGGCGATTTCAAAGTAGATGCCAAGGTCGTCGGCAAAGACGTCAAGCTAACCGTTACCGGGGTGTCGGCCCACTCTTCCGAGCCCGAATCCGGTATCAACCCGGTGGCGCGAATGCTGGTCTTTATCAACAGCCTGGACGGCAAGGTTGCACTCAAGCACAACGAGATCACCGACGCCGCACGCTACGCCGCCGACAACTGGGGCCTGGATTACTTGGGTGGCAAATTGGGCGTGGGCTTTTCCGACGCGTTTATGGGGCCGCTGACCACCTCCCTGACGTTTGTGGGCATGGACGACAAGGCCTTCAAGCTGGCGGTCAACCTGCGGGTACCAAAAGGCAAATCCCCGGAAACGCTCAAGCAAGAGATCGCCGACAAGCTCAGCGCCTGGAGCCAAAAGACCCATATTGCGCCCGCTTTCGATTACTCGGTCGCCGCGCCGATGTATCGCAACCCCGAGGGCGAATGGGTCAAGGCGCTGCTGGCCGTATCCACGGAAAACCTGGGAATGAAGCCAGAGTTCGGTACCTCGGCCGGCGCAACGTCGGTGCATGACCTGCCCAACGGCGTGCAATTCGGCCTGGCCCGACCGGAGGTCAAGTACACCGGGCACACCGACAACGAGTTCAAGACCACCGAGCAGTTCCTGCTGGACCTGCAGATTGTCACCGAAATGATGGGGCGTATCGGGCAGCTGCCGAAACTCTGAGCCAACGCTTGGCCCCGCTGTTGCAGCGGGGCCATTGGGTGCGGGCTTAAATTCCGGACAAACAAAAACGCCGATCATCTCTGATCGGCGTTTTTGTTGAATATGGAGCGGGAAACGAGACTCGAACTCGCGACCCCGACCTTGGCAAGGTCGTGCTCTACCAACTGAGCTATTCCCGCAAATGGCGTCCCCTAGGGGACTCGAACCCCTGTTACCGCCGTGAAAGGGCGGTGTCCTAGGCCACTAGACGAAGGGGACACGCTAACTGAAACACATGGTGTGTATTCCAGTGCCCAGAGGCCTTGTCCGAAGACTTGGTCCTGGTTTCACTCAGTGCCGCCCGAAAGCCACACTGTTTAAAAATGGAGCGGGAAACGAGACTCGAACTCGCGACCCCGACCTTGGCAAGGTCGTGCTCTACCAACTGAGCTATTCCCGCAATGGCGTCCCCTAGGGGACTCGAACCCCTGTTACCGCCGTGAAAGGGCGGTGTCCTAGGCCACTAGACGAAGGGGACACACGTACAACATTCACTCCCTACCGCGTTTCGCTGTGTGCTTTACGCTGTAAGTGGCGCGCATTCTATGGATGGATTGAAAGGTCGTCAACCCCCAAGGATAAATTTATTTAAATCAATGACTTCGCCCAGCTTTACAGGCACTGCCGGGGTTTCTCGCCGTCCAGGCTTTGACGCCTATATTCTGGCGCCCGACAAGACGTTATAGTCCTGCCCCGCGAATGGTGGCAATGTGCATCTATACAGACGATGCCTACATATAGAGATGAAAGCACTGACCCATCTCGTCGAAGAGTCCTATCCGCCGCATGCGCCAATCACTACACTTAAACGTACATCCCATAAAGAGGTCACACCGGTGACACCACTCATGATCACCCTGCTGGTAATAGCCGGGATCGTAATACTGATCGCCATTGGCTACATGAACCACGTGGTGGAAAACAACAAACTGGAAAAGGCCCGGGCCCAGATAGAGCTCAACGATCGGCTGCGCCGCTGTGGCGAGATCACCGAGACGTTTCCCGGCCAACTGATGACGCCGCAGCTCAAGCTGCTACTCACCCGCCTGGAACTGAACGTCAACCAACGCATGCTCCACCTCAACAAATCCAGCGCCACCATCAAGGCACGTATTGCCGAACTTGAAGCGCTGGTGGGCCAGGGCGAATCGATCCCGGTGAACAATCCCCCGGGACCGATCCAGACCGAAGCCAAGGCCAAGGATGTGCGCTTCTTGCTCGAAGCTCTGCACGGCCAGGTCACCCGCGCCGCCCAGGACGGTTTTTTGCCCACCAATGAGGCCAAGCACTGGATCCGCGAGATCCGTCACCTGCTGGTGCTGCTACACATCGAGTTCTTCAACAATCTGGGCCAACACGCGTTGCAACAGGCGCAACCCGGCCAGGCACGCCTGGCGTTCGAGCGCGGCGTGCAGTACCTGCGCAAGCAGCCCGAGCCGGCCACCTACAGCCAGCACCTGCAACTGCTGGAAAAACAATTGGCGCGCGCCAACTCCATGGTGCTGACCAACAGCCAGCAAACCGCAGAAGAGGTCAATGAACTGACCGCAGGCTTGAAAGCCGATGACGCGGATGCCGAATGGAAAAAGAAAGTCATCTACGATTGACCCCTCCTGTACTCAGTCGCCGAGTGCATTTCTTGCGCTCGGTGACATCATCCTGCCTCTACCTCCCTCTGCTATAACTCGAATACAAAAGTGCACTCCTGCACTTAGCCAAGGAGGCCCGCCATGCCTATCGCCATTATTGATGATCAGCCCTTGCACTACGTGGACCAGGGTTCTGGCCCTGTTGTCCTGCTCGGCCATAGCTACCTGTGGGACCAGCAGATGTGGGCCCCGCAGATTGCCGCGCTGTCGCAAAAGTACCGCGTGATCGTGCCAGAGCTGTGGGGCCACGGAGACTCTGGCCCGCTGCCAGCACAGACCCACAGCCTAGGCGACCTGGCGCGCCAAGCCCTGGCGTTGCTGGACCACCTGGGCGTTGCCAAGGTCAACCTGGTGGGCTTGTCAGTCGGCGGCATGTGGGGCGCCCCGCTGGCGTTGCTGGCGCCCGAGCGAGTTAATAGCCTGGTGCTGATGGACACCTACCTGGGCGCAGAGCCTGAGGCTACCAAAAAAGCATACTTTGCGCTGCTCAGCGAAATCGAGCAGGCGGGGGAAATTTCTGGCAAAGTTTTGGATACCATCGTGCCGATCTTCTTCCGCCCCGGTATCGACCCCAACTCTGCGCTGTATAAGGACTTGCGCCATTCCCTGCGCGTCCTCCCCCCCGACCGTCTGCGAAACAGCATCGTGCCCCTGGGGTGCCTGATCTTCGATCGTAAAGGTGCGCTCGAAGGTTTGTCCCGCCTGAACCCCAATAGGACACTGGTGATGTGTGGCGACGAGGACCAGCCACGCCCACCCGCAGAAGCACAGGAAATGGCTGATCTGATCGGCTGCAAGCTGATATGGATCCCGAAAGCTGGGCATATCTCCAGCCGGGAAAATCCTGATTTCGTCAACGAGGCGCTGCTCAGGTTCCTGGAAGAACACGCCTGAGGCGACGGGTGCTCACAGGCGAAAATGCCCCACCATGCCCTTGAGCTCCGCCCCCAGTTGCGCCAACTCGATACTCGACGCGGCGTTACCCTGCATGCTCAGCGCCGATTGATCGGCACTGGCGCGGATGCTGGTGACGCTGCGGTTGATCTCTTCGGCCACCGAGCTCTGCTGTTCGGCCGCGGCCGCGATCTGCTGGTTCATCTGTTGGATCAGCGAGACCGCCGCAGCAATGCTGCCCAAGGCGCTTTCGGTTTCCAAGGCATCGCTGACAGCCAGCTTCACCAGTTCACCGCTGTGTTGGATATCCCGCACTGAAGACTGCGCGGCACTGCGTAAGGTGCTGACCAGGCGTTCGATTTCCTCTGTCGATTGCTGGGTGCGCCTGGCCAGGGCGCGCACTTCATCGGCAACCACCGCAAAGCCGCGTCCTTGCTCGCCAGCGCGTGCCGCCTCGATGGCGGCGTTGAGCGCCAGCAGGTTGGTCTGCTCGGCGACGCTTTTGATCACCTCCAACACGCTGCCAATGTTGTGGATTTCCGCGTTCAGGCTCTCGATGCTGGTGCTGGCGGATGTCGCCGAACTGGCCAGCAACTCGATACGCTGCAGGCTCTGGCGCACCACCTGCTGGCCGCTGTCGACCTTGTCGTCGGCGGTCTGCGCTGCTTGCGCGGCCTGCTCGGCATTGCGGGCCACATCGTGCACCGTGGCGGCCATCTGGTTCATGGCAGTGGCGACCTGCTCGGTTTCTTCTTTCTGGCTGCTGACTTCGATATTGGTCTGCTCGGTCACGCTGGACAGCGACTGCGCCGAGCTGGCCAATTGCTCAATCCCCGCCTGCAACCCGCTGACCATGCTACTCAGGCCGCTGCCCATCTGCTGCATCGCCTGCATCAACTGGCCCATTTCATCCTGCCGGCTCACCTCCATGCGCCCGCTGAGATCCCCGGCGGCGATCTGCCGGGCCACGGCGATCACGCTGCGCAACGGCATTACGATCAAGCGGGTAATCAGCCACGCGGCAATCACCCCAACCAACAAGGCCAGGCCCGAGGAAACAATGATCAGCCAGCTACTCTTGGCCAACTGCGCCTGCATCGACTGGTCCTGCTCGGCATAGGCCTGGTTGACCTGGGACACCACCTGCGCCGCCCGCTCGTGCAATTGCTGGTAGACGATCTTCTCCTGGGCAAGCAGGCCGGTGTATTCGGTAAGCTTTTCGCTGAAGGCGCCGATATGCCCGACCACTTCGTTGAGCACGGTCTGATAGCCGGGATCCTTGACCAGGGTCTTGAGTTGCTCAGCCTGGGCCAGGGCCTGATCGGCCTGTTCGATACGGCCTTGCCCGGCATTGTCCTCATCACCCTTGCGGCTCAGATCCAGGCGCACCCGCGCCTCGTTCATGGCCTGCAACATCAGGCGTGAGACCTGCCCCACCTGCCCGGCCTGCTCGATAAACTCAGCGCCCTCCTTGCCCTGGCTTTCTTTGAGGCCATAAGCCCCGTCGTCGGCCAGGCCGGCCTGCAAGACATCAAGGTTGTTGGCGACACTGGACACCGACCAACTGGCCATTTCCAGCGCCAGGTCCTTGGCCTGGGTCAGTTCGACAAACTCGTCAAACGCCTTGCGATAGGCGCCCAGGGCTTGCTCGACCTCGGTCATGTCGAGTGCCAGGGCTTCGGCTACCAGGCTATCCACCCGTTCGTGCAGGGCCTCGACCGACTTGGCATCGGTGCGCAACGCGTACTCCTGCTCGATCAGGCGCACGTTCAGCAGCCCCTGATTGAGCGAGGACATACCCTTGAGCCCTGCGAAACGCTGGCCAACGGTCTGCAGGGACCACACGCCAATCGCCGCCACCAGCGCAGTCAACAGCAATACCAGGGCAAACCCCAGCCCCAGTTTCCTGGCCAGCCCAAGGTTGGCAAATCGTCGTTGCACGGCCGAAATCATTGCGCAAAATCCTCTTGGCGTGGCGAATGCCAGCATGCCGGGTTCCATGCAACGAGATTCGCAACCCCAGGCCCCGCAACACAAGACGCTGGCGTCACAATAATGGCAAAAAGCTACACATCCGTCGTTTTCAGGACGGTAGAGGTCGATCCCGCAGGCCCCATGGACTTGAACAACGCCAACGCCCGATGATCGCTGGCATAGGCCACATTGATCCGCAGCCAGTCCGCGTGCTCGCCGGCGGGGCTGAACAACTCCCCGCAAGACAATAAGACCCCAAGCCGCCTGGCCCTTGCGTGCAACCTTGCCCCGTCCCCCACCCGCGGGCGAGCCCAAACAAACATACCGCCTGCGGGCACCGCAAAGACCTCCCACTCTTCGTCCTCCAGTACCTGCAGGGTCTTGGCCATCTCCGCGCTCAACCGCCTGCGCAGGCGTTGCACCCATTTGCGGTAGGTGCCATTGGCCAACAGGCTCGCCACCATCGCCTCAGCGAAGCGGGAGGTGCCGATACCGGTCAGGGTCTTGAGCATGAGCAAACGGGTGATGAGCGCGGTACTGGCGGTGAGATAGCCTACCCGTAGCGCGCTGCTCAGGGTCTTGGAAAAACTCGAGACATAAATCACCCGATCATCATGGGGTAACGCCGCCAGGCGGATACACGAGGCGTGCTGCAGGTCGCCATAGACATCCTCCTCGACAATCAGGAAATCCCGGGTATGGGCCAGATGCAGCAGACGCTCGGCCACCACCAGCGAAAGGCTGGTGCCGGTCGGGTTGTGGTAAAGACTATGGATGAACAGGCACTTTGGACGGTGGCTCACCAGCAGCGCTTCCAGGGCCTGGATGTCCGGGCCACTGCGGGTCCTGGGGACCTCCAGCATCGTGACGCCGTGGAAGGCCAACTGCCGATAGAGGTTTCCGTAGCCAGGACTTTCAACCACCACCGTATCGCCAGCCTTGAGCAAGGTGCGTATCAACAAGTCCTGAGCATGGCTGGCGCCATGGGTAGTGAGGATCCGCTCGGCGGTGGTGGTCACCTGGATCTGCGTCAGGCGCTTGTGCAATTGTTCACGCAACGCCGGCAACCCAAGGGGGGTGCTGTAATTGAACACGCCAGCGGTGTCGGTACGGCTGATTTCGCGGATTGCGTAGCTGATGTCATCACTTTCACGCCAGGTATCGGGAAGCCAACCACACCCCAGCTTCAACTCCCCCAGTTGGTTATCGGTAAAAGCCCCCCAACGGAGTTCCGCCCCTTCATACCACTGGCACTCTCCCAGGGGAGTACTGGCAACAGGTTGCGCGGCGATAACAAACCCCGAGCCGGCCCTTGAGGCCAACACCCCTTCAGCCACCATTCGCTCCAGGGCCTCGATCACACTGGATTGACTGAGCAAGTTGTCATGGGCCAGTTGCCGGATGGAAGGCAGGCGCGTCCCAGGGCTGACCCCACTCTCCCGAATCCATGTGGCAATGGCGCTGACAATTTGCTGAACCACCGGTACCAGGGCTTGCCGATTGATCCCTAAATCCATGAGCCACCCCTTCAACTGTTTGGCATTTAACTCAAAACAGTTAAGCACAGAAGGCCAGGGGCGCCCCGTTCATAAATTTATTAAATTATTGATTTTATTGAGTTATTTACCTAGTGAAACACAATGGACGAGGGCATCTTGCCATCTACGGAAACGCCCCACAGACCTTCAAATCAATTTCTTAGCCGTGCACGGTGGCCATTCCTAAATAGCCGTAGCACCACCATCCACGGCCAATGCATGCCCAGTGGTGAACGCAGCACCATCGCTGCACAGATACAGCACTGCGCTGGCGATTTCCGCGACCGTGCCAATGCGCCCGACCGGATGCATGGCGGCGGCAAACTCGGCCTTGCGCGGATCGGCTTCATAGGCGCGGCGGAACATGTCAGTGTCGATCACCGCCGGGCACACTGCGTTGACGCGGATTTTCTTTTTCGCGTACTCAATGGCCGCCGACTTGGTCAGGCCTATCACCGCATGCTTGGATGCCGCATAAATACTCATCTTCGGCGCAGCGCCCAACCCCGCAACCGACGCGGTATTGACGATTGCCCCACCGCCCTGGGCCAACAGCAACGGCAACTGATACTTCATGCACAACCACACGCCCTTGACGTTGACGGCCATGATGGCGTCGAACTCATCCAGGGTGCCGTCGGCCAGCTTGCCCTGTTCAATCTCGATGCCGGCATTGTTGAACGCATAATCCAGGCGGCCATAGCTGTGCAACACCTGCTGCATCAGTTGTTGTACATCCGCCTCCAGGGTCACGTTACAGCGCACGAACACGGCTTCGCCGCCTGCCTCGCGGATCAACGCGACCGTGCCCTCGCCGCCCGCCACATCGAGGTCGGCGACCACAACCTTCAAGCCTTCTGCGGCGAATGCCACGGCCGTGGCGCGGCCAATGCCGTTGGCGGCACCGGTGACCAGGGCGACCTGGCCGGAAAACGTCATGCTCATTGCTTATATCCTTGGATGAATGCCCGTGGGCCCAGCATAGCCAGGGCCCGGCACCGCGCGTCAGCATTATCAGGAGGCCGGTTGAGCGCCCATGCGTCGCAGTGATAAGCCTACTGCGCCCATTATCAAGCCAGCCTATCGACGAGCATTCGCAGCGATCAGCCGAACTTGCTCCTGGCGCCTGGAAGGTCTATCACTTGAGGTCCATTTACCCAGAGTCCTTGCCATGACTGCCCAGACCAACCGCCAATTCCTGCTTGCCAAACGCCCGGTCGGCGCGGCCACGCGGGACACCTTTACCTATCAGGAAGTGCCGGTGGGCAACCTCGCCGACGGCCAGGTGCTGGTGCGCAACGAATACCTGTCCCTCGACCCGGCCATGCGCGGCTGGATGAATGAAGGCAAGTCCTACATCCCGCCGGTGGGCATTGGTGAAGTCATGCGCGCATTGGGCGTAGGCCAGGTCATTGCCTCGAACAATCCGAAATTCACCGTAGGCGATTACGTCAACGGTGCCCTGGGCGTGCAGGATTACTTCCTCGGCGAGCCGCGGGGGTTCTACAAGGTCGACCCGAAACTGGCGCCCCTGCCGCGCTATCTGTCTGCGCTAGGCATGACCGGCATGACCGCCTACTTCGCGTTGCTCGATACCGGCGCGCCCAAGGCCGGCGAAACCGTAGTGATTTCCGGCGCCGCCGGTGCGGTAGGCAGCATTGCCGGGCAGATTGCCAAGATCAAGGGTTGCCATGTGGTGGGGATTGCCGGCGGCGCCGACAAGTGCAAGTTTTTGGTGGATGAACTGGGGTTCGACGCGGCCATCGACTACAAAAGTGAAGACGTGCCCGCAGCCCTCAAACGCGAATGCCCGAAAGGTGTGGACGTTTATTTCGACAACGTTGGCGGCGAGATCCTCGACGCCGTACTCAGCCGCCTCGCGCTGAAGGCGCGGGTGGTGATTTGCGGAGCCATCAGCCAGTACAACAATAAGGAAGCCGTGAAGGGTCCGGCCAACTACCTGTCACTGCTGGTCAATCGGGCGCGCATGGAAGGGTTTGTGGTGATGGATCACGCGGCGAACTTTGCCGCCGCCGGGCAGGAAATGGCCGCCTGGATGGCCCAAGGCAAGCTCAAGAGCAAGGAAGATATTGTCGAAGGCCTGGAGACGTTCCCGGAGACGCTGATGAAGCTGTTCAACGGCGAGAACTTCGGCAAGTTGGTGCTGAAGGTCAACTGACACACCACAGAGCCATGGTGGGATTGGGGCCTGAAGGCTAACTGCCACAACACAAACCAATGTGGGAGCTGGCTTGCCTGCGATGCGGACACCTCGGTTTTTCAGTAACCACGAGGTGATGCTATCGCAGGCAAGCCAGCTCCCACATTTTTAGCCCAAGGGCATCAGGCGATTTCGGCGACCACTGCCGCCAAGGCCTTGGCCGGATCAGCCGCCTGGCTGATCGGGCGACCAATCACCAAATAATCAGAACCCGCATCCAGCGCCTGGCGCGGCGTGAGGATACGACGCTGGTCGTCCTGGGCACTGCCCGCCGGACGAATCCCTGGCGTCACCAATTGCAACGTCGGATGGGCAGCCTTCAACGCCTGGGCTTCCAGCGCCGAGCAGACCAGACCATCAAGGCCTGCCTTCTGCGCCAGGGCCGCCAGACGCAGCACTTGCTCCTGGGGCTCGATATCCAGGCCGATGCCGGCCAGGTCTTCACGCTCCATGCTGGTCAGCACGGTCACACCGATCAGCAACGGTTTGGGGCCGCTGCGTTGCTCCAGCACCTCACGGCACGCAGCCATCATGCGCAGGCCGCCGGAACAGTGGACATTGACCATCCACACGCCCATCTCGGCGGCAGCCTTGACCGCCATCGCGGTGGTGTTGGGGATATCGTGGAATTTCAGGTCGAGGAACACCTCGAAGCCCTTGTCACGCAGGGTACCGACGATTTCTGCGGCGCAACTGGTGAACAGCTCCTTGCCGACCTTGACCCGGCAGAGCTTGGGGTCCAACTGGTCAGCCAGCTTCAGTGCGGCGTCACGGGTGGGGTAATCCAGGGCGACGATGATAGGAGTCTGGCAGACGGACATTGGAATGGGCTCTCAGGCAAGTCGAAATCGGCGCGGATTGTAGCGCAAGCAGCGGCTTTGCGGGATCCGATGATCGGTAAATCCTCGGCTAGCGCCTATTTTTCTGGGATAACCGGCTAATATTTCAAAGCCGATACATTCACGACACGCCTGCAACATGCCACGGCAGTAGCCTCGCCCGCACGCCCCGACACGGCGCCCATGCTCACGCAATTACCCCGCCGCGACCCTTGGGCCGGGCGGCCAACCAGGCAGATGATCGCACCATGCATACCCCTTCCGCCCTGCCCCATGAACTTGCCACCGAGGACAAGCGCTGGAACACCCGCGCGCTGATCGTCGACGACGATGTGCCAATCCGCGAACTGCTGATCGATTACCTGGCCCGCTTCAATATTCTCGCTAGTGGTGTGACCGACGGCGCCGCCATGCGCCTGGCCATGCAGGCCGAGACCTTTGATGTGGTGGTGCTCGACCTGATGCTGCCCGGCGAAGATGGCTTGTCGATTTGCCGTTGGCTGCGGGCCGAATCAGATATCCCGATCCTGATGCTGACCGCGCGCTGCGAGCCCACTGATCGCATCATCGGTCTGGAATTGGGCGCTGACGATTACATGTCCAAACCTTTCGAGCCTCGGGAGTTGGTGGCACGGATCCAGACCATCCTGCGCAGGGTGCGCGATGACCGCACCGAGCAACGCACCAACATCCGCTTCGACAATTGGCGCCTCAACAGCGTGCTGCGCCAACTGGTGGCGGATGATGGCCTGGTGGTGCCGCTGTCCAACGCCGAATTCCGTTTGCTGTGGGTGTTCATCGAGCGCCCGCGCCGGGTGCTCAGCCGCGAACAATTGCTGGATGCGGCCCGTGGGCGCTCGATCGAAGCCTTTGATCGCAGCATCGACCTGCTGGTCTCGCGCCTGCGCCAGAAATTGGGAGACGACCCCAAGGCCCCGCAACTGATCAAGACCGTGCGCGGCGAAGGCTACCTGTTCGACGCGCGGGACATCGGCTGATGCGCAGCGCCTTCAACACCTTGTTTGGCCGCCTGTTCGGAGTGCTGCTGGTAGCCATTGTGCTGGCCCATGTGCTGGCGTTCTTTTGGTTTCACCACTACGGCCCGCCGCCACCACCGCCCGTCGACGTCATGATCGAGCAGGCGGACGGCTCCTTGCAGGCTGCGCCCCAGGCACATCGACGACCCTGGTTCGGTGGCCCGGTGGTGCCGCTGACCTTCCAATTTATCTCGCTGATCATCGCCGCGTGGTTTGGCGCCAAACTGCTCAGCCGCCCGATCCAGCGCTTGAGCGCAGCGGCCGAGCGTTTGAGTGTGGACCTGGACAGCCCGCCCCTGGACGAATCCGGCCCGCGTGAAGCCCGCCAGGCCGCCTCGACCTTCAACCTGATGCAGCGACGCATCCGCGAACAAGTCAGTCAGCGCGCCCGCATGCTTGGCGCGGTTTCCCACGACCTGCGCACCCCTCTGTCACGGCTCAAGCTGCGCCTGGAGCAGATCGACGATCTACGCCTGCAGGGCCAGATGCGCCAGGACCTGAACGACATGATCGGCATGCTCGACGCCACCTTGAGCTACCTGCACGAGCAACGCACCAGCGAAAGCCGGCAGTGGCTGGACGTGCAGGCACTCGTGCAGTCCCTGAGCGAAAACGCCCAGGACCAGGGAGCAGACGTGCAGTGCCAGGGCCAAAGCACGCCGTTGCGAGTGCAGCCCATGGCCTTGCGTTCGTGCCTGAACAACTTGATCGATAACGCCCTGCGCTATGCCGGTACGGCCCGCATCGAACTGCAGGACAGCCCCCCAGGCGTTGGTGATTCGGGTAATCGACCATGGGCCGGGGATTGCTGCCGAACAACGCGAGGCGGTATTCGAACCGTTTTTTCCGCCTGGAAGGCTCGCGCAATCGCAATTCCGGGGGGCGTGGGGTTGGGGATGACCATTGCCAAGGAGGCGGTTGAGCGGTTGGGGGGGCCGGCTACATCTGGAGGAAACACCGGGTGGCGGACTGACGGCGGTGCTAGGGCTACCCAGAAGCCAGCCTCTATAAGGGACTCCGTATGTTTACCGCCGTGATAAAAGCTTCATCTAACGTAGTTGCATCGTAGTGGCTCATAAAGCTCACAGCATTAGTAAAATGGTTAAACCGTTGCTGAGCAAGCATGTAAAAATCGTCACAATTACTGGCTACCTCCTCAACGTTATGCGATGAGATCAAAATTGCCGCGCCTTCGTTTGCAGCACCCCGCAGACACTTCCATATGTGATATCGAAACTCCGGATCAACACCCGCCGTAGGCTCATCAAGAATCACAAAGTCTGCCGCAACAGACAGCAAAGACAAAGTAAAAAACCAGCGCTTTTCGCCATAACTGCAAAGAGATGACTTTTTGTCCCAGATACTCAAATAACGGTCAACTAACGTCGGACTCCACAACTCCAGCTTCTCGAGAGACTCTTCTTTAGTGATTTTTTTTTCGGAGCAAAACAGGGTAATCATTTTAAAAATATCAGACATGCGAAATACAGCAGGCGTCGAAATCACCTGCGACAAATAAACTCGACTCGAAAACTCATCCGTAATCGCGCCACTATCAACACTCCTTAAACTGCAAACAATATCAAAAAAAGTAGTCTTACCAGAACCATTTGGCCCTAGAAGTCCTGAAATTGAGCCGGACTCGACTTTCATTGATGCATCTTTAAATACGGTATGACCCGCATATTTAAAGTCAATGGCTTGCGCAGAAAACCTTCTCATCAGTAGCGACTCCAAACGGGTGTCACAAGCAAACGTCTAACGGAAATCAAAAAGACCGCCACATACAATATAACTATAACAGCGACTAAAAATCTCAGTTGACCAACCCCCTCCATCATTATTCTATTCGCCCACCACAGCGGATTGAAAAAACTGACAACCGTCATTAACGGCAGAGACGAGTTCATCCCCGCCACACCGACTACCAGCATGGCAAATGACACGACGGAAAATAATGTACTCGCATTCTGGAAACTGATCGGAATCAACGTCAATAACAGAGCGAATGTAGAAAACAGGACAAAACACACATAAAATCTGACGAGCACAATACAAAACTCTACAAGACTCACTGGACCAAAAACAATATGTGTAATCGCGTAAAAAACAGCACAATATACCAAAGACATAAATGAACAAGCTATAAATTGCCCCAACATAAAAATAAATTTGCTACGAAAGGTATAAATAAATGACCTAACAAAGCCGCTCTCCCTACGCCCCACAATGTAAAACGCGAACCCAAACAATGCGACACTGGAAGCCACATAAGCATAAAACCAAGACGTGCTGGACAAATAGTCGCTTGATGCTGAATATATGAGACCTCTCGAATAGCTCAGCAAATAAAAAACCACTCCGGGAGACACGACAATCCAGAACAACGCAAGGGGCTCCTTGACTTGTTCCTTTATTAAAAGCCCTGCCAACGATAAGGACTTTGATATTAAGTTAGCGCGCATAATTCACCTCAAGGAAATGGCACCATCACCCTTAACCTATCCTGCACTATAGAATCCTTGAATACTTCACTGTATTTGTTTTCGATATTTACCCCCTGTGCATTATTCATATGCATAAACAAATCTGGCGAAATGTACTTACAAAAAACGCATCGTACACCCTCTACAACAGAGACATTAGAATACAAATAACCTGTAATTTTTTCGCTACTTAATGCTGAACGCAGGCCTAAAAAATCAAACCTGTGCTCAGAAACATTATTGCTTACCGAAGAAACCAGCACATCTGTAACTTCCAGATAGGTCGCATATGAATTACATTTTAAAAAATGCCGCAAATAGGCGTCCTTGATTTTTCTTTCGTCCGACTTTAAGGATACAAAAAGATCTACAAATCGAAATGTCTGCCACAACTCAAACAATGACTTTTCAATCGCTTCCCCAGCACCTGAAGCGAAGGACATTCCCGCACAGTAACGCACATGATGCCCCTCTTTACGTTGCCCATAAACAGTGAGAATACAAACACCAGGAAAAGCATGATCGGAAATATCTAATACAGAAACCTCACCAGCACCAGACAAAGCCTCATATAGCGCCAGAGATTTTTTTGTTTTCCAGAAGACTTTTGACTTGCCTCTCGCAAACTAATGAGTTGCATTTTTTGGTGAGCCAGAATCTTAGTAAAAACTGCCTTTCCATATGCTCTTTAATAGCCCCAAAAAAGGCCACCTCCGGATCCCAATGAAAACTACAACCACAAGTATCCCGAAGCGGATAGATCGGACTATCCTTTTCCAATCCATGCCAAGATAAAGATATGAAAACAGCCGGGATATAACAGGTTGAAAAATCAGAAATCCGAACCACTTTAGACATTTCGAACCTATGACCCTCAACACACTCACTTGACATTTTTCTGGAAGTCGTCTGCAAAAAAACCTTTACAAAACATTTAACCTCAGCCTCTCCTAAAAACTCACTGAGCAATGCACAGTCTTTTGAGACTATTTCCTTATAGAAGTGACGACGCTCAAAGTACTCACCTAAAGCAGTCCTAATTGAGTTTGTCCCTCCCCCTACTCCGGACCCAGTATTTGACCAACGATCTGTTACCTATACTGAACTCGGGAAACCGAGCAACCCTGCAGGCTGAAAGGCCAAAATATTAGGAAGCCCTGGCTTACCCATTAGATTAAATAGATTCATGTGCTTCACCTACAAAGTGGACACACATTGGTAGAAACATGGCAGGATTGAGACCCAAACTCTTGCTCAGCATGGTATCTGTATACCCTGACCATAGCCGACACACCAACCCTAAAGACTTGGCTCGCAACTCGACGAGCATATAAATAGAACCAACCTCCATAAGAGCCAAGCGATACCCACGATAACGGTATTTAAAAATAACCTTTGGCAGATACACCATATAAATAAGCGCAAAACTTGGACATCCAACACTCTGAGACACCGTTAAAAGTGATTTTTTTAATTGATCAACGTTTACTGCAGACTGCACAACTTCGAACCTACCTGAATTCGGTAACAAATGAAGAACTTTTCCCGAATACGGCCAACTATGATTCCCCTCAAACAGCGAACAAATAAAAACCTCAACGGGATAAAGAGCGCCCCCGCTTGGGTAGCCTCTCTTGTAAGATTCTTTATTCCTTGAAAGCAAGGGCCCTACTAGTTTCTCAACAATTGAAAAATCTATCTCTGATGGTAAAAAATGCTCACAAGATTCATTTCTATACAAACAACTTAACCCTTCATAACTACTGGCACTCACTGGAAAAGTCAGGTCCATATCAGCGTAAAGCCTTAATTCATTGCCTGTTAATTGCACAATATTCTCATCACTAATAGAGTGCAAACAAGTACGCCGCTGAAATGCTTCATGAATGGTGTAGTTACCACTACTATGAAAGTCAAGAACCTCATCATAGACAGATGGATTTACAAATTTCAAATAGTAGTCATGAGGAATATTTTTCATTATGCCACACTCAGACAGTCACACATATACCAATGAACACAGACATCTTCAGTCACCACCCCATTCACCAAATTGAGATAGGATGCCTGCAGTATATTGTCCTGATACAGCTTTGAATTTCCCAACTCAGTATAAAATTTCACCTTTCGAATGATCGCTCCTATTGTGACAATTTCCTGATACAGAGTAAGCGATTTAGATGGGACCTCTATGTGATTAACCCTACAAATCTCCATGAGTTTCGCCCAACTATTTCTTGCAGGACTAATTCGCTCACTATTTGTTATTTTGTCAACACTGCAGAAATGACACGGATTTCCGATGCTCCGCATATAAGGTTGCCCAATACAAAAAACATCTCCCATTCGATGACAAACACTTATCGCGCTCTCCGGGGCAGCTATAGCCAGCTCAAAATAAATCTGTTTTATTGCGTGATAATCATAAGACTCGCACAACAACACTATAAAGTACTGCTTTCCCGCCACTAAAGACAGGAGATCATCCGAAAACCCCCTAAACTCAAAGCATGTTGAAAGCTCTGACCTTAACAACTTTTCGAGCTCCACCTTCCCATTCCAGTCAGAAACAAAAATTGTTTTTTCAAAAAACATCTCTCCTACATCCCGCCGCATTCCCACTGCTGCCTCTAAAAAATCAAAGGCACAGCTTGGTACCAATCCATACTCAGAAAAAATCTCACTGACTTCATCCACCGCCATCACCGAGTGACCGCTTAACTTCCTCAGCGCACTCAACAACGGTTTAGAGTGAATTCTGGATATCCCTACTTCCGAAACAACCAAGTCCTCAGACTCTAAGTTTAATATTTCATAACTAGGTATATTGATGTTCATCTCAGGCTCCCTTTTTAATGGAGGTTTTTAAATAAACGATAAAGCTAAAAACCTCCACAACGCCCTTAAGTTACTTCTTTAATCACTATTCATCTGGGGACAGTTCGGGGGCGATTGCATTCCCTCCACAGCCACCGCATCCGCCGCTACCTCCGCTGCACCCTCCACCTCCGCCGCATCCACCACTGCCACCACAGCCACCCGCACTGCCAGAGGCTCCAGCAGCGCAAGAGAGCGAATCAAATCCAAAATCATCACTGAAGCTAAAAACAGCTTCGCCCAAGCTTTCACTTTTCATTTTGACTCTCCAAACTAATGAAATGTCGATTTCCATCACCCGATATAGGGTGGTAAAATCAAGTTAGTTCTTTCTGAGTTAAATTCAAATATCGAAAAAGCGGAGCGTAGGATTTTATTTATTTAAATATAAGTAGATTCCCACGTAAAAATCAGACCTTTCTGAACTGTATAAAACCCAATCAGCGAAAGCTAAAAAAATACTTTTAATAATTAATAATTTACCTAACCCCTCCGCTATACAGATACCCCACCACAAACCTTAATGCTTTGTAGGAAGTAATAAAACACTCCGTAAAATCCACAGAAAAACCGACAAACGGTATCACTAAGCGTCGTTTCAACAACGGTACTAGGTGCTAGAAAATAATCATCACATGAAGTTTTGCAGCATAGAAGAGCATGCTTAACAGCAGAAATTTGTAGGAAATGGCAGGTTGCGGGGGGAGGCGCGAGGCAAGGATAATTTCATTTGCGGGCTAGCTTTCAAAGCGAGCCATTGATCAGTTCCCGATAATATTGCTCCAGATACGCAAAGCCCTCTGTCGTGAAACGCTTGAGCGGCGGCTTGACAGCAAAAATGTGGCTACCCAGAACCTTTGGCTAGAGGGCTAGTCCCCCGCAGGGCTGCGCAGAAGCCCCAACACCAACCACCTCGGTGTACCTAGCACAACGTGATGAGGCTATTGGGGCGGCTTCGCCACCCAGCGCGGGGCAAGCCCGCTCGCCACAGAAAACCAGCGGTCCACAGCACGTTCCAGGCTGCTGCAACGCCCCTATGTGGATAGGTGCTAGCCCACCTTGTCTTCCCGGCGAACCTGCGCCTGACTCGCGCTCCAATCGGTTAACAGGCTATATGCCACCGCCAACAATGTCGGCCCGATAAACAAGCCGATAAAGCCAAACGCAATCAACCCACCAAATACCCCCAACAACACGATCACCAGCGGCAGGTTGCCGCCGCGGCTGATCAGGTACGGTTTGAGCACGTTGTCCACACCGCTGATGATGAACGTGCCCCAGACGCCGAGGAACACTGCGTAGGTGTAGTCGCCCTTCCACACCAGCCAGGCGGTGGCCGGGATCCAGACGAGCGGCGGTCCCATGGGGATCAGGCTCAGCAGGAAGGTGACGATACCCAGTACCAGCGCCCCAGGCACTCCGGCGATCAGGAAGCCAATCAGTGCCAGCAGCGCCTGGGCGGCGGCGGTGCCGATCACGCCGTTGACCACCCGCTGTACCGTGCCGGCCACCAGGTCGATGTAGTAACCGGCACGCTCACCAATCAAGCGCTCCAGGAGGCGGTGGACGAACATCGCCAGGCGCGGCCCGTCGCGGTAGAAAAAGAACACAAACACCAGGCTCAGAGTCAGTTCCAGGATGCCGCCGCCGATCTGCGCGCTTCGGGCCAGCAACCAGTTGCCGACCTGCCCCAGGTACGGCTTGATTGTGACCATCAAGGCCGCGCCCTGCTGGTCGATGCTGTCCCACATGCCTACCAGCCGCTCCCCCACAAACGGGATGGAGCCCAACCAGTTGGGTGCCTCGGGCAGGCCGTCGACCTGAATATCCTTGATCAGCGCCACGGCGTCGCGCACATGGTCGGCCAGGTTGAAGCCCAGCCACACCAGCGGCACCGCCACCAGCAACATCCAGCCCAGGGTCAGGATCCCCGCTGCCAGTGACTCGCGCCCACCCAGAGCACGGGTCAACAGGCGCATCAGCGGCCAACTGGCAAACGCCAGCACCGCGCCCCAGAACAGCGCCGACCAGAACGGTGCCATCACCCAGAAGCTGGCACCAAACAGCACCAGGAGCAGGATCTGCACCAGCAGGCGATCATTGTTGAGCATGTGGTTTCTCGAAAAGAAGTCTGTTGAGGGAGAGCTTAGGCGAACGGCGCGGGTCCGTTCGCCCTGGAACAATCAGCGGATCACTTGCAGATGCAGGCCCTTGGCCTCACCCGCACCGGTTTCCAATCGCGCCGCACGCACGCCCTTGTCGATCAGACCCTGGCGCCAGGCTTCGGCGTTAGGCCCGCTCACACTGACCCGCAAGGTGGTATCGAGGTTCAATCCACGGGAAATCAGGATCAACCACGTTGCATCAGGCTCTGCTCCCAGCAACGGAAAATCCAGGTCGCCGGTACTTTTCAATTCACGCAGCAGGGTGGCCGAGGTGGGTAGCAATTGGCCCAGTGGCGCGCTGGCGTCCATTTGTTCCACATGCAGGTAAGCGCGACGATTGCCACGAGTGATGCCGTAAAGCGCCACCAGGGAATTGTCCTGGGGGGCTGCCAGGCGCATTAACAGGAACTCCTGCTGGCCATCGGCGCCAACCAGTTTGGCATTGCCCAGCACTTCGTTGGCCCAGAGGCTGCTTTCGCCGCAATCGCGAGCCTGGCACCAGAACAGCAACTGCGCGCCTTGCTCTTGCAACGCCTCGCGGGTGGATTTGAAGGCCGCGCTGGAGCTGTGCTCGGCGGGCAGTTCATAGGTAATGGCTGTCACCTGGCCCCGCGCCGTGGCCTGGCCATCGTAGCGTAACTGGCCGCTGATCTTGCGGATCGCGCCCATGGGGTAGATGCGTTCTTTTTCTTCGGCGGGACGGTAGTCGACAATCTGCGCATCCACCTGTCGGGCCACGCTAGGCAGATCCTGGCTTCCCGGCAGGTCAGCAGCGAAAACCAACGGGCTGATGCAGCACAGCCCAAGCACACGGATAATTCCCTTGGTACTACTCATCGGATCGGTGCGCCTTGGCCGGTGGATGCCTTCGCGATATTCGGATTGTTCATGGTTGACTCCCTTTCAATCCGCCCAGCCTCGACAGTTGCCCCCGCCAAGTCAAGGCGCGGTGAAGAACCGATTGAAACAGTCTGCAACAAGAGCCGCCCCCGACTCGTCGTTCAGGTGCAAATGATGACCGCCTGCGAGGGTGGTTACAGTGAAAGGAAGCTGGGAAAGCAGCTCGGGATGTTTGGCCAGCATGCCCTCTTGTGCCACCACCAACTGTGTAGGACACGCCACTCGATGCACGAAGGCCATGGCCTGTTCTTCCGTCAGGCGCATCGGCGATGCCAGGGTCAAGCGACTGTCGCTGCGCCAGGTGTAGCCGCCCGGCACCGGCATCAAGCCGCGCTGGGCCAGGAGTTCCGCGGCTTCACGGCTGACGGCCACCACGCCTTTCATCCGCGCCTCCACCGCACGGTCGAGTGTGCTGTACACCGGTTTGCGCTTGTCTTGCAGGCTGATTTGCGCCTGCAACGCCATGCCCATGCGCTCGGCGGCATTCTCGCCGGTGGCGGTCGGCGGGATCACACCGTCGATCAACCCCAAGTGCGTCACACGCTCTGGCAAGGCCCCGGCCAACACCGTGGAGACAATCGCCCCGAGGGAGTGACCAAGTAATGCAAAACGTTTCCAGCCCAGTTGCTCGGCCACTTGCAGCACATCAAACACGTAATCCCAAACGGCATACCCTGCCCCGGCCGGGCGGTGGGCCGAGTGGCCGTGACCGGCCATGTCCAGGGCAACAATGCGCAAACCCTGCAGTTTCGGCGCCAGGCGCGCAAAGCTGTTGGCGTTATCCAGCCAGCCATGCAGGGCGATCACCGGCAGGCCATCTTCCGGGCCGAACAGGTGGGCCGCCAGCTCGATATGCGGCAGGCTCAAGCGGACTTCTTCGACGGGTGTGGTCATGCGCAACTGCGCTCACGCTCGCGGGCTTCCCAGCGGGTGAACAGGTTCTTGATCAAGGTCGCGGTGTCCTGCGGGCGCTCAAGGGGAAACATGTGGCCGCCAGGCATGGTCAGCATCTCACCCATGGGCAGGCGCGCGACGCCACTGGCGTGATGGCGCATCACCACCCGGCTCTGCCGGCCGCGCACCACGGCCAGTGGCACTTTCAATTGGCGGGTCTGGCCGGGGCTGGTGTGCGGCACGCCCCGGTAGATGCTGATTTCCGTTGCCGGATCGAACCGCAGGCGCAGGCGGTCGCCCACCTGGTGCAAACCGTGTTGCAAATAGGCCTCCAGGCATTCCGGGTCAAAGCCGCGGAACAGTGTCTTGCCGGAAAAATACTGGCGGGCAGCATCCAGATCGCTGAACTCTTCGCGCCGGCCCAGGGTACGACCGGCGGGGGTCAGGCGGTCAATCAGGCCAAAGCGCTTGGCCGCGCGGATCACCCAGCGGTCGGCCAGGGTCAGCACCGGCGAATCGAGCATCACCACCCCGCGATACAGCTGCGGGCAGCGCAGGGCCGCGTGCAAATGCAACACGCCGCCCAGTGAATGGCCGACACCCCACACCGGCTCCGGTTGCTGCTCCAGGTGATGGATCAGTTCGTCCACCAGGTTCTGCCAGTTGTCATCCACCGGGAACCGCGGATCGTGGCCGTGCTGCGACAGGTGCGCCACCGTGTACTCCGGCGCCAGGGCATCGAACAATTTGCCGTAGGTCGCCGAAGGGAAGCCATTGGCGTGAGTGAAAAACACATGTTGCGACATAACCAGTCCATCTTCAAAAACAGAAATCGATTGTCCCCACGCCTGGCCGCTACAGCAATGACTGTAACTGCCAGGAATGATGACACTCACGCCACGCCTATCGCGCCGGCGGGTTTTCGCCCAGCGGCACCACGGCCATGGTCAGGCGCGACACACAGCTGGCCTTGCCCTCGTCACTGGTCAGGCGAATGTCCCAGACATGGGTGGTGCGCCCGATATGGATCGCCCGAGCCACCGCCGTCACCCGCCCGGAACGCAGGCCGCGCAGGTGGTTGGCGTTGATTTCCAGGCCCACGCAATAGAACTTGCTGGGGTCAATGCACAAGTAGCTGGCCACCGAGCCCACCGTTTCGGCCAACACCACCGAGGCCCCGCCGTGCAGCAGCCCATAAGGTTGATGGGTGCGATGGTCGACCACCATGCTCGCGGTCAGGGACTGGTCGTCGAAGCTCTCGAAGCGAATATCCAGCACTTCACCAATGGTGTTTTTCTGTCTGGCATTGATTTGCTCGATATCGGGAACGGTGCGCCACAGGCTCATTGCAGTGTCCTTCTTGATTTTATTGAATGCTCAATCCTGCCACAGCACCGCCTCGGAGCGCGCACTCCAGGCCTGGAACTGTGGACCGTAGGTTGACTCGATGACGTTGCGCTTGATCTTCAGGGTCGGCGTCAGAAAGCCGTTTTCCACGGCCCAACTGTCCTTCACCACCACCAGTTGACGCAAGCGCTCATGTTTATCCAGCACCTGGTTGACCTCCTCCAGCAAGCGCTCCAGGCTGCCGTGCAAGGACTGCCGAGCCTCGCCGGCCGCCTCCTGTTGGCCCACCGCAGACAGCACGCATAAGCCCATCGGCGCGCTCAGGCCATCGCCAACCACGCACACCTGTTCGATACGCCCGTGCTCTGCCAGGCGATTTTCGATGGGGGCCGGGGCGACGTACTTGCCCTTGCTGGTCTTGAAGATTTCCTTGAGACGCCCGGTCAGGCGCAAGCGGCCTTCGGCATCCTGCTCGCCCTTGTCGCCGGTACGCAGAAAGCCGTCTTCGGTGAGGGTCTCGGCGGTCTTCTGCGGGTCCTTGAAGTAACCGAGCATGGTCGCGCCGCTGCGCACCTGCACCTCACCGGCCGGATCAATGCGCACCTCCACGTCCGGGCACGGCAGGCCGATCCAGCCGATTTTCTGCTGGCCGGGACGACAGACATGGGAATAGCCGCAGCTTTCGGTCATGCCATACACCTCCAGCACATCCAGGCCCAGGCTCTGGTACCAGCGCAGGAGCGCCTCGGGTACCGGTGCGGCCCCAGACAGGGCTACCCGTACCGCGTCCAGCCCAAGGCCGGCGAGGACTTTACGCCCGACGCGCTTGCCGATAAACGGCAGGCGCAGCAGAAGGTCCAGGCGTTTTTCCGGGATTTTGCCGTACACGCCCATCTGGAATTTGGTCCAGATCCGCGGCACACCGAACAAGGCCGTGGGCCGGGCGCGTTGCAGGTCGGTGAGGAAGGTGTCGAGGCTTTCGGCGAAAAACACCGTCTGCCCAGTGTAAATCGCAGCCATCTCGACAAACATGCGCTCGGCCACATGGCACAGAGGCAAGTAGGACAGCAGGCGATCGCCCTCCCCCAGGCCGAACAACTCGGTGCCTCGGGTCGCCGCAAACGCCAGGCCGCCGAAGGTGTGCATCACGCCCTTGGGCAGGCCCGTGGTGCCTGAGGTGTAGATAATGGTGGCCAGGTCTGTCGCAGCAGGTGCAGGATCATCCTGGATCGGCGAACAGGCTTGCAGGTCGGCCCAGGTGAAGTCGAATTCGCCCTCGGGGCACAGCGGCAGGCTGATGGTGGCCAGCCCAGGCTTGATACCCGGGGCCATGGCGGGCCAGTCGTCAAGTTTGCCGATAAACGCCAACGCTGCCTCGGAGTGCTCCAGCACATGGGCTACGGAGTCGGCGGTAAGGTTGGGATACAGCGGCACCGAGACATGCCCGGCCATCCAGATCGCCAGGTCGGCGATGATCCAGTGCGCGCAGTTTTTCGAGATCAGGGCAATGTGCGAACCCTGGGGCAGTTCCCGCGCGCGCAGCCAATGGGCGGCACAACGGGCCTGGTGACCGGCTTCGCCCCAGGTGAGGGTCTGCACCTCGCCACCGCCAATGGGCTGGACCAGGAAGCGCTGGCGCGGATGGCGCGCCTCACGTTCAAAGAAAACCTGCAGCGGCAAACGAAAAGCGACAGACATGGGACGCGCTCCTGTGTGTTCCGATGGTAGCCAACCAAGCACTTGCTTGGTGGACTATTCCATGCACACAGGAGCACTGCAAGTTCCTTGCTGACACAACACAAATAAGTGTGTGCGGGCTTGCTCGCGAATGCGGAGTGTCAGCCACTCTATTCATTGACTGATACACCGTATTCGCGAGCAAGCCCGCTCCCACAGTTGATTGTGTTGTGCCTGAAAAATCAGGGGTTTTTGACGCTGTTGAGGCTCATCAGCCCCGCCAACGGAAAGTCCCCTTCCAGCTCTGCCAGGCTGGCGGTGTGCATCGGTTGCGGCTGGCGCTGGTGCCCGTGCTGCAGAAAGCTGATCAGGTTGCCCACCAACGGTTGATGGCTGACCAGCAGCACCGTGTCATCGGTGTCGAGCTTTTCCAGCACTTGCTGGGGATTGCTGTCAGGCGTCAGCCACGGCACGGTACGGATCTCTGGCACAACGCCCAACGCCGTGCGCACCAACTCTGCGGTCTGCTGCGCCCGCACATAGGGGCTGGCGATGATCGCACTGATGGGCTGGTCGATCAGGTGTGCGGCGCTGCGCAGCACCTCATCGCGACCACGTTCGGTGAGGTTGCGTTGGGCGTCGCTGGGCGCATGGGACTCGGCTTCACCGTGGCGCAATACCCACAGCTTCATAGCTTGGGCTCCTCATCGCGCACCGGGTGCGGGGCCGGCGGCACGCTGTGGGCGGCCTCGCCCTCCGGCGCGCGCGGGGTTGGCCAATCGGCGAAGGGCCAGGGTTTCTGCTCGCTGTGGAAGCTGCCAAAACGGCCAATCTGCGCAAGGAACTGGCTGAGGCTGTCGCCAAAGTTCATCAGGCCCAGGTTCGGTGCGCCATAGATCAGGCGGTAGATCAACTGCACCACCACCAACGCGCCGAGGATAAACTGCGCCACTTGCCAGACCAGGGCAAACACCAGCATCCACAGGATGCGCAGGACGATAGATTCATACTTGGGTGCTGCTTTGGGATCGTTCATCGCGCGTTCCTCAGTTGAAACCACTGGTGGAAATAAAGTCGACATCAGTCTTGGGCTCGGCACGCATCAGCAACTCAATGACTTGGTTCAAAGTGCGCCCTTCGAACAGGATCGCGTGCAGGCCGGCGACCAACGGCATATAGACCCCGGTTTCCTGGGCCTTGGCCTTGAGCACTTTGAGGGTATTGACCCCTTCGGCCACTTCACCCAGGCGGGTGACGGCATCTTCCAGGCTCAAGCCCTGGCCCAGGGCAAAGCCCACCTGGTAGTTGCGGCTTTTGGGCGACGAACAGGTGACGATCAGGTCGCCCACCCCGGCCAGGCCAAGGAAGGTCATGGGGTTGGCGCCCTGGTTGACCGCAAAGCGGGTCATTTCCGCCAGCGCGCGGGTGATCAGCATGCTCTTGGTGTTTTCTCCCATGCCCAGGGCCACCGCCATGCCGGCGATAATGGCGTAGACGTTTTTCAACGCGCCGCCCAGTTCCACGCCAAAGCGGTCGGCACTGGCGTAGACGCGGAAGGTGCGGCCATGCAGCACCGCTTGTACCTGTTCGCACAGCGCCTCGTCTTCACTGGCGACCACGGTGGCGGTCAGGGCGTGTTCGGCCACTTCCCGCGCCAGGTTCGGCCCGGAGAGCACGCCGATGCGGGCCTGGGGCGCGATTTCTTCGAGGATTTCGCTCATCAGCTTGAAGGTCTGAGCCTCGATGCCCTTCGTCAGGCTGACCAGCATCTTGCCCGACAGCCGTTCGGCATGGGGCGCCAACACCGAGCGAAGGGCGCTGGAAGGCAGCGCGACAAAGCACAAGTCGCAGTCATCCAGCGTGGCCTGCAGGTCCGTGACCGGCGTGACCGCCGCATGAATCTTGATGCCCTTGAGGTAACGGGGGTTTTCCCGGTTGACCCGAATGGCCTCGGCCTGTTCCGGATCGCGCATCCACTGACGCACCTGATGGCCGTTTTCGGCCAGCAGATTAGCCACGGCGGTACCAAAACTTCCGCCTCCCAGGACCGCTATTGGGCGCTGTTCAGTCATATGCAATCCGTTAATCCATAGCAGTGGCGATGGCGGCATTATACGGGCCGGCCTGACGGCGGCCAGCCCTTACTTAATTTCCCGCGCTTGTCGGAAAATGGCCGAATAGACCACAGTAATTGCCATAGCGCCGACTGGCAAAAGCCCCCACCTCAGTTAACATGGGCGGCTATCCGCAATTATCAAGGCCGTTCCGTGTATTTGGGCCCTCCTTCTCGTTCATCTCTGTTGCTGGCGCTGTTGGTCAGTACGCCGTTGCTGGCCGACGATCTGTTCCTCGACAACCAGCCGCTGCCCCAAGTCCTCACGGCGACCCGACTCAAGCAGTCGGCCGCCGCCGTGCCCGGCAGCATGACGGTGATCGACAGCGAACTGATCAAGGCCAGCGGCGCGCGGGATATCGCCGAGTTGTTGCGCCTGGTGCCGGGGATGATGGTGGGCTACACCTCAGGCAACCAGGCAGCCGTCAATTATCACGGCACCAATGCCAGCGAAGCACGGCGCATGCAGGTGCTGATCGATGGCCGCTCGGTGTACCGCGCCGGCCTCGCCACCGTGGACTGGAGCGATATTCCGGTCGCCATGGAGGATATCGAGCGAATCGAGGTATTCCGTGGGCCCAATACCGTCAGCTACGGGGCCAATGCACTGATGGCGGTGGTCAATATCCTCACCCGCTCACCAGCCAACAGTCTGGGCACGCGGATGAAAATGACCCGGGGCGAGCGCGGGATCAACGACTGGTATGCCAGTCAGGGCCTGGGCTGGGACACCGGCAACCTGCGGCTATCGCTGTCCGGGCAACAGGATGACGGCTTCGACAGCGACCGGGTGGGCGCCGATTACCGCGACAGTCGGCGCCTGAGCCGCTTCAGCCTGAAGGTCAGCCAGACCCTCGACCAGCAGCAAAGCATTGACTGGCAAATCAACGCCAAGGAAGGGACCAACCAACGGCCCTATACCTACAAGCCGGTGTTTGCCGGGATTACCGATGGTGGCAATGATTCCGACGTCAGCGCCAAGGACTACGCGGCCTCCCTGCGCTGGAACTTCGATTTCAATCCCGACCACAGCCTGTATATCCAGGGTTCGGCGCAGCAATGGGATCGGCGCCAGGTCTGGAAAGCCTGTGATGCCAAAGTCTCGTTCAGCCCCGAGTTGACGCAACTGTGGCAAATGAACCCCAACTACGCTGAAAAGTTGGCGCGGCATATGAAGGACTATGAAAACGGTAGTCCCCCGCAAGGCTCCCCGGCAGAGCAGGCGCTGGCCGAAGAAGTCCTGAAACAATGGAATAGCGGCGGCAAGGAAAGCGTCTGCGGCAACATCGACCAAAGCACCAAGGAAAGCCGCTACGACCTGGAAATACAGGACACCCTGAGCCTGTCCGACAGCCTGCGCCTGGTCAGCGGCATGAACTACCGCTACGACCGCGCCGACTCCGACACCTACTTCAATGGCCGGCTGGACGACACCACCTGGCGCCTGTTCGGCCACCTGGAATGGCGCGCCAGCGAGCACTGGCTGTTGCAGGGTGGGGCGATGTACGAAAACACCGACCTGAGCGGCAACTCGCTGACGCCCAGGGTCGCGGTCAACTACCTGATCAACCCGCGCCACGGCCTGCGGGCGGTGTACTCCGAAGCCATTCGCTCGCCGGACATGTTCGAGAACAACGTCAATTGGAGCTATAAGGTCACCAACCTCAGCTCCCCCACCTATGGGCAAAACTCCGGCCAGTATTTCGTCAAGACCCGTGGCCCGGGCAATCTCGACAAGGAACTGATGCGCTCCCGGGAGCTGGGCTACAACGGCTTTTTTGCCGATATCGGGCTGAACATCGACGTCAAACTGTTCTATGACGAAATCACCGGCATGATCAGCGAGCCCTTGCGCAATAACCAGTACATCGCCAGCAACACTAACAGCTCGCGTTTTACCGGTACCGAGACCCAACTGGACTGGCACCTGAGTACCGCCGACCGCCTGCGCCTGACCTATGCTTATGTGGATGCCGACGCCAGCAACCCGCTGGACCGGCAACAGACCGCGCGCAACAGCGGTTCGGCCGGCTGGATGCGTGAATGGGGACAGGGCTGGTCCAGCGCGCTGTTCTATTATGGCAACGATGCACTCAATCAATATCGCTTTGAACGGGTCGACATGCGGGTCGCCAAACGCATCGCCCTGGGCAAGGCCAATCTGGAGCTGGCCGGCATGCTGCAACAACGCCTCGACCAGCAGCCCACCACCCATGTCGACAATAACTACGACCAGCGCCATGTGCTCTACTTCAGTGCCGAGTTAGAGTTCTGACATGAGCCCTGCCCAGTCAAGGATGAACGCCCTCTTTGGCGCCCGGTTCTGGCGCAGCTGCCTGCTGCTTGCCAGCCTGGCATGGGCCATGCCCGCGTGGAGCGCCGATATCCTGCTGACCGCCGCCGAAGATGGCCCCGGTGTGCAGGCATTCACCCAGGCCCTGCGCGAGCAACGCCCCGCCGATAGCGTCACTTTCAAGGCCCTGCCAGACATGCCCGCCCCCCGGCCAACTGCCGAACAGCACCCGCCTGATCCTGCTGGACCTGCCCAGCCTCGACTGGCGCCTGCAGGACACCCAGGGCCCGGCGACGCTGGTGCTGCGCATCAGCCGCCTGCAAGCCCACGCGCGCCTGGGCAATCATGTGCCCGGCAAGATCAGCCTGCTGTGGAGCGACCCACCGGTGGACCGGCAGTTGCGCCTGATCGCCAATATCCTGCCCCAGGCCCGACGCATTGGCGTGCTGTACGGCAACGACAGCGAATTCCTGCTGCCGGAGCTGCGCCAGCACGCCGAGGCCCTGGGTCTGGAAATCGTCGCCCAACACTGGGACAACATTAACGACAGTCGCCCGCTGCTCAGCCTGTTCAAAAGCAGCGATGTGTTGCTAGGGCTGGATGATCCCCAGCTCTACAACCCCAAGACCGTGAAAAACCTGCTGTTGAGCAGCTACGCCAGGCAATTGCCGCTGATCGGGCCCAACGCCGGCTTCGTGCGGGCCGGCAGCCTGGCCAGTACCTACAGCGACCAAGCTGACTGGCTGAATGTACTCGACCGCCTGCTCGATCGTCCGCCGGCTGGTTGGCCGCGCTCGCTGTACCCGGAACACTTCAAAGTCGTGGGCAACCCGCAAGTGGCGCGCTCGCTGGGCATCGAACAGGTGGACGAAACCGCCGTCGCGACCCGATTGGCCGAAGGGGAGAAACACCCATGACCTTGCGTCGCCGCTGGGATATCAACACCCGTACTCAGATCATCACCCTGGGCCCGGCCCTGTTGCTGACCCTGCTTTTAATCAGCTTCTTTACCTTCGTGCGGATCCAGGATCTGCGCCAGGAACTGGACCACACCGGCCAACTGATCGCCAACCAACTGGCCCCGGCCACCGAGTACGGCGTGATCTCGGGCAACAACGACGTGCTCGACAGCCTGCTGCGGGCCACCCTGGCCACGCCCCATGTGCGCTTTCTGGAGATCCAGGACAGCGCGGAAAACATCCTGGTGTACGTGGAGCAGCCCTCGGAAAAGCACGACCGCTCGCTGTCGGTGAAAATCTTCCAGGCACCGATTCGCCTGCAGCATATCCAGCTGGGCAACGATTTTTTCCAGGACAACACCGCGCAGCCCAAGGCGCCACGGGCCGACTATCTGGGCCGGGTGATCGTCGGCATGTCCAATGACGCCTTCAGCCAGCGCCAACAGGAAATCCTCTTCAAGGCCGCGATCCTCGCACTGTTTGCCCTGCTCTTTACCTTCCTGCTGGCGCGGCGCCTGGCCGCCAGCCTGTCGCAACCGATCAGCGCCATGGGCCATGCGGTCAAGGCGATCCAGCAGGGGGACTACAAGACCCCACTGCCGATTGTCGACGACTCCGAGCTGGGCGACCTGTCACGGCATATCAACAACCTCGCCGAAGGCCTGCATCACGCCAGCCGCGAACAGCAGCAGGCCATGGCCCAATTGATCCAGACGCGGGAAGAAGCCGAGCGCGCCAACAGCGCCAAATCCGACTTCCTGGCGATGATGAGCCACGAGCTGCGCACACCGATGAATGGCGTACTGGGTATGCTGCAACTGCTCGAAACCACGTCCATGACAGACGAGCAGACCGAGTACGCCGCACTGGCCTCGGAGTCCACCGAACACTTGCTCAAAGTCATCAACGACATTCTCGACTTCTCGCGTATCGAACGCTCGGCCCTGGAGCTTGAGCATATTCCGTTCAACCTGGTGGACCTGATCAACAGTTGCGCCCAGTCCTTCCAGCACAGCGCCATACAACGCGGGCTGGTCCTGGAATTGTCGATCCCGCCGGGCATGGACGCTTTGCGCGTACAGGGCGACCCGACACGAATCCGCCAAATCCTGGTGAATCTGATCGGCAATGCGCTGAAATTCACCGAGCGGGGCACGGTCACGGTCGAGCCCAACTGGCAAACCCTGGACCCTGAACTGCTGTGGTTTACCTGCACGGTGCGCGACACCGGGATTGGTATCTCGGCCGAACGCCTGGAACTGATGTTCGACGCCTTTCAACAAGCTGACAGCTCTATTTCCAGGCGTTACGGCGGTACCGGTCTGGGCCTGCCGATTGCTCGCACCCTGGCCGAGCGGATGGGCGGCACCTTGCGTGCCCTTAGCGAGGAAGGCGTCGGCTCGGTATTCACCCTGGAAATCCCCCTGGCGATCTACCAGCAGAGCCTGCCGCAGATCGCCCCGGACACCCAGCACAAAGCCAGCGCCGGTGAAGGTCGCCATGTGTTGCTGGTGGAGGACAATCCGGTCAACCGCACCGTGGTCGAAGCCATGCTGCGCAGCCTGGGGTTCGAGGTGAGCATCGCCACCGATGGTGCCGAAGCGATTCGCAGCGCTGAAAGCCTGATTTTCACGGCGATCCTGATGGATTGCCGGCTGCCGGTGATCGACGGCTATGAAGCGACGCACCAGATCCGCCAGTTGCCCGGCTGCGCCGACCTGCCGATCATTGCCCTGACAGCCAACGCGCTACAGGGTGATCGCGAAGCATGCCTGGCCGCAGGAATGAACGATTACCTGGCCAAGCCGTTCAAACGCACGGATTTGCAGCAAATCCTGCAACGCTGGGTGCATTAGATGGGCACCATCAGCCAACTGCGACTGGCGTGAAAGACGAAAGTGCGGCAGTCTTAGGCACCCGAGCGGGCCTATAAATGAGTCCGGTTTAAAATTTCAGTGCACAAGTGTACATTCATGTCCTTGATGCTGTGACTTTCACTACAACGCAATAGTCTACCTGTAGGCTGCCGACGTGAGGCAAGCACGCTTCAGTCGGTCGGGAAGATTTACCCGGCCCTGCCGCATGGGATTATTGAGGAGCTCGCATGACCAAACAAAACGCCTTTACCCGGGAAGACCTGCTGCGCTGCAGTCGCGGTGAGCTGTTCGGCCCAGGTAACGCGCAACTGCCCGCCCCGAACATGCTGATGGTGGATCGCATCACCCATATCAGCGAAGAGGGTGGCAAGTACGGCAAAGGTGAATTGGTCGCCGAGCTGGATATCACCCCGGACCTGTGGTTCTTCGCCTGCCATTTCGAAGGCGATCCGGTCATGCCAGGCTGCCTGGGCCTTGATGCCATGTGGCAGCTGGTCGGCTTCTTCCTCGGCTGGCAAGGCCTGCCGGGCCGCGGTCGCGCCCTGGGTTCGGGCGAAGTGAAGTTCTTTGGCCAGGTCCTGCCGACCGCCAAGAAAGTCACCTACAACATTCAAATCAAGCGCGTCCTCAAGGGCAAGCTGAACCTGGCCATCGCCGATGGTTCGGTGAGCGTCGACGGTCGCGAGATCTACACCGCCGAAGGCCTTCGCGTCGGCGTGTTTACTTCCACTGACAACTTTTAAGGGTTATCCGCATGCGCCGCGTCGTTATCACTGGTCTGGGCATCGTTTCGTGCCTGGGCAATGACAAAGAGACCGTCTCCGCTAACCTGCGTGCAAGTCGCCCTGGCATCCGCTTCAACCCGGAATATGCCGAAATGGGTCTGCGTAGCCAGGTTTCCGGCTCCATCGACCTCCCCCTCGAAGAACTGATCGATCGCAAGATCTATCGCTTCGTTGGCCACGCCGCAGCTTATGCCTACCTGGCCATGAAAGACGCAATCGCCGACTCCGGCCTGAGCGACGACCAGGTATCCAACGTGCGCACCGGCCTGATCGCTGGCTCCGGCGGCGCGTCGACCTTGAACCAGATGGAAGCGCTGGACATCCTGCGCGAGAAAGGCGTCAAGCGCGTTGGTCCGTACCGCGTCACGCGGACCATGGGCAGCACCGTTTCCGCGTGCCTGGCCACACCATTCCAGATCAAGGGCGTGAACTACTCGATCTCCTCCGCCTGCGCCACCAGTGCCCACTGCATTGGTACCGCTGTGGAGCAGATCCAGTTGGGCAAGCAAGACATCGTATTCGCCGGTGGCGGTGAAGAAGAACATTGGAGCCAGTCGTTCCTGTTCGACGCCATGGGCGCACTGTCCACCCAGTACAACGAAACCCCGGAAAAAGCCTCCCGTGCCTACGACGCCAAGCGTGACGGTTTCGTGATCGCCGGCGGTGGCGGCATGGTGGTGGTCGAGGAGCTGGAACACGCCCTGGCCCGTGGCGCGAAGATCTATGCGGAAATCGTCGGCTACGGCGCAACTTCCGACGGCTACGACATGGTTGCGCCAAGCGGCGAAGGCGCCATCCGCTGCATGCAGATGGCCATGGCCACCGTTGATACGCCAATCGACTACCTGAACACCCATGGCACCTCCACTCCGGTGGGCGACTCCAAGGAAATGGAAGGCGTGCGTGCGGTATTCGGCGACAAGGCTCCGGCCATCAGCTCCACCAAGAGCCTGTCGGGTCACTCCCTGGGCGCCGCTGGCGTTCACGAAGCGATCTACTGCCTGCTGATGATGGAAGGCAACTTCATGGCGGGCTCGGCCAACATCGAAGAGCTGGACCCAGCCGTTGCTGATATGCCGATCCTGACCAAGACCCGTGAAGATGCCACCATCAACACGGTCATGAGCAACAGCTTCGGCTTTGGTGGCACCAATGCCACCTTGGTGCTGAAACGCTGGCAGGGTAAGTAATACCCCGCAGGTTGTGCATATGAAAACGCCCCGACTGGTTCGGGGCGTTTTTTATTGGGCGGGGTTAACGCTAGACCGTGTCGCCTTCATCGCAGGCAAGCCAGCTCCCACACTGATCGCATTCCAACTCGGTCAAGTGTGGGAGTTGGCTTGCCTGCGATGGCGATCTTCAGCCCTACACCGAAAACCGCGCCACCATGCTGTTCAGGTCCACCGCCAATCGCGACAACTCCTGGCTCGCCGCACTGGTTTGATTCGCCCCCGCCGATGTCTGCATCGCCAGGTCGCGGATATTCATCAGGTTGCGGTCCACTTCCCGCGCCACCGCCGCCTGCTGCTCCGACGCGCTGGCGATCACCAGGTTGCGCTCGTTGATCAGAGTGAACGCCGAGGCAATCTCCTCCAACGCAGTGCCCGCTGACTTGGCAATGTCCAGGGTCGCACGCGCGCGGCCATTACTCTGCTGCATGGAACTGACTGCCAGATCGGTGCCCTGCTGAATCCCGCCGATCATCTGCTCGATTTCCTGGGTCGATTGCTGGGTGCGATGGGCCAGGGCCCGCACTTCATCGGCGACTACCGCAAAACCACGCCCGGCCTCGCCGGCCCGCGCCGCCTCGATCGCCGCATTCAGCGCCAGCAGATTGGTCTGCTCGGCAATCGCGCGGATCACATCCAATACCTTGCTGATGCCATACACCTTCTGCGCCAAGTCCTCGACCTGGGTGGCATTGGCGGTTACATCGTCGGCCAGGGATTCAATCGACAGCACCGTCTTGTGCACCTGCTCACGCCCGTGCTGGGCAATGCGATCGGATTCACGCGAGGCCTGTGAGGTGGCCACCGCGTTACTGGCCACCTCCTCCACCGCAGCGGTCATCTGGTTGACCGCCGTGGCGGCCTGTTCGATTTCCTGGCTTTGCTGGTGCAGGCCGCGGGTGGCATCTTCGGTGACACAACTGAGCTCCTCGGAAGCCGAGGCCAGTTGGTTGGAAGAGTCGGAAATGCGCCGGATCGTCTCACGCAGGCTTTGCTGCATGCTCTTGAGCGCCTGTTGCAGGCGCGCTGGCTCGTCCTTGCCGCTGACGGTGATCTCGCCAGTCAAGTCGCCGCTGGCGACCCCCTCGGCGACCCTCACAGACTGCGCCAGTGGCAACACAATGCTACGGGTCAACAAAACGGCCAGGGCGATGGTAATCAGCGCGGTCACGGCGATCATGCCAATCACCCAGACTCGCGACTCACTGAACACTTGCTGGGCCAGTGCGGCCGCCTGGTTGGCGCTGACTTTGTTGAGAGTGACGAGTTCGCCAAGGGTGCCGGCCAAGGTATCGGCCAGATGATTCATCTCGCCGTTGACCACCTTGATCGCGCCTTCCAACTGATTCTGCCGGGAAAGCGCCATGACCTGTTCCTGGCGTTGCAGATACTGTTGCTGCTCGACCTTGAAGCGGTCAAACAGCACCTGATCTTCGGGCAGGACAATCAACGCCTCATACAACAACTGCGCGGTGTGCAGCTGCTTTTTGATATCAATGATTTTTTGCTCATTCTGTGTCACCGCCGAAGGATCGCGGTTGATCAGCAGGCGCAAGGTCAAGGCGCGTATGCGCAGCAGGTCCTGATTCATTTCGCCGGCTGCCATCACGCTGGGCAGCCAGTTGGTTTCCACTTGGTCCGACTGCTCGCGCATATTGCCCATTTGCAGCAAGGCGAACCCGCCCAGCACAAACACCATCAACGCCAACAATCCAAAACCCAGGCCTGCACGCGGAGCGATATTGAGACTTCTGATACTCATTGCGCTGATTCCTTTCAAAAGCGCTGCATCCACCTGCAGCGAGTTGCTCTTGAAAGGTATCGGCGTCTTCGACTTTTTGCGTAAGACGAAAACGCGATATCAAAACGCCTTTATCTACCTAGTCCATAGCTGTGGCGGTTCAGCGCACGGTAAAGCTCTTCTGAGTCAGCAGGCGATCGCCCTGAAACACCATGAATCGCCACTCACCCGGCACCACTTCGTGGCTTTCGGTGAACTCATAGGCCATCATGTCCTGTGGCGCGCCGGGCACCAGTTTCTGGGTCACTTCGAATTTATCATGGCGCTGGCCATCGGCCGTGCGGATGCCAGGCGTGAAGTAGAGCAAGGTCAGCGGCGTATCTTCGGCGACCTTGCCCAGCAATTGATAACGCAGGCCGAACTTGGTGCCCAGCTTGGCCGGCACCTCGGTGGTGGCCTGGATCTGCTCGTTGCTGCGCCGCAACACGCGTTCGCCCGACTGCAGTTCGGCTTTGGGGCCTTCAAACACGCCAAATTCCACTGGGCCTTCAATACGGACTTCGGCGCTGGCAAAGCTGCTGATCATCATCAATGCCGTCAGGGCGCTTAAACGGGTGAGGTGCATAGTGGGCTCCTTGAGTGAGATGGCGGGAGCTTATGACACCGGTATGACGGGACGATGACAAACCCGATCAGCGCGCCTTGGGCAAGATCGCGAGAAAATTGTCCCGCGCAACTTTTCGCGCAACATCTTCTGGCAAGGCATCGAGGAAGGGATTGAAGCTGCGCATTTCCTTACCCAACTTGTTGAACCGCCCTACAACATCAGACCCCAGCATAAAACGCTCCGGGAAGCGCTCTACCAGCTTCAGCCACTCAGGCCGCGGCTTTCCCGCCTCATCCAGCAAGTAGGGCGTGAGCACGCTCCAGGACAGGTCGACGTAGAGATTGGGATAAGCCTCCAGCATCCGGCTCAGGGTCGGCAACAGGAAGTCCAGCTGCGTCTGGTGCCGGTGGATCTCCATGCTGGTACCGGCATGGGCCCAGATAAATCGGGTATGCGGATGATTGCGCAGTGGCTCTTCGATTTCTGCCAGATACAGGGGATTGCGCTCGCGCTTGGAGGTGATGTTGGAATGCACCAACACCGGCAGGTCATTCTCGGCGGCCAGGTGATAGATCCGCGTCATGGCCTCGTTATTGGCCCGCGGCGTATCTCCAGAAGTCAGTGCTGTCAGGTCATCGTGGCGGGTGAAGACCTCTCCGATGCCCTGCCACAGGCCTGGATTGAGGTCGAGCATGCGCTGGATATGGGCCTCGGAGTTCTTGTCGTTAGGGTTGAAGCCGCTGAGGAACGGATGGAAATGCTGGCGCTGTTCGGGGGTCAGCTTGTTGACCGCAGCGGCGACGATCACATCG
Source organism: Pseudomonas hygromyciniae (assembly GCF_016925675.1). Taxonomy (NCBI): domain Bacteria; kingdom Pseudomonadati; phylum Pseudomonadota; class Gammaproteobacteria; order Pseudomonadales; family Pseudomonadaceae; genus Pseudomonas; species Pseudomonas hygromyciniae. The sequence goes on along the minus strand of NZ_CP070506.1, from coordinate 1,817,579 downwards.
GTGGCGCTGTACCAGTAGGCATCGGCATCATCACCAGCGTAATAGCGCGGGCGCTTGGGCTCGTCTTCATGCCATTTCTTCGCCACAGGCACGCCGGAAATCATCACATGTTCGATGCGATTGTCAGCCATGGCCTTGAGCAATTTGTCCATGCCGGCCGTCTCCTGGAAGAAGTCGACGTAATGCAGGTGCGCGTCGCTGTAGGCATAGTCGCGGGCGTGCACGGCGACGCTGCTGGCGCTCAGCAACAGGGCAAGGGTCAGGCGGGTCCAGGGCACGGTAAAACCTCAATCCAGGTTAAGTGAGGTAGACCGCCGGTAGCTTGCTGGGGTTCATCCGGCAAAAAAAAACGCGGAACACTCAGATGCCAGCATGCTCTATAACTGCATGACGTTCATCCTGCCACCTAGTGAGGTTTACCATGCCCGTTATCGTCAATACGCTGAACACCGAGAATTTTCGCCATAGCGTCAACATCAATAACCACGAGCTGTTTACCGACCTGCCCAAGAGCCTGGGTGGCGACGACTCGGCGCCCTCGCCTCACGATTACTTCGACGCCGCGCTGGCCTCCTGCAAAGCCCTGACCGTCAAGCTGTATGCGCAGAAAAAAGACATCCCTCTGACTGGCGTGACCGTGGAAGTCACCCATGACAGCAGCGAGGAGCAAAAGGGCAAATACAAACTTAACGTCAAGCTGACCCTCAAGGGCGTGCTCACCGACGAGCAGCGCGCTGAACTGCATCGCGTGGCCGACAAGTGCCCGGTGCATAAACTGATGACCACCGCCGAGATCAGCATCGATACCAAGCTCGCCGAAGGCGCGTTCAGCCAATAACACCTGCTTCCTGTCTGGCGGGTTATGCTCAAGCCCTACGAACCCGCTCAGACAGGGATGCTCCATGACCACCGTGACCGTGATTCGCCCGCGCCCAGAAGATGTGGAAGGCCAACCAATCCTGCGCCCCCTGCCCTCGCGAGAATGCCGCAGCGTTGGGCCCTTCGTGTTTTTCGACCATATGCTCCAGACCCGCTACGCGCCCGGCAGCGGCATGAATATCCGCCAGCATCCGCATATCGGTTTATCTACCCTCACCTACCTGTTTGAAGGCGAACTGCTGCACAGGGACAGCCTCGGCTCCGACCAAGTGGTGCAGGCCGGCGATGTCAGTTGGATGACTGCAGGCAGCGCGATTGCCCACGTCGAACGCACGCCCGACGAGCTCAAGGCCAAGGGTTTCAACCTGCATGGCCTGCAGGTGTGGCTGGCATCGCCCAAGGCCCATGAGCAGGGACCGGGGCATTACAGCCATCACCCCGCCATCAGCCTGCCGGTCAGTGACAACCTCGGCGTGACGATCCGCATGATCGCCGGCAGTGGCTTCTGCCTGGAGTCACCGGTGCCCGTGCTGTCGCCGACGCTGTATGCCGAGGTTCATATGCAAACCGCCACCACCCTGCTGATTCCTGATGAACATGAGGAACGGGCGGTGTACGTGCTCGACGGTGAAGCGCAGTTGGACGGCGAACCGGTGCAGGCCCATAGCCTGGTGGTGCTACCGGCAGGCCAGAGCATGGCGCTGTTTGCCGAGACCGAATGCCACCTGGTGGTCTTCGGCGGCGCGCCACTGGATGGGCCACGGCGGATCAATTGGAATTTTGTCGCCAGTGATCCGGCGTTGATCGAACAGGCGCGTCAGCGCTGGGCGGCCGGGGATTGGCCGACGGTGCCGGGGGAAAGCGGGAGAATCGAGTTGCCTGTGAGGTAGCTATCGCGGGCAAGCCCGCTCCCACATGTTGATTTGTGAACACCGTAAGTGTGGGAGCGGGCTTGCCCGCGATAAGGCCCTGACAGGCGCTGAAGACTCAGCCCCCGAACACTTCATCCAACAAATTATGCATCGCCTGGAACGCCCGACCAGCCGTCTTGGCGTCGTACATCATCTTGCCCGGCACATTGGCATGGGGATCGGTGAACGAATGCACCGCGCCGCCGTAGCTGAGCAATTGCCAATCCACACCGGCCGCGTTCATCTCATCTTCAAATGCAGGCAACTGCTCTCTGGGCACCAACGGATCGCTAGCACCATGCAACACCAGCACTGACCCCTTGATATTCTTCGCGTGCGCCGGGTTTGGCGTATCCAGGGTGCCATGGAACGACACCGCAGCCTTCAACGCCGCTCCGGTACGCGCCAACTCCAAAGCGCAGCAACCGCCAAAGCAGAAGCCAAAGGTCGCCAGCTTCGAGGTATCGACAGCGGCCTCGACCTGGCCTTGCAGTTGCTCAAAGGCCGCCTGCATGCGCGTGTTCAGCAGCCCACGGTCATTTTTCAACGGCATCATCGCCGCCCCGGCCTCATCGCCATTGGACGGGCGCACCTGCTGCCCATACAGATCGGCGATCAACACCACATAGCCCTTGGCGGCTACGGCCTTGGCGATCTCTTCGGCGCCGGCGCTGACGCCCATCCAGTTCGGCGCCATCAACAGACCCGGCAGCGGGCCCTTGTGGCTGGCGTCGAAGGCCAGGCGGCTTTCATAAGGCTGGCCATCAATCTGATAGACCACGGAACGCACGGTGACTTGGCTCATCATTTTCTCCAGTGAGAATGGATTAACGCGGTTCCCTGTAGGAGCGAGCTTGCTCGCGAAGAACGTCAACGATAACGCGCAAATGCTGAGTGAACGCGGTGATCACACGTTTTTCGCGAGCCAGCTCGCGCCTACAGTGGAGCCATAACGAAAAACCCCGCCGAAGCGGGGTTTTCTTGCAACGTTGTTAAACCGACAGTTCAACCAACAGCTTGTTCAGTCGGCGCACATAAGCGGCCGGGTCTTTCAAGCTGTCCCCTGCGGCCAGGGCCGCCTGGTCGAAGAGGATGTGCGACAGGTCGCCAAAGCGCTCTTCACTCTGCTCGCCGTCGAGTTTCTCGATCAACGGGTGAGCCGGGTTGAATTCGAAGATCGGCTTGGAATCCGGCACCTTCTGCCCGCTGGCTTCGAGGATCTGGCGCATCTGCATGCCCAGGTCCTGCTCGCCGATGGCCAGGATCGCCGGGGAATCGGTCAGACGGTGGGAAACCCGTACTTCGCTGACAGCATCGCCCAGGGCGGTCTTGATGCGTTCAACCAGGCCTTCTTTGGACTTGGCCACCTCTTCAGCGGCTTTTTTGTCCTCTTCCGAATCCAGGTTACCCAGGTCCAGGTCACCACGGGCCACGTCGACAAAGGATTTGCCGTCGAACTCGCTGAGATAGCTCATCAGCCACTCGTCGATACGGTCGGTCAGCAGCAGCACTTCGATGCCTTTCTTGCGGAAGACCTCCAGGTGCGGGCTGTTCTTGACCTGGGCGTAGGTTTCGCCAGTCAGGTAGTAGATCTTGTCCTGACCTTCCTTGGCGCGCGCCAGGTACTCGGCCAGGGACACCACCTGCTCGCCATCCTCACCTTGAGTCGAAGCAAAACGCAGCAGGCCGGCGATTTTTTCCTTGTTGGCAAAATCTTCTGCCGGGCCTTCTTTCATGACCTGGCCGAAGTTTTTCCAGAAGCCTTTGTATTGCTCAGGCTCGTTCTTCGCCAGCTTTTCCAGCATGTCCAGCACACGCTTGGTCAACGCCGACTTCATGGAGTCAATGATCGGGTCTTTCTGCAGGATTTCCCGCGACACGTTCAGCGACAGGTCGTTGGAGTCCACCACGCCCTTGATAAAGCGCAGGTACAGCGGCAGGAAGGACTCCGCCTGATCCATTACGAATACGCGCTGTACGTACAGCTTCAGGCCCTTGGGCGCTTCGCGCTGGTACAGGTCGAACGGAGCACGGGCCGGGACGTACAGCAGCGAGCTGTATTCCAGCTTGCCTTCAACCTTGTTATGGCTCCAGCTCAGCGGGTTTTCGTAGTCATGGGCGATGTGCTTGTAGAACTCCTGGTATTCCTCGTCCTTCACTTCAGTGCGCGGACGGGTCCACAGAGCGCTGGCGCGGTTGACCACTTCCCATTCCTGGGCTGGCGTCTCCTCGCCTTCGGCAGCCGCTTGTTCTTTCGGCAGTTCGATGGGCAGCGCGATATGGTCGGAGTACTTCTTGATGATGTTGCGCAGGCGCCAACCATCGGCGAATTCGTCTTCACCGGATTTTAGGTGCAGCACGATGCGGGTACCGCGATCAGCCTTGTCGACGGTGGCGATTTCGAATTCGCCCTCGCCTTTGGAGGACCAGTGCACGCCTTCGCTGGCGTCGAGACCGGCGCGACGGCTGAACACTTCAACTTTGTCAGCGACGATAAAGGCCGAGTAGAAGCCCACGCCGAACTGACCGATCAGGTGCGAATCTTTCTTCTGGTCGCCCGAAAGGTTCTTCATGAAATCAGCGGTGCCGGATTTGGCGATGGTGCCCAAGTGGGTAATCGCGTCTTCACGGCTCATGCCGATGCCGTTGTCTTCGAGGGTGACGGTCTTGGCGTCCTTGTCGAAGCTCACACGGATTTTCAGTTCCGCGCCACCTTCCAGCAACTCAGGCTTGGACAGGGCTTCGAAACGTAATTTGTCGACAGCGTCAGAGGCGTTCGAGATCAATTCGCGAAGGAAGATTTCCTTGTTGGAATACAGCGAATGGATCATGAGGTGCAGCAGCTGCTTCACCTCGGTCTGGAAGCCCAGGGTTTCCTTTTGAGTTTCCACACTCATGGTCATCAAACTCCAATTGGATGGCAGTGGCCGCGCCCGAGAGGGTTGGCGGCGGGTTGTCATCAAAGTTGGGGGCTAAGACCAGGATTTCAAGGGTGGCCCTGCTCCTGAATCTTGAAATGCGCACGAGCGGTGGCAATAGGCTCGGCTGGGGTGCTTTGCCAGGCGGTGATTGCCACATTGGCCACCCGCCGTCCCTGACGCCATACCTGGCAGGTGGCGTAAGTGTCACGAAACTGCCCGGCCCGCAGGTAATCCAGGGAAAAATCGACGATCTTGGGCAGGCCTTTTTCAACCCCTGGGGTACCCGTGGCCACCCACAGGTGAAAGGCCGCCGACAACTCCATAAAACCCGCGATCACGCCACCATGGATAGCTGGCAATATCGGGTTACCAATATTGTCCTTGTTGGCCGGCATGCGGAACAACAGTTCATCCCCCAGGCGCGTGCACTCGACGCCGATCAGACGCGCGTAGGGAATCAGCTCGAGCAACGCCTTATAGTCGCCGCGTTGGTGGGCCTGCTGCATCCGGGTCTTGAATTGGTGGGTCATGCCTGTTCTCCCTTGATGCTACTGCCCAGTCCCTTGGTGCCCTTCAATCGCTTGCCCATACGCATGAACGTACCCACCACATGGGCAATCGGCTGCTGGGGGTCGTCCTGGTAAGCAAAACCACGGGTGAAAATCACGTCGCTGGTCACTCGGTAACATTGGGCAAAGCCAAACACCGTCTTGTGCGGTTCGGCCGGGTGCATGTAGTCAATGCGCAGATCCAGGGTCGGGCAGACCTCGAACTCCGGCAGCACGCACAGGGTGGCCATGCCACAGGCCGTGTCCATCAGCGAGGTCAAGGCGCCGCCATGGATGATCCCGGTTTGTGGATCGCCGACGATCTGCGGGCTGTAGGGCAAGCGCAAGGTCATGCCCTCGGCGCTCGTATCATGCACCTCGATGCCCAGCACCTGACAGTGACGCAAGGCCGAGACAAAACGTGCGGCACGCTCAAAAAGGGGGGTATCGGTCATTCGATAAAGACTCTTATTAGTAGTGATCCGGCGAAAGAAATACCCCGGAAGAAAGTTCCTTGGCGAAACGTCTTATATATCTGTGGGATTAAAGGAACTAATGCAGGCACCCCGTGCTCGAAAGGCCACTAGATATCTTCAATAAGGAGAAACACCCCATGCGCAAGACTTTCGCTGTTTCCTTGATGTTGGCTGCCGCCCTTGGCCTCGCTGCCTGCGATAAAAAATCCGAGGACAAAGCTCAGGATGCCACCCAGCATGCTGAACAAGCTCAAGAAAAAATGAGCGAAGCTCAGGATAAAGTGAACGACGCTGCAAAAGAAAACGCCGAAGCCGCCAAAGCCCAAGCTGAATCTGACGCAGCCGCCGCTAAAGAAGCTGCTCCAGCTACACCTGCAACCGGTTCCTGATACCGCGGTTTAAATACCATGTTGCAAAAGAAAGCCCGCTTAGATAACGGGCTTTACTTTGTGCGGGAATTTTTATCAGATCAGCAAAGTGCGAAATGTAGGGCTAAGCATCAACAATAGTGAGCACAGCAACCCCACCAACCACACCAGGCTGCGTTGCCACGCCAAGTCGGCCCAATAGCAGGCTAGATAGATTACCCGCGCAATCACAAAGATGATCGCCAGCCAGTCAATCAGGTAGCCCTGGGTCTGAGTGGTATGGGCCATCAAGACTCCCGCCGCAAATAAGATAAACGCTTCAAAACTATTTTGATGAGCGGCCACCGCCCGCGCACCGAAGCCGGTCAACTGCGCCTGTTGATTGCGGGGAAGATGGTTGTCATACCCACCCTGTTCTTTCATGGCCTTGCCCACCGGCATCCGCGCCACGAAAATCAGCACTGCGCTGATAAATACACACCAGAACGGAATACTCACGATATAGCCTCCTTGGTCGCTTCAGGCATCGGCGCCTCTGTAGGGGTATAGACCATGACCTCCAGAACGTCGGAATGAAATTCCCGACGATACAACACCAGCACCACCCCACTGCTCATCAGCATGAACAGCCAGGGGCTGACAAACCAGGCAAGCATGGTCATGCCGAAGTAATAGGAACGCAGACCGAAGTTGAACTGGTTGGCAGCCATGGAGATCACCCGCGCTGCCCGCGAGGCAAACGCCTTGCGCTCTTGCTCGGAGACGTGACGCTCCCCGACCATCGGCGCCGAGCCAATCAGGATCGCCGCGAAGTTGTACTGGCGCATGCACCAACTGAAGGTAAAGAAGGCGTAGACAAACACCAGGGCCAGGCACAGCAGCTTGATCTCCGACATGCCCTGGGACGCCTGCTGCACCATGGGAATGTCCGCCAGCAGCGAGACGGCGCGCTCCGAAGCCCCGAGCACAGTGAGGATACCGGCGAGGATGATCAGGGTGCTGGAGGCAAAGAACGAGGCGTTGCGCTCCAGATTGCCGATCACACTGGCGTCGGCAATGCGGTTGTCCCGCAGGAGCATGCGGCGCATCCAGTCCTCGCGATACAGGTGCAGCACACTGGCGAGACAGGCCGTGTCCCGGGCTTTCCAGCTGGCATAGCGGGTATAGCCGCCCCAGCAGATGACAAACCATAGCGCAGCAAGCAAGTGGATCAGGTTGGCTTCGACGAACGACATGCGGGTCCTCTAAACAATAGGGCTGGCTCACTCGGTCACCTGCAAGAGCCGGCTTACCGGCGATGGCGTCCTTTCAGTCAGTATCAGGCCGACTGATATACCGCTATCGCTGGCAAGCCAGTTCCTACACCCGCCGCGCTTGAGCTTTAGAATTGCGTACCCGTTCGACGTTAGCCCACAAAAAAAGACACTGCCCATCGCCCATAAAAAATGCCCCGGATCGATTGATACGGGGCATTTCGTTGTCTGCGGATAACAGCTCGCTTTAGGCGATGGCTTCGCTGCGTTTGCCCAGCATACGGTCAACCCCGAATGCAGCCACCAGGGTAATCACACAAGGTACCAGCCATGCCAGGCCTTGCTCGCTCAATGGCAGGTTAGCCATTTGCGCAGGCATCCAACCGGCCAGGCCAGCGCCCTTGAGCGCGTCGATGGTACCGAAGATGAACGACACCAGCATCACCGGGCCAAGGATGCGGCCATGCTCATGCCAGAAGTCCTTGCAGAAGCTCAGGGCCACCAGAACAATGCACGGCGGATAGATGGCGGTCAGTACCGGAATCGAGAACGCAATCAGCTTGGTCAGGCCCAGGTTGGAGACCAGCAGCGAGAACGCGGCCAGGATCACTACCAGGGTCTTGTAGGACAGTGGCAGCACTCGGCTGAAGTACTCGGCGCAGGCACAGGTCAGGCCCACCGCCGTCACCAGGCACGCCAGGGAGATCAGCACTGCGAGGAAACCGCTGCCCAGGGAGCCGAAGGTGTGTTGCACATAAGCGTGCAATACCGCTGCACCGTTGGCTGCGCCGGCAGCCACTTCATGACTGCCCGAACCGAGGCGAAACAGGCTGATATACACCAGCGCCAGGCCCACGCCGGCAATCAGCCCGGCAATGATTGCGTAGCGGGTGATCAACTGTGGAGACTCGACGCCACGGGAGCGAATGGCGTTGACGATGACGATGCCAAACACCAGCGCGCCCAGGGTATCCATGGTCAGGTAGCCATTGATAAAGCCTTGGGAAAACGGTGCGGCAACGTATTCAGGCGTAGCAACGCCGATATCACCTGCAGGCAGGGCAAAGGCTGCGATACCCAGTACCGCCAGCGCAATGATCTTCAATGGCGCGAGGAAACGGCCAACGGTATCCAACAGGCGCCCTGGGTACAGGGAGATGAAGAACACCAGCAGGAAATACACCGAGCTGTAGAGGAACAGTGCCAGCGGGCTTTCACCCGTCAACGGCGCCAGCCCTACTTCGAACGAGACCGTTGCAGTACGTGGCGTGGCGAACAGCGGGCCGACAGCCAGGTAGCACGCTGCAGCCAGGATGCCACCGGCGACCTTGCCGATGGGGCTGCTCAATGCGTCCATGCCACCGCCGACCTTGGCCAGGGCGATGACCGTGACGACCGGCAGGCCGACCGCAGTGATCAGGAAGCCCAGTGCTGCCATCCAGACATGAGGCCCGGACTGCAAACCGACGATAGGCGGGAAGATGATGTTGCCGGCGCCCACGAACAGGGCAAAAGTCATAAAGCCCAACGCCAGGATATCCTGGTTTTTCAACACTTTCATTTGAGGAAATACCACACTACTGAATCGGAATTTAGAGAGGGATTCCCTATGGATGAGGGAAATGCTACCGGCCCTTATGGGGACCGGCCGGTCTAGCACGCGGCTTCCTTTTGGGATGCAGGCGCATAAAGAGGCGGCAAGCGTACAGAAATTGCCTGACAAACGCACTGTTGCGGGGCGGACTGTCCGATAAGCGACACTTTGATGTCGCGTTTTCATACTTAACTTAACAATACGAACAAATGTGGGAGCGGGCTTGCTCGCGAATGCGGTGGGTCAGCACTGAATGTATCAACTGATACACCGCATTCGCGAGCAAGCCCGCTCCCACATTTTGAGCTTCAGCAACTTGCAGAAAGCACAAAGGCCACCCGAAGGTGGCCTTTGTGTGGTGAAGCGTCAGATAAGCGCGAGGCTTACTTGATCGCCCAGCCAGTCAGCTCGGACAAAGCCTTGCCGATGTCTGCCAGCGAACGCACGGTTTTCACGCCTGCGTCTTCCAGGGCAGCAAACTTCTCGTCTGCAGTGCCCTTGCCGCCAGAGATGATTGCGCCAGCATGGCCCATGCGCTTGCCCGCAGGGGCAGTCACACCAGCGATGTAGGAAACAACCGGCTTGGTCACGTGTGCCTTGATGTAGGCAGCCGCTTCTTCTTCAGCCGAACCGCCGATCTCACCGATCATTACGATCGCTTCGGTCTTCGGGTCTTCCTGGAACAGTTTCAGGATATCGATGAAGTTCGAGCCTGGGATCGGGTCACCGCCGATGCCGACGCAAGTCGACTGACCGAAACCGGCGTCAGTGGTCTGCTTCACAGCTTCGTAGGTCAGGGTGCCGGAACGGGAAACGATACCGACTTTGCCTGGCAAGTGAATGTGACCTGGCATGATGCCGATCTTGCATTCGCCTGGGGTGATCACACCTGGGCAGTTAGGGCCGATCAGGGTAACACCCAGCTCGTCGCACTTAACTTTAGCGTCCAGCATGTCCAGGGTAGGAATGCCTTCGGTGATGCAAACGATCAGCTTGATGCCGCCGAATGCTGCTTCCAGGATGGAGTCCTTGCAGAAAGGAGCTGGAACGTAGATCACGCTGGCGGTGGCGCCAGTTTGAGCAACAGCTTCTTTCACGGTGTTGAACACTGGCAGACCCAGGTGCTCGGTGCCGCCTTTGCCCGGAGTTACGCCACCGACCATCTTGGTGCCGTATTCGAGGGCTTGCTGGGTGTGGAAGCTACCTTGCGAACCGGTAATACCCTGGCAGATAACTTTGGTGTCTTTATTGATCAGGACGCTCATTATTTGCCCTCCGCAGCTTTGACAACTTGTTGAGCAGCGTCGGTCAGGCTGGTAGCCGCGATGATGTTCAAACCGCTTTCTGCCAGTACTTTAGCGCCCAGTTCAGCGTTGTTACCTTCAAGGCGTACAACAACCGGGATTTTCACGCCGACTTCTTTCACTGCACCGATGATGCCTTCGGCAATCATGTCGCAACGAACGATGCCGCCGAAGATGTTGACCAGTACTGCAGCGACGTTGGAGTCGGACAGGATGATCTTGAACGCTTCGGTAACGCGTTCTTTGGTAGCACCACCGCCCACGTCGAGGAAGTTGGCTGGTTTGCCGCCATGCAGGTTGACGATGTCCATGGTACCCATGGCCAGGCCAGCACCGTTGACCATGCAACCGATGTTACCTTCCAGGGCTACGTAGTTCAGTTCGAACTTGGCAGCGTGCGCTTCGCGCGGATCGTCTTGCGACGGATCGTGGAAAGTCTTCAGCTTAGGCTGACGGTACATGGCGTTGGCGTCGATGTTGATCTTGGCGTCGAGGCAATGCAGATCGCCGTCAGCCTTGATCACCAGCGGGTTCACTTCCAGCAGGGCCAGATCGTGATCCTGGAACAGTTTGGCCAGACCTACGAAGATCTTGGCGAACTGGGCAACTTGCTTGCCTTCCAGACCCAGCTGGAAAGCCAGCTCGCGACCCTGGAATGGCTGAGCGCCAACCAGTGGATCGATAGTGGCCTTGAGAATTTTTTCTGGGGTTTCGTGAGCGATCTTCTCGATGTCCACGCCACCTTCGGTGGAAGCCATGAACACGATGCGACGGCTCGAACGGTCAACGACAGCGCCCAGGTACAGCTCTTTAGCGATATCAGTGCACGATTCAACCAGGATCTTGGTGACTGGCTGGCCATTGGCGTCAGTCTGGTAAGTCACCAGACGCTTGCCCAGCCACTGCTGTGCGAAGGCCTTGGCGTCTTCTTTGCTGCGAACCAGCTTAACGCCGCCCGCTTTACCGCGACCACCAGCGTGGACCTGGGCTTTGACAACCCACTCGGTGCCGCCGATTTTGTCGCAAGCTTCTGCTGCTGCTTCCGGGGTGTCTACTGCGTAGCCCTTGGAAACTGGCAGGCCGTATTCAGCGAACAGCTGCTTACCCTGATACTCGTGAAGATTCATGCTTTTTACCGTCTTCGTTAGGTACTGCGCATTCGGCGCTGCGCTCATTATGAGTGCCGCGCCACCTGTGACTGCTGCTCGCACAACTTGCCGAACTTAAGCCCGGTCAAGCTGCACAAGACTGCGTCCAGCGGATATTCCGCGGTGAGTCTTGCGCGCAAGGCTCACGACGGGCAACTCCGCCGTGGTTTCTTATTATCTCGCTTAGCGCTTCTTGCGGTTGGCGATGTGGATGGCGCCGCCATTCACAGCCAACGCTGCTTCGTGCAACGCTTCGGACAGGGTCGGATGGGAGAAGACCATCATGCCCAGGTCTTCGGCACTGGTGCCGAATTCCATACCGATAGCGCCCTGCTGAACCAGTTCTGCAGCGCTTGGGCCAATCACGTGGACGCCCAATACGCGGTCAGTCTTGGCATCAGCGATGACTTTGACAAAACCGCCAGTGTCGTTCGCTGCCATGGCACGGCCAGAAGCGGCAAACGGGAAGGTGCCGACGTTAACTTCAACGCCTTCAGCTTTCAACTGCTGTTCGTTCTTACCAACCCATGCAATTTCCGGGTGGGTGTAGATAACCGAAGGGATCAGGTCGTAGTTCATCTGGGTCTTGTGACCCTTGATGCGCTCAACCACCATGATGCCTTCTTCGGATGCCTTGTGTGCCAGCATCATGCCGCGAACCACGTCACCGATGGCATAGACGCCAGGAACGGTGGTAGCGCAGTGATCGTCGACATGCACAAAGCCACGCTCGTCGATGGTCACGCCGCTGTCGGAAGCCAGCAGATCAGTGGTCACTGGACGGCGACCAACGGCAACGATCAGCTTGTCGAAAGTGATGGTCTGTTCGCCATCCTTGTCGGTGTAGGTCACGACAACTTCTTCGCCGTTGACTTTCGAACCGGTCACGCGAGCGCCCAGCTTGATGTCCAGACCTTGTTTGGTCAGGGTTTTAAGCGCTTCTTTGGACACCGCGGTGTCGGCAGCCAGCAGGAACGTGTCCAGGGCTTCCAGTACGGTCACTTCGGAACCCAGGCGGGACCAGACCGAACCCAATTCCAGGCCGATTACGCCAGCGCCGATCACGCCCAGGCGTTTTGGTACCGATTGGAATTCCAGGGCACCGGTCGAGTCCACGATCACGTTCTGATCAACTGGAGCCGGTGGAATGTCGATTGGACGCGAACCTGGAGCCAGGATCACGTTTTCGGCTTCGATGATTTCGGTCGAACCATCTGGCTTGGTGATTTCAACTTTCTTGCCGGCCAGCAGTTTGCCGTGACCTTGCAGGGAAGTAACGCCATTGGCCTTGAACAGGGTAGCAACGCCAGAGGTCAGGCCTTTGACGATGTTGGCCTTGCGGCCAACCATTGCTGGCACGTCCATGGTCACGCCAGCGTGGTTGATGCCGTGGATGGCAAAACCGTCCTGGGCTTCGTGGAATTTCCAGGAGCTGTCCAGCAGCGCCTTGGAAGGAATGCAACCCACGTTCAGGCAAGTACCGCCCAGCGCCAGTTTGCCTTCCTTGTCGGTGTATTTTTCGATGCAAGCAGTCGAGAGGCCCAGTTGAGCGGCCTTGATGGCGGCAACGTAGCCGCCAGGGCCCGCACCAATCACTACAACGTCAAATTTCTGCGACATGAAAAAAAATCCTCTTTAGCAAAAAAGCTTCAAGCCCGAGCCACAAGCCAGGCTGCAATTGCTTGCAGCTTGAAACTTGCAGCTCACGGCCGCTTTATCAGATATCCAGCAGCAGACGAGCTGGATCTTCCAGCAGGTTCTTGATGGTCACCAGGAAAGTCACGGCTTCTTTACCATCGATCAGGCGGTGATCGTAGGACAGTGCCAGGTACATCATCGGACGAATCACAACTTGGCCGTTGATGGCCATCGGACGCTGGATGATGTTGTGCATGCCCAGGATCGCGGCTTGCGGCGGGTTGACGATCGGGGTCGACATCATCGAACCGAAAGTACCACCGTTGGTGATCGTGAAGGTACCGCCGGTCATCTCGTCGATGGTCAGCTTGCCGTCACGGGCTTTCTTGCCGAAGCCAGCGATGCCGCCTTCGATTTCAGCCAGGCTCATCAGCTCGGCGTTACGCAGGACTGGCACCACCAGGCCACGGTCGCTGGAGACGGCAACGCCGATGTCAGCATAACCGTGGTAGACGATGTCGCTGCCGTCGATGGAAGCGTTGACTGCCGGGAAGCGCTTGAGTGCTTCGGTGGCCGCTTTCACGAAGAACGACATGAAGCCCAGGCGCACGCCATTGTGGGACTTCTCAAACAGATCCTTGTACTTCGAACGCAGGGCCATGACTTCTGTCATGTCGACTTCGTTGAAAGTGGTCAGCATCGCCATGTTCGACTGTGCTTCAACCAGGCGCTTGGCCACGGTGGCACGAACGCGGGTCATCGGTACGCGCTTCTCGGTGCGGTCGCCAGCGGCGAACACAGGAGCAGCGGCAGCCGGGGCAGCAGCCTTGGCAGGCGCGGCAGCCGGAGCGTTTTTCTTGGCTTCAACAGCAGCTACCACGTCTTCCTTGGTCACACGGCCGTCTTTGCCGGTGCCTTTGATGGAAGCCAGGTTGATGCCGTTTTCTTCAGCCAACTGGCGTGCAGCCGGTGCAGCGATTGGATCTTCACCACCAGCGGCCGGAGCGGCAGCAGCAGGTGCGGCAGCCGGAGCAGCAGCGGCGGCTGGAGCAGCGGCAGCAGCGCTGCCCGCTTCGATCGAGCCCAGTACCTGGTTGGACAGGACGGTTGCGCCCTCTTCGGCAACGATGGCACCCAGGACGCCGTCGGCTTCGGCCAACACTTCCAGCACGACCTTGTCAGTCTCGATGTCGACGATCAGGTCGTCACGCTTGACGGCCTCGCCTGGTTTCTTGTGCCAGGTGGCAACGGTGCCATCGGCAACCGATTCCGGGAATGACGGGGCTTTGATTTCGATAGCCATTATCTGTGGGTCCTTAAAATTCGGTTTCAGTCAGCGCGAAGGCGTTAAACAGTGAAAGCATCTTGCAGCAGTTTTTCCTGCTGCTCGGCGTGCATCGATGCATAACCACAAGCAGGCGCAGCAGAAGCATCACGACCGGCATACTCCAGGCTCAAGGCCTTGTTGTGGTTGCCGATGCTGCGACGCAGGTGATGCTGGCTGCTGTACCACGCGCCCTGGTTCATCGGTTCTTCCTGACACCACACCACATTGGTGAGGTTGGTGTAAGGCGCAATGGCCTCCATCAGGTCGTCTTCCGGGAACGGGTAAAGCTGCTCGATACGCACGATGGCGATGTCTTCGCGGCCTTCGGCACGACGTTTTTCCAGCAAGTCGTAGTAGACCTTGCCGCTGCACAGGATCAGGCGAGTGACCTTGGCCGCGTCCAGGGTGTCGATTTCCGAGATAACGGTCTGGAACGAACCATCGGCCAGATCTTCCAGGGTCGAGATGGCCAATTTGTGACGCAACAGCGATTTCGGAGTCAGCACTACCAACGGCTTGCGCAGCGGGCGGATCACCTGGCGACGCAGCAAGTGGTAGATCTGGGCCGGGGTAGTCGGTACGCAGACCTGGATATTGTGCTCGGCGCACAATTGCAGGTAACGCTCCAGACGGGCCGAGGAGTGCTCCGGACCCTGACCTTCATAACCGTGTGGCAGCAACATGGTCAGACCGCACAGACGGCCCCACTTGTGCTCGCCGCTGGTGATGAACTGGTCGATAACCACTTGGGCACCGTTGGCGAAGTCGCCGAACTGGGCTTCCCAGATCACCAGCGCGTTTGGCGTGGTGGTCGAGTAACCGTATTCGAACGCCAGCACGGCTTCTTCGGACAGGAACGAATCGTACAGGTCGAAACGTGGCTGGCCTTCATACAGGTGCTGCAACGGGATGTAGGTGCCCGCGTCTTTCTGGTTGTGCAATACCGCGTGACGGTGCGAGAACGTACCACGGCCGATGTCCTGGCCGGTCATGCGGATCGGGTGACCTTCGAACGCCAGGGTCGCGTATGCCATGGTTTCGGCATAACCCCAGTTGATCGGCAGGCCGCCGGCTTGCATCTTCTGACGGTCTTCGTAGATCTTCGCAACCTGGCGCTGTACTACGAAGCCTTCCGGGATTTCCAGCAGCTTGGCGGACAGTTCCTGCAGGGTCTTCAGATCGAACGAGGTGTCGTGACGCGCAGTCCAGGCGTGGCCCAGGTACGGGCGCCAGTCCACGAACAACTCTTTGTTCGGTTCCTTGACCAGGCTTTTTACTACATGCAGACCGTTGTCCAGCGCGTTGCGGTATTCATCGATCTTCGCCTGAACACGCGCTTCATCCAGCACACCGGCCTTGGTCAGGCTTTCGGCGTACAGCTCACGGGTGGTGCGCTGCTTGGTGATCTGCTGGTACATCAACGGTTGGGTGCCGCTAGGCTCATCCGCTTCGTTGTGACCGCGACGGCGGTAGCAAACCAGGTCGATGACCACGTCACGCTTGAACTGCATGCGGTAGTCAATGGCCAGTTGGGTCACGAACAATACAGCTTCCGGATCATCCCCATTCACATGGAGGATCGGCGCCTGGATCATCTTGGCAACGTCGGTCGCGTACTCGGTAGAGCGCGCGTCCAGCGGGTTGCTGATGGTGAAACCAACCTGGTTGTTGATAACGATGTGAACGGTACCGCCGGTCTTGAAGCCGCGGGTCTGCGACATCTGGAACGTTTCCAGGACCACGCCTTGACCGGCGAATGCCGCGTCACCGTGGATGGAAATCGGCAGAACCTTCTCACCGGTAGAATCGTTGCGACGATCCTGACGCGCACGTACCGAACCCTCGACCACTGGAGAAACGATTTCCAGGTGGGATGGGTTGAACGCCATGGCCAGGTGAACTTCACCGCCGGTGGTCATCACGTTGGACGAGAAGCCCTGGTGGTATTTAACGTCACCGGAACCCAGCTCGACCTTCTTCTTGCCTTCGAACTCGTCGAACAGCTCGCGCGGGTTCTTGCCGAAGGTGTTGACCAACACGTTCAGGCGACCACGGTGAGCCATGCCGATCACGATTTCCTTGGTGCCGTAGGAACCGGAACGCTGGATCAGTTCGTCAAGCATCGGAATCAGGCTCTCGCCGCCTTCCAGGCCGAAACGCTTGGTGCCCGGGTATTTGGTACCCAGGTACTTTTCAAGGCCTTCGGCAGCGGTTACGCGCTCAAGCAGGTGGCCGCGCACATCGGCGGACAGCACCGGACGGCCACGCACGCCTTCCAGGCGATGCTGGAACCAGTGGCGCTGCTCGGAATCGGTGATATGCGTAAATTCAGCGCCGATGGTGCGGCAATATGTCTGCTGCAACGCTTCGTGAATTTCGCGTAGGCTCGCTTCCTCTTTGCCGATGAACAGGTCGCCGGCACGGAAAATCGTATCAAGATCGGCATTGGTCAAGCCGTAGTGATTGATCGACAGGTCTGCAGGTGCAGGACGCTGCCACAGCCCCAGCGGATCAAGCTGGGCTGCCTGGTGGCCACGCATACGGTAGGCCTGGATCAGTCGCAGTACTTCAACTTGCTTCTTCTCGTGCTCACTGCTCACGCTCCCGGCGGAAACCGGTTGGGCGCGGCGCTGGTTCTTTGCCAGCAGCACAAACTGATCGCGAATTGTTGCGTGCGATACATCGGTGGCAGCGTTGCCGTCTGAAGACAACGTCTGAAATTTGGTGCGCCATTCTTCTGGCACAGCGTTAGGGTCGTGCAGGTAGAGCTCATAAAGCTCTTCCACATAGGCAGCGTTACCACCTGAAAGATAGCCGCTGTTCCACATGCGCTGCATCACGCTTTCTTGCATGCTTGGTCACCCTCGATTTGGGGACACCACCGGCGAAAACACCGAGTTTGCTTGCAAAAGGCCAAGTGCAGCGACCAAAACAAGCCACTTAGGATCACGCTGATAGTTCGGGTACCAACCCGAATGCCCCTGCTTGTCTCATTTCTTCAAAGTAAGAGCTGCGGCTTTGTAAGTCGCTGCTCAAGTTAAAACTACGGCGCCGGTTGAAGCCTGCGCCGTAGCATTTACGGGCACAACGGTCCTGCTTTTACTACAACGTCTTACACGCCGCTTTGCAGCAGCATGTTACGGATGTGACCAATGGCCTTAGTCGGGTTCAGGCCTTTGGGACATACGTTGACGCAGTTCATGATCCCGCGGCAGCGGAATACGCTGAACGGGTCATCCAGTGAAGCCAGACGCTCGGACGTCTTGGTGTCACGGCTGTCTGCCAGGAAGCGATAGGCTTGCAGCAGAGCAGCTGGACCCAGGAACTTGTCCGGGTTCCACCAGAAGGACGGGCAAGAGGTCGAGCAGCAAGCGCACAGGATGCACTCGTACAGACCGTCGAGCTTCTCGCGCTCTTCCGGGGACTGCAGACGCTCGATGGCCGGAGCCGGCGTGTCGTTCTGCAGGAATGGCTTAACCTTCTCGTATTGCTTGTAGAAGATGCTCATATCGACGACCAGGTCACGGATAACCGGCAAACCTGGCAATGGACGGACAACGAGCGTGCCTTTCTTGACCACGGCAGACAGCGGCGTAACACACGCCAGGCCGTTTTTGCCGTTGATGTTCATGCCGTCGGAACCGCAGACACCTTCACGGCAAGAGCGACGATAGGAGAAACCTTCGTCCTGCTCTTTGATCAGGGCCAGCACATCCAGCACCATCAGGTCTTTACCACCGGTATCGACCGTGAATTCCTGCATGAACGGCGCAGCGTCCTGATCAGGGTTGTAGCGATAAACACTGACTTTCAACATGGCAGCCACCCTTAGTAAGTCCGAATTTTCGGTTCAAACGTCGGAACCGTCTTCGGCGAGAAGTTCACAGCACGCTTGGTTACGCGCTTGTCACCCGGGAAGTACAGGGTGTGGCACAACCAGTTTTCGTCATCGCGATCTTCATAGTCTTCACGAGCGTGGGCACCACGGGATTCTTTACGAACCTCGGCGGCGATCGCAGTCGCTTCAGCCACTTCCAACAGGTTTTGCAGCTCAAGGGCTTCGATACGAGCGGTGTTGAACGCCTGGCTCTTATCGTTGATCTTGACGTTGGCAATCCGCTTGCGCAGGTCAGCCAGTTGGGTAATACCCTTCTGCATGTATTCGCCAGTACGGAATACACCGAAGTAGTTCTGCATGCAGCTTTGCAGCTCGCGACGCAGGGTTGCCACATCTTCGCCATCAGTGCGCTCGTTCAGAGCATTCAGGCGCGCCAGGGCAGCTTCGATGTTGGCGTCGGTCGCGTCATCGTACTCGATGCCGTCGGTCAGGGCCTTTTCCAGGTGCAGGCCGGCAGCGCGACCGAATACCACCAGGTCGAGCAGCGAGTTGCCGCCCAGACGGTTGGCACCGTGTACCGATACGCAAGCCACTTCGCCTACAGCGAACAGACCATGAATGATCTCGTCCACGCCTTCGGCGTTCTGGGTGATCGCCTGGCCATGAATGTTGGTCGGCACGCCGCCCATCATATAGTGGCAAGTTGGAACCACCGGAACCGGAGCAACAACCGGGTCAACGTGCGCGAATGTCTTGGACAGTTCGCAGATACCTGGCAAGCGGCTGTGCAGCACTTCCTCGCCCAGGTGATCGAGCTTCAACATCACGTGGTCGCCGTTCGGGCCGCAACCGTTGCCGGCGATGATTTCTTTAACCATCGAACGGGCAACCACGTCACGACCGGCAAGGTCCTTGGCGTTCGGAGCATAACGCTCCATGAAACGTTCGCCGTGCTTGTTGATCAGGTAACCACCTTCACCGCGGCACCCTTCTGTAACCAGTACACCGGCACCGGCGATGCCGGTTGGGTGGAACTGCCACATTTCGATGTCTTGTACCGGAACGCCTGCACGCAGGGCCATGCCAACGCCGTCGCCGGTGTTGATCAGGGCATTGGTGGTCGAAGCGTAGATACGGCCTGCACCGCCCGTCGCCAGAACAGTAGCCTTGGCGCGGATGTAGGTGGTTTCACCGGTTTCGATGCAGATAGCGATCACGCCGACGAATGCGCCGTCCTGGTTTTTCACCAGGTCAACTGCGTAGTACTCGTTCAGGAACGTGGTGCCGGCTTTCAGGTTGCCCTGATAAAGGGTATGCAGCAGTGCGTGACCGGTACGGTCGGATGCCGCGCAGGTACGGGCAGCCTGGCCGCCTTTACCGTAATCCTTGGACTGGCCGCCGAATGGACGCTGGTAGATACGGCCTTGCTCGGTACGGGAGAACGGCAGACCCATGTGGTCCAGCTCGAACACCGCAGCCGGGCCTTCCTGACACATGTACTCGATAGCGTCCTGGTCACCGATATAGTCGGAGCCCTTGACGGTATCGTACATGTGCCAGCGCCAGTCGTCGTTCGGATCGGCAGAAGCGATGGCGCAGGTGATGCCACCCTGGGCCGATACGGTGTGGGAACGGGTCGGGAACACCTTGGTGATCACGGCCGTCTTGTGACCGCCCTGGGCCAGCTGCAGTGCAGCACGCATGCCGGCGCCGCCGCCACCAATAATGATGGCGTCAAAAGAAATCGTTGGAATGTTAGCCATGAATCAGATACCCCAGAGAATCTGCACACCCCAGACGAAGTAAGCGAACATCGCGACGCCGCATACTGCCTGGAAAAGGAAACGTACTGCAGTCGCGGACTTGCCCAGCGCCATCGGCGTCAGGTAGTCGGTCGCGATGGTCCACATGCCGACCCAGGCGTGAGCGCCCAGGGCCACAAGGGCGAGCAGACTGAAGATACGCATCCCGTTGTGGGAGAACAGACCATGCCATTGGGCGTAGCCAATGCCAGGGTTTGCAACGAGGTACCCGATCAGGAAAATGAAATAAGCCGCGAGAACGACCGCAGACACACGCTGCGCCATCCAGTCATAGAGGCCCGAACGCGAAAGGTTCGTAACGCTGGTTACCATATCCAAACTCCTGCCAGAACGATCAGCACCACGGAAATGGCGATGATGATTTTCGAGCCCAGGCGGCCGCCTTCCAGCGTCTCACCGATGCCCATATCCATGATCAAGTGGCGCACACCGGCTACCAGGTGATACAGCAGAGCGGACAGGAGGCCCCATGCTACGAACTTGGCCAGCGGGCTGGTCAAGCATGCCTTCACCTCGGCGTATCCTTCCTCGGAACCCAGGGATTTGCTCAATGCATAAAGCATGATGCCCAAGCCCAGGAACAGGATGATGCCGGAAACACGGTGCAGGAACGACGTAACGCCGGTGATGGGGAGTTTGATGGTCCTTAGGTCTAGGTTTACAGGTCGTTGGCTATTCACGGCTTTTTTTCACACTGAAGAGCCCCTAACAATCAGGGCAAAGTTGTTGGGGAGTGCACTGGTCAGGTAAGCACCACCCAGGGAGTGCGACCCCCAATGAAAGCAAGCCCAAAAGCCCTTGGCGGTCGGTGGCCGAGTATAGACAGTTAGGCTACTAATGACAACGCGCGCTCCTCACCCTAATAGCTGATTGCGCTGACGGGATAAAAGGCGTAAACGGCAGGCAATTTCGAGGAAAAAGTACGGTTAAAGCCTTCTGGGGCAAGACTTTAGGCAAATTGACATCTGGATTTATATCAATATAGTGGTGCGGGCCCTGCGTGGGGGGTCTGTCTGATGATTTGAAGCATAAATAGGAGGCCACATGGCTGACAAAAAAGCGCAGTTGATCATCGAGGGCGCAGCCCCCGTCGAGCTGCCCATTTTAACCGGCACCGTTGGTCCCGATGTTATCGACGTACGGGGCCTGACGGCCACGGGCCGTTTCACTTTCGACCCAGGCTTCATGTCGACCGCTTCTTGCGAATCGAAGATTACCTATATCGACGGCGACAATGGCATTCTGCTGCATCGCGGCTACCCGATCGAACAACTGGCCGAGAAATCGGACTACCTGGAAACCTGCTACCTGCTGCTAAATGGCGAATTGCCAACAGCCGAGCAAAAAGCCCAGTTTGTCAGCACCGTGAAGAACCACACCATGGTTCACGAGCAGTTGAAGACTTTCTTCAACGGCTTCCGTCGCGACGCCCACCCGATGGCCGTCATGTGCGGCGTAGTCGGCGCCCTGTCGGCCTTCTATCACGACTCCCTGGACATCAATAACCCGCAGCATCGCGAAATCTCCGCGATCCGCCTGGTTGCCAAGATGCCGACCCTGGCCGCAATGGTTTACAAGTACTCCATGGGCCAACCCATGATGTACCCGCGTAACGACCTGACGTACGCGGAGAACTTCCTGCACATGATGTTCAACACCCCGTGCGAGATCAAACCGATCAGCCCGGTGCTGGCCAAGGCCATGGACCGGATCTTCATCCTCCATGCCGACCACGAACAGAACGCCTCGACGTCCACCGTGCGCCTGGCGGGCTCCTCGGGTGCCAATCCGTTCGCCTGTATCGCCGCTGGTATCGCCGCACTGTGGGGCCCTGCCCACGGCGGTGCGAACGAAGCCGTGTTGACCATGCTCGATGAAATCGGCGATGTGTCCAACATCGACAAGTTCATCGCCAAGGCCAAGGACAAGAACGATCCGTTCAAGCTGATGGGCTTCGGTCACCGGGTCTACAAGAACCGCGACCCGCGCGCCACCGTGATGAAGCAGACCTGCGACGAAGTGTTGAAGGAACTGGGGATCAACAACGATCCGCAACTCGAACTGGCCATGCGCCTGGAAGAGATCGCCCTGACCGACCCGTACTTCATCGAACGCTCGCTGTACCCGAACGTCGACTTCTACTCGGGGATCATCCTCAAGGCAATCGGCATTCCAACCAGCATGTTCACCGTGATCTTCGCCCTGGCGCGGACCGTGGGCTGGATCTCCCACTGGAAAGAAATGCTCTCCAGCCCGTACAAGATTGGCCGCCCGCGCCAGCTGTACACCGGCTACGAGTCGCGTGACATTACCAAGCTGGAAGATCGCAAGTAAGCATTCAACTGCTTAGCTGCATTGAGAACGGCCTCCCTTAGTGGAGGCCGTTTTTGTTTGTGCTGCCTGACATACCGCTTTCGCGAGCAAGCCCGCGAAAGCAATAACCCAGGCAACACAGAACCCCAGGCAAAAAAATGCCCCGGCCTTTGGACCGGGGCATTTCTTATTGAGCTACAACCTTAGTGGTTAACCGCCCCGCTCGCCCCCAGGCCAGTCTGCGAACGCACAAACTGCGGGAAGTACAGCGCACGCTCTTTCACCGCCGCCGCCGACTTGTCGGTGATGGAGAAGAACCAGATACCCACGAACGCGATGATCATCGAGAACAGCGCCGGGTATTCGTACGGGAAGATCGCCTTTTCATGGTGCAGGATCGAGACCCAGATGGTCGGGCCGAGGATCATCAGGCCAACCGCACTGACCAGACCCAACCAACCGCCAATCATCGCGCCACGGGTGGTGAGGTTCTTCCAGTACATGGAAAGCAGCAGCACCGGGAAGTTACAGCTGGCCGCAATGGAGAACGCCAGGCCGACCATGAACGCAATGTTCTGGCTTTCGAACAGGATGCCCAAGCCAATCGCCAGCACTGCCAGGGCGATGGTGGTGATCTTCGACACGCGAATCTCATCCTTCTCGTTGGCCTTGCCTTTCTTGATCACGCTGGCATACAGGTCATGGGACACCGCCGAAGCACCGGCCAGGGTCAAGCCGGCAACCACCGCGAGGATGGTGGCAAACGCCACGGCCGAGATGAAGCCCAGGAAGATACTGCCACCCACCGCATTGGCCAGGTGCACCGCCGCCATGTTGTTGCCGCCCAACAGAGCGCCTGCTGCATCCTTGAACGCCGGGTTGGTGCTGACCAGCAGAATCGCGCCGAAGCCGATGATAAAGGTCAGGATATAGAAGTAGCCGATAAAGCCAGTGGCATACAGCACGCTCTTACGGGCTTCTTTGGCGTCACTCACGGTGAAGAAGCGCATCAGGATGTGTGGCAGGCCAGCGGTACCGAACATCAGGGCCAGGCCCAGGGAGAACGCCGAGATCGGATCCTTGACCAAGCCGCCAGGGCTCATGATCGCCTCGCCTTTAGGGTGGACCTTGATCGCCTCGGAGAACAGTACGTTGAAGTCGAAGTTGACGTGCTTCATCACCATCAGCGCCATGAACGAGGCACCGGACAGCAGCAGCACCGCCTTGATGATCTGCACCCAAGTGGTGGCCAGCATGCCGCCGAACAACACATAGAGGCACATCAGGATGCCCACCAGGATCACCGCTACATGGTAATCAAGGCCGAACAGCAGTTGGATCAGCTTGCCCGCGCCGACCATCTGCGCGATCAGGTAGAACGCCACCACCACCAGCGAACCACAGGCCGACAGGCTGCGGATCTGGGTTTGCCCGAGACGATAGGACGCCACGTCGGCAAACGTGTACTTGCCCAGGTTACGCAGGCGCTCGGCGATCAGGAACAGAATGATCGGCCAGCCCACCAGGAAGCCGATCGAGTAGATCAGGCCATCGTAGCCAGAGGTGAACACCAGTGCGGAAATCCCCAGGAAAGACGCCGCCGACATATAGTCACCGGCGATCGCCAGGCCGTTCTGGAATCCGGTGATCTTGCCACCCGCGGCATAGTAGTCGGCCGCCGAGTTGTTACGTTTGGATGCCCAGTAGGTAATGCACAATGTTGCGCCGACGAAGGCGACAAACATCAGGATCGCTGCGATGTTCAGCGGTTGCTTGTGCACTTCACCGGTCAATGCATCCGCCGCCCAAACAGCAGGAGCAAAAAGCGAAGCGCCGAATACAGCCAATAGACGACGGATCATTGCGCAGCCTCCTTGAGAATCGCATTGTTCAGGTCGTCGAATTCGCCGTTGGCGCGTCGCACGTAGATGCCTGTGAGAACAAAGGCCGAGACAATCAGCCCCACCCCGATAGGGATCCCCCAGGTTATGGACGATTCAGGACTGATCTTGGCCCCCAGCACTTGGGGTCCATAAGCGATCAACAGGATGAATCCGGAGTAAAGCCCTAGCATGATCGCCGAGAGAATCCAGGCGAACTTTTCCCTTTTTCTTACCAGCTCCTTGAAGCGCGGGCTGTTTTGAATCGAGAGGTAAATGCTGTCATTCATTGTTTTTATCCTCGCAGCACAGCTTTTTTATTATCGGAACGTATCCACTGTATGCGGCTGCAGGACAGGTTCCAGACGACCTTAGTCTTAGAACCAGTGTAGCGAGGGTTTACGGCGCGGCAGAAACAATTGTAGGAGCGAGCTTGCTCGCGAAAAACATCAACGATAACGCGCACATCCTGGATGCTTGCGGTGTCTTTGCGTTCTTCGCGAGCAAGCTCGCTCCTACAGGTTTATCCGATTAATTGGCGGTCCACTCAGCCACACGCTCAGGATGCTTGGCCACCCAATCCTTGGCCGCCGCATCAGGCTTGGCACCTTCCTGAATAGCCAGCATCACTTCGCCGATTTCATCCTTGGAGGCCCACTGGAATTTCTTCAGGAATGCCGCGACTTCCGGGGCTTTCTTTTCCAGGCCCTTGCTGCCGATGCTATTGACCGTCTCGGCGGCGCCATAAATGCCTTTTGGATCTTCAAGGAAACGCAGTTTCCACTTGGCGAACATCCAGTGCGGCACCCAGCCGGTCACCGCGATGGAGTCCTGCTTGTCTTCGGCACGGGTCAATTCCGCGATCATTGCCGCCCCGGAGCTGGCTTGCAGCTTATAGTCCAGCCCGTATTGCTTGATGGCCTCGTCAGTCTTGAGCATCACGCCTGAACCGGCATCGATGCCAACAATCTTGTTCTTGAAGGTGGTGTCGGTCTTCAAGTCCTCGATGGACTTGGCCTTGACGTACTCCGGTACGATCAAGCCGATCTTCGCATCCTTGAAGTTGGGGCCGTAGTCGACCACCTTGTCCTTGTTCTTGGTCCAATACTCGCCGTGAGTGACCGGCAGCCAGGCCGAGAGCATGGCGTCGAGTTTGCCGGTGGCCACGCCCTGCCACATGATCCCGGTGGCAACTGCCTGCAGTTTCACGTCATAACCGAGCTTTTGCTTGATCACCTCAGCCGCCACGTGGGTGGTGGCAACACTGTCCGACCAGCCGTCCACATAGCCGATGCTCAGGGTCTTGCTGTCGGCGCTGGCCAGTGTGGAACCCATCGCAACTACCAACGTGGCAGCTGCGCCCAAGAGTCGTCGCATCTTCATAGTGCATCCCCGAAAGTGCTGCGCCCGACGGATGCCGAGCGACGTCAACCTGTTGTTCTATGGTGCTGTAGGATCATCAACCCGCCGCCCCCGGCGACCTGCTCTGACTACGACCTCGGGTAAGCAAGAAACGACATCAAGTTGCCAGCAGGACGAACTGTAGGAAATCCCGTCAAAATTCCGCCCAAACTTTGCATGTCAAAATTATGCGACCCCACTGAAAACCGGCAAATACAGGTAACATGCGCGCCTTTGCTCCCACACGGCCTGACCATGACCGCGACTGCTCGCTTCCCCTTGCTGCCTTATGTATTTGCCTTGCTGCTCGGCCTGTTCGCCCTCGGTGGCTACTGGTACGGCCTTGGCCAGCCGGTAGTGCTGCCGGATGTGGCCAGCGCCAGCCACAAGCTGCAATGCGCGTCCTACACACCGTTCGACAAGGACCAATCGCCGTTCGACCAGCCCTTCAAACTGCGCCCCGAGCGCATGAACGCCGACCTGGCACTGCTGGCCACGCGTTTTGAGTGCATCCGCACCTACTCCCAGACCGGCCTCGAGGCCTTGCCTGACCTGGCGCGCAAACACGGGCTGAAGCTGATGAGCGGCGCCTGGATCAGCAGCAACCCGGTAGACAATGCCAAGGAAGTCGACAAGCTGATCGCCTCGGCCAATGCCAACCCCGACGTGGTCACATCGGTGATCGTCGGTAACGAAGCCTTGCTGCGCAAGGAAATCACCGCCACGCAGTTGGTGAAGTTGATCGAGCAGGTCAAAAGCCAGATCCAGCAGCCGGTCACCTACGCCGACGTCTGGGAGTTCTGGCTGCAACACCCGGAAATTGCCCCGGCGGTGGATTTCCTGACCATTCACCTATTGCCGTACTGGGAAGATAACCCGGCGGGCATCGATCAGGCCCTGCGCCATGTCAGCGATATTCGCCAGACATTCGGTAACCGCTTCGCCCCCAAGGACGTGATGATCGGCGAAACCGGCTGGCCCAGCGAAGGCCGTCAGCGGGAAACCGCGGTGCCGAGCCGGGTCAACGAAGCCAAGTTCATTCGCGGCTTTGTCGCCATGGCCGAAGCCAATGGCTGGCACTACAACCTGATCGAAGCCTTTGACCAGCCGTGGAAGCGCGCCAGCGAAGGTGCGGTCGGCGGTTACTGGGGGCTGTTTGATGCCGATCGCCAGGACAAGGGCATTCTGGCCGGCCCGGTCACCAACGTGCCGTACTGGCCTGTGTGGCTGGGTGTTGGCGGGTTGATCCTGCTAGGCACCCTGGTGCTCGGCGGACGTGTTCGCACCACCCGCGCCGCGTTGTTGCTGCCGTTGCTGGGCGCGGTAGCGGCGGGTTCGATTGGCAGTTGGGCCGAACTGACCCGGGTGACTGCGCGCTTCACTGATGAATGGATCTGGGCCGGGCTGTTGCTTGCCCTGAACCTGTTGGTGCTGGCCCATGCAGCCCTGGCCTTGAGCGCTCGCCAGGGTTGGCGCGAACGGGCCTTCGCCTGGCTGGAGCAACGCGCTGGCTGGCTGATCGCATTTGCCGGGTTCGCCACGGCGGTGATGATGCTGGCGCTGGTGTTCGACCCACGCTACCGCAGCTTCCCCAGCGCCGCCCTGCTGCTGCCGGCGCTGGTCTACCTGCTGCGCCCAGTGACCGGGCCACGACGGGAAATTGCCCTGCTGGCCTTCATCATCGGCGCCGGCATTGCGCCGCAGCTGTATCGCGAAGGCTTGATGAACCAGCAAGCGCTGGGTTGGGCGGTGGTGAGTGGGTTGATGGTTGCTGCCCTGTGGCGTTGCCTGCGAGTGCGCAAGGCTTGAGATTGCTATCGCGGGCAAGCCCGCTCCCACATTCGACCGCGTACTAAATGTGGGAGCGGGCTTGCCTGCGATCGGCCCTATCAGACAGCCCGAGGCGCCCTGACCAACCGCAACCCGGCAATCACCAGCGCAAACACCGCAAAATTGGTGTTGTACAACGCCAGTGCCGGAATTCCGAACGCCAGCCCCAGCACCGCCAAACCCCAGCCGGCACGGCCTGGCACCAAAAACGCCAGTACCGACGTGACCAACGCGGCCCAGCCCAACATCCGGAAGTGAATCATCAGCCCCAGATTGGCGCGCAGCTGGCATTCCCAGCGGCTGGCGTCATCGGCACAGATGCCCACCCACTGCCCGTCTTCCATAAACCCATAACGGGCGCCATAACTGGCGGCCAGCCATAACGGCAAGGCCAACAGCAGTAGGATCAGCGGCAAACGACGGGACATAAAGGCACTCCGATAGGCGAAAACGGCGCCCAGCTTAATCTCCCCGGGGGCATTGGCAAGGGTTGCACACAGATAACTATTCATCAAAGCGTGCCAAAGTGTATCGTCTGCCTACTATTACCTCGATTCCTGCGTTTTTTTCCGACTTTTAGTGCCGATGGCTGGCACTTCGGCGATAACGCGGTGGTCATAGCCTGCGAACTTCATTAAGCACGTTTCCTCTTAGGGATTTAGTCATGCTCCGTTCCTTACGCTGTGCTGCCCTGTTGGGTGGCCTTTTTTTGAGTGCGTCAGCACTGGCGGTCGATGTTGATCCGGCCAGCTATGGCTACCCTTTGACCAACCCGTTCGAAGCGACCATCGCCACAACGCCACCGGACCTGCGGCCGGATTTGCCGTCCATCGATGAGATCAACCAATCCGACTACAGCCTGAACATGCGCCCAGAGCGTGAATTCAGTCTGCCCGACAATTTCTGGCCGGTGAAGAAACTCACCTACCGCATCGCCAAGCAAGACCGCGCGGCCCCCCTGATTTTCCTGATCGCCGGCACCGGCGCGCGTTTTGACAGCTCCATCAACGAATACCTGAAAAAGCTGTACTACAAGGCCGGCTACCATGTCGTCCAACTGTCGTCGCCCACCAGCTTTGACTTCATCAGCGCCGCCTCGCGCTTTGCCACACCCGGCATCACCCAGGAAGACGCCCAGGACATGTACCGCGTGATGCAAGCCGTACGCGCGCAAAACGCCACGTTGCCGGTCACCGACTTCTACCTCACCGGCTACAGCCTGGGTGCCCTGGACGCGGCATTCGTCAGTAAGCTGGACGAAACCCGACGCAGCTTCAACTTCAAGAAAGTGCTGCTGCTCAACCCGCCGGTCAACCTCTATACCTCCATCACCAACCTCGACAAGCTGGTGCAGACCGAGGTCAAGGGCATCAACAACAGCACCACGTTCTATGAGCTGGTGTTGAACAAGCTGACCCGCTACTTCCAGCAAAAGGGCTATATCGACATGAACGATGCCCTGCTCTATGACTTCCAGAACTCCAAGGAACACCTGACCAACGAGCAGATGGCGATGCTGATCGGCACCTCGTTCCGTTTCTCGGCGGCCGATATCGCCTTCACCTCGGACCTGATCAACCGTCGTGGCTTGATCATCCCGCCCAAGTACCCGATCACCGAAAGCACCAGCCTCACGCCGTTCCTCAAGCGTGCGCTGCAGTGTGATTTCGACTGCTACCTCACCGAACAAGTGATCCCGATGTGGCGCGCCCGCTCCGACGGCGGCAGCCTGCTGCAACTGATCGACCAGGTGAGCCTGTACGCCCTCGAGGACTACCTGCGCGACAGCCCGAAAATCGCGGTAATGCACAACGCCGATGACGTGATCCTCGGCCCTGGCGACCTGGGCTTTTTGCGCAAGACCTTCGGCGATCGCTTGACCGTCTACCCGCTGGGCGGCCATTGCGGCAACCTCAATTACCGCGTCAACGCCGACGCCATGCTGGAGTTCTTCCGTGGCTAAACATCTCCTGCTTCTTGCGGCCTTACTCTGTGCAGGCGTTGCCAACGCGGACAACAGCAAGGCTCACGCACCGACCGTGGTCGACCAGGATGGCTTCAAGGAACCCTTGAGCAAACTCAAGTTCAACCCTGGCCTGGACCAGCGCGAGTTCGAGCGTTCGACCCTCAACGCCCTCAACGTCTATGACCCGCTGGAGTCGTGGAACCGTCGGGTGTACCACTTCAACTATCGCTTCGACCAATGGGTATTCTTGCCAGTGGTCGATGGCTATCGCTACGTCACCCCAAGTTTCCTACGCACCGGTGTCAGCAACTTCTTCAACAACCTGGGCGACGTGCCCAACTTGATGAACAGCCTGCTGCAACTCAAGGGCCATCGCTCCCTGGAAACCACAGGCCGCCTGCTGGTCAACACCACCCTTGGTATCGCCGGCCTGTGGGACCCGGCCACCGCCATGGGCCTACCGCGCCAGAGCGAAGACTTCGGCCAAACCCTGGGTTTCTACGGCGTGCCCGGCGGTGCTTACCTGATCCTGCCGATCCTCGGCCCATCCAACCTGCGCGACACTGGCGGCCTGTTGGTGGACTACACCGCCGAATCCCAGATCAACTTCCTCAACGTGTCTGAAGTCAGCTCCAACCACCCGGAAATCTGGGCGTTGCGTGCGGTGGACAAGCGCTACCAGACCAGCTTCCGTTACGGTCAGATGAACTCGCCGTTCGAGTATGAAAAGGTGCGCTACGTGTACACCGAGTCGCGCAAGTTGCAGATTGCGGAGTAACCGCCCAAGCACAAAAAAAGGCCATTCGATTGAATGGCCTTTTTTATGGCTCCCAGGTGCTCAAGCCTTGAGCGATTTCCACGCCTTGCCCACCCCGCTGACTACCGCCAGCACCAGCGCCCCCCGCAATGATCCCCGCCACGGCATTGAGCAGGGTCGGCATCAACCAAGTGATGCCACCGATGCTCTGGCTGACAGTTTCAATCCAATGATGCACCGCAGGCACGCCATGAGTCAGGATGCCGCCGCCGACCATAAACATGGCTGCCGTGCCGATCACCGACAGGCTCTTCATCATGTACGGTGCGGCCCGCAGAATCCCGCCACCGATGCTGCGCGCCATCTGCCCGGGCTTTTGCGTGAGCCATAGGCCCAAATCATCGAGTTTGACGATACCGGCCACCAGACCATACACGCCGATGGTCATGACCAAGGCGATGCCCGACAGTACGATCACTTGCTGCATCAACGGTGCGTCGGCGACGGTGCCCAGGGTGATGGCGATGATTTCGGCGGAGAGGATAAAGTCGGTACGGATCGCGCCCTTGATCTTGTCTTTCTCGAAGGCCACCAGATCTGTTGCGGGGTCGGCCACGGCTTGGACCAACTGGGCATGTTCGGCCTGATCGTCGGCCTTGCTGTGCAGGAATTTATGGGCAAGCTTTTCAAAGCCCTCGTAACACAGGTAGGCGCCACCGAGCATCAACAGTGGCGTGACCGCCCACGGCGCGAAGGCACTGATCAACAGCGCGGTAGGCACCAGGATCAGCTTGTTGATAAACGAGCCCTTGGCAACCGCCCACACCACCGGAATTTCCCGCTCGGCGCGCACGCCAGAGACTTGTTGGGCATTGAGCGCCAGATCGTCACCCAGCACGCCGGCGGTTTTCTTGGCGGCCATTTTTGTCATCAAGGCCACATCGTCGAGAACGGCGGCGATGTCATCGATCAGTACCAACAAGCTGCTTCCTGCCATGAATCGGGCGTCCTTAATGTGGGATGTTTCGCAGCATAGCGTGCTACAAGACGTCGCGGGCACATTCTTGAGACACGCGGATCGCCGGTGCTACCATGCGCAACCGCCTGTCCTGGCAAGGAATCATCTGGTCTATGAGCACCATTCGCGAGCGCAACAAAGAACTGATCCTGCGGGCTGCCAGCGAGGAGTTTGCCGACAAGGGCTTCGCCGCGACCAAAACCAGTGACATCGCCGCCAAGGCCGGGCTACCCAAGCCCAACGTCTACTACTACTTCAAGTCCAAGGACAACCTCTACCGCGAGGTGCTCGAAAGCATCATCGAGCCGATCCTGGCTGCCTCCACCCCCTTCAACCCAGACGGCGACCCCAAGCAGGTATTGAGCGGCTATATCCGCTCGAAAATCAGCATCTCCCGCGACCTGCCGTTTGCCTCGAAAGTGTTCGCCAGCGAAATCATGCACGGCGCCCCCCACCTGAGCCCCGAGCAGGTGCAGCAGCTCAACGCCCAGGCCAAACACAATATCGATTGCATCCAGAGCTGGGTCGATCGCGGCCTGATCGCCGCTATTGACCCTCATCACCTGATGTTCAGCATCTGGGCCGCAACCCAGACCTATGCCGACTTCGACTGGCAGATCTCAGCGGTGACCGGCAAGGCCAAGCTGGATGAGGCCGATTATGAGGCGGCGGCGCAGACGATTATTCGGTTGGTACTTAAAGGGTGTGAGCCGGACTGAAACACCGCGGTGTGGCCAAGATTCGCGAGCAAGCCCGCTCCCACACTAGATTTGTGCCAGACACAAAATGTATGAACAACAAAGATCCCATGTGGGAGCGGGCTTGCTCGCGAAAGCGCCCTCCCAGACACATCCTGCCAAAAGCCCGCCCGTCAGCCTCAAACTCCCCGATCTAGCCTCTCAAGACACCATATGAAGAGAGGCAACGGAATGCCTGATAGAGCCACCTCACACCGCCTGCGCATCGGACGGATCAGCGAACCCAACAATATCTACCTGATTACCACCAACACCCACGAACGTGTGCCGATCTTCAGCGACTTCTACCTGGGCCGCCTGGTGGTCTGGCAGTTCAGGCTCGCCCAGTATCAAGGGCTGGCACACTCTCTGGCCTGGGTGGTGATGCCCGACCATTTCCACTGGCTGATCGAGCTGCAAAAAGGCTGCCTGGGCGACTTGATGTGCCAGGTGAAATCCAAAAGCACTCGATCAGTCAATGGCGCCACTGGCCGCAAGGGAAGGCTCTGGCAAACCAGCTTTCATGACCATGCGCTTCGCAAGGAAGAAGACCTGGTGAAAGTGGCCAGGTATGTGGTGGCCAATCCATTGAGGGCGGGATTGGTGGAGAGAGTTGGCGACTATCCGCTGTGGGATGCGGTTTGGGTATAGATTCAAGACCGAGTCGCCGCTTTCGCGAGCAAGCCCGCTCCCACATTTTGACCGTGTTCACAGGTCAAAACTTGCGAAAGCGGGCCTCCCAGTCACTACAACCTCAAGCCGACACCCCCGCATCCGCCAACAACCCCACCCCTTCAATCGCCGTAATCGCGCACTGCTCATCAATATCCGACGTATCCCCACTGATCCCGATCGCCCCTAGCACCACGCCCGCCGGATCCCGGATCAACACCCCACCCGGTGCCGGCACGACACCGCCCTGCCCCAGGCTGTTCAAGGCAGCAATAAACGCCGGCCGTTGCTGGGCATCCAGGGCCAACAAGCGCGAGCCCTTGCCCAGGGCTATCGCGCCCCAGGCCTTGCCGATGGCGATTTGCGGGCGCAGCAGGCTGGCGCCGTCTTCCCGTTGCAGGGTGATCAGGTGCCCGCCGCTGTCGAGCACCGCGATGGTCAGCGGTGCAGCGGCAATGGTGCGGCCTGCGGTGATGGCCTGGCTGACCAGGTTGACTGCGACTTTCAAGGTTAGAGCGCTCATGGGTGCCGTCCTTATCTTGTTATTGAGAAAGCCTTGGGGCTCTGATTGATCAGAAGCCGGATGCAACAAATAGAACACAATAGATTTGTTTTTTTGTATACAATATTTCGAAACATACGCACCACACGTCGAAATACTCCCGCTAAAAAGCCTTCCGACGAATGCACAGGCTCTGGAACAAAATGGATTGACCTGCGCCGCTCGCCGTGAATACACTTTGAAGCAACACCACTTGTATACAATTACAAAACGCAAGAGGCACCAAAACCATGAGCAAAATGAGAGCAATCGAAGCCGCTGTCCTGGTGATGCGCCGTGAGGGTGTAGACACCGCCTTCGGTATCCCAGGCGCCGCGATCAACCCGTTGTATTCGGCCCTGCAAAAGGTCGGCGGCATCGATCACGTCCTTGCTCGCCACGTGGAAGGCGCTTCGCACATGGCCGAGGGGTACACCCGCACCAAGGCCGGCAATATCGGCGTGTGCATCGGCACT
Organism: Pseudomonas hygromyciniae; assembly: GCF_016925675.1. Taxonomy (NCBI): domain Bacteria; kingdom Pseudomonadati; phylum Pseudomonadota; class Gammaproteobacteria; order Pseudomonadales; family Pseudomonadaceae; genus Pseudomonas; species Pseudomonas hygromyciniae. Next base: position 1,783,960 of record NZ_CP070506.1, on the reverse strand, counting down.
TCGGGCCCGGCGGGCACGGATATGGTCACCGGCCTGTACAGCGCCTCGGCCGATTCAATCCCGATCCTGTGCATCACCGGGCAAGCGCCTCGCGCCCGGATGCACAAGGAAGATTTCCAGGCCGTGGATATCACCAGCATCGTCAAACCGGTGACCAAGTGGGCAACCACCGTGCTGGAACCTGGCCAGGTGCCGTATGCGTTCCAGAAAGCCTTCTATGAAATGCGCTCCGGCCGCCCCGGCCCGGTGCTGATCGACTTGCCATTCGACGTACAGATGGCTGAGATCGAGTTCGACATCGACGCCTACCAGCCACTGCCATTGGCCAAGCCACTGGCCACGCGCATCCAGGTCGAGAAAGCCCTGGCCATGCTCGACCAGGCCGAGCGCCCGCTGCTGGTCAGCGGTGGCGGCGTGATCAATGCCGACGCCAGCGAACTGCTGGTGGAGTTCGCCGAACTGACGGGTATCCCGGTGATCCCGACCCTGATGGGCTGGGGCACCATCCCCGACGACCACCCGCTGATGGTGGGCATGGTCGGCCTGCAAACCTCGCACCGCTACGGCAACGCGACGATGCTCAAGTCAGACGTGGTCCTGGGCGTCGGCAACCGCTGGGCCAACCGCCACACCGGTTCGGTGGAGGTGTACACCGAGGGTCGCAAATTCATTCACGTTGACATCGAGCCGACGCAAATCGGCCGTGTGTTCACCCCGGACCTGGGCATCGTGTCCGACGCCGGTGCCGCGCTGACGATGTTTATCGAAGTGGCCCGCGAGTGGAAAGCCGCCGGCAAGCTCAAGGACCGCAGCGCCTGGCTGCATGATTGCCAGCAGCGCAAAGCCACCCTGCACCGCAAGACGCACTTCGACAACGTACCGGTCAAGCCGCAACGGGTGTACGAAGAGATGAACCAGGTGTTCGGTAAAGATACCTGCTACGTCAGCACCATCGGCCTGTCGCAGATTGCCGGCGCGCAGTTCCTGCACGTCTACAAGCCACGCCACTGGATCAACTGTGGCCAGGCCGGCCCACTGGGTTGGACCATCCCCGCCGCACTGGGCGTGGTCAAGGCCGACCCGAGCCGCAAGGTGGTGGCACTGTCGGGCGACTACGACTTCCAGTTCATGATCGAAGAGCTGGCCGTGGGCGCGCAGTTCAAGCTGCCTTACATCCACGTGGTGGTGAACAACTCGTACCTGGGGCTGATCCGCCAGGCCCAGCGCGGTTTTGAAATGGACTACTGCGTGCAGTTGTCTTTCGATAACCTCAATGCCCCGGAACTCAACGGTTATGGCGTCGACCACGTCGCCGTCGCCGAAGGCCTGGGTTGCAAGGCCCTGCGTGTGTTCGAGCCGGGCCAGATCCAGCCAGCGCTGCGCAAGGCCCAGGAAATGATCGAAGAGTTCAAGGTGCCGGTGATTGTCGAGATTATTCTGGAACGCGTGACCAATATTTCCATGGGCACCGAGATCAACGCCGTCAACGAATTCGAAGATCTGGCACTGGTGGGCAACGACGCACCGACTGCCATTTCATTGCTCGATTAAGGAGAACCCCATGCCGCGTTTTGCCGCCAACCTGTCCATGCTGTTTACCGAACAGGACTTTCTCGCCCGCTTCAAAGCCGCCGCCGACGCCGGCTTCAGTGGGGTGGAATACCTGTTCCCCTACGACTTCAGCTCTGCGCAAATCAAGGCACAACTCGACGCCCACGGTTTGACCCAAGTGCTGTTCAACCTGCCGGCCGGCGACTGGGCCAGCGGCGAGCGCGGCCTGGCCTGCCACCCCGACCGGGTCGAGGAGTTCCGCGCGGGGGGTCAACCTGGCCATCGCCTATGCCCAGGTGCTGGGCAATACCCAGATCAACTGCCTGGCGGGGATTCGCCCTGCCGGCGTGGATGACGCCACCCTGGAAAAAACCTTTGTCGCCAACCTCAAGTACGCGGCCGACAAGCTGCAAGCAGTGGGCATCAAGCTGGTAATGGAAGCGATCAACACCCGCGACATTCCCGGTTTCTACCTGAACAACACGGCGCAGGCCCTGGCGATTCGCGAACAGGTGGGCAGCGCCAACCTGTTCCTGCAATACGACATCTACCACATGCAAATCATGGAAGGTGACCTGGCCCGCACCATGGCGACGCACCTGGATCAGATCAACCATATCCAGCTGGCCGACAACCCAGGACGCAACGAGCCGGGCACGGGCGAAATCAACTATCGCTTCCTGTTCGAGCACCTGGACCGCATCGGGTATCAGGGTTGGGTGGGCTGCGAGTACAAGCCGTTGACCACGACCGAAGCCGGTCTTGGCTGGCTCAAGACCCATAACGCGATCTGACCAAAACACACACAACCCAACTGTGGGAGCGGGCTTGCTCGCGAAGGTCTGACATTCAACATTTTTGTCGACTGATCTACCGCAATCGCGAGCAAGCCCGCTCCCACATTTAGATCGCCTAGGTCTGGTAGACCGGGCCAGGCTCGCACAGAGAATAAAAAGAGGATTTGATCATGGCTAAAATCGGCTTTATCGGCACCGGCATCATGGGCCAACCCATGGCCGCGAACCTGCAGAAAGCAGGTCACCAACTGTTCCTGTCCGAGCACCATGGCAAAGCACCCGCCGAGCTGATCGCCGCCGGTGCCGTGGCCCTGGCCAACCCGCAGCAAGTGGCCCAGGAAGCAGAGTTCATCATCGTCATGGTGCCTGACACCCCTCAGGTCGATGACGTGTTGTTCCGCGCCGACGGTGTGGCCGCAGGCCTGTCGCCGAACAAAGTAGTGATCGACATGAGTTCGATCTCGCCCACCGCCAGCAAGGCCTTTGCCGCCAAGATCAACGCCACCGGCGCGCAGTACCTCGACGCCCCGGTATCGGGCGGCGAAGTCGGCGCCAAGGCCGCAACCCTGAGCATCATGGTCGGTGGCGAACCGCAGACCTTCGAACGCGCCCTGCCACTGTTCCAGAGCATGGGCAAGAACATCACCCTGGTGGGTGGCAATGGCGATGGCCAGACCGCCAAGGTGGCGAACCAGATCATCGTCGCCCTGAACATCCAGGCCGTGGCCGAAGCGCTACTGTTTGCTTCGAAGAACGGCGCAGATCCAGCCAAGGTACGTGAAGCGCTGATGGGTGGCTTCGCTTCATCGAAAATTCTCGAAGTGCATGGCGAACGGATGATCAAGGGCACCTTCGACCCGGGCTTCCGTATCAACCTGCATCAGAAGGACTTGAACCTGGCCCTGGCCGGTGCCAAGGAACTGGGGATCAACCTGCCCAACACCGCCGGTACCCAACAAGTATTCAGCACCTGCGCCGCGATTGGCGGCGGCAACTGGGACCATTCGGCGCTGATCAAGGGGCTGGAGCATATGGCGAATTTCTCGATTCGCGATAAGTAACCTCCCCTTTTGGAATGCAATACCTTGTGGGAGCTGGCTTGCCTGCGATAGCGGTCTTTGAGTTACAGATTTATCGCCTGGCATACCGCTATCGCAGGCAAGCCAGCTCCCACATTTTGTTTGCATTGCGCGTTTCAAATCCAATAACAAGAATCCGGGAGCCCGCTTATGTCGGTCGATCCGCAACACCTGCTTCGCGAGCTGTTTGCCACAGCCATCGACGCTGCCCACCCCCCGGCAAGTCCTCGAACCCTATCTGCCCGCCGACCGCAGCGGCCGCGTGATCGTGATCGGCGCAGGCAAAGCCGCGGCCGCCATGGCCCTGGTCGTGGAAAACAGCTGGCAAGGTGAAGTCCACGGCCTGGTGGTCACGCGCTACGGCCACGGCGCGCCCTGCCAGAAGATCGAAGTGGTCGAAGCCGCGCACCCAGTGCCCGATGCCGCTGGCCAGGCCGTGGCCAAGCGCGTGTTGGAGTTGATCAGCAATCTGAACGAAGACGACCGCGTGATCTTCCTCTTGTCCGGCGGTGGTTCCGCCCTGCTGGCCTTGCCCGCAGCAGGGATTACCCTGGCCGACAAACAGACCATCAACAAAGCCCTGCTCAAATCCGGCGCCACCATCGGCGAGATGAATTGCGTGCGCAAGCACCTCTCGGCGATCAAGGGCGGGCGGTTGGCCAAGGCCGCTTGGCCGGCCACGGTCTACACCTATGCGATTTCCGATGTGCCGGGCGATCAGGCCACGGTGATTGCCTCCGGCCCGACGGTTGGCGACCCGAGCACCTCGCAACAGGCCCTGGCAATTCTCAAGCGTTACCAGATCCAAGTGCCGGCCTCGGTGCGCAGTTGGTTGCAGAACCCAGAGTCGGAGACCGTCAAACCCGGCGATCCGTGCCTGGCGCGCAGCCATTTCCAGTTGATCGCGCGGCCGCAGCAATCTCTCGAAGCGGTAGCGGTGAAAGTGCGCCAGGCCGGTTTCAGCCCGCTGATCCTCGGCGACCTGGAAGGCGAAGCGCGGGACGTGGCCAAGGTCCACGCCGGCATCACCCGGCAGATCATCCAACACGGCCAGCCACTGGCGGCGCCGTGCGTGATCCTGTCCGGCGGCGAGACCACCGTGACCGTGCGCGGCAATGGCCGTGGCGGACGCAACGCCGAGTTCCTGCTGAGCCTGACCGACAGCCTCAAGGGCCTGCCCGGCGTATACGCCCTGGCCGGTGACACCGACGGCATCGACGGCTCCGAAGACAACGCCGGGGCGATCATGACCCCCACCACCTACGCCCGCGCCGAGGCCCTGGGCCTGTCGGCCAGCGACGAGTTGGACAACAACAATGGCTACGGTTATTTCGCCGCGCTCGACGCGTTGATCGTCACCGAGCCGACCCGCACCAACGTCAACGACTTCCGTGCCATTTTGATACTTGAGACTGCTGCCCATGACGCCTGACAAGAAGGTCAAAATCCTCGCCACCCTGGGACCTGCCACCGACGGTATCGATGACATCCGCGAACTGGTGCAAGCCGGGGTAAATATCTTCCGTCTGAACTTCAGCCATGGCGATCACGCCGACCATGCCCAGCGCTACCAGTGGATCCGCCAGGTCGAGCGCCAGCTCAACTACCCGCTGGGGATCCTGATGGACCTGCAGGGGCCCAAATTGCGCGTCGGGCGTTTCGCCGAGGGCAAGGTGCAACTGGTGCGTGGCCAAGCGTTGCGCCTGGACCTCGACCCCACGCCGGGCGACCAGCGCCGGGTCAACCTGCCCCATCCGGAAATCATCAAGGCCCTGGAACCGGGCATGGACCTGCTGCTGGACGACGGCAAGCTGCGCCTACGGGTGATTACCAAACATGCCGATGCGATCGACACCACGGTGTTGAATGGCGGCGAACTGTCCGATCGTAAAGGGGTGAATGTCCCACAAGCCTTGTTGGAACTCAGCCCACTGACCGCCAAGGACCGCCGCGACCTGAGCTTCGGCCTGGAGCTGGGCGTGGACTGGGTGGCGCTGTCGTTTGTGCAGCGTCCCGAAGACATCCGCGAAGCCCGCGAGCTGATCGGCGACAAGGCGTTCTTGATGGCGAAGATCGAGAAACCCTCGGCGGTGCGCTACCTGCAGGAAATCGCCGAGCTGAGCGATGCGATCATGGTCGCCAGAGGGGATCTGGGTGTGGAAGTGCCGGCCGAGAGAGTGCCGCAAATCCAGAAAGACATCATCAGCACCTGCCGCCAGTTGGGCAAGCCGGTGGTGGTTGCCACGCAGATGCTCGAGTCCATGCGTTTCTCGCCGGCACCCACCCGCGCCGAAGTCACGGATGTGGCCAATGCCGTGGCCGAGGGCACCGATGCGGTGATGCTATCGGCCGAAACCGCCTCTGGCGAATACCCGCTGGAAGCGGTGCAGATGATGAGCAAGATCATCCGCCAGGTGGAGAACGGCCCGGATTACCAGACCCAACTGGATGTGAGCCGACCCAAGGCCGATGCCACGGTGTCGGATGCCATCAGCTGCGCGATCCGTCGGATCAGCAGCATCCTGCCGGTGGCGGTACTGGTGAACTACAGCGAGTCGGGCAGCTCCAGCCTGCGCGCGGCGCGGGAACGGCCGGCGGTGCCGATCCTCAATCTCACGCCGAACCTGTCCACCGCCCGGCGCCTGAGCGTGGCCTGGGGCGTGCATTCGGTGGTCAATGATCGGTTGCGGCAAGTGGACGAGGTATGTTCCACGGCGCTGGAAATCGCCCAGGCCCAGGGCATGGCGCAGCGTGGGGATACGTTGCTGATCACCGCGGGGGTGCCCTTTGGGCAGCCGGGGTCGACCAACTCGTTGCGTATCGAGACGTTGATCTAACACCTGTTCTGGCCCCATCGCGAGCAAGCCCGCTCCCACATTTCACCGTATTCGCAGATCAAAATGTGGGAGCGGGCTTGCTCGCGATGGGGGCAACTCGGTCTTACTGACTTACCCACCATGCCCAACCCAACCTGCCCCGACTGGGCCGAAGCCCTGCTCAACGGCTTCAGCCAGATATTCCTGCAGCGCCACCCGCTGTGTGGCCTGCTGTGCCTGCTGGCGATCCTCACCTGCGCTCCGGCCCTGCTCGGCGGTGCACTGCTGGGCGGGGTCGCCGGCTTGCTCACCGCCCAGCGCCGCGACTATCCCAAGGCCGAGCGCCAGGCCGGGCTCTATAGCTATAACGGTGTGTTGCTGGGGTTGCTGATCAGTCAGCACTTCGCCTGGTCGGCGCTGGTACCGCCGCTGATCCTGGCGTGCGGTGGCCTGAGTGCGATCCTGACCCGGCAATGGGTCAAGCGCATGGTCCATGGCGATGACCTGCCGGCCTATACCGTGCCCTTCGTGGCCATCGGCTGGTTGTTGCTCGGCACGGTCTCACCCGCCGCGCTGCCGGTAACCCCAGCGGACTCCCTCGCCTGGCTCGGCGCCCCACTGGTCGGCCTGGGCCAGATCATACTGTTGGATCAACCACTGGCCGGCTTGCTGATCGCCATTGGCCTGCTGCTGGCCAGCCCTCGCGCGGCGCTGTGGGCGATGCTCGGCGCCAGCAGCGGCGTGGCACTCGGCCTGCTGCTCGACGACCCCGCCGGCGCCCTGCTCGGCCTACATAGCTATAACCCGGCGCTTGCCGCCCTGGCCCTCAGCCAGTACCGGCGCCAACCCTGGCTGCCGGTGCTCGGCATCCTCCTGGCAAGCCTGCTCGCCCCAGGTTTTGCCGGCCTGCACCTGGCGCCGCTGACAGCGCCGTTTATCCTTGCCTGCTGGCTGGTGCGCGCAACGCTGCGCCTGCGGCACAGGGCCAACATGGACAGCCCGTTCGAATCCCCCTAGGCTTCGCAGATCTTCGATTCAGGCGGACTTCATGGACAGCAACAACGACTGGCGCCAGCGGCTTTACGTCATGGTATTCCAGAGCGACACAGCGGCCGGGCGGCGTTTTGACGGCATCCTGTTACTGATCATCCTCGCAAGCATAGTGATCGTGATGCTCGACAGCATCGACCAGGTCCACCAGAACTACGCCAATGTGCTGGCCTATATCGAGTGGGGCTTCACGCTGATCTTCGCCATCGAATACGGCCTGCGCCTGTATTGCTCGCCCAAGCCGTTGCGCTATGCCTTCAGTTTCTATGGGCTGGTGGACTTGCTGGCCATCGTCCCCGGCATCCTTGCCCTGTACTACAGCGACGCGCAGTACCTGCTGATTATCCGCATCATCCGCATGTTGCGGATCTTCCGCGTGCTCAAGCTCAGCCCGTACCTCAAGCAAGCCAACTACCTGATGTCGGCACTGCGCGGCAGCAAGCAGAAGATCGTGGTGTTCCTGGTCAGCGTCTGCACCCTGGTGACGGTGTTCGGCACCCTGATGTACGTGATTGAAGGCCCGGAGCACGGTTTTACCAGCATCCCCAAAGGCATCTACTGGGCTATCGTGACCCTGACCACTGTGGGCTTTGGCGACATCGTGCCCAAGACCCCGCTGGGCCAAGTGATCTCATCGTTGGTGATGATCACCGGTTACTCGATCATCGCCGTGCCCACCGGGATTTTCACCGCCGAACTGGCCAACGCCATGCGCGGCGAGCAACTGCAACACGATTGCCCGGTGTGCAAGAAAAGCAGCCATGAACCCAACGCGGCCTTCTGTTCACGCTGCGGCAACGGGCTCTATCAGAAAGTGGAATAAGCAAAGTTCTTTTTAATCTTTAAACGTCTATGCAGCCCCGGCTATAGTCGTGGGCTATAAGCCACTACCTTCTCGAACAACAAGGAATGAGCAGTGAAAAAACTCGTTAGCGCTTCTCTCCTGGCCGCTGGCCTTGCCCTGTCTATCGGCGCCCAGGCCGCCTCGACCACCCTGCTCAACGTCTCCTATGACGTGATGCGCGACTTCTACAAGGATTACAACGCCGCGTTCCAGAAGCACTGGCAGGCCGAGCACCCGGACGACAAGTTGACCTTGCAGATGTCCTTCGGCGGTTCCAGCAAACAGGCGCGTTCGGTCATCGACGGGCTGCCGGCTGACGTCATCACCATGAACATGGCCACCGATATCAACGCCCTGGCGGACAACGGCAAACTGGTGCCGGACAACTGGGTCACCCGCCTGCCGAACAACAGTGCGCCGTTCACTTCCGCCACCGTGTTTATCGTGCGCAAGGGCAACCCCAAGGCCCTGAAAGACTGGCCCGATCTGCTCAAGGATGGCGTGCAGGTGATCGTGCCCAACCCCAAGACTTCCGGTAACGGTCGCTATACCTACCTGTCGGCCTGGGGCTATGTGCTGAAGAACGGCGGCGATGAAAACAAGGCCAAGGATTTTGTCGGCAAGCTGTTCAAGCAGGCACCGGTGCTCGATACCGGTGGCCGTGCCGCAACGACCACGTTCATGACCAACCAGATCGGCGACGTGCTGGTGACCTTTGAAAACGAAGCAGAAATGATTGCCCGTGAATTCGGCCGCGATCAGTTCGAAGTGATCTACCCAAGCGTCTCTGCCGAAGCCGAGCCACCGGTGTCGGTGGTCGACAAGGTCGTCGAGAAGAAAGGCACCCGTGCGGTGGCCGAGGACTACCTGAAGTACCTGTGGTCGGCAGAAGGCCAGGAAATTGCAGCCAACAACTACCTGCGTCCACGGGACCCGAAGGTGCTGGCCAAGTACACCGACCGCTTCCCGAAAGTCGACTTCCTGTCGGTGGAGAAGACCTTTGGTGACTGGCGCACCGTGCAAAAGACGCACTTCAATGATGGCGGGGTGTTCGACCAGATCTACAACGGCCAATAACTGAATGTGAGAGCGGGCTTGTGTGGGAGCGGGCTTGCTCGCGAATGCGGTGGGTCAGACAAATAGTTTTTGACTGATACACCGCATTCGCGAGCAAGCCCGCTCCCACATTGGCTTGCGCGCAAGGCATCAATGCCAGGCATGACTGAAATCATCAGTAACACTTTACCCCCTCCTTCGCCTACCCTTTACTCTTCACGTCCTCCTTCCCCGCTTTAACGAGAACACCATGATCGCTACCCCACCCGCGACCACCACCCTGACCCGTGGCATGGTGCTGCTGTTCGCGTTCTGCTGCGGCGCTATCGTTGCCAATATCTACTACGCACAACCGATCATTGAACTGATCGCCCCGGATATCGGCCTGACACCCGCCATGGCCAGCCTGATCGTGTCCCTGACCCAGATCGGTTATGCCCTGGGCCTGTTCTTCCTGGTGCCACTGGGCGACCTGTTGGAAAACCGCCGGCTGATGATCACCACCACCGTGGTCGCCATCGCCAGCCTGCTGGGTGCGGCCTTCGCCGAGCAGCCGAACCTGTTCCTGCTGGTGTCGTTGCTGATCGGCTTCAGCTCGGTGTCGGTGCAGATCCTGATCCCCCTCGCCGCGCACCTGGCGCCCGCCGAATCCCGTGGCCGGGTGGTGGGCAGCATCATGGGCGGCCTGTTGCTGGGCATCCTGCTGGCACGGCCAGTGTCCAGCCTGGTGGCTGACCACTTCGGCTGGCGCGCGATGTTCATGGTTGCTGCGGCGATGATGGCCCTGATCAGCGTGGTACTGCTGTTGACCGTGCCCAAGCGCCAGCCCGATCACAGCGCCAGTTACGGCCAGTTGCTGGGCTCGCTGGGCACTCTGCTGCGCGAGCAACCGTTGCTGCGTCAGCGGGCGTTCTACCAGGGCTGTATGTTTGCCGCCTTCAGCCTGTTCTGGACCGCCGTCCCCGTGGAGCTGTCGCGTAACCACGGCCTGAGCCAGAGCGAGATTGCCCTGTTTGCCCTGGTCGGTGCCCTGGGCGCCATTGCCGCCCCCATCAGCGGGCGGCTGGCCGATGCCGGCCATACCCAGCGCGCCTCGCTACTGGCGATGCTGTTTGCCGCGCTGAGTTTTCTGCCGGCGTTTATCCACCCGATCTACAGCGTGATTGGCCTGGCAGTGACTGGCGTGGTCCTGGATTTCTGCGTGCAGATGAACATGGTCCTCGGCCAGCGCGCCATCTATGCCCTCGACGCCAGCAGCCGCAGCCGCTTGAACGCGCTGTACATGACCAGCATCTTCATCGGCGGCGCCTTCGGCTCGGCGATTGCCAGCAGCGTGTACGAACATGGCGGCTGGCTTGGAGTGGTCGTAGTCGGCAGCCTGTTCCCGCTGGTGGCGCTGGTGCGGTTCCTGAGAGTGTCCAGAGTCGCCTCACCAGTGAGCGCCTGATATTGGCCAACGCCTAGCGTTTACCTGTGCCCCGCCTGGCTTCTCTCCAACAGGCGCAAGAGCCCCTGCATCATCATGAGAGCGGTCTGCAGCATACTCGTCAGCGATGCGAGTAGAGAGGGAGCAGGTGCCGGTGCCGGTGCCGGTGCCGGTGCCGGTGCCGGTGCCGGTGATGGTGATGGTGATGGTTTTGGCGCCTGCGCACTCGTCACTACATCGCTTGCTTGAATCTTGCCCACGGTGTTTACCAGCAAGTCAGGTTGGCCGTTTCCACTCATGTCGATAGCCAGGCTGCCACGCCCTGTACTCGCATCGTGGCTCAACACTGCACTACCGGGTCGCCCACTGAATTGACTGGAGAAGTTGAGGTCCTTGATCCCGGCCTCTCGCAAGGCGCCGGATACATCGATCTTGTCGACACCACTGGTGAAGTCCTCGATCAGATCTGGGTTCTTCGGCGTGGACTCGCTGGCTTTGTCATAGACAAATGTGTCAGCGCCGCCTCCCCCCCTTCAGCCTGTCTTGCCCCCCTCCTCCCTTCAGACGATTGTCCGCATTGTTCCCCCGTCAGCACGTCACTGCCTGAACCGCCGATGGCATTTTTCCAGTGTCACGCCCTTGGCGATGGAAACATTACCTTTCATTCCCCCAACGTCCGAGAAGGATTGCTCATTGAGATTAATGTTCTGGTTCTGCGAATACCCGGAAAAATCCAACGTATCGTTCCCACCACCGTCCCACACACAAAATACGGCTGAATCAGCAGCGCTCTTGAGGCTCAGCACCTCGCGCCCGGTGTTGGAATTGAAGCCATAGGTCGTGTCAGTGTTGCGGGTAGCGTGGTTGGCACCGTAAAGCCTCTGGACCGCCGCGATGTCGTACATCATGGGCGCCGAGGGCCCCTTGTTTTTGAAGTCGTGACCAGCGTTCTCGCGTTCAGACCAATAACTCATGACGGTGCCAGCCTTTGTATCCTGCGCAAACTTGGCACTGTTCACGTACGATCCGCCGCCGTTGTAATCACCGGGATGTGAAAGCCCAAGACAATGGCCGATCTCGTGAATCATCGTGGTGTGAAAATGGCTCCCAAGCTTTGGGTCATTTGACACGCCTTTGGTGCCGATCAGCGCACTCGTCTTGGCGTTTTGCGCTCCAGATCGCCATGCCACGCCCCTGTCCATGTGATTGGCGCCGGATACATGAATAGAACCGTCAGCCTTTCGGGCATTCTCATGAAAACTGATATCGGCCACGTCTTGCCAAGCCTGCATCGCCCGGCGGGCACAGGTTTTTTGCTGCTCGGTGAAACCACTCAAGCTGAAAGAAACCTGGGTCTTGCCATCCTTATCCCGATCATGAAAGCGCGTCCCCTCTCGCGTAAGGTACTGGGCAGCCTGATCAGTACTGATAGAGCGTTTCCCGCGAGCGGAAAACTGCTCCTTGGCCGCTCCATACAGTTCTGGCGAGCGGCAACCAGGCTGGGTAGCCGCGTTGTTGATTTGACTCATGGTGATCTCCGAATCGATTGATGGCTGGGATAACAGGTTTCCAATGCGTCAACTTTCATCGCAGAAAGCTGCATCGGTCACCGTCATCCGCGCCTAATCTTTCATGCAGGAAATCACCCCGCCACCCGCGCTTTGCGTCTGATTGAAACGCGTTGGCCTGCCGTCTGGTTTGCTGACAAAACACATGGATTCTTACAAAACCTGCGGGTTAATCAGTCTCGAGAATTCATGTTCAAGTCGCTGACAGCCATAAAAAAACGCAAAAAGGCAGAGAATTTTTTAAGCCAAATCGTCAGCAGTTCAAGAAACATCCGATCTACATTCCGCCGTGCACACCTAAGAACGCACCAACTTCTCCAGCGCCGCATCCGCCAGGAATGACGAGCGGCTCTTCACCTTGTGTTCGCGCACATACCGGTCAATGCGCTGGATCACATAGCCTGGCAATGTCACATTGACCTTCTCGGTCTTGCCCAGATAAGGCGAGATATCGAGCTCCAGCATGCCCCAGCCCATGCCCGCGTATTCGTCGTTGCCGTGGTACGCCGCGACTGAGGTCGGCATGGGAATCGCCCGGCCTTCACTCGCCATCTCCTGCAGCATGATGTGCGCCACTTCGACCGCTGCGTTGTACGCCTCTTCAAAACTGTCCCCGGCGGTCACTGCACCAGGAATGTCGGGGATCTGGATACCGGTGGCGGTAAAGTCATCGCCCCATTCGATACAGATTGGGTATTGCATGAATATTCTCCTGAAAAACCGCTCTAGAACGAAAACAGCCCGGCGCGCTGCCTGATACTTCGTACGGTGCCCAAGGGCAGGTCCTTCTTGGGATGGGGCACCGGTATCGTGTACGGGTTATAGCGATGAGTGAAAATATGATGGCTGCCCGTGACCCGATCCAGCACCCAGCCCGCCGCTTGCAGTTCCTTGATCAATAGCCTGCTTTGCACCACAGCCTCCTTGCTCCGGCCTGAATAAAAGTAACCCTAGAGTTATCTTTACTCAAGCACAGATTTATCGAGGCTGACTGGCGGTTGTTTTGCCGGATATTGAAAAGCCGCAGGACTTGGGTTAAAGCACCCGCCCATCCCAGCCCACCGTCACATGCCCCGGCAGTTCAGCGCGATGCTGCAACAGCCAGGCATCCAACGTGTGCCCGACGTGGGTCAACACGCCAAGCTCGGCGCCGCACGCGTCGATGCAGTGCAGGGCCAACGTCAGGTCATTGTGATTGCGCGGCGCCTGGGGTTGGGGTGGCATGGAGCAGTCGATGACCATTACGTCCAGGGGCTCGCGCCGCAACCAGGCAATGGTCGCCGGCGGCAGGCCCGTAGTGTCGGTCAGATAGGCCAGGCGCCGCCCCTGCCCTTGCAGCAGATAACCGAACGTCAGCTTGGAATGTTGCAGAGGCAACGCGGTGACCGCCAACTCGCCAAACTGCCGAGTCTCGAACTCGGCAAAGGGCTGGCTGAAATCAAGGATGCCGGGGTGTTTGTACAGGTCCGACAGGCCTTCGGGGTCTGCCGGGCCATGCACGGGAATGATCAGGCCCTGGCCCCAGCGCAGATGCAACAGGCCCTGGGCATGATCGGCGTGGTAGTGGGTCTGCAGAATGCCGTTGAGGCTGCGTGGCGCGAAGCGCTCGGTCAGGTCTGTCAGCCCGCTGTCGATCAACCAGCGCTGCTCGCCGCACTCGATCAGCGCGCTGCACTCGCGGCGGCGCAAGCGTTCATCGCTGCGCGCCAGGGCACAGGCCGCGCATTCGCAGCCATACACCGGAACTTGGCGGGCATCGCCGGTGCCCAGCAGGGTCAAGCGCATGCCGACTGCCCCGCGTCCAGACAAGCGAGCAACCGGGCGACGGTGTGCGCCAACGGCCCGGAGTTATCCAGCAGGAACACCCCCGGCGCGGCCTTCAGGCTATCGCTGAACTGAGCGTTGCGGGCCAGGCGTGCGTCGATTTCTGCCACCGACTCACGGCCCCGCGCCAGCAAGCGTTGGCGCAACACCGCCTGATCCACCGTCAGCAGCACCACCAACAGCGTCGGATAACGCGCACGGGTTTGCGCCAAATGCCCACGGGAGCCATTGACCAGCACATCGTCACCGGCCGCCAGCCAGTCGTCGATCTGCCGTGGAATGCCATAAGACAAACCATTGGCATGCCAACTCAGAGCAAAGCCGCCCTCGGCTTGCAATGTCGCAAATTGCGTGGGGCTTACGCCCTGAGCGGCCTCACCCACCGCTTCCGCCGAACGGGTGATGACCCGCCGCACAATGCGGCAGCCGCGCTCGGCCAATGGCGCGCGCGCGGCCTCCAACAGGCTGTCCTTGCCCGAACCCGATGGTCCGATGAGATAGATCAACCTGCCCGCCATCAAAACACCCTCTTGGCTTGTCGCCAGACTTGTTGGACTACCGGCAGCCCGCCCTGAGCCCTGGCTTGCACCAGGTCCGCACGCAGGCCCACGGCAATTTCCCCGCGATCCCTGAGGCCCGCTGCCTGCGCAGGGGCCAGGCTGATCATTTGGATCGCCTGGGGCAGATCACAGTCATTGTCCTGGGACGCCAGGGCAAAGGCCGCTGGCAACAGGCTGGCCGGGTAGTAGTCACTGGAAAGTATATCCAGCAATCCTTCGGCAGCCAGGCCGGCGGCGGCCACATTACCCGAGTGGGACCCGCCACGCACCACGTTCGGCGCGCCCATCAGCACTTTCATGCCCAATTGCCGGCAACCGCGCGCCGCTTCCAGGGTGGTGGGAAACTCGGCGATGCTCATGCCGTAGCGCGCCGACTCCTCGACATGGGCCAGGGTCGCGTCGTCATGGCTGGCCACCGACAGGCCACGCGCCAGGCAATGCTCGACGATTGCGGCGCGGTAGCGGTCGCTGTAGGCCTTGGAGTTGGCCACTTGCAGCACTACGAACGCATCCATGGTTGCCTCGTCCAGGTGATACTTGCCCATGTAGTACTCGCGGTACTTGGCCTCCAGCACAAACTGGCGCTGGCCCGGCGAGTGGTCCATCACCGACACCAGTTGCACCAGCGGGTTTTCCACGAGGTCGCGGAACACGCTCAAGGTGTCCGGATGGCACAGCTCGCAACGCAGGTGCAGGCGGTGTTCGGCACGGGTCAGGCCGGCCTCTTGCGCCGAGGCAATGGCATTGAGCATCGCCGGCAGTTTCTGCATGCGGTTGCCCTTGGGGTTCACGTCGCCGATGGACACCGCATCAAACACCGTGGTGATACCCGCCGCAATGATCTGCGCGTCATGGCTAAGCACGGCCGAGGTCGATGGCCAATCCACACCGGGGCGTGGGGTCATGTGTTTTTCCAGGTTGTCGGTGTGCAACTCCACCAGCCCCGGCAGTAGGAAATCGCCGCCCAGATCCTGGGCCTGGGGCAACTGGCTGCGGCCTTCGGCGAGGTCGACGATCACCCCGTCCCGCAGCACCACACTGCCTAGAAATACACGATCCGCGGTGACCAACTGGGCATTGCTGAGGATCTGTTCAGCGGGCATCGGCGTAGTCCTCATCGTTGATAACAGCGGCAGTCATGTCCAAATGGCGGTCGGCCACCGCTTCACGGGCAGCGCGGTCGTGGAAGATGCCAATCAGTGCGGCACCGCCCGCCTTGGCTTCGTTTATCAGTTCCAGGACAACCTGACGGTTGCTGTCATCCAGCGAGGCTGTCGGTTCGTCGAGCAACATCACCGGCCAGTCCACCATGAAGCCGCGAGCGATATTGACCCGCTGCTGCTCGCCCCCCGAGAACGTGCCCGGCGCCAATTGCCACAGGCGCTGCGGGATATTCAGGCGCGCCAGCAGGTGCTCGGCCCGTGCTTGCGCTTGAGGTTTGGGCCACCCCCGGGCCAGCGCTGGTTCCATCACCACATCCAGGCATGCCACCCGCGGGATCACCCGCAGAAATTGGCTGACATAGCCCAGGGTCTGCTGGCGTACCTGGAGAATGTCCCGGGGCTGTGCGCCTACCAATTCCAGCCATTGCCCATCGTGACGCAGGCGAATGCTGCCGCCCGCTGGCAGGTAGTTACCGTAGAGGGTGCGCAGCAAGGTACTTTTACCGGCACCGGACTGGCCGTGGAGCACCAGGCACTCACCGCCCTGCACGCATAGATCCACCCCGCGCAACACATTCAGCACCACGCCGTTCTGCTGGTGCAAGGTGAAGGTTTTCGAGAGGTCACGGACCTCGATCAAGGCATTCGTCATGGCTGCAATACCGAAGACACCAGCAGTTGAGAGTAAGGGTGCTGTGGATCGTCGAGGATCTGGTCCGTCAGCCCGGTTTCCACCACCCGCGAGCGGCGCATCACGATCAGGCGGTCGGCCAGCAGGCGCGCCACCGCCAGGTCATGGGTGACGATCACCACCGCCAGGTCCAGCTCGCGCACCAGGCCACGCAGCAGGTCAAGCAGGCGCGCCTGCACCGACACATCCAGGCCACCGGTGGGCTCATCCATAAACACCAGGCGCGGGCTGGAAACGAGGTTGCGGGCGATTTGCAGGCGCTGCTGCATGCCGCCAGAGAAGGTGCGCGGCAAGTCGTCGATGCGCTGCGGATCGATCTCCACCTGGCCCAGCCAATCCAGGCCGGCACCGCGCAGTTGCTGGTAATTGCGTACGCCCTGGGCCATCAGACGTTCGCCAATGTTGGCGCCGGCCGACACGCCCATGCGCAGGCCGTCGCGGGGGTTCTGTTCAACAAAGCCCCACTCGGTACGCAGCAAGGTACGGCGCTCGGCTTCGCTGGCACTGTAGAGATCCAGCCATTCGCCGTCCTTGCTGCGGTAGCCGACGCTGCCGGCCTGGGGCGGCAAGCGCCCGCTGAGTAGCGAAAGCAAGGTGGATTTACCCGAGCCGGACTCGCCGACAATCCCCAGCACTTCACCGGGGTACAGATCAAAACTCACTTCCTGGCAGCCCTTCTGCGGGCCGTACAGCAGGGACAGGTCGCGCACTTGCAATAGCGGCTGGCTCACTGGTTGTTCTCCTTGACCCGTTGGGCGCAGTACCAGGTGTCGGAACACACGAAACTCTGGGTCCCGGCATCATCGAGAATCAGCTCGTCGAGGAATGATTCATGGCTGGCGCAGATGGCGCAGTGGTGTTCCCACTTCTGCACTTCAAAAGGGTGGTCCTCAAAGTCCAGGCTGCTGACCTGGGTGTATGGCGGCACCGCGTACAGACGCTTTTCGCGACCAGCACCAAACAGCATCAATGCCGGGCTCATATCGAGCTTGGGGTTGTCGAATTTGGGGATTGGCGAGGGGTCCATCACATAGCGATCGTCGACCATCACCGGGTAGGCATAGGCGGTGGCGATATGGCCGAAGGTGGCGATGTCTTCATAGAGTTTTACGTGCATCACCCCGTAATCGTTGAGGGCGTGCATGGTGCGGGTCTCGGTTTCCGAGGGTTCGATAAAGCGCAGCGGCTCGGGGATCGGCACCTGGTAGACCATGATCTGCCCCGCCTGCAACGGGGTTTCCGGGATGCGGTGGCGGGTCTGGATCACCGTGGCGTCGGGAGTGGCTTCGGTGGTGGCGATGCCGGCGGTGCGCGCAAAAAAGCGACGGATGGACACGGCGTTGGTGGTGTCGTCGGCGCCCTGGTCGATGACCTTGAGTACGTCGTCGGCGCCGAGGATCGCCGCTGTCAATTGCATGCCGCCGGTGCCCCAACCATAGGGCAACGGCATCTCGCGCCCGCCAAAGGGCACCTGGTAACCGGGGATCGCCACCGCTTTGAGCAAGGCGCGACGGATCATGCGTTTGGTCTGTTCGTCGAGGTAGGCGAAGTTGTAGGCGGCGTCATTCATGGCGGTTGCCCTCGGCCGGTTGGCGCAGTTTGCGGATCAGTTCCAGTTCGGCCTGGAAGTCCACGTAGTGAGGCAATTTGAGGTGCGAGACAAAACCGGCCGCCTCGACGTTATCGCAGTGGGCCAGCACGAACTCTTCACGCTGGGCCGGCGAGACGATCTCTTCGCTGTACTCCTCGGCACGCAGCGAGCGGTCTACCAGAGCCATGCCCATGGCCTTGCGCTCGGCATGTCCAAACGCCAGACCATAGCCGCGGGTGAACTGCGCCAACTCAGTGGCTGAGCCGACGAACTGGTTGACCATCTCGCACTCGGTGACTTCAATGCTGCCCAGGCAGATAGCAAAGCCCAGTTCCTCGGGTTCGATCCAAACCTCTACGTCACCGATGCGAATCTCCCCGGCAAACGGGTGATTGCGCCCGTAGCCACGCTGGGTCGAGTAACCAAGCGCCAACAAAAAACCTTCATCGCCACGGGCCAGGGCTTGCAGGCGCTCGGCACGGCTAGCGGGGAACTCCAGCGGGTCGCGGGTGATATCGGCGACGCTGGCGTGGTCATCGGCTTCGTGCTTGATCAAGCCCTCTTTGGCCAGCAACCCCAGCACTCGTGGACACGGTTCAAGGCGCGCATCCGACGTGGTCTGCGGGCCTGGGTACTCGCCCTCGGCCAGCAGTGCGAAATCCAACAGGCGATGGGTGTAGTCGAAGGTCGGGCCAAGCAATTGGCCGCCGGGCAAATCCTTGAAAGTGGCCGACAACCGCCGGCTCAACGACATCTGCGCGGTGTCGATCGGCAGGCTCGGGCTGAAGCGCGGCAATGTGGTGCGGTAGGCACGCAGCAGGAAGATCGCTTCCACCAGGTCCCCTGCCGCCTGCTTGATCGCCAGCGCGGCCAGTTCTTCGTCGTACAGCGAACCTTCGGTCATCACCCGCGCCACGGCCAGGGGCAGTTGCTGGCGGATCTGCTCGACGCGAAGCTCAGGCACGGCAGGATCACCCCGGCGTTTTTTTGCCAGCAGGCGGTGGGCATTGTCGATGGCCTGCTCGCCACCTTTGACGGCTACGTACATCAGGCGTGCTCCTGTGTGATGCGGGTGCTGCGCGGCAAACCGAGCAGTTGATCGCCGGCGCTGAACAACACGTCCAGGCCTCGGGGAAAAGCCTCGCGGCGCTGGCGTTCCAGCCAAAAAGCCGGCGGCAGCGGCAGCGCGACTGAGCGTTGGGCCTGGATGCCCGGGCCGCGCCAGAGCAAGCCACGCCCGGCATCCAGGGCGGCAAGCTGGACCAGCAAGGTGCAGGATTGGTCCGGGTAGCGATCATTGCCGTGGTCGAAGCCGCTCAGGTCGAGCAGGTCCGGTTCGCCGAGCAACGCAAACGCAGCCTCCTCCCGACGCGCGGCCAAGGGGCAGCCACAGTGGAAGGCCAGGTTGGCGCGGATCAGTGGCGTGTCGAAGCCTGGTGCCAGCCACAGCGGCGTGTCGACATCCAGCAGCGCCAGGCACAAGGCGTAGGTGGCGGGCGCCAGGCCATCGAGGTGCGGGGCTGCTGGCAGGTGCTGGATCAAACCCGGCTCGGCCAAGGCCTTGAGCGCTGCACGAAAGCTACGCTGGGCATCCAGCACCGGGTCGACAAACGCCGGCTGCAATAATTGAGCGTGCATCAGTTTTCTCCTCGCACCAGGGTGAAGAACTCGACCTTGGTGGCCGCGGTGTCGGCTTCTTTTTGCGCGCGGCGCCGGGCTTGGGCCTGGGCCAGTGCGCTGATCAAGTCCCTGAGCCACGAGCTCGGCTGCGTGCTTTGCAGATGGGCATCGGCCAGGGCCGCCAGTTCGGCGTGGGCCTTGTCGCGCCCGGCCAGGTAGCTGTAACCGGTGCGGCCATCGGCCAGGCGCACCACACAGCGAGTCACCGTCATTTCACCGACGTTGAACGGCGCGCCATTGCCGCCCATGCGCCCGCGCACCAGGGTCATGCCGATTTCCGGAGCGCGGATCAGTTGGTACTCGGCGTCCTTCAATGCCGCTTCATGGGGTTGCAGTTCATTGAGCTGGGCACGGGCAAGTACGCCAATCCAATGCTGACGCGGGGACAGATTCATCGGGTTCTCCATCAAGTCACCACCTGGTACTGGAAGCGATCCGAACGGCTGGTGGACTGCGCCAGCTCCACCGGGCGGCCATCGCGATCGCGGGAAAGGGTGAATACGGTCAAGGCCGGCAAGTGCCGAGGCATCATCAGCAGCGCGGCTTCGTCGCGGCTGGGCAGGCGCGCACCGATCAGGCTCTGGGTGCGGGTCAGCGGCACGTCGCGCTCGCGCAGGTACTGGCGCAGGGAGCCGCCGTTGTAATCGGCCAGCAACGGCGCGTAGCTGGCGCAGTAGCGATGGCGGATCAGGCTGACGGGCTGCTGGTCGAGCTTGCGCAGGGTTTGCAGCTCGATCATCGATGCCATTTCGGCGATGCCCAGGTGCTGCGCTTCTTCGCGGCTGGCGTAGCAGTAGCGGCGCTTGAGCAGCAGCGCCTGCACGCCATGCCCCTGGGCCGACAGTGATTGGCTGTAGGCGGTGTCGGCGCCCATCGGGTAAATCAGCGGTCGATCCAGCACCTGAGTGCCTTTGCCCTGCTGGCGCAGCAGGCTGCCTTCGAACACCAGCTCATCAATAGCGCGGCGCAGGGTGTGGCGGTTGACGCCAAAGCGTTCGGCCAACTGCACCTCGCCCGGCAGGAACTCCCCGGCTTGGTAGCCGCTGAGTTCACGGCGCAGGATATCGGCAAGTTCGCGGTACACCGGCTCATCTTGTCTAGACAACTGCATACTTAAAAAAAAGCGCCCGCAGGCACCCCTCCAAGGTCAGATAAACCGCTTGCGCAGGCGCTGGGACAGCACGTCGATCAGGCTCACCACCACGATGATCACCAGCAGCACCGCGCAGGTCTGCACGAACTGGAAGGCGCGGATGTTCTCCCACAGGATCACGCCGATGCCGCCGGCGCCGACCATACCCACCACCGTCGCCGAGCGCACATTGGCCTCGAAGCGGTACAGCGCGTAGCTCACCCACAACGGCATCACTTGCGGGAGCACACCGTAGATCACCTCTTGCAAGGCGCTGGCACCGGTGGCGCGTACCCCTTCCACCGGGCCTGGATCGATGGCCTCGACAGCTTCGGCAAACAGCTTGGCCAGCACCCCGACGGTGCTGATCCACAGGGCCAGCACACCCGCAAACGGACCAAGACCGACCGCCACCACGAACAACATCGCAAACACCATTTCGTTGATCGAGCGCAAGGCATCCATCACCCGGCGCAGGGGTTGGTGAATCCACCAGGGGGTGATGTTGTCGGCGCAGAGGATGCCCAGGGGCACCGAGCAGACAATCGCCAGCACCGTGCCCCAAAGGGCGATTTGCACGGTGACGATCATTTCCTTGAGGTAGGAGCGCCATTCGTGGAAGTCCGGCGGGAAGAAGTCAGCGGCGAAGGTCGCCATGTTTCCCGAGTCGCGGTACAGCGCCAACGGGTTCATTTCCGCGCCTTTCCAGGCCCAGGCCAGCAGCACCAGAAACAGACCCCAGCCCAGGTATTGCGGCCAGGTGCGCTTGCCGACGGCTTCAGCGTGCAAGGTAGTCATGGATCACTCTCGATAAATGTTGGAGCTGGACCTGGGCGGGCTTGTGGGGGAGCGGGCTTGCTCGCGAATGCGGCGTGTCATTCAACACATCCAGCGACTGATCCAGCGCTTTCACGGCGGTGCGCCGATCCGACAAGCCCGCTCCCACATAGGCTCAGGTCCCAGAGGTGGTTAGCCGTTGGCGGCAGTTTTCTTGTCCAGCTCGGCCAAGCGCTGTTGCAGCTTGGCCAGGTCGGCGTCAATCTCTGCCAGCTTCCTGGCCTTGTCCGCCTCGGCCAGCTTGCTGTCGGCGCTGACGGTGGTGCGCTGCTTGAACAGTTCCAACTGGCGGATCGGCAGCAACTGGTCGTCGTTGGAGGCGAGGAACTTGCCCAACTGCATGTTCTTGAGCACCGCCTTCTCTTCGTCGGTGTCGCCGTAGCTGAAGATGAAATCGCGGATCTTGGTCTTCTCACTGTCAGTCAGGGCCTTGCTCCAGACCAGCGGGTCGGCGGGGATCAATGGAGACTTCCAAATCACCTTGAGTTGGGCGGCCTTGTCCGGTTGGGTTACTTCGAGGCGGTCCCAGCTTTCGGTGTTGAAAGTGGCCACGTCCAACTGCCCCTTGGCCACGCTCAGTGCGTTGACTTCATGGCTGGAGTTGAGCGTGCGCTTGAAGGCGGTGGCAGCATCCACGTTGTTCTTGGCGAACACGTAGTAGCCCGGCACCAGGTAGCCCGAGGTGGAGTTCGGGTCGCCATTGCCAAAAGTCAGGCTCTTGGCGTTCTTGAGCATGTCTTCGACGGAGTTGAGCGGGCTGTCCTTGCGTACGATCAGTAGGCTCCAGTAGCCAGCGGCGCCGTTGGCGGCAGCGGTCTGGGCGAAGATTTCGCCGTTGGAGCGGTCCACCGCTTCCATCGCCGCCTTGTTGCCGAGCCAGGCCACATCGACCTTGTTAAAGCGCATGCCCTGGATCAGGCCGGCGTAGTCAGAGGCGAAGGTAGCGTTGATGGTCAGGCCAGTCTGCTTGTGCATGTCATCGAGAAACGGCTGCCAAATACTCTTGAGGTTCTGGGAAGACTCGGTGGACATAATGCCGAAGTTGATGGCCTTCTCGGCGGCCTGGGCATTGCCCATGGCGACACTGGCCAACAACACGGCGGACAGGAAAACATGACCGATACGGTTCAACATGCAGGCGACTCCTAGGGATCGTGAGTGGGGGTTCAAGCGCGGGCCAGGGCCAGGCGCTGGGGTAGCTCGGAACGGCGCGGCGGCTCGCAAAACATCAGGCTGGTGTCAACGTCGGCACCGTACAGATCGTTGAGAAATTGGCTGTTCATCTCGCGGCCCTGCCCATCGAAATGAATGCGCCCGCCCTTGAGCGCCACGGCGCGTGGGCAATAACGCATGGCGTAATCGACTTGATGCAGGGTCACCACCACGGTCTTACCGTCGCGACGGTTGATATCGGCGAGGATCTCCATGACCTTGCGCGCCGACTCGGGATCCAGGGAGGCAATGGGCTCGTCGGCGAGGATCACTTCGGCCCGCTGGGTCAACGCGCGGGCAATCGCCACGCGCTGCTGCTGCCCACCGGACAAGGTTGAGGCGCGCTGCTGGGCCAGGTCCGCCAGGCCGACCCGGGCCAGGGACTCCATGGCAAACTGCTTTTCCTCGGCATTGAACAACCCGAGGTTGCCGCGCCAGCGCGGGACTCGGCCCAGGCAGCCGAGCAGCACGTTGTCGATCACACTCAGGCGATTGACCAGGTTGAACTGCTGGAAGATATAGCCAATATCCGCGCGCAGCCGCCGCACCTTGCCATTCAACCGCCCACTGGACTGCACCTCCCGGCCCAGCACCTTGACGCTGCCACCATTGCCCTTGTCGCAACAGGCCAGGCCTGCGAGGTGGCGCAACAACGTGGACTTGCCGGAGCCGGAAGCACCAATCAGGGCCACCATCTCGCCGCTAGCGATGGTGAGTTCGAGGTCGACCAATGCAGTTTTCTTCGCAAAGGTCTTGTTCAGGTGATCGACATGGATAGCGGGAGTCATGGGCTTCTCTGTCTGGTTTGAACAGCCTTGCGTGGCTGCGTTTGAGTTCAAACGACAGTAGGCGCGGGAGGTGTCAGACCTATGACTTGCACATGACTACAGAGGGGCGGTTTGATGAACGTTTTATGAAAGGTTGGCGGACGCGCATGGTTCTCCTGCGGGAACTCGCTTGCCTGCTCCCACATTTGGATTGGATTTCAAGTCAGAAAAAAAGGCGACCCGAAGGTCGCCTTGTGTCATTGCGCGTACTGCTTGCTCAGCCCGGGCGGTACGCCCTGCACATTCGTCTCTTCCCATGGCCCGTTGGGGCTGATGGACCGGCTCCAGCCGTTGCTCCAGCGGTAGTAGGTGCGCTGGCGGTAGAAGGTGTCCGGTTGTTCGTCCAGCACGTAGACCTGCATCTTGCCGTCCCAATGGCTGGCAGCGCCGGGAGGCGGGGCGAAGGTTGGGGACTTGCTCGGCAAGGGCTTGGGCGGGGCGATGACCGGGCCGCTGGGTTTGCTGCTCGGCTGGGTCGACGGGCCCGACGGTGGAATGGTCGGGCCCGTAGGGGCTGGTGGTGGCCGATGAACCGCGCAAGCGCTCAAGCCCAATACCAGGCTGAGCAGAGTGATACGAGCGATGGCGGTCATGGGCGTTTCCTCGAAATTATTGATCCGGACTGTCGATGGTCAACTGCTGGGTCGCCGTGGTGCTGCTGGCCAGGGGCTGACTGCGGCCGATCCACTCGCCGGCAGTTGGTTGACCGGCCCGTGAGATGCGCGCAACCAGTTGGACTTCGGCGAAGTTGGACAGTTTCAACTGCGGCATCATCGCGTCGGCATCGCCCAGTTCAACGGTCACCGGCAGGTCGGCCACGGTCACGCGCTTGGCCGCCAGTGGCGCCGGCGGGCCAGAAACGGCGCGGGCGAAGATGAAGACGCTGTCGGTCGGCAGCGCACGGGCTTTGACGTCGGCGGCGAGGTCCACCCGCACTTTCATCACGGCGCTCTTGACGATCGGGGCGACAACACCGCCACCTTCTTTCAACTTCTCGGCGGCGCGGTCGATGCCGCCTTGCAGCGCTGCGCGGGAGTTATCCTGCTCCGGCAACAGGGCCAACAGGCGGTTCCAGTAGTCGATGGCTTCCTGGTAACGCTGGCCCTCAAAGGCGGCGATGCCCAGCAGGCCGAGGCTGGTGACTTCCTTCGGATCGAGCTTCAACGCTTCGTCGGTCAAGGCCTGAAGCTGCGGCGACCACTGTTTATTGTTGGCAAAGTACTGCGCCTGGGCCCACTGCCCGAGCAATTCTGGCTGGCGACCGGCGAGGGCCACGGAGCGCTCAAAGACCTTGGCGGCATCGGCTGAACGGTCCTGGGCCATGTAGGCGCGGCCCAGAAAGTACAGGCCTTCGGCCGAATCCGGTTGCGCCGCCGCTGCCCGCTCCAGGCGCTGGGTCATGTCGGCAAGGGACACCGGCGGCTCGGCGAACTCGCGGGTCAGTTCAACTTTGTCGATGGCGCCGTAATGCAGGTACAGCGCCAGCCCCAATACCGGCACCAGCACCGCGGCCAGCAGTGGCAGCGGTTTGCCCAGGCGCGATTCCCGGGGCTTTTCCACGCCTTCGGTATCGGCCAGCAATTCACGGGCGGCTTCGGCACGACCGGTGTCGAGTTGCGCCGCGTTGAGCACGCCTTCGCTTTGTTGGGTTTGCAGTTCGGCAACACGTTCCTGATACAGCGCGACGTTCAACGCGGTGCGGTCTTCTTCACGTTGGGCGCGACGTACGCGCAACACCGGGATCAACAGGAAACTCAAGGCAACCAGGAGCAGCAGGCCAGCTGCGAGCCAGAAATCAATCATCAGTTTTTTTGTCCAGCAGTTGGTCGAGGCGTTGGCGCTCTTGGGCAGATAGCGCGTCGCTGCCATCGGTGGGAGCCGCACGGCGACGGCGGACGATCACGGCCATGACCACCAGGCCGCCCAGCAACAGGGCGGCGGGGCCAAACCAGAGCAAGGCGGTCTTGCCGGTCAGCGCCGGCTTGTAACGGACGAAATCACCGTAGCGATCAACCATGAAGTCGATGATCTGCTGGTTGTCCTTGCCCTCGCCCAACATGCGGAAAATCTCTTTGCGCAGGTCGGCGGCAATCGGCGCGTTGGAGTCGGCGATGTCCTGGTTCTGGCACTTGGGGCAGCGCAGTTCCTTGGTCAATTCGCGGAAACGCTCGCGGTCGCCATCCTTGGAAAATTCATAGGTATCGATGGCGGCATGGGCCACGCCCACCAGCCCCAGCGCCAATACAGCAGCGGTCAGCCAACGCTTCATGGCTTGGCCTCATCCACCAGGGCCTGGTACTTGGCCGCCAGTTGTTCGCGCCAGACCACTTCGTCGATCACCCCCACGAACTTGTCGCGGATCACGCCCTTGGCGTCGATAAAGAAGGTTTCCGGGGCACCGTAGACGCCGAGGTTCAGGCCCAGGTTGCCGTCTTCATCGCGCACGTCCAACTGGTACGGGTTGTGGAATTCCGCCAGCCACTTCAAGGCCGCCGCATTGTCGTCCTTGTAGTTGATGCCGTAGATCACCACGCCCTTCTCGGCCAGTTTGTTCAGCACCGGGTGTTCCACACGGCATGAGATGCACCAGGTGGCCCACACGTTGACCAGGGCCGGTTTGCCGATCAGATCGGCCTGGGTCAGGGTTTTGTCGCCCTGCACCGTCGGCAGCGAGAACGCCGGGAACGGCTTGCCGATCATCGCCGACGGCAGCTCGGCCGGGTCCAGGTACAGGCCACGATACAAAAACACCGCGACCAGCAGAAACAGCGCCAGCGGCAATACCATCAACCAACGCTTCATACAGCGGCTCCTTGCATGCCAAGGGCTTCACGCACTCGGCTCTTGACCTTGACTCGGTAACGCCGGTCCATCGCAGCCAGCAACCCACCGAAGCCGGTCAGCAGGCCGCCGAACCAGATCCAGCGCACAAACGGCTTGACGTGGACCCGCACAGCCCAGGCGCCATCGCCCAACGGTTCGCCCAATGCCACGTACAGGTCACGGGTGAACCCGGCGTCGATCCCGGCTTCGGTCATCATCGAACTCTGTACGGTGTACAGGCGCTTTTCCGGGTGCAGCACGGCGATTTGCTTGCCGTTGCGCACCACGCGCACGGTGCCTTTGTCGGAGGTGAAGTTCGGCCCTTCAAAATGCTTGGCACCTTCAAACACGAACTGGTAACCGGCCAGGTCCATGGACTCGCCAGGGGCCAGGCGCAGGTCGCGCTCGGCGCTGTTCTGGCTGGACAACACCACGCCCAGGGCACACACGGCAATGCCGATGTGGGCGATCTGCATCCCCCAGTAACTACGGGTCAGGGTCGGCAGGCCCTTGATCAGGCCTTTGTGGCGGGTCTTGTCGAAGATATCGCGCACACCGGCCAGCAACACCCAAGCCGCCAGCATGAAGGTCGCGAGCACGGCCCAGTTGAAGTCGCCGTAGGCAATCCCGGCAATCACCGACAAGGCGGCACTGCCCAGCAGCACCGGGGTCAGCATGCCAAGCAGCCATTTGACCGGGGTGTCTTTCCAGCGCACCAGCACGCCAATGGCCATTACCACCATCAGCAGGCCCATCAACGGGATGAACAAGGCGTTGAAGTACGGCGGGCCGACCGACAGCTTGGCGCCGGTCAAGGCATCGAGTACCAGCGGGTACAAGGTGCCCAGCAGGATCATCGAAGCGGCAACTATCAGCACCAGGTTATTACCCAGCAGCAGAGTTTCCCGCGACCACAGATTGAACCCCACGTGGCTCTTGACTACCGGCGCACGCAGGGCGAACAGGGTCAGCGAGCCGCCCACTACGCAGAGCAGGAAGATCAGGATAAACACGCCGCGCTCAGGGTCGGCGGCGAACGCATGCACCGAGGTCAGCACGCCGGAACGCACGAGGAAGGTGCCCAGCAGGCTCAGGGAGAAGGCGGCGATGGCCAGCAACACCGTCCAGCTCTTGAACACGCCGCGTTTTTCCGTGACTGCCAGGGAGTGAATCAGCGCCGTGCCCACCAGCCAGGGCATGAAGGAGGCGTTTTCCACCGGGTCCCAGAACCACCAGCCGCCCCAGCCGAGTTCATAGTAGGCCCACCACGAGCCCAGGGTGATGCCGATACCCAGGAAGGCCCAGGCGACGATGGTCCACGGCCGCGACCAGCGCGCCCAGGCGGCGTCGAGACGCCCGCCGAGCAAGGCGGCGATGGCAAAGGCGAACGCCACGGAGAAGCCCACATAACCCATGTACAGCATCGGCGGGTGGACGATCAGGCCGATATCCTGCAGCAGCGGGTTGAGGTCGCGACCGTCCACGGGAATCTGCGGCAGAATCCGCTCGAACGGGTTGGAAGTCATGATCAAGAACAACAGGAAGCCAATGCTGATCATGCCCATCACCGCCAGCACCCGCGCCAGCATGACTTGCGGCAACTGCCGGGAGAACACCGACACCGCAAAGGTCCAGCCGCCGAGGATGAAGGCCCACAGCAGCAGGGAACCTTCGTGGGCACCCCAGACGGCGCTGAATTTGTAGTACCAGGGCAAGGCGCTGTTGGAGTTGCTGGCCACATAGGCGACGGAAAAGTCGTCGGTCATAAAGGCATAGGTCAGGCAACCAAAGGCGAACGCCAGGAACGCGAACTGGCCCCAGGCGGCGGGTTGCGCCAGGCTCATCCACAGCCGATCGCCACGCCAGGCGCCCAGCAGCGGCACGATGGCCTGGACGATGGCAAAGCACAGGGCGAGGATCATCGCCAACTGGCCCAACTCGGGGATAAACAATGTAGAGGTCATCGCTTAACCCTCCTTGGCTGGGGTTGGCGCGGATTGGCCGCTTTCTTTCAGGGCCTTGGTTACTTCCGGCGGCATGTATTTTTCATCGTGCTTGGCCAGCACTTCGTCGGCCACGACCACGCCCTGGGCGTTGATCTTGCCGAGGGCCACGATGCCCTGCCCTTCGCGGAACAGGTCCGGGAGGATGCCACGGTAGGTGATGGTCACGGATTTGTTGAAGTCGGTGACCACGAAGGTCACGTCCAGGGAGTCGCCGGAACGTTTCAGGGAACCGGCCTCGACCATACCGCCGGCGCGGATCCGCGTGTCTTGCGGCGCTTCGCCATTGGCGATCTGGGTCGGGGTATAGAACAGGTTGATGTTCTGCTGCAACGCGCTCAAGGCCAGGCCCACGGCAACGCCGACGCCCACCAGGATGGCAAGGATGATCAACAGACGCTTTCTACGCAGCGGATTCACTTATCGGTCTCCCGGCGCAGACGACGCGCCTCTTGTTGCAGGTAACGCTTGCGGGCCAGGATCGGCGCAACGACGTTGAGGGCCAGGACGGCCAGGCTGATGCCATAGGCGGTCCAGACGTACAGGCCGTGGTGGCCCATGGCGAGAAAATCACTGAAAGAGGCAAAACTCATCCACGGGCTCCCAGGCTGTTTTGCACTTCGACCTTGACCCAGCTGGCGCGGGCTTCACGCTTGAGCACTTCGAGGCGCATGCGCATCAGCAGCACCGCGCCGAAAAAGCAGTAGAAGCCCAGAACCATCAGCAGCAGCGGCGCCCACATTTCCACGGGCATCGCCGGTTTTTCGGTGAGGGTGAAGGTGGCGCCCTGGTGCAGGGTGTTCCACCACTCCACCGAGTACTTGATGATCGGGATGTTGATCACGCCGACAATCGCCAGCACCGCGCAGGCCTTGGCGGCGCTGTCACGATTGCTGATCGCGTTGCCCAGGGCAATCAGACCGAAGTACAGAAACAGCAGGATCAACATGGACGTTAGTCGTGCATCCCAGACCCACCACGAACCCCAGGTCGGCTTGCCCCAGATCGCCCCGGTCAGCAATGCAACCGCCGTCATCCACGCGCCGATGGGCGCCGCGCATTGCAAGGCGACGTCGGCCAGCTTCATCTTCCACACCAGCCCGACGATGCCGCACACCGCCAGCATCACGTAGCAGGACTGGGCCAGCAGCGCGGCGGGAACATGGATATAGATAATGCGAAAGCTGTTGCCTTGCTGGTAGTCCGGTGGCGCGAAAGCCAGGCCCCAGACCAGGCCGATCCCGATCAGCAGGAAGGCGGCGACGGCGAGCCAGGGCAACATTTTGCCGCTGATGCCATAGAACCACTTGGGCGAGCCGAGCTTGTGAAACCAGGTCCAGTTCATTGCTGTTTCCATCACGGTTGCTTCTTGTCGTTGCAAGAAGCTTAGGGTCTTTACTGACTCAGTGAAAACACTGGATCAGACCTCATTATTCGCCGACGCTGATCTTCAGGCCGGCCGCTATAGCAAAGGGTGTCAGGGTTACCGCCAGGGCGGTCAGGCTGCCAAGCCACAAGAGGTAACCGGTCGCCGGCATCCCCATGAGCGCGGCCTGCAAGGCGCCGCTGCCCAGGATCAATACCGGGATATACAAAGGCAAAATCAGCAAGGCCAGCAACAGCCCCCCACGCTTGAGGCCTACGGTCAGTGCCGCACCGACGGCGCCCAGCAGGCTCAGCACCGGGGTGCCTAGCAACAACGAGGCCAGCAACACCGGCAGGCATTCGGAAGGCAGTCCCAACATCATCGCCAGCAGCGGCGCGAGCAGGACCAGCGCCAGGCCGGAGAAGGCCCAGTGTGCCAGTACCTTGGCCAATACCAGAAGAGGCAGGGGGTGCGACGAAAGGACCCACTGCTCAAGGGATCCATCTTCGAAATCACTGCGAAACAGCCCGTCCAGCGAGAGCAGGACGGACAAAAGTGCCGCTACCCACACCAGTCCCGGAGACAAGGTTTGCAACAGTTTAGTCTCGGGGCCGACCGCCAAAGGGAACAAGGCGATGACAATCGCAAAGAACACCAGCGGGTTGGCCAATTCAGCCGGGCGGCGACACAGCAAGCGCGCTTCGCGGGCGAGCAACAGGGCAAAGACACTCATACCGACCACCGCCCCAGATCCAGGTCGCGATAACCGGCGGGCATGCGGGTCAGGGTGTGATGGGTGGTGAGAACCACCA
This sequence comes from Pseudomonas hygromyciniae, assembly GCF_016925675.1. Taxonomy (NCBI): domain Bacteria; kingdom Pseudomonadati; phylum Pseudomonadota; class Gammaproteobacteria; order Pseudomonadales; family Pseudomonadaceae; genus Pseudomonas; species Pseudomonas hygromyciniae. The sequence goes on along the minus strand of NZ_CP070506.1, from coordinate 1,753,252 downwards.
TGCCGCCCTGCTCGCAGTGCCGGGACAGATGTTCCTCAAGCTGGGCCACGCCCTGTTTGTCGAGGGCGGTGAAGGGTTCGTCGAGGACCCACAGCGGCGGGCCATCCAGGTACAGGCGGGCCAGGGCCACGCGGCGTTGCTGGCCGGCCGACAGGGTATGGCAGGGAACATCTTCGAAGCCCTTCAGGCCCACGGCGGCCAGGGCCTGCCAGATCGACTCGCGTGTGGCCGGGTGATGCAAGGCGCTGAGCCAACTGAGGTTTTCCTCAGCCGTCAGCACATCCTTGATCCCGGCGGCGTGGCCGATCCACAGCAGGTTGCGCGCCAGCTCCGTGCGTTGTTCGTGCAACGGTTTGCCGTTAAGGCGCACCTGCCCTGCCGTCGGTTGCATCAAGCCGGCCAGCAAGCGCAGCAGGCTGGTCTTGCCGCTGCCGTTGGGCCCACTGATCTGCACCATGTCGCCGCCCGCCAGACGCAGTTCGAGGTGTTCGAACAGCATTCGCAGGTCTCGCTCACAGGCAAGCGCAACGGCTTCAAGTAGTGGACTGGTCACAAGATCGCGGGCCTTTACGGTTCAAGTCGGCGGTGGAACGGCCGTTAAAGAGATGCACAATAACTGCATTGACGGCCTGTTTTAGAGAGCTGGATCAATCAGTTGTGATGTTTTTGACCCGCTCTTTGAAGACGGGCGGCATTATACATGCGATGCCCTACTCTAAAGAGGGCAATTTCCTTGAGACGGCGGCCACGATGACCGGTGACATCAACCTTCCGACCCTCCCCCCAGCCCCGGCCACCGGGCCCAGGCCTGCGCCTGCAGTGGGCGAACTGCTGAAACTGCTGGAGCCGCAGACAGGGTTGATCGACGCCGGCAAAACCGTGAACGCCGAGGTGCTGGCGCTCAAGCAAGGCGGTGAAGCCTTCCAGCTATTGCTCAAGCTGACCCTCGAAGGCGGCCGGCAAACCCTGGTGCAAGCCGCGAGCAACCAGCCGCTGCCCCTGGGCAGCAACGTCGCGGTGAGCCAGACGGCGTCGGGCGACCTGGCGATCAGCCTGCAACAGGCCCTCAGCGCCAATGTCGCCGCCCTGACCCGTATCGACACCCAGCAATTGCCGGTGGGCACCTTGCTGCAAGCCAAGGTGCTGACCTCGCAGATGCTGCCCCAGGGCGCTGGCCAGCCGGCGCTGTACCGCTCGCTGGTGTCGGTGCTCAACAACGCCTTGAGCGGCACCACCCTGACCCTGGAAAGCCCGCAGCCGCTGCGCGTCGGCAGCTTGCTCAGTGCCGTGGTACAGGGCGCGCAGACCCTGGATTTCGTGCCTCTGAGCGGGCTGCGCGATCAACTGGCAGTCAGTCAGCAATTGGCGACTCAGCAAAGCCGCCAGGGTTCGCTGGAAGGCCTGCTCAGCGCCCTGCAAAACCTGCCGCGCAATGCTGACCTGCCGGCGGATCTGCGCGCGGCGGTAGAACGGGTGCTGGCCGGTATGCCCGACCTGGCCCAAGTCAGTAACCCCAAGGTGCTGGCGCAATTGCTGCACAACAGCGGCGCGCTGCTGGAAGCCAAGTTGCTGGCCGGGCAAAACCCGTTGGTCCCGCCTCTGGACATGAAGGGCAGCCTGCTGCGCCTAGTGGCCGAGCTGATGCCTGCGCTGCCCGCCGGTACCAATCTCAATGCCATCCTGGCCGCCAATACCCTGGCGCAAATGCTGCCCAGTTTTGTCCGCAGCCCCTTGGGCACCCTCGGCCAGATGGGCGCCCGCACCGCACCGGGCGGCTTCCCGCTGCCGGAGCGGCTGTTGCAGCGCCTGGAGGGTGAAAACAGCCTGGAAAACCTGCTGCGCCTGGCCGCCGGCGCTATCTCGCGTTTGCAAAGCCACCAATTGTCGAGCCTGGAACAGACCGGCACCACCGCCGATGGCCGCCTGCAAACCACCTGGCAGATGGAAATCCCCATGCGCACCCTGCAAGACATCGTGCCACTGCAGGTCAAGTTCCAGCGCGAAGAGCCTGCGCCGGACAAGGACGAGCCTGAACGCAAGATCGAGCGCGACGCCAAAAAGATGCTCTGGCGCGTGGAGCTGGCCTTCGACATGGAGCCCCTGGGCCCGTTGCAGATCCAGGCGCAACTGAGTGAAGGCAAACTCTCCAGCCAGTTGTGGGCCAGCCGCCCCTTCACCGCCAGCCTGATCGAAAGCCATCTGGGCAGCCTGCGCGAACGCCTGGTGGCCTCGGGGCTCAACGTCGGCGATCTCGACTGCCACCTCGGCACCCCGCCCCGCGGGCCAAAGACCGGCTTGGAACAACGCTGGGTGGATGAAACCGCATGAAAAACCCCAACCCACCGCGCCAGGCCATCGCCCTCAAATACGACGGCAAAGCGGCCCCCGCCCTGACCGCCAAAGGCGATGACGCCCTGGCCGAAGCTATCCTGAAATTGGCGCGGGAGCACGAAGTACCGATTTATGAAAATGCCGAGCTGGTGAAATTGCTGGCGCGCATGGAACTGGGGGGACAGCATCCCCGAAGAGTTGTACCGGACCATCGCCGAGATTATTGCGTTTGCCTGGACGTTGAAGGGCAAATTCCCGGTGGGCTATGATCCGAATGCCGAGCCAGAGGAGCGGGATGTGACGGCGCGCGGGGATGATTACTGAAATCCCAAGGCTGTATGCCGACCCAAAATGTGGGAGCTAGCTATTGTGGCGAGCGGGCTTGCCCCGCGCTGGGCTGCGAAGCAGCCCCCAAAACCAGCCTCCATGGTGTATCTGACACAATGCATTCGGCTTACTGGGGCTGCTGCGCAGCCCAACGCGGGGCAAGCCCGCTCGCCACAACAGCCCGCTTGCCACAACGGCCCGCTCCTGCATGGGAACTGCGGCACCTTCAGCTTTTGTGCAATTTGCTCATCAACTGCGCCTCGGCCTGGGTCAGGCCGCAGGATTGGGTCAGTTCATCCACCGTTGCGCCCATGCCCACCAGCTTCGCCGCTTGGGCGAAGGACAGGTTGGCCGGGTCGCGCTGTTCCAGTGCCGACAGTTTGTCGGGCAACGGGGCGACGATTGAACGCAATTCATGCACGTCCTCCCCCACCCGCACGGCGCTTTGCTGGTAGTTGTCCACGCGCTTGGCCATCTCGCGCAGACGTTGGTCGCGCACGGCGTCGCGCTCGGCCTGCTGCAGCGCCGACTCGCGCTGCTGGCGCATATGACGCAGCAACACCACGAGAGTCCCGACCCACAGCAGGGCCAGGACGATTACCGCTACCTCAAGCATCAATCAGATGTTCTCCAGGTCCGACCACTCTTCTTCGCTCATCATCTTGTCCAGCTCAACCAGAATCAGCAGCTCGCCGTTCTTGTTGCATACGCCCTGGATAAACTTGGCCGATTCTTCGTTGCCGACATTCGGCGCAGTCTCGACTTCCGACTGACGCAGGTAAACCACTTCGGCCACGCTGTCGACCATGATCCCGACCACTTGCTTGTCGGCTTCGATGATGACGATCCGGGTGTTGTCGTTGACTTCAGTCGGCATCAGGCCAAAGCGCTGGCGGGTGTCGATCACGGTCACGACGTTGCCGCGCAGGTTGATGATGCCCAGCACGTAGCTCGGCGCCCCCGGTACTGGCGCGATTTCGGTGTAGCGCAGCACTTCCTGCACGCGCATAACGTTGATGCCGTAGGACTCGTTGTCCAGTTTGAAGGTCACCCATTGCAGAATCGGATCATCCAAACCCTGTGCGGACGCTGACGACTTGTTCATACCCCTGACCCCTTCAAATACCGTTGATAACGGCGTGTGTTCTTCTTTGGCAGCACCGTGGCGCTGCGCCTCTTATCAAGTACGTTTGTTACCTGGCAGATCTTTTACCGCGCCGCTGGCAATCAGCTCCGCCAATTCGGCGACATCCAGCAGCGCGCACATATGTTCAATCACCGTGCCCGCCAGCCATGGCCGCTGGCCACGGTGGCTGCGCCATTTGATTTCGTTGGGGTCCAGGCGCAGCGAACGGCTGACCTGATGCACCGCCAACCCCCATTCGTAGCCCTGCACCGAGATCACGTATTGCAGGCCCTGGCGGAAATCATCGCGATAGCGGTCGGGCATCACCCAGCGCGCAGTGTCCAGCACCTTGAGGTTGCCGGCCTGGCTCGGCAGGATCCCGAGGAACCACTCCGGCTGGCCAAACAACGGCGTCAACTCCTGGCCTTCCAGGGAGTAGATCGACCCCAGGCACACCAGCGGCACCGCCAGCGTCAGACCGGCCACATCGAACAGCAGGCACTCGAACGACTCGGCAGCCCAGGCCGGCCGGCCATCGGTTTCCACCGGCGGCGGAGTAATGCTCGGCGGCCGATGCACCTCGGCCACTGGCGGTACCAGCACCAGCGGTACAGGCTCAGGCACGACCGCAACGGCGACCGGCACCACCAACGCATCACGGGCCTGCTCTTCCAGGACCGCCAGTTGGAACTCATCCAGGCCGGCCTCAGCCTCGACCACAGGCACCGCCACCACCTCATCCAGCACCAGGATCGGCTCGGGCAGCAGTTCCTCGGTCGCCTCTTGCAGCAGCGCATCCAGGTAGGACTGCAGCGCCAGTTGCGGCCGGGTCTTGATATCGACAGGACGATTCATCTGTATGCCCACGCGCAAGCCCCGTTAACCGTGTATTCAAAGGTTATCGGCGCGATGCCCCATGGACTTGAATTCAGGTTCATTTCACGCCACCTGCGCCACAAGTTGCTGGGCCAGCAGATGCTTGAGCAAGGCGCGGTACGCCAGTACGCCACGGCTCTTGCCGTCGAATTGCGACGGCGCCAGGCCTGCGCGGCTGGCGTCACGCAGGCGCGTGTCCACCGGGATATAGCCTTGCCAGATAGTTTCTGGGTAGGCGTCGCGCAATACGCGCAAGGTGCCGAGGGAGGCCTGGGTGCGACGGTCAAACAGGGTCGGCACGATGCTGAACGGCAGCGCCTGTTTGCGCGAACGGTTAATCATGGCCAGGGTGTTGACCATACGCTCCAGGCCCTTGACCGCCAGGTGTTCGGTTTGCACCGGGATCACCAATTGCTGGCTGGCCGCCAGGGCGTTGACCATCAGCACGCCAAGCAATGGCGGGCTGTCGATGATTGCGTAGTCGAAATCCTGCCACAGCTGCGCCAAGCTCTTGGCGATCACCAGGCCCAGGCCGCTCTGCCCCGGCGACTGGCGCTCCAGGGTGGCCAGGGCGGTGCTGGAGGGCAACAGGGAAATGTTTTCGTTGCTGGTGGGCAACAACAGTTGCCCGGGCAAGCCTGCGGGGACACTGCCCTTGTGCAGGAACAGGTCGAAGCAACTGTGCTCCAGGGCATCGGGGTCGTAGCCGAAATAGCTGGTCATCGAGCCGTGGGGATCCAGGTCGACAATGACCACGCGCTTGCCCGCCTCGGCCAGCAGACCGGCTAAGGCGATGGAGGTAGTGGTCTTGCCGACCCCACCTTTTTGATTGGCAACTGCCCAGACTCTCATTCGGATTGTTCCTCCCGGCAGGCACTGGCTCGACCGAGAAATAGCACGAGGTTATAGAGCCGGTGACGGAGAATTGACGGCACTCTCACGAACCGGCGGCTTTACGGGCGTCGGTGCAGTTTGTGTGCCAGCCCGCTTCATTGCAGCATCAGGTTGTGCATTGGCCGCGCCGGTGGCGGTCAGGCTGCGGCGCACATCCAGGTTGCGCGACACCACCAACACCACCCGACGATTGCGCGCACGGCCTTCAGCCGTCGCATTATTGGCCACGGGCTGGAATTCACCGTAGCCCACCGACGCCAGGCGCCCAGGGTTCACGCCCTGCATCGCCAGCATGCGTACGATGCTCGCCGAACGCGCCGACGACAGTTCCCAGTTGGTGGGAAATTGCGCGGTATGGATCGGTTGGTCATCGGTAAAGCCTTCGACGTGGATCGGGTTGTCGAAGGGTTTGAGGATGGCCGCCACCTTATCGATGATGCTGAAGGCAATATCACTGGGCAGGGCATCGGCGCTGGCGAACAGCAGGCTGGAATTGAGCTCGATCTCCACCCACAACTCGTTGCCACGAATGGTCATCTGGTTGGAGCTGATCAGATCGCCAAATGCCGCGCTGATATCGTCGGCGATGCTCTTGAGCGGATCGCTGCCGCCACTGATACCGGCGTCGGTCTCGTCGCTGTCCTTGACCAGGGGTTTGGCCGGGGTCATGGTCTTGGGCCGCTCGTCGCCAATGGGAATCGGCTTGAGGGCCCGATCGGAGTCGGTAAAAACCCCCACCAAGGCTTCGGAGATGACTTTGTACTTGCCTTCGTTGATCGAGGAAATGGAGTACATCACCACGAAGAAGGCGAACAGCAAAGTGATGAAGTCGGCGTAGGACACCAGCCAGCGTTCATGGTTGACGTGCTCTTCAGGCTCGCGGCGGCGACGGCTCACAGGCAATACCCCTCACAACACACATCAACTGTAGGAGCGAGCTTGCTCGCGAAAATCGCGAACGATAACGCGGGGCTGCGGGTTAAACGCGGTGCTCTCGGGTTTTTCGCGAGCAAGCTCGCTCCTACAGGGAGGCGCATGCTCATCAATCCATGAAGCCCTGGAGCTTCAATTCGATGGAGCGCGGGTTCTCGCCCTCGGCAATCGACAGGATGCCCTCCAAGAGCATTTCCCGGTAACGGGATTGGCGCATGGCAATGGATTTGAGCTTGCTGGCAATCGGCAGCAGCAACAGGTTGGCACTGGCCACGCCATAAATGGTGGCGACGAATGCCACGGCGATGCCGCTGCCCAGTTGCGAGGGGTCGGCCAGGTTGCCCATCACGTGGATCAGGCCCATGACCGCACCGATGATGCCGATGGTCGGCGCGTAGCCGCCCATGCTTTCAAAAACTTTGGCCGCGTTGATATCGCGGCTTTCCTGGGTGTAGAAGTCCACCTCGAGGATGCTGCGGATCGCTTCCGGCTCCGCGCCGTCGACCAGCAGTTGCAAGCCCTTGCGCGAGTAGCTGTCGGGTTCGGCATCGGCCACGCCTTCAAGGCCCAACAGACCTTCCTTGCGGGCGGTGAGGCTCCAGTTGACCACGCGGTCGATACCGCCAGCCAGATCCACGCGCGGCGGGAAAATGATCCACACCAGGATCTGCATGGCCCGCTTGAATGAGCTCAGGGGTGACTGCAACAGCGCCGCGCCGACGGTACCGCCGATCACGATCAGTGCTGCCGGACCGTTGGCCAGGGCGCCAAGGTGGCCGCCTTCCAGGTAGTTGCCGCCAATAATGGCGACAAACGCCAGGAGTATCCCAACCAGGCTCAACACATCCATCAGTGACAGGCCTCCACCAGGTGCTTGCCGATGTCATCCAGGCTGTAGACCGCGTCGGCCAGGTCGGCCTTGACGATGGCCATGGGCATGCCATAGATCACGCAACTGGCTTCGTCCTGGGCCCAGATCGAGCTGCCGCCCTGCTTGAGCAGGCGCGCGCCTTCGCGACCGTCGGCGCCCATGCCGGTGAGGACCACCGCCAGAACTTTGTCACCGTAGGACTTGGCTGCCGAACCGAAGGTGATATCCACACACGGCTTGTAGTTCAGGCGCTCATCACCCGGCAAGATTTTTACCGCGCCGCGACCGTCCACCATCATTTGCTTGCCACCGGGGGCCAGCAAGGCCAGGCCTGGGCGCAGGATATCGCCGTCTTCGGCTTCCTTGACGCTGATGCGGCACAGCTTGTCCAGGCGCTCGGCAAAGGCCTTGGTAAAAGCGGCGGGCATGTGCTGGATCAGCACGATGGGCGCGGGGAAGTTGGCGGGCAACTGGGTCAGGACGCGCTGCAAGGCCACCGGGCCGCCGGTGGACGTACCGATCGCCACCAGTTTGTAGGCCTTGCGCTTGGGCGCAGGCGACGCAGGACTTGGCGCCGCCGTGCGCGTCGGCGCCACGGCAGGCCGTGCCACTGGCGCGGGAGCCGGACGTCCGAAACTGCTGCTGGTCGGTGCAGGCGCCGCTACCGGAGCGGGAGCCACCGGCGCGCGGAAGCTGCTGCGGTTGCTGCGCGAGATGCTGTGCACCTTCTCGCAGAGCATCTGCTTGACCTTCTCGGGGTTGCGCGAGATGTCTTCGAAATTCTTCGGCAAAAAATCCACGGCGCCAGCGTCCAGCGCGTCGAGGGTCACTCGGGCGCCTTCGTGGGTCAGCGACGAGAACATCAACACCGGGGTCGGGCAACGCTGCATGATGTGGCGCACAGCGGTGATGCCATCCATCATCGGCATCTCGTAGTCCATGGTGATCACGTCTGGCTTCAACGCCAGGGCCTGATCAATCGCCTCTTTGCCGTTGGTGGCCGTACCGACCACCTGGATGTTGGAATCCGCTGAAAGAATTTCCGAGACGCGGCGGCGGAAGAAACCCGAATCATCCACCACCAGAACCTTGACTACCATAACCACTCCGTTAGGCCGGGCGAGGGACAATCGCCCCGCCCAACCAGAATCAAATACGCCGTGCGGCGTAACGCTTGAGCATGCTCGGAACATCGAGAATCAGCGCGATCCGACCGTCACCGGTAATGGTCGCACCCGACATGCCTGGCGTTCCTTGCAGCATCTTGCCCAATGGTTTGATGACCACTTCTTCCTGGCCAACCAACTGATCGACGACAAAGCCGATACGCTGGGTGCCCACGGACAGGATCACCACGTGGCCTTCACGCTGCTCTTCATGAGCGGCAGACGCCACCAGCCAACGCTTGAGGTAGAACAAAGGCAGGGCCTTGTCCCGCACGATCACTACTTCCTGGCCGTCGACCACATTGGTGCGCGACAGGTCGAGGTGGAAGATTTCGTTGACGTTGACCAGCGGGAAGGCGAACGCCTGGTTGCCCAGCATCACCATCAAGGTCGGCATGATCGCCAGGGTCAACGGCACCTTGATGACGATCTTCGAGCCTTGGCCCTTGGTCGAGTAAATATTGATCGAGCCGTTGAGCTGGCTGATCTTGGTTTTCACCACGTCCATGCCCACGCCACGGCCGGACACGTCGGAAATCTCGGTCTTGGTCGAAAAGCCCGGGGCGAAAATCAGGTTGTAGCACTCGGTATCGGTCAGGCGGTCGGCCGCGTCCTTGTCCATGACGCCGCGCTTGACCGCGATGCCGCGCAGGATATTGGAGTCCATGCCTTTGCCGTCATCGGTGATCGACAGCAGGATATGGTCGCCTTCCTGCTCGGCCGCCAGGATCACTTTGCCCAGGCGCGGCTTGCCGCTGGCTTCGCGCTCTTCCGGGGTTTCCACACCGTGGTCGACCGCGTTGCGCACCAAGTGGACCAATGGGTCGGCCAGGGCCTCGACCAGGTTTTTGTCGAGGTCGGTCTCTTCGCCCACCAGTTCCAGGGCGATCTCTTTTTTCAACTGCCGGGCCAAGTCACGAACCAGGCGCGGGAAGCGCCCGAAGACTTTCTTGATCGGCTGCATGCGCGTCTTCATCACCGCGGTCTGCAGGTCGGCAGTGACCACGTCGAGGTTCGACACGGCCTTTTGCATGGCTTCGTCGCCGCTGTTCAAGCCCAGGCGCACCAGGCGGTTACGCACCAGCACCAGTTCGCCGACCATGTTCATGATGTCGTCCAGGCGCGCGGTATCCACCCGCACGGTGGTTTCGGCTTCACTGGCCGGGGCTTTCTCGGCAGCGGCGGGCGCACGGGCTGGCGCCGGGGCGGCGGCACGTGCGGGAGCCGGTGCAGCGGCCTTGGCGGCGGCAGCGGGTGCCGGTTTGGCCACCGCCGCTGTGGCGGTCGCGGTCGCGGCGGCGGCAGGTGCCACCTCGGAAAACTTGCCCTTGCCGTGCAATTCGTCCAGCAGGGATTCGAATTCGTGGTCGGTGATCAAGCCATCCGCCGCCGGTGCGGCAGCAGGCGCCGCAGCAGCAGGTGCAGCCGCCGCAGCGACTGCCGGCAAAGCATCGGCAGCAAACGAACCCTTGCCATGCAACTGATCCAGCAGTGCTTCAAATTCGTCGTCGGTGATATCGGTGCTGGCCGCTGGCGCAGCAGGCTCCACAGGCTGCGGTGTGGCCGCCACGGCGTCCGGGGCAAACTGGCCCTTGCCGTGCAACTGGTCGAGCAAGGACTCGAACTCGGCGTCGGTGATGTCTTCGCTGGTCGGCACCATGGCCGGCGCAGCCGCTGCCGGTGCTTCGGCCTCGGCCTCGGCCTTGACGGCATTGAGGGAGTCCAGCAGTTGTTCGAATTCGCTGTCGGTGACGTCGGGTTCGGCCACCGGTTCAGGTGCGGCTTCAACCACCGGGGCGGCGACCAATGCGGCAGGTTCTGCCAGGCGCGCCAGGGCGGCCAGCAGTTGCGGGGTGGCGGCAGTAATCGGAGCGCGTTCACGCACTTCGTTGAACATGCCATTGACCGCGTCCAGGGCTTCGAGGATCACGTCCATCAATTCCGAATCAACGTGCCGCTCACCCTTGCGCAGGATGTCGAACACGTTTTCGGCGATGTGGCAGCACTCCACCAGCTCATGGAGCTGGAGGAAGCCGGCGCCCCCTTTTACAGTGTGAAAACCGCGAAAAATTGCATTGAGCAGGTTCGCATCATCCGGTCGGCTTTCCAGCTCGACCAGTTGCTCGGACAACTGCTCTAGAATTTCGCCGGCCTCTACAAGGAAATCCTGAAGGATTTCTTCATCGGCGCCGAAGCTCATATTGCGTGCTCCTTAGAAGCCTAAACTGGACAGCAAATCGTCTACGTCATCTTGACCTGACATAACGTCTTCACGTTTATCGGCATGAATCTGCGGACCTTCACCCTTGGCGAGGTGTTTTTGTGGATCTTTTTCCGAGAGGATCGCTTCGCGGTCATGTTCAATGCCGGCAAAACGGTCGACTTGGCCAGCCATCAGCACCAGTTTGAGCAGGTTGCTTTCCACTTCGGTGACCAACAGGGTCACGCGCTTGATCACCTGACCGGTGAGGTCCTGGTAATCCTGGGCCAGCAGGATGTCATTGAGGTTGCTGGAAACCGTGCGGTTTTCCTGCTCGCTGCGTGACAGAAAACCTTCGACCCGACGCGCCAGCTCACGAAATTCTTCAGCACCGACTTCGCGGCGCATGAAACGCCCCCAGTCAGCGCTCAACGCCTTGGCCTCATTGGCCATGCCGTTGACCAGGGGCGTGGCGTTTTCCACCAGGTCCATGGTGCGATTGGCTGCCGCCTCAGTCAGCCTGACCACATAGGACAAGCGTTCGGTGGCATCAGTGATCTGCGAGATTTCCTCGGCCTGGGGCATGTGCGGGTCGATCTGGAAATTGACGATCGCACTGTGCAACTCACGGGTGAGCTTGCCCACTTCCTGGTACAGGCCGCGGTCGCGGGTCTGGTTGAGCTCATGGATCAACTGCACTGCGTCGCCGAACTGGCCTTTTTCCAGGCTTTCGACGAGTTGGTGAGCATGTTTTTTCAGGGTCGACTCAAAGTCGGCCTGCGATGATTCTTTATGCTCCATAGCTCCCCCGTGGCAGCATCAATGACCGATGCGTTCGAAGATTTTTTCAATCTTCTCTTTCAAGGCCAGTGCAGTGAATGGCTTGACCACGTAGCCGTTGACCCCCGCCTGGGCGGCTTCGATGATCTGTTCACGCTTGGCTTCAGCGGTCACCATCAGCACAGGCAGGCTGCGCAGTTTTTCATCCGCGCGCACGTGGCGCAGTAGATCAATGCCGGTCATGCCAGGCATGTTCCAGTCAGTTACCAGAAAGTCGATGCTCCCGCTGTTGAGGATCGGAATCGCAGTAATGCCGTCATCCGCCTCGACCGTGTTAGTGAACCCAAGGTCACGCAACAGGTTTTTTATGATCCGCCGCATCGTTGAGAAGTCATCAACGATGAGGATTTTCATGTTCTTGTCCAATTCGACCTCCAAGCAGTCTTAAACGCGTCCAGCACCTGGGCGCGCCATATCATTCAACAGGCATTACACAAAAAGGACTGCTAGGGCACTCCACGAGCCGCTCCCGCCCGGCTCGCGCCCTGGCGGTTATCGTTCACAGTGTCCCCACACTGCCTGTCAGCGCGCTCGCCACTCTCCCAAACGCCCCCGCAAGCGGGCCGCGCATTGGCTATGTAGCTGGCTGACCCGCGATTCGCTGACCCCCAGGACCTCACCGATTTCCTTGAGGTTCAGCTCTTCGTCGTAGTACAGCGCCAACACCAGCCGCTCACGCTCCGGCAGATTGGCAATCGCGTCCGCCAGGGCGCCCTGGAAGCGTTCATCTTCCAGGTCGCGTGAAGGCTCCTGGTGAGCGCTCGCGCCGTCCTCGTGCAGCCCTTCATGTTCGCCGTCCTGTAGCAGGTCGTCGAAACTGAACAGGCGGCTGCCCAAGGTATCGTTCAAAATCCCGTAGTAATCGTCGAGACTCAATTGGAGTTCGGCCGCAACTTCGTGATCTTTAGCGTCGCGACCGGTTTTTGCTTCAATTGAGCGAATTGCGTCACTCACCATCCGGGTATTGCGGTGGACCGAACGCGGCGCCCAATCACCTTTACGCACTTCATCGAGCATCGCGCCACGGATACGGATACCCGCATACGTCTCGAAACTCGCCCCCTTGCTCGCGTCGTACTTGGTCGACACTTCGAGCAAGCCGATCATCCCGGCCTGGATCAGGTCTTCGACCTGGACACTGGCGGGCAGGCGTGCCAGCAGGTGGTAGGCAATGCGCTTGACCAGAGGCGCATAGCGCTCGATCAATTCGCCCTGGCTGTCACGCGCTGATTTTTTGTAAAGGTTGTAGCCGCTGGCTGTCATAGCACCGGTCCTGCACTCGTCTGATGCACCAATCGCTCGACGAAAAACTCCAGATGCCCCCGGGGATTGGCGGGCAGTGGCCAGGTATCGACCTTCTGAGCAATTGCCTTGAACGCCAACGAGCATTTCGAACGAGGGAACGCTTCGTAGACTGCACGCTGCTTTTGCACAGCCTTGCGCACACACTCGTCATAGGGAACTGCGCCGACGTATTGTAAGGCGACATCGAGGAAGCGATCCGTGACCTTGGTCAACTTGGCGAACAGGTTGCGCCCTTCTTGTGGGCTCTGGGCCATGTTGGCCAGCACACGGAAGCGGTTCATGCCGTAGTCACGGTTGAGCAGTTTGATCAGGGCGTAAGCGTCGGTGATCGAGGTGGGTTCGTCGCAGACCACCAGCAACACTTCTTGGGCGGCGCGCACGAAGCTGACTACCGACTCGCCAATCCCGGCAGCGGTGTCGATCACCAGCACGTCGAGGTTGTCGCCGATATCACTGAAGGCCTGGATCAGGCCGGCATGCTGCGCCGGGCTCAGATGCACCATGCTCTGGGTGCCGGAGGCGGCCGGGACGATACGAATCCCCCCTGGCCCCTGCAACAGCACATCGCGCAGCTCACAGCGGCCCTCTATGACATCGGCCAGGGTGTGTTTGGGCGTCAGTCCCAGCAGAACGTCAACGTTCGCCAGGCCCAGGTCGGCATCCAGCAGCATGACGCGGCGGCCAAGCTCTGCCAGGGCCAGGGACAAATTCACTGACACGTTAGTTTTCCCGACGCCACCTTTGCCGCCGGTCACCGCGATCACCTGTACGGGATGCATGCTGCCCATGTTCTTTCTTTACCTTGTCTTGCTTAGCCGCAGGCTACATAGGGTGGCCGCGGTAGCAGACCATCGATGTAGGTACATTGCACTGTGTTTCATGTTGCCTTCAGCCGACCCGCTTGGCTGGGTTGTGATAGAGGTCGGCGAACATATCCGCCATAGCCTCTTCACTGGGTTCATCCTGCATTTGCACACTGACTGCACGGCTGACCAACTGATGACGGCGCGGCAGATGCAAGTCATCCGGGATCCGCGGCCCGTCGGTCAGGTAGGCGACCGGTAATTCATGGCTGATGGCAAGGCTCAACACTTCGCCAAGGCTTGCGGTTTCATCCAGCTTAGTCAGGATGCAACCGGCCAGCCCGCAACGCTTGTAGCTGTGGTACGCAGCAGTCAGAACCTGTTTTTGGCTGGTTGTTGCAAGTACCAGGTAATTTTTCGACTTGATCCCGCGCCCGGCCAGGCTTTCCAGCTGCATGCGCAACGCCGGATCGCTGGCTTGCAGGCCGGCGGTATCGATCAGCACCACGCGCTTGCGCAGCAGCGGGTCGAGGGCGTTGGCCAGGGATTGGCCCGGGTCGACATGGGTCACCGGTACATTGAGGATGCGGCCCAACGTCTTGAGCTGTTCCTGGGCACCGATGCGGTAGCTGTCCATGCTCACCAGCGCAATATTGTGGGCGCCGTACTTGAGTACATAACGGGCGGCCAGCTTGGCCAGGGTGGTGGTCTTGCCCATGCCGGCAGGGCCGACCATGGCAATCACGCCACCTTCTTCAAGGGGTTCGATTTCCGGGGTCTGGATCATCCGCGCCAGGTGGGCCAGCAACATGCGCCAGGCTTGGCGAGGCTCTTCAATGCCGGTGGTCAGCTCCAGCAGGTCGCGCGACAACGGGCCGGACAAGCCGATGCGTTGCAGACGACGCCAGAGATTGGCCTGTTGCGGCTTGCTGCCTTGCAACTGGTTCCAGGCCAGCGAGCCCAACTGCACTTCCAGCAGTTCGCGCAGGCCATTGAGTTCAAAGCGCATCGAGTCGAACACGCGCTGGTCGACCGCAGCGGCCGGTGCTGGCGCGGCGGGACGTGGCGGCTCGACGAAAGTCGGTTCTACCAGTGGCTCGGCCGCAGTCAGCGGCAGGCCGGCAAACAATTGGCGATTGGTGGTCGCATCGCTGTCGCCACGCATGCTCAGCTCGGCCTGGGCCGAGACAATGCGCGAGGCGGTCTTGCGCAACTCGTCTTCGAGTTCCATGTTCGGCACGCGCGGCGCCAGGGCCTGGGGTTTGTAATCCAGGGCAGCCGTCAGCTCGACACCGCCGGCAATGCGGCGGTTACCGATAATAGCCGCGTCGGCGCCCAGTTCATCACGAACCAGCTTCATGGCCTGACGCATATCGGCGGCGAAAAAACGCTTTACTTGCATAACCCACTACCTCAGCCGTTGGGCCCTACTGTCGCGACGATAGTCACTTGCTTATTGTCAGGAATTTCCTGGTAAGCCAAAACGTGCAAATTTGGTACTGCCAAGCGTCCAAACCGCGACAACATCGCCCGGACGGGGCCTGCCACCAGCAGAATCACCGGTTGGCCCTGCATTTCCTGGCGCTGTGCGGCGTCGATCAACGAACGCTGCAGCTTTTCAGCCATGCTTGGTTCCAGCAGAACGCCCTCTTCCTGGCCCTGTCCTGCCTTCTGGATACTATTGAGCAATATTTGTTCCAACCTTGGTTCCAAGGTGATCACAGGCAGCTCAGAGTCAAGCCCTACAATGCTTTGGACGATGGCACGCGACAATCCGACGCGCACCGCTGCCACCAGCGCGGCAGTATCTTGACTCTTGGCGGCATTGTTGGCGATAGCCTCGGCAATGCTGCGAATGTCCCGCACCGGCACCTGTTCGGCCAGTAGCGCCTGCAGCACCTTGAGCAGCTGCGACAGCGACAACACCCCTGGCACCAGCTCTTCGGCCAGCTTTGGCGAGGCTTTGGCCAGCAATTGCATGAGTTGCTGGACTTCTTCGTGGCCAATCAGCTCGTGGGAGTGCTTGTACAAAATCTGGTTGAGGTGCGTGGCAACCACGGTGCTGGCGTCAACCACGGTGTAACCCAGGGACTGCGCCTGGCTCCGCTGGCTGACTTCGATCCACACCGCTTCCAGGCCAAAAGCCGGATCTTTGGCGGTTATGCCGCTCAGGGTGCCGAATACCTGCCCGGGGTTGATCGCCAACTCGCGGTCGGGGTAGATCTCGGCTTCGGCCAGGGTCACACCCATCAGCGTCAGGCGGTAGGCACTGGGGGCCAGGTCGAGGTTGTCGCGGATGTGGACGGTGGGCATCAAAAAGCCCAGGTCCTGGGACAACTTCTTGCGCACACCCTTGATCCGCGCCAGTAACTGGCCGCCCTGGTTGCGATCCACCAAGGGGATCAGGCGGTAACCGACTTCGAGGCCGATCATGTCGATGGGCGTCACGTCATCCCAGCCCAACTCCTTGGTTTCCTGGGCACGGGCCGGCGATGGCAACAGGTCCTGCTGGCGTTCCACCTCTTTCAAGGCCTGGACCTTGACCGTGTTCTGCTTCTTCCAGAACAGGTACGCACCGCCGGCGGCCAGGGCGGCCATGCTCAGAAAAGAGAAGTGCGGCATGCCCGGCACGATGCCCATGATCGCCATGATGCCGGCCGCCACGGCCAGGGCCTTGGGCGAGGCGAACATCTGGCGGTTGATCTGTTTGCCCATGTCTTCGGAGCCGGACGCACGGGTCACCATGATCGCCGCAGCTGTGGATAACAACAGTGATGGCAATTGCGCCACCAAACCGTCACCAATGGTCAGCAAGGCGTAAACCCTGCCCGCATCACCGAAGGTCATGCCGTGCTGGAAGATCCCGACCGCCATGCCGCCGATCAGGTTGATAAACAGGATCAGCAGGCCGGCGATGGCGTCGCCGCGCACGAACTTGCTCGCACCGTCCATGGAGCCATAGAACTCGGCTTCCTGGGCCACTTCAGAACGGCGGGACTTGGCCTGGTTCTGGTCGATCAGGCCGGCGTTGAGGTCGGCGTCGATCGCCATTTGCTTGCCAGGCATGGCGTCGAGGGTGAAACGCGCACTCACCTCGGAGATCCGCCCGGCACCTTTGGTCACCACCACGAAGTTGATGATCATCAGGATCGCAAACACCACGACACCGACCACATAGTTACCACCAATCACCACCTCGCCAAAGGCCTGGATCACCTTGCCCGCCGAGGCGTGACCGTCCTGGCCGTGCAGCATGACCACCCGCGTGGAGGCCACGTTAAGGGCCAGGCGCAGCAGCGTGGCAACCAGCAAAATGGTCGGGAATACCGCGAAATCCAAAGGCCGCAGCGCGTAGACGCAGACCAGCAGCACGACGATCGACAGGGCAATGTTGAAGGTGAAGAACACGTCCAGCAAGAACGGCGGTATCGGCAACATCATCATTGCCAGCATCACCAGCAGCAACAACGGCACACCCAGATTGCCTCGCGAGAGGTCTGTCAGGGTGCCACGGGCTGTGCTGAACATATTAGAGCGATCCACCGGTATTCCTCGTGTCCCTTGAAGCAAAACTTTGACGCCAGAAGGCGACTTGCAGGCGCTGTTGCAAGAAGCCTTCCAACTTTTGCTTGAGGACTTACCGGTGGTACGCCGCAGGGCTGGCTAGAGCGGCCTGACGTTTACTGCCTGCTTGCCTTTTGGGTCTTCGACGATATCAAACTCGACCTTTTGGCCCTCTGCCAGCGCTCTGTGACCGCTACCGAAAATGCCGAAAAAGCGAACAAACAGGTCCTCTGCGCCACCGTCCGGCGTAATAAAGCCAAAGCCCGTTGAATCGATGAACCACTTCACTGTACCGATTGCCATTGCCTTTCTCCCGAAACCACGCACTTCTACGACCTATCAAAGCGCGAGGCACCGGCGCTGGCTACTGTCAAAGTTGACAGGTTGCGCGCAACTTCAGACCGATGGTAAGAGCTTGCCTGGGGCTTAAGGAACTGTCTGTGGCTTAGGGGATTATCTGGGGCTTAGGGGCTTGTCTGTGCCTTAGGGGATTATCTGTGGTTTAGGGGCTTGTCTGTGCCTTAGGGGATTATCTGTGGTTTAGGGGCTTGCCTGTGGCGAGCGGGCTTGCCCCCGCGCTGGGCTGCGAAGCAGCCCCAATAAGAAGGGCGCCGCGTAGTGTCGGGCAGACCGCGGTGGTTGGTTTTGGGGCTGCTGCGCAGCCCAGCGCGAGGGCAAGCCCGCTCGCCACAGACAAGCCTTTAGCCCTCAGACAAGCCCTTAAGCCATAGACAAGGCCCCAACTGATACTCAGGAATCGCGGCGCAAATCCAGTGGAATCGGCAAGTCCTTGAGGGGATCCGGGCGCTTGCCCTTGCCCGCACGGTATTGGCGAATCTGGTAGACATAGGCCAGCACCTGCGCCACCGCCAGATACAGCCCAGCCGGGATCTCGTGATCCAGATCGGTTGAGTAGAAGATCGAACGCGCCAGCGCCGGTGATTCCAGCAGCAGGATGTCGTTGGCCTGGGCGATTTCGCGGATCTTCAAGGCGGTGAAGTCACTGCCCTTGGCCAGCAGCAACGGCGCACCGCCCTTCTCGGCGTCGTATTTGAGCGCCACGGCATAGTGGGTCGGGTTGGTGATGACCACATCGGCATCGGGCACCGACGCCATCATCTTGCGCTGGGACATCTCCCGCTGCAGCTGGCGAATGCGCTGCTTCACTTCCGGCTTGCCTTCCTGATCCTTGTGCTCGTCGCGCACTTCCTGCTTGGTCATCAGCAGTTTCTTGTGGCTTTCCCACAGCTGGATCGGCGCATCCACCGCCGCAATCAGGATCAGCCCGCAGGCCATCCACAATGAGCTCCACCCCACCAACTGCACGCTATGGATGATTGCCAGGTCCAGCGGCTCATGGGCGATGCGCAGCAAGTCGTCGATATCTGACTTCAACACCACCAGCGCCACGAACAGGATGATAAAAAACTTCGCCAGGGCCTTGAGCAGCTCCACCACGGCCTTGGCGGAGAACATGCGCTTGATCCCGGCGCCGGGGTTCATCCGGCTGAATTTTGGCGCCAGGCTGCCGGCCGCAAACAGCCAGCCGCCCAGGGAGATCGGCCCGATGATCGCCGCCAGGAGCAAGGTGATCAGCACCGGTTGCGCCGCCAGAATCGCGATCTTCCCTGAGTGCAGCAAATAGATGCCCATGGCGCGCGGGTCCAGCAGCACATCCCGGGGCAGGGAGAAGTTGTGCTTCATGATCTCCATCAGGTCCTGGGCCAGGCCGCCGCCGTAGATCAGCAGGCCACCGGCACCGGCGAGCATCACCGCGAGGGTGTTGAGCTCTTTGGAGCGGGCAATCTCGCCCTTTTCCCTGGAGTCCTTTTTCCGTTTCTCCGTGGGGTCTTCTGTTTTGTCCTGACCACTCTCGCTCTCGGCCATGGCTTAGCGCGCCCGTGCCAGATCACGTAAAAACTGCAAGGCATCACTGGCCAGCGGTTGATACTGATTGAGAATGTCGGCCAGGCCGATCCAGAAAATTCCCAGGCCCAACACCAGGGTCAGCGGGAAACCAATGGCGAAGATGTTCAACTGCGGCGCGGCGCGGGTCATCACGCCGAAGGCGATGTTGACCACCAGCAGCGCGGTGATCGCCGGCAGCACCAGCAGCAACGCGGCGCCCAGCACCCAACTGAGGCGGCCGACCACTTCCCAGAAGTGATTGACGATCAAGCCCTCGCCCACCGGCAAGGTAGTAAAGCTCTCGGTGAGGATCTCGAACGCCACTAGATGGCCGTTCATCGCCAAAAACAGCAAGGTCACCAGCATGGTCAAAAATTGCCCGATCACCGCCACCGATACGCCGTTGGTGGGATCGACCATGGACGCGAAGCCCATACCCATCTGGATCGAGACGATTTGCCCGGCAATCACGAAGGCCTGGAAGAACAGGGTCAGGGAGAAGCCCATCAAGGCGCCGATCAGGATCTGTTCGGCAATCAGCAGCAGTGCACTGAGGTCCAGGGCGTTGACCGGCGGCATCGCTGGCAACGTCGGCACGATGACCACGGTAATCGCCACAGTGAAGAACAAGCGCACACGCTTGGGGACCAGGGTCGTACCGATCACCGGCATGGTCATCAGCAAGGCGCCCACCCGAAACAACGGCAGGATGAACGCAGCCACCCAAGTGCTGATCTGGGTGTCGGTCAACGCCAGCAAGGACTGCATCAGGTCAGCCGATCAACTGCGGAATACTGCCGTACAACTGCAGGATGTATTCCATGAAGGTCTGTACTAGCCAGGGGCCGGCAACGATCAGCGTCACCAGCATCACCAGCAGGCGCGGAAGGAAGCTCAAGGTTTGTTCGTTGATCTGCGTGGCGGCCTGGAACATCGCCACCAGCAACCCCACCAACAGGCTGGGCACCACCAGCACGGCGACCATCAGGGTGGTCAGCCACAGCGCTTCACGAAACAGGTCGACGGCGACTTCTGGAGTCATGGCGCTATACCCCTCCGAAACTGCCGGCCAGGGTGCCGATAATCAGCGCCCAACCATCCACCAATACAAACAGCATGATCTTGAACGGCAGCGAAATGATCAGCGGCGACAGCATCATCATACCCATGGCCATCAGCACACTGGCCACCACCAGGTCGATGATCAGGAACGGGATAAAGATCATGAAGCCGATCTGGAACGCGGTCTTGAGCTCGGAGGTGACAAACGCTGGCACCAGGATCGTCAACGGGGCCTGGTCCGGGCTGGCGATGTCAGTGCGTTTGGACAGGCGCACAAACAGTTCCAGGTCGCTGGAGCGGGTCTGCGACAGCATAAAGTCCTTGATCGGGCCCTGGGCCTTTTCCACCGCGTCCTGGGCCGTCATTTTCTCTGCCAGGTAGGGCTGCAGGGCTTGCTGGTTCACCTTGTCGAACACCGGCGCCATGATGAACAGGGTCAGAAACAGCGCCATGCCGGTGAGGATCTGGTTCGACGGGGTCTGCTGCAGGCCCAGGGCCTGACGCAGGATCGAGAACACAATAATGATCCGGGTAAAGCTGGTCATGAGCATGACGAACGCCGGGATAAAGCTCAGCGCGGTCATGATCAGCAGGATCTGCAGGCTGACCGAATACTCCTGGGCCCCAGCCGCATTGGTGCCCAGGGTGATCGCCGGGATCGACAACGGGTCCGCGCCGAACGCCAGCGGCGCTGCCAGCAACAGCATGAGCGTCAATAGAACGCGCATTACTTCTTATCCTTCTGGTCCTTGCCCATCAGCTCCATCAGGCGCTGGGCGAACTCCGGTGTGGCGGCCTCGGTCTGGGCCACGCTCACCGGATGCTTGAGCACATGCAACGGGGTAATACGGCCAGGCGTCAGGCCGAGCAGGATCTGCTCTTCGCCCACCTGCACCAGCACCAGGCGATCACGCGGCCCCAAGGCCCGCGATCCCACCAACTCGATGACCTGGGCGTTGCCCGGGCCAATGCGTTGCACTCGGCGCAGCAGCCAGGCGAGGACGAAGATCAGCCCCACCACCAGCAACAGGCCCAGCACCAACTGGGTCAGTTGCCCCGTCACGCTGGCGCCGGCGGCGGGCACGGCGACCTGGGCCACCGGTTCAGCCGCCATCACGCCCAGGGGCAATGCCCACAAGAGTCCCAGCCAGCGACGCGCCATCTCAGCGCAGCTTCTTGATACGTTCGCTGGGGCTGATCACGTCAGTCAGGCGGATGCCAAACTTCTCGTTGACCACCACGACTTCGCCATGGGCAATCAACGTGCCGTTGACCAGCACATCCAGCGGCTCGCCGGCCAGGCGATCGAGCTCGATCACCGACCCCTGGTTCAGTTGCAGCAGGTTACGGATATTGATTTCGGTACTGCCCACTTCCATGGAGATCGATACCGGGATATCGAGGATCACGTCCAGGTTCGGACCATCGAGCGATACCGGCTCATGGTTCTTCGGCACGCTGCCGAACTCTTCCATGGGCAGGCGGTTGCCCACCGGCGCAGTGGCGGCATCGGCCGCCAGCAAGGCGTCGATATCGTCCTGGCCTGCGTCGCCGGTTTCTTCCAGGGCAGCCGCCCATTCGTCAGCCAGGGCCTGGTCTTCGGCGGAAGTGTTTTCGTGTTCGGTAGCCATTACATGTCCTCGGCGCAGCAAAAATCATGAATTAGAGGGGAATCAGCGGCGGTTGATCGGCTCGACCACCTGCAACGCCAGGTTGCCCTTGTGGGAACCGAGCTTGACCTTGAACGACGGCACGCCGTTGGCGCGCATGATCAGTTCGTCTGGCAGTTCAACGGGAATCACATCCCCCGGCTGCATGTGCAAAATGTCCCGCAGGCGCAATTGGCGGCGCGCCACGGTGGCGCTCAGCGGCACGTCGACATCCAGCAAGTCTTCGCGCAGGGCCTTGACCCAGCGTTCGTCCTGGTCGTCGAGGTCGGACTGGAAGCCCGCATCGAGCATCTCGCGCACCGGCTCGATCATCGAGTACGGCATGGTCACGTGCAGGTCGCCGCCACCGCCATCGAGTTCGATGTGGAAGGTGGAGACCACAATGGCTTCGCTGGGCCCGACGATGTTGGCCATGGCCGGGTTCACTTCCGAGTTGATGTACTCGAAATTGACTTCCATGATCGCCTGCCAGGCTTCCTTCAAGTCGATAAAGGCCTGTTCCAGCACCATACGCACTACGCGCAGTTCGGTAGGGGTGAATTCGCGGCCTTCGATCTTGGCGTGACGGCCGTCGCCGCCAAAGAAGTTGTCCACCAGCTTGAACACCAGCTTGGCGTCGAGGATGAACAGCGCAGTGCCCCGCAGGGGTTTGATCTTGACCAGGTTGAGGCTGGTGGGCACGTACAGCGAATGCACGTACTCGCCAAACTTCATCACCTGCACGCCGCCCACTGCCACGTCCGCCGAGCGGCGCAGCATGTTGAACATGCTGATACGGGTGTAGCGGGCAAAACGTTCGTTGATCATCTCCAGGGTCGGCATGCGTCCGCGGACGATGCGATCCTGGCTGGTCAGGTCATAACTTTTGACGCTGCCGGGCTCGGCAGCCATTTCGGTCTGTACCAGACCATCGTCGACACCATGCAACAGGGCATCGATTTCATCCTGGGACAGCAGGTCTTGCACGGCCATGTCGTGATCCTACTGCAATACGAAATTAGTGAAGAGCGCCTGCTCGACCACGACTTTGCCCAGTTCTTTCTGGGCCACTTCCTGCACGCTGGCAGTGACTTTCTGGCGCAGCATTTCCTGGCCCACGGGGGTGGCCAGGCTGTCGAAACTCTGCCCGGAGAACAGCATCACCAGGTTGTTGCGGATCACCGGCATATGCACCTTGAGGGCATCCATGTCCGCCTGATTGCGCGCCAGCAAGGTAATGCTCACCTGCAGGTAGCGCTGCCGACCGTTCTGGTTGTAGTTGGCGACAAAGGCCGGGAGCATTTGCTCGAAGATTGCCGGTTGCTTGACGTTGCTGGCGGTCTCGGCCACAGGTACCGGCTTGCTCTGGGCACTGTGCATAAAGTACCAGGTAGCCCCAACCGACACGCCGATGGCCAATAACAAGGCCAGGACAATCAACAGGATCATCTTGAGCTTGCCCTTGCCTGCTACAGGAGCTGTTGCTGCGTCGTCACTCTTCGCCATGCCAATAATCCGTCACTATTCGGGGTTTCATAGATCCACGGGAAGGCAAGAGCAAGTGTTATGCCAGAGTTGTCACGGATTTCAGCAACGCTACAAAACCAGTGTGGGAGCTGGCTTGCCTGCGATAGCGGTGTGTCAGGCACGAGCTATATTGCTGACCCACCGCTATCGCAGGCAAGCCAGCTCCCACAGAGGTCAGGTTTCAGGCGTAGTAGTCCACGGCGCTGGAGCCGATGACGGATTGGGCTATCGGCGCCGCCACTTCGGCGGCTTCGCCGGCAAGGCCCGTGTCATGCCCATCGCTGTGCCCACTGCTGCCACTGACACCACGGGCCTGGCTCTGCTGTTGGTCCTGGCCCTGGCCTTGCCAGCCACGGGACTGGTCGGACACGTTCACGTCGACCTGGCCCATGCCCTGCTGGGCGAACATCTCCCGCAGGCGCCCGGATTGGCTTTCCAGGGCCTCGCGCACGGCGGCATGGCCACTCATGAAGTTCACCTGGGCCTGCTGGTCGGCGGTGATGTTCACGCGGATATCCAGGCGCCCCAGTTCGGCCGGCTGCAACTGGATATCGGCAGACTTGAGGTTGGCGCTGGACAGGTACATGACCCGGTTCACCACTTCCTCGGTCCAGCCCCCCTGGTGCATGGCCAGCGGCTGGTTATTCAGCGGCAAGGCGTTGGCCGTCTTGGGCGTGGCGGCCTGGGTCAAGGCGGCCAGGCGATTGGCGAAGTCATCCACGCGGGTGTCGCTGCTCGCCCCCTTCAAATCCTTGAGGCCATCTTCGAGCAGGCCGCTGAAGGCCTTTTCGCCACCCTGGTCAGTGCTGTCCTTGGCCGCCTGCTGGTCAACCATGGCCGCCAGGCCGTTGGTGAAGTTCTGCGCGGCGGTGGGTTCAGCCTGGGTCGGCAGGTTCTTTTGCGCCGCCTGGCTGCTGGCAGACACATGGCCGCCCTGCTCCATCGCCAGGCGCACGGCGGGCAACGAGTCCAATGGATCGGCTTCGGGGTCGAAGGCCGGAGCGACCTCTTCAGTCACCGGCGGCGTGGTCACCAGCAGCGGCGTGCTGACGTCATCCACCACGCCGGCCTGGACCGCCACCGGAGCGGGCGCCGCCGCCGCGATCACGGCTGGATCGAGCACCGGATCGACTGCCGGTGGCTGGGCTTGCGCCAGATCCTTGTCGGCACTTTTATCGTCATCGCTGCTGGCTGCCGCGTCCGCCTTGGCAGGCGGCGTGGCAGGCAAAGTCTTGCCGCTATCGGCAACTGCTGGAGTGCCAGCGGCAGGCTTGTCGTTGCCGACATCCTTCTTTGCATTGGTCTCGGCCGGCTTGTCGCGGCTTGGCTTGGGCGCCATATCCACAGCCTTGGCGGGTGCCGCCTTGGACTCCTTGGCGAACACCTGTGCAAAGCCTGGCGCTCTAGCCCGCGTGTCCGCGGCCGTTGCCTGCGCATTGGCGGGGGAAGCCTGCGGCTTGACCGTGGGGGCGGCCTGCAGGAGCGAGTTGGGGGCTAGAGGCATAATTGGTCTCCGCTGCGCAGGGTCGAGGGCGCAGGCAGAAGATAGAGAGCAAAAGTCGGGCCAGCTTTTCAACCAACCCAGAACCGTTGGCACTCCGACTCGTACAACGGCTTGACCAAGGCAAACTCGTGGTCGATCTGATCCACCAAATCGGCCAGATCGGCGACCTGCGCGCTGGTCGACTCAATCTCCAGGCGCTGGCACAGCTCCGCCAGGCGCACCGCACCGAGGTGGCCGCTACTGCCTTTGAAGCTATGGGCAATCCGCCCCAGCGCCTTGGCGTCACCGCGCGCCTCGCGCAGTGCTTCGACGCGCTTTTGCGAGTCATCGAGAAAGGTGTCGAGCAAATGGGGGTATTCACCCTCCATCACGTCCTGCAAACCCACCAACACTTCAGGGTCCATATGTATCTGCGTCACTTGTTCGCTCCTTGATCAAGAATCGGCGGATTATGCCAGAGCCGCCCAGCAAAACTCCACGCACACACTGCGCCCGCCATCGGTCCAGCGTACATTGCTGCTCAGTTGCCGAACCAGGTTCAACCCACGCCCAGACAGACGGTCGATATCCAGCGGCCGAGCCAGCACCGCTTCCACATCAAAACCCGGTCCACTGTCTTCAATTCGAAGGCTCAAACAACCGCCCACCTCGGTCGGCACAACGTCCACATGCACGCGCACATAGCCACTGTCTAGCTGGTCGAGCCGCTCGTTGCGCAGGCCATAGTAGCGGGAAAACCCCTGCACATCGCGCTTGAGCTGGGAATCCAGGCCCAGCACGCCATGCTCCAGGGCATTGGAATACAATTCAGCCATCACACTGTACAGCGCGCCACTCTGGCCCCGCAGCCCGTGGATTTCCAGGAGCAACTGCAACAGGTACGGCAACGGGTTGTAACGCTTGAGGGTTTCGGCGCGAAACTCAAAACTCACCGACCAGTCCAGCGGGCACGACTGACCGCTGTCGGTGTACTGCACGGTCGACGACTGCAGCGCCTGCTCGGGCAACAGGCTGATTTCCACCAGGCTGACATCATCGCGCACCTGTCCACGAAACCTGGCAAGGGCCAGTTCGATCTCCTCGAACAGATGCTCAGGCTCGCGGTTGGCGGCGAACACCTGGAGCAAGCGCTCGACCCCAAACAATTGCTCGTTGGCATCCGCCGTATCAATTACCCCGTCGGACAGCAGGAACACCCGATCCCCCAAGGCCATGGGCCAGACCTCAGTGCAATCGTCAAACACCTCGGGCGCCAACACGCCTAACGGCAAATGCCGTGACACCAATGGCGTGCGCTTTCCCGTGGCCACTTCATGCACATAGCCATCGGGCATGCCGCCATTCCATACCTCTACCACCCGCCGCTGGACGCTGAGGCACAGCAGCGTGGCACAACAGAACATATCCACTGGCAGGATGCGCTTGAGCTTGGCGTTCATCTCCCGCAGGGTCTGCGCCAGGCCGTAGCCCTTGGCGGTCATGCCATAGAACACTTCGGCCAAAGGCATCGCGCCGACGGCAGCCGGCAGGCCATGACCGGTGAAATCGCCCAGCAACACATGCATATCGCCCGATGGGGTATAGGCTGCCAGCAGCAGGTCGCCGTTGAACAGCGCATAGGGGGATTGCAGATAACGAATGTTCGGCGCGGCATTGATGCAGCCGGAATGGGCGACCTTGTCGAACACCGCCTTGGCCACCCGCTGCTCATGCAGCAGGTAGTCATGGTGACGGGCGATCTGGTCGCGCTGCTGCAACACCGTGGCCTGCAACCGGCGCAGGCGGTCCATGGCGTTGATCTTCGCCGCCAGGATGACCTGGTTGTAGGGCTTGGCCAGAAAGTCGTCGCCGCCGGCATCCAGGCAACGCGCCAGGGCTTCACTCTCACGCAGGGAGGTGAGGAAGATGATCGGCACCAGCGCCTCGCCAGCCAGCTGCTTGATCTGCCGGGCCGCCTCGAAGCCGTCCATCACTGGCATCAGGGCATCCATCAACACCAACTGCGGGCGGTCGCGGGCAAACACCTGCACCGCTTCGGCGCCGTTGCTGGCAGTCAGCACTTGATGGCCCTGGCGGCGCACGATGGTCGAGAGCAATAGCAGATCGGTGGCGCTGTCTTCGGCGATCAGCACGGTCAGGGTTTCAGACACTTGAGTGCTCAAGTGATATCGAACAGCTTTTCGAAGTTGGAGATGGCGAGGATCTTGCGCACATCGGGGCTGCTATTGATCACCTGCACCTCAGCGTCATCGCCGCCAGCATGATCACGCAGCAACAGGAGCATGCCCAGGGCAGAACTGTCGAGATAGGTGGCGTCTTTCAAGTCCACTACGTAGGTCTCGGGGACCTTGTAGAACCGCTCGTAGGAATCACGAAAGGCTTGGTGGCTGCCGAAATCGAATCGGCCTTTGACGGCAATCGTCAACTTCTTCCCATCCAGGGATACTTCTGAGGCGACTGACATACGACTGGTTCCTTGTCGTGGGTATGTGCAACAAGGTGTAGCAGGTGATCGCAGAGTGGGCAACAAGCAGCAGCAAATGTGGTGTTTGTTGTGGGCAAGGCGCTGTCGTGGCGAGGGGGCTTGTCCCCCGCTGGGCTGCGTAGCAGCCCCAATAAGACCGCTGAGTTTTTCAGATAGACCGGGGCGGCAGGTCTTGGGGCTGCTACGCAGCCCAGCGGGGGGACAAGCCCCCTCGCCACAACAAGCGTGCGGCTAGTATTGATCCTGCCGCGGCAGGCGCTGGGACAGTTCGTCGAGCAGCTTCTGCTCGCGTTTGTCTTCCAGGGCGCGGGCTTCGTCGATGTAGCGCTGTACCAGCTTGCGCAGGCCTTCGACCCGGGCGTAGGCCTGTTGCCAGCCTTCGCGGGCCTTGTCGAGGTTGTTCTGGTGCCAGACCAGGCTCTGACGCTGCTGGCCGACGGCGCTTTCCAGTTGGTTGAGAAAGTGCTGGTAGTTCATCAGCCACTGCCCGGAAACGCCCTTGCTGCCGCGATCGATCCACTGCTGTTGGTATTCGCCGCGAAAGCGCTCCAAGTCGCCCAGCTTGCTCTCGGCCAGGCGCACCTGACCCTGGAAATGCCCCAAGCGCTGGGCGGCGGTGCGCTCGGCGCTTTCGGCCATTTCCACCACGGGAGCAAGGCGCGCGGCGCGACTGGAGGCCATGGGAGGTTAGCCGCCAGGCGCAGGCGCGAACACCGACGCCAGGTGCGCTTCGCTTTCAGCCATGCTGATGTTGTCGTTCAGGCCCTGGCGCAGGTAGGTCACCAGTTGCGGTTGCAGGGCGATCGCCAGGTCGGTCTCGCGGTCGCCACCGGCCACATAGGCGCCGACGCTGATCAGGTCGCGACTTTGTTGATAACGTGACCACAGCTGCTTGAACTGCTGGGCGCGGGTCATATGCTCGGCGCTGACCACCGACGGCATCACCCGGCTGATGGACGCTTCGATATCAATGGCCGGGTAATGCCCCTCCTCGGCCAGGCGCCGCGACAGCACGATGTGCCCATCGAGCACGCCCCGCGCCGAGTCGGCAATCGGGTCCTGCTGGTCATCGCCTTCGGACAATACGGTGTAGAACGCAGTGATGGACCCCCCACCGGCCTCGGCATTCCCCGCCCGCTCCACCAGCTTGGGCAGCTTGGCAAACACCGACGGCGGATAGCCTTTGGTGGCGGGCGGCTCGCCAATGGCCAGGGCGATTTCCCGCTGGGCCTGGGCGAAACGTGTGAGGGAGTCCATCAGCAACAGGACATTCTTGCCCTTGTCGCGAAAATATTCGGCGATCCGTGTGCAATACATAGCTGCGCGCAGACGCATCAGCGGCGCATCGTCCGCCGGGGAAGCCACCACCACCGAGCGCTTGAGGCCCTCTTCACCGAGGATATGCTCGATGAACTCCTTCACCTCACGACCCCGCTCACCGATCAGGCCGACCACGATAATGTCGGCCTCGGTAAAGCGCGTCATCATGCCCAGCAGCACACTCTTACCCACGCCGGTACCGGCAAACAGGCCCAGGCGCTGGCCGCGACCGACCGTCAATAAACCGTTGATGCAACGAATACCCACGTCCAGCGGCTGGCTGATGGGGTTGCGCTTGAGCGGGTTGATGGTCGGGCCGTCCATCGGCACCCAGTCTTCGGCCTTCATCCCGCCCTTGCCGTCCAGCGCACGACCGGCGCCGTCGAGCACGCGGCCGAGCATACTCATGCCCATCGGCAGGCGCCCGGTATCGGCCAACGGCACCACGCGTGCGCCTGGCGCAATACCGGCGAGGCTGCCGACCGGCATCAGGAAAATCTTGCTGCCGGAAAAGCCCATGACTTCCGCTTCCACCTGCACCTGGTGGTAACTGTCATCGTTGATCACCAGGCAGCGGCTGCCCATGGCGGCACGCAGACCTTCGGCTTCGAGGGTCAGGCCGACCATGCGCAGCAGGCGGCCTTCAAGGATCGGCTGGCCGGGCAACTCGGTGGCTTCGATATAACCGCCCAGGCGCTTGGCAAAGCTGGTGCGATCAAGGCGCATCAGGCGCGTCCAGGTCCGTGCTCAGGTCCGGTGCCGCCGGGTGCAGCGCTTGTTCGTGCAACTGGTCGAACAGCTTGGCCATGATCTGCGTGATACGCGTCTCGACCGTGGCATCGATCCGGCTGTGCTCGGTCTCGACCCGGCAACCACCGGGCTGCAACGCGGCATCCTCGACAATCCGCCAGGTTTCCTCATGGCGCTCGCGCAGGGCTTTGACCTGCTCGAAATCCTGCGGGTTGATGTACAGCCGCACGTTGCCGACGCCCAGGGGCAACAGCTTGAGGGCTTCGCGCATCACGCTTTCAATCTGGCTGGAGTCCAGCGCCAGTTCACGCTGGATAACCTGGCGGGTGATGTGCTCCACCAGCCCGACCATGGCCTTTTCCAGCTGCGAGTCCTGCTCGGCAATCGGCGCGAACAGGTTGCCCATCAGCCGTTCGAGGCTGGCCAGTTTCACAGCGAGGGCCGCGTCAGCTTCCTGGCGAACCTTGAGGGTGGTGCTGTGGAACCCCTCTTTCTCACCCGTGGCGAAGCCTTCGTTGTAAGCCTCCTGGCGGATGCTTTCGAGCTCTTCGAGGGTCAGCGGCTGGACTTCGTCCAGGGGCACTTCTTCCATTTCCACCGGGGTCTCTTCGACCGGCTCGGGCTCGGGTTCGGGCTTATGCGGGTCGAAGCTGGGCAGCGACCAGACGTCGAACCCGCCGACGTCCCGGGCGCGAATCAAGTCGCTGGGCGTCTCATCATTGTTCGACATGCGCTGCGCCTTAGATCATTTCTTCGCCGCCCTTCCCGCCGAGAACGATTTCTCCGGCTTCGGCCATACGGCGGGCAATGGTGAGGATTTCTTTCTGCGCGGTTTCCACGTCGCTGACGCGCACCGGGCCCTTGGCTTCGAGGTCGTCGCGCAACAGTTCCGAGGCACGCTTGGACATGTTCTTGAAGATCTTTTCCTTGACGCCCTCGTCCGAGCCCTTGAGGGCCAGCACCAGCACATCGGAGGACACTTCGCGCAGCAACGCCTGGATGCCACGGTCGTCGACATCGGAGAGGTTGTTGAACACGAACATCAGGTCTTCGATCTGCACCGACAGGGTGTCGTCGATCTCGCGGATCGAGTCCATCAACTGGCCTTCCACCGAGCTGTCGAGGAAGTTCATGATGTCGGCCGCGCGCTTGATACCACCCAGGGTGGTGCGTGCCGCGTTGGAGTTGCCGGAGAACTGCTTCTCCAGGATCGTGTTCAATTCTTTCAAGGCCGCCGGCTGCACGGTGTTCAACGACGAGACGCGCAGGATGATGTCCAGGCGCACCTTGTGGTCGAAATGGCCGAGCACTTCGCCGGCCTGGTCCGGGTCCAGGTAAGCCACGACAATCGCCTGGATCTGCGGGTGCTCGTAACGAATCACGTCCGCCACCGCCCGCGGTTCCATCCACTTGAGGCTGTCGAGGCCACTGGTGTTGCCGCCCAGCAGGATGCGGTCGATCAGGCCGTTGGCCTTGTCTTCGCCCAGGGCCGAGGTGAGCATCTTGCGGATATAGCTGTCGGAGCCAACGCCCAGGCTGGTCTGGTCGCCGACGATCTCGACGAACTCGCTCATCACCTGCTCGACTTGCTCGCGGTGCACATTGCGCATCTGCGCCATGGCGACGCCGACCCGCTGCACTTCCTTGGGGCCCATATGGCGCAGTACTTGGGCCGCATCGGTCTCACCCAGGGACAGCAACAGCACGGCGGCTTTGTCGACCCGGGTCAGCTTGGCAACAGAGGCTCGATTATCACTCATCTGCGTTGATCCACTCTTTCACGACCTGGGCCACACGACCCGGGTCTTCTGCCACCAGACTTTTGATTGCATTCAACTGCGCGTCATACCCTTCGCTCGGGCTTGGCAGCAGAATGCTCTGCGGCCCGCCAAGGCTGACGCGGTCGTTGGCCAGTTCGCCATCCAGGCCGCCCATGCCACCCAACTCGACATCGCCGAACGGCGCCAACTGCTTCTTGCCGTGGCCGGTGATGTTGTTGAGCACAGGGCGCAGCACGCCGAACACCAGCACCAGGATGAACAACACCCCCAGCACTTGTTTGACGATGTCCCAGAACCAGGGTTGAGAGTAGAACGGAATATCGGCAATCACCTCGCCGCGCTCCAGGGAGAACGGCATGTTGATCACGCTGACGCTGTCGCCACGGCTGGCATCGAAGCCCACGGCGTCCTGCACCAGGCGAGTGAAGCGCGCCAATTCATCGGCGGTCCACGGGGCGCGGGTGGTTTCGCCGTTGGCGGCGTTGATCTTGACCTGGTCATCCACCACCACCGACACCGACAGGCGGTTCAAGCGCCCTTGCTGTTGCTTGGTGTGGCTGATGGAGCGGTCCAGTTCGAAGTTTTTGGTGGACTGCTGACGCTTGTCAGCCGGGTAAGGCGCGAGCATCGGCTGGCCGGTGGCCGGGTCCATGATTTGCTGACCATTGGCGTCCAACAGCGGCTGGCCGGGCTGGATCGCGCTGGCGGTCGCGGCGGCGCCACCGGTGGTTTGCGGGGCACTGGCCGGCGCGGGCGGCTGATTGCTCAGGGCGCCGGGTACGCCTTGCGGAGGACCATTGGCGGCCGTGCGCTGTTCGCTGGTCGATTGCTCGCTGCGCAGGGCTGGCTGGTCGGGGTTGAACTGCTCGGAAGTCGACTCGACGGCGCTGAAGTCCACGTCGGCGGACACTTCAGCCTTGTAGCGGTCGTTGCCCAGTACCGGTTGCAGGATGTTGTGTACACGCTGGGTGAGCATGCTTTCCATGCGGCGGCTGTAGTCGAACTGCTTGCCGGCCATGGTCAACGCGGAGTTTTCCGCCTGGTCGGAGAGCAGGTTGCCCTTCTGATCGACCACGGTGATCTGTGACTTGCTCAACTCGGGCACGCTGGTCGCCACCAAATTGACGATGGCCAGGACCTGGCCCGGCTCCAGGGAGCGACCGGCAAACAGCTCGACCAATACCGAAGCGCTGGGCTTGCGCTCGTCGCGCACAAATACCGAGCTTTTCGGAATCGCCAGGTGCACACGGGCACCCTTGACGTTGTTCAGGCTAGAGATGGTGCGCGCCAGTTCGCCTTCCAGGCCACGACGGTAACGGGTGGCTTCCATGAACTGGCTGGTACCCAGGCCCTGGTCTTTATCGAGAATCTCAAAACCGATGTTGCCATCGGTCGGTGCCACGCCGGCGGCGGCCAGCTTCAAGCGGGCACGGGCGACGTCATCGGCCTTGACCAGCAAGGCGCCGGAGTTGGGCTCCACGGTATAGGCGATATCGGCGGCGGCCAGGGTTTCCATGACCTGCTTGGCATCCATCCCCGCCAGGCTGCCATAGAGTGGCCGGTAATCGGGTTGCTGGGACCACAACACCACGGCAAAACCAATCGCCACGCTGGCAGCCAGGCCGACCATCAGGCCCACCTGACGCAACATGGTCATTTCGGAGAGGTTTTCCAGGAACGACAGGCCAAACAGCGGCGGCTTGCCGTCTGTCTTGGCGGGTACGTTATCCACGACTGCTTCTGCCATGACTTAAATCTCGTCCTTAAACCGGCATCTGCATGATGTCTTGATAAGCCTGAACCAGCTTGTTGCGTACTTGGGTCAAGGCTTGGAAGGAAACACTGGCTTTTTGCGAAGCGATCATCACGTCGGTGAGGTCGACGCCACTCTTGCCGATTTCGAAAGCGGTCGACAGTTGGCTGGACGCTTGCTGGGTATCGCTGACTTTGTTGATGGCTTGACCGAGCATGTCGGCAAAGCTGCTTTGGCCCAATTCCGGCACTTGCGCGACGGATTTCGGCTGGGACATGGCGTCCATTTGCATGGATCGCATATCCAACATCAACCGATTGAACTCAACACCTTGGCTCATGAACTTCTCTCTCCGACGACCCGCAATTTTTTGACACTACGCAGCGGTTAGTAGGGGTGGTAGCAACAAGGGTGCCAGCTCCATGGCAACTCGTAAGAAAAGCCGACAAACCTTGTCAGCTGATGTGTATCTCAGCTAGCGAAAAGGAACGCTTCCACGTCCATCCCCGCATCGCGCATTTGCGCCAGCTTGTAGCGCAAAGTGCGCGGGCTGATGCCCAGGCGCTCGGCAGCCTCTTTGCGACGGCCACGTTCAGCACGCAGGGTGTCGATAATCATCTGGAATTCGCGGCGGCGCAGGTCGTCGCCCAGGCCACCAGCGGCCTCGGCCGGCGCGCTTTGCAAAGGCGCCGGGGCCAGGCTCGGCATCGGCGCCGCAGCGGCACCGACCGCCAGGCAGAAGTCCTGGGGCTGGATCAGGCCGCCCTGCTGCAAAATCAGTGCGCGCTGGATCGCGTTGTCCAGCTCGCGCACGTTACCGGGCCATGGGTAACTGATCAGGCAAGCCTGGGCCTCGGCCGACAGGCGCGCCTGGGCATGCTTCATTTTATTGACGTGTTTGTTCAACAGGCGCTCGGCCAGCGGCACGATATCGGCCGGGCGCTCACGCAGCGGGCGCCAGGCCAGCGGGAAGACCGAGAGACGGTAGAACAAGTCTTCACGAAAGCGCCCCGCCGCCACTTCGCCGGCGAGGTCACGGTTGGTGGTGGCGACCACGCGGATATCCAACTGGATCGGCTTGCGTGCGCCGACCCGCTCCACTTCGCGCTCTTGCAGCACGCGCAGCAGCTTGGCTTGCAGGCCGAGGGGCATTTCGGAGATTTCATCGAGCAGGATGGTGCCGCCATCGGCCTGCTCAAACTTGCCGGCCTGGGCGGCGATGGCGCCGGTAAAGGAGCCTTTCTCATGGCCGAACAGGGTGGCTTCGAGCATGTTGTCGGGGATCGCCGCGCAGTTGATCGCGATAAACGGCTGGCTGGCCCGATGGGATTGCTGATGGATATAGCGCGCCAACACTTCCTTGCCGGTACCGGACTCGCCGGAGATCAGCACGGTGGAATCGCTACGGGCGACCTTGGCCGCCAGCTCCAGCAGTTGCGCACTGGCCGGTTCGCAGGCAATCGGCCCCTCACTGTCTGCCGCCCCCACAAC
This sequence comes from Pseudomonas hygromyciniae, assembly GCF_016925675.1. Lineage (NCBI taxonomy): Bacteria > Pseudomonadati > Pseudomonadota > Gammaproteobacteria > Pseudomonadales > Pseudomonadaceae > Pseudomonas > Pseudomonas hygromyciniae. The sequence continues at coordinate 1,718,786 of NZ_CP070506.1, read as the reverse complement.
GCCGAGAGCATGGCGCGCCACCAGCTCGATCAAGGCCTTGGGCTCGAATGGCTTGACCAGGTAATCTGCTGCGCCCTGGCGCATGGCATCCACTGCCCGCTCTACCGCGCCGTGGGCGGTCATCAACAGCACCGGCAGTTGCGGCTGACGTGCGCGCAGCAGGCCGAGCAACTGGTGGCCGTCCATGCCAGGCATGTTGACGTCACTGACCACCAGGCTGAAAGACTCTTGCTCCACCGCCTCCAAGGCTTCCTCGGCCGAACCGACCGCCCGATAGTCATGGCCCGCCAACAACAGCGTGTCAGCCAGTGCTTCACGCAGGGCGCGATCGTCTTCAACCAGTAAAACCTTGATAGCCATTTATCCTTACTCCGCGCTTGCCGCGCCGGAAAACAGCGGCAGCGTTATCAATGCACAGGTGCCGCGCCCCACACGGGAGCGCAACTGCAATTCTCCCTGATGGGCACGGGCCACTGCCTTGACCACGGTCAGCCCCAGGCCGGTACCGTTGGTCTTGGTGGTAAAGAAGGGTTCGCCCAGGCGCTGTAACACGGCTGGATCAATCCCGCTGCCGCTGTCGCTGATGCACAGGCGCAGGGTTTGCTCGCGGCTGTACAAGTGCACTTTGAGCCGCGCCCCCGGGCCGCTGGCCTGGCTGGCGTTTTCGATCAGGTTGAGCAGCGCGCCCACTAGGGTGTCGCGATTGCACAGCAACTCGCCCCAATGGCTGTCGCACTGCCAGCGCACCGAGGCTTCCTGCACATGGGTCGCGGCGGCGGCTTGCAGCGACTGCATCAAGGCGGCAGGCGTGACCCGGTCGGTCAGCGGCAACTCGCCCCGGGCAAATACCAGCATGTCGCGCACCTGGTGCTCCAGCTCATGCAGGCGCTCCTTGAGCCGCCCGGCAAAACGCTGGTGGGTGGCGGCTGGCAATTGCTCATCAGTCAAATGACTGGCGTAGATCAACGCGGCAGACAACGGCGTGCGGATCTGATGCGCCAAAGAAGCGACCATCCGCCCCAGGGACGACAAGCGCTCGTGGCGCGCCAATTGGTCTTGCAGGTGACGGGTTTCTGTCAGGTCGTTGAGCAGCACCAATTGGCCGGGCTCGGCGTCCAGGGAACGGGTGGCGATGGACAAGCGGCGCCCGTCCTTGAGGGAAATTTCGTGGCCGTCGTCTTCGCGGGGGGCAAAGCAGCGCGTGATGACATGGCGCCACAGCTCGCCTTCCAGCGGCAGGCCCAGCAGATCGCAGGCCGCGGGGTTGGCTTCGCGCACACGGCCCTGGTCATCGATGACGATCACGCCACCGGGCAACAGGTCGAGGAGATTTTGCAGACGATTGGCCAGGCGTTCTTTCTCGGCCAGCTCTTGCATGCGCTGGGCACTGACCACGGCCAGCTCGCCTTTGAGCTCCGAAACCCGGGCTTCCAGCAGGCTGTAGGAGTCAGTCAACTGGCTGGACATCTGGCTGAACAGCGAAAACGCCTGCTCAAGCCCTTGCCGGCTGATCTGCTCTACGGACGGGACAAGTCCCTGGGTGTCAGGGACTGAAGAAAGGTGGGCGGCGTGGGGCATCGTGCTCTCTCGCTTGGCTGACCGTCAGTTAAACGGAACGTTGCGAGTGCTATAGCAATACCCGTGCCGGAAAAAATATCCTTATTTTTCAGCAAGTTAAAAAACAGGCGTCAATCATCCGCCTGTTCATCACCCTCACGACGGCTCATGCCGTACTTGCGCATCTTCTCCACCAACGTGGTGCGGCGGATACGCAGGCGCTCGGCGGCGCGGGCGACAATGCCATTGGCATCGTCCAGGGCTTGTTGAATCAGCCCTTGTTCGAGGCTGCCGAGGTAGTCTTTCAGGTCCAGCCCTTCGGGCGGCAACATGGCGGTGGCGCCGAAGTTAGGGGTATGGCCGTTGATCGCCACCCGCTCCTCGAGGTCGCTGCGCAGGCTGTCCACCAGTTGCTCGTCTTCGTCGTCGACATAGCGGAATTTCTTCGGCAACTCGACCACGCCGATCACCCCGTACGGATGCATGATCGCCATGCGTTCCACCAGGTTGGCCAGCTCGCGCACGTTGCCCGGCCAGCCGTGGCGGCACAGGGACATGATTGCGGCGGAGTTGAAACGGATCGAGCCGCGCTTTTCGTGCTCCATGCGCGAGATCAGCTCGTTCATCAGCAACGGGATGTCTTCCACACGCTCGCGCAGCGGGGCCATCTCGATGGGGAATACGTTGAGGCGGTAGTACAAGTCTTCGCGGAAGCTGCCGACCTCGATCATGCTTTCGAGGTTCTTGTGGGTGGCGGCGATGATGCGCACGTCGACGCTCTGGGTCTTGTTGCTGCCCACGCGTTCGAAGGTGCGTTCCTGCAACACGCGCAGCAGCTTGACCTGCATCGGCAACGGCATATCGCCGATTTCGTCGAGGAACAGGGTGCCGCCGTTGGCCAGCTCAAAACGCCCGGCACGGCTGGTGATCGCCCCGGTAAAGGCGCCCTTCTCGTGGCCGAACAGTTCGCTTTCGAGCAGCTCTGCCGGGATCGCCCCGCAGTTGACCGGCACGAAAGGTCCGTCGCGACGCTTGGAATGGTAATGCAGGTTCCGCGCGACCACTTCCTTGCCGGTGCCGGACTCGCCGAGGATCAGCACGCTGGCGTCGGTATCGGCCACTTGCTGCATCATCTGGCGCACGTGCTGAATCGCACGGCTGGTGCCGACCAGGCTGCGGAACAGGTTGGGTTCGCGGTGACGACCGCGCTCACGGGCCTGGTCGTACATCTCGCGATAGACCTGGGCACGGTGCAGGGAGTCGAGCAATTTGCTGTAGCTGGGGGGCATTTCCAGGGTGGAAAGCACACGGCGGCGCTGGTCTTCCGGCAAATCCACGGAAGAAACATCACCCATCAGCAACACGGGAAGGAACTCATCCCAGGTTGAGAGTGTCTTTAACAGGCCAGGAACTGCGCCAGGAGCGTTTACCGTCCCGATCAGCACACAGATGACTTCACGGCTCGACGACAAAGAGCTGACAGCCTGCTGCCAATCGTGGCTGCCGCAGGGTAAATTTTCTTCGCCAAGAAAATTCAAAATCACCGCCAGGTCGCGGCGGCGAACGCTATCGTCATCGATCAGCAGAATTTTGGTTTCACGCCACATGCAATAGCAACTTCCCTAGTAAAACTCAAATGCCCTCGAATCGGGGCAATCTAGATAGCTGTAGGCGTTTTCTGCACTACGGATACCTGACGTCTGAAAATAGCACTAGTTAAGTCAAAATTATGCGAACAGTCAAATTTATGACGCGCCATGTTCGGATTAACTGAGCCAGATCAGCCGAACAGATGGTAAACCTTTGACGCATTTTTCGCTTGGTTGATCTGCGACATCTCTTCAAATATCGCCTGGCGCTCGCCGGTCGTGACCTCCAGCAGCTGTTGGTAGACCGCTAACAGGCTCTCCAGCTTCTCGCGCAGCGCACCCTCGTCCACCGGCGCTTCGGTGAGCACCTCGTCGATCCAGACGCGGCAGCCCATGTCCAATTCGCTGATAGCATCCCAATTGCGCTCTGCCAGCGCGCCCACCAAGGCGTCGCGGGTTTCGTCAATGCGTTGCAGTGCGTGGCTCATGCTGTGTTCCTCAAGGCCGGCGGCCTTAATTGGCTGCCTCGGCAGCAATGGCATCCCAACCGCTTTTAACAGTGATCAGCAGGCCTGCAACCTCATCAATCATCTGAGCGTCGTTGCCACTGTTGGCCTCAACCAAACGAGATGTCATGTAGGCGTAAAGCTCATCCAGACGCTTGATCGACGCCGGATCTCCACCCTTTTCCGGATCCAGACCTTCGCGCAGCCCTGAAATGATTTCAATCGCCTTACCGAGCATCAACCCTTTCTGTGCCACATCGCCACGACTCATGGCGCCTTTTGCCTGCGCCATACGATCCAAACCACCCTCCATCAGCATCTGCACAAGACGGTGCGGACTGGCTTCGGAAATCTGCGCGTGGGAATTGACCTTCTGATACTGACGAAGGGCTCTCATGGGGTTCATATCTCTAACTCCCTACCGGAAATAGCTGAAAAATTGCTCTAACTATTATTTCGACCACGTGACAAAAAACTTTAAAACGCTAGCACATAGGCCCAGATCAAAAAACACAATTGATCCAAGCCTAAAGAGCCAAGCTGGAACTAGGTCGTCTTGGGGTTATTCAATGAGTTGAGCGTAGTCATGATACTGCTGCTGCTGGCCCGAAGCTTAGCGACCAGGGAATCCATGGCATTGTACTTTGCGCTCAGGGACAACTGCAGACTCTCGATTCGACGGTCAAGAGCCTTCTGCTCAGTGTCCAGATCAGTTAGTTTAGCGTCCAGACTACTGGTACGCGACGCCAGAACGCCAGTTGTGCCCACATAGCTGTCAGTGGCTTTAGTCATGCGGGTGATCAAACCCTTATCGCCGGTAAACAAACCCGCAACATCCGCACCACCAGTGGCTACCGCCTTGTCCCACTTTTTATTGTCAAGGGACAACAGACCAGTCTTCTGGTCAGTGTTTAGGCCAATCTGCGACAAGCTGGCCAGGGCGCCCGAACCCGAGCCGTTAAGCAGTTCGCCACGCAAGGTCGAAACCAACTGACGCATAGTCGCATCACCAGTCAGAGCACCCGCTGTGGTAGTCGCCGTTTCTCCAGTGGCAGTCACCTTGGTCTGGCTGTTGATCGAGCCAATCAAGGCATTGTAGGCCGTGACAAACGACTGCACCGAGGTCTTGAGGGTATCGGTATTGCTGGACACCTTGATGGAGCTGTCGCCCTTGGCAATCAACTCCAGATTCACACCACTGATCGCCGACGTAACCTTGTTACTGGTGGACTCCATTGAAATGCCATCAATGGTGTACTCAGCATTTTGTGCAAGCTCACCCACTCTCGTGAAAGTGCCCAGGCCAAGCGTACCGGAAGCAACGGTAATGTCGCTGCCCTTGCCAGTGGTTTGCGAAGTCATCACCAAGCGCGAACCATTGGCGTCGGTCAGGATATTCGCACTAAGTCCTTTGGACTGTAACTGGGTATTGATCAGATCACGCGTCTGTTGCAGCGTGGCACCCGCCGGGATTGACACCCTATGATCGGTGTCAGATTGGGAAATCGTAAGTATCTGAGCCTCCGAACCGGTGTTAACGACCGTCGAAGCACCATCGGCAAACACCGACGATTGGGTTTTGGATGCAGTAGCGAGTTTCTCTACATGCAGCGCATAACTGCCGCTGGAGGCAGAGTCGCCCAAGGTAACCTTGGCGAACTTCTCTTCAGAGGATGTGGCGGCCAGGCCCGTGAATGAGGAGGCCGTATTCAGCTTGGCGATAGCTGCACGATAAGCCTCCATCGCAGACTTAACACTGCCGACAGCGGACAACTGGGTAGTCGTGGTCTTTTGCTGTGCGGTAATCTGCGCTTGCTTTGGTGCCTTTTCAGCCGCTACCAAAGCCTTGACGATTGCCTGTGTATCGACGCCAGATCCCACGCCACTGATCGTTGAACTCGCCATCTTTTTGCTCCTTAACCGGCGACTGCTGCTTTCTTGACAAAAGCCCCTTCAAGCGCAGACACCAACAATTTTCATGCCAATTCAGGCTTTCATATCAAACAGCAGGCTGCTGGCATCGGTCAGACTCTGCGCCAATTTCAATGCGGTTTCCGAGGGAATTTGTCGAATCACCTCCCCACTGTCGGTAGCAATGACTTTGACCACCACCTTTCCTGTAGAGTCATCGATGGAAAAATCCAGCTCACGTCTTGCCGCCTGTACGAACTCGCGAATATCTGTCACAGCCTTCTCCAAATCGTCCCGTCTGGGCTCGCGGGCGGCCTGGGCCATCACCTCGATTTTAGGCTGATTGACGATCTCGGGCGTCTTCACGACTTGGGCCGCTGCAGCGGTCGGGTAGGATAAGTTCAGCTTCACGCTCATATCCATCTGTGCCACCTAATTATTCAAGTGAAAAAATAGAAGGCTACGCCACAGTGTGCCCCAGCCAATTGCCGTACCGCCCTACTCAAGCCTTGACTTCAGGGCAGGCCGTTTTTTTCAAAATCGTGCTGTCTACCTAGCAACTGCCTGAGGTGATTTACAAAGCCTCGTAGGATATATCGACCCAAAAACTTGTAGCTTGAGAGTTTTTTTGGATTATTTTCCTAAACCGACTATAGGCTGCGCGCTCAATCATATCGACCTCGCCCGCAAACGGAGCCATAAAAAAACAGAAGGGCGCACTAGGCGCCCTTCCGTCTTTAAACAGCCTTAAGCGATTACTGAAGCAGTTTCAGTACCGACGATGGCAGTTGGTTAGCCTGCGACAGGATGGCAGTCGAAGCCTGTTGCAGGGTTTGCTGCTTGGTCAGCTCGGCAGTTTCCGAAGCAAAGTCGGCGTCCTGCACACGACTACGGGCGGCGGTGGAGTTTTCCGAAATGCTTTGCAGGTTGGCAACGGTGCTGGTGAAACGGTTTTGCACCGCACCCAACTGGGAACGCTGGCTGTCAATCTGCTGGATCGCATCGTTCAACGCCTGAACCGAACGCTGCGAAGACGCCGCGTCCTGGATGCTCAGGTTGGAAACGGTGGTTTCCACGGTAACTGCCGTCGACGTGGCAGCTGTCAGACCCAGTTGAGCCAGACCAGTGCCAGCGCTGCCATTGGCAACGGTGAAGGTCTTGTTGGAGAACAGCGCCAGGGTATTGTCAGCATTTTTGCTGGCCGTTACGCCGGTGCTTGCGCTGTTGATCGAGGAAACGATCGCGTCAGCGGTGTCACCCTTCTTGAACTTCACTTCTACGCCGTTCAGAACCACTGAAGTGTCGGCAGTCAGCTTGGCTTGGGTAGTACCTGCTTGAAGACCAATTTTGGCCAAAGCACCTGGGCCGTTGGCAGTGCCACCGTTATCCAGCTTGATAGCCTTGCCATCTTCAGAAGTCAGCAACAGACGACCGTTTGCAACGCTAGCACCTACACCAGTGGTGGCTTTTTCGGCCTCAATGGCACCCGCGATAGCAGTCAGGTCCATGCCATTCGTGAGATTGACCAGGGTACCATTGACGCTGATGTCGGTATCACCAACCAGAGTGCGCGCAGCCGCGGTCGCAGTTCCAAAGCCCGCTTCTGCACTGTTACTTGTGGCAGTGAAGGCACTATCAGACTGAAGTACCAACTCATTCGCAGCACTCAGCGAGGCGGTGACGCCAGTGGAGGAAGTTTTGGCATTGATCAGCGCCACGGCCTGACCGGCAGTGGTGCCCGTAGCCAGATCAATAGTGGTGTCATTGAGTTTCAGGGTGTTGTTGGCTGTTGCCGTGGTGTATGCCGCAGCACCTTGCGCCGCAAACGGCAGTGATGAGCGTCCAACCACCGAAGCCGACAGGTCAGTCGCCGCACCAGCAGCCTTGGCTTCGCCGTAGGAACCTTTCAGGCCGGTAGCACTGATATCAGTCATACCAAACGAAATGGTTTCGTTGGCGTTGGCGCCGATCTGGAAGCCTACGTTGTCGAACGAACCGTCCAGAAGCTTACGGCCACCGAAGTTGGTGGTTTGGGAAATACGGGTCAACTCACCAGTCAACGCTGTGAATTCCTGCTGCAGGGACGTACGGTCATCATCGCTGTTCGAACCGTTCGCCGATTGCAGGGCCAGTTCACGCATACGCTGCAGAATGTTGGTCGATTCTTGCATCGCCCCTTCAGCAGTCTGGGCAATCGACACGCCGTTGTTGGCGTTAGCCACAGCGACAGTCAGGCCTTTGACCTGACTGGTCAGACGGTTAGCGATCTGCATGCCGGCAGCATCGTCTTTGGCGCTGTTGATTTTCAGGCCGGAAGACAAGCGGCTCATCGAGGTGCTCAGTGCGTCGGAAGCCTTGTTCAGGTTCTTCTGAACGCCCAAGGACGTGATGTTGGTATTAACAGATAAAGCCATGAAAAAGTCCTCGTAAATGGTATTAGCGGCTTCCGACCGGGCAACCGCCTGGCTTGATAGTGAAAACCTTACACAAGAGTTATCGTCGACATCGCCAGCTTCTTTAGATTTTTTTGCAACCCGACCCTTTTCCACTTGCAAATATCACTGAACCTTGCTCTATAAGAGTGTTTTCAGCTTGACTCCAGACAAAAAAAGGGCGCCCTAGGCGCCCTTCCATCTTTAACCAACCTCAAGCGCTTACTGAAGCAGTTTCAGTACCGACGATGGCAGTTGGTTAGCCTGCGACAGGATGGCAGTCGAAGCCTGTTGCAGGGTTTGCTGCTTGGTCAGCTCGGCAGTTTCCGAAGCAAAGTCGGCGTCCTGCACACGACTACGGGCGGCGGTGGAGTTTTCCGAAATGCTTTGCAGGTTGGCAACGGTGCTGGTGAAACGGTTTTGCACCGCACCCAACTGGGAACGCTGGCTGTCAATCTGCTGGATCGCATCGTTCAACGCCTGAACCGAACGCTGCGAAGACGCCGCGTCCTGGATGCTCAGGTTGGAAACGGTGGTTTCCACGGTAACTGCCGTCGACGTGGCAGCTGTCAGACCCAGTTGAGCCAGACCAGTGCCAGCGCTGCCATTGGCAACGGTGAAGGTCTTGTTGGAGAACAGCGCCAGGGTATTGTCAGCATTTTTGCTGGCCGTTACGCCGGTGCTTGCGCTGTTGATCGAAGAAACGATTGCGTCAGCGGTGTCACCCTTCTTGAACTTCACTTCTACGCCGTTCAGAACCACTGAAGTGTCGGCAGTCAGCTTGGCTTGGGACGTACCTGCTTGCAGACCCAGCTTGGACAGTGCGCCAGGACCGGTAGTAGCGTTAGTACCGTTGTCCAGCTTGATAGCCTTGCCGTCAACAGAGGTCAGAACCAGACGACCATCCTGCTGGGAAGCAGTTACACCTGTAGCCGTTACGGTGGCTGGAGTATTGATGGTAGTAATCGCCTGGGCCAACGTCTGACCTGCCGCGATAGAAATCGCTGTGCCGTTGATGCTGATTTCAGCGCCACTGACCAGGCCAGTGAACGCAACAGCAGGGGTAGCCGCCACCGGGCCGACTTCGGTAGTGCTGCCCTGGACACTAAAGGCGGTTGCCGAAGTCATCTTCAACTGACCAGCATCAACTACAGCGGTCACGCCTGTTTTGCTCGACTGCTGGTTAACCAGATCAACCGCCTGAGCCAGGGTAGTACCCGAGCCCATTGCAATGTCAGTACCGTTGACGGTCAAAACGCGAGCGGCTGTGGTGGTGGTGAAGGCGTTGGTGGTACCAAAGCCCGCAAACTGGCCTTCAGCACCCGTCACTTTAGCCGACAGGTCAGTCGCCGCACCAGCAGCCTTGGCTTCTCCGTAGGAACCTTTCAGGCCGGTAGCACTGATATCAGTCATACCAAACGAAATGGTTTCGTTGGCGTTGGCGCCGATCTGGAAGCCTACGTTGTCGAACGAACCGTCCAGAAGCTTACGACCACCGAAGTTGGTGGTTTGGGAAATACGGGTCAATTCACCGGTCAGCGCCGTGAATTCCTGCTGCAGGGACGTACGGTCGTCATCACTGTTCGAACCGTTCGCCGATTGCAGGGCCAGCTCACGCATACGCTGCAGAATGTTGGTCGACTCTTGCATCGCCCCCTTCAGCAGTCTGGGCAATCGACACGCCGTTGTTGGCGTTGGCCACTGCAACAGTCAAACCCTTGACCTGGCTGGTCAGACGGTTTGCGATCTGCATCCCGGCTGCATCGTCTTTGGCGCTGTTGATTTTCAGACCGGAAGACAGGCGGCTCATCGAGGTGCTCAGTGCGTCGGAAGCCTTGTTCAGGTTCTTCTGAACGCCCAAGGACGTGATGTTGGTGTTTACGGATAAAGCCATGACGAAATCCTCGTAAATGGGGTGTTGCGGCTTCCGGCCGGGCAACCGCCTGGCATGGTTTGAAAACCTTCATAGTGGTTATCGTCAGCCATGCTGGCTTCTTGAGATCTTTCTGATTTATTTGTAGGAATATTCATGGCACCTGCTGGAGCTACGGGGATCAAGCCAAAAAAAAACGGAAGGGCGCACTAGGCGCCCTTCCGTCTTTAAACAGCATTAAGCGATTACTGAAGCAGTTTCAGTACCGACGATGGCAGTTGGTTAGCCTGCGATAGGATGGCAGTCGAAGCCTGTTGCAGGGTTTGCTGCTTGGTCAGCTCGGCAGTTTCCGAAGCAAAGTCGGCGTCCTGCACACGACTACGGGCGGCGGTGGAGTTTTCCGAAATGCTTTGCAGGTTGGCAACGGTGCTGGTGAAACGGTTTTGCACCGCACCCAACTGGGAACGCTGGCTGTCAATCTGCTGGATCGCATCGTTCAACGCCTGAACCGAACGCTGCGAAGACGCCGCGTCCTGGATGCTCAGGTTGGAAACGGTGGTTTCCACGGTAACTGCCGCCGACGTGGCAGCTGTCAGACCCAGTTGAGCCAGACCAGTGCCAGCGCTGCCATTGGCAACGGTGAAGGTCTTGTTGGAGAACAGCGCCAGGGTATTGTCAGCATTTTTGCTGGCCGTTACGCCGGTGCTTGCGCTGTTGATCGAGGAAACGATCGCATCAGCGGTGTCACCCTTCTTGAACTTCACTTCTACACCGTTCAGAACCACCGAAGTATCGGTAGTCAGCTTGGCCTGGGACGTACCTGCTTGCAGACCCAGCTTGGCCAGAGCACCTGGACCATCGGTGGTATTAGAGCCGTTATCCAGCTTGATAGCTTTACCATCAGCCGAAGTCAGGGTCAGACGACCGTCGGCAGCTGTCGCGGTAACACCGGTCAGGGTGGTGTTTGCACCTGCAGCGCCATTAATATCGGCAGCAACCTGAGCCAGTGTACGACCCGCTGCAATGGTGATTTCGGTGCCATTGATGCTGATTTGCGCGGCGCTGTTGGTGGTCGTGGTTTTGGCAACAACTGCCGCCCCGGGAAGAATGCCCGCAGCAGAACCGGCTGCAGTGAAGCTAGAAGCCGAGGTCAACTGCAGCGTCGCGCCAACAGCTTGGGCCTTGACGCCAGTAACAGCACTTTGGTCGTTGATTTTAGTAATCGACTGCGCAAGGGTATCGGCAGCCAGCAGCGCAATCGAAGTGCCGTTGAGCGTCAAGGTGCCATCGGTCGGAGTGAAAGCGTTGACTGTAGAGAACTGGCCGATCTCGGCTTCGCCGCCTACCACAGTCGCAGCTAGGTCAGTCGCCGCACCAGCAGCCTTGGCTTCGCCGTAGGAACCTTTCAGGCCGGTAGCACTGATATCAGTCATACCAAACGAAATGGTTTCGTTGGCGTTGGCGCCGATCTGGAAGCCTACGTTGTCGAACGAACCGTCCAGAAGCTTACGACCACCGAAGTTGGTGGTTTGGGAAATACGGGTCAATTCACCGGTCAGCGCCGTGAATTCCTGCTGCAGGGACGTACGGTCGTCATCACTGTTCGAACCGTTCGCCGATTGCAGGGCCAGCTCACGCATACGCTGCAGAATGTTGGTCGACTCTTGCATCGCCCCTTCAGCAGTCTGGGCAATCGACACGCCGTTGTTGGCGTTGGCCACTGCAACAGTCAAACCCTTGACCTGGCTGGTCAGACGGTTTGCGATCTGCATCCCGGCTGCATCGTCTTTGGCGCTGTTGATTTTCAGACCGGAAGACAGGCGGCTCATCGAGGTGCTCAGTGCGTCGGAAGCCTTGTTCAGGTTCTTCTGAACGCCCAAGGACGTGATGTTGGTGTTTACGGATAAAGCCATGACGAAATCCTCGTAAATGGGGTGTTGCGGCTTCCGGCCGGGCAACCGCCTGGCATGGTTTGAAAACCTTCATAGTGGTTATCGTCAGCCATGCTGGCTTCTTGAGATCTTTCTGATTTATTTGTAGGAATATTCATGGCACCTGCTGGAGCTACGGGGATCAAGCCCAAAAAAAAACGGAAGGGCGCACTAGGCGCCCTTCCGTCTTTAAACAGCATTAAGCGATTACTGAAGCAGTTTCAGTACCGACGATGGCAGTTGGTTAGCCTGCGATAGGATGGCAGTCGAAGCCTGTTGCAGGGTTTGCTGCTTGGTCAGCTCGGCAGTTTCGAAGCAAAGTCGGCGTCCTGCACACGACTACGGGCGGCGGTGGAGTTTTCCGAAATGCTTTGCAGGTTGGCAACGGTGCTGGTGAAACGGTTTTGCACCGCACCCAACTGGGAACGCTGGCTGTCAATCTGCTGGATCGCATCGTTCAACGCCTGAACCGAACGCTGCGAAGACGCCGCGTCCTGGATGCTCAGGTTGGAAACGGTGGTTTCCACGGTGATCGCCGTCGAAGTACCCGCCGTCAAGCCCAGTTGAGCCAGGCCGGTACCAGCACTGCCGTTGGCCACGCTAAAGGTTTTGTTGGAGAACAGTGCCAAGGTGTTATCAGCATTCTTGCTAGCCGTCACACCGGTGCTTGCGCTGTTGATCGAAGAAACGATCGCGTCTGCGGTGTCACCCTTCTTGAACTTAACTTCCACGCCATTGAGGACGACTGAAGTATCGGCGGTCAGTTTGGCCTGAGTGGTGCCCGACTGCAGCCCCAAGCGAGCCAGAGCACCTGGGCCGTTGGCAGCACCAGCACCGTTGTCAAGCTTAATAGCCTTGCCATCGGCAGAAGTCAGAACCAGACGACCATCCTGCTGCGAAGCAGTTACGCCAGTAGCCGTTACGGTGGCCGGAGTATTGATAGTAGCAACTGCCTGGGTCAGCGTCTGACCGGCAGCGATGGTCACAGTGGTGCCGTTGATATTGATTTCAGCAGCTTGAGACAGACCAGAGAACGCTGTTGCGTTAGTAGCCGTGGTTGGCGCTACTTCTACGTTGTCACCCTGAACCGCAAAAGCTGAGGTGGAGGTCATTTTGATGTTGCCAGCGCCATCGGCTTCAGCCTTGACACCGGTAGTACCGGTCTGACCATTAATCAGACCAATAGCAGCAGCACGGTCATCACCACTACCAATGTTGATCGCGGTACCATTGACCGTCAGAACACGAGCAGCAGTAGTGGTGGTGTACGCGGTGGAGGTAGCGAAGCCACTGGCGAAGCTACCTTCACCACCGGTCACTTTAGCCGACAGGTCAGTCGCAACACCGGCAGCTTTGGCTTCGCCGTAGGAACCTTTCAGGCCGGTAGCACTGATATCAGTCATACCAAACGAAATGGTTTCGTTGGCGTTGGCGCCGATCTGGAAGCCTACGTTGTCGAACGAACCGTCCAGAAGCTTACGGCCACCGAAGTTGGTGGTTTGGGAAATACGGGTCAACTCACCAGTCAACGCTGTGAATTCCTGCTGCAGGGACGTACGGTCATCATCGCTGTTCGAACCGTTCGCCGATTGCAGGGCCAGTTCACGCATACGCTGCAGAATGTTGGTCGATTCTTGCATCGCCCCTTCAGCAGTCTGGGCAATCGACACGCCGTTGTTGGCGTTAGCCACAGCGACAGTCAGGCCTTTGACCTGACTGGTCAGACGGTTAGCGATCTGCATGCCGGCAGCATCGTCTTTGGCGCTGTTGATTTTCAGGCCGGAAGACAAGCGGCTCATCGAGGTGCTCAGTGCGTCGGAAGCCTTGTTCAGGTTCTTCTGAACGCCCAAGGACGTGATGTTGGTGTTTACGGATAAAGCCATGACGAGTCCCTCGTGGATTAAGTGCTACGGCTTCCGGCCGGGGCAAGCGCCTGGGTCGGCCTAGAAAACCTTCGTCATACTTATCGTCGCGCCTGATAATTTCTTGAGAAATTTCCTACAGAATAATGAAAACGCCCAAGGCGATTGACCTTGGGCGCTTGAGGAACCAAGCAAAACTCTACATTAAAGCCGGTATATAATCGCCGATCCCCAGGACAAGCCAACACCAAAGCCACTGATGGCCACGCACTTCCACTCGGCGTCCATCACGTGCTTTTCCAGCAGCAGCGGAATGCTCGACGACACGGTGTTACCGGTCTCGACCATATCCTTGATGAACTTCTCCACTGGCGCATCTTCAAAGCGGCGAGCCACGGCGTCGACAATCGCCGCACTGCCCTGGTGGATGCAGAACGCGTCAATATCATCGGCCTTCAGGTCCGACTCGTTGAGCAGCTCGTGCAGGTGCGCTGGCACCTTCAGCAGGGCGAAGTTGAAGACCTGGCGGCCGTTCATGAAGAACACCCCATCGCTGACCTTCAAGTGCGGTGCGCCGGAACCGTCGGTACCGAACTTGGCCTTGCCCAACTGCCAGGTGGCGTCTTCGCCCATCCAGGTGGCGGTAGCGGCGTCACCGAACAGCATGGTGGTGTTGCGGTCTTCCGGGTCGACGATCTTCGAGTACGGGTCGGCGGTCACCAGCAGGCCGTTTTTCAGGCCGGCGGCTTCCATGAAGCCTTTCATCGCGTAGATGCCGTAGACGTAGCCGGAGCAGCCCAGGGAGATATCGAAGGCCGCGACGTGGGTCGGCAGGCCCAGCTTGTCCTGGACGATGGCGGCGGTGTGCGGCAGCCCTTCTTCGTCGCCGTTCTGGGTCACGACGATCAGCGCGTCGATCGACTCACGCTTGAGCTCGGGGTTGTTGGCAAACAAGGCATTGACCGCCTCGACGCACAAATCCGAGGTTTCCTGTGCAGCATCCTTGCGCGGCAGGAATGCCGAGCCGATCTTGCCAATGATGAACTCTTCATCCTTGGCGAATTTTGCACCCTGGGCGTAGTTGTCCAGCCCTTCTGCCGGCACGTAGCTGGCGATGCTTTTTATGCCAATCATTGTGGCTTCCCAATACAAAATAGCTGGAGAACACCCCTGAAAATCCTTCAGGAGCGCTGACAATAAAGGGGATAACCCCGCAAAAACCCGCCGAAACTACCGAAGCCAAAGCCTGGAAAGCGGTCTGGCCTTTTCACACGATACAGTGAAGATGCGCTTTATGACTCATAGGTCACTCATTTTTGTGCGCTTTGTTTAAAAGCCTGCGCCAGAAACGACAACGGCCCACCCTGTATCCAGGGTGAGCCGTCGGGGATTTCCGGGACAATTACATCTTGCTGAACAGGCTTAATTGGGAGATTTTCACAAAGGCCAACTGCGAAGCCTCCAGCATTGCCTTCTGGAACGCCAGATCAACGGAGGCCGTAGCCATGTCGGTGTCACCAATGGCAGCGGTCGTCGATTTATTGGCCAACACCATGCTGGTGTTCTCAGTTTCCTGAATCGCCAGCGAGTTCAATCGAGCACCAATGGAACCCCGCACACTGTCAACTTGAGCCATAGAGGTCTTGATATTGGTGATGGCCGAGTTGACCACGTCAGTCACCATGGCCTGAGCAATCGGGTCGCCATCGGAAGGCGTTTCGAGGGCCTGGCGCAACTGGCTTAGGGTATCCAGCGCATTTTGCGTCTTGTGGGTATTGGAACCCACGGCGAACTGATCACCAATACCTGGCGCACCAGTGAGGTCGAACTTCACCCCTGCCGCCGTGACGCTGTCTGGCGTCGCGAGCACAGGCGGCGGCCCCGGCTGTGCTGGCGTGCCAGGCACCACAGTACCGTTGGAGACCGGCTTGCTGTCGGCCGTGATCGGCTGGGCATACACCTCGTAGGCGGTGCTCGAGGTAAATTTGATCACCGCGCCCTTGTTCGGGAAGGTGCTACCGTATTCCGCCTGGCTGGTGATAGTACCTCCCGCCAATTGCGCGGAGGACGTATTGCTCGGCGTACGCGAGATACTGAAGCTGTCCGGTTTGCTTTGCAGGGTGAATTCCCGGTCCTTATACTCCGCATCAGACTCGGCGCCGGGCTTGGTATCCCCTAGCTTCTGGCTGATATCAAAGGTCACACCATGCACAGTGACCGACGCACTTCCTTCCTTGGTCGCGTCGAACTTGCCATTACCCAGGGTCTGCGAGGTGATGTCGTTACCCGCCGCATCCGATACGGTGTACTCGGTGCTGCTGATAAAGGTCAGCTTGTACGGCTGGCCGTCAGTGAAGCTGCTGTCATAGGTAGACGGCGACGTCACGATACCGCCCGAGACCAGCACCTTGCCATCGTTGACGGTGGCTGTCGCCTGAGTACGGCCGGCATTGACCGTACTTTCAAGAATCGATTTACCGGTGTCGTTGACCACCATCGATAAGGTGTCCGAAACCTTCAGGCTCAGGGGTGTTTCATCACCCTGGTAGCTGTAAGTGCCGTCGCTGTTGCGAGCGTAGGGCGGCGTGTCGCTCTTGCCGCCGGCAAACAGGTAATGGCCGGACGAGTCCTTGCTGTTGAGCAGGCTCAGGACCTGCTTCTCGATTTCACCAATTTCGACGGCTACCGCCTTTCGCTCCGCATCGCTAATGCCGCCGCCGCCCTTGCCCCCAACCTGCAGAGCCAGTTCGCCGGCACGTTGAAGGGCCGTGTTGATACCATCAAGCACGCTTTCCTCGCTATTAAGCGAGTTCTTCATGCTGCTGATATTGCCCGCATACTGCCCCAACATGTCCTGCTGCTGTTGCAGCAGCAGCAAACGCGCTGCGCCCACCGGATCATCGGCCGCCGTCTGGATACGCACGCCGGAATCGATCTGTTGCTGGGTCTTGGTGACGTTGGAAAAGTTGCTCGAATAACGCGCAGTAGAGGTATTAAAAAACTGTTCGGTCGAGATTCGCATCGTCTCAAACTCCCTTAAAGACTGTTGATCAGCGTGCTGAAGGTTTCTTGCGCAGCTTTAATGATCTGCGACGACGCGGTGTAGTACTGCTGGAAACGGATCATGTCGCCGGCCTCCTCGTCCAGGTTGACCTGGGACACGGAGCTGCGATTGGACGTGGCGGCCGCAAGCATGGCCCCGGTCGCGTTGTTATCGACGTTGGCCTGGCTGGCCTTGCCGCCCACGGACGAGACCAACTGGCTGTACGCGGTGGTCATGCTCACACCGGCATTGCCATCGGTGGCGCCCACGGTCTTGCGGGTTTGCAGGTCGAGCAATTGCAGGGCGTTGCGGTTATCGAGCTTGCCGCCGCTGTTGAACGACACGCTGAAGCTGTCATCGGCTTTCGGCTCGCCACGGATCACCGTGTCCACACCGAACGTCTGCGCATTACCGGCGGCGTCGACGTAGGGCACATTGATTGTCAGCTTATTATCCTGGCCCGGCACGATGGTACCGTTGCCAATGGGCTGGCCCTGGGCGTTATTGATCACATAGCTCTGGGTGCCATCAGCGGCCGGCTTGCCGAAGGTCATCTTGACCGGCATCGAGTTCTTGATCGCAGCTTCCAACTGCGCCGTACCGGCACCACCATGGATATCCAGGGGCAGTGTCAGGGTCGGCGGCTCAAACACGCCAGTGCCACTGTTGTTCTTGTTGCCCTCGGCCAGCAACGGCGCAGAAAACGCCAGCTTGTTGGGGTCGGTCATCACCACCTTGAGGTCCATCGCGCCACCGGCGGTCGGGCTGACCTTGAACGTATCGCCCGCAGCCACTGGTCCCTTGCCATCGAGGGCCAGGGTGAAGCCATCGATTTCCGGTGGCGTCTGGGTGACGTCGAAGGGGCCCATGGACTTGCCGTCCGAACGCAGGACGCTGTACATCTTGTCGTCGCTGAAGGTCACCTTGTAGTCAAAGGTGCTCAGCTTGCTGGTGTCTTTGATCGTAACGTTCAGGTTGCCGGAGTTCGCGCTGTTGTTCGAGTCGCCCACACTGCGCTGGCCAATGGCAAACACGCTGTTGATGTCATTGAACAACGCGGCGCCGAACTGCCCATTGGCGTCCAGGCCCTGCCCCAACTGGGTGTTGATGGCCTCGCCGACGACCATGGCGGTACGCCCCAGGTCGTTGATGGCCGGCATCAGCACGTCCTGGCGATAACGCAGCAAGCCGCCGATGGAGCCACCGCTGACCACCGAACTGACGTCCATCGGTTGCCCGCCGGTGGTCAACACCACCGAGTACTGGCTCTTGTCATCCTTGCTCGGCACCGCCGACAGCTTGTTCGATACGCCGTCCGCGACCAGGGTTTGCCCGGTGCCCAGGGAGACATTGAAATGGCCGTCCGACTCAGTGACCTTGACCCCAACCAACTCGTTGAGCGAGCGCACCGCTTCGTTGCGCGCATCCAGCAGATTCGCCGGCTCACCATTGCCCTGGCCCTTGGCCTGGGAAATCTGCTGATTGAGGGCGGCGATCGAGGAGGTCAACTGGTTGACCTGACCGGTGATGGTCTCCAACTGGCTGTTGATGCCTTCTTTCTGTTTGTTCAGTTCGGTCGCAATCGAGTTGAAGCGATTGCCCAGGGTCTGGGCAATGGTCAGTACCAGTTGGCGCGCGGAATTGTCGCTGGGGTTGGCCGAAGACGTCTGCAACGCGGCGAAGAAGCTGTTCAAGGCCGCGCCGACACCGGTGGACTTATCGGACAGCAGCTTGTCCACCGAACCGATCTGGTCCAGATAAGCCTTGGCGTCGAAGTTCAGCGACGTGGTGGTCTGCAACTGGGTGTCAAGAAACTGGTTATACACCCGGCGCACATCCGACAGCGTGGTGCCGGTGCCGACAAAGACCCCGCCGGCCGCAGTCATACCATTGGCCGTCTGCATGGTCTGCTGACGCGAGTATCCAGGGGTCTTGGCGTTGGCAATGTTGTTACTCAAGGTCGCAAGCGATCCCTGAGCCGCATTGAGTCCTGACATCCCGATATTGAGCAAACCCATGGTTCAAACCTTATAAATGAGTGGATGCGCCAGCGGCAGCGTAGTTTTGATAGCTGTTCATGGTTTTGGCGATCTGCGAAATCTTGCTGGCGTACGCCGGATCCGTTGCATAACCGGCTTTTTGCAACTCGCGTACAAACTGTTCCGGGTTATCGGCCGACTTCAGGACTTCTTGATATCTTTCATTGCTTTGCAACAAGGTCACGAGGTCGTGGAAGCTGTCCTGGTAAGAGTCGTAGGAACGGAACTGCGCCGTTTCCTTGACCATCTCGCCATTGCGAAACTCGCTGGTGATCGCCCGCGCCTGGGCGCCCTGCCAACTTTGGCCTGCCTTGATGCCAAACAGGTTGTGGCTGCTGCTGCCGTCTTGCTGGCGCATCACCGATTTGCCCCAACCGGTTTCCAGGGCGGCCTGGGCCACCAGGTAGCGTGGGTCGATACCAATACGCTCGGCCGCCTGCTTGGCCATCGGCAGCATGGTGGCGACAAACTCGTCTTGGGAACTGAAGGCTTTTTTCGCTGGAGCCAGCGGTGGCTGGGCCACGGCACGGCCATAAATCTGCATGCGCGAATCGCGGGCGGCAAAGGTGCGCGCCGCACCGTTGATCACGCCATCTTCGGCGGCACTGTTGCGCAATGGCGCCGACTTGGCAGCGCCCGTCGCCTCGACACCCGGCACGATACCGGCCAGCAAGCGATCGGTGAGTTTGCTTGGCAAGGCAATGCGCCGCTGATTCATCAGGGCCATGTCATTGCGCAGGGTGCCGTCATCGGCCCGCGGCGCCACCTCGACCCGCGCCGCCCACAGCGCGCGCTGGCCATTGGAACGACCCAGCGGGCCAACCGCCTGGGTGCCAGCGGCAATCGGCGTCGGAACGTCGACTTTCTTCTCTACCGCGTCCGGGCCCTGCAAGGTCGAGGCCTGCCCTTCCACCGGCTTGTTCTTTTGCATCTGGCGCAACAGCACGTCCGCCAGGCCGATACCGCCGCCCTCGCGGGACAGCGAGACCGCCAGTTGCTGGTCGTACATTTCCTGATACTGCTTGGCCGCCGGGGTGTTCAGCGGGTTGTCCTTGCCCAGGGCATCGGTGGCCGAGCGCATGGATTTGAGCATCTCGTTGAGAAACAGCGACTCGAACTCCTGCGCCACCTTGCGCATGTTGCCGTCGCTGTTCTTGTCGCCGAACTTGAGCTGGTTAAGCCGGTTCAGGTCCGAGTAAGACCCCGAGTCTGCCGTGCTGGCGATACCGCTCTTGCGCATGTCCATGGCCACGACCTCAAATCACGATCAGGTCGGCTTGCAAGGCGCCGGCCTGTTTCAGGGCTTCAAGGATCGCCATCAAGTCGCCGGGCGCCGCGCCCACCTGGTTCACCGCACGCACGATTTCATCCAGGGTGGTGCCGGGGCCGAACTTGAACATCGGCTTGGCTTCTTGCTGGGCATTGACCCGCGAACGCGGGACCACGGCGGTCTGGCCACCGGACAACGGCCCTGGCTGGCTGACAATCGGGTCTTCGGTAATGGTCACGGTCAGGCTGCCGTGGGTCACGGCCGCTGGCGACACCTTGACGTTCTGGCCGATCACGATGGTGCCGGTACGCGAGTTGATGATGACCTTGGCCACCGCCTGGCCCGGATCAACCTCAAGGTTTTCCAGGATCGACAGGTAGTCCACACGCTGGCTCGGGTCCAGCGGCGCGGTCACACGGATCGAACCGCCGTCGATGGCCTGGGCCACGCCTGGGCCGAGCATGTCGTTGATTTTGTCCACCACACGCTTGGCGGTGGTGAAGTCCGAACGGTTGAGGTTCAGGGTCAGGCTGTTGCCCTGGTTGAACCCGCTGGGAACGGTGCGTTCCACCGTAGCGCCGCCAGGAATCCGCCCGGCCGATGGCACGTTGACGGTGATCTTCGAACCGTCGCGACCTTCAGCATCAAACCCGCCCACCACCAGGTTGCCCTGGGCGATGGCGTAGACGTTGCCGTCGATACCTTTGAGCGGCGTCATCAGCAAGGTGCCGCCGCGCAGGCTTTTGGAGTTACCGATGGACGACACGGTGATGTCCACCACCTGCCCAGGCTTGGAGAACGCTGGCAGATCCGCACTGATCGACACCGCCGCGACGTTTTTCAACTGCACGTTGCCCGAGCCTGCCGGCACCTTGATCCCGAACTGCGAGAGCATGTTATTGAAGGTCTGCAAGGTGAACGGGGTCTGGGTGGTCTGGTCGCCCGTACCGTTGAGCCCCACCACCAGGCCGTAGCCAATCAACTGGTTGCTGCGCACCCCGGAAATACTGGCGATGTCCTTCAGGCGTTCGGCCTGGGCAGCGACGCTCAGGGAGAGCAACAACACCGCTGCCATCAGCTGTTTGAGATTCAAAGTGATCACCTAGAAAGGGAACAGCGGGCTAAGGAAGAAACGGTCAAACCAACCTGGCTGACTGGCGTCGGCAAACGAACCCGTACCCGAATAGGTAATGCGTGCGTCGGCAATCCGCGTAGACGGCACGGTGTTGTCGGTGGCGATATCGTCCGCCCGCACCATGCCGGCAATGCGCACCAGCTCGTCACCGGTGTTGAGGGTCATCCACTTCTCGCCGCGTATGGCGATGATGCCGTTGGGCAGTACATCGGCCACCGTCACGGTGATCGAACCCACCAGGCTGTTACCCTGCCCGGCCTTGCTGCTGCCGTTGGTGGCACGGTCGCCGCTGTAGCCCACGTCCAGGCTCAAGTCACCGCTGCCCAGGGGGTTATTGGTGTTCAAGCCACCACCAAACAGCGAGGTCAGGCCGATGCCGGTCTTGCTGTTTTTGGCCACCTGGGAGTTGGCGTTCTTGCTCGCCGTGGTGCGCTCGTTAAGGGTGATGGTGATGATGTCACCGACGCGGAACGCCTTGCGGTCGCTGTACAGGTTCTGTTCGAAGCCGGCCTGGTAGATCGAACCGTTGTTGGCGGCGGCAGGCAGCGGCGTGCGCGGCAACACTGGCGCGTAGTACGGGTCATTGGGTTTTGGCGTCGGGGCGACACAGCCCGCGAGCACGGCAATCCCACTCAATGCCAGAACAGAAACAAAGCGACTCATGACCCTTACCTCACGGTGTTGCAGGCGCCTTATGAGCGCCCCATAGACTGGATTACAGATTCTGCGTAACGAACGAAAGCATCTGGTCGGCGGTGGAAATCACCTTGGAGTTCATCTCGTAGGCACGCTGGGTGGTGATCATGTTGACCATCTCTTCCACGGTGCTGACGTTGGAGGTTTCCAGGGTGTTTTGCAGGGTGGTGCCAAACCCGTTGAGGCCCGGGGTGCCGACTTGCGGCGCGCCGCTGGCGGCGGTTTCCAGGAACAGGTTGTTGCCGGTGGCTTGCAGGCCGGCCGGGTTGATGAAGTCGGCGGTCTGCAGGTTGCCGATCACTTGCGACGCCGGGTTGCCGGCGATAGTGACGGACACGGTGCCGTCGGCGCCGACCGTGAAGGTCTGGGCATCGTTGGGCACGACAATCGCCGGTTCCAGGGCAAAGCCGTTGGCGGTCACGACCTGGCCATTGGAGTCCAGGTGGAAGGTGCCGTCACGGGTGTAGGAAGTAGTGCCATCCGGTTGCAGTATCTGGAAGAAACCACGGCCATTGATCGCCATGTCCAGCGGCTGCCCGGTCTGTTGCAGGTTACCGGCGGTGAAGTTCTTCTGGGTGCCGACGATGGACACACCCGTACCCACTTGCAGGCCCGACGGCAATTCGCTGTCCTGGGTCGACTGCGCACCCGGCTGGCGCTTGATCTGATAGAGCAGGTCCTGGAACTCGGCGCGATCACGTTTGAAGCCCGTGGTCGAAACGTTCGCCAGGTTGTTGGAAATAACGGTCAGGTTGGTGTCCTGGGCGGACAGACCGGTTTTGGCAACCCATAGAGCCGGAAGCATGCTGTTCTCCTTCGTGCGCCTGTTTGTTGGCGCCGCGTTACGAAATTGGTAGTCAGTGGCGCTGCAATCAGCTCATCTGCATGACGCGGGTCATGGCCTGGTCGTCTTCTTTGGCGCTGTTCATCATTTTCACGTGCAATTCGAACTGCTTGGACAGGGCCAGCACTGCGGTCATTTCTTCGACGGCATTGACGTTGCTCGACTGCAAAAAGCCCGAATTCACCTTGACGCTGGCATCGGCCACCGCCGGCTGGCCGTCCTTGGTGTGGATCGCGCCGTCCAGGCCCTTGGTCATATTGGCCAAGTCCGGTTTGACCAGCTTGATGCGGTCCACTTCAGCCATCACCCGCGGGCCTTCGCCCATGGCGCGGATACTGATGGTGCCGTCTTCGCCGATTTCGACCTTCTGCTCGGGCGGCACGGAAATCGGCCCGCCATTGCCCATGATCGGCATGCCGTTGCCGGCCCGCAGGACGCCGAGCGCATCGATATTCATGCTGGCGGTACGCACGTAGGCTTCGCCGCCATCGGGGGTTTGCACCGCGATCCAGCCATCACCGCCGACGGCAACGTCCAGGTCACGACCGGTCTCGACCATCGAGCCAGGGGAAAAATCAGTGCCAGGGCGTTCGGTCAAGGCAAACGCCCGCGCCGGAAAGCTGTCACCAAACACCGGCATCGAGCGGGCCTGCTCCAGGTCACGCTGAAAACCGTTGGTGGAAATGTTCGCCAGGTTGTTGGCATGGGCCTTTTGCGCCAGTGCATTCTGGCTGGCGCCGGTCATTGCCACATAAAGGTACTTGTCCACGCTCATTCCTCTTACTGACGGACGTTTGCCGCCCACCGATGTACTGAGGAGTCTTTAGCAATTTGCGCACCAACTTTTTAAAAGTTGGGGAAAGCCAGGTGGGGCAAGGGGTTGGGGTGTATCAAGGATTATTGCAGGGACAGGACGAGTCGGAAAAACGGCGGAGTTCTGCCGCTTGCGGCAAGCACCGGTCTTGGCAGCTATACAAATTCAATGGGGAGTGGGCTTGTGTGGGAGCGAGCAAGTCGAATCGTCGCACCGCCGCTCCCACATTTTCTACCGTGTTGTGTCAGGGGCTTATTTGTCGGCCTTGAGCACTGCGTAATCGCGCAATTTGTTGGCGATGGTGGTGTGGGACACACCCAGGCGCTTACCCAACAACCGACTGCTGGGATGCTCGGCATACAGGCTCTCCAGCACCGCCTTTTCAAACCGCCCGACAATCTCGTCCAGGCCGCCCTCAAGGGAGAAATCGCCAAGGGGCTGGCGCACGCCGTAGTCCGGCAGGCGAATATGCTCAGCCTTGACCGTCCCGCCCTCACACAACGACACCGCCTGGAACAGCACGTTTTCCAACTGCCGCACGTTACCCGGCCAATGGTAGTGACTGAGCCGCTCCATGGCCGTCGGCGCCAGCTTGGGCAGCGGGCAGCCAATCAGGCGGCTGGCCTGGTCGATAAAGTGCTCGACCAGCGGCGGTAAACCGTCGAGGCATTCGCGCAGCGGCGGGATATGCAGCGATAACACGTTGAGCCGGTGATACAGGTCCTGGCGAAACTCCCCCCGGGCACACAGTTCCGACAAATCCACCTGGGTCGCGCAGATCACTCGCACATCCAGATAGACCTCTTCATCACTGCCTACACGGCGGAAGCAGCCGTCCTGCAGAAAGCGCAGCAATTTCACTTGCAAGCGCGCGCTCATTTCGCCCACGCCATCGAGAAACAACGTACCGCCCGCCGTCAGCTCCAACAGCCCAAGCTTGCCCTCCGCCCGCGCCCCTTCAAATGCGCCAGGACCGTAACCGAACAGCTCGGTCTCGGCCATCGACTCCGGCAAGCCCGCGCAATTAAGCGCCATCAACGGAGACTGCCCGCGCGGGCTGGCCAGGTGACAGGCGCGGGCCAGCAGTTCCTTGCCGGTGCCGGTTTCACCTTCTATTAATAGAGGGGCGTCGAGGGGCGCCATGCGCCGCGCTTCACGCACCACCGCGGCCATCACTTTGGAACTTTGGAAAATGCTGTCGAAGCCCCGCAACTCCTGCTTGCGCACATTGTAGATACGCTCACCGACGCGGTCGGCGCGGTGCAAGGTCAAAACCGCGCCGGCCATGGCTTCGCTGTCGTCATGCTCTGAGGATTGCAGCGGGGCGATATCGGCCAGGAACACGTCACCCTTGACCTTGACCCGCAGGCCATTGATCCGCGACTTGCTGGCGCGCACCAGTTCCGGCAGGTCGAAGTCCTCGGCGTAGCGCGACAAGGGAATGCCCGGCACTTCGTCCACCCGCACCCCGAGCAACTGCGCCGCAGCGCGGTTGGCCGCGACGATCGAGCCGCCCATGTCGATGGACAGCACCGGGAATTCCAACGCTCCGAGCAAGGCGTTGAGCTCCATATGCCGACGCTCGCTGGGCATCAGCCCTACCCGTTTGACGCCAAATACCCCGGCGATGGCCTCGAACTGCGGGCGCAGGGCCTGGAACTGCATGTTCACCAGGTTCGGGCAGTACAGGTAAATGGCATTGCCATGCTCGCCACCGACCTCGCCCTTGGCCACGTTGACGCCGTACTCCACCAGCAGGTTGAGGATGTCCCGCAGGATGCCGATGCGGTTCTGGCAATGCACTTTGATACGCATGTAAAGGCCCGGTTTGTTGTAGGAGAGCTGATCGGGCTGCGTCTTTTTGTCGCCGGACGCAGATAGTCGTCAAGATTATGTGACAGTCAACGACCTTTTCCCATCCGAAAATCACAATGCAGCGTGCGCCACGCCTAATCCGTAACGAATATTTTACGATAATCAGTGAATTTTCCTACAGCCCTACCCTAATGACAGGTGGAATCCACCGCCAGGCGGAGTATCAATAAGGCCATAGCAGGACATAACAAGAACGAATGCCTAGCAGGAGAGCCGTATGAAGCAGACGCACTACGTGGCCCGCGAGCCCGATGCGCAAGGTTTTATCCACTACCCGCCCGAAGAACATGCGGTGTGGAACACCCTGATCACTCGCCAACTGAAAGTGATCGAGGGTCGCGCCTGCCAGGAATACCTGGACGGCATCGACAAGCTCGGCCTGCCCCACGACCGTATTCCGCAACTGGCCCAAATCAACAAAGTGCTAGCCGAAACCACCGGCTGGCAAGTGGTGCGAGTGCCGGCGCTGATCCCCTTCCAGACCTTCTTTGAATTGCTCGCCAACAAGCAGTTTCCGGTAGCGACCTTTATTCGTACCCGTGAAGAGCTGGATTACCTGCAAGAACCGGATATTTTCCACGAGATTTTCGGCCACTGCCCACTGCTGACCAACCCTTGGTTCGCCGAATTCACCCACACCTACGGCAAGCTCGGCCTCGCCGCCACCAAGGAGCAGCGCGTTTACCTGGCACGCCTGTACTGGATGACTATCGAGTTCGGCCTGGTGGACACCCCTGAAGGCCGACGCATCTATGGTGGCGGCATTCTGTCGTCACCCAAAGAGACGGTGTACTGCCTCTCGGATGAGCCCAAGCACCAAGCCTTCGACCCGCTGGAAGCCATGCGCACCCCTTATCGCATCGACATTCTGCAGCCGCTCTACTTCGCCCTGCCCAACCTCAAGCGCCTGTTTGAAGTGGCGCAGGAAGACATCATGGGCATGGTCGAGCGTGGTATGCAGCTGGGTCTGCACGCGCCGCTGTTCCCACCCAAGCCCAAGGCGGCTTGAACTGATGCTTTAAAGGCCAGGTGAGTCTGTTCCCTGGCCGCGCGTTGCTTTAGGGTGACGCCACTGGCAACCGAATTCCACATACTCGATTTCAGGAACACCTTTATGACCACCTTGAACCAAGCCCATTGCGAAGCCTGCCGCGCCGATGCCCCACAAGTCAGCGACGAAGAACTGCCGGTGTTGATCAAGCAGATCCCCGACTGGAACATCGAAGTGCGCGACGGCGTGATGCAGTTGGAAAAAGTATTCCTGTTCAAGAACTTCAAATTTGCCCTGGCCTTTACCAACGCGGTGGGCGAAATCTCCGAGGCTGAAGGCCACCACCCAGGTCTGCTGACCGAGTGGGGCAAAGTCACCGTGACCTGGTGGAGCCACTCGATCAAAGGCCTGCACCGCAACGACTTCATCATGGCCGCGCGCACCGACGAAGTGGCCAAGGGTGCCGAGGGCCGCAAGTGATGCATTTCGCCGCAATTGGCCGGGTGCCGGGTGATCCGATCCTGGGCCTGATGGAGTCCTATGCCAAGGACGCCAACCCGCAAAAATTCGACCTCGGCGTGGGTGTCTATAAGGATGCCCAGGGCCTGACCCCGATCCTGCAGGCGGTAAAGCGCGCCGAGCAACGCCTGGTCGAGCAGCAAACCACCAAGACCTATATCGGCGGGCATGGCGACCCGGCTTTTGGCCGGCTGGTCAGTGAGCTGGTGCTAGGCGCCGATTCGGCACTGCTCAAGGCACAACGTGCTGGCGCCACGCAAACCCCGGGTGGCACCGGCGCCCTGCGCCTGAGCGCCGACTTCATCGCCCACAGCCTGCCAGGCCGTGGCGTGTGGCTGAGCAACCCGACGTGGCCGATCCACGAAACCATCTTCGCCAAGGCCGGGCTCAAGGTCAGCCACTACCCCTATGTGGGCAGTGACAACCGACTGGACGTGACGGCCATGCTCGCCACCCTGGCCACCGTGCCCGAGGGCGACGTCGTACTGCTGCACGCTTGCTGCCACAACCCCACCGGTTTCGACCTGTCCCAGGACGACTGGCGCCAGGTGCTGCAGATCGTGCGCGAACGCCACCTGCTGCCGCTGATCGACTTCGCCTACCAGGGTTTTGGCGACGGCCTGGAGCAGGACGCGTGGGCGGTACGCTTGTTTACCGACGAGCTGCCTGAGGTGCTGATCACCAGTTCCTGCTCGAAGAATTTCGGCTTGTACAGCGACCGCGTCGGCGCACTGATCGTGTGCGCCAACGATGCCGAGAAGCTGCTGGATGTGCGCAGCCAACTGGCGTTTATTGCGCGCAACCTGTGGTCGACACCGCCGGATCACGGGGCCGCCGTAGTCGCGACTATACTCGGCGACACTGAGCTCAAACAGCTGTGGAGCACCGAAGTCGAAGGCATGCGTTCGCGCATCGCGCAGTTGCGCTCGGGACTGGTCGAAGCACTGGTGCCCCATGGACTGGCCGAGCGTTTTGCCCATGTCGGCGTGCAGCGCGGGATGTTTTCCTATACCGGCCTGAGCGCCGAACAGGTGAAACAACTGCGGGAAAAACACAGCGTGTACATGGTCAGCTCCGGGCGCGCCAACGTCGCCGGGATTGATGAGACGCGGCTGGGGTTGCTGGCCGAGGCCATTGCAGACGTGTGCCGCAACTGACGAAACCGAATCAAATGTGGGAGCGGGCTTGCTCGCGATGAGGGTGTGTCAGTCGATACATATAGTGACTGACACACCGCCTTCGCGAGCAAGTCGAATCGTCGCACCGCCGCTCCCACATTTTTGACCGAGGCGATCTTCAGCCCGCAACCATCTCGGCCTTGACCTGCGCCTCCTTGGCCTGGGCATCCGCCAACCGATACAGCTCGATATGCCCGTCCCAGTGCTCGATCAACGCCGTGCACGACTCCACCCAATCCCCGCAATTGAGGTAGTCCACCTCGCCCACCTTGCGAATCTCCGCATGATGAATATGCCCGCACACCACGCCGTGCAACTCGCGCTTGGTCACTTCATGGGCGATGGCTTCCTCGAAATCGCTGATAAAGCTCACTGCCGTCTTCACCTTGTGCTTGAGGTACGCCGACAGCGACCAGTAGCCGTAGCCGTAGCGCGCCCGCCAGTGGTTCAGCCAGCGGTTGAGGGTCAGGGTGAATTCGTAGGCCGAATCGCCAAGAAACGCCAGCCAGCGGTGGTAGCGGGTGATTACGTCGAACTGGTCGCCGTGGATCACCAGCAGGTGCCGGCCATCGGCGGTCACATGCACCGCTTCGTCCACCAACTGGATATTGCCCAGGATCAGCTTTGAATAACGGCGCAGGAACTCGTCGTGGTTGCCGGTGACGTAGATCACCTCGGTGCCGCGCTTGCTCATGGTCAGCAGGCGGCGGATTACGTTGGTATGGGCCTGGGGCCAATACATGCCGCCGCGCATTTTCCAACCGTCGATGATATCGCCCACCAGGTACACCTTGTCGGCGTGGTAGCCCTTGAGAAACTGCGACAAGTGTTCGGCCTGGCAATCCCGGGTGCCCAGGTGCACGTCGGAGATCCACAGGGTGCGAACCCGTTGCTTGCGACTGGGTTTGGCGAGCTCGGCGCTGGTCATGGGCATACCTCGAGGGTGTTTTCGCCAGCTTGCTCCCGGGCAATTAATAGCCCATGACAGTCTTGCGTCAGTCAGATGACAGCGCCCGCCGCCCGTCGGGCGGTGTAAACTGCCGGCCTGCCCGGGAGATTGCGATGAGACCGACCCTCACGCTGCGCCACTACACCCATGACCTGATCACCCACAGCCATGACCACGCGCAACTGGTGTTTGGCCTGGCCGGCCGCCTGGACTTCGAGGTGGAAGGCATCGGCGGCGAAGTTTGCCCACAAGGGGTGATGGTTCTGCCCTTCTCCACCCAACACAGCTGTGGCAGCCCCCGGGGCAGCCAATGCCTGGTGCTGGATGTGCCCGACGAACAGTGGGTGATGCAATCTTTGGGCGAACACGCGGATGCCAGTCGCCGCCTGCTGGACCAACCGGCTCGGGTATCGCTGGATGCCCGCCAGGGCCAATTGGTCAACTGGCTGGCGAGCGGCGCACTGGATGACCCTCTGATCGCCCAGCAAGGTGCGGTGCTGTTATTGGCTACGTTCAATGGCCAGCCGCCTGCTCAAGCCAGCGCGCGACGCCTGCCCTACGGCGCATTCAACGCCCATATCGACCAGCACGCGGCCTACCCGCTGCAGGTCGCGGATCTGGCGCGCCTGGCAGATATGTCCGTCGCCCGCCTGCACGCCCGCTTTATCGCCGAATGCGGGTTGACCCCCATGGACTACATCCGCACCCGCCGCCTGCACATGGCCCGCGGCTTATTGCGCGATAGCCACCTGCCCATTGGCGAGATTGCCGCGCGGGTCGGCTATGGCTCGCAAAGCGCGTTTTCCGCGGCCGTGTTGCGCGAGTTCGGCAACTCGCCCGGGGCCCTGCGCCGGCTCGACAACGGGCGCTAGTCCTGCGATAAAACCGGCGACTCTCACGACAGACAGCCAAGCGCCCGACGCTCTAGACTGGATGCCTGCCTGCTTATTGTTTTAAGGACTGTCATGACTCCACGCACCGCCCTCGGCGCCCTGCACATCGGTGCACTGATGTTTGGCCTGACCGGCGTCTTCGGCAAGCTTGCCGCCGCATCGCCCGGCATCATCGTGTTTGGCCGTGCCGCTTTCGCGGTGCTCGCCCTGGCGCTTTTCGCACGTTTT
Source organism: Pseudomonas hygromyciniae (assembly GCF_016925675.1). NCBI lineage: Bacteria > Pseudomonadati > Pseudomonadota > Gammaproteobacteria > Pseudomonadales > Pseudomonadaceae > Pseudomonas > Pseudomonas hygromyciniae. The sequence continues at coordinate 1,688,651 of NZ_CP070506.1, read as the reverse complement.
GCCAGCAGCACGCCGTGGCAAAAACTCTCCAGCAACGACCTGCGGCGCCTGCTGCTCAGTGGCCTGCTGCTGGCCGGGCACTGGGTGAGCTTCTTTATTGCGGTGAAAGTGGCCGGCGTGGCGATTGCGACCTTGGGGTTTGCCACATTCCCGGCATTTACGGTGATCCTCGAAGGCCTGATCTTCCGCGAACGGATTCGCGCCAATGAAATGGTGCTGGTGCTGCTGGTCAGCATCGGCCTGGTGCTGGTCACCCCGGACTTCGATCTCGCCAGCCAGGCCACCAGCGGCCTGATCTGGGCCGTGGTCTCGGGCCTGTTGTTCTCGCTGCTGTCGTTGAACAATCGGGCCAGCGGCAGCATCCCGCCAGTGCAGGCGGCCCTCTGTCAAAACGTGGTGGTGGCCCTGTGTTTGTTGCCCGTCGCCGCCCCGGGTCTGGGCGAAGTACGCGCTCTGGACTGGCTATGGATCGGCCTGCTGGGGGTGTTCTGTACCGGCCTGGCCCATAGTTTGTTTGTCGCCAGCCTTAAAGTGCTCAAGGCGCGCACCGCTGCCGTGGTGTTCGCCATGGAGCCGGTGTATGGCATCACCGTGGCCTGGCTGCTGTTCAGCGAAACCCCGACCCTGCGCATGCTGCTGGGCGGCGCGCTGATCATTGCCGCCATCGTCGTTTCCGGCTTGATGAGCCGCCCCGTCAAGGCCAAACAGCCATCGGCCATGGCCTGATCTATACTTTTCCTATCCGCAACAGTCAGCTGTCGTTCAACGGATACAGACTCCTCGACGACAGCCGTGATCCTTGAAGTTGCTGCATGCGAGTGGTCGCTCCCCTAACGCTATGCAGGAGTTTCACCATGGACATGTTTATCACCCTGATCATTCAGATCATCAGTGGCGCCGTTGGCGGCAACCTGGCTGGCCTGAGCAAGCAAGGCCTGGGCTCCGGGCTCAATACCGTGGTTGGCGGCGTCGGCGGCCTGGTGCTGGGGCAGATCGTCTCGGCCATCAGCGGCCTGCCTCCTGGCGGCGCGCTGGATGTCGCGGCGGTGGGCAGCAATATCGTCGGCGGCGGTGTCGGCGGCCTGGTGCTGACGTTTGTCGTCGGCTGGATAAAAAATAAAATGGCCGCCAAGTAAACCCACTGTCACTGCCGGCCGAGCGCCGGCAGTGCCGCTTACGAGGTCCGGTCGTTGTGCCCCAGGTCACGCTCTGGATCGATCTGGTCGCGAACCCGCTGCTTGAGCACCTTGGCCTCCGGGAAGCCGCCATCAGCCTTGCGCTCCCAGATCTGCACGCCGTCGCAGGTAATGCGAAACGCCCCACCGGTCGCCGGCTCCAAGGCCACTTTGCCGAGGTCATCGGCAAAGGTGCTCAGCAGTTCCTGGGCCAGCCACGCGGCGCGCAGCAGCCACTGACATTGGGTGCAATAGGTGATGACAATCTCGGGCTTGGATGCGGACATAAAATGAAGAACTCCTGAGATGACGAGACAGCTGGATCGGATGGCTATAATACCGGCCTTTGCCGTCTAGCCCCGAGATTGATGATGCGCCGCCTGTTGTCCTGCCTGTTGCTGTGCCTGCTCCCTGTCCTTGCCCAAGCTGTGGAAGCACCCCGCCCGAAAGTCGGCCTGGTGTTGTCCGGCGGCGCCGCCCGTGGCCTGGCGCACATCGGCGTGCTCAAGGCCCTGGAAGAGCAAGGCATCCACATCGATGCGATTGCCGGCACCAGCATGGGTGCGGTGATTGGCGGGCTGTACGCGTCGGGCTACAAGATCGACGAACTGGAAAAGCTGGCACTGAGCATCGACTGGCAACTGGCGCTGTCCGATGCCCCGCCCAGGGAAGACGTGCCATTCCGGCGCAAGCAGGATGACCGGGACTTCCTGATCAAGCAGAAACTGAGCTTTCGCGACGACGGCAGCCTCGGGCTACCCTTGGGCGTGATCCAAGGCCAGAACCTGGCGCTGCTGCTGGAGAGCATGTTCGCCCACAGCAGTAACACCCGCGACTTCGACAAGCTGCCGATTCCATTCCGCGCCGTGGCCACCGATATCACCAGCGGCGAGAAAGTGGTGTTTCGCAAGGGCCACCTGCCCCAGGTGATTCGCGCCAGCATGTCGATCCCCGCGGTGTTCGCCCCAGTAGAACTGGACGGCCGACTGCTGGTGGATGGCGGCATGACCGATAACATTCCCCTGGATGTGGCACGTGAGATGGGGGTCGATATCGCCATCGTGGTGGATATCGGCACGCCATTGCGCAGCCGCAAGCAACTGGCGACGGTGGTGGATGTGCTCAACCAATCCATCACCCTGATGACCCGCCGAAATTCCGAGGAGCAACTCAAGGCCCTGCTTCCCGGCGACGTGCTGATCCAGCCACCGTTGGCCGCCTATGGCGTGACGGACTTTGGCCGCGCCAAAGACATGATCGACGCCGGCTACCGCGCCACCCGGGTCCTGGATGCACGCCTGGCACGCCTGCGCCCCAACGGCTCGGTGGATGCCGAACTGACCGCCGCCCGTACGCCCGGCCAGCGCAACCCGATAGTGACCGCGATCAAGGTAGAGAACGACTCGAAAGTCGGCGACGACGTGATCCGCTACTACATCCGCCAACCCATCGGCGAACCCCTGAACCTGGCCCGCCTGCAATCGGACATGGGCACCCTGTACGGCCTGGATTACTTCGAGCAGGTGCAATACCGCGTGGTGAAAAAGGGCCCGGACAACACCCTGGTCATCAGTGCTCGTGGCAAACGCAGCGGCACCGATTACCTGCGCCTGGGGCTCAACCTGTCCGATGACATGCGCGGCGACAGCGCTTTCAACCTCGGCGCCAGCTACCGGGTCAACGGCATCAACCGCCTCGGCGCCGAATGGCTGACCAGGGTCCAGATCGGTGATCGCCAGGAGTTGTACAGCGAGTTCTATCAGCCGATGGATACCGGCTCACGTTATTTCGTCGCCCCCTATATCAGCGCCCAGGCGCAGAACGTCGAACTGATCCTGGATAACGACCCGATCTCCGAATACCGCCTAGAGCGCTACGGATTTGGCCTGAACGTCGGTCGGCAGATCGGCAACAGCGGCGAAATCCGCTTCGGCGTCGGCGAGGCGTGGGGCAAGGCCGATGTGCGTATTGGCGACCGCGACTTGCCAAGCGTGAGCTTCAGCGAGGGTTTCTACGAACTGAAGTACTCGTTCGACTCCCTGGATAACGTGTACTTCCCTCACACCGGCGAGGATATTGGCCTGGCCTACCGGGAATTCGAACCAGGCCTGGGCTCCGACCAGCGCTACCGGCAATGGGAATTCAAACTGGACAAAGCCATGAGCCACGGCCCAGACACCCTGGTGCTGGGCGGTCGCTACGGGCGCACCCTGGATAATTCCGACGTGGTGATTTCCAGCTTCCTGCTGGGCGGCGCGCGGCAGTTGTCAGGGTTCCGCCAGGATGCGATTTCCGGGCAGAACGTCAGCCTGATGCGTGCCGTCTACTACCGTCGCCTGACACCACGCTCATACTTGCCACTGGACTTCCCACTGTACCTGGGAGCCTCCCTGGAGCGCGGGCGGGCGTGGAACAACGACAATGAGTTCGACAGTGGCTATATCAATGCCGCGAGCATCTTCCTCGGGTTCGATACGCCGCTGGGGCCGTTGAACTTCAGTTATGGGTTTAATGATGACAATCAGAAGGCGGTGTACCTGAACCTCGGCCAGACCTTCTAACGACACTTAGCCAAGACGGAGCGGGCTTGTGTGGGAGCGGGCTTGCCCGCGAAAGCAGTGGTTCAGTCACCGAATATATTGACTGACACACCGCTTTCGCGAGCAAGCCCACACACATTTTGATCAGCGGCGTAATCGGCTCAGGTCTTTTCCAGGTTCGCCAGGATATGCCCGTGCACCCGCATGCACACCCGCATGTCTTCTTCATCGACACCCACAAACAGCTCCTGGCGCAAGGCCGTGGCAATGGTCTCGATCTGATCGATCAACGGGCGGGCGGGATCACACAACACAATGCGCTTGGCACGTCGGTCTTCCACCACAGCCTGGCGTTGCACCAGGCCCTGGTTCTCCAGACTGTCGAGTAGGCGAGCCAATGTTGGCCCTTCTACCCCGACGCTCTGCGCCAATTCGCGCTGGGTCGGTGCTTCTTCAAAGCGGGCCAGATGCAGCAGCACCAACCAGCGGGCCTGAGACAATCCCAGCCCCGCCAGGCGGCGATCCAGTTCGGCGCGCCAGCCACGGGACATTTGCGCCAACTGCATGCCAAAACGGTGTTGATCGGTTAACGGCATAAAAAACTCGTGGGTTAGACTGAAAATAAAGTATGGCTAATTATTAGTCAGCTAAGCATGACCCATGACAGTAGGCAAGGTTTGCAATGTACTGATTCGTTACATTGTCGTAATTGACACATTAAATTTCGAATTCCGACTGCAAAGCGGCCCGTACACAGTACAAAACGCCCTCGGGTACCCGTCCGGTAAACAGCGGTGCTATATCGGAAACCGGGGGTAATTCCCCCTCGCCATCAAGAAACGCGTCCTGGATTTCACCGAGCAAGTCTTCTGGCAGGTCGAGGGCCTGCTCCAGAGACAACTGCTGCTTGCCAATGGATTCGGCCAGCAAGGTGTAGACGTTCTTTTCCGAACACTGCAACTGCCCGGCGATCTGGATCGGTGTCATGCCGGCGCGGGCCAGGCTGATCAGTTCGTGACGGATATCGGCGATTTCCTTCGGTGCCTCGGTCTGGCCGCCAAGGACTTCCAGGAAGGCCTGGCCATAACGCTCCAGCTTACGTGCGCCAACGCCGCTGACCCGAGCCATCTCAGCCATGGTGGTCGGCTGCTCGCGCAGCATTTCCAGCAAGGTGGAGTCGGGGAAAATGACGTAGGGCGGCACGCTGTGCTCTTGCGCCAGCTTGCGCCGCAACGCACGCAGGGCTTCCCACTGTTCCCGCTCCTCGCCGCGCACCAGTTGGCTGGCCTGGCTGGTGCTGCTGGACTTGGCAGTGGTCTGCGGCTTGAGGTCGCGGCGCAGTTCCAGGCTGACCTCGCCCTTGAGCAGCGGCCGGCAGCTGTCATTCAGACGCAGGCCGCCATAGCCTTCCAGGTCGATATCCACCAGGCCACGGGCCACCATCTGGCGGAACAACGACCGCCATTCGCCTTCAGCCCGCGCCTTGCCCACGCCATACACCGACAGGTGCTGGTGACCAAAACTGCGGATTTTTTCGTTGTCCTTGCCCAGCAGCACATCCACCAGATGACCGACGCCATAACGCTGGCCGGTACGGAAGATCGCCGACAGCCCCTGGCGTGCCGGTTCGGTTGCGTCCCAGGTCTGTACGCCGTCCACACAGTTATCGCAATGCCCGCACGGCTGGGGCATGTCTTCATCGAAATAGGCGAGCAAGGTCTGGCGGCGGCAGCGGGTTTCTTCGCACAGCGACAGCATGGCATCGAGCTTGTGCTGCTCCAGGCGCTTGTGACGCTCATCGCCTTCGGAGTTCTGCAGCATCTGCTTGAGCATCACCACATCCTGCAGGCCGTAGACCATCCAGGCATCCGCCGGCAGGCCATCGCGGCCGGCACGCCCGGTTTCCTGGTAGTACGCCTCAAGAGACTTGGGCAGGTCCATGTGCGCGACGAAGCGTACGTTGGATTTGTCGATGCCCATGCCAAACGCAATGGTTGCCACCATGATCAGGCCTTCCTCGTTGAGGAAGCGCTTCTGGTGATAGGCCCGCAACTCGTTGGGCAGGCCGGCGTGGTAAGGCAACGCGGGGTAGCCCTGTTCGCAGAGGAACGCAGCCACTTCATCGACCTTCTTGCGCGACAGGCAGTAGACAATCCCGGCATCGCTACGCCGCTCCGAGAGGAACGCCAGCAATTGCTTGCGCGGCTGCTCCTTGGGCACGATGCGATAAAAGATATTCGGCCGGTCGAAGCTGGAGAGAAAGCGCTCGGCGTTCTGCAGATGCAGGCGTTCGACGATTTCTTCGCGGGTACGCTTGTCGGCCGTGGCGGTCAGGGCGATGCGCGGCACATTGGGGAACAGCTCGGCCAGTTGCCCCAATTGTAGGTATTCACGCCGGAAATCGTGGCCCCACTGGGAAACGCAGTGGGCCTCGTCAATCGCGAACAGGGAAATTTCCAGGCTTTGCAGGAACGCCAGCATGCGCGGCTGCACCAGACGCTCGGGCGCAAGATAGAGCATCTTCACTTCACCCCGGCGGATCCGCGCCGCCAGGTCGCGCTGCTGCTCGGCACTCAGGGTCGAGTTCAACGCAGCGGCGGCGACGCCCAGCTCTTCCAGAGTGGCCACTTGATCGTCCATCAGTGCGATCAACGGCGAAACCACCACCGCCAGCCCTTCACGCAACAATGCCGGCACCTGGAAGCACAACGACTTGCCACCACCGGTAGGCATCAGGACCAGCGCATCACCGCCGCTGGCCACGCGCTCAATGATCGCACCCTGGCGGCCACGAAAGCTGTCGTAGCCGAAGATGTCCTTGAGGACGCGTTGAGCCTGTTCAAGCATGAAAAACTCCAAATTCCACCGAAATCCCTCTGTACAGGCTGGCTGAAAAAGCGCGCTTGACCGGGAAATAATCCGTAAGCGAACTTTTCCCGCAACCGCCTCCGGCCTGCAGGGGCATCACAAAACGCGGCAGTATACCCGAGCACTCCCCGGCAAAGGGCGCCACTGACGAATAGCGGCCCATCCGAAAACCTTGCAAATATGCAGTGCGGCTGGCCTGCACGCTCAAGAAGGCCTAGAATTCAGCATCGTTTATTCCCAAGGTAGTCTTTCAATGTCCTTCGCTGAGCAACTAAACCGCCTGCAAGCCTTCCTCGATGCCGATGAGCTGCATGACGAGGCGCTGGACTATGTGGCCGCCCACGGCTACCTGACCGCGCTGTCGATCTGCTCCGAGGTTGTACCTGATCGCGAATGGATCGACGCGCTGTTCGCCGAAGAGCCACACTACAAGGACGAGGCCCAGCGCACCGAAATCGAAGAAACCCTGGTCCAGCTCAAGGCGCACATCTCCCGCCAACTCGCAGCCGATGAAGAGTTCGAGCTGCCATGCGACCTCGACCTGGGCGAAGAGCCGGACGACTCCGACCTGCGCGGCTGGTGCATTGGCTTCATGGAAGGCGTGTTCCTGCGTGAAGCGGCCTGGTTCGAAACCGCCGAGGAAGAAGTCAGCGAAATGTTGCTGCCGATCATGGTCGGTTCCGGCCTGTTCGATGACCAGCCTGAGTTCGCCGATATCGCCAGCGACGCCAACCTGATGGACGACATGATCGTACAAATCCCGGAAGCGCTGACCGCCCTGTACCTGCTGTGCAATGCCCCCGACGAAAAACCGGCGATCCTCAAGCCTCGCCACCACTGAGTCCCCCGCCCGTGGCGCCCATGGGCAACCGCTCCCCGATTGTGTGCTACGCGCTTCTGGCCATTGGCTGGTTGAGCGTGGTGCTCGGCGTGATCGGAATCTTCTTGCCGGTCTTGCCGACCACGCCCTTCCTGCTCCTGGCTGCTGGCTGCTTTGCCCGTAGCTCACCGCGTTTCTACGCCTGGCTGGTCAACCATCCGCGCCTGGGCCCATGGATTCGGGATTACCTGGATGGCAACGGCATCCCTCTCAAGGGCAAGGTCTACGCCATCGGCCTGATGTGGCTGAGCATCGGCCTGTCCTGCTACCTGGTGCCATTGCCCTGGGCACGCGGGTTCATGTTGACCAGTGCGGTACTGGTGACGATCTATATCCTGCGCCAGAAAACCCTGCCTCCACGACCCAACTGACCCGTGGCGAGGGGGCTTGTCCCCCGTTGGGCTGCGCAGCAGCCCCAGTAAGGCCACTGAGTAATCTCAGGCAAAACCGAGGGTGCAGGTTTTGGGGCTGCTGCGCAGCCCAACGGGGGACAAGCCCCCTCGCCACGACAAGCACCGCCCATCCACCCCGCATGACAGCACCTACCCGACCTTCGTCGACACTGACTAACCCCGAGCATCATGCGAGACTGTCACCCCGGGCCTGGAATGCCTGGGTGTTCTTATGTCCGGAGTCCTCATGACGCTGTCCAGCGGGCTGATCGCCGCCGTTGCCCTGGCCTATATGGCCATTATGTTTGCCATCGCTTTCTACGGTGACCGCCGCCACGCGCCGCTGCCGCCACGGGTGCGTGCGTGGGTGTATAGCCTGTCGCTGGCGGTGTACTGCACCAGTTGGACCTTCTTCGGCGCCGTAGGCCAGGCCGCCGAACAGCTATGGGCTTTTTTACCGATCTACCTGGGCCCCGTACTACTTCTGGTACTGGCGCCCTGGGTCCTGCAGAAGATGGTGCTGATCAGCAAGCAGGAAAACATCACCTCCATCGCCGACTTTATTGCCGCACGCTATGGCAAATCCCAGTCCCTGGCCGTGGTCGTGGCGCTGATCTGCCTAGTGGGCGTGTTGCCTTATATTGCCCTGCAACTCAAAGGCATCGTGCTGGGGGTCAACCTGCTGATTGGCGCCGGCGCCGATGCCACCGGCACACGGGCCCAGGACACCGCCCTGATTGTTTCCCTGGTGCTGGCGCTGTTCACCATTGTGTTCGGCACGCGCAACCTCGACGCCACGGAGCACCACCGTGGCATGGTCCTGGCGATTGCCTTTGAATCCCTGGTCAAGCTGTTCGCGTTTCTTGCCGTCGGCGCGTTTGTCACCTACGGCCTGTACGACGGTTTCAATGACCTGTTCAGCCAGGCAATGCTCGCGCCAAGGCTGGAGGAGTACTGGAAAGAGACCGTCAATTGGCCATCCATGGTGGTGCAGACCGGCGTGGCGATGATGGCGATTATCTGCCTGCCCCGGCAGTTCCACGTCACCGTGGTGGAGAACATCGAGCCCCAGGACCTGCGCCTGGCCAAGTGGGTGTTCCCGGCCTACTTGGTGCTGGCCGCACTGTTTGTGGTGCCGATTGCACTGGGCGGCAAGATGCTGCTGCCAAGCTCGGTGCTGCCGGACTCCTACGTGATCAGCCTGCCCCTGGCCGAAGCCCATCCGGCCCTGGCGCTGCTGGCATTTATCGGCGGTGCTTCGGCGGCGACCGGCATGGTCATCGTCGCGAGCGTGGCGCTGTCGACCATGGTCTCCAACGATATGCTGTTGCCCTGGCTCCTGCGTCGCACCAACGCCGAGCGCCCGTTCGAAGTATTCCGCCACTGGATGCTCTCGGTACGTCGGGTCAGCATCGTGATTATTCTGCTGCTGGCCTATGTGAGTTATCGCCTGCTCGGCTCCACCGCGAGCCTGGCGACCATAGGCCAGATTGCCTTTGCCGCCGTGACCCAACTGGCCCCGGCGATGCTCGGCGCGCTGTACTGGAAGCAGGCCAACCGTCGCGGCGTGTTTGCCGGCCTGGCGGCGGGCACGTTCCTGTGGTTCTACACCCTGGTGCTGCCAATTGCCGCCCATAGCCTGGGTTGGTCGCTGAATATCTTCCCGGGCCTCTCGTGGCTACACGGCAACCCGCTGGGGCTGCCGATCACTCCGCTGACCCAGGGTGTGGTGCTGTCCCTGGCCGGCAACTTCACCCTGTTTGCCTGGGTCTCGGTCCTGTCGCGCACTCGGGTGTCGGAGCATTGGCAGGCCGGGCGATTTATCGGCCAGGAAACCAGCCAGCGCGCCAGCGCCCGCTCCATGTTGTCGGTGCAGATCAATGACCTGTTGAGCCTGGCGGCGCGCTTTGTCGGCGAGGAACGGGCGCAGCAGAGCTTCATCCGCTTCGCCTACCGCCAAGGCAAGGGCTTTAATCCCAACCAGAATGCCGACAACGACTGGATTGCCCACACCGAGCGGCTGTTGGCCGGCGTACTGGGCGCCTCATCCACGCGGGCGGTGGTGAAAGCAGCGATTGAGGGCCGCGAAATGCAGCTGGAGGACGTAGTCCGTATCGCTGACGAAGCCTCCGAAGTGCTGCAGTTCAACCGGGCACTGTTGCAAGGTGCAATCGAGAACATTACCCAGGGCATCAGCGTGGTGGATCAGTCCCTCAAGCTGGTGGCCTGGAACCGCCGCTACCTGGAACTGTTCAACTACCCCGACGGATTGATCAGTGTCGGGCGGCCGATTGCCGACATTATTCGCTACAACGCCGAGCGTGGCCTGTGCGGCCCCGGCGAGGCCGAAGTGCATGTGGCGCGGCGCCTGCATTGGATGCGTCAGGGCCGGGCGCATACCTCGGAGCGGCTGTTTCCCAACGGACGGGTGATCGAACTGATCGGCAACCCGATGCCGGGCGGCGGGTTTGTCATGAGCTTCACCGACATTACTGCCTTCCGCGAGGCCGAACAGGCCCTGACCGAAGCCAACGAAGGCCTGGAACAACGGGTCACCGAGCGCACCCATGAGCTGTCGCAACTCAACGTCGCCCTGACCGATGCCAAAGGCGTGGCCGAGTCGGCCAATCAATCGAAAACCCGCTTCCTCGCCGCAGTCAGTCATGACCTGATGCAGCCGCTGAACGCTGCGCGACTGTTCTCGGCTGCCCTCTCCCACCAGAGCGAAGGATTGTCCGGCGAGGCCCGGCAACTGGTGCACCACTTGGACAGCTCGCTGCGTTCGGCCGAAGACCTGATCAGCGACTTGCTGGATATCTCGCGTCTGGAAAACGGCAAGATCAATCCCCAGCGCCAGCCGTTTGCCTTGAGCGAACTGTTCGACGCCCTGGGCGCGGAGTTCAAGGTACTGGCCCAGGAACAAGGCTTGCGCTTCCGCCTGCGCGGCAGCCACTTGCGCATCGACAGTGATATCAAGCTGCTGCGGCGAATCCTGCAGAATTTCCTGACCAATGCCTTCCGTTATGCCCACGGCCCAGTGCTGCTGGGAGTACGACGCCGTCGCGGAGAACTGCGCTTGGAGGTGTGGGACCGTGGCCCTGGTATTCCACTGGATAAGCAGAAAGTGATCTTCGAAGAGTTCAAGCGCCTGGACAGCCACCAGACCCGTGCCGAGAAGGGCCTGGGGCTCGGCCTGGCCATCGCCGACGGGCTGTGCCGCGTGCTCGGCCACCGCTTGCGCGTGCGCTCATGGCCAGGCAAAGGCAGCGTGTTCAGCGTCAGCGTGCCGCTGGCCAAGGCGCAAACCAGCGTGCAGGTGCAGGTCACACCGGACAAGGGCCTGCCATTGAGCGGCGCCCAAGTGCTGTGCGTGGACAACGAAGACAGCATCCTGATTGGCATGCGCAGCCTGTTAAGTCGGTGGGGCTGCCAGGTCTGGACCGCACGCGACCAGGCGCAATGCGCGGTGTTGCTGGCCGATGGCATGCGCCCGCAATTGGCACTGGTGGATTACCACCTGGACCACGGCGAGACGGGCACCGAGTTGATGGCCTGGCTGCGGGCGCAACTGGCAGAGCCGATTCCAGGGGTGGTGATCAGCGCCGATGGCCGGCCAGAGATGGTGGCCCAAGTGCATGCAGCGGGGTTGGATTACCTGGCCAAGCCGGTCAAGCCTGCTGCGTTGCGGGCGCTGTTGAATCGGCATTTGCCGCTGTAGCTTGTTTAAACCCAAGCAGATAGGGGCTGCTGTGGCGAGCGGGCTTGTCGGAACGCCGTATCGCCCGCGTTGGGTGGCGCAGCCGCCCCAAAACCTGCCGGCTCGGTATGTCTTAAACAACTGCGGTGCCTGGGGTGGGGCTGCTGCGCAGCCCAGCGCGGGCGATACGGCGTTCCGACAAGCCCGCTCGCCACAGGGAGAGTCGTCAGTTTCTGAACGTTGTGTAGATACCCGATGCCACATTTGGGCTCTGCGTTTAGTCAGGTAGCTGTGCGACGCCATCTTCATCGGTCATCGCTTTCTCCAACAGGTCGGACGGCAAGCCTTTGCTTGCGCGCGCGCCCAGCAGCTTCAATTGCTCAACCCGGCTGACCAGATTGCCGCGACCGTCTGTGAGCTTATTGCGCGCTGCACTGTAAGCCTTATCCAGCTGCTGTAATCGATTGCCCACTTCGTCCAGGTCTTGGATAAACAGCACAAACTTGTCGTACAGCCAGCCGGCGCGCTCGGCGATTTCCCGGGCGTTCTGGCTTTGCCGCTCCTGCTTCCACAGGCTGTCGATCACACGCAAGGTCGCCAGCAAGGTGGTTGGGCTGACGATCACGATGTGGCGGTCGAAGGCTTCCTGGAACAGGTTGGGCTCGGCCTGCAACGCGGCGGAAAACGCCGCTTCGATGGGCACGAACAACAACACGAAATCCAGGCTGTGCAGGCCTTCCAGACGCTTGTAGTCCTTGCCGGCCAAGCCTTTGACATGGTTGCGCAACGACAGCACGTGCTGCTTGAGCGCGACCTGGCCGATCACGTCGTCATCGGCCGCCACGTACTGCTGGTAGGCCGTCAGGCTGACTTTGGAGTCCACCACCACCTGCTTGTCGCCGGGCAACATGATCAACACGTCCGGCTGGAAGCGCTCGCCATCCGGGCCTTTGAGGCTGACTTGGGTCTGGTACTCGCGGCCCTTCTCCAGGCCGGCATGCTCCAGCACCCGCTCCAGAATCAACTCGCCCCAGTTACCCTGGGTCTTCTGCCCTTTGAGGGCACGGGTGAGGTTGGTGGCCTCGTCCGACAGGCGCAGGTTCAATTGCTGCAGGCGCTCTAGCTCCTTGGCCAGGGAAAAACGCTCCCGCGCCTCGTTCTGATAGCTTTCTTCCACGCGTTTTTCGAACGACTGGATGCGCTCTTTCAACGGGTCGAGCAATTGCCCCAGGCGCTGCTGGCTGGTCTCGGCAAACCGCTGCTCGCGCTCATCGAAGATTTTCCCGGCCAGTTCGGCGAACTGCGCTCGCAACTCATCACGCGAGCCTTGCAGGTCGTTGAGGCGTTGTTGATGGCTGTCCTGCTGCTCACGCAGCTCGGCACGCAGGGAGGCCGACAAGGCGTCCAGGCGGCGTAGCTCGCCTTCCTTCGCGCCGCGCTCGATGTTCCAGGCATGAGCGGCATCACGCGCATTGTCGCGGTCGATCTGCAGCAACTCGACTTCCCGGCGTACTGCTGCCAGATCTGCCTGCTTGGCAGCATTGGCCTGGCTCAGGTAGCTGATCTCGTCACGGCTGGCGTCCAGTTGCGCGGCCAGCCCTTCCTGGGCCATCTGCGCCGTGGCCAGGCGCTCCTCCAACAGTTCCCAGCCGGCGCTGCGTGCATTCAGGCGGCGCTGGATCTGCCAGCACAGGACCGACAGAGGCAACGCCGCAGCGGCGAGGCCCAGTGCAACACTGGTCCAGTCAAAAGCCATAGCCATTCCTGCCATTACGGAAAAAGAGGAAGGTTAACCAAGCGGGCGCTTCGTGGACAGCTCAGTCTTTGATCTGGCCCAGTTCACGCTGGGCGCCCACGTCGCCGGCACGGGCGGCCTGGCGCAGAAGGTCGTGACCGATGCGGCGGTCCCGGGCGTTGCCACACTCGCGACACATCAACAGACCCAGGCGGCTCTGTGCCACGACCACCCCTTCACGCGCCGGCTGCTTGAGCAAACGTCCGGCGAAATGCTTGATATTGGGGTGATCGCCAATGCGCGGGCTATCCAGCAACCACAAGGCCACTTTCAAGGAGAAACGCTTGGGTGCGGTAACACTCGGAGGGTTGTCGGTAACAGAAGATGATACTGAGCGAAACTTCATAAAGCACTGTAGGGCAGAACGGAAGGCGCGCCACTCTACTCCTTTTTTCGTACGGGTAAAGCTGAAAAAACCCTGCACGCCCGTTCTAGAGCAAGCGCTTGGGACAATCCACAGAAGCTGTGGATAACTCAGTGGACAACCATGCTTTAACTCGCGCAAAGGCCCACGGGGCGGGGGCCGCGCTTAAACTGACGATTTTTTCACCAATAAAAAAAAGCCAGATTTTTCATTGACTTAAATTTTTGATGCAGGCATTCACGGGCCAAGCCAGCGCCGCACCATCCCGGTGACACACTACGCAACCAATGTGCACAACTACCTGCCTGGCGGTTATATCCCCGTGCTTTTGTGGGCCAAGGGCACAACAAAACGTTACGGGTGACACACAAACGCCACTTTTCAAAGGTCCGTGCGCTCGCCACACTGTTCGTCCTACAGCAAGGAGGTGCGCCACTTCATGAAAGGAATCCTAGTGTTCGCGTTGTTGCTGCTCGCCGTTTGTGTGATTTCCCTGGGCACCAATGCCGCGCTGCCGTCCCCTGATGGCGCGTTGTTTGCCATTGCTATCCTGTTGTCGGCCGCCTTCACGGCAGTCAGCTTGTGTATCGAGCTGGGTGACGGGCGGGTCAACGACATGCGCGATGTGGTGAAGGTCATCGAAACCGGCCAATCCCTGCGTCTGACCCTCGCCGCCTATGCACTGGGCTGTTCGTTGGCCGCAGCGTCCACTGTGCTGATTTATCGCGGGCTGATGGGCGGCTGATGAAAGTATTTGTGCTAACACACTTGCTTTACCTGTTTCAAGCCATTACTATCCGCAGCGTTAGTACCAAGCTGAAAGTCAATTCTGGTCGAACTAATCCCCGCGACGTAGCTTCCCTAAAGAGAAGTTCTGTCAATCTTGATGGGATCGACCACCTCGATGGTTTCCAGGTATCACTTGCGACGACACTGCCTTTGAACAATGCAAAGGGTGTCGCGAAGTATCCATACTCTGACCGAACCAACCTGCAAATTGATCAGGATCTTCACCCTGGGCCCAGAACCTTTGCCCCTGTTGTGTTGCCTGCCCTCCTAAGTACCTACCTGCCAGCCCAAGCGCGCCAAATTATTTAGCGCTTCAAACTGGCTGCTTTGTTCCAGTCGGGTTCTTCGCATGATCAATGGTGATCAGCGTCACTGGAACGTTTTAACGTTGCACGGTTCTTATCCGTGTCATTTGTAGGAACACCAATAATATGTCCACTCAAATCCATACTCAGGATGCCATTCGCACCCTAACCAATGCTTTTGCTCCAATGAACTGCCTGATCATGGCCGCTCGCAAAGGCTGCTTCAGCTTCACCCTGGTCAACGAACACGGCATCGCTCGTCACAGCGAACGCCTGTACCCCGATCAATACTCCAGCGCAGAACCGCTGCAGGCCGTGATCGAGCGTACCCGTCAGGCCCTGGTTGCCTGATTGACCCGACGCTGAACATCGAAAACCCTGCCCGCAAAGCAGGGTTTTTTATTGCCTGGGATTCGGCTTTTTAACGGCTGCCCTTAGGCCAAACAGATATAAAGCTTATAACCCGCGACGGGAAATATTTTAAAAACAGTCCTTTACGTCGTGAATCTGACACTACACTTCAACTCAGGCGGCCTGTTCCGCCTCCGGCGAGCCTGAGATCCGATCCACCGCTGCCAAGCCCCCCCCCTTCTCAGGCCTCGTCGACCACTTTCAACGTTTCGAGGGTTTTATGGGCATTGCCGCCGGCGAGTTGTGTCGTTATGTGATCCGCCCCACGTTGATTTACCTGGGCCGCCACAGTCAGACCGCTGAGACCCTGCTACTGGGGGTTGCCGCCAGCCAATCGGAACTGGGCTCAGCCTTGCACGACCGGCGCGGCCACGGCCTGTATCGCATTACCGAGCCGCGCCACAGGGCCCTGTGGGACGACTACCTGGCCCTCGACCCGGAACGGGCCAGCCTGGTGCGCGGCCTCGCCAGCCAACATGCCTTCCTCAGCGGGCCGCAACTGGAACTGACGGTCAACCTGCGTTACGCCACCGCCATCGCCTGGCTGCTGGTGGAGCAACATCGCCCCGAACTGCCCCAACCCGATGACGTGCTCGCCATGGCCCGTATCTGGAAAGAAATATTTCATCCCCAGGGCCGGCTGCGCGATTACACCCAGGCCTGGCAAACCTGTGTAAACCCAATGAATCAGGTCGCCTGCTGATCGGGCACTTTGCAAGATTCGGCAAAAATCGGCAATTTTGGTCGGATTGTCCTACAAAACCGCTCTATCTCCTACATTACAGCCTATAGCGCTAAGTTAGTTTTATTGGTACTTTCCGCAGCGGTGATCACCACGGAGTTCTAATAATGAAAAAAGTAATGCTCAAGACCACACTTAGCCTCGCCGTTGCCATGGCCTCTTCCCAATTGTTCGCAAGCGGCTTTGCCCTCAACGAACAAAGCGTCAGCGGGATGGGTACCGGTTTCGCAGGCCGTTCTTCTTCTGCCGATGATGCAAGCACTGTTTTTGGCAACCCTGCCGGTATGGCTCGCCTTGAAGGCCAGCAAGTCACAGGCGGTGTTGCGGCGATTGATGCCACGACCAATATCAGCCAGGTCAGCGGCAACACAAATACCCGCGGTAGCAACAAAGGCGATATGGTGCCTTTCACTGCCGTACCGTTCGGTTTCTACACCAACAAACTCAATGATCAATGGGCAGTCGGTTTCGGCGTCTATGCGCCGTTCGGCCTGGTCACTGACTACGAACGTGGCTTCCAGGGCCGTGGCTTTGGCAGCAAAAGCGAAGTGAAGGTCATTACCTTCCAGCCAACTGTCAGCTATGCCTTCAACGACCGAGTGTCCGTAGGTTTTGGTCCTACCTTCAACCGCATCGCCGGTACGCTGGAGTCGGATGTTTCGTTGCCGCAAGTGCCTAACGCCGTCAACAACATCAAGATCAAGGGTGACGATACCGCCCTGGGCTTTAACGTTGGCGTGCTGGTACAAGCCACCGACACCACCCGCGTGGGCCTGACCTACCATTCGAAAGTGAAGTACAAGCTCGAAGGCCACACCGAAGTGTCCCCGGGCGCTGGCGTTCCACCGCAGCTGCTGCGCGGCAACCGCTACGACGCTTCGCTGAAGATCGACACCCCTGAATCCTGGGACCTGTCGGTGACCCAGGACATGAACGATGCCTGGAAGCTGTATGCCGGCGCGACCTGGACACGCTGGAGCCGCCTGAAAGACATCACCGTCAACAACGAAGGCGTCACTACGGGCAACGGCGGCGGTGCAGGGCCACAGCTGGTGGGCACTATCAAGGAAGACCAGAACTGGCACGACACCTGGGCTTACGCAGTCGGTACCTCGTACCAGCTGACCAAGCAAGTGGTCCTGCGCACTGGCCTGACCTTCGACCAGTCGCCTACCAACAACACTAATCGTTCGCCACGTATCCCTACTGGCGACCGGACTATCTTCAGTGTTGGCTTGGGCTACGCAGTTATGGATAACATGACTATCGACCTGGCCTATTCGTACCTGCAGGAAGAAGACGTCAAGGTCAACAGCCACAACAAGCTGGGCCAGACGTACAACGCCAAGTATGAAAACAGCGCCAACGGTTTTGGCCTGGGCATGACGTACAAGTTCTGATCCAACGCTGCATATAAAAGCCCCGCTCTCCTGCAAAGGAGGCGGGGCTTTTTAGTGGCCGATAATCAGGGCTTGGAAGCCAGCGCCTGCTCCACGGCCTCGATCAGGTCCGGGCTGTCCGGCTTGGTCAGGCTGGAGAAGCTGGCGATCACCTTGCCCTGGCGGTCCACCACGTATTTGTAGAAATTCCACTTCGGCGCGTTGCTCTGCTCGGCCAGGACCTTGAACAGGTGTGCCGCATCGGGGCCCCTGACCTTCTGTGGCTCGGTCATGGTGAAGGTCACGCCATAGTTCACATAGCAAACCTTGGCGGTCTCTTCGCCCGTCTTGGCTTCCTGCTTGAAGTCATCGGAAGGCACGCCAATCACTTCCAGGCCGTCGCCCTTGTAGCGCTGATACAACGCCTCCAGGCCTTTGAACTGCGGGGCGAACCCACAGAAACTGGCGGTATTGACGATCACCAGGGGCTTGCCGGCAAAACGCTGGCACAGGTCGATGGACTCCTTGGCGCGTAACTTCGGCAACTGGCCTTCAAGCAACGACGGACAATCGGCGGCCATGGCGACACCGCCAAAAGCCATCATCAGGGCGGGTACTGCGAGCCAGCGCATCAACATGTCGAGATTCCTTGGACAGAGTCAGACAAGCAACCTAACAGATCGCCATGCCCAGTTGCATCAACGCCAGCCCGCTGCGCTGCCAACCCCACCAGGCCAGCAGCAACAGCGTCAGCAGCCCGGCTGCGCCAAACCAGTATCCGAGCGAGTTCATGCCACCCCCATCTGCGCCTGCAACCTTGCCACCGGTCGCTCACGCACCGGCCAGTTAAGGGCGGCCGCGACCAGGCTCAAGACAATAGCCACCTGCCAGATCAAATCGTAGTTGCCCGTTCGATCATAGACCACGCCACCCAGCCAACCGCCAAGGAACGAACCCAACTGATGGAACAGGAACACGATCCCACCCAGCATCGACAGGTTTCTGACCCCGAACAAGGTCGCCACCGTACCGTTGGTCAGCGGCACGGTCGACAGCCACAAAAAGCCCATGGCCATGCCGAACAGGTAGGCGCTCATCTGTGTCACCGGCGCCCACAGGAACAGCACAATCACCACCGCCCGCAGCAGGTACAACGCCGTGAGCAAGCGCGGCTTGGATATCCGCCCACCGAGCCAGCCTGCCGTGTAGGTGCCGAAGATATTGAACAGGCCGATCAGCGCCAGCACCGTAGTGCCGACGGTCGCCGGCAGATGCTGGTCCACCAGGTACGCCGGCAAGTGCACGCCGATAAACACCACCTGGAAACCGCAGACAAAAAAGCCAAAGGCCAGCAACCAGAACCCGGAATGGGAACAGGCTTCCTGCAAGGCCTCGCGCAGGGTTTGCTGACCGGCCATGACCGGTAGCGGGCGATCCTTGATCATCGTCACCAGTGGCACAATCAGCGCCACCAGCAGGCCCAGCACCAGCAAGGCCGCGGACCAGCCCAGCCAGCCGATCAGGCCCAGGGTGCCCGGCAACATGGCGAACTGGCCGAAAGAACCGGCAGCACTGGCAATGCCCATGGCCATGCTGCGTTTTTCCGGGGTCACGGCACGCCCTACCACGCCGAGGATCACCGAGAACGAGGTGCCGGACAGGCCGATGCCAATCAGCAAGCCGGCACTCAAGGACAGCGACCACGCCGAATCAGACAAACCCATGAACACCAGGCCCAAGGCATACAGCACGCCACCGATCATCACGACTTTGGCCGCGCCAAAGCGGTCGGCCAGGGCCCCGGTAAACGGCTGCGCCAGGCCCCAGATCAGGTTTTGCAAAGCGATGGCAAAGGCAAAGGTTTCACGGCCCCAGCCGAATTCGGCACTCATGGGCGCCAGGAACAGGCCAAAGCCATGCCGCACGCCCAGGGAAAGCGCCAGGATCAGCGCACTCCCGACAAGAATCCAGCCACTGGTACGCCACATCGAGGTCATTATTATTCTCCGCTCACGGGTATATACCCGCTTGTATTCGAACAAACCCGCGTTTAAGCGAGTTCGTCCAGCAAGGCCAACAGGGTTTCGCGTTTTTGCACGCCCAATTTATCGATCAATTTCTGCTGCGCCGCTTCCCAGGCCGGCAACGCGGCCGCCAGGCGCTGCTGGCCTTCCTCGGTGAGCATTACCAGGCGATTGCGCAGGTCATCGCCCTCGACCAACCGAACCAGGCCTTCACCTTCCAGCACCCGTAGGTTACGCCCCAGGGTGCTGCGGTCCAGGCCCATGGCATCGGCCAGGCTGGAAATACTCGGCTGGTCCAGGCGCTGCAGATTACACAGCAAGGAATACTGGGCGACGTTGATCCCGAAGCCATCGAGGGCGCCGTCGTAGTGCCTGCTGACGCCACGGGCGGCACGACGCAGGTTGGTGCATAAACATTGGGAGGCAAGCATGGAGCGTGTATATACCCGGGATTAAGGAAATGCAAGAAAGTGTTACAGAGCCAGGCCGATCAACACTGCTACTTCGAGCAGCTCCAGCAAAGCGCCGGCCGTGTCTCCGGTCGTGCCGCCCAGTCGATTGATCATCACCTGGCGCAGTCCTATAAAGCAGATAGCGGCCAGCAGCACCGCGACTCCACCACTGAAGCCGCCGATCAACACACAGGCCAGGCCGCTGAGGATCAGCACCTGCTGCCCGACAATCCGTGGCAAATGATCAGCCAGCGCCTGGCCCAGGCCCCCGGCGCGCACATAGCGAGTGGTGAGAAACAGCGCCAGCAGCGCGCTGCGGCCGATCAATGGGGCGAGGATCAACGCAGCGCTATTGTGTTGCTCGATCAACGCCACCAGTGCGGTGAATTTGAGCAGCAGCACCAAGCCCAGGGTGACCACGGCAATCGGGCCGCTGCGCGGGTCCTTCATGATGGTCAGGGTGCGTTCGCGGTCGCCAAAGCCACCCAGCCACGCATCGGCACTGTCCGCCAGGCCATCCAAGTGCAAGCCGCCACTGAGCAGCACCCACGCCGTCAGCAGCAGGGCCGCGTGCAGCAGCAGCGGCGCGCCCAGCAACAGCGTGTTCAAGCCCCACAGCAGTAGCCCGAACAGCAGCCCCACCAACGGATAAAACAGCAGCGAACGCCCCAGTTCCTGGGGTTGCGGCATGCCCGGCAGGCGGATTGGCAGGCTGCTGAGAAACTGCAAGGCAATCCAAAAGGACAACATTCAGGCGCCCTCGCTCAAGACGCCATCGGCCTCGACCCGCAGGCTGAACAAGCCGCCGTGCCCCACCTCGACATTCAACAATTGTTCACGGGGCAAGCCACGGGCTTGGGCCAGCAATAAACGCATGACACCACCATGGCTGATCAGCAGCACCCGTTGCCCGGCATACAGCTGATGCAGGCGTAGGACAGCGCCGCGTACACGCCAGGAAAACCCTTCGACAGGCTCGCCATCCGGCGGCGTAAAGCTATACGGGTCTGCCCAGAACAGCCCCAGTGCCTCAGCGTCGGTTTCCATCAACTTCGCCGCGCTCTGCCCTTCCCAGGCGCCGAAATGCAGCTCCTGCAGATCCGGCTCCAAGCTCACCGGCAAATCCAGGCGTGCGCCCAACTCTTCGGCAAACCGCGCGCAACGTTGCAGCGGCGAACTGACCAGGCGATCCCACGGCCCGCGCGCCAGCACCGCCTCGCGCATCTGCGTCCAGCCTTTGGCAGTCAGCGCATCATCCAGACTGCCGCGCAAGCCGCCGCCCAGTTCGGTTTCACCATGGCGCAACAGGTCCAGATGCAAGGTCATGCCGGGCGATCCGCCACAGCCGCTTCAGCGAATGTCGCCATCTGCCCGTGCAACGCACAGGCCAGGCGCAGCAGTGGCACCGCCAGCGCCGCACCACTGCCCTCGCCCAGGCGCAGGCCCAGCTCCAGCAGCGGCTGGGCTTGCAGGCTTTGCAGCACGTGGCGATGGCCCGGCTCGGCGCCCCGGTGGCCGAACAACAGCCATGGCCGGCAGGACGGGTTCAGGCGCGTGGCGACCAGCGCCGCGACGGTGCAGATAAACCCGTCGACCAGCACCACCACACCCGCCTGGGCGCAAGCCAGATAGGCCCCCACCAACCCGGCGATCTCCAGGCCACCGAGATTGAACAAGGTCTGCAACGGGTCGCCCCGCTGCCCGGCATGCAGTGCCAGGGCGCGCTCGATCACCGCTACTTTGTGGCTCACACCCTGGGCATTCAGGCCGGTACCGGGTCCGGTCAGGTCGCTGACCTGGCAATCGAGCAACGCACAGGCCAGCGCACTGGCGGCAGTGGTGTTGCCGATGCCCATCTCGCCACCAATAAACAGCTGCGCACCGGCGTTGATCGCCCGCTGCACGCTGTCACGCCCCGCCGCCAGGGCCAGTTGGCCCTGAGCCTCGGTCATGGCCGCGCCCAGCACGAAATTGGCCGTGCCCGGGGCGATATTCAGGTGGCGCACGCCCGGCAGGTCCAGGGACGGCGTGACAGTGCCCAGGTCCACCACTTCCAGCCGCGCATCCAGTTGGCGGGCCAATACGCTGATCGCCGCGCCACCACTGACAAAGTTATGCAGCATCTGCCCGGTGACTTCCTGGGGATAGGCCGACACACCTTCGGCGACCACACCGTGATCACCGGCAAAGATGGTGATCCACACGTGCTCGACCGTCGGTTTGACCCGGCCCTGCAAACCGGCCAATTGCACCGCCAGCGCTTCCAGTTGCCCCAGGGACCCGGCGGGTTTGGTCAGTTGTTGCTGGCGGGCCAGGGCTTGTTCATAGGCCGTGGCGTCCAGCGCCTTGCAGGGGTCCAGCCACCAGGATTGGCTCATAACGCAGTACCTTTCAAAGTCAGGGGCAGGCCCGCAACGGTCAGCACGACACGCTGACAACGCTCGGCCAGGGCTTGATGCAGCCAACCGGCTTCATCCACATAGCGGCGAGTCAATTCGCCCAGCGGCACGACACCCAGACCGGTCTCGTTGCTGACAAAAATGATTTCCCCCGGCAGCGACGCCAGGCAGTCCAGCAGTTGTTCGCGCTCCACACCCAAGCGCTGCGGATCGTCCAGCATCAACAGGTTGGTGAGCCACAGGGTCAGGCAATCAACCAGCAGGCACTGGCCGGGGGCGGCGTGTTCGCGCAGGACCCGCGCCAGTTCCAGCGGCTCTTCGATCAGGCCCCAATGGCTTGGGCGACGTTGGCGATGCAGGGCCACGCGCGCGTTCATTTCACCGTCCTGGGGTTGGCTGGTGGCGATATACGTGACAGACATGGCGCTGTCGCTGGCGAGTTTTTCAGCCAGGCGACTCTTGCCGGAACGGGCGCCGCCGAGGATCAGTTGCAACATGGTCAAACCCTCAAATGCCACATAACTGGCGCAGCAACCGGGTGTCCAGATGCTGCTCCACCAGGTCCGCCAGGCGCTCGATATCGCGCTCGCGCAAGCCGTGATAATCCACCTCCTGCACTTCCTGCAACCCGGCCCAACGCAGCAAGGCGCTGCATGCGGCGGGAGTCTCGAACAGACCGTGCAGATAGGTGCCGAGGATCTGCCCGTCATCGCTACAAGCACCGTCGCTGCGACCGTCATCCAAACGCACGGCTGGCTGCTCCAGGGCAGTACCTCGGGTCACGCCCGCATGGATCTCATAACCGCTGACTGGCGCATCTTCCAGCACCAGCCGGCCACGCACATTGCGCAATTGTTTCTCGGCTTCCAAGGTGGTGCTGAACGCCAGCAGGCCCAGGCCATCACTGGAGCCCGCAGTGCCTTCCAGGCCAAGCGGATCGTGGACTTGCTCGCCCAGCATCTGCAGGCCACCGCAGATACCCAGGACCTTGCCGCCATAGCGCAAGTGCCGGGCGATCGCACGGTCCCAGCCATTGGCGCGCAGGTAGGCCAAGTCGCTGCGCACGCTTTTCGAGCCGGGCAGGATGATCAGGTCAGCGGCAGGGATCGCCTGCCCCGGCCCGACAAACTGCAAATCCACCTGGGGATGCAGGCGCAGCGGGTCGAAGTCCGTGTGATTGCTGATGCGCGGCAATACCGGCACCACCACTTTGAGCACCTGCGCCGCCTTGTCGATCTGGCGCTGATCGATGCCATCCTCGGCTTCCAGGTGCAGGTCCATCACATAGGGCAGCACACCGACCACCGGTTTTCCGGTGCGCGCCTCAAGCCAGTCGAGGCCCGGTTGCAGCAGCGCGATATCGCCGCGAAAGCGGTTGATGATAAAACCCTTGACCCGCGCCTGCTCCGACGGCGATAGCAACTCCAACGTGCCAACCAGGTGGGCGAACACCCCGCCGCGATTGATATCGGCGATCAGCAGTACCGGGCAATCCACCGCTTCAGCGAACCCCATGTTGGCAATGTCATTGGCCCGCAGATTGATCTCGGCCGGAGAGCCCGCGCCTTCGACCATCACCACGGGGTAGGCCGCACTCAAACGCCCATGGGAGGCCAGCACCGCTTGCATGGCGATGGCCTTGTAGTCGTGATAGGCCACGGCATTCATGCTGGTTACCGCATGGCCATGGATGATGACCTGGGAGCCGGTGTCGCTGTTGGGCTTGAGCAGTACCGGGTTCATATCGGTGTGCGGCGCGAGGTTGGCGGCCTGGGCTTGCACGGCCTGGGCACGGCCGATCTCGCCACCTTCTGCCGTGACCGCACTGTTGAGCGCCATGTTCTGCGGTTTGAAGGGCACCACCGGCACGCCCTGGCGCACGACCCAGCGACACAGCGCGGTCACCAACGTGCTTTTGCCCGCGTCGGAGGTGGTGCCTTGCACCATCAAGGTGGTCATGAGGCGTGTTTCCAGGCAGTCAGGGCTTGTTCAAGGCGCAGCCAATCGGCGTCGGTCCCGGGCAGGCCAAAACGCAGACTGCTGTCGTGGACAAACAGGCGCAGCAGGATGCCGCGCTGGGCCATGAACTCATGCAACTGCTCGGCGCGATCGGCGATCAGCCACTGGAACAGCGCGCAGCCACCTTGTGGGCGCAGGCCATACTGATCCAGCAGGCTGAACAGGCGCTGGCTCGCTTCTTCGCAACGCTGGCGCTGATGGGCGTGGCCGGCGCTGTCGCGCAGGCAGACCTGCCCCAACTCCCGGGTCGGCCCGCTGACCGCCCACGGCCCGACCTGCTCGGCCAGCAGCTTGAGCAGCTTGCGTTCGGCCAGGACGAAGCCCAGGCGCACCCCGGCCAGGCCGAAAAACTTGCCGAACGAGCGCAACACAATCAACCCCACTTGGTTGGCCTGGCTCGCCAGGCTCAAGTGCGGGGTGTTGTCCATAAAGGCTTCATCCACTACCAGCCAGCCCCCGCGCTGGGCCAGCCGCGCATGCCAATCCAGCAGGCGCTGGGGGGTAAGGCTCAGGCCGGTTGGGTTATTGGGATTGACCACCACCAGCACGTCGAGGCTGTCGAGGAAGAAGTCGACTTCCTGCTCCAGCACCTCGCGCACGATATAGCCGGCGCGGCGCCAGGCCTCGGCATGCTCGGCATAGCACGGCGACAGCACGCCGACCTTGCCCGCTCGGCGCAGGCGCGGCAGCAACTGGATCGCCGCCTGGGAGCCCGGCACCGGTAACACCTGGGCCGCGCCGTAATAGTCGCAGGCGGCCTGCTCCAGACCATCATCGTTCTCTGGCAAACGTGCCCAGGCCCGTAATGGGATGGGCGGGATTGGCCAGGGCCAGGGCGCGAGGCCACTGGACAGGTCCAACCAATCTTCCTGGGCGATGCCGTACTGCATCGCGGCTTTGCGCAGCCGGCCACCATGTTCAAGCATAGAATTGCGCCCCCGCGCACAGGATCAACACCCACAACCACACGCCGCGCTGCACCAGTTGCCAGCCACGCTCGATGGAATCGGCATCGGCCGGTGGTCCTTCGCCGAGGACCGGACGCTGGTGCAGCTCACCGTGATAAATCGCCGCACCGCCCAACTCGACGCCCAGGGCGCCAGCACCGGCGGCCATCACCGGGCCGGCATTCGGGCTGTCCCAGGTCGGGCCCTGTCGGCGCCAGCATTTGAGCGCCAGGCGCGTTTTGCCGAGCACGGCGTAGGTCAACGCCACCAGGCGCGCGGGAATGTAATTAAGCAGATCGTCAATTTTCGCCGCCGCCCAGCCGAAGCGTTCAAAGCGTTCGTTGCGATAGCCCCACATGGCATCCAGGGTATTGCTCAGGCGGTACAGCACCACGCCCGGCACCCCGGCCACGACAAACCAGAACAGCGCGGCGAACACCGCGTCGCTGCCGTTTTCCAGCACCGACTCGGTGGCGGCGCGCGCCACTTCAGTGCTGTCCAATTCGCTGGTCTGGCGGCTGACCAGGTAACTGACGCGCGTGCGTGCCTCGTCCAGATCCCCACTGCGCAGGGCCTGGGCCACCGGCAACACGTGCTCACCCAGGCTGCGCATGCCCAGGGCCAGGTACAACGCGAGGATCTCGATCACCCAGCCAACGTAAGGCGCCCAGGACAAGGCCGTGGCCAGCAAGGTCAGCGGTATCACGGTGATAAACCATGCGCTCACGCCATGGCTGCGCCAGCCGCGACCTGCGGAGTTGAAACGCTGCTCGATGCGCTCGGCAAAATTGCCGAACGCCACCAGCGGATGCCAGCGCCTGGGCTCGCCCAGCAGCGCATCCAGCGCCACTGCAGCGACACTCAGCAAGGCCACACTCATTGATTCACTCCCCAATAGTTCTCATACAGCATGTCACTCAGCGGACGCGGTTCGGTCCAGCCTTCGAGTTGCAACATCGGTGCCGGGTAGAACGCCGTCACCGGGCCCAGGCACAGTACGGCCAGCGGCTTGGCGCCGGGCGGCAGGCCCAGCAGGTCGGCCAGGTCCTGGGGTTCGAACAACGACACCCAGCCCATGCCCAGGCCTTCGGCGCGGGAGGCCAGCCACAGATTCTGGATCGCGCAGGACAGCGAGGCCAGGTCCATTTCCGGCAACGTGCGCCGCCCGAAAATATGCCGCTCACGATCATCCATCAACGCCGCCACCAACACCTCGGCGCAGTCGTTGATGCCTTCGACCTTGAGCTTCATAAAGTCGTCCGAACGCTCGCCAAGGGCAGCCGCGGTGCGTAGGCGTTCTGCTTCCACCAACTGCTGGATCTGCCCACGCAGGTTGCGGTCGCTGATACGGATAAAGCGCCACGGCTGCATCAGGCCGACGCTGGGGGCCTGGTGAGCGGCTTGCAGCAGGCGATGCAAGAGCTCGGGGGCGACAGTGCCGCCACTGAAGTGGCGCATATCACGGCGTTCGGCGATGGCGCGGTAGATGGCCTGGCGTTCGGCTGCGGGGAAGGCGTTGTCGGTCATGACCCTATCGCGGGCAAGCCCGCTCCTACATTTGCAATGCAATCCCCTGTGGGCGCTGGCTTGCCGGCGATAGCGGCGTCCCGCTCAGGCGCAAAAAGCGCGGCCACCGCAACCGGGTTCGACGGGAAATAAAAGTGCACATAGGAGGCCGTCATCCGCCCCTGGCGATACACCGCCTCGGCGCCGCGCCCACCATTGGGGCTCAGGCCTCGGGCAATCGGCTGCCATTGCGTGCTGGTCAGGGAGTGATGATAGGTATGGCCGCGCAGCACGCCTTCCGGCAATTCCACCGTTTGCAGGGCCAGGGCCGCCAGGCGTTTCTGCATGACCGCATCGCCTTGCAACAGCCCCAGCAGTTCGGCGCGAGTGCCCTCGACATCGGTCAATGAGTCGAGCAAATAGAGCATGCCGCCACATTCGGCCAACAACGGCTTACCTGCGCCGTGGTGGGCGCGGATCGCCTGCAGCATCGCGGTGTTTTGCGACAACGCCTGATGATGCAGCTCCGGGTAGCCACCGGGCAGATAGAGGCTGTCGGCGTCGGGCAACACGCGGTCATGGATCGGCGAGAAGAAATGCAATTGGGCGCCCATCGCCCGCAGCAAGTCGAGGCTCGCACCATAGGTGAAGGCAAAGGCTTCATCCCGGGCCACGGCAATCCGCACGCCGGCCAGCAGTGGCTCGGCCGAGATCACCTCGGGCGCGGCGAACTCCACCGGCGGTGGCAGCGCTACCTCGCAACTGCCGGCCAGGGCTTCGGCGGCCGCATCCAGGCGCAGGTCCAGGTCATTCAACTCGCTGGCCTGCACCAGGCCCAGGTGGCGGCTCGGCAGTTCGATCCCGGTTTCCCGGGACAGCGCGCCGTACCAGCGCAGGCCTTCGGTCAGGCTGCCTTCGAGCAATTGCGCGTGGCGCACGGTCCCGACGCGGTTGGCCAAGACCCCGGCGAACGGCAGGTCCGCCTGGTAACGCGCCAGCCCCAGCGCCAGGGCGCCAAAGGTCTGGGCCATGGCGGTGCCGTCGATCACCGCCAGTACCGGCACGCCAAAGTGGCGCGCCAGGTCGGCGCTGGAGGGGGGTGCCGTCGAAAAGGCCCATCACGCCCTCGATCAGGATCAGGTCCGCCTCCCCCGCTGCTTCCCACAGCAAACGGCGACTTTCCTGCTCGCCCACCATCCACATGTCCAATTGATAGACCGGCGCGCCGCTGGCGCGCTCATGGATCATCGGGTCAAGAAAGTCCGGGCCGCATTTGAACACCCGGACCTTGCGCCCTAGGTTGCGGTGCAAACGGGCCAGGGCGGCGGTGACGGTAGTCTTGCCCTGGCCTGACGCCGGCGCGGCGATCAGCACGGCAGGGCAATGGCGCGGCTGGTTCAAAGTTCGATGCCTTTCTGTGCCTTGATACCGGCCTGGAACGCGTGCTTGAGCATGCCCATTTCGGTGACGGTGTCGGCCATTTCAATCAGCTCTGGCTTGGCGCCGCGACCGGTGACCAGCACGTGCTGCATCGGTGGCCGGGCTTGCAGGTCGCTCAACACCTGGTCCAGGTCGAGATAACCGTGCTTGAGCGCAATGTTCAGCTCATCCAGCACCACCAGGCCGATGGACGGATCCTGCAACATTTCCCGGGAGACTTTCCAGGCCGCTTCGGCGGCGGCGATATCGCGCTGGCGGTCCTGGGTTTCCCAGGTAAAGCCCTCGCCCATCACGTGGAACCGTACCTGTTCGGGGAAGCGGCGGAAGAACAACTCTTCACCGGTACTGTTGCGCCCCTTGATGAACTGCACCACGCCACATTGCATACCGTGGCCCATGGCGCGGGCGAGCATGCCGAAGGCCGAGCTGCTTTTGCCTTTGCCATTGCCGGTCAATACCAGCAGCAAACCGCATTCATTCGGTGAATTGGCAATGCGCTCGTCAATCACCGCTTTTTTGCGCAGCATGCGCGCCAGGTGGCGTTCGTCACGATCAGGGGAATCAGTCATGGCAGCTCTCCGTTGGGGCTGGACAAAAACGGCGGGCAGGAAAAGACAATCTCTATGAAGCCAAGCATCGCCCACCGTGATGCTGTTGGATGAATCAGGCCGGTCTCCGGGCTCATGAGTGGCGCCCTGTTGACCAGGGCGGGCCGACGATGCGCCTTCCCATATCGCACGCGATACAGTGGCAAAAGCAGCGTCTTGACTCATTTACCGTTGCGGGGGCAGCGCCGGGATCGTGGCCGCACTGTAGAAAAGTGCGCGCACTCACCGGCTTCCCTGTTTCACTCGGTCGACGCGTACGTCACAGAGCACCTGAAACAAGCGGCGAAGGTTAGTGGGTTGGGGGTACAGCGTCAATTAAAGCCGGCCACGCACTTGAACCATCGCCACGCACCGTACCTCTATGACTACAGGCATTGAGGAGAAAAACATGCACAAGACCCGACTCGCCGTACTGATCATGGCCGCAGGCGCACTCGCCGCCTGCGGGGAAAGCTCAACCTTGCAGGTCTCCGACGGCACCGGGCCCTCGCCCAAGTTGCCGGAACCGAACAAAACCCTGATCCCCACCGTCAACATCGCCCCCGCCATTGGCTGGCCCGATGGCGCCAAGCCCCAGGCCGCCGCCGGTACCCAGGTCGGCGCCTTCGCCGAAGGCCTGGACCACCCGCGCTGGCTGTATGTATTGCCCAATGGCGACGTGCTGGTGGCCGAGACCAACGCGCCGCCCAAGCCGGATGACTCCAAGGGCATTCGCGGCTGGGTCATGGAAAAGGTCATGGGCCGCGCCGGCGCAGGTGTGCCCAGCCCGAACCGCATCACCCTGTTGCGCGATGCCGACCATGATGGCGTGGCGGAAACCCGTACGGTCTTCCTGGAGAACCTCAACTCGCCGTTTGGCATGACCCTGGTGGGCAACGATCTGTATGTGGCCGATTCGGACAAGCTGCTGCGCTTCCCCTATCAACCGGGGGAAACCGCGATCAAGGCGCCAGGCACCAAGGTCATCGACCTGCCGGGCGGCCCGCTGAACCACCACTGGACGAAAAACGTGGTGGCCAGCAAGGATGGCAGCAAGTTGTATGTGAGCGTGGGCTCTAACAGCAACGTCGGCGAAAACGGCTTGGAAGCCGAACAGGGCCGCGCTGCGATCTGGGAAGTCGATCGGGCCAGCGGCAAACAGCGGATTTTTGCCTCCGGGCTGCGCAATCCCAATGGCATGGCCTGGGAGCCGCAAAGCGGCAAGCTGTGGACGGCGGTCAACGAGCGCGATGAAATCGGCAGCGATCTGGTGCCGGACTACATCACCTCGGTCAAGGATGGCGGCTTCTATGGCTGGCCGTTCAGTTACTACGGCCAACATGTGGATGTACGGGTCACGCCGCAGGACCCGGACCTGGTAGCCAAGGCCATTGCGCCAGACTACGCCGTCGGGCCACACACTGCGTCCCTAGGACTGACCTTCGCTGAAGGTAATACGCTGCCGGCACAATTTAGCCATGGCGCGTTTATCGGCCAGCATGGTTCGTGGAATCGCAAGCCGCACAGTGGCTACAAGGTGATCTTTGTGCCATTTGAGGGGGGCAAGCCGAAGGGGCAACCGGTGGATGTGCTGACCGGCTTTCTCAACAGTGATGAGAAAGCCATGGGCCGGCCGGTGGGTGTGGTGATCGATCAGCAGGGCGGGTTGTTGGTGGCGGATGATGTGGGGGAATAAGGTGTGGCGGGTGTCGGCTGCTAAATAGCAGGACTCGACAACACCACAAAACCAATGTGGGAGCGGGCTTGCTCGCGAAAGCGGTGGATCAGTCAGTACATCTGTTACTGATTCACCGCTTTCGCGAGCAAGCCCGCTCCCACATTTTTGATCGGTGCAGGTCTTAAGGGTTACGCGCCAGATGCTCGGCCGGCAACACGCGCTTGGCGCTCAGGTAGGCATTCTGCCAATAGGCCTTGGACAGGGTATCAAGCTTCACCGTACCGCCGGTTTGTGGCGCATGGACGAAGCGCCCTTCACCCACATAGATCCCGGCATGGCTAACCTGGGAGCCACCGCCCGTGGCGAAAAACAGCAGGTCGCCGGTTTGCAGCGCATCTTCACGCACGTCCTGGGCACGCATCACGATCAACTCGCGGGTGGTGCGCGGCAGCGAGATGCCAGCGGCATCGCGGTAGACAAAACCAATCAGGCCGCTGCAATCAAACCCCGAGTCCGGCGTGTTGCCGCCCCAGCGGTAAGGCGTGCCGACCAGGCCCAAGGCGCGAAACAGCACATCTTCGGCAACCGGCGAAAAGTTCTGGGTGGTGTAGTTGAATACCGGCTTGGGCTTGACGGCCACAGGCGCAGGTGAAGGACGGCTGGCGCAGGCACTGAGCAGCGCGGCGCAAACAAGAAGAATTAGGCGGGCCGAGGTCGACATGGGCAGAACAATCCTGATCTGGATGCGGCTTTCGCTGCCGAACGCTGAAAACTAGACCGCGCAAGCAAGCTCGCGCGGTCTGGTTCGCAACAATATCTCAGGATTCTAGCGCTTACGCGTCAAACTTCAAGTATCACTTTAAGTTTACTTGCGGGCGGTAACGCTAGTGGGGGCCATCGCCAGTGCGCGCTTGGCTTCGATGAAGGTCTTGCTCCAGTAGCTGTCGCCCAACTTATCAACCCGTACCCCACCGCTACGGCGGCTGCTGGAGTGGATGAACTGGTCATCGCCCAAGTAAATACCGGCGTGGCTGACACGCCCACGGCCATTGGTACTGAAGAAAAGCAGATCACCGGGCTTGAGGTTGTTTCGTGCGACCAACGGTGCATCCACGTTGATCATTTCGCGGGTGGAGCGCGGCAGGTTCATGCCGGCTTCTTCACGAAACAGATAGCCGATAAAGCCACTGCAGTCGAAGCCGGCTTCAGAGGTACCACCGAAACGGTAGCGGGTACCGATCAGGGACATGCCACGTTCGAGGATGCTGTCGGCCAGCAGCGGCAACTGATAAGGCTTGCTGTCGGCGAACTGGGCCAGTTCTTTTTCGGTCGCTACCTCTTCTTCATAAACAGAAGAAGACTGTGCTGCGACGAATTTGGCTTGATGCTGTTGTTGCGGCTTTTGCTGCTCAACCACCTGCTGGGGGTGGGTGGCGCAACCAAACAACAGGGTTACGAGTGCGAGAGGCACGAGGGGTGCGAAGCGATTTAGCATGGGCACGACCGTGGCTGATATGTAAAGAAGCCGAGACTATGCCTTCTATGACATCGATTTGCAAATTCAATCGTGATCTATGTGACTTCTTGTTTGACCTATGTCATCTAAGCCCTTAAACCCCATTTAGACCCTTTTGCGTGGCCAGAGCGGCCCAAACGCAGGTTTTCTGGCGCCTGGAATTTGCCAAGAGCCACGGTTTCAAAGGGCTGGCTACCAGCCGAGGGTTTCTTTGAGGAAGGGGATGGTGAGCTTGCGCTGGGCTTGCAAGGAGGCCTGGTCGAGCTGTTCGAGCAGGTCGAACAATGCGCTCATGCTGCGGGTGCCACGGGTGAGGATGAAATGCCCGACTTCATCGGTCAGGTGCAGACCACGGCGCGAGGCACGCAGCTGCAAGGCGCGCAATTTGTCTTCATCGGACAATGGGCGCATCTGGAAGATCAGCGCCAGGGTCAGTCGTGACTTGAGGTCAGCCAGCTTGACCGGCAATTCCCGAGGCGAGGTAGACGCAGCAATCAGCAGGCGCCGGCCACTGTCGCGCAGGCGGTTGAACAAATGGAACAGTGCTTCTTCCCAATCCGCCCTGCCAGCGACCGCTTGCAGATCATCCAGGCAAACCAATTCGTATTGCTCGAGGTTGTCGAGGATGCCGATGCCACGGTCCAGCAGTTCAGCCAACGGCAGGTACACCGCCGGCTCACCCATCTGCTCAAAGCGCAGGCAGGCTGCCTGCAACAGGTGGGTACGCCCCACGCCGTCCTTGCCCCAGAGGTAGATCAGGCTTTCCGTCCACCCGGCGTCGGCTTCGCAGAGCCGCTCGACATAGCCGAGTGCAGCGGCATTGGCGCCTGGGTAGTAATTGATGAAGGTAGCGTCGTCACGCAGACGCACACCTAGGGGCAGCTGAATCGGTTTCATGCTGACTGAACGGCTCCAATCGAACCGTTAGTGGCCTCTGTGAAAAGTTTGCAAAGTTTATACCCGTGACGCCGGGCGCACAATGCAACAGACCACAAGCAAAATCAAAGGTTTGCGTTAACTCATTGGATTTTTTGGAGATTGTTTGACGCGATGGCTAAATGCCAAGCCCTAGAGGCAACAAACCCGGCCTTGAGCCGGGTTTGTGATCAGCCTTACAACTGAGGATCATCGGCGCCCGTATAGACGTCCGAATCCTTGTACACATCATGCACATGGCGCACCAGCACCATGATCACCGCCGCCACCGGCAGCGCCAGCAGGATGCCGGTAAAGCCGAACAACTCGCCGCCCGCCAGGATCGCAAAGATCACGGCCACCGGATGCAGGCCGATACGATCGCCCACCAGCAACGGCGTCAACACCATGCCTTCCAGCGCCTGGCCGACCATGAACACCGCGACAATCCCCAGCATCGGGTACAAGTCGCCGCCAAACTGGAACAGACCAGCCACCAGCGCCGCGCCAATCCCGATGACAAAACCCATGTACGGCACAATCGCCGCCAGGCCAGCAATGATGCCGATCAGCAGGCCCAGCTCCAGGCCAATCGCCATTAGCCCGCCAGCGTAGATGATCCCCAACGCCACCATCACCAACAACTGCCCGCGAACGAAAGCACCCAGCACCTCATGGCACTCCCCCGCCAGAGACACAATGCGCTCCTCACGATCACGAGGCAGCAGGCTGCGGATCTTGGCGATCATGATGTCCCAGTCACGCAGCAAGTAGAACGCCACCACCGGGATCAACACCAGGTTGGTCAGCCAGCCGATCAATGCCAGGCTGGAGGCCGTGGCCTGACTGAGGATGACCCCGACGATATCGGTGGTCTGCCCCATATGCTCGCTGATCGCGGCCTTGACCTTGTCGAATTTCCAGAAGCCATCGGCCAGGCCCAGCTTGGACTGCGCCCAGGGCATGGCCGTGTGTTGCAGCCAGTCGAGCATCTGCGGTGCCAGTTCATACAGGCGGATCATCTGCTTGGCCAGCATCGGCACCAACACCAGCAGCAGCGCCATGACGATCAGGGTAAACAGCGCAAATACCGCCACCACCCCCCAGGTTCGCGACAAGCCGGCCTTTTCCAGGCGATCCACCACCGGATCGAACAGATAGGCCAACAGCAAGGCGACCAGGAACGGCGTCAGGATCGAATGCAGCAAGAACACAAAGACGCACAGCAGAACAATCCCGC
Organism: Pseudomonas hygromyciniae; assembly: GCF_016925675.1. Taxonomy (NCBI): domain Bacteria; kingdom Pseudomonadati; phylum Pseudomonadota; class Gammaproteobacteria; order Pseudomonadales; family Pseudomonadaceae; genus Pseudomonas; species Pseudomonas hygromyciniae. Next base: position 1,654,591 of record NZ_CP070506.1, on the reverse strand, counting down.
CAAGCCACACCCAACGACGCGTATCCGCCATAAACCACTCCATCTGTCAGTTGCTTCTATATAAGGAAGAACATTTACCAACGAAAACGCAGTTGCGGCTCAGGCTCGAGCGGTGGCACTGGCGCAGGTGAAGCCCCTTCGGCCACCGGCGGCTGCACAGGCTGCGGCGCAAGCGCCTCACCGGCGGGCACTTCCTGCAGCTTGGCCAGGCTCAACTGGCTGCGCAGTTGTTCGCTGCTGCCGTTGACCCGATAGACGATCCGATCACCCTCCACCCGCTGCAACTGCGCGCCAAAAGGTTCCAGCAGATGACCGAGGGCGGCGTAGCGCTCCAGGGTCATGCCTTGTACTTGCAGCAACTGCTCGCTGGACACCCCGGCTTTTACCGCAAAACGGGGAGCAAGGCGCTCACTGACCGCCAGCAACACGGCATCAGCCAAGGCAGCCGTGTCGGCGCCCTGTACGCTGCCCTGCTCGGCTTTGTCACCCAGCCACAGGCGCCATTTGGCTTGCCATTGGCCCGCCTCTTCACGGGCGTGCACCGCCAGCAGGGCATCGGCGCCATAACGTTCGGAGGCAGAACGCAGGGGCGCGGGATCTGCACTTTCAAGATTAGGCGCGGTGGCAACGATCTGCTCATCGAGGTCGCCCAGTGGCAGGCGCAACGGCAAGCCGCGATGCTGGGCGGCACGGCGCAGGGGCTCGGCCGCCGACTGGCCATCACCCACCAGGCTGCTGCCTTCAGTGGAATCGCTCAGCCACCAGCCAAGGATCGACGGCCTATTGTTGCCCCACAACGCCAGACCGGCGTCGCGCAGGGCGCGGTCGGTGCTGACCGGGTCGAAATCCACTTGCAGGCTTTCGGGTGGGCCCGCGTCGTAACCGTACTGGCTGATGATCTGTTGCGGATCCTTGCGGATCGCTGCCAGGCCAGGGCCCTCGGCGGCCTTGGCGTCGCCGGTCAGGCGGATCACCAGGGTCTGCAGGGCACGCTGGGTGGCTTGTTCGCGCTCTTGCGGCGCCTGGCTGCTGACAGGCTCCAGTACTTGATAGAGGCCATTGAGGGTTTCGGCATGACTCGCCAGGCTGACCAACGACAAACAGCCGACAAAAAAGTATCTACTCAGACCCATGAAAAAAGATTCCCGAACGACAAAAAAGCGGCTGGAACAGGCCGCGTGAAGAAGGTTAAGCAAGGCTGTGACCACAGCAACCGGCAAAACATTCACAAGGCCCCGGTAAGTTTTCGTACTGTCATAACGATAGCGGGTTAAAGGCTATACCTTAATACAGGCGATCGCGGCGCCGATTAAGGTTTTTTTAGCACCATATGCCTCTGCCCGTCGGCCCGAGGATGGCCGCTGCCCCTCAAGCCTGATAAAATCGCGCGCCTTCGCAGACCGTCAACGGCTGGGCCGCCCTGAAGTGTTCAACTTCCGTACCCCCACCGCATCGGTCGTTACCCCTGAATCCCCCCCTAAAGGCCTGGATCATGAGCAAGCAACCCTCCCTGAGCTACAAGGACGCCGGTGTAGACATCGACGCCGGTGAAGCATTGGTCGAACGCATCAAGAGCGTCGCCAAGCGCACTGCGCGCCCCGAAGTCATGGGCGGCCTGGGCGGTTTCGGCGCCCTCTGCGAGATCCCGGCCGGCTACAAGCAGCCTGTGTTGGTCTCCGGCACCGACGGCGTGGGCACCAAGCTGCGCCTGGCGCTGAACCTGAACAAGCACGACACCATCGGCATCGACCTGGTCGCCATGTGCGTGAACGACCTGGTGGTGTGCGGCGCCGAGCCGCTGTTCTTCCTTGATTACTATGCCACCGGCAAGCTGAACGTGGAGACCGCTGCACAAGTGGTCACCGGTATCGGCGCTGGTTGCGAATTGTCGGGTTGCTCCCTGGTCGGCGGCGAAACCGCTGAAATGCCGGGCATGTACGAAGGCGAAGACTACGACCTGGCTGGTTTCTGCGTCGGCGTCGTGGAAAAAGCCGAGATCATCGACGGTTCCAAAGTCGCTGCCGGTGACGCCCTGCTGGCCCTGCCATCGTCCGGCCCACACTCCAACGGCTACTCGCTGATCCGCAAGATCATCGAAGTGTCCGGCGCCGACATCGAAAACACCCAGCTCGACGGCAAGCCGTTGACCGACCTGCTGATGGCCCCGACCCGCATCTACGTCAAGCCATTGCTCAAGCTGATCAAGGACACTGGCGCAGTCAAGGCCATGGCCCACATCACCGGTGGCGGCCTGCTGGACAACATCCCGCGCGTGCTGCCAAAAGGCGCCCAGGCCATCGTCGACGTAGCCAGCTGGCAGCGCCCGGCGGTCTTCGACTGGCTGCAAGAGAAAGGCAACGTCGACGAGACCGAGATGCACCGCGTGCTGAACTGCGGCGTGGGCATGGTCATCTGCGTAGCTCAAGAGCACGTGGAAACCGCGCTGAACGTACTGCGTGAAGCCGGCGAGCAGCCATGGGTGATCGGCCAGATCGCCACCGCTGCCGAAGGTGCGGCCCAGGTTGAACTGAAGAACCTCAAGGCTCACTGATGCCAGCAACCTGTGATGTCGTGGTGCTGCTCTCCGGCACCGGCAGTAACTTGCAGGCCCTGATCGATAGCACGCGCACCGGCGATAGCCCGGTGCGCATCGCTGCGGTGATTTCCAACCGCAGCGACGCCTACGGCCTGCAACGCGCCCAGGATGCAGGTATCGATACCCGCTCCCTGGATCACAAGGCGTTCGACGGTCGTGAGGCCTTCGATGCAGCCTTGATCGAACTGATCGACACCTTCAATCCCAAGCTTGTGGTCCTCGCCGGTTTCATGCGCATTCTCAGCGCTGGCTTCGTGCGCCATTACCAGGGGCGCCTGCTGAACATTCACCCTTCCCTGCTGCCCAAATACAAAGGGTTACACACCCACCAGCGCGCCCTGGAGGCCGGAGATACAGAGCATGGCTGCAGCGTGCACTTTGTCACCGAGGAACTCGATGGCGGGCCTCTGGTCGTACAGGCAGTAGTTCCGGTAGAGTCTGCGGACTCAGCGCAGAGCCTTGCGCAACGGGTTCACACCCAGGAACACAGGATTTACCCGCTGGCGGTTCGCTGGTTTGCCGAAGGACGTTTGGTGCTCGGTGAACAAGGTGCATTGTTGGACGGCCAGTTACTTGCGGCCAGCGGCCACTTGATTCGTACCTAGGAGATTTTATGCGTCGTGCCCTGCTCTTCGCTTTTGCTCTGCTTGCCCTGCCTACCGTGCACGCGGCAGATCTTCAGCCTTTCTCCGCCAGCTACACCGCCGACTGGAAGCAGTTGCCCATGAGCGGCCAGGCCTCCCGTAGCCTGGAAAGCACCGGCAACGGCGTCTGGAAGCTCAGCTTCAAGGCTTCGATGATGATCGCCAGCCTGACCGAAGAAAGCACCCTGACCCTGGACAAGGACACCCTGCTGCCCCAGTCCTACCACTTTGAACGGGGTGGCCTGGGCAAAGCCAAGAAGGCCGACCTGGACTTCGACTGGACCGCCAAGATGGTCACCGGCACCGATCGCGGCGACGCGGTCAAGATCCCGCTGAACCGCGGCATGGTCGATAAATCCACTTACCAGTTGGCCCTGCAGCATGACGTAGCGGCCGGCAAGAAAACCATGAGCTACCAGGTGGTGGATGACGGCGAAGTCGAGACCTATGACTTCCGCGTACTGGCTACCGAGAAAGTCGACACCAAGGCCGGCAAGATCGACGCCATCAAGGTTGAGCGCGTGCGCGACCCGACGCAAAGCAAGCGCACCACCGTGATGTGGTTTGCCAAGGACTGGGACTACCTGCTGGTTCGCCTGCAACAGGTCGAAACCGACGGCAAGGAATACAACATCATGCTGTTGGACGGTACGGTCAATGGCAAGGTTGTGAAAGGCAGCTGATCATTGGTTGTTTAAAAGAGCCTCGCGAAATGCGGGGCTTTTTTTCGCCTGGAATTTGTCGCGGGGCGACTGGCGTCATCGCAGGCAAGCCAGCTCCCATGGGTGACCGCTTGCGATGGCGGCGGGATACCCAACACAAGGCCAAAGCCTGATTCGAACATGAAACTTTTGTCATAAACCCCTTGCCCCTGCGACGCAACGTCGCGGTTTACGGGGCCTGGAGCATTGTTGCGGCTGCTGCAATGAATTGTTGCGCGCAAAGTCAGTTTACTTAGCAAGCTAACAAAACATATAACAAAGGCCTGCGACGCCTTGCCGCAGATCAACCAGAGACTGGAGCAAGCAGATGACAGTAAAAGTAACCGAACGCGACGATGCCCATATGTCCCACGAGGCCCTGGCCCACGGGATTCATATCTGGGATGTGCATCAACAAGACCTGCTGGTCGGTATGTTTCACAACGAGTGCGACGCCCATAATTATAAAAACGAGCTCGAAACCCTCGAAATGAAACGCCAGGCATCCAGCTCCTGACTCACTGGAGTGCCATGGGCCGCTCTGTGGCTATGGCCACGGATGCGGAAGTGATTGTGGCGAGCGGGCTTGCCCCGCGCTGGACTGCGAAGCAGGCCCAATAAGGCCGGCCGCGATCTTTAAGATACAGCGGTGGGCTTAGGTTTTGGGGCCGCTTCGCAGCCCAGCGCGGGGCAAGCCCGCTCGCCACAACAAGCCCGCCTGTCACAATAGCCCCGCTTACAACCGCAAGGCTGTTACCACATCAGATCATCAGGGATCTGGTAAGCGGCGTACGGATCATCCTCATCCGGTACCTGGGTCTCGGTGAGGATGTTGAGCTGGACGATACGCTCAGGGGCGCGCTCCTGGATTTTCAGCGCAGCCTCCCGTGGAATCACCTCGTAACCGCCGCCATGGTGGACAATCGCCAACGAGCCGTTGCTCAGCTTGTTGCGCATCAAGGTGTTGACCGACAGGCGCTTGACCTTCTTGTCGTCAACAAAGTTGTAGTAGTCCTCGGTGGTCAACTTGGGCAGGCGCGAGGTCTCGATCAATTGCTTGACCTGCGCGGCACGGGCCTTGGCCTCGACCTTTTCCTGCTGCTGACGGTTGAGCTCCTGGTCGCGCTTGACCTTCTCGGCCTGCGCTTCCAGGGCCAGGCGCTGCTGGGTGTCATCTGCCTGGGCCTGGCCTTTGTGAACCAGGCGCTGCTGCTTCTGCTTGTCTTTGCCGACCTGCTTGGCCTGCTTCTGATTGACCAGGCCTGCTTTGAGCAACTGGTCGCGAAGGGAAATGCTCATGGTGCTTACTCACTTAGGCAACTGCTCAACCGCAGTTGGACACATTCTTTTCCTGGCGTTTGGCTTCACCCCACAGGGCGTCCAACTCTTCGAGGGTGCAATCTTCCATGGGACGGTGGGTGTCGCGCAATGCCTGTTCGATAAATCGGAATCGCCTTTCGAATTTGGCATTGGCACCGCGCAGGGCGGTTTCCGGGTCCACCTTGAGGTGCCGGGCCAGGTTGACCGCCGCAAACAGCAGGTCACCGACTTCATCGGCAATCGCTGCCGGGTCATTGTCGGCCATGGCTTCGAGCACCTCATCGAGCTCTTCACGCACGTTATCCACCACCGGTAACGCCGCTGGCCAGTCAAAGCCTACCTGGCTGGCGCGTTTTTGCAATTTGGCCGCGCGGGACAGGGACGGCAAAGCGCTGGGTACATCATCGAGCAGGGACAGTTGCTGCGGGGCCTGGGACTTTTCTGCGCGCTCCTCGGCCTTGATTTGCTCCCAGCGCTCCTTGACCTGCTCTTCGCTTAACTGAGGAACATCCAGCGGCGCATACAGGTCGCCAGTGGGGAACACATGGGGATGCCGGCGAATCAGTTTGCGGGTGATGCTGTCCACCACCCCGGCGAACTCGAAGCGCCCTTCTTCCCGGGCCAGTTGGCTGTAATACACCACCTGGAACAACAGGTCGCCCAACTCGCCCTGCAGATGATCAAAATCCCCGCGCTCGATGGCGTCGGCGACTTCGTAGGCTTCTTCCAGGGTGTGGGGCACGATGCTGGCGTAGGTTTGCTTGATGTCCCACGGGCAACCATATTGCGGGTCGCGCAGCCGGTTCATCAGGTGCAGCAGGTCTTCAAGTGAATACATCGGTCAATCTCTGTTCGGGGAGCGCTGAGGATCAAATGTGGGAGCGGGCTTGCTCGCGATGGCGTTGTGTCAGTCGCCGAATATATTGACTGATCCACCGCTTTCGCGAGCAAGCCCGCTCCTACATTTTAGACCGCGCTCATCCAGCGATTTATGGCGTGCGGTTACGCCGCGTCTCGATGATGTTCGGCAACTGGGAGATACGCCCCAGCAGCCGCCCCAACGCGTCCAGCCCCGGAATCTCGATGGTCAGGGACATCAACGCCGTGTTGTCCTCCTTGTTCGAGCGGGTGTTGACTGCCAGTACGTTGATCCGCTCATTGAGCAGCACTTGCGAGACGTCACGCAGCAGCCCCGAGCGGTCGTAGGCGCGGATGATGATGTCCACCGGGTAGGTGAGCACCGGCACCGGCCCCCAACTGACCTGGATGATCCGCTCCGGCTCACGCCCGCCCAGCTGCAGCACCGAGGCACAATCCTGGCGGTGAATGCTCACCCCACGGCCCTGGGTGATGTAGCCAACGATGGCATCGCCCGGCAACGGCTGGCAGCAGCCGGCCATCTGGGTCATCAGGTTGCCTACGCCCTGGATCTGGATATCGCCGCGCTTGCCGGGCTTGTAGCCGGTGGCCTTGCGTGGGATCAGCTCCAGTTGCTCGCTGCCGCGTTCCGGCTCCACCAGTTGCTGGGCCAGGTTGACCAATTGCGCCAGGCGCAAGTCGCCGGCACCGAGGGCGGCGAACATGTCTTCGGCAATCTTCATGTTGGCTTTTTCGGCCAACTTGTCGAAATCCACCTGGGGCAGGCCCAAGCGACCCAGCTCGCGTTCGAGCAAGGTCTTGCCGGCGGCGACGTTCTGGTCCCGCGCCTGCAACTTGAACCAGTGGACAATCTTCGCCCGTGCCCGCGACGTGGTGATGTAGCCCAGGTTCGGGTTCAGCCAGTCGCGGCTCGGCGTACCGTGCTTGCTGGTGATGATCTCGACCTGCTCACCGGTCTGCAGGCTGTAGTTGAGCGGCACGATGCGCCCGTTGATCTTGGCGCCACGGCAGTTATGGCCGATCTCGGTGTGCACGCGATAGGCGAAGTCCAGCGGCGTCGCGCCCTTGGGCAGGTCGATGGCGTGGCCGTCAGGGGTAAAGATGTAGACCCGGTCGGGCTCGATATCCACCCGCAGTTGCTCGGCCAGGCCGCCGATATCCCCCAGTTCTTCGTGCCATTCCAGCACTTGGCGCAGCCACGAGATTTTCTCTTCGTACTGGTTGGAGCCGGCCTTGACGTCGGTGCCCTTGTAGCGCCAGTGCGCGCAAACGCCCAGCTCGGCTTCTTCGTGCATGGCGTGGGTACGGATCTGCACTTCCAGCACCTTGCCCTCGGGGCCGATCACCGCGGTGTGCAGCGAGCGGTAGCCGTTTTCCTTGGGGTTGGCGATGTAGTCGTCGAACTCCTTGGGAATGTGCCGCCACAGCGTATGGACGATACCCAGCGCGGTGTAGCAGTCGCGCATTTCCGGCACCAACACGCGCACGGCGCGCACGTCATAGATCTGGCTGAAGGCCAGGCCCTTGCGCTGCATTTTGCGCCAGATCGAATAGATGTGTTTGGCCCGGCCGCTGATATCGGCTTCGACACCGGTGGCCTGCAACTCCGAGCGCAACTGGCCCATCACATCGCTGATAAAGCGCTCACGGTCCAGCCGCCGCTCATGCAGCAAGGTGGCGATCTGTTTGTATTGATCGGGTTCGAGGTAGCGGAAGGACAGGTCCTCCAGCTCCCACTTGATATGGCCGATCCCCAGGCGGTGAGCCAGGGGCGCGTAGATATCGAAGACCTCACGGGCGACGCGATTGCGCTTTTCGTCATCGGCGGTTTTCACCGCACGGATCGCGCAGGTGCGCTCGGCCAGCTTGATCAGCGCGACGCGAACGTCGTCGACCATCGCCACCAGCATCTTGCGCAGGTTTTCCACCTGGCCCTGGGTCCCCAGCACCATTGACTGGCGCGGGCTAAGGCTGGCGCTGATGGCGGCCATGCGCAGCACGCCATCGATCAGCTTGGCCACCACCGCGCCGAACCGCTGGCTGACCAGCGGCAACGCAATATGCCCTTCGCGCACACCGCGATAGAGCACCGCGGCGATCAGCGAATCCTGGTCCAGCTTGAGGTCGGCGAGGATCTCGGCGATTTCAAGCCCAGTACGAAAACTGGATGTTCCTTCGGCCCAGAGGTTCTTGGCCGCATTGTCTTGCTGTTCTGCCTCGCGAGCGAACTCGCAGGCGGCTTTCAAGGCTTCACGGTCCAGTGCCGGATCGACACTGATGGCATGATCCAGCCATGCCTCGAGATTGATACTGCCGTCGGTGTTGATCGGCTGGTGTGCTCTCACCTGTACCATCTTGCTTACCTTCCCTACGACGCGCCTGTAGCGCGTCAAAATCGCTGACCCTTGTAACGCGAACTCCCTGGCAGGTCACAGGCCCTGGAGAACGCAGGCCAGTCGGACTAAGCGAGCATCCTAGCTCGCTTCAAATAACGCCATCGCCTCGACATGCGCAGTTTGCGGAAACATATCGAGGATCCCGGCACGTTTTAGCCGGTAGCCTTGCTTGACCAACTCGACAGTGTCCCGCGCCAGCGTGGCTGGATTGCAGGACACATACACCAGGCGATCAGCCCCCAGAGTGGCGAGCTTGCGCACAACCTCCAGGGCACCATCGCGGGGTGGGTCCAAGAGTACCGCACAAAAGCCTGCTTTGGCCCACTGCGCATCACTCAAAGGCTGGGACAAATCGGCCTGAAAAAACTGCACATTATGCAAATTGTTGCTTGCGGCATTCAGCGCCGCGCGGTCCACCATGGCCTGCACGCCCTCTACCGCGACCACTTCACGCACTTGGCGCGCCAGAGGCAGGGCAAAGTTGCCCAGGCCGCAGAACAGGTCCAGCACCCGTTCGTCGGAACGTGGTGCCAGCCAATCCAGCGCCTGGGCAACCATCGCTTCGTTGACCCCGGCGTTGACCTGCACAAAATCCCCAGGCCGGTAAGCCAGGTCCAAGTCCCACTGCTGCAGACGATAGCCCAGGCCCGGCCCAGCCGCGAACGGCTGCGGCTCGCCCTCTCCATGCAGCCACAACTGGGCATCATGGAAGGCACAGAATTCTTGCAGCACCACCAGGTCGGCGTCCGACAGCGGCGCCATATGCCGCAGCAACACCGCAATCGACGAACCGCTGAACAACTCCACATGCCCCAGGGCCTGAGGTTTGCTCAGGCGCCGCAACATGTTGGGCAGGCGCTGCATGATCGGTTGCAAGGCCTGTACCAGCACCGGGCAATCATCGATGGCCACGATGTCCTGGCTGGCCACGGCGCGAAAGCCAACGTCCAGGTGCTTGGCCTTGACGTCATAGCGCACGGCCACCCGGGCCCGGCGGCGATAACCGAACTCGGGCCCGCTCAACGGCGCGGCCCATTCCTGGGGCTCGACCCCGGCAACACGGGACAATTGCTCGGCGAGCATGCGCTGTTTCAGGGCAAGCTGTTCGTCATGGGGCAAGTGTTGCAAGCTGCAACCGCCACAACGGCCGGCATGGGCGCACGGCGCCGGGCGACGCAGTTCGCTGGCCTTGAACACCCGCTCGGTGCGGGCCTCGACCACTTTGCCATGGGCACCCAGCACCCGCGCCTCGACCTCTTCGCCGGCCAGGGCCCCCACGACAAACCAGGTGCGGCCTTCGAAAAACGCGATCCCCCGGCCATCATTGGCCAGGCGCTCGATGGTCAGGCGCTGCTTTTTACCGACCGGGATTTGTGGCGCCCGATTACCGCCCGTTGGCTGGAAACGCAGGCCTCGCTCTTGCTTGGCCATCAGTTGGGCGCGTCGAAAATGCCGGTCGACAGGTAGCGGTCGCCTCGGTCACAGATGATCGCGACGATAACTGCGTTTTCCAGTTCTGCAGACAAGCGCAACATGCCGGCCACGGCGCCGCCGGAGGACACACCGCAGAAGATGCCTTCTTCACGGGCCAGGCGACGGGTGGTGTCTTCGGCTTCACGCTGGGCCATGTCGATGATGCGATCGACCCGGGCGGCGTTGTAGATCTTTGGCAGATACTCTTCGGGCCAGCGGCGGATCCCGGGGATCGCCGCGCCTTCCATCGGTTGCAGGCCAACGATCTGGATCGCCGGGTTCTGCTCCTTGAGGTAGCGCGAGTTGCCCATGATGGTGCCGGTGGTGCCCATGGAGCTGACGAAATGGGTGATGGTGCCCTGGGTCTGGCGCCAGATTTCCGGGCCGGTGCTGGTGTAGTGCGCTTCTGGGTTGTCACCGTTGGCGAACTGGTCCAGGACCTGGCCACGGCCTTCGGCGGCCATGCGCTCGGCGAGATCGCGCGCGCCTTCCATGCCTTCTTCCGGAGTGACCAGCAACAGCTCGGCACCATAGGCGGTCATCGCCGCCTTGCGCTCGGCGCTGCCGTTGTCGGGCATGATCAAGATCATCTTGTAGCCCTTGATCGCCGCGGCCATGGCCAGGGCAATCCCGGTATTGCCGGAGGTGGCTTCGATCAGGGTGTCGCCGGGCTTGATCTGCCCACGCAACTCGGCGCGGGTGATCATCGACAACGCCGGACGGTCCTTGACCGAGCCCGCCGGGTTATTACCTTCGAGCTTGAGCAGCAAGGTATTGCTGGTGTTACCCGCCATGCGCTGCAAGCGGACCAGGGGGGTGTTGCCGACGCAATCGGCGATGGTTGGGTACTGCAAGGTCATGGCGTATTCGCAATCCAGACTGCGGGGGCGCCTATCATACCGGCAAACGCTGGCGGGCCATATCACGCAAAGTGTGGTGCTTATAACTCAACGAGCTAAAGCCCAAGGCTGTCGGTGGCTAGGAGCTGTTGTGGCGAGGGGGCTTGTCCCCCGCTGGGCTGCGCAGCAGCCCAATAAGATCACCGAGGTGTGTCAGATTAACCGAGGGTGCAGGTTTTGGGGCTGCTGCGCAGCCCAACGGGGGACAAGCCCCCTCGCCACAACAGCCCTCCAGCCACAACAGCCCCTCTTCCACAATAGCCCTTCTGGCCACAACAGCCCTTCTACCTGAGCAGCTCCTTGGTCGCAGGGGTTACACGGTATCCACCTTCAATGAGTGATCGTTGAGCATCCCGTTAATGATGGTCGCCGTATCCGCACCACCCGCAATCAAGCCACCGGCCCCCGGTGTCACACCGTATTGGGTCGCCAGGTTGACGCCGGCCAGGTCGATGGTCTGGTTCGGCGTGGCACCTGCAACGGCGCTGATGTCGATGGTGGTCGTACCGCCCACCACCTTGAAGTGCAGGTAGTCATCCAGGGACGCCGTCGTCGCATTCTCCCCTTGCAGCAATTGCGACAGGTCGAGCTTGTCGGTGCCCACGGCAAAGTCGGTGATGACATCGTGCCCACTGCCGCCGGTCAGGTATTGGAAGGTATCGGCACCCGCGCCGCCGGTCAGGGTGTTGTTGCCCGGACCACCGATCAAGATGTCATCGCCGCCCTCGCCCTTGAGGGTGTCATTGCCCAGGCCGCCCGAAATAAGGTTGTTGTTGCCGTTGCCGGTAAGGAAGTCGTTGAAGTTGGAACCGATCAGGTTCTCCAGGGCCATCAATGTATCGGTCCCGGCGCCCCCCGTGATTTGCCCTCCCACCGTGCCAAGGTTGACGGTCACGCCGGACGTGGCATGGGCGTAGCTCACTGTATCGATGCCCGCGCCACCATCGAGCAGGTCATTGCCAATGCCGCTGAACAACAGGTCATTGCCATTGCCGCCATGCATCTCGTTGTTGCCGTTGCCAGCGCTCAATACATCGTTGCCATCGCCGCCATTGAGGATATTGTTGCCCGCTCCGGCCAGGATGATGTCATCGCCGCTGGTCCCGTTGAGGGTGGTGCCGGCCTGGTAGGTGATGTCCACGGCAGCGCTGTCGCTGCCGCCGTGGTTATCGCTGACCGAGTAGTTACCGTGGTACTGCGGTGTGAAATCCTGGGCGCCGGCGTAGTTGACGGTCATGGTCAACTGGTAGTTTTCGAAAATACTGGCGTTCCCTGTGGGATTGGGGACGTTCGTGAGATGGATCTGGTACTCGCCCGTGGCGCCCGCAGTGAAGGTACCGTTATCAAGAATGGGGATCTCAGCGCCACCATTGAAGGAATACGCCATGACCATGCGTGTGTCCGACAGGTTATGGTTCAGGTTCAGGGTTTCCCCCTGATGCAGGGTGACATTGATGCGGTCTTCATCATTGTTGTTGCTGGCACTGACAGTGCCCAGGTAGCCGGTGACCAGCAGCACAGCCGTCGTGTTCGAGATGTTCGCGAAGGCATTACGCACATCCGCCAGGTTCTGGTTGGCGGGGGTGTCACCCATACCATTGAAAGTCCGACTGCCGCTCCCCGTAAAGCTGCCACCCTTGACCATCCAGCCGGTGGCAAAGCTGGTGGGAATGGGCGTCAGGTTGTCATGGTTGGCATCGCTGTCATTAGCCAGCAGCAACTCGGCAGGTACCACAATGTTGCCCGACAGGATATTGGTGATCACATGATCATCACCAGCCACCGGTGCCGCGTTGGGATTGACCTTGACCACCAGGCTGGAGGTCGCGAGATCGCCGTCGTTGTCGCTGACGGTCACCCCGAAGGTTTCGGTAATCAACGAGCCTGTCAGCTTCGGCGGCGTGTAGCGGAATTCGCCGTTGTCCATGTCCACCACCAGCGTACCGCCCTGGTTGGTGGTGATGGTGACGCTGTTGCTGACGGTGTCGAACGTGCCGTGCCCGCCTGGCAGGTTGGCACTCATCGAGCCCCCCGCCGCCGGGTTGTAGGTGTAGGTGATGCCGTCCACCGTGAGGGATTTGACGAAGCCGCCATCGGCACCGAATGTGCCATCCGTCAAAAGGCTCCCCGTGACTGGCGCGCCCTGCACCGTGCCGGCCAGCACCGCATCCAGGCCCGCCAGGTTGGCCACCACCACCGCATTGGTGTTGGTGTGGGTGCTGCCGTCGTAGGCCACCGGGTCCAGGTAAATGCTGTTGACGCCCGCGCCCAGGCCAATGGCATAGGCCTTGATGCCATTGGCATCGAGGAAGGCCCGCCATACGCCTTCTTCAGTGGCATCGATACCGTCGCCGTACTCCGGGTTGACCACGTTGCCAGGGTTGTTCGGGTTATTGGTGTTGGACGTGGTGGGGTTACCGTCCGAGAAGAAATACGCCACGTTTTGCGCACCTTCCAGCTTGCCGGCGGTGCCATAGGCGGTCTGCGCGGTGCCCAGGGCCGAGTCGTAGTTGGTGCCATTGAACGCGGTGAGGCCGTTGACCAGGGTCTTGGCCGTGGCGACGCTGACCCATTGGCTGCTCAGTTGTTGCGAGCTGTCGTTGAAGGTCACGATCTGCACCTTCACGTCGCCCATATCGTCATAGCGGTTAAGCAACTGGGTGATGGACGCCTTGGCCAGGTCGAGCCGCGTACCGCCGGCCCCTGAGGGGTCATTCATGCTGCCGGAAATGTCGATGATCAGCAGCAGGTTGGAATCCACCTCCGTCGCCGTGACCTCACGCGTGCTGGACACCACGATGGGTAAGTCGTCGACAATACTCACCACGATGTTGCTGGTGGTGGTATTGCCCAGTTGGTCAGTGACCTTGTAGACAAAGGTATCGGTGAGGGTATTCGGCCCGTCATTGGCGTTAGGCGTGGTTTTCGGCGCCGACGTCAGGGTGTAGGTGTAGGTGCCATTGGCGTTGAGCAGGATCTGCCCATAGCTGCCAGTAGCACTGCCGACCAGGCTGAAACTCAACGGGCCAGTGCCGCCGGATGTCGAGTCGGCGAGGTTACCGCTGGCGGTTTCCGTGGTCGCCGTAGGATCGCTGCCGACCACGGTGCCTGGCGCCAGGTCCTGGCCGTCCAGGTTCAGGTCCAGGGCTTTTTCGTAGACCGTGACATCACCATCAGTCAGCGCTTTCAGGCCGCTGTCGGTGACCGTGATGCTCAGGGTCGTGGTGCTGACGTCACCGTCGGCATCGCGCACGGTATACACGAACGTATCCACGGCCCCCGGTGGAGTCACCGAGTTGGGATAGCTGTGGTACACGGCGTTGCCGTTCGCATCCAGGGTCAGGTAGCCAAAAGCACCGTTGATATTGCTGCCCAGGCCGCCACTGGCCGGGGTGCCGATGTTGCTCCCCGCCCGCACTCCGACCACCGCGCCAGCCAGCGAGGGGCTGTCGGCGCCGCCTACGTCATTACTCAACACATTGGCGCTGACCACACCGCCTTCTACCACCGTACGCACGTCAGGGTTGGCAGTCGGCAGATCGTCGATGATGTTGATATCAATCGTGCCCGTCGCCGTATTGGTATCGTAATCGCTGGCCGTGACCGTGATCTGTTCGGGCAGGCTGTTACTGCCGTTGGCATCAGGGTGCATTTCATTGTCGAGCAAGGTGTAGCGATAGCTGACCACCCCGGTGTTGGGGTCGTAGCCAGTCACAACAAAGTTGTTGCCCAGCGCAGTGCCTTCCGACAACGGGAAGGTAGCAACCACGCCATTGGTCACCACGTTCAGGCCGCCGACAGTCAGGGTTTTCAAACCATCCAGGGCCGTCACGGTGAAGGTACCGGTCTGGGTCAGCGAGGGGATGTTCGGGTTGGAACCATCGATCAGGTTTTTTTCAAAGACGGTCAACTCACCGCCGGTGAGATCCAGGCCGGTCAGCACTACCGGGTCGTTGTTGTTATGCACCTGTAGCACCAGCTTGGCGGTACTGGTATCGCCGTCGCTGTCGTTCAACTGATAGGTGAACGTCTCGGTGCCATTCCCCCCGCCGTGAAGGGCAACAAATTGTGGGTCGGTCTTGTCGAGGGTGTAGGTGTAGCTGCCATCGGCAAACAATTGCAGGGTGCCGTAAGTACCGACAATCGTATTTGGCGTGACGGGGCCGGTGGCGATCCGATCCGCGCCTTGTACATCATTGCCCAGCACGCTGCCGGTCAGGGTGAGCTGGCTTTCAGAGGCCACGCCGCCGGGGTTGTCGTCGAAGGCTTTTGGCACATCGTCGACCACATTGACGTCCAACGTGCCCGTAGCGCCGCTGTTGTTGCTGTCGGTGGCAGTCACCGTGAACGACTCGCTGATGCTATTGGTGCCTGCGCCGGTTGGGTGACTGTCGGTGCCGTTGAGGGTGTAGCTGTAGCTGATCACGCCGGTGCTGGCGTTGTAGCCAGTAATGGTCAGGGTGTTGCCGAAGCCAGTAGGTTCCGATTGCGGGAACGTGGCAGCGACGCCGTTGGTGACGACGCTGATGCCGCCCACAGTCAGGTTCTTCAGGCCATCCAGTGCGGTCACGGTGAAGGTGCCGGACTGGGTCAACGCAGGCCCATCGTTGGCGCTGCCCAGCGGCAGGTTTTTCTCGTAGACGGTGACTTCGCCGCCGTTCACCTCAAGGCCGGTCAGAACCACTGGGTCGTCGTTGTTGTGTACCTGCAAGACGAGGTTGGCGGTGCTGGTATCGCCGTCGCTGTCGTTCAGTTGGTAAGTGAAAGTCTCAGTCCCGCTGCCACCGCCATTCAGAGCCATAAACTGCGGATCGGTCTTGTCCAGGGTGTAGACATAGCTGCCATCGGCAAACAATTGCAACGTCCCGTAGGTGCCGACAATGGTATTCGGCGTGACGGGGCCGGTGGCGACCCGATCAGCACCTTGCACATCGTTGCCCAGCACGCTGCCGGTCAGGGTCAGCAGGCTTTCAGAGGCCACGCCGCCAGGGTTGTCGTCGAAAGCCTTTGGCACATCGTCGACCACATTGACGTCCAACGTGCCCGTAGCGCCGCTGTTGTTGCTGTCGGTGGCAGTCACCGTGAACGACTCGCTGATGCTATTGGTACCTGCGCCGGTTGGGTGGCTATCAGTGCCGTTGAGGGTGTAGCTATAGCTGATCACGCCAGTGCTGGCGTTGTAGCCAGTAATGGTCAGGGTATTGCCGAAACCGGTGGGTTCCGATTGCGGGAACGTGGCAGCGACGCCGTTGGTGACGACGCTGATACCGCCCACAGTCAGATTTTTCAGGCCATCCAGTGCGGTCACGGTGAAGGTGCCGGATTGGGTCAACGCAGGCCCATCGTTGGCGCTGCCCAGCGGCAGGTTTTTCTCGTAGACGGTGACTTCGCCGCCGTTTACTTCCAGGCCGGTCAGGACCACGGGGTCGTCGTTGTTATGTACCTGCAAAACGAGGTTGGCGGTGCTGGTATCGCCGTCGCTGTCGTTCAGTTGGTAAGTGAAAGTCTCAGTCCCGCTGCCACCGCCATTCAGAGCCATAAACTGCGGATCGGTCTTGTCCAGGGTGTAGACATAGCTGCCATCGGCAAACAATTGCAGCGTCCCGTAGGTGCCGACAATGGTATTCGGCGTGACGGGCCCGGTGGCGACCCGATCAGCACCTTGCACATCGTTGCCCAGCACGCTGCCGGTCAGTGTGAGCTGGCTTTCAGAGGCCACGCCGCCGGGGTTGTCGTCGAAAGCCTTTGGCACATCATCGACCACATTGACGTCCAACGTGCCCGTAGCGCCGCTGTTGTTGCTGTCGGTGGCAGTCACCGTGAACGACTCGCTGATGCTATTGGTGCCTGCGCCGGCTGGGTGACTGTCGGTGCCGTTGAGGGTGTAGCTGTAGCTGATCACGCCGGTGCTGGCGTTGTAGCCAGTAATGGTCAGGGTGTTGCCGAAGCCAGTAGGTTCCGATTGCGGGAAAGTCGCGGCGACGCCGTTGGTGACGACGCTGATACCGCCCACAGTCAGGTTCTTCAGGCCATCCAGTGCGGTCACGGTGAACGTGCCGGATTGGGTCAACGCAGGCCCATCGTTGGCGCTGCCCAGCGGCAGGTTTTTCTCGTAGACGGTGACTTCGCCGCCGTTTACTTCCAGGCCGGTCAGTACCACGGGGTCGTCGTTGTTGTGCACCTGCAAGACGAGGTTGGCGGTGCTGGTATCGCCGTCGCTGTCGTTCAGTTGATAGGTGAAGGTTTCAGTGCCGCTGCCACCACCACTCAAGGCCATGAACTGCGGATCGGTCTTGTCCAGGGTGTAGACATAGCTGCCATCGGCAAACAATTGCAACGTCCCGTAGGTGCCGACAATGGTATTCGGCGTGACGGGGCCGGTGGCGACCCGATCAGCACCTTGCACATCGTTGCCCAGCACGCTGCCAGTCAGGGTGAGCTGGCTTTCAGAGGCCACGCCGCCGGGGTTGTCGTCGAAAGCCTTTGGCACATCGTCGACCACATTGACGTCCAACGTGCCCGTAGCGCCGCTGTTGTTACTGTCGGTGGCGGTCACCGTGAACGACTCGCTGATGCTATTGGTGCCTGCGCCAGTTGGGTGGCTATCAGTGCCGTTGAGCGTGTAGCTATAGCTGATCACGCCAGTGCTGGCGTTGTAGCCGGTGATGGTCAGGGTGTTGCCGAAACCGGTAGGTTCCGATTGCGGGAAAGTCGCGGCGACGCCGTTGGTGACGACGCTGATACCGCCCACAGTCAGGTTCTTCAGGCCATCCAGTGCGGTCACGGTGAAGGTGCCGGACTGGGTCAACGCAGGCCCATCGTTGGCGCTGCCCAACGGCAGGTTTTTCTCGTAGACGGTGACTTCGCCGCCGTTTACTTCCAGTCCGGTCAGGACCACAGGGTCGTCGTTGTTGTGCACCTGCAAGACGAGGTTGGCGGTGCTGGTATCGCCATCGCTGTCGTTCAGTTGATAGGTGAAGGTTTCAGTGCCGCTGCCACCGCCATTCAGAGCCATGAACTGCGGATCGGTCTTGTCCAGGGTGTAGACATAGCTGCCATCAGCAAACAATTGCAGGGTGCCGTAAGTACCGACAATCGTATTTGGCGTGACGGGCCCGGTGGCGACCCGATCAGCACCTTGCACATCGTTGCCCAGCACGCTGCCGGTCAGGGTGAGCTGGCTTTCAGAGGCCACGCCGCCGGGGTTGTCGTCGAAAGCCTTTGGCACATCGTCGACCACATTGACGTCCAACGTGCCCGTAGCGCCGCTGTTGTTACTGTCGGTGGCAGTCACCGTAAACGACTCGCTGATGCTATTGGTGCCTGCGCCGGTTGGGTGGCTATCAGTGCCGTTGAGGGTGTAGCTGTAGCTGATCACGCCAGTGCTGGCGTTGTAGCCGGTGATGGTCAGTGTGTTACCGAAGCCAGTAGGTTCCGATTGCGGAAAAGTCGCGGCGACGCCATTGGTGACGACGCTGATACCGCCCACAGTCAGGTTCTTCAGGCCATCCAGTGCGGTCACGGTGAACGTGCCGGATTGGGTCAAGGCTGGCCCATCGTTGGCGCTGCCCAACGGCAGGTTTTTCTCGTAGACGGTGACTTCGCCGCCGTTCACCTCAAGGCCCGTCAGTACCACTGGATCGTCGTTGTTGTGCACCTGCAAGACGAGGTTGGCGGTGCTGGTATCGCCGTCGCTGTCGTTCAGTTGGTAGGTGAAGGTTTCAGTGCCGCTGCCACCGCCATTCAGAGCCATGAACTGCGGATCGGTCTTGTCCAGGGTGTAGACATAGCTGCCATCGGCAAACAATTGCAACGTCCCGTAGGTGCCGACAATGGTATTCGGCGTGACGGGGCCGGTGGCGACCCGATCAGCACCTTGCACATCGTTGCCCAGCACGCTGCCAGTCAGGGTGAGCTGGCTTTCAGAGGCCACGCCGCCGGGGTTGTCGTCGAAAGCCTTTGGCACATCGTCTACCACATTGACGTCCAACGTGCCCGTAGCGCCGCTGTTGTTACTGTCGGTGGCGGTCACCGTGAACGACTCGCTGATGCTATTGGTGCCTGCGCCAGTTGGGTGGCTATCAGTGCCGTTGAGGGTGTAGCTATAGCTGATCACGCCAGTGCTGGCGTTGTAGCCGGTGATGGTCAGGGTGTTGCCGAAACCGGTAGGTTCCGATTGCGGGAAAGTCGCGGCGACGCCGTTGGTGACGACGCTGATACCGCCCACAGTCAGGTTCTTCAGGCCATCCAGTGCGGTCACGGTGAACGTGCCGGATTGGGTCAATGCAGACCCATCGTTGGCGCTGCCCAGCGGCAGGTTTTTCTCGTAAACCGTCACCTCCCCGCCGTTCACCTCAAGGCCCGTCAACACCACAGGATCGTCGTTGTTATGCACCTGCAAGACAAGGTTGGCGGTGCTGGTATCGCCGTCGGCATCCGTCAAGGTGTAGGTAAACGTTTCAGTCCCACTCCCGCCACCGTGCAGTGCCTGGAAGTCGCTATCGGCGGTGTTCAGCGTGTACACATAAGTGCCATTCGCCGCCAATTCCAGCGTGCCGTAGAGCCCAGTGAAGGACCCGGGCGTAACCGGCCCGGACGCCACTCGATCAGCGCCTTGCACATCATTGGTCAACACCGTGCCGCTGAGGGTCAGCAGGCTTTCAGACGCCACTTGCGCATTGCTGTCATCGGCAGCGGTCGGTACGTCGTCCACCACACTGATATGCAGCGTGCTGGTGGCCGTGCTGTTGTTGGTATCACTGGCGATCACGTTGAAGCTTTCGGTCAGCTCATTGACCCCCGCCGCCGTTGGATGCGCCTCGGTGCCGGTCAAGGTGTAGCTGTAGCTGATGACTCCGGTGGCCGGGTCAAAACCGGTGATGGTCAGGGTATTGCCCAGGCCGGTAGCGATCGATTGCGGGAAGCCGGCGGCAACACCACCGGACACCACGCTGATACCGCCCACGGACAGGTTCTGCAAGCCGTCCGCTGCCGACACGGTCAGGCTGCCAGTGCGGGTCAGCGCGTTAGCGTCGGGGCTGCTGCCGTCCACCAGGTTTTTTTCATAGAGCGTCAGGTCGGCGCCGTTGATGCTGATGCCACCGATCACCACCGGATCGTCGTTGTTATGGACCTGCAGCACCAGGTTGGCGGTGCTGCTGTCGCCATCGGCGTCGGTCAGGGTGTAGGTGAAGGTTTCCGTGCCATTGCCACCGCCCTGCAGCGCGACGAAGTCGGGGTCGGCGGTGTTAAGCGTGTAGGTGTAGCTGCCATCGGCAGCCAGGACCAGGGTGCCATATTGGCCGCTGAAGGTACCGCCGACGATGGGGCCAGTGGCGATACGGTCCGCCCCCTGGGTGTCGTTGTCCAATACGTTGCCACTAAGGGTCAACAGGCTTTCCGAAGCGCTGCCCTCATGGCTGTCATCCAGCGCCTTGGGCACGTCATCGATCACGGTGATATCCAAGGAGCCGGTGGCGGTGTCGTTATCGCTATCGGTGGCGACTACCGCAAATTGCTCGCCCAGGCTGTTGGTGCCGCCACCTGACGGATGGGCCTCATTGCCGGTCAAGGTATAGCTGTAGCTGATCACCCCGGTGGCCGCGTTGTAGCCGGTGATGCTCAGGGTGTTGCCCAGCCCGGTGGTAATCGTCTGTGGGAAGCTGCTGGCCACCCCGCCGCTGACCACGCTGATGCCGCCCACGGTCAGGCTTTGCAGGCCATCGGGTGCCGAGACGTTGAAGCTGCCGCTTTGCACCAACGCCGCCGGATTGCTGGCCGAGCCTTGGGCAAGATTGG
Organism: Pseudomonas hygromyciniae; assembly: GCF_016925675.1. Classification (NCBI taxonomy): domain Bacteria; kingdom Pseudomonadati; phylum Pseudomonadota; class Gammaproteobacteria; order Pseudomonadales; family Pseudomonadaceae; genus Pseudomonas; species Pseudomonas hygromyciniae. The sequence continues at coordinate 1,633,885 of NZ_CP070506.1, read as the reverse complement.
CCTCGTTGAGCGTCAACTCACCGCCCTCGACCTCCAGCCCGCCCAGGCTCACCGGGTTGTCGGGAGGCACCACCACCGGCTGGCCGTTGCCGGTATCCGGCTGGCCGGCGACCTGGAACAACGGAAACTCGGGAATTCCGCCAAAGCCCGCCGTCGGAAAGCCGATGACCGGCTCCACGCGCCCGGCGACTTCGGTCAGCAGCACAAAGGAGTGCCCACCGCCCAACTCACCCGCCGCCGTACTGCCGGTCTGGCCGGCGGCGGTGGCCTCAGCGGTCTGGGTCGGGTCGACACCGGCAGCAATGGCTTTTTGCAGTTGCTGCACATCGGTCAATTGCGCCTGGCTTGGTGCAAGGTCTTGCGAGGCGTGAACCTGCGGCGCGTGGCCGGCCAGCAATTGCGGGGAAAGGTCCAGGCTGCTGTCGCGGCCCAGGGTCAGCTCATGGCCGTTGGTCAGTTTCACCGCCACCGCACCGGCCGCGCCGGTTTGCAGTCGCTCGTCGGCAAACAGTCGGTCGCCTTCGACCAGGCTTCGGCGGCTACCATCTCCCGCCACGGCAAAGACTTCCCCAACCACCTTGCTGACAACACCGATTGACTTGGCCATGTGCTTATCTCCCTGTCCGACCCCAGTAGTCGGCACCTCGGTTACGTGCACAAGTGCGGTGGAACGGGTGGCTCGGAGGTGGCACAAAACTGATTCAAATCAGCCGCCAATCCGCGCTTCGACCCGCCTGCAGAGAGCCTTCCAAGGGAACAAGTGACAAAAAACCGTCACCCAGAAATTCCCTTTTTTCCGCTACCCCATCATCCGCTTGCACTTGCGATTGAACTTTCCAAGCGCCTGGAAATGCGCCGAAGCGCACATAACTCAAGGCTTGTGCTTTGAACAATGTCTTGCTTCACGCAGAACGCATAAGTTTTTTTGGAGATAAACGTTATGAAAAATTCTTCTTAGGTCCTCCTACAAATGTTCTTAGCTCTGTTGTTACAAGCCTGAGACGGTTTGCCCCCTAAATTCGTCAAATAAATGGCGACAGACCAGCAGCACTGAGACACAGGAGATGTACCCATGCGCGTCTTTACCCCCCTCTGCAGCGCCATTCTGATCGCCATGGCATGCGCCAACACCCAAGCGATGTCGCTGACCCAAGCGATCCAAAGCACGCTGGACACTCACCCGGAACTCAATGCCAGTCGTAACAGCCGGCTGTCAGCCGATGAAGATGTGAAAGTCGCCAAGGGCGGTTTCTATCCCAGCCTCGACCTGAATGCCGCCTATGGCCGCGGCTACAGCGACAGCAGCACCACCCGCGCCCGTGGCGGCAACCACCACACCGAGACCGACAACTACACCCAGTCGGAACTGCGCCTGCGCCAGATGCTGTTCGACGGTTTCAACACCTCCAACGAAGTGCAACGCACCGGGGCGGTGGTCAACTCCCGCGCCTATTACACCCGTGGCACTGCCGAAAGCCTGGCCCTGCGCACCGTCGAGGTGTACCTGGAAGTGCTCAAGCGCCGCGACCTGCTGACACTGGCCAAGAACAACCTGCAGGCGCACCTGCGGGTCACCGACCAGATCGGCCTGCGCACCGAACGCGGTATCGGCAGCACCGCCGACCGCGACCAGTCCACCGCCCGTCGGGCCCTGGCGGACAACAACTACCAGACCGCGCTGGTCGATCTGCAGGACGCTGAATCAAACTTCTACAGCGTGGTCGGACGCATGCCGGACGAACTGGAAAGCCCGGCCTCGATCAAGGGCGAGTTGCCCGCCGACCAACTCGGCGCCCGGCGCAGCATGCTGGAGAACAACCCTTACCTGAAATCCGCCCAGTCCGATGTGATGGCCGCCGAGAGCCAGTACGAAGTGGCGAAGTCGCCGTTCTACCCACGCTTCGATGCCGAGGCGGCGGTGAGTGCCAATAACAATGTGCAGGGCGACCTGGGCCACGACAACGAATGGCGAGTGGGGGTCGTGATGAACTACAACCTGTTCCGTGGCGGCAGCGACAAGGCCCGCCTGGCGTCGGACTCGCACAAGATCAATCAGGCCATGGACATCCGCAACAACGCCCTGCGCATGCTCAACGAGAACCTCAACCTGGCCTGGCACGCCATGGACAACGCCCGCATCCAGACCCCTACCGCCCGCGAATACGCCGAAACCACCCAACGGGTACGCGCGGCGTATCAGGATCAGTTCGGCCTTGGCCAACGCACCCTGCTGGACCTGCTGGACAGTGAAAACGAGCTGTACAACGCCAACCGGCGCTACACCGAAGTGCGCTACACCGAAGAGTTCTCCATGTACCGCGTGCTGGCCAACATGGGCGAGTTGCTGAACAAGGAGCGCGTGGTGGTGCCGGCCGAAGCCATTGCCCAGTCGGAAGTCAGAAGCGAAGCCCACTTGCCTGACCTGAAGTAGCCAACGTGGAGCAGATCGCCGTGAGCCAGATGGAACCGCTGAACCCGGGTGTCGACCCGCGCCAGAGCTTTGATGACCCGTTGCTCGACGGCCTGCTGATCCTGTGCAAGCTGCATGGCTGTACCGTCAGCCGCGCCAGCCTGAGCGCCGGCCTACCCTTGGCAGAGCAACGCCTGAGCCTGGAGTTGCTGCCACGGGCAGCGGCCCGGGCCAGCTTGCAGGCACGGGTGTTGCGCCGGGACTTAAAGGCAATCTCGGCGCTGAACCTGCCGGTGCTGCTGCTGCTCAACGAAGGCCGCTGCGCGGTGCTGCGACGCTGGGGCGAGGATGGCCAGGCGCTGATCCTGCCCAGCGAAGCCGAAGGCGGCGAGCAGTGGGTCAGCCGCGAAGAGCTTGAGTCAGCCTACAGCGGCCAGGCCCTGTTCGCCCGGCCACGGCACGAAATCGAAGACCTGCGCGCACCGCTGGTGCCGCGGGTCGAGGCGTGGTTTCGCGACACCCTGAAGCTGTCGCGCTGGCTGTACAGCGATGCGATTCTCGCCAGTTTGCTGATCAACCTGTTGGGCCTGATGGTGCCGCTGTTCGTCATGCAGACCTACGACCGCGTGGTGCCGAACCAGGCCACCTCGACCTTGTGGGTGCTGGTGATCGGCCTGCTGATCGGCACGGGGTTCGAGCTGGTGCTGCGGGTGGTGCGCGCCCATCTGCTGGACACTGCTGGCAAAAAGACCGACGTGATTCTTTCCGCGACCCTGTTCGAGCGCATCACCGGCATGTCGATGAAAGCACGCCCGGCCACCATCGGTGGTTTCGCCCAGAGCATCCACGACTTCCAGGGCCTGCGCGAGTTTCTCACCGCCGTGACCCTCACCAGCCTGATCGACCTGCCCTTCGCCGTGCTGATGCTGGTGGTGATCGGCCTGCTCGGCGGCTGGCTGGTGATCATCCCTTTGTGTGCGTTCCCGCTGACCATCGGCTTTGCGATGCTGATCCAGGCACGCCTGCGCGACACCGTGCAAAAAAGCCTGAGCCTGGGCGCCGAACGCCAGGCGCTGTTGATCGAAACCCTCGGTGGCCTGGAAACCCTCAAGGCCTGCAGCGCCGAAAGCGAGCGCCAGCACCAGTGGGAAAGCACCCATGGCGCCCTCACCCGCCTCGATAGCCATGCGCGCAACCTCTCGGCGCTGGCCACCAATGGCACGCTGTTCATCCAACAGTTTTCCGGGATGGCAACCATTGTCGCCGGGGTCTACAGCATCATCGCCGGCAACCTCAGTGTCGGCGCACTGGTGGCCACCTACATGCTTGGCAGCCGGGTATTGGCACCGCTGGGGCAGATTGCCGGGTTGATCACCCGCTACCAGCAAGCGCAATTGACCATGCGCAGCACCGACGCGCTGATGGCCCTGCCCCAGGAGCGCGACCCACAGCAGCGTCCCCTGGAACGCACGCAACTGAGTGGCGCCCTGGAAGTCAGCCAAGTGACCTTCCGCTATGCCGGGCAGAACGCCCCGGCCCTGAACCAGGTCAGCTTCCAGCTCAAGGCCGGCGAGCGCGTGGGGATTATCGGGCGCAGCGGCTCGGGCAAAAGCACCCTGGGCCGGCTGGTGATGGGGTTTTACACCCCAGAAGAAGGCCAATTGCTGCTCGATGGTCTCGACCTGCGGCAACTGGACGTGGCCGACCTGCGCCAGCAAGTGGGCTATGTGGCCCATGACCTGCCGCTGCTGGCTGGCAGCCTGCGCGATAACCTGACCTTGGGCGCGCGCTATATCAGCGATGCGCGGATGCTCGAAGTGGCCGAGCTGACAGGCGTCAGCGAACTGGCCCGGCAACATCCACAAGGCTTCGACCGACCGGTGGGCGAGCGCGGGCAGTTGCTGTCCGGCGGCCAGCGCCAGGCGGTGTTGCTGGCCCGCGCGCTGCTGCTCGACCCGCCAATCCTGTTGCTGGACGAACCCACTAGCGCCATGGACAACAGCAGCGAAGAAACCCTGCGCCAGCGCCTGGATTTGTGGGTCAAGGGCAAGACGTTGCTTCTGGTCACGCACCGCACCTCGATGCTCAGTCTGGTCGACCGCCTGATCGTGCTGGACAACGGTCGCATCGTTGCCGACGGCCCCAAAGAAAGTGTGATCGATGCATTGCGCAAGGGCCGTGTCGGCTCGGCCGCCGTCTAGGAGCCCCACCATGTCAGCCACCCCCTCGTCACCGGGCTACTTCAAGAGTTTTGGCAAAACCGCCGACAGCGAATTCATGCCTGAACTGGCGGGTGCTGCGCTACAGGACTCGCCGCGCCGTTCACGGATTATCGTGTGGCTCACCGCCGGCCTGATCATCTGCGCCCTGCTGTGGGCCAACTTTGCCGTGCTCGATGAAGTGACCATGGGCGAAGGCAAGGCCATCCCGTCGAGCAAGGTGCAGGTGATCCAGAACCTGGAGGGCGGCATCGTCACCCAGATCTACGTGCGCGAAGGACAGATGGTGGACAAGGGCGACAAGCTGCTGCAACTGGACGACACGCGCTTTCGCTCGAACAAGGGCGAAAGCGAAGTCGACCGTTATGCCCTCACCGCCCAGGTCGAACGCCTGTCCGCCGAGGCCGAGGGACGGCCGTTCAAACTGTCCGATGAAGTCATCGCCAAGGCCCCGCAAGTGGCCGAGGACGAACGCTCGTTGTTCGAACAACGCCAGCGGCGCTTGAGCAGCGAACAGCGGACCTTGAGCGAACAACTGCGGCAGAAAACCCAGGAGCTGGCGGAGTTCCGCTCCAAGCAGGGCCAATTCAGCTCCAGCCTGGCGCTGCTGCAGCAAGAGATGAACATGTCGGCGCCCCTGGTGGGCACCGGCGCGGTATCGCCCGTGGAAATCCTGCGCCTCAAACGCAGCGCCGTGGAGATCCGTGGCTCATTGAACGCCACCACCCTGGCGATCCCCCGGGCGGAGTCGGCGATCAATGAGATCAAGAGCAAAATCGACGAATCGGTGCAGACCTTCCGCTCGGAAGCGGCCAAGGAGCTCAACGAAAAGCGCACTGACCTATCGAAAATCACCGCCACCAGCATCGCCATTGATGACCGTGTCAGCCGCACCACCGTGGTCTCGCCGGTCCATGGGGTGATCAAGCAACTGAAGGTCAACACCATCGGCGGCGTGGTCCAACCGGGCAGCGACATGGTGGAAATCGTACCGTTGGAAGACAACCTGCTGATCGAGGCCAAAGTGCGGCCCCAGGACGTAGCCTTCCTGCACCCGGGGCAGAAGGCGATGGTCAAGTTCAGTGCCTATGACTACACGATCTACGGCGGGCTGGCAGCGAAACTGGAACTGATCGGCGCCGATACGATTACCGACGACAAGGGCAACAGCTTCTACCTGATCCAGGTGCGCACCGATAAGAATCATTTGGGCGGGGAGAAAAAACCATTGCTGATCATCCCGGGGATGGTGGCAACGGTGGACATTATTACCGGGGAGAAAAGCGTGCTGGATTACTTGCTCAAGCCGGTGTTGAAGGCGAGGACGGAGGCGATGCGCGAGCGTTGAGCGTTAATGTGTCAGCGTCACACGACACTGCGTTATCAGCGTTGCCCTGTTTGCGCTGGGCGGCACACAAGGCTCAGGCATTTTGATGTGCCAACTGCTCTCGAAACAGTGCGGGGTTGAGTGTCCAGGTTTCCATATCAATCATCTCCCCCTCATTCACTCCAGCGCACAGACGATCCAAAATCTGCTCCAGTGTGCCGTCGTCACGCCAATCCCGATAGCGTTGATACACCGTCGACCATGCTCCGAACCGCTCCGGTAGATCACGCCAGGCTGCGCCGGAGCAAACGATCCAAAGTACACCATTGAGCATCAGGCGATCGTCATGACGCGGTCTACCCGTTTTTTGCGTTGTCGACATCAGGTCCATGATTGAATTCCACGCGCAATTGGGAAGTTCATAGCGCCTAACCATTTAAGACTCCTTCTACTTAGGTTAATAACTTGGCTACCAGGGAAACGCCATTTGAATATCGTCCAGAACCTTTCGCCGGACTTTTACCGAAAGCCCGATCAATCGAACGGACCTGCCTTCACGACGGGTATCCCAGAGCAGTCGACAGAGAGACTGAACGGTGTGCGTACACAGCCTGTTGGCCGACGCCTCTGTAGTTGAAATCGAAAAATCGGAAAACTTGAGCTTTACTAAATTTTTGGTGATGAGGTAATCATCTCCCATGTCTGCAATACGCTCCCTCAAGCCTTGCGACAATCGGTCCAACTCCTCCAGGCAATCGCACAACGCATCGCAGTCAGAGGGCAGTGTTCTTTCAATGCCGACAGACTTGATATCACTGCCCCCCTCATCCGCCTCTTCGATTCCCTGGCACCGCTCCCACACGTAAAACCCATGCACGCCGAGATAGCGCATCAATGCCGGAATTTTGTCCTCGGTAACGTCTTTGCACTGGCGGCAACCCAGGTTTTCCAGCACCGCGTAGGTCTTGGGGCCGACGCCGGGAATTTTACGAACATCCAGTTCGTCGAGAAATCCACGCACCTGACTCGGTGTAATGACGAACATTCCATTGGGCTTTCGCATTTCCGAAGCAATCTTGGCCAAGTATTTCAACGGAGCCACTCCAGCAGAGGCCGTCAGGCCGAGTTCTTGCTGGACCGTGGCGCGAATGTGCGCGGCTATATGGGTGGCCGACCCGTTGAAGCATGCTTGCCCCGTCACTTCGAGGGCCGCTTCGTCGAGTGACTGAAACTCTACTTTGTCGGTATATCGCCGGAAGATCTCGTCGAGCTTTCGCGTGATCGCTTCATACGCCTCGAAGCGCGTTGGCAGCAGTACCAAATCCGGGCACAAACGATGCGCCGTGGCGGTGGCCATGCCGCTTTTTACGCCAAACTTTCTTGCGATGTAATTCGCTGTGCTGATCACTCCACGCTCTGCCGCAGTCCCCCCTACGGCGACTGGGCAATGACTTAAATGGGGCGCGTCGAGAAGCTCAACAGAGACAAAAAAAGAGTCCATGTCGATATAAATGAACTTTCGCTCGCTCGCGCCTGCTGTAGTACCCGCCATTGACTGTCCTGTGCGCATTGATATCAAACCGATAGGTCATCCAGTACATGGACCTGAAGGGCCAAAGTACCGTCATCATGTTGTCCGTAGTGAACCCCTTGGATATGAGGTGCAAGGTCGGGATAGAGATTGGCCAAGGCTTGCACGGCCAGGAGGTACCCAACCAACGCCGAATTCCAGCACTCCCCGGGAGCGATGCACATAACCCCTGGCGGATAAGGAATGACCCCTTCAGCCGCCACACAACCAACGGCATCTGCGATGTCGATCAGCCTGGACCGTCCGCGTACGAAGGCTTGGTTTGCCGCATACGGCGTCAACACGGCCTGCGTCGCTGCCACAGAGCTGAATATGTTGGATTGGAGCTGCTGGATCTGATGGTGCTGGAACAGGTGGTTGATGACGCAGCACAACTCGCGCAAGGAAATGTTTGCGTAACCCTGCCCGCTGCTCGCAAGCGACGGCAACACGTCGCTGACCCAATCACCTTGCGCCAGCGCCCGCTCCAGTTGCTCCAGCGAGTGCATCAGCCGGGTCAACTGCGTTGCGTCGGAAGAAGGCGACACCAGTAGGGTGAAGTTGTAGAAATCGGATTTTTCCGGCGTGAAGTTCATCTCTCTGAGGTAGCAAGTGACGATGCTTGCAGGAATCGAAACGTACCCGTCGGCAATCGCGTCCTCATTCGCACGCGTAGTGAACATGACCTTGCAGGGGTCCAGGTAATGCAGGCCGCGTTCGATTGGGTTAGCGTCGCGACTGACGGGGCAAAATTCCTGCGTATAGACCTGAGAAACAAGATCGTAGGATGGCGTCCGGTTGCCGTAGTACGGCTTGATAACCGTGCAGTGCTGATCGACCTGGCGTCTGAACTCATTGGCCATTGAGACAGCGCCACTCCATAGCCGTTGACCGTGGCCATCGGCATGAATAGCCGCATTGACCTCCAAGGACATGAACAACGGATAAAACGGGCTGGTAGAAGAGTGCAACATGAAAGCGCTATTGAACACGCGACTGGAGCAATAGCGCTGCTGGGACTGGATATGCCTGTCCTTTTTATGGATCTGCGAGGTTTGTGAAAAACCGGACATTTGCTTGTGGACAGACTGCGTCACAATGATACCCGGGGCATCCGGCAGTAACGGGATATGCAATGGCGATCGGTGGGCAAGCAGATCGACAAATGGTTCGTAGCCTAACCATGCGCAATCAAAGAGCACGTAATCGCACAGGTGACCGATTCGTTCCAATAGTCCACCAGCATCCACGACAACACCGTCGCAAGTGGCGTGTTGCACGATTGCCAGGCGAAACGGCCTTGCCTGCCGCGCCTTCGCCTCATCTATTTTGCTCGCTCGGGCTCTGAGCTGGTCCTCTTGCAAGGCGCCTTTTCGGTAGCCGCCCAGTACGCCGCAGTCATCGCGGAAATTATCGAGATACACCGCACGCGCGCCACTTTGTACCAGCGCCCCTAAATACACCGATTTGTGATTGTTCCGATCCATCAGTACAAGGTCGCCCTCGGTAAGCAAGGCACTGGTGACAATCTTGTTAGCGGTCGAGGTGCCATTGAGGACAAAGTAGGTTTCGTCGGCATTAAATACCTTGGCAGCGAGTTCCTCAGCCTGCTTGATCGGCCCTTCATGACTGAGCACATCGCCCAGCTCGGGCGCAGCGTGGGGCACATCCACACTGAAAACCTCTGCTCCGACCAACTGTTTGAAACGCACTCCGGCAGGGTGCAGATCCAGACATTGCCCGCCTTGATGCCCTGGGCAGGCAAACGTAGGTCGTTTCTTTGACACAAACTGCGCGATTGCCGAACTGAACGCTGGTAGAGCCCTGGATTCGAAGCCTCTGGCGGCATCAATGATGCGATTGGCTGCATGCTCCGATAATGGTGCCTGTAGCAAAGTCGGCTGCAGTTTGGCTAGTGCGGGAGAGCACTGCTCTTGCCCGTCGTGATGTATCACAAACAACGGAATCTGCCATTTTTCCACGCAGTCGATTACGCGCGCTATCGATGCATCTTCCACGCTCAAAACCAGCGCGCCAGCCCCCAGCAAATCATGGCTCCCTGCGAAAGCTGCAACCACCACCCCAGGCCGCTCCTCAAGATGGACGGTTGCGCTACAAACGATCCTTATCTGCATCATCTCTTCTCAGGCTCCAACCCAAGGGTGCAACACACAGCATGAACGTCATGCCAATAAAAGTAGCCGGCCCCACGATGAGAAACATAAGGCACGCGATAAGCCCTGACATAGCATCGCCAATGACTGCCGTAAAGTAATACAACGAAAAGTTCTTACCCACTTCCTGTGGATTCGACAGACATTGAATATTGGTAATAATTGCAATATCGACGAACGCACCGATAAACCCCACGCACAGCAACAGCAAAAAAAACAAATACGTATTGAATTGCAAGGCGATAGCCGTGGACAAAAAAAGCACGCCATACAACAACCAATAGACAATGACTGAACGCGCCGTGGTCGTCGCATTGAACTTCACATACAACATACCGCCCATCACCGTACCCAGGGCAAGCAGGGAATAAATGTAACCAACAGCCGCTTCCGACTGAAAATGCTCGATAACGGCAGCCGGCAATATAAAACGTATTACTGAAGTGGCAAACATCGCACACAACGTAGTGCAACAGATGACCGTAAAGAGTGGCTTGTTGAATTTTCGCAGACTGCCAACGCTGCGTGTCGCTTCTTTGAAAATAGCCAGTATATTGAAAGACTCTTGTGTAGTTCTTGCAGACGACAGCAACATCAACATACAAGTGGCCGACACCAACAAACTTACCGCGAAAAATGCAAACGCATAGCTTGGCGCAAGAACAATTGCAATAAGAGAAAATATAAGCGGACCAATGATCGAAGAGATATCTTCAATGACCTGTATTGCACTATTGACAGAAGGCAAGTCATCGTTATGCACAATATCGGGAAAGTAAGCACGAAATGTCGGTGTGTACAAACAGTCAAGTGCCGTCATGAGCATGGAGGCAACGATGACCATCGCCACCGTCGGTTGCGAGTACTCGAACATCACGAACATCGCAACTGCCAAGGCGCACTTCATTAATTCAACAACTACCAGCGTAGACTTTTTTTCAACGTTATCCGCCAGCCAGCCGCCTATGGGAGAAAACAATGCACTGGGTAAGTAACGAAAAAAGTAGACCAAGCCCATCAGTAGAATATCGGCATCGGTCAACGTTACAACGGCTACAGCAAACGCCGTCTCGAAAGCAAACTCACCGCATTTCGAGAAAAAAAAAGCGATCGAGAGCCGTTGGGTTCCATGATTGAGTGTAAGTGCGCGCATATCCACTGCCTACCAAGTGGTTCTAACCTGCAGAATAAATCAACTCATCCCGAGTGATATCTCTTCCGTCGGCACTAAGCTTCTCAAACACTATTTTTTTTCAAGATATTTTGTTCACTTTCTGGAATTAAGTAAAACATAATGTTGCTGTACCACAACCAGCCCAGTTTGGTCAGTTCAAAGCTTGTCGGGGTTTCAGTGATAAGGTCCGCTTCCACTAGTTCCTGCAGACGCGCCAGGAGTCCTTGAGGTAGCCGGCTCATCGCCACCTTGGATTTGTCGATTTCTCCGTGATAGGGAAGACGCAGTACAACCGGCTTGACCAGATCCAACACCGGGGCATGCTGGCTGACCTGACAGACATAATCACCAGCGCTCATTTTGGCGATATATTGTTCGCGCAACGAGGTGTTGGTGATCACGTTTTCCGCTACCGAGGAGATCGCGCCGACGCCAAAACCCAGCAGGTCGTGGTCGGCATAGCCGTAAACGTGCTCATGGTAGATAAATGAGTAATCTGGGGTAATCAACGTCGGTTGCGCACTGGTTCGCCGCACATAGCCATGCCCGTTGTAAGGCAGGTAGCCCTTCTGTCGCATGTGCTCATCAATCATCAGTTTCATGTTCAATTTACGCATTGCCGGGAAAACTTCAGCAGTACGTTCTTTGATTTGCTTGTGGAGTTTTACTGAAGTGACGACGTTGTTGATCGGATAAATGTCTATGTTGCTAAGACCCAACTCAACGGCTTTGTCGATATCTGCCAGCGTCTGAGCCTCATTGCTTCCGTTCATACCGTACATGATGTCGCACAGGACGTGCTCGAACGTGGGCACCAACAGATCGGCCGCGCGCTCGATTTCAGCAATATCCTCATTGAGATTGAACAGTTTTCGCCAAGTAGGATCAATCGTCTGTAAACCAAAGCGCGCATGCGTAACGCCAATGTCAGCCAATGCAACATTGCGTTCACGCGTAACACTGGTGATGTTGAACTCGAAAGAAAATTCCTCAACCGTCGACATGTCGAAAAATCGATGCAAGGCCTCACCGATATCATTGATATTCTGTGGTGAGAGTAGCGAAGGCGTACCGCCTCCGAAGAATATCGCCCTGACCGGAACTGCTTTAAAGTCCATCAGCCGTGATTTATATTCGATTTCCTTTATCAATGCCTTGGTATAACGATCAATATCCTCTGCATTTTTGTACAACCCCCGAGTAAACGGACAAAAAGAGCAGATAGCCTCGCAAAATGGAATATGAAAATATAATGCGCGCGACTTCGCTTGGGCATTGGCTCCATTCAGCAAGTTGGACAACTGCGTTTCGCTCGGGCGAAAGACGTTCATGGACTGCGAAGGAAAAAAGAAATTGTACAGTGGAAACTGATAATCGAATTTAATCAATCCATTATTGACAAGTTTCATTTTCCACCTCTGTAGTAACAACCACATTGCTGCCACGAAGCAACGTACGGCTTTTGACTTTTACATCACCACCAAAAAAACCGCGGATTCCTTCATTGATTGACAGGTTATTCGAGCCGCACGTATAGACGTCGATGCTAATGTAATGACTTTCTGGATAGGTGTGATAGGAAAGGTGAGATTCGGAAAGTAGATAGAGACCTGTCACCCCCTCGCCGCCGGCATTGAATTTGTGGGTCAAATGATCTAGTACAGTAAAACGTGAACGCTGCAAAGTACTGAGGAAGAAATCATGCAGTGCCGGCGCATCTTTCAACAAGCGCGCATCTGCACCTGTGATATCCCAAATCGTATGATAACCAAAGTCGTCCATACGAACATTGCTCCTATCCTTGGGCATGAAATACTTCAAATAAAGAGAAGGGGAGATTAACTCCCCTCCCCCTTTTGCATTTACCAGAGGCAAACACCTTTGGTAGTAACGCCAGTCACTTCAGTTTGAAACAGGTCGATTGCAGATTTCATGATACGCTCCTTGTTCAAGTTTAAGTGTTGCCCGCCGTTACGGGGCAACTTAAAATTAGCAGGAAACTTTTACTAAAAAAGTCTGAAAAAATGTAAAAAAATTTTTTCAGCCAAGACAATTCTTATACTTTTTTAAATATTTCCAAACATGTCATTCCGGCAACTTGCCAACTACAGCCGCACACTAAAACTCAATCTAGCTCCAAATCCTCCACTAGTGCTGGCGCTCGCCGCCTCTGGGTGTAGTCATTCAAGGGGGGAAGCCCCCTCCTGCAAGGGCTATCAAGTAGACTTTTCGTACAAGAGCAGGCCTAAAATCATGCAAAAAAAAGTAGGCGTTCTCCTCATTATTTCGACACTGCTTTACTCACGTAACTGACCTGAAGTCAGCGTCCAATGCCTCTGCTTCAACACGGATCAGGCTCAAAATGCGCTAAATGCAGCGACCCTCAAGACCTCGACTGGAGCAGCCCACCCCACTGCTCCTGACTCCGTTAGACAGAACTCGTATCCCCGTGATTCCTGCGGTAGATATGTTCGCCCATCGCCGCAATCTGCCCCTCGATCAACGCCTCAAACGGCCGCAACAACGGCTCGAATGACTGCGGCGCCTCCAGCACCTGCAGCGCCTGCACAATCGCCTCCACCGTCGACAACGCCCCCGGCCCCGGTGCCTTGCGCAACCGATAACGGGACACCGCGCCCGCAGCCAGCGTCACCCGTGGCAACGCCGCCAGCAGCGGGTTGAGGTGCAGCAACTTGCGCGCCTTGCGCCAGGTGCCGTCGGGCACCACCAGCAGCAACGGTTCGTCGGATGGGCTGTAGGCCTGCAGCGGCTGCGCATCCTCGGCGGGAAACAACAGCCGCGCCTGGTACCCAGGCGGATTGAGCAAGTTCTGCAAGTCCTCGAATACTTCACCCACCACCAGTTGCGCATTCACCAGGCCCAACGCGGCCAGACGCGCGGTGTTGAGTGCATGGTTGACCTCGCTGGGATGTTGCAACAGCAACACTCGGGTGCGGCTGTCCAGGTTCGGAATCAGCGCGCACAGGCAGTGGGTGGTCGGCCGCAGGCAGCGGGGGCATTGGGGTCTGGACATATTCAGGCCTGATTGAGCTGTGCTTTGAGTAAATCGCGGAAGGTCTGGATCAACGGCTCGCGGCTGCGCCCACGGCGCATGATCAGCGAAAACGGCGCCTGATAGCCAAAAGTCGCCGGCAGCAGCACCCGCAAGTCGCCCTTGTCGGCCCAGGCCTGGGCGTAGTGTTCGGGCAAGTAGCCGATGTAGGCGCCGGACAGCACCAGGATCAGCTGCGCTTCCATGCTTTCCACTGTCGCGGCGCTATGTTTGAAGCCATGGCGCGCCAGTTCCGCCTGGCTCCAATAGCCGCGCCCAACCATACGTTGCTGGGTAATCACCTGTTCCGGGATGCGCCGCTCGCTGAACAGTGGGTGCCGCGAACTGCAGTAAAGCCAGTGCTGTTCGCGGTACAACGGCATGTACATCAGCCCGCTCATGCGGTTGGAGAAGGCGCCGATGGCCAGGTCCAGGCGATTGTCCTGGACCCCCAGTTGCAGCTCGTAGGGGCTCATGACCGACAGATTCAAATGCACCGCCGGGTGCTCAAGGCTGTAGGCGCCGATGACTTCGGCGAATGGCAGGGCCTTGTCGCTGACGGTGGAGTCGAGCACGCCCAGTTTGAGCGTGCCGCGCAACTCGCCCTTGAGCGCCGCGGCATATTGCTCGAAGCCCTCCAACTCGGCCAGCAGGCGTAAGGTTTCCTGGTGAAACAGCTCGCCCTTGCTGGTCAGGCTGAAACCGCCACGCCCGCGGTGGCACAGCACCAGGCCCAACGCGCCTTCCAGCTGGCTCATATAGGTGCTGATGGCGGACGTCGACAAGTTGAGCTCGTGCTGGGCATTGGCAAACCCTTGGTGGCGGACCACGCTGACGAAGATGCGCAGCAGTTTCAGGTCGGGCAAGGCGCTGGCCATGGAACCTCCAGGCAAAAAATCGGCTGACAGGCCCATTCCCTGTAGGAGCGAGCTTGCTCGCGAAAAACCTGAGAGCGCCGCGTACATTCTAAATGCCCGCGTCATCGTTAACGTTTTTCGCGAGCAAGCTCGCTCCTACAGGGAACAGGTTTTGCACACCGGTGGAGTCTACCCCAGGCATTAGTTCAGAAAAATCTGAACTAAGTATTTCCCCGCAGCGATTCTTCCTGTGCCCTACATTTCGCAGAATCGGCCTCTGATAACCACAACATCGATGAGGCATTCCTGTGGACAAGATCTTTCACCAACCACTGGGCGGCAACGAAATGCCGCGCTTTGCCGGCATCGCCACCATGATGCGCCTGCCCCACCTGCAAACCGCCGCCGGCCTGGATGCAGCCTTTGTCGGCGTGCCCCTGGATATCGGCACCTCGCTGCGCGCCGGTACCCGCTTCGGGCCCCGCGAGATCCGCGCCGAGTCGGTGATGATCCGCCCCTACAACATGGCCACCGGCGCCGCACCGTTCGACTCACTGTCGGTGGCTGACATCGGCGATGTGGCGATCAACACCTTCAACCTGCTGGACGCCGTGCGCATCATCGAAGAGTCCTACGATGAGATCCTCAAGCACGACGTGATCCCGCTGACCCTGGGCGGCGACCACACCATCACCCTGCCGATCCTGCGGGCGATCCACAAGAAGCACGGCAAGGTCGGGCTGGTGCATATCGATGCCCACGCTGACGTCAACGACCACATGTTCGGCGAGAAAATCGCCCACGGCACCACCTTCCGCCGTGCCGTCGAAGAGGGCCTGCTCGATTGCGACCGCGTGGTGCAAATCGGCCTGCGCGCCCAGGGCTATACCGCCGAAGACTTCAACTGGAGCCGTAAACAAGGCTTTCGCGTGGTCCAGGCCGAAGAGTGCTGGCACCAGTCCCTCGCGCCGTTGATGGCCGAAGTCAGGGAAAAGGTCGGCGGCGGCCCGGTGTACCTGAGTTTCGACATCGACGGCATTGACCCGGCCTGGGCACCTGGTACCGGCACCCCGGAAATCGGCGGGCTGACCACCATCCAGGCGATCGAGATTATCCGTGGCTGCCAGGGCCTGGACCTGATTGGTTGTGACCTGGTGGAAGTTTCTCCGCCCTACGACACCACCGGCAACAC
Organism: Pseudomonas hygromyciniae; assembly: GCF_016925675.1. Lineage (NCBI taxonomy): Bacteria > Pseudomonadati > Pseudomonadota > Gammaproteobacteria > Pseudomonadales > Pseudomonadaceae > Pseudomonas > Pseudomonas hygromyciniae. Next base: position 1,617,910 of record NZ_CP070506.1, on the reverse strand, counting down.
CTCGTTGCTGGGCGCCAACCTGCTGTACGAAATGCTCTGCGTGCTGCCTGGCGTCACGCACCGTTGATGTAGCGCGGGGCCATGTGCCCCGCGCCTGAACACCTATAAAAATAATAATTGGAGACTCGCCACCATGGCTCTGGATCTATTCGTCGTACTTATCTACGCCGCCGGCATGCTCGTGCTCGGCTATTTCGGCATGCGCCGGGCCAAGACCCACGAAGACTACCTGGTCGCCGGGCGCAACCTGGGGCCGACGCTGTACATGGGCACCATGGCAGCAACGGTACTCGGTGGCGCGTCCACCGTGGGCAGCGTGCGCCTGGGGTATGTCCACGGTATTTCCGGCTTCTGGCTCTGCGCAGCGCTGGGCGCGGGGATCATCGCGCTGAACCTGTTCCTCGCCAAGCCCTTGCTCAAGCTGAAAATCTTCACCGTGACCCAGGTCCTGGAGCAGCGCTACAACCCCACGGCCCGCCAGGCCAGCGGGTTGATCATGCTGGCCTACGCGCTGATGCTGGCAGTGACCTCGATCCTGGGGATCGGCACCGTATTGCAAGTGATATTTGACCTGCCGTTCTGGGCCGCCATCCTGCTGGGCGGTGGCGTGGTGCTGGTGTATTCGACCATCGGCGGCATGTGGTCGCTGACCTTGACCGATATCGTGCAGTTCGTGATCAAGACCGTCGGCCTGATGTTTATCCTGCTGCCGATCTGCCTGTACCGCGTGGGCGGCTGGGATGAGCTGGTGGCCAAGTTACCAGCGGCCAGTTTCAGCTTCACCAGCATCGGCTGGGACACCATCATCACCTACTTCATGATCTACTTCTTCGGCATCCTGATCGGCCAGGACATCTGGCAACGGGTCTTTACCGCCCGTGACGAAAAGGTCGCCAAGTATGCAGGCACTTTCGCCGGTTTCTACTGCATCCTCTACGGCCTGGCCTGTGCCCTGATCGGCATGGCCGCCCATGTGCTGATCCCGGACCTGGACAACGTCAACAACGCCTTCGCCGCCATCGTCAAACTGTCGTTGCCCGACGGCCTGCGTGGCCTGGTGATCGCAGCGGCCTTGGCGGCCATGATGTCCACGGCCAGCGCCGGGCTGCTCGCCGCCTCCACCGTGCTCACCGAAGACCTGCTGCCACGCCTGCGCGGCGGCAAACAGTCGAGCCTGAACATCAACCGCCTGTTCACCCTGCTGACCGGTATTGCCGTACTGGCAATCGCTCTGGTGGTCACCGATGTGATCAGTGCCTTGACCCTGGCCTATAACCTGCTGGTCGGCGGCATGTTGATCCCGTTGATCGGGGCGATCTACTGGAAACGCGCCACCACCTCAGGGGCAATCAGCGCCATGGCACTCGGGTTTGCCACGTCGCTGGTGTTCATGATCAAGGATGGTCTGGAGGCAAACACACCGATCTACTACAGCCTGGGCGTGAGCGTGGTGAGTTTTGTACTGGTGAGTGTGCTGTCGCGTCGGCCACAGGTGACGGCAGCCGACGCAGCCTGAGTAAAGCTTGCTTCAGCGGGTGCGACGTCGGTTGTCGCATCCGTTTTTTTAATCCCCGGGTTTTGCAAACAGGTCGCTGCACTCTTCACAGGTAAAGTACTGCTCTGCCGACGGACACTGGACGACCCCAGTGGCTCCCGCCCTTACCTGCCACATACAAACCTGCCCGTTGTACTTCAGACTGCCCTCCAGATAGCAAGGTGCCCACTCGTAACGGTCATGCAGGGTGCGGCTATCAATCTTCGACGCCCGTTGGAAAAACGCCTGCACACGGCTTGGATCGAGTGGCACGTCAGAAGACCGGCAACTCTCGGGTTCTTGGGATTGGAAGCTAGAGATAACAATGCTTTCAAGGTCGGGGGTGTTGTGCAGATCCGTACATCCCGCAAGAACGAGTAATGCGCCAATCGGCCACGCTTTGATCGTCATCATTCCCACACCGCACTACTGGCTTCACCTGGGTTTTTATAGGATATCTGCGGGTGCCTGTAGACATCACCCGAGGACAGGTTGAAATGAACATACAACTCGTTGACGAGCCATTGAAGGGATTGGTTCTGGGCGGGAGTAACGGTCTCATACCGAGAGGTATCCAAGTGCTTGCCCACCAGTTCGATGCCAATAGAGTCGGAGTTCACGGGATAGCGTTCAGGATAGCTTTTGGCTCGCTCATGCGCGTCCAACGCCTTGATCTGCGCAGTCCACGATAACGTTTGAATGCGGGCCATCTGGGCGCTGTCACACGTTTTTTTATCAATCGCCAAGCACTTCGAGCGAATGAGTTTTCCAACGTGGTAACAGCGTTTTTTCAAACTGGCCGTCTGGTAAACAAAACCATTTTTATCAATCAGAAAGTGCGCACCACTGCCTTTTTCGAGGTAGCCATTGAACGTATGTTGCGCCGTAGGTGCATCCGTCTGGTGGACAACTAAAGCCTGTACACCGTGCAAATCCCCATGCTCGATCGCGTGAAATCGACGCAGTATCACTTTGTCGGAAATCAGCATCCCATCACTGTTAACAAACGACATACACCTGCCTTCCTTCCTTGAAGAGAGCAGGAATATAAAGCGTCTAAATACAGAAAAGGTCGAGGGAGCAGACAAAAGGAAACGTCCGACCAGAATAGTTCCATGGTCAGACAAAGCGAGCGCAACTTAATTTAGGAACGTGGTCTTCGACTGGTGCGGTTCTATTACATACAAGCGCGCACCCATCTACTGTGTTCCTGGGAAAGTGCGACCAGTGATCGCGCCCAAACACCAATGCCTGAGCGCTTTTCCGGACTTACCTGCGACGCGGGCGGCGTTGTTCGTCATCGGTGCGGATAGGCACCGGTTGCAGCGGTGGCTCGATCAAGCCGAGTGCGACGCCGAGGTCGTGCAGCCAGTTTTGCAGTTTTTCTTTCATGGTGCCCCCTTTGAGGGTAGTGCCGAGCAGCTGGAATTCTGTGGCTGCTTCCTACAGATAGTAGTACTAAGTCCCACGTAATGCTTGCCTGAAACCGCAACGAACCATTACTGAATTGATACAAATCCTGACGATGCGGTCAGGCAATCGCCCGCGCCTCTTGTGGCAGCCGCGTCTTGCCCTCTTGCTGCAGGTCAATCCAAGCATTCAGATTAGCCCCAAGCATGCCCTTGCGCCACATCAGCCACGTAGTGGCGTGGGCAAACGGCTCGGCCAGGGGATGGATCGAGACGCTGTGCTTACCGGGCAGGCTGTCGAGCATCGATTCGGACATCAACGCGACCCCGGAACCGGCGATCACACACGCCAGCATGCCTTGATACGACTCAATCTCGATGGCCCGCCCCATGGCTACGCGGTCGTGGGAAAACCACGCTTCCAGGCGCGCCCGATAGGAACAACTGCGTCGGAAGGTGAACACCGAGCGCCCGGCCACATCCTGCGGGCCGCGCACCGGCGGGTGGTCCGCCTCGCAGATCAGCAGCAAGCGCTCCTCGCACAACGGCACACCGTCCAGAGTCGCCAAGGTCAATGGGCCATCCACCAGCGCCGCATCCAGGCGCCCGGTGATCAGGCCCTCAAGCAGTTCGCCGCTGGGTGCCGATTGCACCTGCAGGTTCACCATGGGGTAAGCCTTGTGATACTGCGCCAGCAATTTCGGCAAATGGATCGCGGCGGTGCTGTACATGCTGCCCAGCACAAAGTCCCCGGCTGGATGGCCGCCCTGCACCGCGCCGTGCGCCTCGTCATGTAGGGCTAAAAGGCGCGTGCTGTAGTCGAGCAACACCTTGCCGGCGGGCGATAGCTGCAGGCGCTGGCGCTCGCGCACGAACAACTCGACACCCAATTGCTCTTCCATTTGCTTGAGCCGGGTCGAGAGGTTCGACGGTACCCGGTGCAAACGCTCTGCCGCACGGGTGATAGAGCCCTCTTCGGCCACGGCCTGGAAAATACGCAGTTGGCTGAACTCCACAGGCCTTCTCCTAAACTGAACAAGTTGCTCAGTATTATTCATTTTTACTGAATACCAATCCACCTTAACCTGAGGTCATCGCTTCTTGCAGGAGTTTGGCCCATGTCGCCCCTGGTCCGTTTACTCGCCAGCTTTATTGCCCTGATGATGGCCATGGGCATTGGCCGCTTCGCCCTTACCCCGCAGATGCCGCATTTGCTCAGTGAAGGGCAAATCGACCTGACCGACGCCGGGCTGATTGCTGCAGCCAACTACCTGGGCTATTTCGTGGGGGCCGTGGACTCGATGTTCGCACGCAGTCATCACCACATACGCGGGCGGTTGCTCGGCGGTTTGTGGCTGTGTGTACTGCTGACCCTGGCGTCGTTCTGGGCCAACGGTTTCTGGTCGCACCTGATGTTGCGCTTTGGCACCGGCGTGGCCAGCGCCTGGGTGCTGGTGATGATCACCGGCCTGAGCCAACCCCTGGCGGTTGCCACAGGGCGCCCACGACTCGGAGCACTGGTGTTTGCCGGGCCTGGGTTGGGAATTCTGCTCACGGGATTGTTGGCATTGGGCTCGAACCTGCTGGGCGAGGATTCGGCGACGTTGTGGCTGGTATATGGCGTGGTCGCCCTGGTCATGCTGCTGGTGATCCTGCCGTTCCTGCCCAAGCCGGACAGGGGACAGCCGCAGCGCAGCAGCGCGGCTAACAGGAGCAATGGCAACATCGCGCATCTGGGCTGGGTTTACCTGTTGTTTGGCTTGGGCTACATCATCCCCGCCACGTTCCTGTCACAAATGGCCAGCGCGCAGTTCAAGGGCGCCTGGCAGGCGGACCTGTTCTGGCCGTGCTTTGGCCTCGCGGCAGCCCTGGGTGTGTTGCTGGTCAGCCTGCGCAAGCCCAACCCCGACACTACACGCTATTGGTTGATGGCCACCCTATGGCTGCAAGCGGCCGGCGTCTTCGCTTGTTTGCTGGGCAATGGTGTGGGTTTGGCATTGGGCGTGGTGCTGTGCGGTCTGCCGTTCCTGGCGTGCATGCAACTGGTGATGCAGCGCCTGCGGGAAATCGCACCCCACGGTGCGCAACGCAGCACGGGGCTGCTGACGGCGTGTTTTGCCCTGGGCCAGTTAAGTGGCCCGCTACTGGCCTCGCTGAGCAGTCACCTCAGCGGCGACTTGCAGCCGGCGCTGATAGTGGCGGGAAGTGGCCTGATACTGGCCGGTGCATTGCTGCTACGACCGGCCCCGGCACCGATTGATTGCCGGGCGCGGGTCAGCCCCTGACGCGGTAAGCCGCCCCGTACCCCAACGAGCAACAGGCCGCTGTGAGGAAAGTGCCCCACGCCATGTCCATCAATGCCAGGCCCGCCGACCAGCCTTGCAAGGTCGCCCAGTTGCTCAGGTCATAGGTGCCATAGGCGACCAACCCGAGCAAGGCGCCCAGGCGGGCGGCCCGTTGCCAGCCACCACTGGCCAGCGCCGGCAGCACCACAAAAGCTACACAGCCGAACACATAAAGGAAGTAGAACAGCGCCGCCGGCAGCAATCGCGGTTGTTCAAGCATCAACGGCCCCAGCAGGGCCTTATAGGTCGACCCCATCAACACGCCAAGCCAAAGGCCATCGAGCACTAAAAAAGCCAATAACGTACCGAGGTAAGCAAACACGACTTTTTTGCCCATGGCGACAACCTACTGTAGGAGCCGGCTTGCCGGCGATAGCGACTCCTACACAAGAGCAGGATGCAATCAGCTTAGTTCAATGCGATCAGCGTGAATCACGATCTGGCCCTGCTTGTACAGCGCACCAATAGCCTTCTTGAAGTTGCCCTTGCTCACGCCGAACAAGTTGCTGATCACGGTCGGGTCGCTTTTGTCGCTGACCGGCAGGCTACCGTTGTTCTCACGCAACTTGGCGAGGATCTTCGAGTTCAGGCTGGACGCCGCTTGTTCGCCGACCGGTTGCAGGCTGAGGCTGATATTGCCGTCGGCGCGGATTTCCTTGATGAAACCCTTCTCTTCCTTGCCCGGACGCAGGAACTTGAACACTTCGTTCTTGTGGATCAGGCCCCAGTGCTTGTTGTTGATGATTGCCTTGAAGCCCATATCAGTGGCTTCGGCAACCAGCAAGTCGACTTCCTGGCCCACGGTGTAGTTGGCCGGGGTCTTGTCCAGGTAACGGTCCAGGCGTGCGGTGGCGGTGATGCGCTTGGTGTGCTTGTCGAGGTAGACATGCACCACGCAGTATTCACCGGCGGTCAGTTGGCGCTTTTCTTCGGAGTAAGGCAGCAGCAAGTCCTTGGGTAGACCCCAGTCGAGGAACACCCCGATGCTGTTGACTTCGACCACTTTCAGGCTGGCAAACTCGCCCACCTGTACTTTTGGTTTTTCAGTGGTGGCGATAAGTTTGTCATCGCTGTCCAGATAAATAAAAACGTTAAGCCAGTCTTCATCTTCACTGGGAATATCTTTGGGAATATAACGATTGGGCAAGAGGATTTCGCCCTCTTGCTCACCGTCCAGATACAAACCAAAGTTAGTGTGTTTAACCACTTGCAAACTGTTGTAGCGCCCGACTAAAGCCATTTCCGATACCCTCATTGCGTGGGCGGCATTCTACCCGAGTTGAAGGCGGCGGTCCCGTGTCCAGGCGCGCAACCCTGAAAAATCGCGGGTTTGCCAGGGGATTTTAGCCAATCGCTCCGCTCGTCAGGTCAGACCACAGGCTGGCATTGATGGCCAGGTGCGGTTTTTTCCTCGGGTTTCTATTTAAAACAGCGAGTTAGAGCCCTCAGCCAAAGACCAACTTAGGTATTTATAATAACGCAGCTTATTCCTGGGAGATATTTACCAAGCAATTGTCAAGCATTTCATGTACGATGTCTGGCCAAGTTAATTTTCTACAGGTTAGTGGCCGCCATGCGCGTAAAAGCATCCAACAGCAAAGCAAAGCCCGCTCCCGCCGTTGAAACCAGCGAATCGATCAACAACCAAATCGCCGCGTTCCTCAAGTCCGGTGGCGAAATCCAGCAGATCGCCAAGGGCGTGAGCGGCCAGACTTTCGGCCCGTCCAAGCAGATCACCCTGGGCAAGAAGTAAGCGCAAAGCCGCCTACGCACCCCACCTGGTCCCTAAGCGCCTTGCCTATCAAGGCGCTAGGACTAGAGCCAGCACCCTCCCCCAGACACACCTTCAACCCTGCCAATCGACGAACGGGCCTCACCCCCTGACTTTCGCCGGTATGCTTGCACACGTCTAGAACGGGCGTTTGCCCGATTCCTTCTGTTACTGCTCCTCGCTTTTCATGGAGTGACGCTTGCTCAAGCCCTGCATTTTCCTGGTCAGCGCCCTGCTCGCCAGCCCTCTCGCCGACGCGCAGGTTTTCCAGCGTGAACTGGGCGACTTCGACTTGAAACTGGGGACCACACCCAGCCGTAGCATGGCCCAGGGCTTGGTCAAACCCACCTCTGCGAGCAGCAACTCGTTCCACGGTGGCCTCGACCTGAGCCACGCCAGCGGTCTGTATTTCGGCCAGTTTTCGCCGAGCATGGGGCTGTCGCCCGCCAGTAAACTGGAAGTCGACTCTTATTTGGGCTTCAAGCGCCCGTTCGACCAGACCCTGGGCTATGAACTGGGGATGATCCACTACAGCTACCCCAAGCTGAGCCCCCTCGACAGCCAGGAGTTCTACGGCGGCCTGAACTTGCTGGGCAATCGGTTTGGCGTGTCATTGGGCAACGATCCCGATCGTCGCGACAGCACGCTGTTTGCCGACCTGGGCGGCACCCAGCCGTTCGGCATTGGCGTGAGCATGAAGTACACCACTCATCAGTTAGGCGCCCCGGCATCGGTCGAAGGCGGCTCGATTCGCAGTTTCAGCGACTGGTCGGTGAAATTCTCCCGACCGTGGATGGGCGTCGACCTGGACCTGATCTACAGCGACTCCAGCCTCAGCGGCAGCGACTGCTCGGCCTACTCCGGACACAATTCGCAATGTGATGGCCTGTTGACCCTCAAGGCCGAGCGATCGTTTTATTGATGGGCTGAACTGTCACGCCCCCGGCGAGTTCAGATGAACATCCCTGGTCTGCGCAAGGACTCGCCCATGCTGTGTCGGTTAAGAATCCTGGTGGCCTTGCTGGCCCTGAGCGTCCTGCTTTCCGGCTGCAACCGCGTGGGCCTGGCCTATCGCAACCTCGACGTGATCATCCCCTGGACCCTCAACGACTACCTGGACATGAACGCCGGGCAGAAAAGCTGGTTCAACGACACCCTCAAGGACCACCTCGCCTGGCACTGCACCACCCAATTGCCCGGCTACCTGGACTGGCTCGACCGCCTGCAACAGATGGTCGACAACCATCAGGTCAGCGATGCCGCCCTGCAAACCCGCACCCTCGAAGCCAAGCAGGCAATCGCCGAGGTCGCCCGGCAGATCACCCCATCCGCCATCGAGTTGTTGCGCGGGCTGGATGAGCAGCAGGTACGGGCGATGGATCAAGCGCTGACCAAAGACCTGCGTAAACGCCAGGACGAATACCTCAAGCCGCCCCTGGAGCAGCAGATCAAAGACCGCAGCGCGCGCATGAGCAAACGCCTGGATGCCTGGCTCGGCCCGTTGAGCGCCAGCCAGCAGCAGCGTGTGCAGGCCTGGTCCACCGCCCTCGGTGCGCAGAACCAGCAATGGATCGGCAACCGCGCCCATTGGCAGGTGCAGTTCATCGCGGCAGTCAATCAACGGGCCAGCAGCGACTTCCCGGGCAAGATGGAGCAACTGCTGGTGGACCGTGAAAGCCTGTGGACTGCGGACTATCGCCAGGCCTATGCCCAGACCGAAGCGGCGGCCCGCAGCCTGCTGGTGGATGTGATGGCCGAAAGCACGGTCCAGCAACGACAGAAGCTGGTGCAGAGGATCGATAAGGTGCGCAGCGACTTCCAGTCCCTCAAGTGCCTCAAGGGCAGCGCGACCTAGGCGACTGCTTTGACAGTTTGCGTCGGCTCAGGCGATTTGCGCTTTGGAGGCCACGACCTCGAACGTCGCCGGATCCAGCGCATCCACCTGCTCGTCCAACACCTGGCGCGGGTGATCGTTGCCCGGGATGGAACTGTCGATCAGCGCCAGCAGGCGGGCCCCCAGCGGCGTCAAAATGAAGTTCTCGCCATTGCCGCCCTGATCCTCTGGACGGGACTCGATAAAACCGCGCTTGAACAACAGCGCCTCATAGTCGGCTGCGGTCTTTTTCAGCGCATCGAGGTCGCCGTTGAAGTCGCCGGCCGTGGCCTTCTCGGCGGCTTCCTGCTCGGCATACTTGCGCGGGGCAAAGCTGCCCTCGCCATTTTGCACTTCATGTAACAGACGCTCGATCAGATCCCAATTGTAAGTACTCATCCTGAATCCCTCCTGCAGGCACACCGACTGGCGGCCTTCAAAGGTTGTGACCGGCGTGTGCGAGCGCCGTTCAGCCGGATGGACGAGCGTGATTGCACTGAACTTTTCGCCGGCCGTAGCCCTCAACCGGCTATCACCGCCAAGGAGGTCCACCCATGAAAACCCTGATGCAACTGGCCGTCGCCGCCACCCTGTTGAGCGCCCTGCCCGCCTGGGCCTGTACCCCGGAAGAGGCCACGGAAAAACGTGAGCAACTGGCCAAGGAAGTCAGCAAGCTGACCCAGCAGAACCCGACCAAGGCCAAGGAAATCAACGATGAACTGCAGCAAATGGACCTGGATACCGAAAGCGCGAAGTTTCCCGACAAGTGCCAGTTGATCGAGGCGCGGCTCAAGGAATTGAAGGAAGCGGCGGCCAAGGCAAAAAACTGAAGGCATAAAAAAACCGGACATTGTCCGGTTTTTTTGTGCGCCGCCGTATTACTCGGCTGCCGGTGCTTCTGGCTTGCGGCGCTTGAGCGGCGCCATGCCGTCCTTGCTGACCAACGACAGATTGTCGGTCTTCGGCCGGTTGGCGATCTTGCGCTTGGTCGGCGACTTGGCGCCGGCCTTCTTCTTGTCGCCCTTGGCGTCGACCTTTTTCTTCTTCACGCCCACGGCCTTGCCCGAGGCCTTGACCTTCTTCGGCCCGGTGTAGGTACCTTTGACTTCCTTGATGGTACGGCGCTCGAACGACTGCTTGAGGTAGCGTTCGATGCTCGACATCAGGTTCCAGTCGCCATGGCAGATCAGCGAAATGGCCAGGCCATCGTTGCCAGCACGCCCGGTACGGCCGATACGGTGCACATATTCGTCGCCGCTGCGCGGCATATCGAAGTTGATCACCATGTCCAGGCCTTCGACGTCCAGGCCGCGCGCGGCGACGTCGGTGGCCACCAGGATCTTCACGCCGCCCTGCTTGAGGCGGTCGATGGCCAGCTTGCGGTCCTTCTGGTCCTTCTCACCGTGCAAGACAAACGCCTTGTACTCCTGAGCCACCAGGCGCCCGTAGATCCGGTCGGCCATGGCCCGGGTGTTGGTGAATACAATGGCCTTCTGATAGGTCTCGTTGGCCAGCAGCCAGTTGAGGATCTGCTCTTTGTGCACATTGTGGTCAGCAGTGATGATCTGCTGACGGGTAGTCGAGTTCAGGTCGCTGACGTTGTTGACCTGCAGGTGCTCAGGGTTGTTCAGGACCTTGGCGACCATCTCGCGCAGGGTCGAACCGCCAGTGGTGGCGGAGAACAGCATGGTCTGCTGGCGGTTGACACACTCTTCGACCAGGCGCTGTACGTCGTCGGCAAACCCCATGTCGAGCATGCGGTCGGCTTCGTCGAGCACCAGCACTTCGACTTCCTTGAGGTCCAGGTTGCCGGCGTTCAGTTGCTCGATCATCCGCCCAGGGGTGCCGATCAGGATATCCGGGACCTTGCGCAGCATCGCGGCCTGCACCTTGAAGTCTTCACCGCCAGTGATCAGGCCGGATTTGATGAAGGTGAACTGCGAGAAGCGCTCCACTTCCTTCAAGGTCTGCTGGGCCAGCTCACGGGTAGGCAACAGGATCAGGGTCTTGATGCTGACACGGATCTTGGCCGGGCCGATCAGACGGTTAAGGATCGGCAGGACGAAAGCGGCGGTCTTGCCGCTCCCGGTTTGAGCCGTCACCCGCAGGTCACGCCCTTGGAGCGCGAGCGGGATGGCCGCTGCTTGCACAGGCGTAGGCTCGACAAATTTAAGCTCGGCCACGGCTTTGAGCAGGCGTTCGTGCAGGGCGAATTGGGAAAACACGGGTGCTACCTCGAAGAAATACAAAAAATCAGCTGCATAGGGTAACGGTTTCGGGCGCTCAGGCCGAGTCTCTTTACGCGAAGTGGGCCAATCAGATGGTTTTTTGTCAGGTGATTTGTCTGCCTGCACAACTTTGCAGCACTTAAATGCTCTAATCGCCCCGTCATGTCTTACAGAAGAATCGCGTTTAACCATGGATATCAAACAGCTCTGGCTCAACGTCCAAGACCTCTGGGGTGCCCTGGACCAACATCCGCTGCTGCATTCAAGCATCGCCTTGCTGGTGCTGCTGGTCGTGGCCCTGATTGTCGGACGGGTGGCTCGCTACCTCATCCTGCACACCGTCAAACTGCTCGGGCGCCAGCCGGCGCTGCACTGGCTCAATGACCTGCGGCACAACAAAGTCTTCCATCGCCTGGCACAGATGACGCCGTCCCTGGTGATCCAGTTCGGCCTGCACCTGGTGCCGGAACTGAGCAAAAACGCCGCGTTGTTCATCGGCAACGTGGCGCTGGCGTTCACCATCCTGTTCCAGGTCCTGGCCATGAGCGCCCTGCTCAACGCCCTGCTGGATATCTACGCCCGCACCGAACATGCGCGCACGCGCTCGATCAAGGGCTATGTGCAATTGGCGAAAATGGTGTTGTTCGTGTTTGGCGCGATCATCATTGTCGCCACGCTGATCGACCGCTCGCCGCTGTTGCTGTTGTCCGGCCTGGGTGCGATGTCGGCGGTGATCCTGTTGGTGTACAAGGACACGCTGCTGTCGTTTGTCGCCAGCGTGCAATTGACCAGCAACGACATGCTGCGGGTCGGCGACTGGATCGAAATGCCCCAGGTCGGCGCCGATGGCGATGTGGTGGACATCACCTTGCATACGGTCAAGGTGCAGAACTTCGACAAGACCATCGTCTCGATCCCCACCTGGCGCCTGATGTCCGAATCGTTCAAGAACTGGCGCGGCATGCAGGCCTCGGGCGGGCGGCGGATCAAGCGCAGCCTGTTTATCGACGCGGCCGGCGTGCGCTTCCTGCGCGACGATGAAGAAGTGCGCATGACCCAGGTCCACCTGCTGACCGATTACATCAGCCGCAAACAGGCAGAATTGAAGGCCTGGAACGAAGCCCAGGGCCACAGCGCGCAACTCTCGGCCAACCGCCGACGGATGACCAACCTGGGAACCTTCCGTGCCTACGCCCTGGCGTACCTCAAGAGCCATCCGGATATCCAGCCGAACATGACCTGCATGGTGCGCCAGATGCAGACCACCTCCCAGGGCGTGCCCCTGGAAATCTACTGTTTTACCCGCACCACGGCGTGGGCGGATTACGAACGCATCCAGGGGGATATTTTTGACTACCTATTGGCAGTGTTGCCGGAGTTTGGCCTGAGCCTGTATCAGCAGCCAAGTGGCAATGACCTGCGGGCCGGGGTGTTGCCGGCGGTGCTGGGTGCCAGCCATTTGCCAGCCCCAGAAAAAGCTGCGCTATAAGCTGAACCCTTGTGGGAGCGGGCTTGCTCGCGAATGCGGCATGTCAGTCAGCATATCTGGCTCTGACCCACCGTATTCGCGAGCAAGCCCGCTCCCACAACACTCATCACCGGTTGGCAAGCCCTAAAGCCGGGCGCACACCCAACCGGCTGATCCACACCGCCGCCACGATCACCGCCCCGCCCAGGAACAACCGCCCCAACGGTTCATGCTGATTCCAGATCAGCAGATTCAGCAGCAACCCCACCGGCACATGCAGGTTGTTCATCACGGCCAGGGTGCCGCCGTTGACCAGGCAGGCGCCCTTGTTCCACCAGTACAAGCCCAACGCGGTACTGACCAGCCCCAGAAACACCAATACTCCCCACTGCAACGGCGCTTCGGGCAAGAAGTTGGCCTTGCCGAACAGCAGGAACGCCGGCAATACCACGGCCAATGCCCCCAGGTAGAAATAGCCAAAGCGCCGATAATGCGGCAAGTCGCTTGGATGACGCGCCACCAGGCGTCGGTACAGCACTTGCCCGGCGGCGTAGGTGAAGTTGGCCAGTTGCAGCAACAAGAAGCCCATGAAGAAGTCCGGGCTGATTTGGTCAAAGCGGATCACTGCCGCACCTGCCACAGCAACCAGCGCGGCAATCAGTGCCCACGGGTTGAAACGCCGGTTCAGCGCGTCTTCAATCAGCGTCACATGCAGCGGCGTAAGGATGGTGAACAGCAACACCTCCGGCACCGTCAACACACGAAAGCTCAAGTACAGGCACACATACGTCACGCCAAACTGCAACGCGCCGATCAGCAGCATGCCTCGCATGAACGCAGGCTCCACCGAGCGCCAGCGGGTCAGCGGGATAAACACCAGCCCAGCCAGCAACACACGCACCAGCACGGCGAAATAGCTGTCGACATGACCGGCCAGGTATTCGCCGATCAAGCTGAAGGAAAACGCCTGGATCAGCGTGACAATCAGTAAATAGCCCATGGTCGCCTCGTATTTGAATGGGCGCGACATTAGCGTTTTTCCCGGCGGGGCGAAACTCGGGGCAAAAAAAACCCGACCTCGCTAAAGCGGCAGTCGGGCAGGAGCACTCAGGAGCAACAAGTGCAAAGGGAGGTTCGATACGCGTACTTGAAGGGTTGCGTGGATTTATATAAACACCGCGCGATTATCTGGCGATTAACGCGTCAGGCAACCTGTGCCAGCAGGGCCTTGGCGTGGTTCATACCCTTTTCCTGGAAGTCCCCCCCCAGGTTCACCCCTTCGGCATGAATGAAGGTGACGTCATGGATACCGATAAAACCCATGACCTGGCGCAGATACGGTTCCTGGTGATCGCTGCTCGCGCCGGTGTGGATACCGCCGCGGGCGGTCAACACAAAGGCGCGCTTGCCGGTCAGCAGACCTTGGGGCCCGGTGGCGGTGTACTTGAACGTCACGCCGGCCCGCAATACATGGTCAAGCCAGGCTTTGAGGGTGCTGGGGATGGCAAAGTTGTACATCGGCGCGGCCATTACCAGCACATCGGCGGCCAGCAGTTCTTCGGTCAGTTGGTTGGAACGGTCCAGGGAAGCCTGCTCATCGGCATTGCGCTGCTCGACCGGCTTCATCCAACCGCCCAACAGGTTGGCGTCCAGGTGCGGTACCGGGTTGACTGCCAGGTCGCGCACGCTGATCTGATCGGCTGGGTGGGCGGCCTGCCATTGGCTGATGAACTGTTGGGTCAACTGGCGGGAGATGGAATCCTGTTGGCGGGCGCTGCTTTCGATGATCAGAACATTGGACATGGCTTTGTAGGCTCCATCTGTAATTGCTGTAAGTCGATGGAGTGAAGGTTAAACAGAGCCCATTCGATAAAAAAGCGTAAAAAACTGCTATAACCCATCTATTAAGTTGTTTATAAGCGGAGCCTGCCGGTGGCCGTGCCCCGCTTCTGCGTTATTTGGGCTCGCAGGTCAGTTTGATGCGCATCTTGATAATCGCGCGGCTGAACTTGACCGTGGTGTTGGTGCTTTTGCCGGCGGGAACCGTGACATTGCGTACCCGCGCAGGCTCCGGACCATTGGTAAATGCGACCCTGCACGCAGCGTCGTTGCTGCCGAAGTTAATGAGTTCGATGGAGCTGATCTCACTGTCCACATCGGACGCCTTGTAATCGATGCTCACCCCCTTGATCGATTTTGACACGTCGATCGGATAGGCAAACGCGCTCAGCGGCAACAGTGCCAGCACTACACAACAGAATTTTCTCATTCGGCAGTCTCCAATAAGGACCGCCAGCTTAGGACAAGAGGAGCTCATCTTGAAAGCGCCCCGCGTGACCCTTGATCAATGGCGCACGTTGCAAGCCGTGGTCGACCATGGTGGCTTCGCCCAGGCGGCCGAAGTACTGCACCGCTCGCAATCCTCGGTGAGCTACACCGTAGCCCGCATGCAAGACCAGTTGGGCGTGCCCCTGCTGCGCATCGACGGGCGCAAGGCCGTGCTCACCGAGGCCGGCGAAGTGCTGCTGCGCCGCTCCCGCCAACTGGTGAAAAATGCCAGCCAGTTGGAAGACCTGGCCCATCATATGGAACAAGGTTGGGAGGCCGAAGTGCGCCTGGTGGTCGATGCCGCCTACCCCAACGCTCGCCTGGTGCGCGCCCTCACCGCCTTTATGCCGCAAAGCCGTGGCTGCCGCGTGCGCCTGCGTGAAGAAGTGCTGTCGGGTGTCGAGGAACTGCTGATTGAAGGCGTCGCCGACCTGGCGATCAGCGGCTTCAGCATTCCTGGCTACCTGGGCACGGAAATGAGCGATGTGGAATTTGTCGCCGTGGCCCACCCCGAACATCCGCTGCACCGGCTTAACCGCGAATTGAGCTTCCAGGACCTGGAAAGCCAGATGCAAGTGGTGATCCGCGACTCCGGGCGCCAGCAACCACGGGACGTCGGCTGGCTCGGCGCCGAACAGCGCTGGACCGTGGGCAGCCTGGCCACTGCCGCTACGTTCGTCGGCAGCGGCCTGGGGGTTTGCCTGGCTGCCGCGGCACATGATCGAGCGCGAGCTTAAAGAAGGCGTACTCAAGCAACTGCCCCTGGAGCAAGGCGGCAGCCGCCACCCGACGTTCTACCTGTACTCGAACAAGGACAAGCCCCTGGGCCCGGCCACGCAGATTCTCGTCGAACTGCTGCGCACCTTCGACACCGCACCACTGGACGCACCCTTTGCCGCCCCCCGGCAAGCCTGAAACGGAGTTCACCCATGGCCTATTTCGAACATGAAGGTTGCACCCTGCATTACGAGGAATATGGCCACGGCGAGCCGCTGATCCTGATCCACGGCCTGGGCTCCAGTTGCCAGGATTGGGAACTGCAAATACCGGTATTGTCCCGGCATTACCGCTTGGTGCTGCTGGATGTGCGCGGTCACGGCCGCTCCGACAAGCCTCGGGAGCGCTACAGCATCGAAGGTTTTACCGCCGACCTGGTGGCCTTGATCGAACACCTGCAACTGCCCGCCGCCCATGTGGTGGGCCTGTCGATGGGCGGGATGATCGCCTTTCAACTGGCGGTCGACCAACCGCAGCTACTCAAGAGCTTGTGTATCGTCAACAGCGCGCCCGAGGTCAAGGTGCGCAGCGCCGATGACTATTGGCAATGGGCCAAGCGCTGGAGCCTGGCACGTGTGCTGAGCTTGAAGACCATCGGCAAGGCCCTCGGTGACAGGCTGTTCCCCAAACCCGAACAGGCCGACCTGCGGCGCAAGATGGCCGAGCGCTGGGCAAGAAACGACAAACGTGCTTACCTCAAAAGCTTCGACGCGATTGTGGGCTGGGGCGTGCAGGAACGACTTTCGAAAATCACCTGTCCAACCCTGGTCATCAGCGCCGACCATGACTACACCCCGGTGGCACAGAAACAAATCTATGTAAAACTGCTGCCCGATGCGCGGTTGGTGGTGATCGAAGATTCGCGCCACGCCACACCGCTGGACCAACCCGAAACCTTCAATACAACCCTGCTCGATTTTCTCAAGACAGTCGAAACCACTTCCCAGGATCACTGACCCATGCTGAAAAAAATCGCCGTTTTTGCCGGTTCTGTGCTGTTTGCTGCCAACCTGATGGCGGCCACGCCGGCCAAGGCACCACACGTAT